>CBDCPC010000001.1:0-1972118 GCA_965220035.1 Acidimicrobiales bacterium
GGCTACGACGAGGCCGTGTTGCTGTCGCCGCAGGGCCACGTGAGCGAGTGCACCGGCGAGAACCTGTTCGTGGTGAGCGGCGGGCGGATCATCACGCCGCCCACCAGCGCCGGCGCCCTCGGAGGCATCACCCAGGACGCGGTGCGCACCATTGCACGTGACCTGGAGATCCCCTACGAGACCGGCAACCTGCTGCGCAGCGACCTGTACACGGCGGACGAGGCGTTCCTCAGCGGCACCGCCGCCGAGGTGGTGCCGGTCCGCTCGGTGGACGACCGCGAGATCGGCGATCCGGGGCCGGTCACCCGCCAGATCCAGGAGGTCTTCTACGAGGCCGTGCAGGGGCGGGTCGACCGGTACAAGGAGTGGAACGAGTATGTCAACGAGTAGCGGTGACGGCCGTGGGATGACCGGCGGCACCGCCGCTGCCCGCCTCGCCGCCGCCGGGCCGAGCAGCGACCTCGAAGCCCGGGCACGGGCCGCGGCGGCCGGCGGTGACCGCACCCCGGCGTCGGTGGAGATCTACGACACCACGCTCCGGGACGGCAGCCAGCTCGAGGGCATCTCGCTGACCGTCGAGGACAAGCTGCGCATCGCCCGGGAACTCGACCGCCTCGGCGTGCACTACATCGAGGGAGGCTGGCCGGGCGCCAACCCCAAGGACGACGAGTTCTTCGCCCGCGCCGCCGACGAACTGCGCCTGGAGACCGCCCGGCTGGCGGTGTTCGGCTCGACACGGCGGGTGCACGGGCGCTGCGAGGGCGATGCGGTGCTGGCGAACCTGCTGGCGGCGAGCACGCAGACGGTCTGCATCGTCGGCAAGTGCTGGGACTACCACGTCACCGGGGCGCTGCGGACGAGCCTCGACGAGGGGATCGCCATGGCGGCCGAGTCGGTGGCGTACCTGGTCGGGGCGGGCCGGCGGGTGTTCTTCGACGCCGAGCACGCCTTCGACGGCTACAAGCACAACCCCGACTATTCGCTGGCCGTGCTGGCGGCGGTGGCCGAGGCCGGGGCGGAGCGCCTGGTGCTGTGCGACACCAACGGCGGGACGCTGCCGCACGAGGTGTACGCCATCGTGGCCGAGATCGTCGACCGGCTGGGCGCCCCCGTGGGGGTGCACCTGCACAACGACACCGGCTGCGGGGTGGCCAACGCCCTCGCCGGGGTGCGGGCCGGGGCCGTGCAGGTGCAGGGCACCATCAACGGCTACGGCGAGCGCACCGGCAACTGCGACCTGGTGCCGATCATCGCCAACCTCAGCGTCAAGATGGGCGTGCGGACGCTGGCGCCCGAGCGGCTGGAGCTGCTGACGTCGGTCTCCCGGCGGGTCGCCGAGATGGTCAACCGGGCGCCCGACCCGCAGCAGCCCTACGTGGGCACCTCGGCGTTCGCCCACAAGGCCGGGCTGCACGCCAGCGCCCTGGCCCGGCGCGCCGACGCCTACGAGCACATCGATCCGGGGTTTGTCGGCAACGGCACCCGGTTCGTGGTCTCGGAGATGGCGGGGCGCTCGTCGATCGAGCTGAAGGCCAGGGAACTGGGCATCGACATGGACGGCGCCACCGTCGCCGAGCTGATCGAGACGCTGAAGCAACTGGAGTACGAGGGCTACCACTTCGAGGTGGCCGACGCCTCCCTGGAGTTGTGGATGCGCGCCGCTGTGGGCTGGGAGCAGCCCTACTTCGCCATCGAGTCCTTCCGGGCGGAGGTGGGTCGGCACATGCGGTCCGGCACCGCGGCGTCCGGCACCCCCGGGGCACGGCAGCCCGAGGACGAGGCCATGCATCGCCAGTGCGAGGCCACCATCAAGCTGTGGGTGGGCAACCAGCGGCGCATCACCGTCGGCGAGGGCAACGGGCCGGTGAACGCCCTGCACAACGCCCTGCTGGCGGCGGTCGGCGACCACTACCCCGAGATCGACCGGATCTCCCTCACCGACTACAAGGTTCGGGTGCTCGACACCACCAACGGCACCGCCGCGGTCACCCGGGTGCTCATCGACTCCAGCGACGGCGCCCGCACCTGGACCACCATCGGCGTCTCCGAGAACATCGTGGAGGCCTCCTGGGAGGCCCTCGCCGACTCCATAGTCTGGGGCCTACTCCACAGCGACGCCACGCCGCCCGCCGGCACCTAGACCCGCCGCCCACAGAATTCGGGTCTGAAACAGCCCCGAACAGCATTAAGACTGTTGAAGTCTCGCCAGTAGCAAACTCCCCGTGAATGCTGTTCGGCAAACAACGAACATCGGGCCGGTGTGTGAGGGTTATTCGGCGCTCAGTCGGCCAGGGGGGTCAGGGCCTCGGCGAGGGGTTCGAGGACCGCGGGGGTGTGCGGCGGGGGGAGGTAGCAGATCGCTAGGTCGACGCCTGCCTCGCCGAAGGCGGCGGCCTGCTCGACGACCGGTGCGGGGTCGCCGTCGGCGGGCACAGTGACGTGGACCGACGTCATGATCTCGGCCGGGTTCCGGCCGATGACGGCGCAGGCCTCGTGCAGGACGTCGCGCTTGGCCCGGAACTCGTCGACCTCGGGGACGGGGCAGTTCCAGACGGGGCAGTTCCAGTGGTCGGCGTAGCGGGCCACCAGCGGCAGGGTGCGGCGCTCGCCCTTGCCGCCGATGCAGATCGGCGGGTGGGGCTTCTGGACGCCGGGCGGGTTGTTGCGGGCCTCGTCGAGGGTGAAGTAGCGGCCCTCGAAGCTGGTGAGCTCCCGCGTCAGCAGACCCTTGATGACCTCGCAGGCCTCGGCGAAGCGGTCGAAGCGCTCGGTGAGGGTGCCGAGGTTGATGCCGTAGGCGTCGCACTCCTCCTCGTTCCAGGCGGCGCCGATGCCGAACTCCAGGCGACCGCCGCTGATGATGTCCAGCGAGGAGGCCATCGAGGCCAGCACGGCCGGGTGGCGGTAGACCATGCCGGTCACCATGCAGCCCACTCGCAGGCGCTTCGTGGCCTGCGCCAGGGCCGCCAGCATGGTCCAGCCCTCCAGGCACTCCCCCGTCGAGTCCGAGAAGATCGGGTAGAAGTGGTCGAAGTTCCAGGCCGACGTGAACACGTCGATGTCGTCGGCCGCGGTCCAGACGGCCAGCATGTCCGCCCAGTTGGTGTCCTGTTGCGAGGTCTTGATCCCGAAGAGCATGGGCGCATGGTACCGGGCACGTAGCCTGCTCGAATGGCCGCGGCGAGGCGGGAGCGCTGACGTGCCGGAGTTGCCGGACGTCGTGGTTTACCTGGAGGCGCTGGATCGCTTCGTGGTGGGTCGGGAGCTGCGCCGCATCCGGGTATTCGGCGTCAGCCTGCTCCAGACCTTCGATCCGCCGATCACCGCAGCCGAGGGGCGCACGGTGGCCGGCACGCAGCGGCTGGGCAAGCGGCTGGTGCTTGCCCTGGACGGCCCCGACGAGTTGTACCTCGTGATCCACCTCATGGTCTCGGGGCGGCTGCGCTGGCGCGACGAACCAGATGCCAAGCCCCCGGCGCGCATCGGCCTGGCCGCCTTCGATTTCGATCACGGCACCCTGCTGCTCACCGAGGCCGGCAGGCGCAAGAAGGCCTCCCTGTGGCTGGTCCGCGGCGCCGACGCCTTGATCGAGAACCACGACCGGGGCGGCGCCGAACCACTCGACGTGGATCTCGCCGGCTTCCGGGACGCACTCACCGCCCGCAACCGCACCCTGAAGCGGGTCCTGTGCGACCCGACGGCCTTCAGCGGCATCGGCAACGCCTACAGCGACGAGATCCTGCTCGCTGCCGGGCTGTCGCCGATGCAGCGCACCGCCGACCTCGACGACGGCCAGATCGCCCGCCTCTACGAGGCCACCCGCACCACGCTGACCGACTGGACCGAGCGGCACCGCCGGGCGGTGGGGGACGGCTTCCCCGACAAGGTCACCGCCTTCCACGACGACATGGCGGTCCACGGCAAATACGGGCAGCTGTGCCCGGCGTGCGCCACCCCCGTCCAGCGCATCGTCCACGCCGACAACGAGATCAACTACTGCCCCAAATGCCAGACCGGGGGCCGGATCCTGGCCGACCGCTCCCTGTCCCGCCTGCTCAAGGACGACTGGCCCCGCAGCATCGAAGACCTCGAGCGCTGAAGCCCGCCGCCCCGCAAGTACATTTGCCGCATGGCCCAGCCCCCCTACGTCCCGCACGCGCCCGGCACGACGGCCCTCCACTACACCTCGCCGCCGCAGCGGCACGGCGGATGGCGAGCCGACCGCCCCGGGGAGCTGGCCGAGGGGCCATTGCCCGCCGGTGAGGGGTTCGGCCACCAGGGACCCGACCAGGGCTACGCGCTACGCCTGGCGAAGCGGTTCGTGCCGCGGCTGGCGTTGCAGGCGGGCGAGAAGGCCGGCGACGTGGTGGCCGGCTGCGTGACGGTGGCGATGAAGCGGGCCTCGCTGTTCGGCCGGGCGCCGATCGACGCCGACCTGCAGGTGGCGTTCGACCATTGGGCGTACCTCGACCCGGGTGCCCCCATCGAGGTGGTGGCCTCCCGGCGGGAACTCTTCGCCGGCGCCGGCGGCCACGACGGCTACCCCATCCGGTGCCGCATCGCCGACGAGGTATCCCCCGGGGCGCTCGGGTGTCCCACCGCCCAGTGAGCGCCCGGCGGCAACCGGCGACGCTCCCCAGCCGTGCTCCCCGGACCGGCTAACCCGTGGCCGGGTTGGGTGAGAGCATGAGCGCCCCGACCGACCTCGCGGCGCGGGTGCGGTTCGCCCCGTCGCCGACGGGGTTCCTGCACGTGGGCTCGGCCCGCACGGCGCTGTTCAACTGGATCTACGCCCGCTCGGTCGACGGGCGGATGCTGCTGCGCATCGAGGACACCGACGAGGCCCGCAACCGCCCCGAGGTGGTGGACCTCATCTACGACCTGCTGTCGTGGCTGGGCATCGACTGGGACGAGGAGCCGGTATTCCAATCCCAGCGCCGGGAGCGCCACCGGGAGGCCGTCGAGACGCTGCTGGCCGGCGGCGCCGCCTACCTGTGCGACGCCGACAACCGGCCGGTGGCCGGGACGGCGCTGCGCCCGGGGCTGGCCGCCCGCTTCCGGATGCCGGCGGGGCGCACCGTGACGTTCGCCGACGTAGTGCGGGGGGAGGTGTCCTTCGCCAGCGACGACCTGGAGGACTTCGTGGTGTGGCGCTCGGCCGGGACGGCCACGTTCCTGCTGGCGAACGCGGTCGACGACGTGGACATGGGCGTCACGCATGCCATCCGGGGCGAGGACCTGCTGTCGGGCGTGCCGAAGGTGGTGTTGCTGCTGGAGGCCCTGGGCGTCGAGGCGCCGATCTACGCCCACCTGCCGCTGCTGGTGAACGCCTCGCGCAAGAAGCTGTCGAAGCGCCGCGACGACGTGTCGCTGGGCGACTACCGCGCCCGCGGCTACCTGCCGGAGGCCATGGCCAACCATCTGGCCCTGCTGGGCTGGGGACCGGCCGACGACGTGGAGATCCGCCCCATGTCCGAGATCGTGGAGCAGTTCCGCCTCAGCGACGTGAACAGGGCGCCGGCGTTCTTCGACACCAAGAAACTGGAGCACTTCAACGGCGTGTACATCCGCGCCCTCAGCACCGAGGAGTACCTGCGGCGGTCCGAGCCGTGGCTGGGCGACACGGCCCCCTGGCCCCCCGAGCGGATGCGCCCGGAGGCGCTGGCGGCGCTGGCCCCGGTCGTGCAGGAGAAGGTGCGGACGCTGGGCGACGTGACCCGCTACGTGGACTGGCTGTTCCTTGCCGAGCCACCCGAGGATCCCGAGTCATGGGCCAAGGCGATGGGCGCCCCCGCCGCGCCGGCGCTGCTGGACGACGCCATCGCCACGTTCGCCGCGGTGGACTGGACGGCGGAGGCGACCCACGCCGCCGCGCTGGCACTGGCGGAGCGCCACGGCATGCGGCTCGGCAAGGCCCAGGCGCCCATCCGGGTGGCCATCACAGGACGCACGGTGGGCCCACCGCTCTTCGAGTCCATGGTGCTCCTGGACCGCCAGGAGGTCCTGCGCCGCCTACGCAACGCTCGGACCCGCCTGGTGAGGTGACCCGGTAATATTGCTGGACCCTTCGGGGGTGGTGTAATAGGCAACACAGCGGGTTCTGGTCCCGTCGTTGGGGGTTCGAGTCCTCCCCCCCGAGCACCGCAGAGCGCTCCTGCCGGCCGGCGGGGCGCTCTCTCGCTTTTCGGACGCCGAATCCGGTCGCCGGACCGGGCAGTCACGTCACGGCCGACGATCGCCGTCGCGGGGGTCGCAACCGCTAGCCCTCGGCCGGGCAGTCCACGTCGCCGGGCGGCACGACGAGATCAACGAGGTAGTCGTCGACGACGCGGTCCACACAGGCGCTGAGGCCGTAGCTGGTGTGCTCGCTGCCGTCGTAGCTGATGAGCACCCCGGAGGCGAGTTGGCGAGCCACCGCCACCGCCCACTCGTAGGGGGTGGCGTTGTCCCCCCGGTTGCCGACCACCAGGATCGGCGGCGCATCCGGCGCCGCGATGGCGCCGACGGGCAGCGTGCCGGCGGTGACCGGCCAGTACTCGCAGGGCAGGCCCGACACCGCCGATGACCAGCCGAAGTCGCCCGCCACCTCGGCCAGCGCCTGCGTCACAGCATCGAGTTCCTCGCGCGTCGCGGCGCCGCCGTCGGTGCAGTTGATGCTGATGAACGCCCCGAGGTCGGCGATCCCGATGTAGGCCTCGCCGAGGAGGCCGAACATCGTCCCGTCGCCGTCGACCGCCGCGGCGAGCGCATCGAAGAAGAACGGCCAGATGTCCGAACTGTAGGAAGCCACTACGACGGCCAGGATCGCCCGGGCGGGATCGAGCACGACCCGGTCGGCGAGGTCCACGGTCGGGGCGACGTCGAGCTGTTCCAGCAACAGGTCGTAGGTCTCGGTGGGGTCACCGGTCACCGGACAAGTCGGAGCGGTGCGGCACCAGGCGAACATCTCGTCGATCGTCCGAGCGAACCCCACCGTCTGCCCAACCGCCGTCTCCACGCCGGTGAGTGACGGGTCGATAACGCCGTCGAGGACGGCCGCCCGCAGGTGCTCGCCGAACATCCCGGCGTAGTGCACGCCCAGCAGCGTGCCGTAGCTGAATCCGAGGTAGCTGATCGTCTCGGCGCCCAGCGCCCGGCGGATGGCGTCCATGTCGCGCACCACCTCGATCGTGCCGATGTGGCCCACCACGTCGCCCAGCCCGGCGGCGCACGCCTCGGCGAGGGTGCGCGCCGCGGCGTCGAGCGCGTCCTGCTCGTCGGGCGAGTCCGGGATCGGGTCCAGCAGGTAGAGGTCGCGGGCCTCGCCCCAGCATCCGGAGGGGACGCTGCCGCCGACACCGCGGGGATCCCAGCCGATCACGTCGAAGCGATCCAGCAGGTCGGTCGACAGGCCGGCCCCGGCGTTCAGGAACTCGTGCATGCCCCCGCCGGGGCCGCCCGGGTTGACCAGCAGGTAGCCGATGCGCCGGGAGGGGTCGCCGGCGGGGATCATGCCGACGGCCAACTCCACCGAGGCGCCGCCGGGATCGTCGTGATCCGCCGGCACCGCCAAGGTGGCACAGAGGTACACCTGCCCGCAGTCGGTGAACGCCAGGTTGCCCCTGGCGTCGACGGGCTCCGGCTCCGCCGCTGCGGCGTCCTGCTCGCGGGCGGGCTCCGGCTCGCCCGCCCCGGTGCCGGAATCGCCGGTCGATGCGGGCTCCTCCGTCGCGCCGGCAGCCGGGGACTCATTGGTGGACTCGTCGTCGCGTGCCGGCCCCTCTACGTCGGCCGCAGTGCCGGGCTCGCCGGTCAGCTCGGTCGTCGCCACCGTTTCGGCCGCAGCCGAGGACTCGTCGGTGGATTCACCGCCGCTCTCCCGCTCCCCGGAGTCCGCCGCGGTGGGCGGCTCGCCCGTCGACGCGATCTTCCCTGTCGATGCCGACACCTCCTGGGACAACTCCGGCTTGGTCTCACCCGGCGGTGCATTCGTCTGTCCGCTCTGTTCCGTCGGTTCCTGCGAATCGCCGGAAGGAGCAGCCGATGCGGTTTCCTCGGGCGGTTCGGTCGGATCCGGTGCACCGGTCGGCTGCGGTGGATCATCCGACGGCTCGACTCGAGCCGAGTCCGCGGACGGCTCAGCCGGCGCCGCCGGCTCGACTCCGTCCGCCGGAGGCTGTGGTGCCGGCTGCTCGATCGGGCCATCGGTGTCGGCGGCCGGAGCCTGGCCCCCCGAGCCGTCGCTCCCGGCTCCGCCCCCACAACCCGCCGCAAGGAGGATCACCGCCAGGAACACGGCGAAGGGCCTCACCATCCCGCCACCGAGCACGATCTCACCCTACCGACGCGGTCAGCGGCCGGAAGTCAAGGAAACCGGCGGCAGGGTCGAAACCCGCCTCTGCCCGACCTGCCGCGACACACGATTACTCAGCAATCTCCCAATCGTGCGCTGAGTCGTCGACCGCAGACGCTGCAGGCGCCGTCAGACTGCAGATTCCGCCCGCCGCCGGAACCGCGAGTGGCGAGCCGGAACGACAAACTACGGGATCTACAGCAACCTGGCCGCTTGGTCGGTGGAAGGACTTCACCGTTACAAGAGTCAGCCCTCCAGAACACGACAGAACTTGTCGAAGGATGCGGAGCGGCTGCGGGCCAAGTCGATGTCGATCCCGTCGGTCAGCGCCGCTTGGTCCACCGGCGGGCTGTAGGCGCGCCCGTCGACGCGATTTCTCTGAACCCAACCCTTCGCGTCTCGGACGCGTTCAGGGTCCTCCGGTGCATCGAGTTCACTTCGGAGCCCCCGGCGCCCTCCCAAGGAATCGGCCGAAGCCAGGAACCACACCTCGTACTCACTCTTCGCCACCACGACCGCCCCGCGGGACGGTGGGGGCGATGCGATGCACTCCAAGAGCCGCGGCCCCAGTTCGGCGGGGCAGTCGTCGTCAGCATCCAGCAGCACCAGCAGGTGAGCACCGGGCGACTCTTCGAACACGATTCGGCGGTAGTCCTCCAACACATCGGCGCGCACGAGTTTCGATCGGGGGCGCCGGTGCGGCCTCCGCACATCGACACCGACGCCGGGAGCCACGTAGGCGGCGACCCTACGGATGAGAACTGGAACCGCCTGCACCTCACCGTGCCCCTCGACGATCGAGGCGATCACGACAGGGCTCAACGTGTCGCAGCCCCGGTGAGACGACCGCGTCCTGCCAAGAACCGGGCGCTCATGCCAGGATCACGTCCAAGTTGCAGCTCTCAAGAAATCGAACATGTCCTTGTCGGGAGTCTCCACGCTGATCCGGTCGGGTTGCAAGCGGACTTGGCGCATCAGTTCGCCTGCAGTACAGAGTTTCTTCTTCAGGATCCTTAGATCTGCCTCGGATGGGGGACCGACAACAGTTCGGCCCGCTTGGAACGAGACACCCAGCAACGTCGCGTCGTCGTGCAGGTCGTCGCGGTCCAGCAGATCGGGGCTGTGCGTCGAGACGATGACCTGGGATTTGAGCGACGCCTCGCGCATCGCATCCCACAGAATCCCCACCGCCCCGGGGTGCAGACCGGCCTCGATCTCCTCGATCGCGATGAGTGGAGGGCGAGGCGGGCGACCGGGTTGGGGGGCGTCGGTGAGCAACGCCACGAGGACTCCAAGCGCGCGGAGGGTGCCATCGGACACATTGGCAGCGGAGAACGTCGTGACCTGCCCGCTCCCTCCGTCCATGCGCTGGGTCACGTGGAACGTCTCATACCCGCCGATGTGCACGCCCTCGACAGTTTCGATCCCAGGAATGATCGTCGAGAGGTACTCGCCCACACGGGTCGAGGAATGATTCCGGAGTACGCCGCCCAGGTTTCGCCCATCCCGAACGAGCATCTCGTGGGGCTCCGAGCGCTGGGGCTGCCGCATTGTCACAGGGTCGAGGGCGTAAACGGTCATGTGCCTGAGCTGATCGAATACTTCCGGGAACAGGCCGGATTGCGACAGGAACAGATCGTCGGAGGCCGGCGCCTTCCGAAAGACTTCACCGCCGTTTCCAAGGACCCGCACGTTGTCACCTACGCGTTTGAACCCGGTCAGGTCCGCCGGCGTGACGTGCTCGACCGCCTCCCTGTGCACGACATATCCGCCGCCTGGAGCGGCTCCGACCTCGAAGGCGTAAAAGGCCGTCGGGGAGTACGCTTCACTACGGTGGCGGATTGCGAGATCAATTCGCACCGAGAACTGGGTGGGGGGTCCAGCCGCCTTGCGGCACACCTCGGAGAAGCCGTCCCGCATTCGCAGAGCCTCGTCGAGACGGAAGTGCAGAGCGTCCTTGGTGAACTGCAGGGCGTCGAGGAAGTTGCTCTTGCCGCTGGCATTCGGCCCGACGAGCACCGTCAGATTTCCCAATCCCACGTCACACGAGGGGATGCTGCGGAAGTTGCGGAGTTGTACACGCTGGATCGGCGCCGGTAGGAGATCGCGCGGATCGATTTCCCCCATCGCCCCCTCATCCCTGGTCCTGTCCGAGATCAAGCGCCGTCCACCTTACCGGCGCTGCAGCCATCGCTGTCCAGTTGCGGCCCGGGGGCCGGCGGCTGTTGCGTGGCGGTCTCGTAGGGCCCGGCGCTGCAGTCGGTGGCGGGGTGTCGCGGCGCTTGCCGTCCCTGGCTCTCGCCTGCAGAGGTGACCAGTCCGGGAAGGCGGCGGTAGCCTGACTTGCGCCCAGCGCAGCCTGCCCCGTTCGTCTAGAGGCCTAGGACGCCAGATTCTCAATCTGGTAGCACGGGTTCGAATCCCGTACGGGGTGCTCAGCCACCGATCGCCACGAGGCGCCCATGTCGACCTACATCGTGGACGGGCCGTGCCCCAACCCCGACTGCCTGACGCTGGTGCAGTACAGCGTCGAGCACGTCGACGGCACACGAGTGCTGGCGGGGACGTGCACGGTGTGCGGGGCGTACCGCGCCTACGACGGCGCCAAGAACATCACCGTCCTGCCCGAGGGCTAGCCGGGGGCACAGCGAGCGGCATCGCCCCGACAAGCGGCATCGCCCCGACAAGCGGCATCGCCCCGACCCGGCGGTCGGGGCGGGATCGGCAGAGTCGGGCTGGCCGGATTTGAACCGGCGACCCCCTGCTCCCAAAGCAGGTGCGCTGACCAAGCTGCGCCACAGCCCGTGGGGGGACCCGGCAAGGAGCCTACCGACCGCCCGAGACCGTCCGCGAGAATCCCGACCGGCGCCGCGGTGGAGCGACACCCTGATCCGTGGCCGCACTCCTCCCACCGGCGGGGGCGGATGCGGAGCGACACCCTGATCCGTGGCCGCACTCCTCCCACCGGCGGGGGCGGATGCGGAGCGACACCCTGATCCGTGGCCGCACTCCTCCCACCGGCGGGGGCGGATGCGGCGGCGAAACGCTCCGCCTTGCCGGCTACTGGAGCGCGCCGTCCACCTTTTCGATGGCGGCATCCTCGGAGATGTCGAGGGCGAAGCTCAACTCGGAGATCAGCACGCTGCGCGCCTTCTGGCACAGCGCCTTCTCGCCGGCTGACAGCCCTTTCGCCCGGTCACGCAAGGCCAGGTTCCGCACGATCTCGGCCACCTGGTAGACGTCGCCGGACTTCAGCTTCTCCTGGTGGTTCTTGAACCGTCGGCTCCAGTTGGCCGGCTCGTGCACGTCCCGCTTGCGCAGGACCTCGAACAGGTCCTCCACCTCGTCGGCGCTGATCGGCCAGCGCACACCCACGTCGTCGACCCTGTCGGAGGGCACGGACACGGTCATGTCGCCGTGAGCCATGCGCAGCACCAGATACTCGGTCTCGCGGCCGAAGGCCTCCCGCATCTCCTTGCGCTCGATCACCGCGGCCCCGTGATGGGGGTACACGACCCGGTCTCCGACGTCGTAGCTCATGGTCCTCCCTGCGGACGCTCGCCGCCCAAGTGTGGCATCTCGGTGGGCGGGTTCCTCAATCGGGCTACCCGACGGGCGCGCTCGAGGCGGATGCCGACACGCGGAACACCAGATTGGCCGATGCCACCAATTCGACGCCGCCGTCGGGGCCGACGCTGCGCACCTCGGCGCGGCAGTACACCATGGACCGTCCCCGGTGCTCGACCCAGGCCTCGGCCACGATGTCACGCCCGCTGACGGGCCGGAGGTACTGCACGCCGAGGTGGACGGTGGCCATGTGCGGGTGCGTCTCGTAGTGCGTGGCGATCGCCGGCACGACGCAGGTGTCCACCAGCGCGGCGATGAGGCCCCCGTGCATGACGCCCTCTCGCTGGCGGAGGATTCCCTGCCACGGCAGCCGGAGGCGGGCGTAGTCCGCGCGGAGGTCCTCGACGATCATGCCGATGTGGTTGGGGAAGTACTCCTCGTCCCAGTCGCAGAACTTCGCCCAGCGGCGGCGGACGTGCTCGGGGAGCGGTCCGAAGCGAGCGGCGTTTGGGGCGGTGGGGTCCGCCGGAGCGGGTTCGGGGGCGGAGGAGCCCGCGGCGGCGCCGTCGCGCGCGGCGGTGCTCGCGGGGTCGGAGGTGCCCAACGTCAGGCTCGGCTGGAGGGACCCGCGGGTGCGGGTTGCGGGCTCACAGGGCGTCCAGCTTGGCGACCCTGGCGACGTGGCGACCCCTCTCGAAGGCGGCGCCCAGGAAGGCATCGAGGGCGGCCAGGGCGGTGCCGTCGTCGATGAGGCGCTGGCCGAAGCACACCACGTTGGCGTCGTTGTGCTCCCGTGCGAGGGCGGCCGAGGTGGCGTCGTACACGTTGGCCGCCCTGATGCCGACGATCTTGTTGGCCGCCATGGCGATGCCGGTGCCGCTGCCGCAGACGCAGACGCCCAGGTCGGCCTCTCCGGCGGCCACCGCCCGGCCGACGGCGGCGCCGTAGTCGGGGTAGTCGACGCGGTCCTCGCTGTGGGAGCCGAGGTCGACGACCTCGTGGCCCCGCTCGGCGAGACGGTCGGCGAGCAGCCCCTTCAACCGGTATCCGGCATGGTCGGATCCCGTGGCGATACGCACGGGGAGCAGTGTAGGCAGCCGTCCGGCGGGGCCACCGGTGGCCGTCGGTCTGGTCAGTCTGGTCAGTCTGGTCCGGGCAGGGGTGTCGGTGGCGCTCCGGCGGCCTCTGAAAATGGCACGCCTGCGCTGGCCCCCGACACCCCTGCCCTCGCGTATTGGCGGCAGCCCGGCTCGGCCACCGGCGTCCCCGCCTCCGCTACTTGCAGAAGGGGTTGGTCGGTTGGAGATCTAGTGGGCCGGGGCGGAGGACTTCGAGCGTGCCATCGCGCCACGCCACGACGGTGGAAGCCTCGCCGCTGCAGGGCCCACCGTCGATGGCCACGGCGATGGCAGCGCTCGTGGCGGGGGCGGGGGTGGCGGAACCCGGATAGGAGGTGGCGGCAGTACCCGGCGCGGAGGTGGCGGTGCCCGGTTCGGGGGCGAGGGCGGCGAGTACCTGCGCCGCCTCGGGGGGTGTGGGGGTGGTGTGACGGTTGGCGCTGGTGACGGCCAGCGGCCCGACCTCCGCCAGGAGCCGGCGCAGCCAGGAGTGATCGGGGCAGCGCACACCGACCGTCTCGGCGTCGCCGCCGAGTCGCGGGCCCGACGCCTGCGGGCGGGGCAGCACCACCGTGAGCGGCCCCGGCCAGTGCCGGTCCATCAGGTCGGCGAGGGCTTCCGGCACCGAGGTGGCCAGGGACTCCGCAGCCGGGCGGTCGGCCACGAGCACCGCCACCGAGCGGTCGACCGGACGGCCCTTCAGAACGAAGAGATCCTCCACCGCGGCGGCACTCAGCGCGGCGAGGCCGTACACCGTGTCGGTCGGGATCAGGACGACTCCCCCGGCGCGCAGCGCGGCGGCGGCCTCAGCGAGCGCCCGCTCGGGCTCGGCACGCAGGTCGATCATCTCGGACCGCACGTCAGCCACATGCCTCCGGTCCGCGGCCGCCGCGTGGGGGCCTCAGCGCAACCGGTGAGAGACCCGGAGCGCCTACGCCCGGCCAAGGTCGGGATAACCGAGATAGTCGCTCACCGAACAGCGCTGCCTGCTGCGACATGGATTCCGGCCTCCGCCGGAACGACGGCGCGGCAGAAGCTCGCTCACCGAACAGCGCTGCCTGCCGCGACATGGATTCCGGCCTCCGCCGGAATGACGGCGCGGCAGATGGTCGCTCACCGAACAGCGCTGCCTGCTGCGACATGGATTCCGGCCTCCGCCGGAATGACGGCGGGGCAGAAGGCGGAGCGAAGCCCCAACTTCTCGCACGCCCGGACCGAATACTGCGGTTCGCCACTGGCGCCCCGTCGACAGCGAGGTTCATGACGGGCGGCGGGCGATGAGGACACGGTCGATTCCGGTCAGGTCGGGGTGCACGGCGACGTCCGCCAGCCCGGCAGAGTTGGCCAACTCCTGCACGCGGCCAGCGGTGCCGTCGGCCAGCTCCAGCACCACTGCGCCGCCCGGCGCCAGCCACTCCGGCGCCCCGGCCAGGATCGTCGAGGTGGCCTCCAAGCCGGAGCTCCCCGAGTACAGCGCCACCGGCGGCTCGTGGTCGGCGATCTCGGGGGGAAGCGAGCCACCGGTGGCGATGTACGGCGGGTTGGACACGATCACGTCCAAGCGTCCCCGCAACTCGGTGGGCAGCGCCTCATACCACGACCCCTCCGCCAGCCGCACCCGCCGCGCCGGTCGGCCCAACCCCGCCAGATTGGCGCTCGCCACCGCCAGAGCATCGGGCGAGACGTCGGTGCAGACGACCTCCACATCCACACGCTCTGCCACCAGCGACAACCCGATCGCCCCCGACCCACACCCCAGATCAGCCGCCAGCAGCATGTTTCCCGCGGCGCGGCGCTGGAGTTCGTCGAGGGCGTGGCCGGCGACGATTTCGGTCTCGGGTCGGGGGATCAGCACCCGGGGGTCCACGAACAGGTCCAGCGTGCGGAACGCCCAGGCGCCCAGGACGTACTGCAGCGGCTCGCCGGCCACCCGGCGCCCCAGCATCCGGTCGAGCGAGGCGACGCCGCGCCGGGTGGCGGGTCGGGACAGCACGCCGTGCCAGGCGCTGTCGTCGCAGCCGGCGGCGGCCACCACGATCTGGCGCGCCTCGGCGGCGGCGGAGTCAACCCCGGCCGCCGTCAGGCGATCGGTCGCCTCGTCGAGCAACACCCGCCAGAGGACGACGCCGCCACTCACCGCGAATTCACCCGGGAAGCCGCTGAGCAGTCGACGGCGAAGGCAGCAGGAGCCGCGGCGCACTGGATTCCGGCCTCCGCCGGAATGACGCAAGAATGGCCGGCGGCATGACACGGCAGTGGCCGGACTGGATTCCGGTCCCGGATCGAGTCCGGGGCAGGCTCTCCGCCGGAATGACAGCAGGGTTGATCCGCGGCATTACTCCGCAGTCTCCTACGGGGCGGCGCCGGCCAGCACCTGCTCCCGGTCGTGGCGGGCCAGCGCGTCGATGATCTCGTCGAGGTCACCCGCCAGCACCCGGTCGAGCTTGTACAGCGTGAGCCCGATCCGGTGGTCGGTGACCCGGTTCTCCTTGTAGTTGTAGGTGCGGATCTTCTCCGAGCGCCCACCCCGGCCGATCTGGCTGCGCCGCTGGTTGGACGCCTCGGCGGCGGCCCGCTCCTGCTCCATGCGCAGCAGCCGCGCCCGCAGCACCTGCAGGGCCTTGTTGCGGTTCTGCAGCTGGCTCTTCTCGTCCTGCATGCTCACCACGAGGCCGGTCGGGCGGTGGGTGACGCGCACCGCCGAGTCCGTCGTGTTCACCGACTGGCCGCCGGGCCCCGAGGAGCGGAACACGCTGATCAGGAGGTCGGCCTCGTCGATCTGCACCTCCACCTCGTCGGCCTCCGGCAGCACCGAGACCGTCGCCGAGGAGGTGTGGATGCGGCCCTGCGACTCGGTCTCGGGCACGCGCTGCACCCGGTGCGGGCCGCCCTCGAAGCGCAGCCGCTGCCACACGTCGTCGCCGGCCACACCGAACGCCACGTGGGTGATGCCGCCGAGGTCGGAGGCCTGTGAGCCCAGGACGTCGACCTTCCAGCCCTGCCTCTCGGCGTAGGCGAGGTACATCTCGAGCAGTTCCCCGGCGAAGAGGTTGGCCTCCTCGCCGCCCTCGGCGCCCCTGATCTCGACGATGACGTCCTTGCCGTCGTTGGGATCACGTGGCGCCAGCAGCACGGCGAGCTCCTCGCCGAGCGCGGCCATGCGCCTCTCGGCGTCGTCCGCCTCGGCCCGCAACGACTCGGCCTCCTCCGGCGTGGCCTCACCCAGCAGCTCGGCGGCCGCCTCCCCATCCTCGGCGGCGGCGCGCAGGTCGTCGACGCGGCTCATGATCTCGGTGAGCTCCTTGTAGCGCCGCGTGACCTTCTTGAATGCTTCCCGGTCGCGCGCCAAGTCGCCACCGGCGAGGCGCGTCTCGAGTTCGGTGCGCTCGCGGGCCAGCGCCTCGAAGCGCTCGGAGTAGGGGTCGATGCTCACCGGGGTGCCGTCCGGGCCGACCTCAGCGGGCCGCAGGCTCGGCCTAATGGCTCAGTGACGCACCACCGGCACAACGCCCACTGGTGGGCACTGGATTCCGGCCTCCGCCGGAATGACGGATTGGCGTGGCACCGACGCGAACGCACGCTGTGCCGCAGCCCACTGGATTCCGGCCTCCGCCGGAATGACGGATTGGCGTGGCACCGACGCGAACGCACGCTGTGCCGCAGCCCACTGGATTCCGGCCTCCGCCGGAATGACGGATTGGCGTGGCACCGACGCGAACGCACGCTGTGCCACAGCCCACTGGATTCCGGCCTCCGCCGGAATGACGGAGACGCAGCAATCCGGGCGTGAAGGAGATTCCCCCGCACTCCCTAGGTCCGCTCGCGCCTGCCGTACCGCCGTTCGAAGCGCTCGACCCGCCCGGCGGTGTCGACGATGGTCATCGTGCCGGTGAAGAACGGGTGGCTGGCGCTGGAGATCTCCACCTTGGCCAGGGGGTAGGTGTTGCCGTCGGGCCACTCCACGGTCTCGCTGGTACCGATGGTGGACTTGGTCAGGAACATCTCGCCCGAGGACGTGTCCTGGAACACGACCGTCCGGTAGTCGGGATGGATGTCGGGTCTCATCGCTCGGCTCCTCTCGTCGAACGGTCTTCTCAGCCGCCCATCGGCCCGCGCGCCACTTCTTCCAGGAACGCGTCGTTGTCGGGGAACGTCTTGAGTCGATCGATCAGCAGTTCCAGCCCGGCGGCCCCGTTGCCGTGATCGCTGGCGAGGCCCGAGAGTACCCGGCGCAGCTTCCAGACCTGCTGCAACTGCTTGCGCTCGAACAGCAACTCCTCGTGACGGGTGGAGCTGGCGTCCACGTCGATGGCGGGATAGATGCGCCGCTCGGCGGTGCGCCGGTCGAGGCGCAACTCCATGTTGCCGGTGCCCTTGAACTCCTCGAAGATCACCTCGTCCATCTTCGAGCCGGTCTCCACCAGCGCCGTGGCCAGGATGGTGAGCGAGCCACCTTCCTCCAGGTTGCGCGCCGCACCGAAGAACTTCTTCGGCGGGTACAGCGCTCCCGAATCCACGCCGCCGGACATGATGCGTCCGGTGGCCGGCGCCGCCAGGTTGTAGGCGCGGGCCAGGCGGGTGATGCCGTCGAGCATGATCACCACGTCCTCGCCGGACTCGGCAAGGCGCTTGGCTCGTTCGATGGTCAACTCGGCGACGTGCGTGTGCTCCTCGGCGGGACGGTCGAACGTGGAGGCGGCGACCTCGCCCTTCAGCAGCCAGCGCCGCATGTCGGTGACCTCTTCGGGGCGCTCGTCGACGAGCAGCACGATCAGCTTGCACTCGGGGTTGTTGATCTCGATCGAGCGGGCGATCTCCTTCATGATCGTGGTCTTGCCGGCCTTCGGCGGCGAGACGATGAGGCCGCGCTGGCCCTTGCCGATCGGGGAGACCAGGTCGACGATGCGGGTGGTCATGTTGCCGCGGTCCCCGGTGCGCTCGAGGCGCAGCTTCTCGTCGGGGAACAGGGGCGTGAGATCCTCGAAATGGGGGCGCTTGCGCGACCCCTCGGGGGGCTTGCCGTTGATGGTGTCGAGGCGCAGGAGCGCAGGGTTCTTCTCGCTGCGGTTGGCCGGCCGGGAGCCGCCGCTGATGTGGTCGCCCTTGCGTAGCCCGTGCTGGCGCACCTGCTTGACCGACACGTACACGTCCTCGCGGCTGGGGAGGTGGCCGCTGAGCCGCAGGAACCCGTAGCCCTCCTCACGAAGGTCGAGGTAGCCGGACACGTCCACCGGTTCGCCCTCCCAGGGCTCGTCCTCGACGCGGCCGCGGCCCCGGCGGCGGCGGCGATTGGCGTAGTCCGCGCCGCCCTCCTCGAAGCGGCCGCGCTCGCCGTCGGTGCGTTCGCTGCGTTCGGTGCGCTCGGTCCGCTCGGTGCGGTCGGTCGTTGCCGTGGCGGCTCGGCCCTCGCCGTCGGTCGGCCGCTCGCGGCGCTGGTGTCCCTCCCGGCGTTCGGCTCCCTCGCGCCGCTGGGTGCCCTCGCGCCGTTCGGCGGCCTCGGGGCGCGTGCCGGACCGCGGTTGGCGCTGAGCGCGCTCGGCGGGCTCCGGGGACTGGGCCCCCTCGGCGGGCCGGGACTCGGCAGCGTCCGCGCCGGTCTCCGATCCGTTGGCGGCCTCGGGCCGCGTGACGGCAGTGTCAGCGGTGTCAGCAGTGCCGGGCGCGCCCTCAGCGGCGCCGTCGCCGCCGGTGGCGACCGCGGCCACCTGCGCGGCGGCATCGCCGACGCCGTCGCTCCCGGCAGCCCCCGCCTCAGCGGCGGGTGCCGGCGAAGCGGCGCCGAACCCTGCCAACTCCACGATCAGATCCACCAGCTCGGCCTTGCGGCTCCGCGACGAGGGTCGGCCACCCATCGCCATGGCGATATCGATCAACTCGGCGCGACTCTTCGCCTCAAAAAGGCTGCGTTGCGCATCAACGGTCTCGGTACTCACCTCAACCTCACTTCCACAGGCCGGCTCAGTAACCGGCATGTCTTTTACGCCCAGCTCAAACCTGGCGACGGGGAACCCCGGCACAACCTTGGTGACGGCTGCTTGCGGTGCGTGCGGGATGCACTCACGAAGCATTTTGGGGTACACACCGAACCCTCGGAAAGCGATTGCGTGCCGAAGGCGCAGCCCAGCGTAACCGCAGGCCACCGCCGCCACAACCTTGACCGCCACGGGGCCGCCGGCGCCCCTGCGGTCTCAGGCGCGGAGCAACTCCCCCATCAAGCGGTGCCCGGGCACGACAGGGGCGGCAGCCGTTGCGGCCTCGGTGTAGGCGCCGCCGGAGCCGTCGGCCTGCGAATCCACCAGCAGGTACGGCACGGGGTCGGAGGTGTGCGTGCGCAGCACCAGCGGCGTGGCGTGGTCGGGCAGCAGGAGCAGCCGCCAGGGGCCCAGCGCATCCAGCCCGCCCACCAGGTCGGCGAGGATCCGCCGGTCCCAGTTCTCGAGGCTGCGCACCTTCTCGGCGACGTCACCGGCATGGCCGGCCTCGTCGCTCGCCTCCACGTGGATCACGAACAGGTCGGCGCCGGCCTCGAGGCCCGCCAGGGCGGCGTCTCGCTTGCCCTCGTAGTTGGTGTCGTACCAGGCGTTGGCGCCCGGCACGGTCACGACATCCATACCGGTCAGCACGCCCAGCCCCCGCACCAGGTCGACCGCGCTGATGAGACCCGCGGACTTGCCGTATTGCTCGGCGAAGGCGGGCATTTCCGGCGATCGGCCCTGCCCCCACAGCCAGATCTGGTTGGCGTCCATATCGAAGCGGCCGAGCACGTCGCGGGAGGCCTCCATCAGCGAGCGCAGATGCGGGGCCGCCGGCCCGGTCGGCAGCACCGCCGGCTGCCCGGTGAGGTCGTGGGGCGGGACGCAGGTGGCGTCGGCCCAGGATGCGGGAGCGACCATGATGTGGCGGTACTGGAGCCCGGCGTGGAACGAGACATCGCCACCCAGTTCGGCCTGCAGGGTGGTGATCGCCGTGGCGGCTTCGGCGGTCGACGGGTGCCCACCGGCGAAGTCCGCCATCGTGCCGTCGCCGGCGACCGTGGCGAGATTGCAGCGGTACGCCACCTGGTCGGCACCGAGATCGAGACCCATGGCGGCGGCCTCGATCGACGCCCGACCGTTGTGGTACCGCTCCGGGTCGTAGCCGAGAATGGACATGTTGCCGACGTCGCTGCCCGGTGGCAGCCCCTCGGGAATCACCCGAGCCCGCCCCAGCCGGGCCCGGGCGGCCAGGCGCCGCAGCGTCGGCATGTGCGCCACCTCGAGCGGGGTGCGGCCGTCGAGGGCGGGAACCGGCTCGTCGGCGCAGCCGTCGGGTATGCAGACCACGTACTTCACGACCGCGCCCCTCTCAGCGCCGGGACGCCCGCATGGCGCGCATGGCCCGCATCGAGCAGGCGGCGCGCACGATGGCACAGCGCCGCCGCTCCCGCCGGCGATCGGATCGGCAATCGGGCCGGCGGCAGTGCTCCCGGCTCATCGGTCGCCGTCGACGCGGGTGTGCGCCGCCACGTAACGCTGCACGGCAGCGAGATCGTTGTCGAGCGTCACGCAGCGCTCGGGGCGCTCGTGCAGATCGGCGAGGCGGTCCGGCAACTCGGGCCGCAGCCCGCAGGCCGCCTCCACGGCATCGGGGAACTTCGCCGGATGCGCCGTGGCGAGCACCACCATCGGTGTGTCCGGGTCCCGCCGGGCGGCCGCGGCCGCGCCGACGCCGACCGCGCTGTGCGGATCGATCATCATCCCCGTCCGGCGGTACACGTCGCCGATGACCGACAGCGTCTGCGCCTCGTCGACGCGCGCCCCCGACCACAGGGGCGCCAGCCCGGCGGCCGGGCCCGGCGCCAGGTCGGCCTCGCCGGTGGCACGGAAATCCTCCAGCAGCGCCGCGATGGCGGCGCCGTCACGGCCGATCAGTTCGAACAGCAGGCGCTCCAGATTGGACGACACACCGATGTCCATGCTCGGCGACATGGTGGGGACGACCTCGCGGATCTCCAGGCGGGCGGTGGCGAAGAACCTCGTCAGGATGTCGTTGGTGTTGCTGCCCACCACGAGCTGCGACAGCCCCAAGCCCATCCGGTGCGCCGCATAGCCGGCGTACACGTTGCCGAAATTGCCGGTCGGCACGGCGAACGCCACGGGTCCGCCCTGGCCCGACGCCCCCGCCAGGGCCCGTGCAGCCACCACGTAGTAGACGACCTGGGCCATGACACGGGCGAAGTTGATGGAGTTGACGGCGGCCAGGCGATGGCGGCCCCGGAAGGCCTCGTCGGCGAACATGGCCTTCACCAGGTCCTGGCAGTCGTCGAAGCTGCCGTCGACGGCGATGTTGTGCACGTTCGCCGACGGCACCGTCGTCATCTGGCGGCGCTGCACGTCGGAGACACGGCCGCGCGGGTGCAGCACGAAAATGTCGAGAGAGTCGCGGTCGCGGCAGGCTTCGATGGCCGCCGACCCGGTGTCGCCGGAGGTGGCGCCGACGATCGTGACCCGCTCGCCGCGCCGGGCCAACTCGTGATCGAAGAGCCTCCCCACGAGCTGCAGGGCGATGTCCTTGAAGGCCAGGGTCGGCCCGTGGAACAGCTCCATGAGCCAGAGGCCCCCGTCGGGGTCAAGCGGGACGAGGGGCGCCACGTCGGGATGGTCGAACGTGGCGTAGGACTCGGCGGTGAGCGCCTCGAACGCCTCCCGGTCGATCTCGCCCTCCACGAACGGCCACATGACCTCTGCGGCAATCGTGGCGTACGAGGGCGGTCCGACCAGTCGTGGTGGTCCGGGAGGGGATGCCGGTGGCGCTCCGGCGGCCTCTGAAAATGGCACGCCTTCGCCGGCCCCCGGCATCCCCTCCCTCACTTGGTTCTCACTACGGGCTTGACCGCCGGTGAGGTCACCTGCGGGGGCGCCAGGGGCCGGCGCCGGCGCCGGAGCGATTTCGCCAGACGATCCGCCGACGGCCACCGGCTCCCCCGCCTCGCTTGCTGGAGAGAGGCTGGGCCAGGCTTTTGGCACGTAGAGGCCTCCGTCTGTGGCCAGGCCTGCCAGGAGGACGTCGGCGAAGGCCAGTTCGGGGGCCCGGCCGCGGGTGGAGACGTAGCGGAGGCTCATTCGTCGGCGATCACCCGCAGCACGCTGCCCACCTGCCGGACGGCTTCGAGGTGCCGCAGGTCGTCGAGCGTCGCCCGCATGTCCCCCTCGCATGCCACGTGCGTGATGAAGATGATGCGGGCCTGATCGCCGAGGCCCTCCTGCTCCATGGAGCGGATGGACACGCCGTGGCGACCGAAGACTCCCGCCACTGCGGCGAGCACGCCCGGGCGATCGATCACCTCCAGCGCCAGGTAGAAGGCGGTCCGCAACTCGCCGATGGGGTGGATGCGGGCGGCCGCGGTGGGGGGCGGCCCGGTGGCGGCGCCCCGGCGCAGGCTCACGGCGGCGTCGATCAGGTCGCCGAGGACGGCTGAGGCGGTCGGGCGGCCGCCTGCCCCCCGCCCGTAGAGCATCAACTCGCCGGAGGCGTCGCCCTCGACGAACACGGCGTTGAAGCTGTCGCGCACCGAGGCCAGCGGATGATCCTCGGGAACCATCGCCGGATGCACCCGCACCGCGATCGTCGGGGTGCTATCCGGGCCGGGGGGCGCGGTGCCCGCCTGCTCCTCCGACGCACGGGCGAGAGTCGTCGCAGTCGGGCTCCCCGCCCCCGGCCCTCCGTCGGTTGTCTCGACTCTCTCGGGGTCCGCTTCAACGCGTTCGGCTATGGCCAGGAGCTTGACGACGTGGCCGAGGCGGCGGGCGAAGGCGATGTCGTTGGGGCTGAGGGTGCTGATGCCCTCGCAGTGCACGTCGGCGGCGGTCACCTCCGCGCCGAAGACGATGCCGGCCATGATCGCGGCCTTGGCGGCGGCGTCGTGGCCTTCCACATCGGCCCGCGGGTCGGCCTCGGCGTAGCCCAGGGCCTGCGCCTCGGCGAGGGCGTCGAGGTAGGTGGCCCCCCCCGCCGTCATGCGGCTGAGGATGTAGTTGGTGGTGCCGTTGACGATGCCCATGATGCGCCGCACCGACTCGCCGGCCAGGGACTCGCGCAGCGCCCGGACGATGGGGATGGCCCCGCCCACCGCGGCCTCGAACAGCAGGTCCACGCCGGCGGCGCGGGCCGCGGCGGACAGTTCGGCGCCGTGGGTGGCGATGACCTCCTTGTTGGCGGTGACCACCGGCTTGCCGGCGGCCAGGGCGGCCAGCAGAAGCTCCCGAGCCGGTGCGAGGCCGCCGATGAGCTCCACCACGACGTCGACGCCGGGATGCGCCACCACGGCGGCGGCGTCGCCGGTGAGCAGGCCCGCCGGCACGCCCGGGCGGGCGCGCCCGGGTGAGCGGACCGCCACGGCGACCGGTTCGAGTTCCACGCCGCACCGCGCGGCGATGTCGCCCCGGCGCTCCGCCAGCAACCCGACGAGCGCCGACCCAACCGTGCCGCCACCCAGGATGCCGACGCCGATCCGCGCGGCAGCACCCGCGGCGGCCGCCGACCCGCGCTCGGGCGCGGCGCCGGACGCAGAAGAGGAGGGGGAAACCATCCCGCTCACGCTACCGGCGCAGCCGCCCGACACCGGGCGCGCACGGAGCGAGATTCCCGGGGCGGCACCGGACGGCCGCCAGTCGGCCTACAGGTCGAGGGAGGTGGCGAGCGCAGCACGGCCGCGTACAACTCGACGGAATCGCCGCCCGCACGTACGACAGTGACCCGTTGTCGTACCTGCGTGCAATAC
Organism: Acidimicrobiales bacterium; assembly: GCA_965220035.1. GTDB lineage: Bacteria > Actinomycetota > Acidimicrobiia > Acidimicrobiales > CATQHL01 > VXNF01. The sequence continues at coordinate 23,777 of CBDCPC010000001.1, forward strand.
TGAGCATGACCGATTCGCCTAGATCGATTCCAGGAGACGCATTTTCGCAACAGGTGCAAACGACTGTTGTGATTCATATCCTGGAGACGTCGACCGTGGCGGCACGCCGCGACAGCGACAACGCCGTCAGGTGGACAGCGGGACGTGATGGAGGACCAACATGAGCGGCTACGACGACATCCATCTTGAGTTGCTGGATGAATCGGATGTGCGTAAAGCGATCGACAACGCGCTTGCTGCTGCTGCATGTACGTGGGAAGAACTCCAACAGCAGGCGGAAGCCGGGCGCTTCTCGAGCGAGATCGCGCGGCGCGCCTGGTTCGTGGTGTCGTCCCTTGCCGCGCCGACGGGTTGACCTTCAGCGCCAAGCGAAGAAGTTCGCAGGCGAGGTCTCAACACTGCTGAACTGCACCGTCACCAATGGCCCTCGGCTCTCGGTGGTGATGAACCCGCATGCCAACGCGGTGATCGGATACAAGATCGGGAAGAACGACCTGCTCGGAGACCCCATCCCCCTGACCACCTCGGGATCACAGGCACCGATTCATCTTGACTTTCTTCATACTCTCGACCTCGACGACTCCGGTGAGTTCCTTACCACCAGCAGGAGCACCTACACACTCCGAGCCGACGACGCCTCAACGCCGATCATCACGTACGACTTCGTGAGGGAGCCACCAAACCCGTACCCCGAAGCACACATCCACCTCCACGGCCAGTCGGATGCATTGCAACGCATGCTCGACAGTTGTGGCCTTGAGGACCGGAAGCCCGCTGACCTCCACATTCCCGTCGAGGGCGCAGGTTCCGACCGTGTCTCGAGGACATCATCGAGTTCTGCATCCTCGAAGAACTCGTGACCGCCCGTGACGGGTGGAGCGAGGCGTTGGAAAGCGGACGACGCGAGTATCAAGAGAAGCAACTCCGAGCCACGGTCCGTCGTTTCCCGACACAGGCCGCCGAGGTCCTCAGCAACGAGGGCTGGCAAGTGAGGAAACCCCCTGACGATCAGACCTGAGGTGCGTCCGCCGAGACGGCGACGCCCCCAAATACGAGCACCTTCGGCGCGCGCCTACAGGTCGAGGCGGAGGAGGTCGTCGTAGGTTTCGCGGCGGATGACCGGGCGGGCCTCGCCGGCACGGGCGAAGAGGACGGCCGGGCGGGGGACCTTGTTGTAGTTGGAGGCCATGGCGTAGCCGTAGGCCCCGGCCACCGGGATGCCCAGCACATCGCCGACGGCGAGGCCCTGCGGCACCCACCCGTCTGCCACCAGGACATCGCCGGATTCGCAGTGCTTGCCCACGACGCTGACGGCACGGGGTCGCTCGTCGGTGGCGGCACGGGGCAGGAACACCTCGTAACCGCTGCCGTACAGCACCGGGCGGGGGTTGTCGCTCATGCCGCCGTCGACCGCCACGTAGGTGCGGATGCCCGGGAGGTGCTTGACCGTGCCCACCGTGTAGAGGGCAACCGCCGCCTGCGCCACGATCGAACGGCCTGGCTCGACGCTCAGGCGGGCGGTCACACCGGCCGCCGCAGCCGCTTCGAGGACCGCCTCCCCCCAGGCGGTGATCGAAGGAGCCTCCTCGCCGGTCACGTAGGCCACACCCAGGCCACCGCCAACTGACAACTCCTGCAGGCCGAGCGGGTTGGCGAAGCCGGCCAGCGTGGCCGCGGCCTGCCGGAACGAGTCGAGGCGGAAGACCTGGCTGCCGATGTGGGCGTGGATCCCCACCAGCTCCACCGACTCGGCGTCTCGGGCCCGGGCCACAGCGGCAGCCGCCGCGCCGGTGGACACGGTGAACCCGAACTTCGAGTCGTCGCGGCCCGTCGCCAGGTAGACGTGCGTGTGCGCCTCCACGCCGGGCGTGACCCGCAGCAGCACCTCCGGGCGGCAGCCGCGCTCGGCCGCGAGGGCGTCGAGGCGGTCCAACTCGTCGAAGCTGTCCACCACGATGCGACCCACGCCGGCGTCGATGGCCGCGGCCAACTCGTCGAGAGACTTGTTGTTGCCGTGCAGCACGAGGCGCGCCGGCGGGAATCCGGCGGCCAGGGCCACGTGCAGTTCGCCGCCCGTGGACACGTCGAGGTGCAGGCCCTCCTCGTGCACGATCCGGACCATGGCCCGGCACAGGAACGCCTTGGCGGCGTAGACCACGCCGCCGGGGCCGAAGACCGCCAGCGCCTCGCGACAGCGCGCCCGCAGGTGGTCCTCGTCGTAGACGATCAGCGGCGTACCGAACTCGCCGGCCAGCGCCACGAGGTCACAGCCGGCCACCGATAGGCGACCAGAGGCGTGGGTCGTGGCACCGTCGGGCAGCAGGTGAGGAGGGAGAGGTCCGGCCATCACTCCTCAGTCTCGTCGGGCTCCGCGGCGGGGAGGGTGTCCATGCGTTCGGGGGCGCTGACTCCCAGCAACCCCAATGCGATGACCAGGCCGATGCGCGCCGCTTCGACGAGCCACAGCCGGGCGGCCGCCAGCGGCGGATCGATGTCGCTGCGCAGCACCGGGCAGTCGTGGTAGAAGCCGTGGAAGGCGCCGGCCAGCTCGCGGACCCAGGTCGTGAGCTTGTGGGGGGCGCGCTCCCGCGCCGCCTCGGCCACGACGTCACCGAGGGCGTGCAGGGTCCGCAGAACCTCGAGTTCCCGAGCATGGCCGAGCAACTCCAGCGCCACCTCGTCCAGCGGCGGGCGCTCGACGCCGCGTTCCGCCGCGGTGGCCACCAGCGAGCAGACCCGGGCGTGCGCGTACTGCACGTAGAACACGGGGTTCTCCATCGACTGCGCCGCCACCACGTCCAGGTCGATCGTCTGGCGACTCCCCAGCGACTGCAGCAGGAAGGTCATGCGGGCGGCGTCGGCGCCGACGAGGTCGACCAGGTCGTCGAGCAGCACCAGGTTCCCGGCCCTCTTGGAGATCTTGGCCTCGGCGCCCTGGCGCATCACCGTGACGAGTTGCCCGAGCACCACCTCCAACTGCTCGCGGCGGTGGCCGAGGGCGCAGACGCCGGCCGTCAGGCGCTCCACGTAGCCGTGGTGGTCGGCGCCCCACACGTCGATCATGAGGTCGAAGCCGCGGGCCAGCTTGTCGGCGTGGTAGGCGATGTCGGGCAGCAGGTAGGTGGGCTCGCCGTCGGAGCGCACCAGCACCCGGTCCTTGCCGTCGCCGCCGCCGGCGATGCGCAGCCAGACCGCCCCGTCGGCCCGGTAGGCGGCGCCGCCGCCCTCCAGGGTCGCCAGCGTGGCATCGACCGCCCCGGAGTCGACCAGGGCACGCTCGCTGGCCCAGGTGTCGAACCGCACACCGAGGCGCGCCAGGCTCTCGGCCACGTCGCGGCGGGCGCGGGCATAGCCCCACTCCAGGGCGTCGGCGCCGTCGGGCATCTCGGCGGCCCACTCGCGCACGTAGTCGCCGTGGTAGCCGTCGGGAGGCAGTTCGGTCCCCTGCCGCCGGGCGACGAGCGACTCGGCGAAGGCGTGCATCTGCCGGCCGCGGTCGTTGAGGTAATACTCCCGGTGCGGGACGTAGCCGCAGCGGGCCAGGATGTTGCACAGCGTGTCCCCGTAGGCGGCCCAGCGGCCGCCGCCCACGTGCAGCGGTCCGGAGGGGTTGGCGCTGACGAACTCCACGTTCACCGCTGCTCCGGCGCCGAAGGCGTGGCGGGCGTAGCCCTCGGTGCCCTCGTCGACCACCTGACGCAGCACGTCGTGCAGCCAGCCGTCGTCGAGGAAGAAGTTCACGAAGCCCGGTCCCGCAACCTCCACACGGCGGACGTGGGCGGGGGATCGTGCCGCGAACCGCTCCACCAGGTCGCCGGCCAGGTCGCGGGGGCGACGGCCGACCGCCTTGGCGCAGACCAACGCCACGTTCGAGGACCAGTCGCCGTGTGCGGCCCGAGCCGGGCGGCCGAGTTCGATCGTGGAAGGAAGGGGCGCGACGCCGATCTCGACGAGTCCGGCCCGCAGGGCGTCGATCAGGTGCTTGCGAATCATGCTGCACATCCCCTCGAGCGCCTCGGGGCGTTCCGGCGATCCTCCGGCGACAGGGCCGTGACGGGAGCCGCGCCGGCGTGGGCACCCTCGCCCGGCCGGGACCGCTTCCCAACGGGTGGCCGGCCACCCGGATTCGCCTCCCAGCGTACCGGTCCAACCGGACGCCTCGGGTTGTTCCCAGCAATCCCCCGCAGTGTCTGTCGGCGGCTGGAATCGCACCGACGTGGCCGGGGTAGCGATCCCAAGGGGTTGCCGAGCGCCCGGATGCGGCCTGCAGCGCACCGGCCCGACCGTGCCCGCCGACGCGGAGGATCGAGGCTGCGGTAGGCGACCGGGTGGGCCACGTAGCTGCTCTTATCGGCTGCGGCGCGGTGTCACGACCGCCCTGGCGTTTCGACGGCGTGGCGACGGCGATGAGGCCGGGGCACCGGTGTCACGCCCGCAGCGTTAGCCTGCGAGTCCGGCCCTCGTAGCTCAGGGGATAGAGCAGCGGCCTCCGGAGCCGTGCGCGCAGGTTCGAATCCTGCCGGGGGCGCCGGTGGTGGCGCGGCCCCACCCCGACCGGCACCCCGGGGCGGGGGACGCCGGGGGCGGGGCCGGATCGATGACGGGGGCGAGAGCCGGACACGGCACCGGCGGCGCCCGCCCGGACACCACCGACACCGACCCGCCACGCCACGCGGACGAACGAAAGGACCGACGATGACAGGACGACTCGCCGGCAAGGTTGCCGCCATCACCGGGAGTGCCAGCGGCTTCGGGGAGGCCGCGGCCCGGCTGTTCGTGGCCGAGGGGGCGGCGGTGGCGCTCGGCGACATCCAGACCGACCGGGGGCGGGAGATCGCCGCCGAGCTCGGCGACGCGGCCCGCTTCATCGAATGCGACGTGAGCCGTGAGGAGCACGTGGCGGCGCTGGTGGATCTGGCGGTCGACAGCTTCGGGAAGCTCGACGTGATGTACAACAACGCCGGGATCGTGGGCGCCAGGGGGCCGATCGACCAGATCCCCGACGCCGAGTGGCGGTTCACCATCGACGTGCTGCTGGGTGGCGTCTTCTACGGCATGAAGCACGCCGCCCGGGTCATGAAGCCCCGCCGGACCGGATCGATCATCAGCATGTCCTCCACGGCGGGGGTGATCGGCGGCCTCGGCCCGCACGCCTACGCCGCCGCCAAGCACGCCGTGGTGGGGCTCACCAAGAACGTCGGCGCCGAGTTGTGCCGCTTCGGGATCCGCGTGAACTGCATCGCCCCGCACTCCATGGCCACCCCGATGGTGGCGATGGCGCACTTCGGTGACCCCGACGACATCGACGGCGTGCTGGCCGAACTGGCCGCCAAGTCGCCGATCGCAGGGCGCCCGGGCCTGGCCTCCGACGTGGCCAACGCCGCCCTGTGGCTGGCTGGCGACGAGTCGGGCTACACCAACGGCCACTGCCTCACCACCGACGCCGGAGTGACGACCGGTTCCAAAGCCGACGACGCCCCCTATTCCGAGCCGATGCCGATCATGCGCGAGGCGGGCCGCACCGGGCTGTGACCGGCCCGCCTCCTGATCGGGTCCGGGGTCGACCCCCGATGGAACGGCTCAGTGGCGCCGCAGCCGGACGGCAGCCCCTGGATTCCGGCGTGCGCCGGAATGACGGAGGACAAGGCCGGAATGACCGGGCGGGCTCCCGCTGGAATGGCGGCCGCGGGGCCTCAGTGCTGTCGATTCAGCGGTCGCAGATCATCTTGGTGGTCTTTTTTGTCGTATAGCCCAAACTTTCACCCCCAAGTCCCGGAGATGACGAGGATCATCGCGAACCGGCCAATCCGGCGCGATCCTGCACTCACAGGAAGTGCCGCCGTGACCCGAGCCGCATCAACTACCGATTGCGGCCATTCTCCCAGGTCACAGCACCACTCCCACGTAACCTCAACACCCACGACCCCGAACCGCCGGTGGATTCAGGCTCAGTGCTGTCGATTCAGCCAGGTCCGGAGGGTCTGGGTGGTCCACGTGGGGACGCCCGTGCCCAGGAAGTCGTTGTCGTTCGTCCACACCGCCGCGCTCAGCGCCAGCGCACACGCCACGACGGGCCAGTCGGCGGGGTCGCGCTGCGAGCGGGCCAGTGCCTCCTCCTCGAACGGGGCGTAGACCTCGGCGGCGACAACAGCCAGGTTGTTGTCCACCGCATCGAGGCACAGCATCAAGAGGTCGTCCCGCTCGGCCGCAGCGAGCCCGGCGGACGCTGCGACAGCGCCGATACGTCGAGGCAACTCCACGTGAACTTCGCCCACCGTGTGCTCGGGGAGATACAGGTTCAAGCGGTGGTCGTTGAGTCGCTCCCGTCCCCTGGTCCGCAGCAGGTCGCCCACCAGCACGCTGGTGTCAACCACCAGCAGCATCAGCTCGTCCGGCTACCGGGTACCAGCGCCTCGACGAGGTCCTCCTCCTCCCAACCTGTCCGGTCAAGCACCCGCTGCACGGCCTCGCCGACGCGATCGAGCGATTCGCGAACCTCTTGGCGGCTTCTCTTGGGCACCGGAACCGGTACGAAGAACCCGATGGGTTCGCCGTTGCGCTCGATGCGGATCGTCTCTCCCGACTTCATCAACGTGGTCGCCCTGTCCCTGAACTCGCGCACACCGACTGATCTCATCGCAGACCTCCTTGGTGGTCACTAGTGTAGCCACAATGTTCGGCGGCGAGAGGCGTCCGCGCCCGTTCCCATCGCGCCGGATCGAGGCGAGCCGCTCTGCCCACCGGCGGCGAGGAGCGCGAGCGTAACGGCGGCGCAGCGGGAGCCCGGTCGTGCGGGCGGTACCATCGGAACCGTGAGCGACACCACCACGGCCACGCCGGCAGCACCCGCGGCGGCTCCCGCCAAGGCCCCTCGCTGGACCTTCCAGTGGAAAGAGCTCTACGAGGAGGTCATCACCAGCGGGCTGTGCACCGGCTGCGCCGGCTGCGTCATCGCCTGCCCGCACGACGTGATCGGCTACCGCCACGAGCCCGGCCAGTACTACCCGTTCCATCTCGAGGAGGAACTGGGGCTCGACGACTGCGTGCACGGGGTGAAGGGCTGCACGTCCTGCACCCGGGCCTGTCCCCGCTTCCGGGCCTGGGAGACCGAGGCCGACGAGCACCTCTTCGGTCGGCGACGCGACGACGACGAGATGTCCGGCGTGTACAAGGACATCATCCTGACCCGCGCCAGCGACGACTTCGTCTACGAGGTCGGCCAGGACGGCGGGCTGGTGTCGGCCATCTTGATCTGGTGCCTGGAGAACGGCGTCATCGACGGCGCCCTCGTCTCGCACCTCGAGGGTGAGGCGGCCGGCTGGAAGGCTGTGCCGGGCGTCGCCACCAACCGCGACGAGGTCCTGGCCGGAGCGGGCAGCCGCTACACCTACTCGGCCAACACCATGGCCTTCCCCGACGCCGTCGAACGGGGACTCAGCCAGCTGGCCCTCGTGGGCATGAGCTGCCAGACCTCCATCGGGCCGGTCATGTGGCATCGCAAGGTGGGCAAGGTGGGGCGGCCCATCAAGCTGAACATCGGCCTGCTGTGCTCGAAGAGTTTCGATGACTCGCTGTTCGACGAGCTTTTCTGGATCAAATACGGGCTGCGCAAGGAAAACATCAAGAAGATGAACATCAAGGGCGTCTTCCAGGTGTGGATGCACAACGGCGACTACCACGAGATCAGCCTGAAGGAGTGCCACGCCTGGACCCGCGAGGGGTGCCTGCACTGCCCCGACTTCGCCGCCGAGCACGCCGACATCTCCACCGGCGGCATCGGCGACGTCAGCGACTGGACCCTCACGGTGGTGCGCACCGAACTCGGCCGGGAGATCATCGTGCGGATGCTGCAGGAGGGCGTCATCGAGGGGCGCCCCGGCGACTCCGACCCCGGTGCCATCGCCCTCATGCACAAGCTGTCGGCCAAGAGCCGCCAGCGCTGGCCCGACTGGGCCGCACCCGAAGCCCGCCTCGGTTTGCCGACCCGTCGCTGAACAGCCGGCGGGGGCTGGGGGGTTAGCTGCGGCCGTGGATTGCTCGGCAGTCGGCGAAGATGACTGTTAGGGCTGCGCCGGTGGAGTCCTCCTCCTCGGCGCGGATCTTGTCGGGGTCGTCCTTGACGTCGTCGTCGAGCTTCTTGAAGTCGTCGAAGTCGATCTCGGTGACCAGCCGCTCGTAGGCGCAGCCGCAGTACTTCGGCGCCACCGGCCTGATGGCGGGGTCGGCCTCGGCCGCCACCTCGCAGCCCCTCATGAAATTGTCCTCGACGGTGTCGTCATAGGACGTGGGCTCGCCGCTGTCACCGCAGGCGGCTACCAGCAACACGACGGCGGCGCAGGCCGCGAGCAGGAGAAACCGAGTCCGGCGCCGGTTCCGAGGCGATTCACCCATGACCGGCGCAGGCTACCCGGCCAGGCAGCGGGCCCGGTCGAAGACGGCGTCGAGCATCTCGGCTGTCAGCCGGCCGGTGAACGTGTTCTGCTGGCTCACGTGATAGCAGCACAGCAGCGTGCACCCGTCGGGCAGCGGCACCTCCAGCCCGTGGGAGAAACGCGGCCGGGGGCGCAGGTTCCAGTGCCGCGCCACCGCGCCGCACGCCAGGCCGCCCAGCGCCACCACCACCCTGACGTGCGCCAGCGCCGCCAGCTCGGCCTCGAGGAAGCCGCGGCAGGCGGTGAACTCCTCGGCGGTCGGTTTGTTGGCGGGGGGCGCGCACTTCACCGGTGAGGTGACCCAGGCGCCGCTCAGGCGCAGCCCGTCGCCGGCACCGATGGCGGTCGGCTGGTTGGCGAACCCCGCCCGCCACAAGGCCCGGTAGAGCCACTCGCCGGACCGGTCGCCGGTGAACATGCGCCCGGTGCGGTTGGCGCCGTGGGCGGCCGGGGCCAGGCCCACCACCAGCAGGCGGGCCTCCGGGTCGCCGAATCCCGGAACCGGCCGGCCCCAGTAGTCCTCACCGGCATAGGCGGCCCGCTTGGTGCGCGCCACCTCCTCGCGCCACGCCACCAGCCGGGGGCAGGCACGGCAGCCGACCACCTCGGCCTCCAGCGCATCCAGGCGCCCGCTGGCCGAGCAAGACGCAGCCTCAGCGGGCTCACCCCCGACATCATCCTGCCCACAGCCTGCGGAGTCCTCCGATCCACCCATACCCGAACGCTAACCCCGCCCCCTCTCGAGCCGGGCAGGCTCGAAGAATCGTCGGGTCCGGCGACTCCACCGTCCCCTGCCTGTCACACCCCTGTAGCTATCATCGCCGCATGGAGATGGACACCGTCGCGGGCGCACCCCTGCCCCCGGAGGACGCCGCGGAGGCGCTACGCCGGATCCTCGACGAGGGGGTCGTGTGGGGAAATGCGGCGCAGTGGCTCCAGCGCCTGTCGGCAGAGTCGGTGGACCTGTTCTTCACGTCTCCTCCGTATGCGGATGCACGTGCGTACTCGAGAATCCACCCGGACAACTACGTCGAGTGGTTCCTGCCCTTCGCCGCAGCGATGCTCAAAGCGACGAGTCCCACTGGGTCGCTCGTATTGAACATCAAGAACCGCGTGGCGAAGTCGGGAGCACTGCAGGGCCAACGCCACCCCTACGTCTACGAATTGGTGCTCGCCATGCAACGGATGGGTTGGCGTTGGGTCGAGACGTACATCTGGACCAAACCGAACGCCATCCCCGGCCGGTTCGGGCCGCGGACCAAGGACAGCTTCGAGTATGTGTACCACTTCGCCAAAGGGCCCAAGCCGTTCTTCGACCTCGACGCGGTGCGGATCCCCTACAAGGCGGATCCGGCGGAGATCGCCAGGCGGCTGGGCGATCCCAACGGCCGCAAGAACACCGACGCCGGGTTCGGCCGGGATCGCACCAAGACGTACGGTTGCGGCGGCGCCGACCCGGGGAACGTCATCGCGGTCAGCCAGAGCTACAACCAGCACCACGGCCCGGCAGGGCGGCACACAGCGGTCATGCCGGAGGGCTTGGCAGAGTTCTTCGTGAAGGCGGCCTGCCCACCGGGCGGGGTCGTCATGGATCCGTTCGCAGGGTCGGGCACGACGATGGTCGTGGCGCGTCGTCACGGATGTCGAGCCGGCGGCATCGAATTGCTCGAGGAATACGTTGCTGTCGCAACCGAACGGCTCGCCGGAGACTGCTTCCAGGAGGAGCTGGGACTGCTCCGTGTCGCTTTCTGACCCGGAGCGCGCCGTCCTCTCCGGCGCCGGCACGACGCCTGACCCTGTTCTCCGTCGCCAAGCCGTCGCCATCACCCTCCGTAAGTCCGGCACCGACCTGACCGACGCCCGCGATCTCCTGGCCACAGGCTTCACAGCCGCCACACAGCCGTCGTTTCAATACATCCCCCGAGGCGGCTCCATGGCCAGTGAGGACGAATTCGACACCGCGTACGCGGAGCTGGCCGCCCGCACCGACGAGTTCCGCGATGTCAGCAGCCAATCGCTGGCGTTGGTGCTGACATCGAGTCCCGCAACTCTGGCGCCGCTGCGAATGATTCTGGGGCTCACCCACAACGAACTGGCGTGGTCGATGAAACAGGTCCGGCCAGCGTCGAAGACCTCCGGCGGAACACTCAAGAACTTCGAGCGAAACCCCTCGCGGCCGTCCGATGCACGAGCTGAGATGATCGAGACGATTGTCGCCGCGGTGTTGGCGGTCGTCGACAGGAGCATCCTCCAGATCCCCGAGACCGCCCGAAAGCACTTTCACTCCAAGCTGGACAAGCGGGACACCCGCGGTGGGTGGCGCACGGTGGCCGAGGACGCCCGCGGGGTTCCGTACTCGGCCCTCCTCTACCAGCGATACGTCGGCGGCGTCTGGCGACAGATCCAGGACGCCTACTCCGAAGTCAAGGGCGACCGCCTCCTGGAGCAGCCGATCGCAGACCTCTTCGAGGCGAACGACATCGCCTACCTCCGAGCCGGGGTCGGCGCCAGGGGAGCAACAGCGACGGCAGAACTCCTCGGTCTGTCGCCCGGGCCCGATTTCGCTCTACCACAGGACTCGCCAACAGTGGTCATCGAATCGAAGGTCGCAGAGGACGGGGGAACCGCACGGGACAAGGCATCGCGCATCATCAACCTGGCGCGCGCGGCCGAAGAACGTGGCCTCCTGGCCTGCGCGGTGATCGACGGACGCGGCTGGTCGGAACGCGCCAATGCCCTGGCCGATGTCGTCATCGCCACGCAGGGGCGGACCTATTCCCTCGCAACCCTGCACCAGCTTCTCGACATCCCCGACATCGACTCGCTCCGGGGCACTGCGTCCTGAGGACCGGCTGCAAGGGATCGCACACGACTCCCGGACGCTAGGTTGAGCGGGCGATGGCCGCTGACCGCCGCCCCGTGACCGTGCTGCTGGTGCGCCACGGCAGGACCGCCACCACCGGGACGGTCCTGCCGGGACGGGAGCCGGGGCTGCATCTGGCGGAAGCGGGAGGTGCCCAGGCCCAGGCGGCAGCGACGCGGATCGGTGCCCTCGATGACGTGCGCGCCGTGTACGCCTCGCCGCTGGAGAGGGCGCAGGAGACCGCCGCTCCCATCGCCCGCGCCACGGGGCGCCGGGTCCGCACCGTCGCCGGGCTGAACGAATGCGACTTCGGCAGTTGGACCGGGCGCAAGCTGGCCGATCTGCGGCGCCTCGCCGCCTGGCAGCAGGTCCAGAGCGTCCCCAGCGGCTTCCGCTTCCCCGGCGGGGAGTCCTTCGCCGAGATGCAGACCCGCATCTGCGGCACCCTGAGCGAGCTGACCGCCCGTCACCGGGGCGGCGCCGTCGTGGCGGTCTCCCACGCCGACCCCATCAAGGCGGCCGTCGCCCAGGCGGTCGGCACCCCCCTGGATCTGTTCCAGCGTCTGGTCATCTCGCCGTGCTCCATCACGGTCATCGCCTACGGCAACCACGGCCCCCTCGTGCTGGCCGTAAACTCGACCGGCGACGACCTGCGAACACTTCGCCCCAGCTGAACGGATTCCTGATCCGCCATGCCCCTCTCCTACGACTTCTCCGATGTGGACGGTTTCACCTGCGGTACCGTCGGCCCGAAGGGTCAGCGGGTTTTCTTCCTCCAGGTCCGCGAGGGCGACGTCGAGGCTTCGCTGAAGATGGAGAAGCAGCAGGTGGCGGCGCTGGCGAAGTTCCTCGGTGAGATGCTCTCCGACATCGAGCGCAAGCGCACCGCCGCCTTGGCGCCCGACCCGCTGCCGGACGTCGCCGAGGAGGCGGACTTCCGCGAGCCCGAAGGCCCCGACTGGATCGTGGGCACCATCGGGGCCGCATACGAGGAGACCAACAGCCGGATCATCCTGTGGATCGAGGAGCTCACCGGTGAGGACGAGGACGAGGCCGCCTCGGCACGCATCGCCCTGCGGCCCGGACAAGTCGCCGGATTCGTTCGCCAGGCCAACGCGATCGTGGCCGCGGGCCGGCCGCCGTGCCCCTACTGCGGGGCACCCCTGAACCACGACGACGGCTTCTGCCCCTGCTGGAACTGACCCGGCGGCGCCGTGGGCGAATCCCCCATCAGGGCGAGGGAGCCCATCGCCGACGGTGATGCCCTCGAGGCGTTGCGGGACGGCGAGTTGCGCGTGCTCGGTCGCCTGCCCTGGAGTTCCAACGCCACGTTCCTCGTGGACGTGGCTCCTGCCGGCGACGGGGGCGCCGAACCGGTCCTGCAGGCCGTCTACAAGCCCGCCCGGGGAGAGCGGCCGCTGCACGACTTCCCACCGGGGCTGCACCGGCGGGAGACGGCGGCCTACGAACTGTCGGCCGCCCTGGGGTGGGACCTCGTGCCGCCCACGGTGGTGCGCGACGGTCCGCTGGGGTCGGGGTCGTTGCAGCTGTTCGTGCTCGCCGACTTCGAGCAGCACTACTTCACGCTCCGGGAACGAGCCGAACTGCACCCCGCCCTGCGCCGCCTCTGCGCCTTCGACGTCGTCGCCAACGCCACCGACCGCAAGGGGGGCCACGTCCTGCTGGAAGGCGCCGACCACGTGTGGGCCATCGACAACGGTCTGTGCTTCCACGCCGTCTTCAAGCTGCGCACCGTCGTGTGGGACTTCGGCGGGGAGCCGCTGCCCACCGACGTGAGCGACGGCCTTCACCTGCTGTGCAGCGAGGGCCCGCCGGAGGCGCTGGCCGAACTCCTCGACCCGGCGGAGTGCGCCGCCCTGGCCGTGCGCGCCGAGACGCTGCTGGCCGACGGACGCTTCCCCACCGACCCGTCGGGCAGGCGCTGGCCCTGGCCCGTGGTGTAGACCAGAACAGGGAAAGGGTGCCCCCGGCGCCACGGCCGAGGCGCTCAACATCCTCGACCACGTGCCCGCCGGGCAGTTCGCGGCGACCCTGGAGGAGGCGAAGGAGATCGCGCACCGGCTGCTCGGGGACTAGTTTCGGCAAGCGGATCCAAACCGGCCCGGAGGCCTGACGCCATGCTCCTGAGCAAGGGGAAACTCCGCTACAGCAGGGAGGACCTCCGCAGGGACGTCTTCGGTGGCGTTACTGCAGGGGTGATCGGCCTGCCGCTGGCACTGGCCTTCGGCGAGGGATCGGGACTGGGGGCGGTCGCCGGCCTCTACGCGGCGATCTCCATGGGGCTGTTCGCGGCGCTCTTCGGCGGGACGCAGACCCTCGTGTCCGGCCCCACCGCGCCGATGACGGTGGCGGTTTCGGTCATCGTGGCCACACAGGTGGAGAGCATCACCGAGGTGTTCGCCATCGCCATCATGGCGGGCGTGCTGCAGATCCTGCTCGGCGTGCTGAAGATCGGCCGCTTCATCGCCTACACGCCCTACTCGGTGATCTCGGGGTTCATGTCGGGCGTCGGGGTCATCATCATCCTCGGGCAGACCCTGCCCTTCGGGGGGACGTCCGTTGCCGAGGGTGGGCCGCTGGGAGCGATCCGCGCCTGGCCCGACCTCCTCACCGACTTCAACCACCACTCGATCGTCATCGGCGCCGTGACCCTGATCGTGAGCATCGTCTGGCCGGCCCGCCTCCGGAAGTACCTGCCCTCCACCTTGGCCGCGCTGATCGCCGGGACGCTGCTGAGCGTCGTCTGGTCGGGCTATACGCCGACCATCGGCGACGTACCGCAGGGCTTCCCCGAGATCGCGCTGCCGGCCTTCTCGGTCGACCTGCTGGGGCGTGCCGTGCAGCCGGCGATCACCCTGGCGCTGCTGGGCTCCATCAACACCCTGCTCACGTCGCTGATGGCCGACTCGATGACCCGCACCCAGCACGACTCGGACCGGGAACTCATCGGCCAGGGCATCGGCAACGTGGCCACGGGGTTCATCGCCGGCATGCCGAGCGCGGGGATCACCGTGCTGACCGGGGCGAACATACGGGCCGGCGCCAAGACACGGGTCTCCGGCGTGCTGTGCGCGGGGATCCTGCTGGCCATCGTGCTCGGGCTCGGGCAATTCCTCGAGGTGATCCCGCACGCGGTTCTCGCCGCCATCCTGATGAAGATCAGCTGGGACATCATCGACTGGCGCTTCCTGACCCGCATGAAGCTGATCCAGCGGGAACACCTCGTGGTCATGGCGGTCACCCTGGCGCTCACGGTGTTCGTGGACCTGCTGACCGCGGTGGCCGTGGGGCTGGTCGTGGCCGGGATGGTCGGGGCGCGCCGGTTCGAACTCTTCCAACTCGATCGCGTGGTCTCGGTGCCGCTGCTGGATCAGACCTTCCTGTACGCGGAGGTGGACATCTTCGACCTCGACGACGACGTGGACATGTTCGCGGCGCGCACCGGCATGGTCGGGCTCAAGGGCAGCTTCACCGTCGCATCCTCCCGGAGGCTGATCCGGGCCCTCAGCCAGGACATCGGTGAGCACGAGGTCGTCATCCTGGACTTCTCCGAGACCCAGTACATGGACGACAGCGCCGCCCTCGTCGTGGAGCAGATGATCGACGTGGCCCGAGCCGAGGACACCGATTGCATCGTGATGGGCCTCGAGGGAGCACCGGCAACGACGCTGAACTCGCTCAACGTGCTGCGGCACATTCCCGCCGACCACATCGTGGAGGACCTCGACGGGGCCCGCGAAGTCGCCAAGCGGCTGCTCGACGCCTAGCCGGCGGGGAGCCGGGGCGCGTTCTGTGCGCAATATTGCCGTCCAGGGCGGCGTTGTCGCGCACAGAACGCGCCGACGGCGGAGGTGCGGGCCGCCCGGCGGTGAACCGCACCCGTGCGACCGCCCGAGGGCGGCCCTTCCTACTCGTCGTCGCGCAGGATCTCGTCGGGGACGACCACGAACTCGGGGTAGGCCTCGATGCCCAGCTCGCCGACGTCCTGGCCGATCTCCTCGACCTTCCTCGACACCCGCAGGCCCATCGTGGCCTCGATCAGGCGCCAGGTGATGTAGGAAGAGACGAACGAGAAGCCGCCGATGGCGGCGATGCCGAGCAACTGGATACCGATGCTGCCGCCCGACGCGATGCAGACGGCGATGGTTCCCCAGATACCGCAGATCAGGTGGGCGGGAATGGCCCCGACGACATCGTCAAGCTTGAGCTTCTCCAGCGCCTTGATGCCGGCGGTGCAGAGGACGCCGCCGACAGCACCGATGATGAGCGCCCACCAGTGTTCGGTCATGTCGGGGCCGGCGGTGATGGACACCAGCCCGGCGATGGCGCCGTTGAGGCCGGCGATGAGGTCCAGACGGCCGAGGAGCCTCCTCGAGACGGCGAGCGCGGCCACGACGCCGGCCGCCG
This sequence comes from Acidimicrobiales bacterium, assembly GCA_965220035.1. Taxonomy (GTDB): domain Bacteria; phylum Actinomycetota; class Acidimicrobiia; order Acidimicrobiales; family CATQHL01; genus VXNF01. The sequence goes on from CBDCPC010000001.1 coordinate 39,500, forward strand.
CCGCCAGGCTGGTGTTGACCAGCACCACGCTCATCGCCACGGCGTCCTTGGCGCTGCCGATGGCCAGCTGCGAGCCGCCGTTGAAGGCGAACCAGCCCATCCAGAGGATGAAGACCCCCAGGGTGACGATCAGCACGTTGGAGGGCGGCGTGGGCCGGGCGCTGCCGTCCTTGCGGAACTTGCCCAGCCTCGGGCCGATGATCATCACGCCCGCCAGCGCCGCCCAGCCGCCGGTGCTGTGCACGATGGTCGAGCCGGCGAAGTCCTTGAAGCCCTTCTGGTACAGCCAACCTTCGCCCCAGGTCCAGGAGCCGACGATGGGGTAGATGAAGGCCGTCAGGATCAGCGTGAACACGAAGAAGGACCACATCTTGATGCGCTCGGCGATGGCACCGGACACGATCGAGGCGGCGGCCGCCACGAAGACCATCTGGAAGAACCAGTCCGACATGACGGAGTAGCCGTTCTCGACAACCGCACCGAGGGCCCCCTCGTCCCCTCCGAGCAGCGCCACCTCGGCGGCCGACGACTCGTAGAAGAACCGGAAGCTGCCGATGACGTCGCCCACGCCGACGTACATGATGTTGTAGCCGATGAGGTAGTAGGCGATGCCGGCGATGGAGAAGACCCCGATGTTCTTCAGGCAGATCATCGAGGTGTTCTTGGTGCGCACCGAGCCCGCTTCGAGCATCGCGAAACCGGCTGCCATCCACATCACGAGCACGCCCCAGATGAGGAAGACGAAGGTGTTGAGGATGAACTGGCTTGAGACGTCGATCACGTCGCTCCCTCCCTGCTGACAGGCGACCGAATCAGTGGCGCGCCGGCAACGGTGGCGGCTGCGGCTCGGGACGGAATGCTAGCAGGATTCTGAGAATGATTCGGACTGTTCGGCATGTCACGGCAATGGCCGGACATGGCCCGCGTTACGTGTCGGCGCCGGGCGGCAAAGGCCGGCCTCGGTAACGCGGGTCCAGCATTTCCCGGCTGGACGAGAGGAACTCGAGGGCTGCCAGGCGTCGCTAGTGCATGGTCGCGTTAGTTCTATTGCTGTGTTATGTTGGGGGCTATGACAGTGCCGGTGGTTGTGGATGTCTCTGAGGAGGATCGGGGAGTGCTGGAGGCGCGGGTCGCCGCGTCGACGACGCCGCGGCGTGATTGGCAGCGGGCGAAGATCGTGTTGATGGCCGCGGAGGGGTTGTCGTCGCCGGTGATCGGCGCGGCGGTGGGCCTGAACCGCAACCGCGTGGACGCCTGGAGGCGCCGCTTTCGCAACGAGGGCCTGGAGGGGCTGGCGGACAGGGCGCGTTCGGGGCGGCCGCGGGTCTATGGGCCCCAGGAGAGGTTGGCGCTGGTCAAGACGATCACGACGCGTCCCGCCGAGCCCGCCCAGTCCGGCGGTCGCCGCCTCAAGGCCCGCATGTCGATGCCCGAGGCGGCGCGGCTGTTGCGCGAGCACCACGGTATCGCCATCTCGGATTCGCAGGTGTGGCGGATCTGCCAATCGATGAGCCTCAAGCCGTGGCAGGTCCGTTCCTGGATGACGTCCCATGACCCGGACTTCGACGACAAGGCCGTGGACATCTGCGCGCTGTACCTGCGCCCCGAGAAGCACTGGGCGGTGTTCAGCATTGACGAGAAGACCGGGATACAGGCCAAGAGCCGCACCAACCCGACCCGGCCCGCGCAGCCGGCGGGCGCGTCGGGTGCCGTCGGGCGTCCCGCCCAACAAGAATTCGAGTACGCCCGCCACGGCACCAAGGCACTGTTCGCCGCGTTCGAGTGCGCCACGGGCAAAGTCACCGCGGCGCCCACAGACTCGACGCGCTCGGAGAACTTCGTCGCGTTCTTGGCCCACCTGGAGTCCCAGGTTCCCGCGCACCTCGAACTGCACTGCATCGTCGACAACCTCGCCACCCACTCCACCGCCGCCGTGGAGGACTTCCTCGACGCGCACCACCGCGTCTTCCTGCACCGCACCCCCACCCACGCCTCCTGGCTCAACCAGATCGAGATGTGGTTCTCGATCCTCACCCGCCAACTCCTCGACACCGCCGAGTTCGCCCACACCAGCGACCTCGCCACAGCCATCCTCAACTACGTCGACGACTACAACAAACGAGCCAAACCCTTCACATGGACCTACCAAGCCACCCACCACACCAACACCAACACCAACACAACTAACGCGCGTGACCACTAGTGTCCCGAGTCGGAAGTTCGCTGGCGTTTCGATGGCCCCGCTATTCGCATTTGCGCAGGCCAGCTCGCTGCAGCAATCCTCCGAATACCAAACGAACTAATCGCTCAGGACACTAGTGTTCCGAGTCGGAAGTTCGTTTGGTTGTCGATGGTTTCGCGAGGCACATTTGCGCAGGCCGGCTCGCTGCGGTAGCGCTCGGAGTATCAAACGAACCAATCGCTTGGGACATTGCCGGCGTTGGCTGGGTCCGGCGGTCAGCGGCGGAGGTTCGCCGATGCGCTGTTCCAGGACCGCGGACTCGTTGTGGTGGCGTTGGCCGGATCCGCGGCGGTCGGCGGTGGGGGTTCGCCGATGCACCGTTCCGGGACCGCGGAGTCGTTGTGGTGGCGTTGGCCGGGCTGCGGTGGTCAGCGGCGGAGGGGTTGGTTGATGTCGTTGGGTTTGTGGTCGGGGCGTTGCATGGTGTATTTGCCGTGGGGTTCGCGGGCGATGGTGGCGCCGCGTTTGGAGTGGATTTCTTTGTGGTGGCAGTGCCCGCAGAGTAGGCAGAGGTTGTCGATGTCGGTGGGGCCGCCGTTGTCCCAGTAGTCGATGTGGTGGGGTTCGCAGAAGCTGTTCGGTGCGCCGCAGCCGACGCAGCCCTTGTCGCGCACCGCCAGGGCGATGCGCTGCGCGGTGGTGGCGTCGCGGTAGGCGCGGCCCAGCCAGAGTGGCTGGCCCTGGGTGTCGAACAGGGCGGGCAGGATCTCCGCCTCGAGGGCGAGTTGGAGGAACTCCTCGGCGGCGAGTGGTGTGCCGTCGGCGAGGCGCGGGTTGGCGAGTTGGTCGGCGACGAGGTCGTAGTCGGCGACCACGACGAGCGTCGTCCTCAGCGGCTTGCCCTTGGCGTGTCGGGTGACGAGCGCTTCGAACGCGTCGGCGTAGAGCTGCGTCGTGGTGGGGCGGTTCTTCGGGTCCGCGGCCTTCACCAGCCGGCGGTACTCGGCGCCGAGCGCGGTCTGCACCTTGGCGCCGGCGAGGGGGTCCAGCCAGCCGCTGAGGCGGTACATGCCGTCGACTTGGGGGCGGATCGAGAACTCGCGCCGCTGCCGCTGGCGGCGCCTTCGCGCCTCGAGGTCGTCCCCTGCGGTGCGCGCATTGACGTGATCGCGCACCGTGCGACCGAACACATCGATCGGCTGGTGCGCCGCCGCGGCGAGGAGTTCGCCCTCGTCGATGGAGGATTCTTCGGCGGCTTCGGCGATCATCGTGGCCTGCTGGGCGGTGATCGCCCCAGCGGCCAGCGCCTCAGCCGTCGTCGGCAGCCATTCCAGGCGGCCCGCCAGCCGCACGTCCCGCTTCGCCTTGCCGCGGGACTCCCGCAGCTCCTCGCGCACCGCCTCGGCGGCCCCGGCCTCGCCGCGGCGCCCGGCGATGGCGCTGACCGTCTCGGAGCGCAACGCCGCCACGGCGGACTCGGCGCGCCCCACCAGACCCAACCGCTCGTCGAGGCGCTCGTCGCCCAGCGAGCGCAGCCCGTCGCGCAGCACCCCCAACAGCGCTGCCAGCCAACCCGCCGGATCCTCGCTAACACCCGAGGTGTTCACGCCGCCACACCCACACAACGACGCCGCACCGCCGCCGGTGTCCTGCGCCGAGGTGTCGGCTTCACCGTTCGAACCGACCATGGATCCCGGCCCTCGCCGCAACGACAGATCGTGTGACCCGCCGCCGGACGACCCGCCGCCGGACGACCCGTTGCCGGCCAACCCGTTGCCGGCCAACCTGTTGCCGTTCGCGACCGGAGACACCCGCGCCCGGGCAGCCCCCCGGCGCTCGGCAGCGGTCAGTCCCGCCACGGCCTCGACGCGTGCCGGCGGCGCGGCATCCCCGGCGGCGTCGATCACGCCGACCAGCGCGGCATCCCCGGCGGCGTCGATCACGCCGACCAGCGCGGCATCCCCGGCGGCGTCGATCACGCCGACCAGCGCGGCGTCGCTGCGGTCGCCACGGTCGGCGCTGTGGGCACTGTCGGCGCTGTCGGCGAAGAGGGTGGGATCGGTCACTGGTCACTCCCCGCGGGTGTTCGATCGGACTCGGGTCGACTCCCGTCGACGAGCCGGTCGGGGAAGACCGACCCCGCTGCGATCGAGGTCAGTGACCGGTATCCGTTACTCTATCAACCCCCTGTGACACTCACAACATCTGTTCGCTGTTCAGCGGAAATATCTTCTCTGGGCTCAGACTTATCCGTCAACACATCCCAGAAGCGAGCCGGGCACGCCGTCGCGCAGCACCTCGACGCCCGCAGCGCCAAGCAAACGCTCGCCGGCGGTCTCACAGGCTCGCATCGGCGCGCGCTGAGTCATCGACACCAGGCGCCGCCGGATCCGCCGGACCATGGATTCCGGCCCCGGATCGACTCCGGGGCAGGCTCTGCGCCGGCATGACGTCCCGAGCGCATCCGGTCGCACGTCACCGTTGACCAGCGACCCGTCCCCGGCGCGCGCTGAGTCATCGACACCAGGCGCCCGCCGGATCCGCCGGACCATGGATTCCGGCCCCGGATCGAGTCCGGGGCAGGCTCTCCGCCGGCATGTCAGTTCGTGGCGCCCGCAGCACTACTCAGCAAACTCCCCGGCCGAGCCCGGGGGTGCGACACGGCCGGTCCCGGCGAGCCGGGCGGCACGCCACGGGAACGCTCGACGGACCGTCGGCGCGCCGGTGGCGTGTGTGTTCCCGACGGCGTGGCGCCACCGGCCCGGCCCGCCGCCCGCCGGCCCGCGGCCTGGAGAGCATCCTGCCGTCGCCGGTCTGTCCAACGCCGACGTCGGCGCTCACGACGGCGCCATGGACCGCCCACCGTCAGTTCCACGCAACTGGACAACATCCCGCCCGTCGTCGGTGCACACGGCGCCGCGGGTGTCGCAATCGGCGGTGACCGCCAAGACGAACACGACATCGCCGTCGCCGTTCGGCCCGACCCTGACACGCCAACCCAAGTTGCTGCCCCGCTCCAACGGGCTCGCCCCGATGGCACCGGCCGAGCCCCGGCGGTCAACAGCGAAGGGGCCGCCGGTGCACTGCTCCAGAACCGCGGACTCGCCCTGGTATCCCCGGTGATTGGCTCGTTTACCATTCCGAGCACCACCGCAGCGAGCCCGCCTGCGCAAACGCGACTCGCGAAGCCACCAACAACCAAACGAACTCCCGACTCGGGACACTAGTGCTGTGTCCACAAACGTTCGCGCGCGTGGTTCTGTGCGGCTGTATGGCTTGACCTCGGCAACGTCGGGCCTTCTGGACACACGCACCGTCCCTGAAGCGGTGGACGCACCCCTGCAAAGGTTTGTGGACAGAGCACTAGTCGCGGGCCTGCAGGGCTTCGATGAGGTTGGGGAGCACCTTGTGGACGTCGCCCACGATGCCAAGGTCGGCCACGCCGAAGATGGGGGCGTCCGGGTCCTTGTTGACGGCCACGATGTTGCGGGAGTTCTTCATGCCCACGAGGTGCTGGGTGGCTCCGGAGATGCCGCAGGCGATGTAGACGTCGGGCTTGACGACCTTGCCGGTCTGGCCGACCTGCTGGGAGTACGGCACCCAGCCGGCGTCGACGATCGCCCGGGAGGCCCCGGCGGCGCCACCCAGGAGGCCGGCCAGTTGTTCGATCATCTCGTACTTGCCGGCCTCGCCGAGGCCGCGGCCCCCCGACACGACGACGGCGGCCTCGTCGAGCTTGGGGCCCGCGGAGGCCTCGGTGTGACGGCCGATCACGCGGGCGGCACCCGTGGCGCCGGTGTCGACGGCGGGCAGTTCGGCCACCTGCGCCGGCGAACCGCCGACGGAGGTGGCCGGGAACGACTTGGGGCGGATCAGGAAGATGTGCGGGCCGGCCGGCGCGCTGAAGCGGGTGTGCACGTTGATGGTGCCGCCGAAGATCGGCTCGATGCCGACCAGCGCACCATCGCCGGCCGCCAGCTCGGTGACGTTGGTGATGACCGGAACGTCGAGGCGGGCCGAGAGGCGTCCCACCACGTCGCGCCCGTCGTAGGTGGTGGCCGCCAGGATCACCGCGGGAGGATCGTCGGACGCCGCCGCGGCCAGCGAGGCCGCCAGCAGCGGCCCGACCAGCGCCTCGGTGGGGTTCTCGACGTGTCGCAGCACCGTCGCGCCGTGCTCGCCCACCGCGGCGCTCACCTCGTCGGGGTCGCCCCCGGCGCAGACCGCCTCGATGGTGTCGCCGAAGCGGCGCGCCGCCGCCAGCAATTCCAAGGAGATGGACGCCACGCCGTCGCCGGCAGGCTCGACGTGCACCCAGACGGTCCCGACACCCATGGCGCGCTCCCTAGAGGATCTTGAGTTCTTCGAGGAAGGCGACGATGCGCTCGTGGCCGTCGCCGGCGTCGGTGACGATCTCGCCGGCCTCGCGGGCTGCGACGGGCGCCACCTCGACGATTTCCTGGCGAGCGCCGGCCCAGCCGACGGTGGCCGCGTCGATGCCGAGATCGGCGATGCCGAGCCGGTCGGCCGGCTTCGACTTGGCCGCCATGATCCCCCTGAAGGAGGGGTAGCGAGGCTCGACGGTGCCGGCGGTCACCGACAGCACCGCCGGGAGGGGGCAGACCACCTCGTCGTAACCGGCCTCGGTCTGGCGTTGCACGGTCACCTCGCCGCCGCCGAGTTCGACCGACTTCGCGAACGTGACCGAGGGCAGGCCGAGCAGCTCGGCGATCTGGGTAGGCACCGTGCCCGTGTAGCCGTCGGTGGACTCGGTTGCCGTCAGGATCAGGTCGGGCTCGGCGCGCCGCATCGCCGCGGCCAGCACCTTCGCGGTGCCGAGGGCGTCGCTGCCGGCGAGCACCTCGTCGCTGATGAGGATGGCCCGGTCGGCACCCATCGCCAGGGCGGTGCGCAGGCCCCCGAACTCCTCGTTGGGAGCCATGGACACAGCGACCACCTCACCCCCGGTGGCCTCGGCCATCTGCAGCGCCATCTCGACGCCGTAGGAGTCGGACTCGTCGAGGATGAGTTTCTCGTCGCGCACCAGAGTCCTCGTCGCCTCGTCGAGGCGGCCGGGGTTCGCCGGATCCGGGATCTGCTTCACACAGACGGCGATTCGCACCGTGAGAGTCTGCAACTCCCCCGCCCCGATTACAACGCGCCACCGGCGGCCCCGCCAGGCAGCCACCAACAACCGAGGGCGGGGACGCCGGGGGCCGGCGCAGGCGGCCATTCCGAGGCCACCGGAGCGCCACCGGCGGCCCCGCCCGGACCATCGACCACGGAGGGCGGGGACGCCGGGGTCGAGGCCGGATCGATTACGCAGGCGAGAGCCGGACTCGGCACCAGCGGCCCCACCCGGACAGCCGCAAGCAAACGCCGGCGGGGACGCCGGGCAGCACGCGCGATTGTGAGGCGGCAGGGTCGTGGCGCTAGCGTCGCGGGACGGGCACGGGCTCTGGAGAGGAGCCGACGCTGAAGCTACTCCTGATCGTTAACCCCTCCGCGTCCTCCGTGTCGCCCCGGACGCGGGTCGTCGTGAACCGCATCCTCTCGGCGCGCCACGACGTGTCGGTGGCGATCACGACCCGGCGCCACCACGCCACCGCCCTCGCCCGCCGGGGAGTCGCCCGGGGCGCCGAGGCCGTCGTGGTGCTCGGCGGCGACGGGACGCTGAACGAGGCGGCCAACGGCCTCGTCGGCACCGAGGTGGCACTGGGAGTCCTCCCGGGCGGCTCCACCAACGTGTTCGCCCGCACCCTGGGCCTGCCCGACGAGCCCATCGATGCGGCCGAAGCCGTGCTGGCGGCACTGGACGACGGGGGGACCGAGCGTGTTGGCCTGGGAGCGGTCAACCACCGCTACTTCCTGTTCCACGTGGGCATCGGCTTCGACGCCGCCGTCGTGGAGCGCGTCGAGCGTCGCAGCGACCTGAAGCGCACCCTGAACCACGCCCTGTTCGTGTACGCCACGGTGGTCACCTGGCTGCGCCACATCGACCACGGCGAGCCGTACTTCGCCCTGGAACTGCCCGATGGGCGCCGGATCGACGACGGCTACTTCGCGGTGTGCCTGAACACCAACCCCTACACCTATCTCGGCACGAGGCCGCTGAACCTGGCGCCGCGGGCATCGCTCGGAGAGCCTCTGACGCTGGTGTCGGTGCGCGACTTCACCGCCAAGGGCCTCGGGCGGCTGGCGCTACGGGCTCTGCGCACCGACGGCGGCGTGGCGGCCAACGGGAACGTGGACTACGCCGAGGGGCTCACCGAACTGCGCGTCATCGGCCACCGGCCGGTGCCCGTGCAGGTGGACGGCGACTTCGCCGGCAGGCTGATGAACCTGCGGTTGAGCTACCGGCCCGAGGCGCTGCGGCTGGTGCTGCCCTTCGGCTACTGACCGCCCGCCGGGGATCAGCGGCCCGCGGCGACCCGCTCGGTGATCGCACGCACCGCCGGGCAGTCGTCGGTGATGATGGCGTCGGTGCCCAGGCGCGCGAGAGCCTCGATGGCGGCGGGTTCGTTGACCGTCCAGGCCCACACGGCCACGGAGGCCCGGTGCGCCCGGCGCAGCAGGGAGGCGTCCACGGCGGCGTGATAGGGGTGGATCGCCACGTGCCCCGCAGCCGACGCCCGGTCCACGCTCTGCGCCACGACGACGGGATCGAACATCAACAGGGCGGTCGGCAGGCGGGAGTCGACCTGGCGGATCCGTCCGACCGTGGCGGCATTGAACGACGAGATCATGACCTCGTCGTAGGGGCGGTAGGCCGACACGAGACCGGCGACGGCAACGGAGATGGCGTTGTCGCCGTCGTAGCCGGCCTCGGCGGGATCGTTCTTGATCTCCACCAGCACGCCCATGCCCTCGCAGGCCTCCAGCGCCTCCGCCAGAGGGGGGACCCACCCGGGCAACTCGTTCAGCGGCGTCCTGGCGACGAGCCGGCCGTCGGGCAGGTGGGCGTCGTGGTGGGCTACGAGGACGTCGTCGACGGTGCGCCGCACGTCGAGTTCGACCCAGTCGGCGCCGAGTTCGCGCGCACGGCGGAAGGCCTCGGCGGTGTTGTGCCGCCCGCCCACCGAGGATCCCCGGTGCGCGACCACCAGCGTCACCGGCTCGCGTCCCCGCCGGGCCGGCGCTGCTGTGCCTTGCTCGTGCCCGTCGGTGTCACAAGCCTCCTTCCAGCAGTGCGCGCCGTGCTCGCTGACAGGTTGTACCCAATCTTCCCACAGGCGATCTTGAAGTTTCCACAGGGGATCGGTATCGTTTCTGGTCTGACCCGCCGGCGTGACCGACGACGTTCGCGCCAACCGTACCCACCACCCGCAATCGGGAGGGCCTGTTGGCACTCACCTTGCCCGTAGCGTCGCCGCAAGGCACGGACTGGCGCATGCTCGCCGCCTGCCGCAACAGCGACCCGGCTCTGTTCTTCCCGATCGGCACGACGGGTCCCGCCGTTGAGCAGATCCGCAGCGCCAAGGCCGTGTGCGGTCAGTGCCCGGCTCGCGAGCCGTGCCTGGACTTCGCGTTGAACACCCGCCAGGACTCCGGCGTGTGGGGCGGCACCACCGAGGACGAGCGACACCGCCTGCGGCGCCGGAGCCGGGCCTGAGCCCTGCCGATCCGGCGCTCAGTCGATCAGCTTGAGGCCCGGGTTGTAGCGGCGCGTCGGCGCCATCGACACGTCGATCGTGTCGGCGATGGCCGCGAAGGCTCGCCCCGCCTCGCCGTCGGGATCGATCGCAGCCACGGGATTGCCCGAGTCGCCACCTGATCGCAGGTCCACCACCAGGGGCACCTGCCCGAGCAGGGGCACCTCGAGGCGCCGCGCCAGTTCGGCGCCCCCACCGGAGCCGAACAGCTCGTAGCGCTTCCCGTCGTCGCCGGTGAACCAGGACATGTTCTCGATGACGCCCTTGACGGTGAGTTGCACTCTCTTGGCCATGAATCCCGCCCGCTGGGCCACGCTCAGCGCCGCAGCCTGAGGCGTCGTGACGATGTAGACCTCGCTGCGCGGCAGGTATTGCGCCAGTGAGATGGAGATGTCGCCCGTGCCCGGCGGCAGGTCCACCAGCAGGTAGTCGGGATCGTCCCACCAGACGTCGGTCAGGAACTGCTCCAACGCCTTGTGCAGCATGGGCCCGCGCCAGATGACCGGCTGGTCCTCGGCAGCGAAGAACCCCATGGAGATGCAGCGCACGCCGTAGGCCTCGGGCGGCACGAGCATCTCGTCGATGACGACCGGTGTGCGGTCGATGCCGAGCATCCGGGGAATCGAGAATCCCCACACGTCGGCGTCCACCACCGCCACGCTGCGACCGCGAGCAGCGAGGGCCACGGCCAGGTTGGTGGTGACCGAGGACTTGCCGACGCCGCCCTTACCGGAGGCCACCAGCAGCGAGCGGGTGCGACAGGCCGGGTCGGCGAACGGGATGGCCCTTCCCTCGGAGTGGCCGTGGGCGGGCTGGGAGCCCGCCGTGGCTGCCGGGTCACCGATGAGCTTGGAGCGCAGGGCGGTTCGCTGCGCGTCGGTCATGACGCTCAGTTCGACGCGGACGTCCTTGACGCCCCGCAGCTCGCCGACCGCCGTCGAGACGCGGCTCGTGATCTCCGAGCGCATCGGGCAGCCCGCCACCGTGAGCGCCACCTCCACCTCCACGACGCCCCGCGAGGAGATGCGCACGTCGCGCACCATGTCCAGTTCGACGATGCTGCGGTGCAGTTCGGGATCCTCGACGCCGTCGAGGGCTTCGAGGATCTGCTCGTTCGTGGGCACCTTCAGGGCGGGCACGGGAACCTCCAACGTCGCCGCCGGCGCCGTGGACACCGGTAAACGCAGGCTACCCGGCGCCTACCAGCTTCCCGGCGGGGCGCGCTGCAGCCCGGCGGGGCCGCCGGTGGCCGTCGGCGGTGCGTCTGGCGAAATCGCACCGGCGCCGTCCCCCGGCGTCCCCGCCTATGTTCGGTGTGGTCCGGGTAGGGATGCCGGTGGCGCTCCGGCGGCCTCTGAAAATGGCACGCCTGCGCTGGCCACCGGCACCCCGCGCCCTCGCGTGCTTGGGGGGTTCGGGCGGTCGTAGGCTTGCGAGTCGCTGCAGCCGACTCTCGGAGACCCGCTGAGTGACCCTGTATCTCATCCGGCACGCGGATGCCGACAAGCGCAATCCGTACTCACCCGCCGATCACCTTCGCGAGCTCAGCGAGGACGGCTGGCGTCAGGCCACCCGCATCGCCGATCGCCTCGGTGACGCCGGCGTGACCCGCGTGCTTTCGAGCCCGTTCCCGCGGTGCAGCCAGACGGTGGAGCCGCTGGCCCGGCGCTTGGGCCTGGAGGTGGAACCGGAGCCCCTCCTGGCCGAGGGTGCCAACGGGCTCCGCACGTACACCCTCATGTTGGACTTGGCCGGCACCGATGCGGTGCTGTGCAGCCACGGCGACGTCATCCCCGAGGTGATCCGGCTGCTCGAACTCACGGGGACCGCGATCAATGGCCAACGCGGCAACGCCAAGGGGTCCGTCTGGACGATCACCACCGACGGCGGGTCGCTCCTGACCGCCGAGTACGCCAAGACACCGCGCAAACCCGACGCCTTCGTGGGCTAGAGGTCGGCCGGCCGCCGGTCTTCTCTACTTGGCCGTCGCGGTGGCCGGTGGGGGAACGAGCAGACGACGTTGCCGATGCCGGGTGCGGCAACGGTCAGGCCGACCCCCAGTCCACCCAGCCGCCACCGCCTTCGAGAGGGATCCGATCTCCGGCGCACGCGATCAGACCCAAGTCGAGGGCCGCGGCCGCTGCTTCGTCACCGGCGGCGGCGGCTTCCACGGTGCCGAGGTCTAGACCTGCCACCCACCCGCGCAGGCATGTCATCTCGTGCCCAGTCAGGTCTCCCACGTCCAGACCCAGAGCAGCGACCATCTCGCCGAGGAGCAGATCGGGAACACACCTGGCCAGACCCAGCCCGAACACCGTAGCCATCGGGCCCTCGCCGGTACGGAGAGCCTCCAGCGCGCCCACGTCGATACGCACCACCAGCTCGCGCAGGCACGACAGCTCGTTTCCGGTCAAGTCTCCGACGTCCATACCCCAATCAGCGACCATTGCGCCGAGGAACGAATCAGGAATGCACTTGACCGCACCCAATCCGAACGCCAGATCCTCCCAGTCATCACCGGTCGAGGCGGTTCCGACCACGTCGACGTCCACACCCGACAGCCACTGCTGAATGCACGACAGCTGTTCCACGCTGAGGTCCGCCACCTCCATGTCGAACACCGCAGCGACAAACATGCCGGGAAAGCAACGGGCCAGACCCAATCTGTACTCCGCGGTCGCCACAGGATCACCGGAGACCATGGCGCCCAGAAGGTCCCGGTCCGCACCCAACAGCCACTGCTGCGCACACGACAGTTCGGACTCGCTCACGTGCCCCCAGTCCTCGCCCTCCGGGTCGAACAGCCCGGCCAGGAAGTCGCTGGGGACACAACCGAGCAGACCCACGTTGTATTCCCTATACGCCGCGCCGTCACCGGCGTAAGCGGCGCCGAAAGCCTCCCCTCCCCTGCCGGCCAGCCACTGCCGCGCACACGACAACTCGGCCTCGCTCAAGTCCCCCAGGTCGTCGGTCTCCGAGCCGAACTTCGCGAGGAGAATCGTGTCAGGCAGGCAACGGGCCAGGCCCGACGCGAAGACCGCCCGCGCTGTCGCGTAGTCGACGCTGGAGCGCGAGGCGACCGCCTCCGGGGATTCCCCCGACTCGAGCAGGCAGTCCCTCTCAGCGTCGCTCAACTCCCACCTGTCGATCGCCTCCTGAAGTCGCTCGCCGAATTCGGCGATCGAGCCCGGCGGAGGTGCGGCGGGTTCGGGTCGGGACGCGGCCGGCTCCACTTGGGGCACTCCGGGCCCCGGCGAGGGCAGTCCGGGCTCCGGCGGGGGTGCGGCGGGCTCCGGCGGGGGTGCGGCGGGCTCCGGCGGGGGTGGAGAAGGATCCGACGCCAGCGGCTCGGCACCGGGACTGCCGGCGCATGCCGTCAGGACGAGGATCATGGCGATCGCGACCGAGACAGCGCTCCTTTGCCTTGAAGTCCGGTCCAATTCAGCTACACCCGCTCGGCTGGACGCTGGGAGTCCCTGCACGTGAATTCGGCGATGCCGGCGATCACCGGTCAGCCGGGAATCTTAGTTCGGACTACGAATCGGCGGCGACGGCCCGAACCTCGTCGGCTAGGCGGGCGGCCTCGGCCAGCAGGCGTTCGGGCGCCTGCAGGGTGGCCAGGAGATCCAGGTCGGCCAGGGACTCGTCGAAGAGCCCCAGGCGGGCCAGGGCCAGCCCTCGCCAGAAGCGGGCCTCCGGATCGTCGGGGGCCAACTCCACGGCCCGGTCCAGGGCGCTCATGCCCTCGGCGAGCAGGTCCTCGAACGCAGCGAAGTCCGGTGAAGTCAACAGGTAGCCGCGGCCCACCAGCGCCGCCACGTTGGTGGGGTCGACCTCCAGGACGGTGCCGAACAGCCGGGCGGCCAGCACCTCCTGGCCGCTGTCGGCCAGGAGGCGGGCGGCAGCGGCCATCTGGTCGGCGGTGGCACCCGCCAGGAGCGGCCCGATGGCGGCGGCGTCTCCGGCCTGCTCGGCCGCGGCGAGGCGACCCGCCAGGATCCGCTCGCGCAGTTCGTAGGTCGCCACCAGTTCCACCATGATCGGCGGCGCATCGAGAGTGTCGAAGACGGCGAGGTGGGCGGCGGCGGCGTCCAGCCGTCCGAGGCGGATCGCCACCACGGCTCCGAAGACCCTGGCGTCGGGATAGCGGGCGTCGGCCGCCGCCGCCGCCTCGAGGCGCTCGCCGGCGGATTCCAGGTCGCCCCGCAAGAAGTCCAGCCACCCCCACCACGCCAGCCCCTCGGCACTGGAGGGCTGGGCGGCCAAGACCTCGGCGTAGATCGCCTCGGCCTCGTCGAACCGTCCCGCTGCCATGTGCTCCTGAGCCTCGAAGAGCTGGCCGCGGGTGCTCTGGCGGATGTCGCCGGTGGCGGTGTCGAGCGACGAGCGGCTGCCCAGCGCCGACGCCAAACCCACCCCCAGCCCAGTCCCGACCATCGCCACGATCACCAGCACGGCCACTGATCGGCGCCAACTCCGCGGCGGCCGGCCGGGCCTGCCTCCCCTGCCGGTGGGGTTCGCGGCGCTGCGGCGTACGGCGGCTCTGCGCTCGGCGTAGAGCGTGCTGAGCGAGCGGTAGTCGGTCTCGCCGATGTCGCCGGCGGACCGCTCGGCGTTCAGGTCGTCCAGCGACCGCTCCAGGAACTCCAGCTCCTCCCGGTCGGGGTCGTGGTCGGCACTCGAGGCGCCCGACGATCCGGCCGGCCGGTCCTGCTGCGGCGGCGACGGCTCGGGGACACCCTCGGGCGTTGGCCGGTTCGCGTTGTCGTTGGGTGCGTCGTCGTTGGGTGCGTCGTCGTGGGCTTCGTGGTTCACGGCATCATCTCCATCGCCGGAAGGCGAATCCGAGTCCGGCGGCCGCAGTGAGGCCGACGATGGCGGGAAGGATCCAGACGAGGCTGCCGAAGCCCCGCGACGGCGGCGTCAGCAGGATCGCCTCGCCGTACAGGGCGGCGTAAGCGGCTCTGATCTCGTCGTCACCCTGACCGGCGTCGACGCGCCGGGCGATGTCGGCGCGGATCTCCCGCGCCACCGACACGTTGGACTCCGCCACCGACTCGCCGGCGCACTGCGGGCAGCGCAGGCTGCGGGCGATGGTGGCGGCCCTCTCGGCATCGGTCGGGGTGTCGCCGCCGTCGAGCGAGCCGAACGTCAGCAGGACCGCCAGGGCCACGAGCGCCAGCCCCCAGCCGAGGCGTCGCGACCGAGTCCGCCGGGGCTCGAGCGGGGATTCCGGCCTCCGCCGGAATGACGACTGCCCTGGGTCCCGGTCGGCGGCCTCGGACGCGTGGGTGGAGGATTCGGGGGAACTCACGGCGCCGTCCCGGCAGGATCGCTGAGCGCCTCGAAGGTGGCGATGCGGGCGTCGAGCTGGTCGGCGGTCACGCCGCGTGCCCCCACGAGCTTGTCCACCACGTAGCCGGCAGGATGCACCAGGTAGGTCTCGGGCACCGCGGTCACGCCGTAGTTCACCGGAACCGACCCGACGTTTCCGGCCAGGACCGGCCAGTTCCCGCCGGCCCGCTCGAAGAAGCCGCGCACCGCCTCGGGCGAGTCGTCGAACGCCACGGTCACCACGATGGCGTCGCCGCCGGCGTGGCGCTCGCTGAACGCCACCAGCTCGGGATGCTCGGTGATGCAACCCGGGCACCAGGTGGCGAAGAAGTTGACCACCACCCAGCGGCCGCGCTGGTCGTCGAGGTCGAAGAAGTCCCCCGACAGCGTGAGTCCGGAGATCGGCGGCGCCGGCTCGCCGACCGCGGAGCGCCCGATCAGAGCCCCCCGCTGCGGATCGCCGAGGGACAGGAAGATCACGAGGACCGCCACGGCGACCGCGACCGCCAGCGCCACGAGCGCCACCGCCCGTCCCGCCCGGCGCCGGGGCCGAGGGGCGGGGCGCGGATCGGGCGTCACGGCCGGGTCGGTCACGGCGTCGCCTCTACCGGCGTCGTCGTGACGGCCGGCGTCGTCGTGATGGCCGATGTCGGGTCGGTGGGACGGCGACGGCGACCCGGGAAGGCCGCCAGCACAGCGCCGGCAAGCATCACGGCGCCACCAACCCACAGCCACAGGATCAGCGGCTGGACGGTGATGCGCAGCACGAGGTTCCCGCCCGTCTCGGAGGGGAGGCGCACCACCGAGAGCTGCACGTCGCGGCGAGCCGAACTCAGCGTGGCCGGGTGGCCCACCACCTGGCCTCGCAGCGTGTACCGGCTGAGCGCCGGGGCCGCACAGCAGACACCGTCGACGGCCATCTCGGCGCGCACCTCGACGCGCTCGTCGTGGACCACCTCCCGCACCCTGACGAACGTGAACTCCTGGCCGGCGAAACGCAGCGACTCGCCCTCGGCGAACCGCAACTCGGCCTGCTGCAGGTAGGAGCCGCTGGCCGCCAGCGCGACCGCCACGACCACCACCCCGATGTGCGTGACCATCCCGCCGTTGGTCCGCCCGAGGAGGCCCCGCCAGCCCGAGCGCCGCGCGGCCAGGACCAGCTGCCGGGCGGCCGCGCCGCCGGCGAACCCCCCGAGAGCGAACGCCACCAGCGGCGCGGGACCACGCGCCCCGAGACCCACCGCCACCGCCAGCACCCCGACGCCGCACCAGACCGGCCACAGCAGGCGCCGCCCCAGCAGTTCCGTGGAGGCCTTGCGCCACGGCAGCACCGGTGCGGCCGCCATCAGGAACAGCAGCAGCATGCCCAGCGGCATGGTCATGCGCTGGAAGTACGGCGCCCCGACGCTGAGCCGCTCCCCGGAGACCGCCTCGGCCACCAGGGGGAAGACCGTGCCCAGCAGCACAACCGCGGCGAACAGGGCGAACAGCAGGTTGTTGGCCAGGAACGTGCCCTCGCGGCTGAAGAAGGAATCGAACCTCCCGGGGGCGCGCAACCGGTCGCCCCGCCAGCCGATGAGCAGCACCGTGACGGCGGCCACCACCCCGAAGAAGGCGAGGATGGCCGGGCCGATGCCCGAAGCGGTGAAGGAGTGCACCGAGTCGAGCACACCCGAGCGGGTGATGAACGTTCCGAGGATCGTCAGCGCGAACGTGGCGCACACCAGCGACAGGTTCCACACCCGCAACATGCCGCGCCGCTCCTGCACCATCGACGAGTGCAGGTAGGCCGTGGCGGTCAGCCAGGGGAGCAGCGAGGCGTTCTCCACCGGGTCCCACGCCCAGTAGCCACCCCAGCCCAGGGTGTCGTAGGACCACCAGGCGCCCAGCACGATGCCGGCGGTGAGGAACCCCCAGGCGAACAGCGACCAGCGCCGCGTCTCGGCCAGCCAACCCTCGTCGGTGCGGCCGAGGGCGAGGGAGGCCACGGCGAAGGCGAACGGCACCGTGAACCCCACGTAACCCAGGTACAGCACCGGCGGGTGCACCGCCATGAGCGGGTTGTCCTGCAGTAGCGGGTTCGGTCCGGGACCGTCGTAACCCGGCGGGGGGTCGAAAGCCACGAACGGATCGGCCGGCCCGATCATCAGGCCGAAGAAGAACAGCACCACCACCAGGGAGCAGATCAACGCCCAGACCACGAGCGGGTCGTCGCCGCGCCGGCGGAAGCGCACCGACATCGCCACCACGTAGCCCGCCAGGATCAGCCCCCACAGGAGGATCGAGCCCTCCAGGGCCGCCCACGCCGTGGCGACGTTGAACAGCGGGGCCGTGGCGGAACTGCCGTGATCGGCCACATAGGCCACGGCGAAGTCCCGGGTGATGAGCGCCCGCTCCATCGCCGCGAACCCCAGAACGGCACCCGCCAGGACCAGCCACAGCAGCCCGCGCCCGAGCGCCAGGAATGCCCGGTCGCGCCGCCAGAGGCCCAGAGCGAACGAGGCCACAGCGGCGAGGGCGGCGGCGGCGGCGGTCGCCACCCCCAGATCGCCCAGGATCAGGTTGCTCACCGTCGGGTCGCTCGCCGCCTCAGCAGCCCGCTGCCGCGCCGCCGGCGCCCGCCGCCTCCAGGCGGTCGGGATAGGTGTCGCGGTACTCGTTGTCGTGCTTCACCAGCATGTGGTCGCTGGCGAAGTAGTAACCGTCGTTGACACCGCAGGCGAACGTGTCCAGGTCAGGCGGGAGGCCGTTCACCCACCGGCCCTCCAGCACCACCGGCACGCCCGGTGTGAACAGGTCGGCCGGGCTACCCACGTGCACCACGTCGGCGGCGACACCTTCGAACGACACGGTGAAGGCCACCGCCTGCTCGAAGTCGAGGCGGGTCGCCACCACGCTGTGCGCCACCGGCGTGCCCTGCATGCGGAAGCGCTGGCTCGCGAGCTCGTCGCGGCGCTCCACGGCCTCGTCGGCGTTCAGGAAGAACAGCGAGGCGTCGGTGACGAGGCGCACCAGCGCGAACGTGATGCCGCCGACGGCCCCTGCCACCACGAGCAGCGAGATGATCCGGCGCGCCGTCGGTGGCCGGCGCCCGACGCGGGCGTCACGGCGGCGAGGCGTCAGATCGAGGTCGCCGCCGGTTCCGGAGTCGCCGTCGCCCGTGCCCTCCGGTGGCGGCGCCGTCGGACCGGCGTCGCTCCGAGCGCCGCTCACGAGATCTAGTCCTCGGCTGTCATCCAGCGACGGCGGCGCGCCGGCACCCTGCCGCTGAGACGACGGCCGCGCAGCAGGATCATGGCCGCGTAGGCCACGAGCAGGGCCGCGCTGATCGACCAGCCGGCGGCGATGTACCCGGCGTGGGTCACCGGTCCGGTCCCCCGGCACCCGTGCCCGCCTCGCCGGCGGCCACCCCCGACAGATCGGCGGCCTCGGCGCGGCGCTCGGTGAGGGCCGCCTGCAGCCCGGCGCTCTCGGCCTCCGCCTCCAGCCAGGCGAGCCGGAAGCGATGCACCACCAGCCACAGGACGACCACCCCCAGGACGAAGATGCCCAGGACAAGCGTGAACAGCGTGAGATCCTCGATGCGCAACTCCGCGAGCGTGGACTGCTGGTGCAGCGTGCGGTTCTCCCACCACTCCACCGAGCGGTTCACGATGGGGATCAGCACGGCCCCGCCGACACCCAGGATCGCCGCCCGGCGGGCGCGGACCTCCGGCGCGGCCGGCACCGAGCGCACCGCCAGGTAGCCCGCGTAGGCCAGGAACAGCACGAGCGTGGTCACAAGCCGCACGTCGCCCCACTCCCACCAGGTGCCCCAGACGGGGCGTCCCCAGATCATCCCGGTCAGCAGGGTGACGGCGCAGAGCACGACGCCGATCTCGGCGCAGGCGAGGGCCAGGCGGTCCCACCAGGCGCTGCGACGCCACAGGTACACACCGCTGGCGAGGGCGCACGTTCCCAGGGCCGCGTACGTCCAGATGGCGGCCGGCACGTGCACGTACATGAGTCGCACCGCGTCGAACTGGCCGATCTCGGTCCCCGGCTCGGGGCCGGGCCGGGCGTCGGGCGGGCTGAAGACGAAGGCGCACAGGCCGAGCCCCACCAGCCCCGCCAGGGCGCCGACTCCGAGGACGCGCGTGGTGCGCGACCCGGTGTGAGTGGGCGCGCCCGGTGACGGCCGGCGGTCGGGGGAAGGCCCCAGGAGGATGCTCATCGCGGTTCGACCGTGGGTGCGCCGCCAGGCGCGGTAGCCGAACTCACGCGCCCGTCTCCAGCAGCGGACCGTAGGCCAGCGCACCGAAGACGGCGTAGACCACAGCGAACAGTCCCAGCAACCCGAACCAGGCCCAGCCGTTCACGGCGGCGGTTCCCAGGGCGTCGCCGAAGGCGCGGGTGGCGCCGATGAGGACCGGGGCGAAGACGGGCAGGAGGAGCACCGGGAGCAGGGTTTCCCGGACTCCCATGGGGGCGGCGAGCACGCCATAGAGGGTACCGGCGGCCGCGATCCCGACCGTCGCCGCCGCGGCCGACGCCACCGCCAGACCGGCGTGCTCGACGCCGGCGTCGTAGAGCACCACCATGGCCACGCCCAGCAGGACCTCCAGGACCGCCAGCTGAGCCGCCAGCGCCAAGGTTTTCCCGGCGAAGATGCGGGCCGGACTCGCGGCGCTCAGCAGCAGCGCATCGGCGGCGCCGCCGGCGTGCTCGATGGCCACCGAGCGCTGTGCGGCCAGCAGCGCGGTGAGCAGGACCGCCACCCAGAACAGGCCGGGGCTGAAGTGCCGCAACGCGGCGCGGTCGGCGTCGAGGGCGAAACCCAGCAGCACGAGGGTGGCCACGGCGAACGGCGCCACCTGGAACAGCAGGACGCGCGACCGCAGTTCGATGCGCAGGTCCTTGGCCGCGACCAGCAGCACCTCACGCATCGGGCACCTGCGCCACCGGCGACCGTTGCGCGGTGGGTGCGCCCGGGACGATCCCTCCCGCCAGGTGCACCGTGCGCGTCGCCACCTCGGCCGCCGCCGGGGCCTCGTGGCTGGCCAGCACGACCGTCGCACCGCTTTCGGCGGCGTCGCGGAGCAGCCGGTTGACCGCGTCGCGCCCGGCGGTGTCCAGACCGGCGTGCGGCTCGTCCAGCAACCACAGGCGAGGGCGGCGCAGCGCCAGGGCCGCCGTGGCCACCCGCTTGCGCTGGCCCGCCGAGAGTCGCCGTAGGGCGATGTCGGCGAGGCGCGGCGCCACCTGCATCCTGACGAGGGCGGCGCGCGACTCCGCCTCCGACGCCCCCGACAGGGCGGCGAAGAACCGCAGATTCTCCACCACGGTGAGGTCCTCGTAGAGCATCAGGTCGTGGCCGAGAAGTCCGACCTGCGGCCGCAACGCCCGCCGCTCGCGCCGCAGATCGCATCCCAGCACCGTTCCCCGGCCCCCGTCGAGGGTCGCCAGGCCGGCGAGCAATCGCAGCAGGGTCGTCTTGCCGGCCCCGTTCGGACCCCGCAGCAGCAGGATCTCGCCGGAGGCGACATCGAGGTCCACGCCCGCGAGGGCTGGGAAGCCTCCCCGGCAGCAGACGGCATCACGAAGCCAGATTGCTGATTCCACGACGAACCCCTTCGGAGACGAATGCAGGCTACCGATCGGAGCCGGACTCGGCCCGCCTGGGGGCGTCGGTACGATCGAGCCGTGACGCTGCCGCGGATCCTCAGCGCCCTCGGGCGAACACTGGCGGTCCTCGGTGTCGTCATGCTCCTGTTCGTGGCCTTCGAACTCTGGGGCACGGGGCTGCAGCAGGCACAGGCCCAGGACAACCTCGAAGGGGATCTCGCCGAGCGCCTCCGCCAGGCCGTCGCAGCCGGCCAGGGCCCCCTCTCTTCCGACTCCGGGAGCGGTCCGGCCGCACCGACCGAACCTGTGACCGGCGCGGCCACCTCGGCACCCGAGGCGAGTCCTGTAGCGCCGAGCGTCGACCCGGACCCCGCGGCCGCTGCGCCGCGCCAGGACGGCGCCAGCACCGCCGCGACCGAGACAGCCGGCGCAGCGCCGGAGGGGAGCGACGCCGAGGTGGCTCCGCCGCCTACCCGGCCGGAGTCCCTGCCCGAGTACCAGGCCCTCCCGCGCGTGGTGCGGCACATCTCCGAGGCGGCCGGGGCCCGCTCGGTCGCCCGCCTGCTCGATCCGGAGGTCGAGGCCCTGCTGCCGCTGGTGTACCCGGGCGCCGGCGAGGCGATCGCCCGCATGATCATCCCTGCGATCGATGTCGACGAGATCGTCGTGGCGGGCGTCGAGGTCGAGGATCTCCGCAAGGGACCGGGTCACTACGGCACCACGCCGCTGCCCGGCCAGCCCGGAAACGCCGCCATCGCCGGTCACCGCACCACCTACGGGGCTCCGTTCGGGCGAATCGACGAGTTGGCGCCCGGCGACGAGATCATCATCGAGACCCTGCAGGGCAGGTTCGTCTACCGGGTGCTGCCGGGTGGCCGCGGCATGGCCGGGCGGACGCCCGGTCACCGCATCGTGGCACCGACCGCACTCGAGGTGCTCGACGACCACGGCGACAACCGGCTGACGCTCACCTCCTGCCACCCCAAGTACAGCTCGAAGCAGCGGATCATCGTGCACGCGGAACTGGTCGGCGACCCCGTGGTGCGACTGCCCCGCCCCGGCGAGCCGATCGGCGCGGAGTTCGTGCAACTGGCCCAGCCGGAGGATCCGCCCGACAATGGGGTCGATGCCGAACTCCCCGACGAACCGAATCCGGCGGCAGCCGGCAGCAGCGAACCCGGCAGCGGCGAACCCGGCAGCGGCGAACCCGACAGCAGTGAACCCGGCGGCGGTGGCGTCACCGACCGGGAGACGGCCGCCGGTGACGTCGCCGACCCGGAGACGGCCGATGGCAGCAGCGACACCGGTGACACCGGGTCGGTCGCAGCGCCCGAGGCACGGAGCGCCGTCGCGGCCCCGCGGGAGATACCGGCACGGACGACCTCGGTGCCGGAGGACGGCTTCGGCGAGGGCCTCAGCGGTGACCGCGACGCCATCGTGCCGGCGGTGCTGTGGGGACTGGCCGCGGCGGCCGTCGTGACACTCGGCTGGGCGTTCGGCCGGTCGGGGCGCCGCCTGCGGGCCTACACCATCGCCGCCGTCCCGTTCCTGGTGGTCCTCTACGTGATGTTCAGCTACGTCGACCGGGCGTTGCCCGCCTACTGATGCCGCGCCGCCGACCGCCCACCGACTCCCGGGCCCGGCGCCCCTACCGAGCGCGCCGGGCCGGTCGAGGCGCCGTCGTGGCGATCTCCCTGCTCGCCGTGCTGGGTGGCTGTGGCGCGCAGGACGACCAGTCCGCGCCCGACGACACGGCACCGGTGCGGATCCTGCGCCTCGACCCCGAGGCAACCGATCAGGAGGAGATCCAGCGGCGCGGCGGCCTTCCCGTCGTCGAGGAGACCGACCGCCTCGAGGGCCTCATCGTCAACCCGTACGACATGGAGGTCGGCGAGTGCTTCAACAGCTACCTCACGGTGCTGGGTGACAACGAGTTCCAGGAACTGACCACCATCGTGGACTGCGCCGGCCCGCACGACGGCGAGGTGTACTTCCAGATCTTCCACCCCGCCGAGGTCGGCGAGCCGTTCCCCGGACCCGAGGAGATGGAGGCCTGGGCGGAGCGGCACTGCTACGAGCAGTTCGCGGGCTTCGTGGGTCAGGAGTACGAACTGTCGGAGTTGGACATCGGCATCCTGCAGCCCACCGGCGAGACCTGGTCCGACCCGATCGGGCGCCACCGCGAGGTGACGTGCTTCGTCGAGGCCTGGCGAGGCGGCCGACTGCTGGGCTCGATGCGCCTCAGCGGCTTCTAGGACTTGACCGGGCGGGGACGCCGGTGGCGCTCCGGCGGCCTCTGAAAATGGCACGCCTGCGCCGGCCCCCGGCATCCCCACCCTCGGTTGACGTCAGGCCGGCTGGGCGGACAGCGGGCTCCTAGAGTGGCGGCGTGGAGTTGCGGGACTGGATCGTTGGGGACCTGAAGTCGCTGCGGGGAAAGTTGGCCGGGGGTGTGCTGGGGCTGATCCCTCCCGAGCGCCTGCGGGAGCGGGTCGGCGGCGGCGGGATCGCCCCGGTGTACGTGCTGTGGCACCTGGCCCGCCACCAGGACGTGGCCGTGAACGGCGTGCTGCGCGGCGGCGAGGCGGTTGTCGACGGTTGGACCGACCGCCTGGGTATCGGTGAGGACCTGTGGCGCGGCCTGGCGGAGGGCGAGGACGCCGACCTGGTCAAGGTGCTCGACCCGGAGGCCGTGGGGGCCTACACGCTGGCCGTGATGGATCGCACAGCGCGCTGGCTCGACGAGGGTGGTCTGCCGCCGATGGGCGCTCGGCCCGACACGGCCGCGGCGCTCGCTGCCATCGGCACGCCCGATGATCGCTTCGATTGGCTCTATTCGATGTGGGACGGCAAGCCCGCCTCGTGGTTCCTGCAGTGGAGCGCCGTCGGTCACGGCTTGAACCACCTCGGCGAGTTGGTGTCCATCCGCAACCGGATGGGCCTCAGCCCCTTCTAGAGCCTGCTGAGCAGTCCGCGCGCTACACAGGCGGTACCGCTGAGCGGTGGATTCCGGCCTCCGCCGGAATGGCGGGAGAGGTTGACTGGGGGCTCAGTCATCGGTCTCCGAGACCATCAGCAGCGCCAGGCCGGCCCAGCTCTGCGGGATGGCGCCGAGACCCGTGCCGTCGTCGCTGTCCCAGTACTCGGCGAGGCCCGACGCCTCGGCCCCCGCGATCGTGGCCTGCGCCAGCGCCTTCGCGGCGGCGTCCTGGCCTGCACGCCGGAGGCCGAGCCACAGCAGGTAGTCGATCTGCGGCCACGACGGTCCCCGCCAGTAGGTCCGGGCGGCGAAGGCCGGCTCGCCGCGATGCACGCCCGCCGGGCCGCAGGCGCCGCCGTAGGCGCGGGGATCGCCGATTTCGGACGCGATCGCAGCCGTGCGATCGGGGTCGGACTCGACCAGGAGACCCAGTAGCCCGTAGGCCGTGCGGATCCGGCCCGACCCCGCCTCCGCGGCGCCGGCGTCGGTGTAGCTGTGCAGGTCGTTGTCCCAGCGCGCCCGCACCGCGTCGGCAAGCCTGCGAGCGGCGGCGGCCTCGAGCGCGCCGGTGGCATCAGCCAGCTCGAGGGCGTTGAACGCCACGAGCGCCGAGAATCCCGCCGAGGCGGCCGAGAACCTGAGGTTGGCCAGCGGCGCACCGGCGGCGCTGCGCTCAATGCTGCCGAGCAGCTCGCCCTTGCGCTCGTACCAGCGCCGCTCGTCGAAGCCGTCCTCGCAGAAGTCGTCCCAGCGAGGGTCGTTGTCCGCGCCCGACTCCCACGGGTGGCACAGCAGCACCAGACCCGAGTCGGCGTGGCGTTCCCGCCGATGCAGCAGGAACTCCAGACCCTCGGCCGCCGCCGCCACGAGGCGCTCGGGAACGTGGGCGCCGCGGCGGTGCAACTCGGCGAGAGCGTGGCCGTAGATGGGCGGCCCTGTGATGCTCGACGCCCCCTGGCGACCCCAGAACTCCTCGTGGTGACGCGGATCCAGCTGGTAGGTCATGTGCGGCACGCAACCGGAGGTGTCGGCGGCACCCAGCACCCCCGCCAACTCGTCGAGACCGCGATCGTCGCCCAACTCCGCCCAGATGAGGGCGTGGAAGCACGAATCCCACAGCCACTGCCACGGGTATCGCACCCGGTTCGGCGCCGTGTACCCCCCACCGGGCGGGATGTCCACCCAGTGCCGCCGCATGACCGCATGCACCCGCTCTCGCAACTCCACCGGCGCATTATCGCCCGGCACCGCGGCACCGAGCGTCGCCAACCGGTAAACGGGCACCGTCGGTGAGCTACCGCTCGAAGGCTGGGGCCGGTCACGCTCGGGCACCCGCCACAAGGCGCCACGGGCACACGGGCACCGTCGGTGAGCCGCCGCTCGAAGGCTGGGGCGCTCGTGGAGTTGCCGCCCTGCGAACTCCGGACCGCAGCGCCGGATTCGGACTTGTTGAGTCCGGCGCCGCACGAACGACAGACCCGCCAGGCGGCAGACTGCGTCATGAGGCGGTGCGAGCGTGGGACCAATATGTCGCGAGACGAGATGAGTTCCAAGGCACGCCGAGGCCGGTTCTGCCGAACGACAGTCCTGGCACTGCTGGCCGTCACCATCGTCGCCGGAGTCACCACGGCCGTCGGTGGTCAGACTGAGCACCGGTTGCGCATTGCGGCGCAACGCCACGCGGACGGGCGCACCGAGGTGGCGCTGCAGCAACGCCAGGACGACGGTGAATGGGGCGACCGGCTCCTGCCCTCGCGACGGTTCGTGCCAGCCAACGCGCCGAGCGGGCGCTGGCTGGCCGGCTCGCCACTCACGGTCGACACCACCCACGGCGTGCAGGATCTTCGCATCGCGGCGCGTCGCCACGCGGACAGCAGCCTCGAGGTGGCACTACAGCAGCAGCACGCCGACGGCACATGGGGAGAACGGATACTGCCCGCCCTGCGGATCGTCCCCCCCGACGCCTCCACCGGCCGGTGGCTGGCAAGTTCCCCACTGACCGAACCAGAACCCCGCGGCGAACCCGAACCGGCCACCGCGCCCGAACCTGTGGGCGAACCGGAACCCGCAGGAGACGCCGAACCGAGCGGAGACGACGAACCGACAGGAGACGCCGAACCGGCGATCCCCACAGCGGACGAACCGCCGGAGGGTCCCGACTCCGAGCGCCCCCGGGCTCTGATGACACCGACCGGTGTACCGGTCGCGGTGATCGGCACGGCCGGCAGCAGCTATCTCGTGCGGACGCCGTGCGGCAACGCCGCCGAGATCACGGCGGGCACTCCGATCGAGAACGTGCGAGTCGTGCTGGACCCCGGCCATGGGGGGCGATTCGAGGTCGGCGCCGTCGGACCCAACGGACTCGCCGAAGACGAGTTGAACCTCACCTTGAGCCGCGCCATCCTTGCCGAACTCGCCCGTCGCGAGGTCCCCGCCGCCATCACGCGGACCGGCGACTACGGGTCGCTGCTGTCGGTACGTGCGGCCTTCGCGGACGCCCTCGGGGCCGACGCCCTGATATCGATCCACCACAACGCGCCGACGCACAGGCTCGGCGACTCACCGGGCACCGAGGTCTACGTCCAGTCGACCGACGACGAGACGCCGCGGGCCGACTCGGGGCGTCTCGGCGGCCTGCTCTACGAGGAGATCACCGGCGCGCTCGCCATGTTCGAAGACGTGAGTTGGAGCCGCCTCCCCAACGCCGGTGTGCTGCGCGTGCTGTTCCCCGACGGTGGCGACGCCTACGGGATGATCCGGCGGCCGGCGATCCCCGCGGTGCTGGTGGAGTACGGCTACCTCTCGAACCCGTCCGAGGCCGAGCTGTTCGCAACCGACGAGTACATCAGCGCCGCCGCGGTGGCAACCGTGGACGCCATCGAGGCCTACCTGAACACGGACCGTCCCGGGACGGGATTCGTCGAGCAGCCCCGCCGCTTCGACCCGGCGCCGGCGCCGAGCCGGTGCGACGAGATCCCGCTGGAGTGACGTTCCCGGACAGTCCTGCCACCTGGCATCCGCACCCGGGTTAGCGTCGCCGGGGTGGCGACGTGTGCGATCGTGTCGTTCCGCCTGGGGCTGAGCGACGGCGTCTCGGTGGTCGCCGCACGCTGGGCGACGATCCTGGGGCGGCTCGGCTACGAGGTGGTGACCGTGGCCGGGGAGGGTCCGGTGGATCGACTGCTGCCGGGTCTGGCGATCGGCGCGCCGGAGCCGCCGGCGACCGCCGGCGTGGCCGCTGCCCTGGCCGATGCCGACCTCGTGGTTGTCGAGAACCTCTGCACGATCCCCCTGAACCTGCCCGCGGCGCGAGTCGTGGCCGAGGTTCTCGCGGGACGGCCGGCCCTACTGCACCACCACGACCCTCCCTGGCAGCGGGAACGGTTCGCCCACATCACCGAACTGCCACCCGACGACGACGCCTGGCGCCACGTCACGATCAACAAGCTGACCGCCCGGCAGATGGCCGACCGGGGAATCCATGCCACGACCATCCGCAACCCGTTCGAGGCGAACACGCCTCCCGGCGACCGAGCAGGAACCCGAAGGCTGCTCGGCGTCGCCGACGACGAGACGCTGGTGGCCCACCCCGTGCGAGCCATCGCCCGCAAGGACATCCCTGGAGCCATCCGCTTCTGCGAGGACCTCGGCGCCACCTACTGGCTCACGGGCCCCACCGAGGAGGGCTACGAACCAGCCCTGGTCCAAGCGCTGGACGGCGCGGGCTGCCGCGTCCTCCACCACCCGGCACCGAGCGCCGCCGACATCTATGCCGCCGCCGACGTCGTGGTCTTCACCTCCACCTGGGAGGGCTTCGGCAACCCCCCGGTGGAGGCAGCCGCCTGGGGCCGCCCGGCGGTCGTGAGCCGCTACCCGGTCGCCGAGGAACTCCGAGCCCTCGGATTCCAATGGTTCGACCCCGACGACCTCCACCCCCTCCGAGAGCACCTCGCCACCGGCGACGCCGAACTGCTACAGCACAACCGCCAAGTCGTCGAGCAACACCTCTCCATGGAGGTCATCGGCAAGCAGATCGCCAAACTCCTCACCGAACTGGGCCTCCCTGCCTGACCGGCGCCTGGTCCTGGATTCCGGCCTTCGCCGGAATGACGAGAGTGCGAGGGCGGGGGACGCCGGGGGGCGGCGCCGGAGCGATTTCGCCAGACGATCCGCCGATGGCCACCGGCGGCCCCCGCCCGGGCCGGCGCCGTCCGCGGGCTTCAAAGGGGCCGCCGTTAGGCTGCCGCCCGTGGTGATCGTGGAGTCGGCGGGCGTGGTGAAGCGTTTCGGCTCCACGGTGGCACTCAGCGGCGTGGACGTCACCATCGGCGAGGGCGTGACCGGGCTGCTGGGCGCCAACGGGGCCGGCAAGACGACGCTGCTGACGCTGGTCCTGGGGCTCCGCAACCGCGACGAGGGAACCCTCAGCGTGCTGGGCGTCGATCCCGACATCGCAGGTCCCGAGGTGCGGCAGCGGCTGGGGTTCGCCCCCGAGCACCACCATCTGCCGGGCGACATGACCGCCGCCGACCTGGTGGCCCACATCGCCCGCCTGCACGGGCTGCCGGGTGTCCACGCCACCCAGCGCGCCAGCGACACCCTGTGGGAGGTGGGCCTGGGCGAGGAGCGCTTCCGCCCCATCGGCACCATGTCCACGGGTCAACGCCAGCGAGTGAAGCTGGCGCAGGCGGTGGCGCACCATCCCGAGTTGGTCATCCTCGACGAGCCCACGGACGGCCTCGACCCCATGCAGCGCGCCGACATGCTGGCGCTCATCAGCCGGCTGGCCGCCCAGCACGGCATCAACGTGCTGATCAGCTCGCATCACCTGCAGGAGGTCGAGCGAGTCTGCACGAGCGTCGTGATGCTGGACGCCGGGCGGGTGGCTCGCGCCGGGCGGGTCAGCGAACTCACGGCGTCGGAAGCCGGTCTGGTGGTCGAGGTCTACGAGCGGGCCGCCGACCTTGCCACCGCATTGGAGGCGGCAGGATTCGCGGCTCGCGCCACCGACGACGAGGTCGTGCGCGTGGCGGCGGCGAGCCCGGACCCCGACAGCGAGTCCGCGTGCGCCGATGCCGTGCGCGACGCGGTGGCCGACCTCGAACTGCGGCTGCGATCCGTCCTCCCCGAGCACAGGTCCCTGGCCGAGGTCTTCAGCGCCTCGCAAGGTGAGCCCGGCGATCCCGCTGGCGGCGCAACGTGAGCGACTGGGCCGGCGGGCAGCAGGCGCAGATCTTCGAGGGCGGCTTCCGCCCCTACACCGGTCCCCGGCTGCCGCCGCAGCAGTCGTTCCGATCGCTCTACACCTACTCGCTCGGCAGGCTCCTCGGTCGCAAGCGCCGGTTCCGCAGCAAGCTGATCGGCCTGGCGTCGTTCTTCGTGGCCTGGATCAGAGCCGTAGTGCTGATCTTCCTGGCGACGCTTTTCTCCGAGCTCGGCGATCTCGACTTCGACACCGTCCGCGAGTACTACCCGCAGGCCGGCGTCGTGCTCTTCTGTGTCCTGGCGACGCCCATGCTGTTGAACACCGACCGCTCCAGCGGGCTGCTGAGCCTGTACCTGGCGTCGCCCCTCAGCCGCCGCCGCTACCTGAACGCCCAGGCGTCGTCGGTGTTCACGCTGCTGTTCGCCATGGCGCTCGTGCCCCTTCTGGCACTCGGCATCGTCTACACCGCGGTGGGGTCCGGGCCGGGCCATGCCGGTGACTTCGTCATCTTCTGCCTGCGCAGCGTGGCGGGGGCCATCTCGCTGGCGCTGGTGCCCACCGCGCTCGCCGTGGCCATCTGCAGTCTCGTTCGGCGGGCCGGTCTGGCCATCGTGGTGACCGCCCTGTGCCTGCTGGTTCCGGCGGGGCTCACCGCGCTGCTGATCGCCGAGGCCGGCGTCGCGGTCGAGATCGCCGTCCTGGATCCGCTGCGCCTGTCGCAGTCGCTCGCCAAGCGCTCCCAGGCCCTGCCGCTGAACGACGCGCGCGGGACGCTCGATGCCATGTCCACCTGGCTCGTCGTGCTCGCCAACCTCGCCTGGGCGGCGCTGCTGGGCGGCGTCGCCCACTGGCGCTACGGACGCCTCGAGGTGGAACGGTGAGCGGCGCGCAACCCCCCGACCTCATGATCGACGTCGAGCGCGTGTCCAAGCGTTTCGGCGATCTGGTGGCCGTCTCGGACGTGTCGTTCCGGCTGGGTGCGGGTGTGACGGCCCTGCTCGGCCCCAACGGTGCCGGCAAGTCGACGATGCTGCGCATGCTCTCCGGACTCGCCGCGCCCAGCGAGGGCACCGTGCGCGTCCTCGGCCACAATCCCCGCGACGACATCGGGCTGCGGCGGCGGATCGGCTTGGTGCCCCAGCAGGAGTCGCTGTTCGAGCACATGCGGCTGCGCGAGTTCGTGCGGCTGGCCGCGGACCTGTCCGGCATCCCGAACCCCGCCACGGCGACCGAGCAGGCGATCGGCACCGTGGGTCTCGACCCCGGCGACCGGCGCCGCCTGAACACCTACTCCAAGGGAATGCGCCAGCGGGCGAAGCTGGCGTACGCCATCGTGAGCGCGCCCGATCTGCTCTTCCTGGACGAGCCGCTGACCGGCCTCGACCCGACCCAGCGCAACCTCATGATCGACCTGTTCCACCGCATCGGCGCGAGCGGGCGCTGCGTGCTGGTGTCCAGCCACGTGCTCGACGAGGTGCAGCGCCTGGGGACCGACGTGCTGGTCATGGGCAAGGGACGCCTGCTGGCCGAGGGCGACTTCCGCCGCATCCGCGACCTCATGGACGACCGGCCCAGCCGCTTCCGCATCGCCACCGACGCCCCCCGGGCGCTGGCAGCCGGACTCATCGCCGAGGGACTCGCCGTCGGGGTGGAGATCCACGAACCGAGCGCGCTGACGGTCGCAACCGCCAGCGCCGGCCGCTTCGCCTCGGCCATAGCCCCGCTCGCCCGCGACCGCCGGGCGAGTCTGCGCGAGCTGCGGCCCCTCGACGCCGACCTGGAGTCGGTCTTCCGCTATCTGGTGGAGGGCTCGTGAACCACGCCGCGCTGGTGTTCCGCTTCATGCTCCAGAAGCTGCTGCGCGGCTGGGGCCGGATCGTCGTGCTGGTCGTGCTGGCAGCCCTCGCGATCGTCATCGCCGTCGTTCTCCGCAACAGCGCCGACGCGATCCTGCCCGAGGACGGGGCGGCGTTCCTGGTCTGGTACGGCCTCTCGATCATCCTGCCGTTCGGGGCGCTCCTGATCGCTTCGGAGGCGTTCGGCGACCTGCGCGACGAGCGCACACTGGTGTACCTGTGGCTCCGACCCATGCGTGCGTGGTCGGCCACTGCCGGAGCCGCCGGCGCAGCCCTGACGGTCGTTGTCGTGCTGCTGGTGGTCCCCTTGATCGTGGCGGGGCTCATCCTGGACGTGGACGTGGCGGCCGGAGCGTTGCTGGCAGCGGTGGCCTATGTGGGCGTGTTCCTGGCCTTCGGGATGATCCTGTCGCGCCCGCTGTTGATGGGGCTGCTCGTGTTGCTGGTGTGGGAGAACGTCATCGGCTCGCTCAGCGCCGCCACGGCGCGCCTCACGATCCGCTCCTACGCCGCCAGCCTGCTGGTCAGCGACGGTTGGGACGTCGGAACGCCGGTGGGTCGATCGTTCGCGGCGTCGATCGCGGTGCCCCTCGCGGTGGGGGCTGCGGGTCTGCTGCTGGCCACTTGGGGCTGGCGGCGGGCCGAGGTCGCCTAGATGAGTAGTTCCAAGGGGTGGGGTCCACCGTTGGGTGGTTGAGGGTGTCCAAGATCTGGGGGTGAGAACTGCCCCCGATCCTGGAGGACCTTGGCATGAACCCGGATTTGGACACCCTCGTGACTGCACTTTATGTGACGGTTGATGATTTGTTGGTGGCGCATCCGGGGTGGGCGCCGCCGCGGCCGGCGGTGGGGTTCGCCCCGAAGCTGTCTGACGCGGAACTGGCCACGTTGGCGGTGGTGCAGGTCTTGTCGAGATTCGACTCCGAGGCCCGCTTCGTGCGTTACGCCGAAGAGCACCTGCGGTCGTGGTTCCCGTATCTGCCCCAGCGGTCGGGTTACCACAAGCGCCTGCGTCGCAGCGGTCAACTGATGCAACACGTGCTCGGGGCGTTGGCGCGGGACTGCCCGTCGTACCACGACGACGTGTGGCTCGTCGACTCCACGCCGGTCGAGTGCGGGCGCAGCCGCGAGACCCAACGGCGCTCTGACCTGGCCGGATGGGCCTCCTACGGGTACAGCGCCAGCCACTCCCGCTACTTCTGGGGGCTGCGCCTGCACCTGCTCGCCACCCCGTCGGGTCTGCCGATCGCCTTCGCGCTCGCCGACGCGAAAGCCGACGAACGCGACATCTGTTTGGACATGATCGCCCACGGCGACCTGGCCCGCCCGGGCCAGACCCTCATCGCCGACAAGGGCTACCGCAGCGCCGCCTTCGAGCAGCAACTCGCCGACGCGGGCATCGCACTCATCCGCCCGACGACGAAAACAGAACTCGCCCGGCCCCACCAGCGGTTCCTGCGGCCGCTGCGCCAGATCATCGAATCGGTCTTCCAGACCCTCAAAGGCCAACTCGGCCTCGAACGCCACGGCGGGCGCACCCCCGCCGGCGTCGCCGCGCGCATCCTGCAACGACTCCTCGCCCTCACCGCCGCCATCTGGCACAACCAAACCACCCCAAGAGCAAGCCCCGCCCGCAGCCTGCTCGCCTACGACCACTGACCCCTTGGAACTAACCATCTAGGCCGGACGCCGAGCATCGCACGGCAGACGCATGCGGAGCCGCTGGAACGTGGATTCCAGCCTCCGCTGGAATGACAGACAGTCAGGCTCCGGCCCGGTCCGTGGCTCGGCGCCAGTCGGCCGGCTCGCAGCCGGAACCGGTGCGCGAGGGTTCAGCCCACCACCGACGGGTCGGGGACCAGTGAACTCACCAGCCACTGGAATCGTTTCCAGCCGTCGCCGGGCCCCAGATCGTCACGGGTGTAACGAGCGGCGTCGTCGGGGATGGGCTCGGCGCCGGGGGCCTTGATGTGTGCCTCGGCGGTCCGCTCGGCCATCACGAACCAGCCCACCGCCTCGTCCACCGAGGCGCCCACGGTCAGCAGGCCGTGGCTGCGCAGGATCACGGCCCGGTGCTCGCCGAGCGCCACGGCGATGCGCTTGCCGATCTCGATGCTCTCCACCGAGAGCTCGGTGCCTTCGAACACCCCGTGGCGCTCGAAGAACTGGCAGGCCTCCTGGCAGATAGGCCGGAACGGCTCGTTGAGCGCCGAGAACGGTGTTCCGTACTGGGTGTGCGTGTGAGCCGCCGACACCACGTCGGGGCGGGCATCGTGGATGGGGGCATGTATTGCGTGAGCGGCGGGCATGTAACCGAACTCGGTGTAGCCGTCCACGGCGGCGCCGTCGGGGCCCAGCAGGACCATCTTGTCGACGGTCGCGGCGCCGAACGGCACCCCGTGGCCCAGCATCCAGAAGTGGTCCGGCCGCTCGGGGTCGCGGGCGGTGATGTGCCCGTCGCTCATCTGTCCCCAGCCGAGGGCGGAGAACACCCGGTAGCCCAGCGCCACCCGGCGCTTGCGGAACAGGCGCAACTCTTCGAGCGAGTCGAAGTCGGGCTCACCGAGAACGGGCTTGTGATAGGAGAACACCGCGTCACCTCCTCCAGCGGGGCCCCGCGGACCCGGCCGTGACGTCAACAATCTAGTCCCGGGGGCTGTCGGGCAGTCATCAGCGCCGGGAGGCGCGCGAATGGCGTCCTGGTAGCAAGCAGAATATTTCGACGTCGCGAATGAGCAGCTAGTGGCACATTCGATGCATTTCTTGGCTATTCTGATTCCCAGTCCTCGACGGGCAGAACGCAGGAAATGCACCGACAATCGCGCGCGTCGAGAGGGAGGAACAAATGACCATCCGAAGGACCGTTCTCATGTCGGCCGTCGTTGTCGTTGCGCTGCTGGCAGCAGCATGCGGCGGAGACGACGACGCCACGACAACTCCGGAGCCCCCGCCCGCCACCGACGCACCCCCACCGCCCGACGACACGGCGGCACCTGCGACAACCACCGAAGCGCCGGCACCCACGCCGACCACCGAGGACTCCGTCGCCCTGTCGCAGGCCGGTGGCCGCCTCGCCGAGGTGCAGGCCCGCGGCTCGGTCCGCTGCGGCGTGCGCGACGCCCTGCCCGGGTTCAACTTCCTGACCCCCGACGGCGAGCACGAGGGCTTCGACTCGGACTTCTGCCGGGTCATCGCCGCGGCCGTGCTGGGCGACGCCGGCGCGGTGGACTTCGTGGACCTGGCGACCTCGGACCGCTTCACGGCGCTGCAGTCCGGCGAGATCGACGTGCTGGTGCGCAACACCACCTTCACCGCCAGCCGCGACGGCAAGGAGGCCGCCAACTTCGTGTACACCACGCTGTACGACGGCCAGGGCGTGGTCGTCCCGGCCTCGACGGGCATCACCGACCTGGAGGGCCTGGCGGACGCCAACATCTGCGTGGCGCAGGGCACCACCACCGAGCTGAACCTCACCGACGTGATGCGGTCGCGGAACATCCCGTTCAACCCGGTCACCTTCGGCGAGTCCTCCGAGGCCCGCGTCGGCTACACCGCCGGGCAGTGCGAGGCCTTCACATCGGACAAGTCATCCCTGGCGGTGTTCAAGTTCGAGATCGAGGACGCCGGCGGCGACGCGCAGTTCATCCTGCCCGAGACCATCTCCAAGGAGCCGCTCGGCCCGGCCGTCCTCGACGGTGACACCGAGTGGGCGCAGGTCGTGCAGTGGGCCGTCATGGCCACCATCCAGGCCTGGGAGTTCGGCCTCGACTCATCCAACATCGCCTCGGCCACCGGCACCAACCCGGCGCTCGGGCGGTTCCTGGGCGAGGACGACTTCGATCCGGGCCTCGGCCTGCCCAGCGACTTCGCCGTGCAGGTGGTCAGCCAGGTAGGCAACTACGAGGAGATCTACCGCGAGCACCTCGAGCCGCTGGGCCTCCCGCTGGACGGCTCGGTCAACGACCTGTGGACCAACGGCGGCCTGATGTACGTGCCGCCCTACCGGTAGGAAGCAACTCCGGGCCCATCGCCGGCCCGCAAAACTGAGCGCCCGCCCGTGCGGTTCTCCCAGGAGAGCCCGGGCGGGCGTTCCGCGTTGCCCGGCAGTTCCGGCGCACTCGCGCGCGGTGCGTGTCCGGGCGGGGCTGCCGGTGGCGCTCCGGCGGCCTCCGAAAATGGCCGCCCATGGCGTCCACCGGCATCCCCGCCCTCGCTTGCTTGCCGCGGACCAGGCTGGATGGCTGACCGGGCGGCCGGAGCGCTGTACTAACTTGCGCGTGCGATGTCGCTGAGCAGCCGGAACGCCGCCTCCCCCGTGGCCGGCGAACCGTCGGTGCCGGTCGTCAGCAGTTGGTGGCGCCGGACCGGGTTCCTGTCCGCGATCTGGCAGGCGGCGCTGGTGGCGGCGGTATGCCTCGCCGGATGGTGGCTCTACGGCAACCTCGTCGAGAACCTCTCCCGGACCCGCATCCCGACCGACTTCGGCTTCCTGACCCAGCCCACCGGCTTCGCCATCCCGGAGAACTTCGGCTTCGACCCCAGCCTGCCGATCTGGCGGATGGTGCTCATCGGCGTGCAGAACACGTTCCTGGCCGGCCTGGTGGGGGTGCTGCTGGCCTCCATCGTGGGGCTGATCGTGGGCGTCGCCCGGCTCTCCAGCAACTGGCTCGTGGCCCGCATGGCACAGGTCTTCGTGGAGGGGTTCCGCAACACTCCGCCGCTGGTGGTGATCGTGTTCTTCAGCTTCGCGGTGTTCAGCTTCGGCCCGCTGCCGGTCTTCCCCGAGGCGCTCGACCTGAAGCTGCCGGGCTCCGACAGCAACTGGCTGGTGCTGTCCAAGAGCCGCATCGGCATCCCGAGCCTGTCGGCGGAGCGGCACACCGGGCTGTTCTGGATCATCGTGGTCTGCGGCGCCCTGGCGGCCGCCGGCGTGTGGATCTGGCGCAGCCGGCGCCACGTCCGCACCGGTGAGCCGCACCACCGGCTGCTGTGGGCGCTCGGCGTGTTCGCGGTCGTGGTGCTCGTGGCCTTCCTGGCGCTCGGCGGTCCCTACGCCTGGGCGTTGCCGGCGCGCTCGGAGAACGGGCGGCGGCTCATCTCGGGCTTCGGCACCAGCGCCGCCTACCTGTCGCTGACCCTGGCGCTGGCGCTGTACACCGCCAGCCACATCGCCGAGGTGGTCCGGGCCTCCATCCTGGCGGTGCCCAAGGGCCAGAGCGAGGCGGCCGGGGCGCTGGCGCTGTCGCCGTTGCAGCGCTACCGCCACGTGATCCTGCCGCAGGGGCTGCGCATCGCCGTGCCGCCCACCATCAACCAGTACCTCAACCTCGTCAAGAACACCTCGCTCGGCACGGTCGTGGGCTACGCGGACGTCACCAACCTCACCCGCACGTCCATCGGCAACGCCAACCCGGCACCGCAGTCCATCGCCGTGCTGATGGGCGTGTACCTGGTGTTCTCGCTGACGATCTCGCTGCTGCTGAACATCTACAACCGCACCGTGCAGATCCGCGAACGATGACCGCCACCGTCCCGCCCCCCGGCAGCCGCGACAGCGGCGCCCGCCGCGAGGCCCCGCCGCGGCCCACGGCGCGGGCCTGGGCGCGGGAGAACCTCTTCAACAGCCGGCACAACTCCGTGCTGACCGTGCTCATCGGGGCCGGCCTGGTGGTCCTGACGATCTACGGTGCCCGCTTCCTGTTCGTGACCGGCCAGTGGGAGCCGGTGCGCACCAACCTCACCCTGCTGATGATGGGCACCTTCCCGCGCAGCGAGCAGTGGCGGGTGGTCGTGCAGGTGTACCTGCTGTGCGCCTCGGTGGGGCTGGTGTGGGGCGGCCTGACGGCCTCGTCGCGGGACCGCGCCCGTGACGCCGGCGTGCCGTTCAGCCGCGCCCGCCTGCGCGACGGCGTGCGGCGCTGGTGGCCGGTCTTCGTGCTCCTGGTGGCGTTGCTGGGGATGACCCGCACCTGGCTGCCGCTGGGGTTCGTGGCCTCGGCGCTGGCCGTCGGGGTCGTGGCCCGCAGGGCGATGGAAGCGCTCGGTGAGCTCGGGAGGCGTTTCGCCTGGTTCTTCGCGGGCATCTGCGCGCTGACCGGCTGGCAGGTGGTGTCGGGCACGGGGGGAATCGCCTGGTGGTGGGGCGGAGCCCTCGTGGCGGTGGCGGTGCTGCGCACCACCCGCAACGTGCGCACCGACGCCCGCTGGCAGCCGCCGGCACGCTTTGCGCTGATCGCCGGCGCCGTGGCGGTGGTGCGGGCGGTGTACGCCCGGTTCGACTTCAGCGGCGTGGGCTGGGACGACTGGTCGGGCTTCCAGCTGAACCTGGTGGCCGCGGCCGCCTCGATCGTGCTGGCCTTCCCCGTCGGGCTGGCGGCGGCCGTGGGGCGGCGCTCGAAACTGCCGGCGGTGCGGTTCCTGTCGGTCGGCTACATCGAACTGATCCGCGGCGTGCCGCTCATCACGCTGCTGTTCATGGGCGACCTCTTCCTGGGGTTCTTCCTGCCCACCGAGGATCCGCTCTCCAAAGTCACGCGGGCCATCGCCGTGATGACCCTGTTCACCGGCGCCTACCTGGCCGAGATCGTGCGCGGCGGCCTGCAGGCCGTGCCCCGGGGGCAGGTGGAGGCGGCCCAGGCCATCGGGCTGAGCGCCCCCCGAGTCCTGGGGATGATCGTGCTGCCCCAGGCCCTGCGGGCGGTCATCCCCGCCCTGGTGGGGCAATTCATCAACCTGTTCAAGGACAGCACGCTGCTGTCGATCATCGCTCTCACCGAGATCCTGCGGATCCGCGAGAGCATCCACGGGCAGCGGGAGTTTCTCATCGTGGGCATCGCCGAGACGCTGGTGTTCGTCGCCTTCGCGTTCTGGGCGCTGGCCTTCACGATGTCACGGGAGAGCCAGCGGCTGGAACGCCGACTGGGGGTGGGAGAACGATGACCGACACAGAAGCACCAACCACGACGGGCCCCGACGCCCAGGCCATGGTGACCCTCGAAGGGGTCGACAAGTACTTCGGCAGCTTCCAGGCGCTGCGCGACATCCACCTGTCGGTGGCCCGCCAGGAGGTCGTCGTGGTGCTGGGACCGTCGGGCTCGGGGAAGTCCACGCTGATCCGCTGCGTCAACCGGCTGGAACGCCACGACCGGGGGCGGATCACCGTGGACGGCGTCGAGCTGAGCAACGACGTGAAGACCATCCGCCAGGTGCGGCGCCTCACCGGCATGGTGTTCCAGCAGTTCAACCTGTTCCCGCACCTCACCGTGCTGGACAACGTCACCCTCGCCCCCCGCCAGGTGCGGCGCATGCCCCGCCACGAGGCCGAGGACCTGGCCATGGAACTGCTGGAGCGGGTGAAGATCCCCGAGCAGGCCCGCAAGTATCCCGGCCAGCTCTCCGGCGGCCAGCAGCAGCGCGTGGCGATCGCCCGGTCGCTGGCCACCGAGCCGAAGGTGATGATGTTCGACGAGCCCACCTCGGCGCTGGACCCCGAGATGATCAAGGAGGTCCTCGACGTCATGCAGGAACTGGCCGGCACCGGCATGACCATGATCTGCGTCACCCACGAGATGGGCTTCGCCCGCGAGGTGGCCAGCCGGGTGGTGTTCATGGACGAGGGCGAGATCGTGGAGGTCGGCACCCCCGAGCACTTCTTCACCGACCCCACCGAGGAGCGCACCAAGCGCTTCCTGGAGCAGATCCTGTAGCCGGCGGGCTGCACTCCACCACCAAGGACGGTCCAGACCCCATACGATTCCCGAAATCTTCGTGCGGTCATCAATAGGACCATCCGGCATGCTCTCCGGACCTCCTTTGGGCGACTGGTTCTGCCTTCCCCAGGACGTCATACGCGTCGATCGCCACGCGCCGGAGGGAAAGGAGCACCGATGGATCGTCGCCGGCAGCGGGACGATCCTCCCCGGGATACAGGTGGTCCTGCGCTCGACGAAGGCAGGCTACGGAGGTAGGGAGCACGGCCCGCACGAGGGGAGTTGCGGCTCGGAGACCTGTCGCATCGACCAACACGGATGGATCAGGCACGACGAGCGGCGCATCGTGCGCCCGCAGGAGCTGACCCTCGACCGTCGATCCTGCCACGAGCCCGACGACGACGTGATCGAGTTCGCCATGAGGGTGGTCGAATGACGATGAGCCTCCCGGTGCTGCGACACGAGTTCGAAGCCGAGGGGATCGGAGCCTCGATCCTCGCTGAGATCCAACGTGCCTGCCGGTCGCAGTCCGGACGGTACGACCCGAACGTCTATGCACGAGCGCACCGATGGGGTGCCGAGGAGATCGACGAACTCGTCCAGGACGTGATCACGATTCGGCTACTCGGCGAGCGGCAACTCGCGTACATGTTCGACGTCGCGGCGGAGATCGGCCACTGGCGCGCGCTCCTGGTCCGGCAGGTGCGGATCACGCTGGCTCGGCGCCGAGTGCGTACGGTCGTCGACAACCTCTTGGACCGCGCCCGTGCGCGCCTGTCGGGTTGCGGCTGGGCCGAGAGCGCCGACGTCGCCGGACGGGCCGTGTACCGCCGAATAGGATCCGACCGGCCGTACCGAGAATTGTCGGACCGGCAGATCCGGGAGTTGGCCGAACAGGTACGGATCGTGCCCAGACGGACACCCGAGCAAGGTGACCGGGCACCGCGCGTCTACTCCGGTCGGGCTCTCGATGCGGTCGTGCGCATCGTGTTGGACGGCACCCCGGGTGGGGTCACGGTCGGCGACTTGTCGGGGATCTTCGAGGTCGTCTTGACAGATTGGGTTCCGAGAATCCTTGAATTCACCGACACTGGAATGCAGGGACGGGAAGCTGACCTGACGCCTGAGGAACTCACAGAGGTGCGAGACGTCGCAGGGGGCATCGTGTCGGCTCTGTCGCACGGGGACGAGGACATCCTCCGCGGGCGCTTGGCGGGGCTGCCCGACATCGACATCGCAGCGCGGTTGGGGATCAGCAGACCCACACTCATACGGCGCCGCGATGGCCTGTTCGAGCGGCTCAGAGATGCTGCCGCCGATCTGAGCCAGGACACACAGGAGGCGCTCCTCAACGAGATCGTGCTCCTCCTCGTCGAAGCGGACGGAACGACGGAAGGTAGCGACACGGATGACTGACCGGCCGGCCGAGGCCATCGAACGCCATCCTCCCTCGCCGTCCCCTTCGAGAGTCGACGCGCCCGGCCACGTCACCGCAGGGGACATCGTTGTCGTCGGCTCGATGGACGGTGATTCGCCGAGGCGGCTGGTGATCGCCCTCGACATCGATGAGGCGAGGCGGTGCTTCCTCGGGGCCCTCGTCACCAGCGAGTTGGCAATGGCGACCGCCGATGACGTCATCCTGCACACCGCGGACACGGGCCTGCAGTACAGCATCGTCGCCATGACACAGCTCGCGGGCCACCTGTGGTTCGCGCAGGCCGAGGCACGGATCGGCCGGCTGACCGAGGAGGCACTCGCCGCCGTTCGTGCCGGGCACGCCTGGGCCGAGAACGACTTCCAGCGCGGCCGCCGCGGCGTACCGCTGCAGGACGCATCGCGGGATCTGCGATGGCCGGACCTCGACGCCGAAGTCCGGCAGATCCAGGAACTCACGATGCACTGCACACTGCGACGTCGGGAGGGCGATTGGGCCGGGCCGAACGGGGAGTTGGGCCGGTACATCCGTAAGGAGACGGAGGGAACTCTCGCGGCGTACGGCAAGCAGCCACTCCTGGTTATCCGGGACGCCAATGACGAGCAAGACACGGCACATGGTGGCTACCAGCATCGACAACTCTTCGAACTGGTCCAGAACGGCGCCGATGCTCTCTTGCTCGACGCCGACGCAAGCGAGATGGGCGATGATGCTCCGAGGCACGACCGTGGACGTATTGAGGTCCGTCTGACGACGGGATATCTCTATTGCGCCGACAACGGAAAACCCATCGGCGAGCCCGGCGTGTGTGCGCTCATGTTCCCGCGCCTGTCACCCAAGAGGGGGACGAGCCAGATCGGCAACTTCGGCCTCGGATTCAGAGCCGTTCTCGGCGTCAGCGATTCGCCGGAGTTCTTCAGCCGCTCCGGCTCGTTCCGTTTCGATCGCGCACACTCCCGCGAGCGCATCGAGGCGGTCGTTCCGAACGCCGACCGCTATCCGGTGCTGAGCCTGCCCGAGCCGATCGATCCGGCTGAAAGTCAAGAACA
Source organism: Acidimicrobiales bacterium (assembly GCA_965220035.1). Taxonomy (GTDB): domain Bacteria; phylum Actinomycetota; class Acidimicrobiia; order Acidimicrobiales; family CATQHL01; genus VXNF01. Next base: position 80,507 of record CBDCPC010000001.1, read on the forward strand.
GGATGCTGCGCTGCGCGAGTTGATGGACTGGGCGGTGAACATTGTGCGCTTACCACTCAAGAATGCGGCGCGCGACGACATTCGTCAGCAGATGACCTCCTTCCCGCCCGAGTTCCTTCTCTTCGTCCGGCACCTCGGCAGGCTCACGATCACCGACGGCTCGGAGGAATTGAATCGCGAGTTGGAGTTGGAGAAAGTCGACGGCGAATTCCTCCTTGCTGACGGTGACGACACGAGCCAGTGGAAACTCTTCGAGCGATCCCACCAACTGTCGAGCAACGCCCGCGCCGACCGGCGACCCGGCGACGACGAGGTTGAGGTTCGCGTCTCGTGGGCTGCGCCCGTCGACCGGCTCGACCGGCCCGGCAGGTTCTGGGCGTTCTTCCCAACTACCGCGTGGAGCCTCGTCCCGGGCATCCTGAACGCTCCGTGGAAGACGAACGAGGATCGGCAGAACCTCCTCACCGGTCGCTACAACGACGAGCTGATCGAAGCCTCAGCAGAGTTGATCGCCGAGAAACTGTCGCTGATCCCGAACGCCGAGGATCCCGCCCGCCACTTGGACGTGCTGCCGCGCCGGCACGAGGCCGGCGATTCCGATCAGGCCGATCTGCTTCGAGAGCAACTGTTCGCTGCTCTGCACGGACGAGCGATCGTTCCCGACCAGAACGGGGAGCTTCGCCGGATCAGGGACATCTCCTACCCGCCATCGCAGCTGACTCTGGATCGCGGGATGGATACGGCGCCGTTCGAGCGGTGGGCGGCCTACGCGAGTCGGCCGAGCGGCTGGCTGCACCACAAGACACTCACTCGAACCAGGCTCGCTACGGTCGATCGGCTGTTCCGAACCCCCGGCCGACCGGAATGGGGCGTGTCGCGAGCACCCCGAGCTTCCATTGCCGGGTGGCTCGAATCCCTCGTCCAGAACGCGGCGCCGGGCGAGGAGTTGGCGGCATCGATGGCAGCGATCCAGACCGCTGCGCTCATTCCCAGGGACAGACGAACCGACGTCGATCAGAGCGCGATCGTGCTGACGGAGTCCGGTCGCTTGAGCCCGCCCGATCCTCAACGTCTGTTCCTCCCGTTCGAGTCATCGACTGCCGACAGCGTGACCGGGCCGGACTCCAGTGTCCACCCAGCGCTGGCGGCGGACGCTGAGACTCTGTCGGCGTTGAAGCAACTGGGGCTAGAGACGCCATCGCCCGAGAGCCGCTTCAAAGCCATCGCAAATCACCTGTTGGCAAATCAAGTCCATCTATCGGCTACACCCAATCATTCTGACGAGTTTTGGAAAGCGTCGCGTGGGGTCAGCGCGGCCGTTGGACTCGCAACCATCCAGGAACATCAGGACTGGCCGCGGCGACTACGGATCCGCACGCTGGCCGGTAGCTGGCAGCCGATTCACTCCGTGCTGATGCCCGGCGACATCGTGCCCGGTGACGGGAGCCGGGACGAGGAGGCCACCGTCGACACGGCGTTCCATCGGCGTGATGTCGAGTTGCTCCGCGAACTCGGCGCTATCGATACGCCGTGGGGCCCGCGAGACATGAGGTGGGAACCTGTATTCCTGCGGTACCAGGACCTCTGCGAGAGCCAGTACCGGCAGCGAGACGACCTTCCGGCCCCGCCGCGGGAGGGGTACCTGCAATTCACGTCGTCCGATGGCGTCGGGCCGCTGACTGTCCTTGCTGCTCTATCTGACGAGGGGCGAGCACGCTTCACGTATGCGGTGTTAGGGCAAGATACCTGTTTCGAGCCATGTGAGTTGTGGCACAGAGGCACGAACAAGAACGCCTATCCGAAAGTGCTATTCGAACCCTTGGCGGTTCATGTCATCAGAGAGCATGGCCGTATTCGAATCGCAGGAAGCATTGCGCCGTTTGCTCATGCTCTCGGGCAGCAACCCGAGAACCCGGCGGCCCGAGACGCGCTGCTGCAGCATCCGAATGCCGACAGGATCAAGGGGGCGTTCGAACTAGCCGATCGTGTACCAGAACTCTTCGGCGAAGGAGATCCGACTCCTCTGACCGACATCTGGCCCGGGCTGCGGGAGCATCTGCCAGTGCAACAGAGGAACATCCGCCTCGTTCCGTGCGAGCGAATCCGTGTCGCCGGCCGGGAGCGGAACTGTGTCTTCCATGTTCCCGACGTCTATCTCGCAGGCAGCATCGACGACGATGAACTCGATTCGCTCCGACTCGTCGCAAGCGAGTTGGCGCTCGGGCTCACCGAGAGCCAGCTCGAGGCGATAGCGCAACACCGGACCCCGGCGCAGATCGAAGCGCGACACGCCGAGATTCGCCGCTGTGCCACTGACGCCGAACGGCTTCTGGCCGCAGCCGGTGAGGCGGTCTTGCGGGCAGGAGTCCCAGCGTCGTTGCTCGAAGTGCTCGAAGTGCTCGACGGCGAGCACGAGCAGTTGTCGGGCATCGACCTGGCGGAGGCCGTCATCGCGACCTACCACACGGACGCGCTCAGGCATTTCCGGTTTGACTTGGATCATCTCAGTCCACCGACGAAGTGGGCGAGATCGCCGCGCGCCGTGGCGTTCGTCCGCTCGCTTGGGTTCTCCGACGAATGGGCGGGGGATCGAAGGAGCTCGCGTTCACCGTTTGTGGAGGTCGAGGGTCCCCGGTCACTTCCCGAATTGCACGACTACCAACGGACCGTCGCCACCAACGTGCGCGAGATGCTCCGCTCGGACAGCGTCGGGAGTGTCCAGCGACGCGGAATGGTCAGCATGCCGACCGGCTCGGGAAAGACCCGGGTTGCCGTACAGGCGATAGTCGAAGCCATGCGGGACGACGGATTCCGTGGTGGCGTTCTCTGGGTCGCGGATCGCGACGAACTGTGCGAGCAGGCGGTTGAGGCGTGGGAGCAAGTGTGGAGGAGTGAGGGCACCGAGGCCGAGCGGATTCGAATTTCCAGGTTGTGGGAAGGACAGGCGAGGCCGTCGCCGGCGAGTGAACGCCACGTCGTCGTTGCCACGATCCAGACGCTCAAGGCGCGGCTCTCCAACTCCCCGCCGGAGTACGAGTTCCTGAAGGACTTCAAGTTGGCCGTTTTCGACGAGGCGCATCGGTCGATCGCACCCTCGTTCACGTCGGTCATGCAGGAGATTGGATTGACGTACCGCCAGAGAGAGGACGAGCCGTTCCTGCTCGGTCTCACGGCGACGCCCTACCGCGGACATGATGAGACAGAGACCGCCAGGCTTGTCCGTCGCTATGGCAGCACCCGGCTTGATTCCGGCGCGTTCGCGGACGACGACCCGCAGGCTGTCATTGGAGAGTTGCAGGTCATGGGGGTGCTTGCTAAAGCCGAGCACAAGACAATCGATGGTGGAACGTTCGAACTCGATGACGACGAACTGGAGATGATGAGTAGGTTTATGCCGGGATCGGATGAATCGGAGAGGCGGTTCTCGCGGGCCTGGCTCCCGCAGAGCGCAGAGGATCGCATCGCCCAGAACGCGGCGCGCACCATACGCATCATCGAGGCGTACGAGACCCACATCGAGCCGGACTGGCCGACCTTGCTGTTCGCGACATCAGTCGAACATGCGCAGACTCTGGCAGCACTCCTCAATCGGAACGGGACCATGGCTCGTGCTGTGAGTGGAGAGACGGATCCGGCGACTCGGCGCCGCGTGGTCGAGAGCTTCCGCGACGGTGAGATCAAGGCGCTTGTCAACTATGCCGTATTCACTGAAGGGTTCGACGCACCGAAGACACAGGCCATCATCGTTGCCCGGCCGGTGTACAGCCCAAACCTCTACTTCCAGATGATCGGCAGAGGCTTGAGGGGTCGGCTGAACGGAGGCGACGACCGCTGCCTCATCCTCAACGTCCGGGACAACATCGAGAACTTCAGCCGAGCGCTCGCCTTCTCCGAACTGGACTGGCTCTGGGCCCGTTGAGAGGCGCCGCACCCGTCCAGCAACCGATCCCTGTTCTCGGCCCCGTCCCGGTCGCCGGGTCCATGGCGGATTCCTGCCGGTGATCGCTCGTTGGTGGCGACTGCTTCGTGGTGCCGCGCGCTATTCGACGGGAGGCGAGAGTCGTCGCAGCCCGGCCTCCCAGCCCCCAGCCTCGAACCGCGCCCCCCGACCCGCGTCTCGTGTGGTCATACCGGGTCATACTGACATCGTGAAGGTCGCCGTCTCGATCCCGGACCCACTCTTCCGGAGGGCGGAGCGCTTGGCCTGGCGCCGCAGGATGTCCCGCTCTCAGTTGTTCGCGGTGGCGCTGGGGAGGCTCGTTGATCTCGAGGAGGACAGCCAGATCACCCGCCGGCTCGACGCCGTGTACGGCGCGCAGGATTCCCGCCTGGATGCCGGCCTGCTCGCCACGCAGGCCGAAGCCGTGCGCGAGCGGTGGTGATCGCGAGCGACGGGTGCTGCGACGCGGCGACATCCACTGGGCGAAACGGGCACTGCCAACCGTCGTCGGGTCGGGCGTCGCCGGTAGCGTGCACGGGATGAGCGAGAGCCCCGCTGGTGCTGGGCGCGTGCCTGAGAGACCGACCCTGGATGGGTTGGAGGCCCGTTGGGGTGCCTGGTGGGAGGCTGAGGGGGTCTACCGGTTCGACCGGAGTCGCCAGCGGCCGGGGGTTTTCTCGATCGACACGCCGCCGCCGACGGTCAGCGGTTCGCTGCACGTGGGGCACGTGTTCAGCTACACGCAGACCGACTGTGTGGCCCGCTACCAGCGGATGCGGGGGCTGGAGGTGTTCTACCCGATGGGCTGGGACGACAACGGCCTGCCCACCGAGCGCCGGGTGCAGAACTACTTCGGGGTGCGCTGCGACCCTTCGGTGCCCCACGACGAGAACTTCGAACCGCCCGCCGAGCCCGCCGAGCCCGTCCCGATCGGGCGGCGGAACTTCATCGACCTGTGCCTACGGCTCACCGCCACCGACGAGCAGGCGTTCGAGGACCTCTACCGGCGCCTCGGCGTGTCGGTGGACTGGAGCCTGACGTACACCACCATCGACGAGCGCTGCCGCCGTGTGTCGCAGCGGGCGTTCCTGCGCAACCTGGCCCGCGGCGAGGCCTACCAGGCCGAGGCCCCGTGCCTGTGGGACGTCACGTTCCGCACCGCCGTGGCGCAGGCCGAGCTGGAGGACCGCCCCCGCCAGGGAGCCTTCTGTCGGCTGGCGTTCGCCCGGGTCGACGGTGGCGGGGACGTGCTCATCGAGACCACCCGGCCGGAGATGGTGGCGGCCTGCGTGGCGCTCGTGGCGCACCCCGACGACGAGCGCCACCGGCCGCTGTTCGGCTCGACGGTGCGCGTGCCCCTGTTCGACACCGAGGTGCCGGTGCTGGCCCACGCTCTCGCCGAGCCCGCCAAGGGCACCGGCATCGCCATGGTCTGCACGTTCGGCGACACCGTCGACGTCACCTGGTGGCGCGAGCTGGAACTGCCGGTGCGCCCCATCATGGGACCCGACGGGCGGCTGCTGCCCGAGCCGCCGGACGCCGTCTGCAGCGCCGGCGCCCGGGCGGCCTATGCCGAGATCGCCGGACTCGCCACGAACGGGGCGCGCCGGCGCATCGTCGAACTCCTCGAGGACTCCGGCGCACTGGTCGCCCCGCCGACGCCCACCGAGCACGCCGTGAAGTTCTTCGAGAAGGGCGACCGGCCGCTGGAGATCATCACCACCCGGCAGTGGTACCTGCGCAACGGCGGGCGCGACCTGCCCCTGCGGAAGGAACTGCTGGACCGCGGCGCCGAACTGGCCTGGGTGCCGGAGTTCATGCGCACCCGCTACACCAACTGGGTGGAGGGCCTCAACGGCGACTGGCTGGTTAGCCGCCAGCGCTGGTTCGGGGTGCCGATCCCCGTGTGGTACGCCCTCGACGACGACGGCCGGCCGCGGTATGACCGGGTGCTGGTGCCCGACGAAGCGGCGCTGCCCATCGACCCCGCCTCCGACGCGCCACCGGGCTACGAAGAGTCCCAGCGGGGGCAACCGGGCGGCTTCGTCGGCGACCCCGACGTGATGGACACCTGGGCCACCTCGTCGCTGACGCCGCAGATCGCCTGCGGCTGGGAGGAGGACCCCGACCTGTTCGCCCGCACCTTCCCGATGGACGTGCGCCCGCAGGCGCACGAGATCATCCGCACCTGGCTGTTCTCCACGACGGTGCGCAGCCACCTGGAGCACGACTCGCTGCCGTGGCGGCAGGCGGCCATCTCCGGCTGGGTGCTGGACCCCGACCGCAAGAAGATGTCCAAGTCCAAGGGCAACGTGGTCACCCCCGTCGGGCTGCTGGAGACCTACGGCGCCGACGCGGTGCGCTACTGGGCGGCCAGCGGGCGGCCCGGCACCGACACCGCCTTCGACGAGTCGCAGATCAAGGTGGGGCGGCGCCTGGCCATCAAGATCCTCAACGCCGCCCGCTTCGTGCTGGGCCTGGCGGGCGCCGGGGACGACGGGGACGCCGCTGCGACCGGCGCCGGCGCGGTGACCGAGCCGATCGACCGGGCGCTGCTCGCCAACCTCGGCGAACTCGTGGACGCCGCCGGTGAGGCCTTCGAGGCCTTCGACTACGCCCGGGCGCTGGAACGCACCGAGCGGTTCCTGTGGGACTTCACCGACAACTACGTGGAGTTGGTCAAGAACCGGGCCTACCGCGACGACGCCGGCGGCGCCAGCGCCCGGGCCGCCCTGCAGATCGCTCTGGGCGCCCTGCTGCGGCTGTTCGCGCCGTTCCTGCCCTTCGCTTGCGAGGAGGCCTGGTCGTGGTGGCAGCAGGGCTCGATCCACCGGGCGCCCTGGCCGCAGCGCGCCGAACTGGCCGGCACCGGTGACCCGGCGGTCCTGGCGGCCGCAGCGGAGGTTCTGGGCCAGGTGCGACGGGCCAAGAGCGAGGCACGCCGCAAGCTCCGCACCCCCGTCGAGCAGGCACACGTCCAGGCACCGCCCGACTTCCTGGCGGCGCTGGCCGCGGCCCGAGCCGACCTGTGCGACGCCGGCAACATCACGGACCTCGTCCTCAGCGTCGAGGCCGGCGACGGCGCCGCGCCGACCGTCGACGTCAAGCTCGCAGCCGAGTAGCGACCGGACGGCTCGGCCCCGCAGGCCGACCGCCCCGTCATTCCGACCGAATCACCGCCACCCCGGACCCGACCCCCCACCTGTCATTCCGGCGGAGGCCGGAATCCACTTCCCAGCAACCCCGGCCTACCGCCGAGGGGTTGCTCGGCAGGCTCGTAACCTCACTCGCCGTCGTCGGCGGCGTCGGACACCACCGCCCTGTGGCGGGGCGGCTCGACGATCTCGATGGTGTCGGGATCCGGCGCCTCGGCCAGTGCGTGGCGGCCCTGGTCGCGCACCCAGACCGTGCGCTGCGGGAAGGGGATCTCGATGCCGGCCACATCGAAGGCCTCCTTGAGGCGCAGACGCAACTCCCGCTCCACCTTCCACTGCACCGACGGCTCGGTCTTGACCACCAGCCGGATGGCGATGCCGCTCGCTCCGAGGCTCTGGATGCCCCACACCTCGGGCGCCTCCATCAACTCGTCGCCGCCCCACTCGGGGTCGCCCCACATCTCGTTGGCAACCCGCTGGATGACCCCCTCGGCGAAACGCAGATCGGTGTCGTAGGACACCTCGATGTCCAGCAGCGCCCGCGACCAGAGTTGGGAGTAGTTGCCCACCCGGCTGACCTCCCCGTTGGGGACGTGCCAGACGGTTCCCTTCACGTCACGGATCGTGGTCGTGCGGAGCGAAACCGCCTCGACGGTCCCGGTGACGGGGCCCACGTCGATCACGTCGCCCACCCCGAACTGGTCCTCGATGAGCATGAACAAGCCGGACATGAAGTCCTTGACGATGGTCTGCGAGCCGAAGCCGACGGCCACGCCGACGATGCTGGCGCCGGCAAGCAGCGGCCCGATATTGATGTCGAACACGCCCAGCATCATCAGGAGGGCCACGCTCCAGACGACCGCGGTGATGATGCTGGACAGAACCGACGTGAGCGTGTTGGCCCGAGCCTGCGAGCGCTTGCCCTCGTCCTGGTCGCCCATGAGCAGCGCCGGCCCCTGCGCCCGCAGGCGTGCCAGACGCGTGCTGGTACTCGTGGCCATGATGCGTTTGGCCAGGGAGCGCACCCCGCGGCGCGCCAGGCGGTTCACGATGTACGCACCCAGCGCGATCAGCACCACTTTCAGCGGCTTCTCGACCACCCACTCGGTGGCCGTCGCCAGGAACTCGTTGTTGGTCCGGTCGAACACCCAGCGGCAGGTCTGCGCCGGATCCAGACCGCAGGCGTCGGTCAGCCTGGCTGCCTTGTCGTCAGCCTCGACTGCCTGGGCCAGTTGCACAGCAGTGCTCATAGTGGCACTCCTCGAGGTGGGCGGAGCCGGTCCGTCAAGCAGGCTCCGATCGAATGCGTCGAACGGACACCCTAGGAGGACGCCAAGTGCTTCCGCTGCGCAGCGACCGGACATTGCGGCGCACCCGACGGAGTCCCCCGAAGATGCTGCCAGGCCCCCGAACTCGATCCGAGACGGGGGTCCGTTCCCAGAACGTCGCCTCCGATCCGAGCATGAGCCCGCCGGCAGCCGAGCGGCACATCGGTGTCCATCGTTGTGCGGCGCGTCGCCTTAGAGCCGCACATATTAGCTTTTTCATTTAGAATCCTCTCATGAAGGAGCTTATTGAACGGATAGACGGCGAATTGCAGGCGTCCCAGGGAGGATCGCTGTACCGGATCGGGCATGCGGCCGAGCTACTCGGCGTCTCCGTCGACACCGTGCGGCGCTGGGCCGACGACGGTCAACTGGCGGTCGTGCGCACCTCAGGGGGCCAGCGGCTGGTGTCCGGCGCTGATCTGGCCCGCCTGGCCACCGAGCGGGCCGACAACCCGGGCGAGAGCCGCGCTCGCACCTCGGCGAGGAACCGGTTCGGTGGGCTCGTCACGCGGGTCGTCGCGGACGAAGTGATGGCCCAGGTGGAGATCCAGGCTGGGCCCTACCGCGTGGTCTCGCTCATGACCCGCGAGGCCGCCGAGGACATGGGCCTGGCACCGGGTGTGGAGGCCGTCGCCGTGGTGAAGTCCACCAACGTCGTCGTCGAGCGCCCCCAGCAGTGAACGTTTCGTGCACGAGCCACCGGATGTCGCGCGCCGAGTGCGTCGCCGGCGCCTGCCGCGCCGCAACCACCCACCCGCCCACCGCCGGAGCGGGGGACGGTCCGCGCCGCTCGGCGTCATGCCGTCGGGCGTGCGCCTGGCGGTCGTCCTGGCGGCCTGCGGAGCGGTGCTGGTGGCGGTAAGCGCCTGCGGTGGCGGCGGGGATGGCAGCGAAGGCGGGCGCCGCGGCGTCACGGTCTTTGCCGCCGCGTCGCTGACCGATGTTTTCGACGACATCGCCGCTGCCTTCGAGGCCGCCCACCCGGGCGTCGAGGTGACCCTGCAGTTCGCCGGCAGCAGCCGGCTCGCCACCCAGATCAACGCCGGCGCGCCGGCCGATGTGTTCGCCGCGGCCGACGAGCGGACCGCGGCACAGGTGGACGCCCGGCGGGTCACGACCTTCGCCCGCAACCGCTTGGCGATCGCCACGCCGCCGGACAATCCCGCCGGCGTGAGCGGTCTGGCTTCGCTGACTCGCAGCGACGTGCTGCTGGCCCTCTGCGCCCCCGAGGTGCCGTGCGGCGCGCTGGCGGAGCGGATCGGTGGGTCGGCCCTGGTGGCAGCGGCCGACACCCGGGAGCCCAACGTGCGCGGCGTGCTCACGAAGGTGCTGCTGGGCGAGGTGGACGCCGGCGTGGTGTACGCCACGGACCTGCTCGCCGCCGGTGACGCGGTCGGCGGCACCGTCATCGACCACCCCGCCAGAACGGCCTACCCGCTCGTGCTGCTCAGCGACACTCCCGAGGCGGGTGCATTCGTCGACTTCGTGCTCTCGCCGCGGGCGCAGGAACTGCTCGCCGCGGCCGGGTTCGAGACGCCATGAGCAAAGGTTCCCCCGAGGTCTCCGACCGCGCCTCGGGCGGCGATCCGAGGCCATCGGACCCGCCGGCCGCAGCGCAGAGGCGTCGAGAGTTGCGCCACCGCCCGGTGGGCGGGCTCTGGCTGCCGGCCGGCGTGGCACTGGCGCTGCTGGTGGTTCCGACCGTCGGCCTGCTGCAACGGGCCCCGTGGAGCGAACTGCCGTCGCTGCTCGGCTCGGCGCGCCTGCGCGACGCCCTCGTGCTGTCCGCGGTCACCAGCGCGGCGGCAGCGGGCGCGTCCGTGGTTCTCGGGATGCCGCTGGCACTGGCACTGTCGCGCTGCGGGCCGTCGCTGCGTCGGGTGATGCGGGCGGCCGTGCTGCTGCCGATGGTGCTGCCGCCGGTGGTGGGAGGCACCGCCCTGCTGTTCGCGCTGGGGCGCCGGGGCCTCGTGGGCCTGTGGCTGGACCGCTGGTTCGGCTGGTCGCTGCCGTTCAGCACCGCCGGCGTGGTGGTTGCCGCCACGTTCGTGGCCATGCCGTTCTTCGTGGTGACCGCCGAGGCGGCGCTGCGCAGCGCCGACGCTGGTCTCGTCGAGGCGGCTCGCACCCTGGGCGCCCGCAGATCGGTGGCCTTCCGGCGCGTCACGCTGCCGTTGATCGCCCCATCCCTGGCCGCGGGTGCGGCGCTTGCGTGGGCGCGCGCCCTCGGCGAGTTCGGGGCCACGATCACCTTCGCCGGGAACCTGCGGGGCCGGACCCAGACACTCCCGCTGGCCACGTTCGAAGCCTTGGAGGCCGGGCGCCCCGGCGAGGCCGTGGCGTTCAGCGTGATCCTGCTGGCCGTCTCCGTCGCCGTGCTTCTTGCACTCCGCGACCGCTGGCTGAGCCGATGAGGCGACCGGCCGGTTGGCGGCGCGGTCGGGGTCGCGCGGGCGTCCGGGCGGCGCTGCCGGTGGCGCTCCGGCACCCCCGCCCTCGCGGGCCGGCCAAGGCAGCGCGGTCGTCAGCAGTGGAGGGGTGGGACCGGGGCCCGGCGCCCAGCATGCTCGCTCGGATCAATGTCGCGCCCGTGGCAGCGCGCACGACGGACTGAGTCGATGAGGCGACCGATCGCTCTGCGCCCGGGGCAAGGCGACCGCTCTGAGGGGGCCCAGCCGTCTCCTGGGGAGAACGGTGGCATCTCAGCCGACGTGCGGGTGTGCCTCGGCGACTTCATCCTCGACGTCCGCTTGGCGGTCCCCGCCGGTGGGATCACCGCCGTCATGGGTCCGAACGGCTCGGGCAAGACGACGCTGCTGCGCTGCCTGGCGGGCCTCGAGGCCACCGAGGCCGGCCGCATCAGCCTGGCGGGGCGGCTCGTGGACGACCCCGCGGCAGGCGTCTGGATTCCCCCCGAGCGGCGCGGCATCGGCTACGCCTACCAGGACGTTCGGCTGTTCGACCATCTCAGCGCCCTCGACAACGTGGCGTTCGGACCGCGCTGCCGCGGTGCCGGACGGGGCGCCGCCCGCCGCAGCGCCCTGGCGGGCCTCGAGGTCGTGGAGATGGCCGGATCCGCCGGGACAAAGCCGGCGCGGCTCTCGGGTGGGCAGGCCCAGCGCGTGGCGCTGGCACGGGCGCTCGCCGGGCGCTCGCCGGTGCTGCTGCTGGACGAACCGTTCTCCGCCACCGACGCCGGCGTGCGGCCCCTCCTGCGCCGGCAGATCCGCGCCGCCGGCGCCACCGTCGTGCTCGTCACCCATGACCCCCGAGACGCCGAGGAACTGGCCGACGATGTGCTCCTCCTGGAGGCCGGCCGCGCCGTGCGCTAAAGGGGCCGGTGGGCGATCGCCGGCGCTCCTCGAAAAACCGTCCGAAGCGCCTCATCGCCCCGGCGACCGTCTCGCCACACGCCTGAGCAGCGCATTCTCGCGCTGACGCGAAGTCGATTTGCTACAGGGTGTCGGGGGAAATTACAATCTTGCAACTACACGTAGGTAGTTCGGAGCGTACCCGCGCACCACCTTCCGGGGCATGGGGCAGATCAACGAGCGGAGGCAGCGGCGTGACCGTCGTCGAGCATTCAAGCAAGAACAATGCCGAGGCGCCGGCCGGCCCGCAGGCCAACAGCCGCAGCGCCCACCTGGCCGCCGATCCCGGTCCTCCCGAGGCCCGTCCGATCAACTCGCCGATGCGCGTCCGCAAGCGCGACGGCAGCCTCGAGCCGGTCGACGTCACCAAGATCGTCCGGCGGGTGGAGCGCTGCAGTGGCGAACTCGAGGGCGTGGACTGCATGCGGGTCGCCACCCGCACCATCAGCGGGCTCTGCGACGGGGCCACCACGGTGGAACTGGACGAGCTGGCCATCCGAACCGCCGCGGCGCTCATCTGCGAAGAACCCAACTACTCCCGGCTGGCAGCCCGCCTGCTCGCCACGTACACCGAGGAAGAGGTCCGTAACCAGCGGATCGGCTCCTTCTCGCAGTCGATCGCGGCGGGCCGGCTGCTCGGTCTCATCGGCGAGGAGGCCGCCGACTTCGTGGAGGCCAACGCCGGCGCGCTCAACGAGGCCATCGACAACGACCGCACCGACCTGTTCGAGTTCTCGGGCCTGCGCACGGTCTACGACCGCTACCTGCTGCGCCATCCCGAGACCCGCAAGGCCATCGAGACCCCGCAGTACTTCCTGATGCGGGTGGCCTGCGGGCTGTCCACCGACGCCGACGACGCCATCGATTTCTACCGGCTCATCTCGTCCCTCGAGTACCTGCCGTCGAGCCCCACGCTGTTCAACTCCGGCACCACGCACCCCCAGATGTCGTCGTGCTACCTGCTGGACTCGCCAGCCGACGACCTCGAGGCCATCTACAACCGCTACACCGACGTCGCCAAGCTCTCCAAGCACGCCGGCGGTATCGGCCTGTCCTACAGCCGGATCCGCAGCCGCGGCTCGCTCATCCGGGGCACCAACGGCCTCTCGAACGGCATCGTGCCCTGGCTCAAGACGCTCGATTCCTCGGTTGCGGCGGTCAACCAGGGCGGGCGCCGCAAGGGGGCCTGCTGCGTCTACCTCGAGACCTGGCACGCCGACATCGACGAGTTCCTGGAGCTGCGGGAGAACACCGGCGACGAGGCCCGGCGCACATACAACCTGAACATCGCCAACTGGGTTCCCGACCTGTTCATGCAGCGCGTCGAGAACGACTGGCAGTGGTCGCTGTTCGACCCCAAGAAGGTGCCTCACCTCACCGACCTCTACGGCGCCGACTTCGAGCGGGCTTACGTGGAGGCGGAGGAGGCGGGCCTGTACGAGCGGCAGATCCCGGCCCGGCACCTGTACAGCAAGATGATGCGCACCCTGGCCCAGACCGGCAACGGCTGGATGACCTTCAAGGACACCTCCAACCGGAAGTGCAACCAGACGGGCGCCGACGGCCGGGTGGTGCACCTCTCCAACCTGTGCACCGAGATCCTCGAGGTGACCAGCGCGGACGAGACGGCGGTCTGCAACCTGGGCTCGGTGAACGTCGGCCGCCTCGTGCGCGACGGCGACTTCGACTTCGAGCGCCTCGGCGAGGTTGTCCAGACCGCGGTGCGGTACCTCGACCGGGTGATCGACATCAACTTCTACCCGACCGGCACCGCGCAGTCCTCCAACGGGGGGTGGCGTCCGGTGGGGCTCGGCCTCATGGGCCTGCAGGACGTGTTCTTCAAGCTCCGGCTGCCGTTCGACGGCGACGAGGCGCGGGAACTCTCGCAGCGCATCTCCGAGGAGATCTACTACTGGGCGCTGTCCACGTCGGTCGACTTGGCCAAGGAGCACGGTCCGCACCCGAACTTCGCCGAGACCCGGGCCGCCGCCGGGAAGCTGCAGATGGACCTGTGGGGCGTCGGCGTCACCGACGAGGCCCGCTGGGACGCCCTGCGGGAGCGCATCGCCGCGCACGGGCTGCGCAACTCGCTGCTCATCGCCATCGCCCCCACCGCCACCATCGCCTCCATCGCCGGCTGCTACGAGTGCATCGAGCCGCAGGTCTCCAACCTGTTCAAGCGCGAGACGCTCTCCGGGGAGTTCCTGCAGATCAACCACTACCTGGTGCGCGACCTGCAGGCGCGGGGGCTGTGGACCGGCGGGATGCTGGAGTCACTCAAGCGGTCGCAGGGCTCGCTGGCCGACATCACCGGCATTCCCGAGGAGTTGAAGCTCCTCTACCGCACCGCCTGGGAGCTTCCGCAGCGGGCTCTCGTCGACCTCGCCGCCGAGCGGGGCGCCTTCATCGACCAGAGCCAGTCGCTGAACCTGTTCATGGAGACCCCCACCATCGGGAAGCTCTCGTCGATGTACGCCTACGCCTGGCGCAAGGGCCTGAAGACCACCTACTACCTGCGCTCCCGCCCGGCCACGCGCATCAATCAGGCCACGCTCAGCAACGGCAACGGCGCCGCGGCGGTGACCTGCTCACTGGAGAACCCCGAGACCTGCGAGGCCTGCGACTAGGAACGAATGGTTCCCACCACAGGCCCGCGTGATCCGTAGCTGATCCACTTCTTCCAACGTCATCCATCCGACGATCCGGATGAATCTGTACCGGCGCGGGACTTCTTCGACGGGCTGACCAGCAAGGTCGCGGCAGAGATTCATGCCGTGCTAGATGCGGTTGCCGAGGCGCCGCCCCCGTCATTCGCCGGCGGCGAGAAGTGGGAAGCGAAGCACGGCGACATGGCCGGCTTCTACGAAGTGCGCGTCCAGGGGCACGGCCGGAACCACCGGCTCTTCTGCCTACTTATCCGGGATGCGGCCGATCTCGAGGGATCGCCGATCGTCTGCCTCGGCGGCCTCTCCAAGCCTCGACGCCAGCCAGCCGAGGCGCGGGACTACGCGCGCATCCGCTCGTATCGGCAAGAGTTCGAGCGGCATCGCCGCGTCCTCAACTGACGCGAGCTTGTTCGAGAGGTTCGGCAGCCAACTCCAACTCGAGAGCCTCCGCCAGTGCCACGAGCGTCGCCAGCGTCGGGTTGGGGCGCTCGGCCGAGAAAAGACGCCGGATCACTTCGGGACGAAGATTCGCCCTTCGCGCAAGCTCCGCCTTGCTCAACTCGAGGCTGCACCGGCGCTGGTCGAACATGCGGATGATCGAGTCGATCTGGTCGATGCGTCTGCGCGCGGCGGCATATTCGCGCCCAGATGCTGGGTCCTAACCTGTGCCATGAGCCCTCCTTGCGAGCCGTGAGCCGTTACTTGCCCACAGCATCGCGGGGGGCTCACCCCAACGGGGGACCCTCCACCCCGTTCACCCAGGGACAACGTCCCCGGTTGTCACATGCGTGTTTGAATTCTCGCTGGCAGCGTCGGCGTGGAGGCCAGGGAGGCAGAACTGGCCGCGGCCGAGAGCAGGTTGAGTCAGGCCGAGCGGGAGTTGGCCGAGGGCGAGCAGTGGCTGACAACGGCCGAGGCGGTAGCTGAGCGCGTGCAGCAGTTACTGGACGACGCAGCGCGTGAGTCGCAGTCGGCCACAGCCGAACTTGCCGCGGCCCAGTGGCGGGAGTTGACGTCGAACCGTGAGTCACCACTCGACTCGGCACAGGTGCGTGCGTTCTACCGCCACCGACTCCAGCAGGAATTGAACGCCGCCGCGGCCATCCGGGCGAGCGCTCAGGAATCGCTGCTCTCCGTCAGGGCTCATGAGGCGGCCCTGGCGCGCTGCTTCCGCCTCGTCTCGGCGGGCGGCCCCTTTGGACCGCCCGTACAGTGCCCATGATTGTTGGGCCCAACCGGCCGTTAGCCGTGCCGCTGCTGCTGGCGTACCGACCGTCGCCAGTGGGAGCACCACAGCGTCCCCCGCCATGCTCGGGTGCAAGATCGGCGCCACCATCGGCAGCGCCACACTCCCACACCAATGCTGCGTAATCAAACCTCCCAAAACGGACACGATCTTGTCGTGCGACGGTGGCTCGTGATGCCGCCTCAGCTTCCGATGTCGGGCACGTCCGACGGCTCGTCGTCGCCGGCCAGCAAGTCCAGAAACGGCGAGTAGCTGTACAGACGGTTGCGGCGCCGTCCGGTGATCTCGGTCACGACGCCGAGAGCGGTCAGTCGATCCAGCAGCCGGCCCGTCGTGGACGGCGTCGCCGCCACGTGTTCCGTGGCGAACTTCACCGTGACAAAGGGCTGCTCGGCCAGCAGGTCCAGAAGAGGTATCGCGTACTGCCCGAGGTGCTCCGTGGCCGCTAACCGCAGATGCTGCTCCCGCAGCTCCGACAACGCTCCGGCGGTGCGTGCCGCGCTGTCGGCGGTGATAGCCACACCCTGCAGGAAGAACCGCAGCCAGCCCTCCCAGTCGCCCCGGTCCCGCACTGCATCCAACCGCCGGTAGTACTCGTCGCGGTTCTGCTTCAGAAAGAGGCTCAGATACAGCAGAGGACGGTTCAACACCTGTCGTTCCACCAATAGCAAGGCGATGAGCAGTCGACCCACCCTGCCGTTGCCGTCCCTGAACGGATGGATCGTCTCGAACTGTGCGTGCGCCAACCCGGCCACTACCAGCGGCGGCAAGGCCCTGTTCTGGAGGAAATGCTCAAAGTCCTCGAGCACATCGGGAAGGTCGCCGGGGGCGGGCGGCACGAACGTGGCGTTGTCCAGCGTGCAGCCGGCCGGGCCGATCCAGTTCTGGGTGCGCCGGTACTCCCCCGGGTCGAACTCCCGGCCACGCACGCCACTCAGCAGTTCCCCGTGTACAGCCTGGATCAGCCGGCCCGACAGCGACAGTTCACCCAGCAACTCCAACCCCAGGTTCATTGCGCGCACGTAGTTGACCGTCTCGACGATATCCGCCGGAGGCGGTGCCACAGGCGCGCCCACCTCGAAAGCCAGCAGATCGTCGAGGCTCGACCGCGTACCCTCGATCTGCGAGCTGAACACGGCCTCCTGCCGGACGTACATCGCCACGAACAGATCGGGATTCGGCAGCGAACGCGCCAGACCGGCGAGGCGACCCACAGCCCGGTCCGCCTCCGACAGAGCCCGCAGCAGGCTGTCGTCCCACCCCAGCGGAGGGTCGGGCGGCAGCGGCTCGGGGACGAACGCCCGGTACCCGCCGGGCTGCTCGACATACCTCCCGGCGCGGATGCTCACGCTGTACCCGCGCCAACTCGCTCCCTCACACCCCTATGGTACCCAATTATTCTAGAAATTGATGATTTATTGGAATAACGCAGGCGTCGGTGCCGGCCTATTCCAGCTGGCTGGAACAGTGGTGCGAGATGCTCTGGACCTAAGCGAATCCGCGAACTCCGCTAAGCCGGCATCGCGCAACATGCCCGAGGGCGCCGTCCGCGTCACCTGACGCACCCTCGCATCGCGCTGACCCCGACGGCGGGAACCACCGATCCGGTGGCCGTCGGTCGAGTGCGGCCGTGAGAACCGTCTCCTCCGGCTCACATCCGGCGCGTCGTCTCCGCTGGTCAGAGGCCCGGACGGTCACGGTCGGCTCACATTGCGCGGCCCGGTCAAACTACACGGTTATTCTTTCGCTATTGTAATTCAGCCCGGCGAGCCGTCGGTCGAAGCCGACGTGCCGGTGTGCTCGTCCAGACAACCCGAAGCTCGAGGCCTGCGACCAGCGGCCCGACGAACCGAAAGGAACCCCGGTGACCCTCCTTGAGTTCCCGTTGACGGATGTTCTCGCACCGCCCTCGGCGGCGCCGCTCCCCGCGGCCGCGCCGGAACGGCAGGCGAACCTGCTGGACCCTGGTTTCGAATTGACTCTGCGCCCCATGCGCTACCCGGTCTTCTTCGACATGTTCCGCGACGGCATCAAGAACACCTGGACGGTGGACGAGGTGGACTTCTCCGACGACATCGTCGACCTGGACCGCAAGCTGCTGGCCTCGGAGAAGCACCTCGTGCAGCGGCTGGTGGCCTTCTTCGCCACCGGCGACTCGATCGTGGCCAACAACCTCGTGCTGAACCTCTACAAGCACATCAACGCCCCCGAGGCGCGCCTGTACCTGTCGCGGCAGCTCTACGAGGAGGCGCTGCACGTGCAGTTCTACCTCACGCTGCTGGACAACTACATGCCCGACCACGCCGAGCGCAACGCCGCCTTCGCCGCGGTCGAGAACATCCCCTCGATCCGGCGCAAGGCCGAATTCTGCTTCCGCTGGATGGGCTCCATCGACAACCTGGACCGGCTGGACACCGAGGCCGATCGGCGGAAGTTCCTGCTGAACCTCATCTGCTTCGCCACGTGCATCGAGGGGCTGTTCTTCTTCGCCGCCTTCGCCTACGTGTACTTCCTACGCTCCAAGGGGCTGCTGAACGGGCTGGCCGCCGGGACCAACTGGGTGTTCCGCGACGAGAGCTGCCACATGAACTTCGCCCTCGAGGTGGTGCGCACCGTGCGGGAGGAGCAGCCCGAGTTGTTCGACAACGAGTTGGCCGCCGAGATCGGCGAGATGCTGGCCGAGGCCGTGGAGTGCGAGCACCTCTTCGCCGAGGATCTGCTGGGTGAGGGCGTGCCGGGCATGTCGGTGGCCGAGACACGCCAGTACCTGGAGTTCGTGGCCGACCAGCGGCTGGCGCAGCTCGGCCTGCCGGCCCGCTACGGCGCCCGCAACCCGTTCTCGTTCATGGAACTGCAGGACGTGCAGGAGCTGACGAACTTCTTCGAGCGCACCGTCTCGGCGTACCAGACGGGCGTCGAGGGTGACGTGGCCTTCGACGAGGACTTCTAGAACACACGGATCCGGATCCCACAGATCCGGATCCAACAGATCGCCTCTCTCCCCCCCAGAGGCACCTCGGCCAGGCTCGGCATTCACCCCCGCCGAGCCTGGCCCCAGTCTTGACTTCTGGTCGGGCCCGATTCCTTATTCATTTTGACTATCCGCATCACTATTTCTCCTTGAAGGGAGGTGTTATGAGTACGAAGAAGAGACTTTGCAGGATTCGCCAACGTCAATATCGACGGAGCGATGTTCGCCCCAAGTGTCTGCGCTGGCCCGCGCAATATCGAGGTGTCAGGTGAACCCAGACGAGCGAACTATTGGTGAGCGGCGGCGAGGATTTGGGCTGCGGCCCGGGCGGGTTGAAGCCGGCCGGAGCGGACCTGTTCTGTGAGGTCGGCGAGAGCGGCCTGTACCGGCGGAGAACTGCGCAGGCCGGCCATGACCTGCAGCTCGGTGAGGTGCCACATCCAGCGGACGCGTTGCTCGCCGCGGCGCTCGTGCCAGCGACCGGCGCCCCGGAGCGCCTCGGCGTGGGCTTGCACCTGCGTCCAGACTTCCCCGAGGCCCGTGCCCTCGATAGCGCTGGTGGCCAGCACCGGGGGCTCCCAGCCGGACTCCGCACGGTCCACAGGATGCAGCAGGCGCAGGGCGGCGGCGTAGTCGGCGACCGAGCGGCGGGCGGCGGCCGCCAGATCGCCGTCGGCCTTGTTCACCAGGAGCACGTCGGTCACCTCGAACAGGCCCCGCTTGATGCCCTGCAGTTCGTCGCCTCCGGCAGGTGTCGTGACAGTCAGCACCGTGTCGCAGATGTCGGCGACACCCGCCTCGGACTGACCGACGCCGACGGTCTCGATGAACACCACGTCGAAGCCGGCGGCCTCGACCACCTCGACCGCCTCCAGGGTGGCCCCGGTGATGCCGCCCAGCGCCCCACCCGACGGTGACGGGCGCACGAACGCCCCCGGGGCTGCCGCCAGGCGCGCCATCCGGGTCTTGTCGCCCAGGATCGAGCCGCCGCTCACGGCGCTGGAAGGATCCACAGCCAGGACCGCCACCCGGTGGCCCTGCTCGCAGAGAACCACGCCCAGGGCGTCGATGAGAGTGCTCTTGCCGGCGCCCGGCGGGCCGGTGACACCCACGCGGTGGGCATCGGCGGCATGGGGGGCCAGTTGCTCCAGCACCTCCGTGGCGACGACCCGATGCGCCGGCAGGGTGCTCTCGACCAGTGTCACCGTGCGGGCGAGCCAATTCCGATCACCGGCGAGCACGCCGGCGACGTAGTCCTCCCCCGGCACCGACTCCCCCGCCTGCGAGGGCTCGGGGCGGTCCGGGGTGTTCACGCCGGCCGTGCAGCCAGGGCGTCGAGCAGCTCGCCGGCGGCGTCGGTGAGTGACGTCCCGGGGCCGAACACCGCCGCGGCGCCGGCCTCGAACAGCAGCGGGCGGTCGCGCTCGGGGATCACACCACCCACGACGACCATGATGTCGGCCCGCTCGAGCGAGACCAGCTCGGCGATCAGTTCCGGCACGTGCGTGAGGTGCCCGGCGGTCAACGACGACACCCCCACGACGTGCACGTCGTTCTCGACGGCCTGGCGGGCCACCTCCGCCGGCGTCTGGAACAGGGGCCCGATGTCCACGTCGAAGCCCAGGTCGGCGTAGCCGCTGGCGACCACCTTCTGGCCCCGGTCGTGACCGTCCTGGCCGATCTTCGCCACGAGGATGCGCGGCCGGCGACCGTGGCGGGCGGCCAGCTCCTCGATCCGGCGGCGCACGGCGGCCACAGCCCCGTCGGTGCCCGCGGCCTGGCTGTACACACCGGAGATCGTACGGACTTCGGCGACGTGGCGTCCCCATGCCTGCTCCAGGGCGTCGCTGATCTCACCCACGGTGGCCCGCGCCCGGGCGGCCTGAACCGAGAGGTCCAGCAGGTTCCCCTCGCCGGTCGCCGCGCATCGGGTCAGCGCTCCCAGGGCGCTGTTGCAGGCGTGCTGGTCGCGCTCGGCGCGGACCGTGGCGAGTCGGGCGGTCTGGGCGGCCAGGACCTCGGCGTTGTCCACCGCCAGCAGCTCCACCGACTCGGGCGTCTCGGGGCGGTAGCGGTTCACTCCGATGAGCGCCTGGGTGCCGGCGTCGATGCGGGCCTGCGTGCGGGTGGCGGCCTGCTCGATGCGCGCCTTGGGCACGCCGGCCTCGATGGCCGCCGCCATGCCGCCCATCTGCTCGATCTCGTCGATGTGCTCGCCGGCGCGCCGGGCCAGCAGGTCGGTCAGCCGCTCCACGTAGTAGCTGCCGCCCCACGGATCCACCGGGGCGCACGTGCCGCTCTCGTGCTGCAGCACCAACTGCGTGTTGCGGGCGACGCGAGCCGAGAAGTCACCGGGCAGCGCCAGGGCCTCGTCGAAGGAGTTGGTGTGCAGCGACTGGGTGTGGCCCTGCGTGGCCGCCATGGCCTCGATGCAGGTACGGGCCACGTTGTTGTAGACGTCGTCGGCGGTGAGGCTCCAGCCCGACGTCTGGCAGTGCGCCCGCAGCAGCAGCGACCGGGAATCGGTGGGCTCGAACTGCCGCATCAGCCCGGCCCACAGCAGCCTTGCGGCACGCAGCTTCGCCACCTCCATGAAGAAGTTCATGCCGATGCCCCAGAAGAAGCTCAACCTCGGGGCGAAGTCGTCGATGTTCAGGCCGGCGTCGAGGCCGCAGCGCACGTACTCCAGGCCGTCGGCGATGGTGTAGGCCAACTCCAGGTCGGCGGTCGCCCCGGCCTCCTGCATGTGGTAGCCGGAGATGGAGATGGAGTTGAAGCGGGGCATCTCCGCCGCGGTGTAGGCGAAGATGTCCGACACGATGCGCATGGAGGGCCGCGGCGGGTAGATGTAGGTGTTGCGGACCATGAACTCCTTGAGGATGTCGTTCTGGATGGTCCCGGTGAGTGCCGAGTGGGCCACACCCTGCAACTCGGCGGCGACGATGTACATGGCCATGACCGGCAGCACCGCCCCGTTCATGGTCATCGACACGCTCATGCGGTCCAGCGGGATGCCGTCGAAGAGGGTCTGCATGTCGGCGACGGAGTCGATGGCCACGCCGGCCATGCCCACGTCGCCTGTCACCCGGGGATTGTCGGAGTCGTAGCCCCGGTGGGTGGGTAGGTCGAAGGCCACGGACAGGCCCCGCTGGCCCGCCGCCAGGTTGCGCCGGTAGAAGGCGTTGGACTCCTCGGCGGTGGAGAACCCGGCGTACTGGCGGATCGTCCACGGGCGGGTGAGGTACATGGTGGGATGCGTGCCGCGCAGGTAGGGCGCCAGGCCGGGATAGGTGTGCGGGGCAGCTAGATCGGCCACGTCGATTGCGGAGTAGACGGGCTGCAGCGCTATGCCCTCGGGGGTCTGGTGCCGCGGCCCGTCGCCGTTGGTGGCGAGAGGCACCGCGGGGCGGTCACTCGCCGGGCTCGACCAAGGGACGGTCGAGAAATCGGGAATCGCACTCACGGCAGGCCCTCCGGGCGGGCGTGCCCCCGACTCGTCATCCCGGCGAAGGCCGGAGTCCATGCCCCCACCACGCAACGGCGCTGTGCCGCCCGGCGGCCGAGCGGAGTCTTCGCGGTCCCTTGCGGGACTCCCCGTGCGGCGAGCCTCATAGCGACTGCTCCGAGCCGGGGCGGCGTAGCGGCAGCGGGGGGATGCGTACGGCGGCGTCCGGCGGGATCTGCGCTGTGTCCGCGAGCGGTGCCGGCGCCCCGGCAGGATCGTGCTCGGGACCGTCGTCGCCGGCCGGTGGGGGAAAGCAGGTGACACCGACGACGTGTTCGCCGCCTGCGGCCAGGCGGGCGCTGCGGCGCTCGGCGGCCTCGTCGATCTCGCCGGCCAGCGAGCCATCCAGCAGGCTCGCGGTCATCCCACCCGACGCCTCGATCTCCCGGAAACGCTCCCAGGCGGCCTCGGCGAGGCGGGCGGTGCGGTCCTCCGCGTACCAGGAGCCACCCGCCGGGTCGACGACGGCACCCAGGTGCGCCTCGTCCGCCAGCAGGTGCCCGATGTTGCGGGCCAGGCGCCGGCCCCGCTCGCTACTGCGATCGAGTGCCACATCGTGGGGCAGCACCGTGATGCATTCGGCCCCGCCGGCAGCGGCAGCGAAGGTCGCCGTCGTGGCCCGCACCAGATTCACGAACGGGTCCTCCGCCACGAACATGGCCTCGGAGGTGACGGCCCAGCAGCGCAGCGCCCGGCGGCGGGGTGCCTCCACGCCGCACGACGCCAGGACGCGGTCCCAGAGGGTGCGTGCGGCTCGGAACTTGGTGATCGTGGCGAATTGGTCGGCCGTGGCCGTCAGGCGTGCCTCCATGTGGTGCGCTGCCAGCCGTGGCTCGATGCCGCCGGCCTCCAGGGCTCGCAGGTAAGCGACTCCGGTCGCCAGCGCGCAGGCCAGTTCGAGCGCGGGAGGCGCCCCGGCGTCGGCGTAGGCGGTTGCGTCCACAGTGATCGCCCGCCCTCCGGCCTCAGCGCCGGACAGAGCCTCGCCATGAACAGCCTCGTCCCGAACCGCGGCGTGCCGGCCTGCGGCGGCCGACACCAGCGGCACGAGTTCGCCGAGCGCCACAGCCGGTTCACCGAGCGCCACAGCCGGTTCACCGAGCAGGAAACCGTGCCGGGCGAGGATGCCCAGCGGGTCGGCGCCTGCGACCAGCCGACCAGGGGGAACCGCGGCGGCGAGCGCTTCGATGGCCGCAGCCGACTCTGCGAACCACGGTCCGCCGTCCACGAGCACCGCCACCTCGCCGAGATCGACTGCCGCAAGCGCCGCCAACAACTCCCCGGGCGCCGGCGGCCGCTGCAGCCGGAGCCAGATCGAAGATGCACCACCCGCCACGTCGGCCCGGATGACGGCGGCGGCCGTGGCGGGATCATCGAGATCGTGGCGCTGGCGCAACTCCCAGCGGTGAGGCTCCGGGTGCGGGCCGCGGGTGAACGGCGCCGTGCCCGGTAGGCCCGCGGGGTCGGCAGAGGTCGGGAACTGCGCCCCGGTGTAGAGGGGTTGGATCGGCAATCCGTCGTCGGTGCGGGCAACGAGGTCGTCGACTGTCGAGCCGCGCAGAGCGCGGCTCACCTGGGCTTCCCAGTCGTCCCGCTCGGGGATCGCGAACCCGAGCATCGAAGCAACTCGGCCGGAGGTCACTCCCGCAAGGGTACGAGCGTCGGCGGTTGGCGCGCGAGAATTCGTCGGTGCCGCCCTCCGCCCCACAGCTACCTCCACGGTCCCGATCGCTGCGGCAACGGGCCGTTCTCGTAGCGCTGCTCGCCCCAGCGCTACTCGCCGTGGCGTGCACGGCTGACCCGGCTGGCAGCGTGCGCCCGCAAACGCAACCGGCGGCAGGCGTCGCGAGCCCGGGGGAGTCCACGAGCGCGTCGGACGGCGGAGATGCCCGCGGCGACAGCGACGACCCGAGCGACCCCGGCGCAGATGAGAGAGCCGCCGGTAGCAGGAATGGCGGCGGCGGTAGGGCCACGACGGGCGAGTCCGGCACGAGCAGCGAAGCGGGCGTGACCGCAAGCGACAGCACGACGGGCGGCGCCGACTCGACCGCGAGTGGAGCAGCTACCAGTGCCGGCAGTGGCGGCACTGCGGCCGGCACAGATCTCGCCGGCGGTGATGGAAGCGCAGCGGCCGGCGGCGAGGAGAGCCGCAGCGACCCCGCTCCGGGGCCGCCGATGACCGCGCCGGGTCCCCGGTTCCCCGAACCCCTCGGCGTGGCTCTCATCCGGCTGGCCGAACTCCCGACGCCGCTCGCCCTGGCCTTCCGCGCGCAGGAACCGGGATCGCTCTACGTGGCGCTGCGCCACGGCGCCGTGGTGCGCCTGCGCGGTGACGCCGGTCGCGCCGACTCCTCGGCCACGTTGCTCCGCGACGGCGACGCCGTCCTGGACATGAGCGCCCGCGTGGACACCCGAGGCGAGATGGGCCTGCTCGGCCTCACCTTCTCGCCCGCCGGCGACCGGCTCTACACCTCCTCCGTGAATCGCCAGCAGGTCAGCGAACTGTGGGAGTGGCCGGTGGGACCCGACGGCAGCGTCGACGCCGGCCGCGGCCGGTTGGTGCTGTCGCTGGCACAGCCCTTCTGGAACCACAACGGGGGCGACGTGACGTTCGGTCCCGACGGCTACCTCTACCTGGGCTTCGGCGACGGGGGCGGGGCGGGTGACCCGCTGCGCGCCGGCCAGGACCCCCACGACTGGCTGGGCACGATCCTGCGCATCGACCCCCGGCCCGGCCCGTCCGGCGAGTCCTACAGCGTCCCGGCCGGCAACCCCTTCGCCGACGGCAACGCCGGGGCGCCGGAGGTCTGGCTGTGGGGGGCGCGCAACCCGTGGCGGTTCTCCTTCGACCGCGCCACCGGCGACCTCTGGGTGGCCGACGTCGGTCAGGACCTACTCGAGGAGATCAACCTCCTGCCGGCAGGCCAAGCCGCGACAGGCGCCGGGCGGGGCGCCAACCTGGGGTGGAGCGACTACGAGGGCAGTGCCCCGTTCTGGTCGAACGACGAACCGCCCGGCCACATCCGCCCCACCGTGGAGTACCGCCACGGCGCCGACGAACGCTGCTCGGTCACCGGCGGCTACGTCTACCGGGGCAGCAGGCTGCCGGGGCTCAGCAGCGTCTACCTCTACAGCGACTTCTGCGACGGCACGATCTGGGGCTACGCCGACATGGCCGGAGCCCACCCCCTTCTTCTGGCCACCGGGGCGCCGCCCGGTTCGGTGCTGTCCTTCGGCGAGGGCCCCGACGGCGAGATCTACGTCCTCACCAGCGACGCCCTCTGGCGCCTCGAGAACTCGTAGCGCCGGCTCGCCGTCCGGATTCACACCTCCGGCTAAGCCTGGATCCACCGATCGCAGACTTTCTTGGTGCATTTTTTCGTTGTATAGCCCAGGTTTCTCGACCAAGAACCGCAGGTGACGAGGACCACTCCGAACCGGTCAATCCGGCGGGATGGGACACTCACAGGAAGTGCCTCCCGATCCGAACCCGCAGCCGTTCGTGTTCACAGCCATTTGCCCAGGTCAGAGAGTCACTTCGGTGGATCCCTGCCCTTGAACCCAACCCACCGCCGGTGGATCCAGGCTAAGCGGCCGACGGGCGGAGCAGGCGACGGGCCTGCACAGCGAACAGGAACCCGGCCGGAACGATGAGCGGGCTCTCAGGATCGGCGGGACTCGATGCGCCCGCCGGACGGCGTCCAGCTCTCGATGAGGAGTTCGCCGTCGAGGACCCGGGTGAGCACCACCCGGTCGAGGCGAGCCGTGAAGAGGGCCATGGTGGCGGGATCCTCGATGGCCATACGGTGCCCGGCCACGAACACAGCGACCTCGGCCTCGCCGGCTGCCATCGCTCGGCCGTCGACGCGTGCATCGCCCGCGAGCACGTCCTCGTCGTCCAGGGAGCTGTGCAGGGAGAACCTGGGGTCGCAGCGCAGGTCGGCGGCCTTGCGCGAATCCGGCATCATCGCCAGCCAGAGGTGACCGTCGCGAATCGGCGCCTCCAATCCCGAGAGACGGGGCGAACCGTCGGCCCGCAGCGTGGCGAGCACGGCGTGGCGGTGCGCGGCGAATCGAGCCAGGACCCGACCCGAGAGGTCAGGCTCGCGCCTCTCGAAATCGGACCATGCCGCCAGTTCGCGCATCGCGGACACCGGCGACGACGCTAGTGCCAGCCGTGCCCGCGCCGCCCGGTTCGGCGGCACCGGCGCTCAGCCGGCCGGATCGATCAGACGGCCCGGGATCAGCAAGCAGCAGGCCCCGGACCCGACGCGGATGCCGTCAGGCGGGCCGCTCTAGCCTGAGGGCATCGCCGAGCAGCCTCCGCCCCGCTCCGCAGATCCGGGAGATTCGGGATTCTCGAGTAGGCGCCTGTCGGCGCGGCGCGGTGGCGGAGGCTCGCCGAACCCGGAGATCGAGCCGCACCCGCGACGCTGGTTGATCCTGTACATCCTGTGCCTGTCGCTGACGATGGTGGTCATCAGCATGAGTTCGCTGAACGTGGCCCTGCCGTCGATCCAGCGGGAACTCGGCGCCAGTGGATCGGACCTTCAGTGGATCGTGGACGCCTACGTGCTGGTCTTCGCCGGCCTGCTGCTGCCGTTCGGCGCCGTCGGAGATCGCTGGGGCCGCAAGGAAGTCCTGCTGGTCGGCATGGCGATGTTCGGAACGCTCTCCGCTCTCGCCGCCTTCTCGACGAGCCCGGCGCAGGTCATCGTCTACCGGGCCGGCATGGGCGCCGCGGCGGCACTCGTCATGCCCGCCACGCTCTCGATCGTCACCGTGATCTTCCCTCGCGCCGAGCGTCCCAAGGCGGTCGCCATCTGGGCGGCTTTCGCCGGCGCGGGAGGCGCCATCGGACCACCCGTCAGCGGGATCCTCCTCAACTTCTTCTGGTGGGGGTCGATTTTCCTCGTCGCCGTCCCGGTGGCCGGCGTTGTCCTGCTCGCAGCCGCGTGGATCGTGCCGACCTCCCGGGACGACGAGCAACGACCGCTGGACATCGTCGGAGCGCTCGTGTCCATCGCCGCTCTCGGGAGCCTGCTGTTCGCCGTCATCGAAGGGCCGGAACTCGGGTGGGGAAGCCCGCAGGTGCTAGGCATGTTCGCAGCCGCCGCCGCCCTCTTCTGGGGGTTCGTCCGCTGGGAACGTCGCGTGCGCTTTCCCATGCTCGATCCGGCGTACTTCCGCAATCGCCTGTTCACGCTGGGTGCGGTGGCGATCACTCTGGTGTTCTTCGGGATGCTCGGCATGTTCTTCGTGCTGACCCAGTACTTCCAGTTCGCCCAGGGCCACACCCCGATGGATGCCGGGTTCCGCAACCTGCCGGCTGCGTTCACCATGATCATGTTGGCGCCACGTAGCCCCGCCATCGCCCAGCGCATCGGCGCGCGGGCCACGATCAGTGGCGGGCTTCTACTCGCCGCCGCCGGGCTCGGCTACATGGCCGCACTCACACCGGCCTCGCCGTACTGGCTGATGGCCATCGCACTGGTCGTCGTGGGCGCCGGACTGTCCCTACTCATGCCGGCCTCCTCGCACGCCATCGTGACCTCGCTCCCGTCGAACAAGGCCGGCGTCGGATCAGCCGTCAACGACACCACCCGGGAGGTGGGCGCATCGATCGGCATCGCCGTGCTCGGCACGCTGCTGGCAGTCGGCTTCCGCGACGGGATGCGCTCGCACGTGACCGATCTTCCCGATGCGGCGGCGGACACCGCCTCGGACTCCATCGGTGCCGCCCTGCGGGTGGCGCAGGATCTGCCGGCCGAGCGGGCGGCACGCCTCACCGAGAACGCCGTCGATGCCTTCAATCGGGGCATGACCTGTCCATGGGCGTCAGCGCGGGGGTGCTCCTCGTGACCGCGTTCGTGGTCTATCTGTTGTACCCCCGGGAGCCCGCCGGCGACGCAACCTCGTGAGGGTGCCGTCTTAGTGTGAACACATCGTCGCGCCGTCCACCGCGCCCCAAGCCGCGCCGCACCCGCGGCGCTGGTTGATCCTCTACATCCTGTGCGCCTCGCTGACGATGGTGGTCATCAGCATGAGCTCGCTGAACCTGGCACTGCCCTCCATCCAGCGGGCCCTGGACGCCAGCGGATCGGACCTGCAGTGGATCGTGGATGCGTACGTCCTGGCCTTCGCCGGGCTGCTCCTGCCGTTCGGGGCGCTCGGCGACCGCTGGGGGCGCAAGGAGGTGCTGCTGGGAGGCCTCGTGCTCTTCGGGGCGGTCTCCGCGCTGGCAGCCTTCTCGACCAGCCCCGCGCAGGTCATCGGCTACCGCGCCGGCATGGGCGTCGCCGCGGCGCTGATCATGCCCGCAACGCTCTCGATCGTCACCGTGATCTTCCCGCCCACCGAGCGCCACAAGGCCGTCGCCATCTGGGCGGCCTTCGCCGGGGCGGGCGGAGCCATCGGACCGCCCGTCAGCGGGATCCTGCTGAAATTCTTCTGGTGGGGGTCGATATTCCTGACAGCCGTCCCGGTGGCCGCCCTGGTGCTGGTGGCGGTCATCTGGTTCGTGCCCAGCTCGCGCGACGACGAGCAACGGCCGCTGGACATCGTGGGGGCACTCCTGTCCATCGGCGGCCTCGGGAGCCTGCTGTTCGCCGTCATCGAAGGGCCCGAACTGGGCTGGGGCAACCCGCGACTCCTCGGCGCCTTCGGCGCGGCGATCCTGCTGATCTGGTCCTTCGTACGCTGGGAGCGCCGCGTCCGCCACCCGATGCTGGATCCGGCCTTCTTCCGGAACCGCTTCTTCACCCTCGGGGCACTGACCGTCACGCTGGTCTTCTTCAGCGTTCTGGGCATGTTCTTCCTGCTCACGCAGTACTTCCAGTTCGCGCAGGGTCACACGGCCTTCAACGCCGGATTCCGGGCCCTGCCGATGGCGGGCACCATGATGATTCTGGCGCCGCGCGCGCCGGCCATCGCCGAGCGGATCGGAGCGCGCGCCACGATCAGCGGCGGTCTCGTGCTCAGCGCCGGCGGGCTTTCGCTCATGGCAGCGCTCACGCCGGCGTCGCCCTACTGGGTCGTGGTCGCGGCCCTCGTGCTGATGGCGAGCGGGATCTCCCTGCTGACGCCTCCCTCCACCCACGCCATCGTGACCGCCCTACCCTCGCACAAGGCCGGTGTGGGCTCGGCGGTCAACGACACCACCCGGGAGGTGGGCGCATCGATCGGCATCGCCGTGATCGGCACATTGCTGGCGGTCGGCTATCGGGCCGGGATGCGTTCGGAAGTGTCCGACCTTCCCGAGGTTGCCGCCCACGCCGCGTCCGACTCGATCGGCGGCGCCCTGCGGGTGGCCCAGAATCTGCCGGCCGAGCGGGCCACCCGTCTCACCGAGAGCGCCGTCGACGCCTTCAATCGCGGCATGACGCTGTCGATGAGCGTCGCCGCCTCGGTGATGCTCCTGACGGCGGTGGCGATCTACCTGCTCTACCCCCGCGAGACCCCCATCGAGAGGCTCGACAGCGAGAAGGCGAAGGTTGCCCCGGCGGAGGTCTCACAGACCACCGGCTGACCAACTCACCGACGGGTCGCACAGACCACGATCTGACCACCTCGCCGGCGGGTCGCGCAAACCACCGGCTGACCGACTCGCCGGCGGGTTGCGCTGACGTCCGGGGGGCTCCCGCGCCGAGGTCCAGCAGACCAGGCGCCCGGGGAATCGCCCTCAGGCTCCGATGACCTCGAAATCCACGGCCAGGGCGACACCGAGACGCTGCCCCGCGGCTTCCGCCGCCGGCCGGAGAAAGGCCTCGGGATCGGCCATCGGGCCGCTGAGGGAGGCGAGGTAGGTGGCGTGCGCCGCCAGCGAGGCGAACCCGGCCTCGAGATGGCACGTGACGTCGACGGCGTGGCTCGGTTGCGGCGAGCCGCCGAAGGCGATGAACCGTACGCCACCCCAGGCCTCGAGCCCGTCGGCGGCCAATTCGGGGAACATCCATGGGTTGGCGGCGTCGCGCACGGCATCAATGAGTGCGTAACCGACATTCCGGTGATCGACGTGATTCCACGAGTCGCCACCGAAGCTGTCCCGGTAGTTGATGGACACCACGACCTCGGGCTCGTGGCGCCGGATGCAGCCGGCCAGCGCCCGGCGCAACTCGAGGTCGGCCATGAGGTAGCCGTCGGCGAACCCCAGGAACTCCACGTGCGTCACGCCCACGATTGCAGCCGACTCCCGCTGTTCGGCCTCGCGCAGCGGTCCCGTCTCGGCCGGCGACATGGTGGCGATGCCCGCCTCGCCGCTGGTCACGAGGGCGTAGCGGATGTCCTTGCCCTGGCCGGTCCAGCGTGCGACCGCCGCGGCCACCCCGTACTCCAGATCGTCGGGATGCGCCACCACCGCCAGCGCACGCTCCCAGTCCTCGGGCAGGTGCGCCAGGTCTGCGGCCATCCGCTGACGATACGTGAGAATCCCCATCGCTGCGGCCGAGGGGCCGCCGATACCGTTGGCGACATGGCCTCCCGACGCGACCCGTTCGCCGAGTTCTGGGAGACGAAGGGGTACATCATCGTGGACGGCGCCATGGGCACGCAGCTGTTCGCCCTCGGCCTGAGTTCCGGAATCGCTCCCGAGAGTTGGAACCTGGACGCGCCCGAGAAAGTCCGGTACGTCCACCGTGGCAACCTGCGGGCAGGTGCCGATCTGCTGCTCACGAACAGTTTCGGCGGCAACCGCTTCCGGCTGCAGTTGCATGCTCTCGGCGACCGGGTCGGGGAGCTGAACGAGGCGGCGGCTCATCATGCCCGCCGCGCCGCAGCCCTCGAGACCACACACACCGGCCGCACGGTGCTGGTCGCCGGCTCGATGGGACCGACAGGTGAGTTGCTCGAACCGCTCGGCTCCATGACGGCGGCGGCCTGCAAGGAGGCGTTCGCCGAGCAGGCGGCGGGGCTGGCACGGGGTGGCGTGGACCTGCTCTGGATCGAGACGATGAGCGACCTGGGCGAGGCGGAGTCCGCCGTGGCGGGCGCCCGGCGGGCCTGCGACCTGCCGGTGGCGGTGACGATGAGCTTCGACACCGCCGGGCGCACGATGATGGGCGTCACCGGCACCGAGGCCGCCACACGCCTGGGCGGGCTGGGCCTCGCCGCGCTCGGGGCGAACTGCGGCAGGGAGGTCGCCGAGACCGCGGCCGCGGCACTGGAGATCCGGGCCGCGGTAGCCGACACGCCGGTCGTTTTCAATCCGAACGCCGGGATTCCCGAATGGGAGGGCAACACCCTGACCTACAACGCGGGACCCGACGTCCTCGCCGCGTACGCGCACCGGGTCGTGCAGGCAGGCGTGCGGATCGTGGGGGCGTGCTGCGGCAGCCAGCCGACCCACGTCGCCACGATCGCAGCGGTACTGGCGGGCGACCAGCCGGTGCCCGAGGTCGCCGAGCCCGCCGGCGACGGCACGGCCGCTCCCACACGAACCGGCGCTCGCTCCCGTCCCCGTCGTCGACGCCGAACCTGACCCGGGTGGCGCGACGCGACCGCGGTCCGGGCACAGACCCGCGGCGACCCGGCCCCGGAGGCAAGCCCCTTACAATTCGCCGGGCATGCGCGAGCACCCCGCGGGAGAGTCCTCCGAACCGCACCCGCGGCGCTGGTTGATCCTCGTCGTTCTGTGTTCGTCGATGGTGATGGTCTTCTGCACCCTCGGTTCGATGAACATCGCCCTGCCGACCATGCAGACGGCGCTGAACGCCAGCGGCTCGGATCTGCAATGGATGACGGACGCCTACATGCTGACCTTCGCCGGTCTGCTGCTGCCGTTCGGAGCCCTCGGCGACCGCCGGGGCCGGAAGGGGGTGCTGCTCGCCGGGATCGTGATCTTCGGGGTGTCCTGCGCGCTGACGGCCTTCGCGACGACCGCCGGTCAGGTGATCGTCTACCGGGCCGTCATGGGTGTCGGCGCCGCCCTCGTCATGCCGGCGACGCTGTCGATCGCCGCGGTGATCTTTCCGGCGTCCGAGCGACCCAAGGCGGTCGCCATCTGGACGGCGGCCGCCGGCCTGAGTGGTCTGCTCGGTCCCGTCACGAGCGGTCTGCTGCTTCGCTTCTTCTGGTGGGGCTCGGTCTTCCTGGTCACCGTCCCGGCGGCCGCGGTGGTCCTGGGGCTGGTCGCCTGGACTGTGCCACCGTCCCGAGACGAGGGGCAACGGCCGCTGGACGCGGCCGGGGCGGCGCTGTCGATCGTGGCGCTCGGCTGCCTGCTCTTCGCGATCATCGAAGGCCCCGAACTGGGATGGCGAAACCCACCGGTGATCGGCTGCTTCGGCGGGGCGCTGGTGGGATTCTGGACCTACGTCCGCTGGGAGCGCCGGATCCGGTTCCCCATGCTCGACCCGGCGTACTTCCGCAACCGGGTCTTCACCCTCGGGGCGGTCGCCACCATCCTCACCTTCTTCGCCATGTACGGCATGTTCTTCATCCTCACCCAGTACCTGCAATTCGCTCAGGGCCACACGCCGCTCGGAGCGAGTCTCCGGATGTTGCCCGCGTCGGCGGTCGTGTTCCTGATTGCACCCCGCGTCCCTGCCGTGGTCGCCCGAGTCGGAGCGCGGGCCACACTCGGTGCGGGGCTGGCGGTCCTGGCCGTCGGGACGGCGATCATGGGGACACTCGACGCGGCGTCGCCCTACTGGCCCGTGGCGGTGGCGCTCCTGGTCCTGGGCACCGGGCTTGCACTGACGATGCCGGTCGCAACACATGCCATCATCAGCTCGCTCCCGTCGCACAAGGCGGGCGTCGGCTCGGCCGTCAACGACACGACACGCGAGGCGGGCGGGGCGATCGGCATCGCGCTGTTGGGCACACTCCTGTCGGTCGGCTACCGGGCGGGGATCTCGGACCGGCTGGGCGACTTCCCACCGGCAGCGGCCGAGGCGGCATCCGACTCGGTCGGCGGCGCCATCGGGGCCGGCCGCGAGCTACCCGCCGAGACGGCCGAGCGGCTGCAGGGTCTTGCTGTGGATGCCTTCGACCGGGGAATGACCCTGGCCTTGTCGGTTTCGGCCGTTGTGCTGGCCATCGCCGCAGCCGTCGTCTACCGGATGTACCCCAAGCACCGAACCGTCACCCGTCAGGTCGCGCCGGCGGACGCGGGCGCCGCCGAAGGCAGGGCCTGAGCGGGCCGGCCACGCGCCCTCGGCGACCCGGCCCCAGAGGCAGGCCCCTTACAATTCGCCGGGCATGCGCGAGAACCCCGCGGGGCCCTCCACCGAACCTCACCCGCGGCGCTGGCTGATCCTCTCCGTCCTGTGCACGTCACTCGTGCTGGTCTTCGTCAGCGTCACTTCGATGAACGTCGCCCTGCCAACCATGCAGACGGCGCTGAGCGCCACCGGCGCGGATCTGCAGTGGATCACCGACTCCTACATCCTGACCTTCGCCGGTCTGCTGCTGCCGTTCGGGGCCCTCGGCGACCGCCGGGGCCGCAAGGGGGTGCTGCTCGCTGGGATCGTGTTCTACGGCGTGTTCTCCACGCTGGCGGCTTTCTCGACAACCGCCGACCAGGTGATCGTCTACAGGGCGTTCATGGGGGTCGGAGCCGCCCTCATCATGCCGGCGACCCTGTCGATCGCCGCGGTGATCTTTCCTGCCTCCGAGCGACCCAAGGCCGTCGCCATCTGGTCGGCGGTCGCCGGCCTGGGCGGGCTGCTCGGCCCCCTCGCGAGCGGTGTCCTGCTCCGCTTCTTCTGGTGGGGGTCGGTCTTCCTGGTCGCCGCCCCCATGGCCGGGGTGGTGCTGGTACTGGTCGCCTGGCTGGTGCCGACGTCCCGGGACGACGACCAGCGGCCACTGGACGCGGTCGGCTCCGCGCTGTCGATCGTGGCGCTCGGCTGCCTGCTCTACGGGATCATCGAAGGTCCCGAACTGGGCTGGCAGAACCCGTGGGTGATCGGCTGCTTCGGCGGGGCGCTGGCGGGATCCTGGGGATTCGTCCGGTGGGGGCGCCGGGTCCGGTTCCCCATGCTCGACCCGGCGTACTTCCGCAACCGGGTCTTCAGCCTCGGATCGATGGCCGTCGTCGGGACCTTCTTCGCCCTGTACGGCACGTTCTTCATCCTCACCCAGTACTTCCAGTTCGCGCAGGGCCACTCGCCGCTCGGAGCGGGTCTCCGCACCCTGCCCCCATCGGCGGTCGTGTTGCTGCTGGCACCCCGCACCCCTGCCGTGGTCGCCCGATTCGGAGCGCGGGCCACACTCAGTGCCGGACTGGTCATCGTGGCCATCGGGGTCGCAACGCTGGGGACGCTCGGCACGGCTGCGCCCTACTGGCTCACGGCGATCGCCCTCGTGGTCCTGGCCATCGGGCTGTCACTCATCATGCCGACCGCGACGCACGCCATCGTGAGTTCGCTCCCGACACACAAGTCGGGCGTCGGCTCGGCCGTCAACGACACGACACGCGAGACGGGCGGGGCGATCGGCATCGCGCTGTTGGGCACGCTCGTGTCGGTCGGCTACCGGGACGGCGTCTCGGGCCGGTTGGGCGGCTTCCCTCGGGAAGCGGCCGAGGCGGCATCCGACTCGGTCGGCGGCGCTGTGCGAGCGGGCCGCGAGCTACCCGCGGAGACGGCCGAACGGCTGCACCGCCTTGCTGTGGATGCATTCGACCGCGGGATGACCCTGGCCTACTCGGTTGCAGCCGCTGTGCTACTCATCGCCGCGGCCATCGTCTACCGGATGTATCCCACGCACCGAACCGTCACCCGTGAGGTCACGCCGGCGGAGGCGGGCGCGGCCGCCTGTGGCGACTGAGGCCGGCAAATGCCCACGTCCGACTCGGTCGTCGATCCTCGTGCCCTCGTCTCCGACCTCACCGCGGCAATCGGCGCCCATCACGTGCAGACCGACGAGGACATCCTGGCACCCTTCCTCGTCGACGAGCGCCGGCGCTACCACGGCGATGCCCTGGCGGTGGTCTTCCCCGCCGACACCGGAGACGTGGCGACGGTCGTGCGGCTCTGCGGCGCCGCCGGCGTTGCCGTCGTGCCCCAGGGGGGCAACACCGGTCTCTGCGGTGGCGCCACACCGCTGCGCCAGATCCCGTCAGTGGTGCTCAGCCTGCGCCGCATGCGGGAGATCCGCCACGTCGACCCTCTGGGACGCACGATCACGGTGGGTGCAGGCGCCACGGTGGCGGAGGTGGCCGGCGCGGCCGCGGAGGCGGGCCTGCTGTTCCCGCTCAGCTTCGGGGCCGAGGCCAGCGCCCAGATCGGCGGCGCCCTGTCCACCAACGCCGGCGGTACGGCGGTGCTGCGCTACGGCACGGCGCGCTCGTTGACCCTGGGACTCGAAGTGGTGCTGGCCAACGGCAAAGTGGCACGCCTCGGCAGCGGGCTGCGCAAGGACAACACCGGCTACGACCTGAAGAACCTCTTCGTGGGCAGCGAGGGCACGCTCGGTGTGATCTGCGAGGCGACGCTGGCGCTGTTCGCCCCTGCCCGGCAGCGGGCAACCGCCATGGCCACGCTGCGAGGGGCCGCCGAGGGGCTCGAACTCCTGCGGCTGCTCGACGACGCCGGCGACGGGCGGGTGAGCGCCTGCGAGTGGATGAGCTCGACGACACGGCACCTGGCCTGCGCCCCGCCGAGCAGCGCCCGCGACCCGTTCGGCGGCGGGCCGGAGTCCCTGGTGCTCGTCGAGTTGACCTCGTCACGTCCCGGCGACGACCTGCGCCTGCTCACCGAAGAGATCCTGGCCTCCGCTCTCGAGGCCGGCCTCATCGGAGACGCCACGGTGGCGGACGGCACCGCCGCCGCCGACCGGTTGTGGCATGTGCGCGAGGCGCCGCCCGAGGCCGAGAAGCGCGCCGGCGGGTCCATCAAGCACGACATCGCCGTGGTGCCGGCACGCATGCCCGACTTCCTGGAGCAGGCCACCGCGGCAGTGCGAGCGATCCTGGCCGGCGTGCGGGTCAACGCCTTCGGCCACCTCGGCGACGGCAACATCCACTTCAACCTGCTGGCCCCGCCCGACGCACCCGCCCACGTGCTCGGTGACGTCGAGGACCGCCTCACCGAAGCCGTCTTCGACGTGACCGAGTCCCTCGGCGGCAGCTTCAGCGCCGAGCACGGCATCGGCCAGCGCTGGCGCGATGAACTCGCCCGCCGCAAACCCCCGGCCGCACTCGATCTGATGCGCCGGATCAAAGCAGCCCTCGACCCCGCAGGCACCCTCAACCCCGGCAAGGTCGTCTGAGCAGCGCCCCGAGCCACGTGGCCCGCCGCTACGTCCCGTAGTGCTCGATCAGCGTCGTCAACCTGAGGCCGGCGGCGCGCAGCAGCCCGGGGACCTTGATTCGCCCGAGGCTGCGGTCGAGAAAGAGATCAGGCAGCCCGGCGGGATGTGACACGGACGACGTCCTCGATGTGGTCGACCGGGACACCGAACTCCTCGGCGAGTCCCACGAACGAGATTGTCGGCTCACCACGGCGGTCGGCCGCCGTAGCGGTGATGACCGGCGGGCCAAAAAACAGGTCGCCCGTCGCGAGGGCTTCGTTGGTATCCCTTCGCCCAGGTCGCCAGCGTCGACGGATGCACGTCCACAATCCGGGCCGCATCGGCCACGGTGTACAGAGCATCGCCGAGTGTCATTGTTGGGGTTGCCGGGGCTCTCAGCCAGGGGGTTACGGTCCGGTTCCACGCTCGGCGGTGACTCCACCAGAATGCTGGCCTTGTGCCTGTTGTCAGACGTGTCGCGTCGAGTGTGGGGCCGGCAGGAGCGCTCCTGTCTTGAAGGGAGCCTGATTGTCTCGACTCGGTTGTGACGAAGCGCCCCTGCCGTTCCCGGACCCACCGGAGCATCACTTCCAGCAGGAGCACAGCATGACATTTCCAGTCGGGGGCATCGACCCCCACCAAGACACGTTCACCGTCGGCGTCGTCGACGCCCACGGTGTCGAGATCACCCACGAGACGTTCGATAACACAGCGGTCGGCTACCTCGAAGCGATCGGTCTGCTCGACGCTCACGGCGTTCGCCGGGTCGGCGTCGAAGGGTCGGCGAAGTGGGGAGCGCATGTCGCGATCGCGCTCGCAGCGGGCGGGTTCGACGCTCGCGAGGTCTCCGCGTCTCGGTCAGCAGCCCAGCGCCGCTCGCGGCGCCTGGACAAGACCGACGCCGTCGACGCTGTCTCCTCGGCGCGGGCGTTGTTGGCCGAGCCGACACTGGGACCCGCCCAGGCGCTGGAGATCTACGACTCGCTGGTTGCCAAGATCGAAGCGGTGCTCGAGCACCGCCGAGCCCTGGTCGCGGCCCGCACGCTGGGGTTGCACCACGTCGGCGACCAGATCGCGAAGCTCCCCACCGAGATCCGCGACCAGCTCACCTCGACGGGCAAGGTCGAGAGTCGGCTGCGCCGCCTCGAAGGCATCGACCCCGATCCCGACACGACGCCCGCCGGCGCGTACCGCCTCAAATGGCTCCAGGCGTTCATCGAACAAGACCGCACAGCGCGCCGCCAGATCCGCCGCCTTGAGCGCCTCATCGACGAGCTGCTCGACGAACACGGCACCACACTGCGCGACGAAGCCGGCATCGGCCCGATCGCAGCCGCGACCCTTGAGGTGCTTCTGAGTAAATGTCCGCTTTGGGGGGTTTGATTACGCAGCGCGGATGGGGTGTGTTCATGGCTGGTTTGGGTTGTTGTTGCGATGGTAGGCGATGCGGGTGAGACGGGCTCGGGCGAGGCCGTCTCGGCGGGCCTGGCGGATGTGTTCGCCGCGGCCTTGGTGTTCGTCGTCGGGGGGTGACGTAGCCCAAGGAGGCGTGCAGGCGTCGGGTGTTGTAGTTATGCGGGTGATCGGGTCAAGTGGAGGTTTCATGAGGCTTGCTCGTCGAGTCGGTGGAGGAGGCCGTCGAAGATTTGCTGGCGACGGATCTGGCCCTTGTCGGCGGCGGCGTCGCGTTGGCGGCGCAGTGTTGGTTTGAATTCGATGGTGGTGACGAAGAAGTTGCAGGACTCGCAGATCGATTCGAAGTGGCAGTCCATCTCGACGGGTCGGGCGCAGTAGCCGTTGCCGAGCATGCGCCGGTGCATCTCGGCGCGGAGTTTGCGCATCTCGTTGCCTTCGTCGCTGGCGGGGAGTTGGTGGGGTTGGTCGTAGAGGGCCTCGACCTTGTCGGTGACGGCGAAGTACTCGTCGGCGACGGTCCCCTCGGCGATGCGGGCGTAGACCATGGTCATGGCCAGGGTCTTGTGGCCGAGCAGGGCGGCGATGGCTTCGAGGCTCATGCCCCGGTTGATGGCCTGGGTGGCGAGCGTGTGGCGGAGCTGGTGTGGGGTGACATGGCCGATGTCGGCGTCGGTGGCGATGCGGGCGAGGGCGTTGGCGACGCGGAGCTTGGTGATGGGCCGTCCGCGTTCGAGTAGGAGCCGGTCGCTGCGCGGGCCGCTGGGGCGATGGTTGTCGATCCAGTCGTCGAGGAGGGTCTTGAGGTCGGGGTGGAGCGGGATGTAGCGGTCGTTGTGGAGCTTGCCGACGGGGATCCGGAGCCAGTGGGCGGAGCCGATCTGCACGACGGCGTCGACGGTGAGGCCGATCAGTTCGCTGAGACGGATGCCGGTGCGGGCGAGAATCTCGACACAGAGCCTGGCGAGCGGGTCGGGTTCGGCTCGGGTCGCTCGGGCGAGTTTGGCTGCTGCAGCGTCGTCGAGGAACCGGGGCAGGGGCCGGTCGATGCGGGGCAGGTCACCGGCGAACAGCAGCGGCCTGGTCGGCGCGTTCGGGTAGCCCCAGTTCGTGGTGCGTTCGAAGAAGCAGCCGAGATTGATCAGCTGTTCCTTGATCGTCGTACGCGCCAGCGGTTTGGCGGTGCGGGCGTTCGGGGTGGTCGAGAGCCAGATCTTGAAGTCCTCGATGTGGCCGCGTTCGAGCTCGGTGCACGAGCGGATCTCGGGATGGTGGTCGACGAGCCAGGTCCCGAAGACACGCAGGTGCTGTTCGATGTGTTGGACTGTCGAGGGGCGCAGGCTCAAGGTGACCTGTTCGATGTAGCGGTGTGCGTTGTCGCGGTAGAGCTGCGGAATCGGGTCCCAGCCCGAGACGGTGATCGAGGGCTTCGATGCTGGTCGGGCTAGCGAGTCGATCTTGCCGGCGTGGAACAAGGTCAGCTGCAGCCGGTGCAAGATCGCCCGCACGTTGCGTCCCGCCTCGGGCCGGCCCCGACGCTTGTAGGCCTCGGTGATTTGGGCCCGGGCCGCGACGAACGCGTCGGTGTCGACGTGGTCGGGGCGGCATCGGGAGATGGCGGCGATCTTGCACACAGCGTTCCATTGCATCGCTGTGTCCTGGGCGGTTGCGTCGAGTCTGCGGGCTGCGGAGACGAACCACTCATGCACGTCGGGGAGGTGCTTTCGGGCACAGAGCCCGAGTCGTAGATCGGCAAAGGCCAAGAAGTCGGCGGTGGCGGTGAGCCGGCCAGTCACCAGCTGCCAAGCCACGAACGGCCGGGCCCGGCGCATCCACTCGAGCTGCGTGTCGAGGTTCACCCGCTCCCAGCCGCCTGCACGTTCGACGCGGCCTTGGAAGGTGCGAGCTGCGCGGAGCGTGGAAGGCCACGCCCCGACCCCGACGGCCTCGAGCGCCGCCGCGAACGCGTCGAGGTCGTCGATCGACTCGTCGGTGAGCGCCAGCGCTGCGGGCATCACCACTCCCCGAAACTCTGCGCGTCGATGGCTTCGGTGGCCCGGCGATACTCACCGGCGAGCCAATCGTTCGCCAGGTGCAGATAGACCTGCGTCGACTCGATCGATCGATGCCCGGCCTGGGCCTGGATCGCTTCGAGCGCCATGCCCGCCTCCCGCAGCCGGGTGAAACACGTGTGCCGCAACTGGTGACAGGTCAACGCCTCGATCCCGGCCCGGCGGCGGGCGCCGGCCACGATCTCGTCGAGCCCCGCAGCGCTCAGCGGCCGGCCCAGGCGGGGGCCCTTGAGCACAACGAAGACCCGATCGGTGTCGGCCCCGGTGGG
Source organism: Acidimicrobiales bacterium (assembly GCA_965220035.1). Taxonomy (GTDB): domain Bacteria; phylum Actinomycetota; class Acidimicrobiia; order Acidimicrobiales; family CATQHL01; genus VXNF01. Next base: position 120,675 of record CBDCPC010000001.1, read on the forward strand.
CCGTTCGTCGCACAGGTAGGCCGCCAACGCGTCGAAGAACCGCGACGAGATCGGCACGACCCTCTGATGGCCGCCCTTGCCTTCGGCGATGAACACCCGCCGCTCCCCGGCGTTGATGTCTTCGAACCGCAGCCCAAGCACCTCACAACGACGCAACCCCCCCAACAGCATCGCGTCGACCATCGCCCGGTCTCGATGCTTGCGAAGCGCGCCGGTGAACGCATCGACCACAGCCGGGTCGATCACCCGCGGAAGCATCCGAGGGGCCCTGATCAACGGCACGCCACGCACCGCCCGCTGGCCGCCTCGACGCGACGCCAACCCCTTCGGCACCGGACTCGATGCCACATCGCCGCGCACGACCAGGTAGTCATAGAGCCCCGCAACGGTGGCCAACCGACGCTTGATCGTCCGCGCCGACAGACCCGACTCGCCGTCCTCGATCCGGACCACGTTCCCCGCCACGCGGGGCTGACGCTGCGCCGAGATGAACTCCAACACATCAGCAGCGACGACATCAACAGGGTCCGCCTCAACGATCGAGAAGAACACCTTCAAGTCATAAGCCTGCGCCAGCAGCGTGTTCGGCCGCGCACGCGCCGCCACCAACTCCAAATACCCATCAACCAGCCGATGCCCCAGCCGGATCAACTCGCGGCCAGCGCCGTCCTCGAACCGGTCAAAACATGGACTGAACGCCACCTCACCCATCGTCGCAGCACTCCCACGCCCCGCGGTGGATCACCCACATATCATGACTCGGTGCGGACGTTGTCGAGTTCGGCTCGCAGCGTGTTGGGGTCGGTGATCTTCTCGAGGTGGGGCCATTCGGTCTTGACGTGGCCGAACAGGGTCTCGATCCAGGCCTGGTCAGTCGGGGTGCCGGGCCGGCCGAAGCGGGTCGCGATGGAGCACAGGGCGAGGAACTCCCGGGTGGTGCCTGCTCGCATCTGGGGGCCGTTGTCGCTCATAGCGAGCAGGATCGGCTCAGCGGGGTCCTCGCCGTGGCGGGCTCGTTGGGCTTGGCGGGCCTCCACGGCGGGCCACAGGCCCTCGGAGTCGAGGGCGTCGCAGAAAACGACCTGTACTTGGGTGGCGGTCTCCTCGGCGGTGAGGTGGGTGGCGAGCCACTTGCGGGTGACGACGTCCAAGATGGCGTAGGCGACGCGGCCCGCTCGGGGGAAGTGGGTCATGTCGTAGATCCAGATCTGGTGGCGCCTCCACTCGATCCAGTCCGGCAGGGGCCGCGCCGGGACCGGTGTGCGCTGCGCCCGCGCGGGTAGAACGAGTCCCTCACCAGCGAGAACGCGATACAGCGTCGACGGTGACACCCACACCAGCTTCTCGTAGGAGCCGCGGTGCGCCAACTTGCGGTAGCCGCCGTCGATGTCGCCCCAGCGCTCGAACAGCTCCAGGATCGCCCGGCGCTCCGTGGGGGTGATGGCATGCAGCGCCGCGCCGCCCCCAGCGTTGTCCTCGAGGCGGCCTGCGCTTCGGCGGTGCTGCCAGCGGCGGCACCGGCGCCCGTCGAGCTCCAACACCCCACAGGCCCGAGCTGTCGTCCAGCCCGCCTCCAGGGCGCGGTCCACGAGGTCCAACAGGCCAGCCTTGACGCCGGCATCGACACGCGGGGGCACGCCGGCGGTCACCCCCAACGCTCTTTTCCCTCCAACAAGGTGACCTTCACGGCCATCTCCTTGAGCGCCTCGCCGAGGCGGGCCACCTCGTCGCGAGCCATCACCAACTCCGGGTCGACGCCGTCGGCTCGAACCCCCGGCCGAGACGACGCCAACGCGTCCAGCGCACCGCGCTTGGCGACCTCGCGGGCACGCATGATCGTGGAACGGTCCACCCCCCAATGGTCCGCGCACTCCGCCACGGTCATCTCACCCGTGAGCACCTGCACGAACGCCTCATACTTCTGCACAGGCGACAACAACCGCCTCCTGCGCCGGCCGCTGCGCTCCCGGGACTTCGACGGATCAGTCATCTGACGCTCCTCTCACAGCGCCATGCTCCCACCCCGATGCTGCGCAATCAGCGACCCAAAACCGGACACGATCCCAGAATCACTACACCCTGATGTGCGAGGTCGGAGATCCCCGCCGCTTCGACCGCGAATCCAAGTTCGCCCGCTGGTGCGGCACCGGCGCCGTCGCGCTGTCCTCAGGTGAAGGCGCCGGCGACCCGGTCAAGCACCGCCTCGACTTCAGAGGCAACCGGCGCATCAACAGCGTGCTCTACATCGCCTCGGTCACCCAACAACGCAGCAGCCCGAAGCGGCCGCCTACCTCGCCCGCAAGACCGCCGAAGGCAAGACCCGACGCGAAGCCCGACGAGCCCACAAACGACACCTCGCCAACCGCATCATCCGCCGCATGTGGCGAGACGAAACCACCCGACGACCACCCCTCACGCTCGCCGCTTGACAAGGGAGCGTCCGACAGTCCCTACCGGTCTTCGGATTTGAGCGGGGAGTGAGTCCGCGGTGGCGCGGGTGGGGGCTTCAGAGTCGGGGTTGGCAGACTCCGGGGGGTTCAGGGGCCGCGGGTGGTGGGGGTGTTGGTGCCGGTTTCGGCGGTGGTGGGCGGGGGATGGTTTCCGGTGGGCCTGTCGGGGGGCCGGGCGGGGGGCTGCTTGCTGCGGTTGCGATGTTCGTGGCCGCCGGCGCGGTGGTCGTGGTCGGTGCGGTGGTGGTGGGTGTGGCAGGGGCCGCAGAGGAGTTGGAGGTTCGCGATGGTGGTTTGGCCGCCGGCGGCGTGGGGGGTGGTGTGGTGGGCGTGGGTGTGTTCGGTGTGGGCGTCGCAGTGGGCGCAGCCTTGGTCTCGGGCGGCGAGGATGAGGCGTTGGGCGTCGCTGGCGTTGCGGGTGCGTCCGAGGGCGAGGTTGGTCCAGTCGGCATTGAACACGCCGCAATAGATCTCGGCGTCGAGGGCCTCTTGGGCGAGGAGCTCCGCGGACAGGGGCGTGCCGTCGTCGAGGCGCGGGTTTCCGAGGGTGTCGGCGGTGTGGTCGTAGTCGGCGAGGATCAGCAGTTGAGTGTTCGAACTCTTGGGAGTGTCGCCGCAGACCAATTCGGCGAGCGCGTCGGCGGCGTGCTGGGCGCCGGTGTGATCCGCGGAGCCTTCGTGTTGTTTGCGTGAGCGGATCGCGGCAGCGAGCGCCTGGTTGATGCGCCGGCCGGTGAGGAAGTCGAAGCGACCCCGCAGGTGCCACATGCCGTCGGTGCCGTAGTTCAAGGTGGTCTTGCGTTCGGCGCGCTGGAGGGCGTACTCCTCGTCAGCGGGTTCGCGGCTCTTGGCGGCCTGTTCGGCGGCGAGATCGGCGTACATCTCGTTGCTCTCATAGGCGAAGGGGTGCTTGGAGACGATGTCGGCGGGGTAAGCGCGGCACAGCTCGAGGAACTCCTCCTCGCTGCGGCGGTGCTTCTTCGGGGCTTCGCGGGCGATCACCCTGGCGTGGGAGGCGTTGATCTCTCCGGTGCGCATCGCTTCGAGCGTGTCGCCGAAGTCGTTCTCGTGGAGGTCCAGGGCCAGGCGGGCGTTGCCGCGGGCCTCCACAGCGCTCATGCGGGTCATGTCCCGCAGCCGGTGCGCGGCGCCCTGGGCGCCGTCGCGCGCCGCCAGTTCGCCCAACGCCGCCAGGTACTCGCCGTCCAGGCGCGCCCTGGCTTCGGCAAGGTCCACGACCCGGTCGGCCAACTCCCCGCCGGACAGCTTGGCGGGATCCCTCCGGGAGACCCGCACGACTGCGCCGCAGTCCCCGCAGCCGACCCGCCCGGTGCCCTCGCCCCACTGATGCTGCCTCAAGAACGTCGTCTCGGTGCCGGTGGGGGTGACTGTGGCGTGCCGCTCCGCGGGCAGGCCCCCCGACCGGTAGCGCACCGTGAAACAGCGACGCTCGGGCTCCGCCACCAGCGTGTCGCCCTCCTCGAGGTCGCGGCGCTGCCAGGCGACCTCGTCCCAGAACCGTTCCAGGCTCACCGGCTCGCGCCGCGGCGGCGCCTCGAAGCTCACATGCCGCCCGCCGTTCACGAATTCCATGCCTGTCATACTACCAACACCTGTACCTATCATCAAGTCAAAATCAACTAATCTGACGAAATCCCCAGGAAATCCCCAGCACCACGCACAAATCACCCGAACAACATCACCCAGCCGACCCTCGTCAGTTCGGTGCGCTTCGGCCGGCACTTCGTCATGCTCAACGAGGGTCGCTGGTTGCGGCCCTGCCTCCCGTAGCAACGCCGACACGTTGAGGCAGCCCAAGCCGCGGTCGACAAAGAGATCACGCAACCCTGCTGGATCTACCACGGGCGGCGTCCTCGACCCCGCCTCGAATGCCCCTCAGGCCAGGTTCATGGTGCCGTTGTCGATCACGGGGTGGTCGCCGACGAAGGTGCGGTACCAGGCGCGGTTGCCGTCGATCCAGACGTGTACATCGAGGCGGTCGCCGGGGAAGACAGGGGCGGAGAAGACAGGGGCGGAGAAGCGGCCGTACATGCCGCCGAAGCGGTCGGGGTCGCCGTCGCAGACGGCGTGCAGCAGCGCCCGGCCGGTGAATCCGTAGGTGCACAGGCCGTGCAGGATGGGCCTGTCGAAGCCGGCCAAGGCGGCGAAGGCCGGGTCGCTGTGCAGCACCCCGTCGATGAACTGCGCTCCTCCCGGGCCAAGAAAAAGCCCCGCCAGTCCCACGCCGACGGAGCGCCGCGGGAGGGCGGGGAGGATTGGGGCTAATCCTATGCCCCCGTTCAACTCAGCTGCAACTCCCGCACGACGGAGCGCCAGGTGCGGCCGCGATACTGCGGGCAGAGTGGGGCCGCTTGACCACAGTTCCAGAGACAGCAGCTACGGGAATCACCCACAGCAGAGACGTCTCGCCAGCGCACCGCCGCCAGCACCGACCACGAAGTCGTCGAGCTTCACTCAGGATCCTCCTCTGCCCGGGTTGTAGTTGAAACTGTCGTGTAGTTGCGTGTAGTCCATCTCTCGAAGTCTGTGCTCCCACTTGACGAAGTTCGATTTCGGTAGGCGGCGGCGTCCGCCCTCCCACACCGCCGCCTCGCAGGCGACGCCGAACGAGGCGGCCCGCTCCAGCGCTGGCAGGAGGTCTGAGTCGCCGGAGAACAACACGACCACATCGAAGGCACCTTCCGAAGCGCCAAACGCCAGATCCAGCGCGAGTAGCACATCGATCCCCTTCTCACGCGGTTCGCCGGTTCGGTAGTCAAGGGGGCGGGTGATGACCTTGAGCAGCGGCTCTGCTCCGGCTTCGACAGGCGGCTGGCCACGTTCCCAGCGCGAGATCTGCTTCAAGGCCGCCGAGTAGCTGTCTGAACTCTCGTGGCGCGACGGCATGCCACGGTACACCCGTACCTGTTGGAGCCTGCGGAGCTTCGCCCCTTTGTAGCTGGGATGACGCGCGGCGATGAGTCGCGCGAGCTTCATGGGGTCGAATTGCCCGATGACGTGGTGGTCATCGTTCGTCGCACCTTGAGCCGCTCGGGCGCCGTGATATGCATTCTGGTGGTCAATGAAGACGGCAAGTCGGTGCAGATCATTCATGGTCGTATCAATAACGGCCCCGCCGGTCCCACGCCGACGGAGCGCCGCGGGAGGGCGGGGAAGATTGGGCAGATTCCAGGTTATCCGGCAAGGTGCTGCATCCCGAGAATGGAACGCGAGGCCCCTCAGGCCAGGGTCATGGTGCCGTTGTCGATCACCACCCGGTCACCCACGAGGGAGCGGTACCAGGCGCGGTTGCCGTCGATCCAGACGTGTACATCGAGGCGGTCGCCGGGGAAGACAGGGGCGGAGAAGCGGCCGTACATGCCGCCGAAGCGGTCGGGGTCGCCGTCGCAGACGGCGTGCAGCAGCGCCCGGCCGGTGAATCCGTAGGTGCACAGGCCGTGCAGGATGGGCCTGTCGAAGCCGGCCAAGGCGGCGAAGGCCGGGTCGCTGTGCAGCGGGTTGCGGTCGCCGTTGAGCCGGTAGAGCAGGGCCTGGTCGGTGCGGGTGGTGTAGCTCACCACCTTGTCGGGGTCACAGTCGGGTCGGTCGGTGCCGGGAGCCGACGGGCCGCGGTCGCCGCCCCAGCCGCCCTCGCCGCGCAGCACCAGCGTGGAGACGTTGGTGTAGACCGGCTGCCCGACGGCGGCGTCACTGGCAACGGAGGTGGTCTCCACCACCGCCGCCCTCCCCTTGTCATAGACCCCCGTGATCTTGGCGACCGTGCTGATGGTGGCCTCGACCGGCAGCGGGCGGTGCAGGATGATCGTCTGCTCGCCGTGCAGCAGCAGCGCAGGGTTGAACGGGCCGAGGTGCCGCATCGGATTGTCGGGGTTGCGGCCCATCCCGTCGCCGAGCACCACGCACATCGTGGGCAGCGTCTTCTGGGTGACCTCATGGCTGTTCTCGGTGGTGAACTCCAGCTCGGAGCCGACGGGATCGTCCATGCCGGCACCGACGCCGAGCGCATACAGCAGGCAGTCCTTGGAGTTCCAACTGCTCTCGACGGGTGAGCCCTCGGCTCCGAGGGCGTCGGGGTTGATGGGCATGGCACGCCTCCTGGGTCGGTCGGCGATGGTGCTGCAACACTACCGACCTGCGATCAGCCACCCGGCCCGCTCCCAGGAGACAGCTGCGTCGTGCGGCGAAACCGCCTCTGGCGTCATCCCGGCGAAGAGTCTGTCCCGACTCGATCCAGGGCCGGGATCCACGGTCGAGGGGCGCGGCGGCGTTGCCGGGGATCACTAACCACACTCCTAGGATGACTTCCTCATGAAGGCAGTTCGCTGCATCGACGGTCAGATGCAGCTCTGTGACGTCCCGAAACCGGTTCCCGGCGACGGACAGATCCTGGTGTCGGTCACCTCGGCCGGCATCTGCTCGTCCGACCTGCACATGGCCCGGCTCGGCCTCCTGGATCCACAGATCACCGTCGGCCACGAGATCGCCGGCCGCCTCGCCGACGGCACCCCGGTGGCCGTCGAGCCGGTGACGCCCTGCGGCCGCCCGTGCGACTACTGCGACGACGGCGACTACAACCTCTGCCCCACCTCGGTGCGGCAGGTGCTCGGCATCGGCGCCGATGGGGGCATGGCGGAGTACGTGCTGGCCGATGAGAGCGGGATCCTGCCGCTACCCGGCATCGGCGACGCGATCGGCGACGCCTGCCTCATCGAGCCTCTGGCGGTGTGCGTTCACGGCCTGCGCCTGGCCGGCGTGGGCAGCGGTCAGCGGATCCTCGTCATCGGCGGCGGGGCCCTGGGGCTGTGCGTCGCCGCCGCCGCCCGCCACGCCGCCCTGGACGTGGCGGTCGAGGCTCGCCACGAGTCCCAGCGCGCCGCAGCCGATCGTCTCGGTGCCCGGGTACCCGACGGTGGCCCGTACGACGTGGTGGTGGACGCCGCCGGCTCGGCCGAGGCGCTGGCCGAAGCGGCCCGCAGGGCGCGGCGCGGCGGCACCCTGCTACTGCTGGCGAACTACTGGGGCAGCGACATCGTCCTGCCCGGGACGAGCGTGATGTTCAAGGAACTGCGCATCCTGACCGCGATCATGTACGGGCGCGGACCGGGTGGACGCGACATCGAGACGGCTGCCGCCGTGATGGAAGCCAACCCCGAGGTGGCGCGGGCGCTCATCAGCCACCGGTACCCGCTCGACGCGGTGGACGAGGCCTTCGACGCCGCCGCCCGGCGCGCCGAGGGTGCCATCAAGGTCGTCCTCGACCCGACCGCGAGCTGAGGCGGCCTCGTGGCCAGAGGTCGCCCGCAGGCCCGGATGTCGGGTCTCGGTCGGTCCGGCCCGGTGCTGATCGTCGCAGCGCTGGTCGCCGCCGCCTGCAGCAGCGGCAGCACCGCACCGCCGCCACCCGCGGAGCCGCCGACGGAAGTGGACCCGCCTGCAACGGAACCCTCCACCACATCCGAGCCGCCTCCCACGACTCCCCCCGAACCCACCGCCGACACCGCGCCGAACGGCACGGTCGACAGCGAGACAGACGCGAACGGCGCGGCGCCGGCCGATGCCGTCGAGGATGATCCATCGGACGTCCAGGATCTCGAGGAGACCGCACCACCGGCCGGCCTGATTGCCGGCATGGAGGCTCGTCTGCATGCATTGGTGGACGAACTCGCCGAGATCGCCGGCGCCTGGAGCCCGGCGGGTCGAGCCGCCGTGGCGGTCGCGACACCCGACGAGAAACTGTACGGGCTCAACGAGCACCGCCGGCACATCTCCGCCAGCGCCGTCAAGCCGATCTGGGCGGCGGCAGCCATCGACCTCGTCGGCCTGGACGCCGTGGGGCCGCTGGCGGAGGAGGCGCTCGTCCGGTCGGACAACTTCGCCGCGGGCCAGATCATCGACCTGATCGGCATCGACACCGTCAACGACTGGAGCAGCGACGTCGCCGGCTCGACCGGCACCCATCTGGCGGCCTGGTACTTCGGCACCGACCGCGTGGCGGAGTCGGTCATCGCCGGTGGGACCAGGACGAATTTCACAACGGTGGCCGATCTGGCGCTCTTCTATGCCCGCCTGCGGCGCGGCGACTTGCTTGAACCCGACGGCGTTGCCGCGCTGGAGGGCTGGCTCCGCGCCACCGCCCGCGGGTCCACTGCGCCGGGTGCCGTCAACGGCGCTCTCCTGGCCCGCCTACCGGAAGAGGTGGCCGTCGCGACGGTCCACAAGACGGGCTGGCTTCCGCCGTACTGCTGCCGGGGCGATGTTCGACTCGTTATCGATGCGGGGACCGTTCCCCTGCCCGACGGTGGCTGGTTCGCCATCGCCGCGGTCAGCGACCGCGGCGCGGCCTACAACCTGTCGGTGGATTGGGTGGAACTGGCGGCCTGCCGCGTCTACGTGCTGCTGGCGGGCGACACTTCGCATTCCTGCGAACGCACCGGCGACGGCACAGCGCGGCCCGAACTGTGGCCCCCGCCGCCGGAGCCGGAACCTGAAGAGGTCGACAACGCCGAGGTCCCCGCAGACGCCGAGGATGCCGATCAGCCGCCGTCGGATGGGGAGCCCGCAGCGGACGGCGGCGAGACTCGCCCGGATGAGACGGAACCCGCGGGATCGGACGGTGAGACGCCGTCCTCCGGCGACGAGGAGTTACCGCCGGCCGGCGAGCGCGAGCCGGTGCCGGAGGCGGAAGAACCTGCCGTTGAGCCCACCGAAGCCGAGCCTGCAAGCGACGGGATCGACTCGAGCGGCTGACCGGCGGCGATTCGAGAGGCTGATCCGCTCCCGGCCCGCCGTCAAAGGACGGGGGCTATCGGTCAAGAACCTCGAACAGATCGGGGTCGCTGCGGCGCAGGCGGCGCCAGTTGGCCTCCCACATGGCGCCGATGAAGTTGTCGAGGTAGAGCCGCTTGCTGCGGACCGCCTCGGCGATCGGCATCTCCTTGCCGCCGATCATCTGCGCCTCGACCGCGCAGCGGGCCGAATTCTCCAGGGTGATGGCCTTGACGGTGGCCTGAGCCAGGGACTCGTCCACGATGACGACACCATGGTTGCCGAGCCAGAGGACACTGCGATTCCCTAGGGCGGCCGACATGCGCGGCCCATCTACGATCGGCCGGACCCCGTCGTCGAAGTAGTGGGCCTGCTCGTCGTGGAACAGGCAGGCGTCCGCGGAGTACATGCCCATGTCGGCGCCCGTCGTGCTCAGCACCTCGACGAAGTGCGAATGGGTGTGAATCACCGCAGTGGCAGCCGGTCGCGTGCGCAGCATCTCGGCGTGGAACCCGACCGCGGGCGAGACGGTGCCGTCGCCGGACAGCACCTCGAGGCCCATGCTCGCCTGCACGACGTGCTCCGGGAGCGTCTCGTCGAAGTAGCCCCAGGGCGAGATCCAGAACGTGTCGGACCGGTCCGGATCTCTCAGCGCCACCTGTCCGGCGACACGGCTCTCGCAACCGCCTCGCGCCAGCATGCGGCGCGCCGCCGCCACCTGAAATGCCGGATGATCGATGTGCATGTTCACGGGCCGGAGTATAGAAGCGGCGCGAATCGGCCCCCGGAGCGACGGCGCTACTCGTGGCCGTAGGCCGGCGAGCCCCGACGGGGGGCCGCGCACGCCGGAGAGTACGATCGCGATGCCGCGGGGAGAGGAGACCGATGAGCCTCACAAGCGTCAGCGACTGGACACCTCCGGACTGGCTCATCCCGTGGATCTCCCGCACGCACGTCGTCCTGTACAAGGTGAGCACGGGCAAGGTGGGGGGCCACGTCGACGGCATGCCGTGCATCCTCCTGCGCACCATCGGCCGCCGCTCCGGCAAGCCGCACACTGTCTGCCTCAGCTACCTGCCCGATGGGGACTCGATGGTGGTCGTGGGCTCCTTCGGCGGCACCGAGCACCACCCGGCCTGGTACCACAACCTGCGGGCCAATCCCGAGGTGATCGTGCGCGACCGGGAGCGGGTCTTCTGGGCGTCGGCGGAGACGCTCACGGGTGACGAGCGGGCGGTCCTGTGGGAGGCACGGATCGCCAGCGCTCCCCGCTACGCCCGCTACCAGGGACGCACCGACCGGGAGATCCCCCTGATCCGGCTCAGCTACTCCCGCCCCTACACCGGGTAGGGACCCCGCCGCCTGCAGCGCCCCGACGGCATCGGCGACTCAGAGGGTCCAGCCGCCGTCCACGTCGAGTTTCTGGCCGGTGATGTAGCCCGCCCGGTCCGAGGCGAGGAAGCACACCGCCTCGGCGATGTCGCCGGCCTTGCCGAAGTGACCCAGGGCGATGTCAGCCAGTGCCAACTCCTGGGCGTGCTCGTCGATCTCGCCGGTCGACATCAACGTCTCGGTCATGCCGTCGGCCATCATCCCCGGCCCGACGCAGTTGGCCCGCACCCCGTAGCGCCCCTCCTCCTTGGCGATCGCCCGCACCAGCGCCTCGACCGCCCCCTTGGGCGCCGAGGAGAGGGAGTCGCGCTTGGGGAACCGCACCGTGGCGCAGGTCGTGACGGCCACGAGCGCTCCGGCGGCGGCCCGCACGTGCGGCAGAGAGGCGTGGGCAAGGTTGTAGAACGCCAGGATGTCCGCGGTGCACTGCCGCCAGAACCTCTCGGGGTCGATGCGCGCCACGTACTCCATCGACACGTAGGGCCCGGAGGCGTAGACGGCGGTGTGCAGCCCGCCGGTGGCCACCCGCTCGACGGTTCCCGCCACCGCGGCCGTGTCGGAGAGATCGAGTTGGACGGCCCGGGCTCGTCCCCCGGCGGCGGCGATCTCGTCCGCCAGTTCCGTCGCCTTCTCGGCGTTGCTGCGATAGGTGAACACCACCTCGGCGCCCCGCTCGGCCAGCAGCCGGCAGACGGCCGCGCCGATGCCGCCGCTGCCGCCGCTCACGAACGCCACCCCCGCCCTGCCGGCGAAGTCTCCCGGGCGTCCCGGCGCAGGCGCCGCCGTCACCATGCACCTCCTGAACACGACCGCACGAGCGGCCACCCTACAGAGTGCGGAGCCTCACACCGGACCCGCCGGCGGGCGGATCGGGACCCCGGCGCGCAGGGTTCAGGCAACAGTCGGCTCCGCGCCCGGCAGCCGATTCGGAGCCTCGGGGATCAGGCCTCGACGTCGGAGTCCTCGAGGAGTGATCCGAACAACTCCTCGAACCACTCCTCGCTCAGCACGTCCGGAGCCGTGTCCCCGAAGCCCTCGGGGTCGAGGTCCACGTCCGCTCCGGGGGATTCCTCGAGTGCCGCCAACAGACCCTCGAGAATCAAGCCGAGGAGTTCGACGTCCAACCCCTCGAGCAACTCGCCCGGATCCAGCTCATCGGGGGCGTCGAAGTCGAAGTCCCCCTCGGGGAGACCCTCGAACCCGTCCAGCTGACCCTCGAGAATCGATCCGAGGAACTCCTCGAACATCTCCCCGCCCAGCAGGTAGGGAAGCAACTCGATGAGAGCCTCGAAGTCGAAGCCGAACTCGAAATCCTCCCCGGGCACACCGAACGGCATCTCGGGTCCGGCCGGCCAACCCTCCAGGAACTTCGAGGGGCCCGCGTCGCCCTCGGGGTATCCGTCCTCGAATGCAAACCCGCCGAGGAACTCCCGCGGGTTGGGGGGGCCGTCGTCGGGCGGCCACCAGCGCGGCCCCCGCCACCGCGATCTCGGTTCGGCGCCCCAGGCAGGGGGCCGGCCGCCGTCGAGGGCGTCCCGGCCGGGTGGTTCCCCGTAGCCCTTCCACCACCCCTCGACACCCTTGCCGCCGGCAAAGGCCCGGTCGCACAGCAGCAACACCTGGCGACCGAGGTTCTTGATCTCGACACAACCCTTCGATGCGGCGACCGCGGCAGCGTCCTCGTAGCCGTCGGCCTTGTCGCCACCGGTGCCGTCGGGGTGGCCGGCGCTGTCGCCGGGACGACCGTTGTCCCCGGCGCCCTCGTCGTGGTGAGGGACTTCGACCGGGCGGTCACGACCATCACGACGCTGGTCGTCACGATCGAATCCGCGATCCTCGTCGAGGGGGAGCGGTGCGTAGCCGAACCAGCCGCCACTGTCGTCGTCGCCGATCGAGTAGTCGTAGGTGGACCAGCCGCCGGTGTCGTCGTCGAAGATCGAGTAGATGAACACCGACAGAACGGCGATACCGGCCACACCCACTGCCGAACCCAGCCCGATGGCCGCGGTCCGCCACTGGCGGCGGCGCCCGCCGGATCTGCCGTTGGCGGCTCCGGCTCTCTCCTCGCCGCCGGTCGGAGCCTCGCGCTCGGGATCCTCCGGCGGGTTGTCGGCCGTCATACGAGAGGATCCTACAGTTCCGCACTTCTAGGATCAGAGCGGCACCGGAATCTGAATCCGATTCGGGCTTCGCGGCGCCGGCTCGTGATCTGACGGGGGAAAACATGACCGACGAGACTGCAATGACGTGGTACAGGGTGGCGGGGCTCGACGAGCTGCCCGAAGGCCGGGTCAAGACGGTGGTGGCCGGGGGGCGCGCCTTGGCGCTCAGCCATCACGACGGGAGCTACGGGGCGCTCGACAATCGCTGCCCCCACCAGGGAGGGCCGCTGGGTGAGGGTTCCATCGAGAAGGGCTGGCTGCGCTGCCCTTGGCACGGCTACGACTACGACCCGCTGACCGGCGCTCCCCCGCCGCCGTTCGACGACCGCCCGCCGTGCTTCGGTACCGAGGTCCGCTCCGACGGCGTCTACGTGGAGCTTCCCCCGCTGCCGCCGCCGGTTCGCACCGTCAGCGACGTGCTGACCGAGACCATGTGCAACTGGGGCGTGGACGCCGTCTTCGGCATGGTCGGCCACTCCAATCTGGGTTTCGCCGAGGCCATGCGCCGAGCCGAGCAGCGGGGCGACCTGCGCTACTTCGGCATCCGCCACGAGGGGGCGGCGTCGTTCGCAGCCGGCGCCTATGGCAAGCTGACCGGGCGCCCGGCGGCCTGCTTCGCCATCGCCGGGCCGGGCTCGGTCAACCTGCTGACGGGCCTGTACGACGCCAAGGTGGACCGTGCTCCCGTGCTGGCCGTGACCGGGCAGGTGCCTTCGGCGGTCGCCGGGCGGGGCGCGTTCCAGGATCTCGACCTCGAGGCCGCCTTTGCCGACGTGGCGACGTACAGCCAGACGGTGCACGCCGGCAGCAACCACGCCGAACTCATGACGCTGGCCTGCAAGAACGCCGTCGTGGAGCGGGCCGTGGGCCACCTGGTGCTGCCCGACGAGGTGCAGGTGCTGCCCGCCGGCGAGGCTACGGCCGCCGGGGGTCCGGCCGGCCGGGTGGCGCGGCGGGAGGTGGCTCCCCCGGCTGACGTCCTGGCCGCGGCAGTCGAACGGATCGCCGCCGCTCGGCGGCCGCTGATCATCGTCGGCGCCGGCGCCCGCTTCGACATGGACGCCGTGGTCGCCCTCGCCGAGAGGATCGCCGCCCCCGTGGCGACCACGTTCAAGGCCAAGGGGCAGATCTCCGATCACCACCCGCTGGGTTGCGGCGTGCTGGGTCGCAGCGGCACGCCCATCGCCAGCTGGTTCATGAACGAGAGCGACCTGATCGTGGCCTTCGGCGCATCGTTCTCGAACCACACCGGCATCGCCCCCTACAAGCCCATCGTGCAGGTGGACTTCGACCCGATGGCCCTCGGGCGCTTCCACCCGGTGGACATCGGCGTGCTCGGCCACGTGGGCGTGACGGCCGAGGCGCTGCAGGCGGCACTGGACCCCGCCCCGGAGGCCAGGGCGAGCGCAGTCGCCGCCGAGGTGGCCGAGCGCTGGGCGCTGTGGCGGGCCGAGAAGGCCTCCCGAGTCGCCGACGACCGGGGTCGGGGCGTCAACTCGGCGGCGATCTTCGACTCGCTCGGACGGCTGGCGCCCGCCGACGCCGTGGTCTGCGTGGATGTGGGCAACAACACGTACTCCTTCGGCCGCTACTTCGAGGTGCAGCGGCAGACGGTGCTGATGTCGGGCTACCTGGGGTCGATCGGCTTCGGGTTCCCGGCCGCCATGGGCGCCTGGGCGGCGGTCGGTGGCGAACGCTCGGTGCTGGCGGTGACCGGCGACGGTGGCTTCGGTCAGTACGCCATGGAGCTGACCACCGCCGTGAAGTACGGCATGGACATCACCCACGTGCTGTTGAACAACGGCGAGCTGGGCAAGATCACCAAGGAGCAGTTGGCCGGTCAGTTCGGCGTCTGGCAGACGTCGCTCGTGAACCCGTCCTTCGCCGCCTTCGCCGAACTGTGCGGGGCGCAGGGCACACAGGTCACCGACCGCAACGAGCTGGACGGCGCCATCGGTGAGGCGCTGGCCCACCCCGGACCGGCCCTCGTCGAGATCATCTGCGACCCCGCCCTGGTCTGAGCTCGCCGGGGCTTCTCGACCCCGACTCCCGCGGGGCCGGCTAGCCGTTCGTCCAGAACGAGTTCTGGATCTCGGCGTGGCGCTGGCGCAGGCCCTCGACGAAGATGTCGTCGGTCCAGACGTAGAAGCGTCCCTCCAGCAGGGCGTCGAGGAGGATGGCCGCGGCTTCGGCGGGCTGCTTGGCGCGGCCGAAACGGGTCTCGAGAGCGTCCTGGCGCCCGGACGCCCTCCTCTCGTCAAAGTTGTCCTTCTCCGGGAGGCGCTCGCCGGGGTTGCGCAGTTCCTCAGGGCGGTTCCGTCCGGAGCTAGTGATCCTGGTCCGGACCATGCCGGGGCAGAAGGCGGTGATGCTCACGGCGCTGCCCTGCTGAGCCAATTCGGCGCGCACGGTCTCGGAGATGGCGACGACCGCGTGTTTCGAGGCGTTGTAGGCAGCGAGACGGGGAACGGTGACGTGTCCCGCCGAGGAGGCGGTGTTGATGATGCAGCCGGCGTCGCGGGCGAGCATGTGTGGCAGGAATACGCGCAGGCCGTGGATAACGCCCCACAGGTTCACGCCCAGGATCCATGCCCAGTCCTCCGTGGTCATCGAGGCGGTGGGCTTCTCGATCGCCACGCCGGCGTTGTTGAAGAGCAGGTCCACGCCACCGTGGCGCTCCAGGGCGGCCTCCCCGAGCGCATCCATCGCGGCGGCGTCGGACACATCGGTGAGTACAGCGCTGACCTCGACGCCGGCGGCGCTCAATTCAGCGGTCGCCTGAGCGAGCGCCGGCTCCTCGACGTCGGCCAGGACGAGGCTGCAACCTGCAGCCCCGAAACGGTCGGCGATGCCACGGCCGAGACCGCTGGCCGACCCCGTGATGACCGCCACCTTGCCCTCGAACGCGCCGCTGCCAGCCATCTCAACACCCCTTGTAGTTCATGACCGCCCGCAGGACGTGGTCGACCCGCACCAGGTCGGCCTGATCGGCCATCACGGCAGCGATGTCCTTGTAGGCCATCGGTGACTCGTCCACCAGCCGCTGGGCGCGGTCGTACTGCCACGTGCGCCCGGCCATGGCCTTCCGGAAGTCGCCGATCGACAGCTCGCGCTTGGCCCGCCGGCGGCTCATGCGGCGTCCGGCGCCGTGGGCCGCTGACTCGTAGGAGTCCGGGCGGCCCAGGCCCGTCACGACGTAGGTATCGGCCCCCATCGAGCCGGGGATCACGCCGCGGTCGCCGACCCTGGCCCGGATGGCCCCCTTGCGGGTGATCCACATCGACCGCCCCTCGTGCGTCTCGCGGGCCGCGTAGTTGTGGTGGCAGTTGATGCGTTCATGCTCGACGGCCTGCCGGCCGGCGGCCCGACCCGCCGCCGCCAGCAGAGCGTCCATCATGATCTCGCGGTTGGCGAAGGCGTAGCGCTGGGCCCACAGCATGTGGGTCACGTAGCGCTCGAACTGCTCGTCGCCCTGGAGGAAGTAGGCCAGGTCGCGGTCCTCCAACGCCCTCTGCAGATCGGCGCACAGTTGGCGGGCGCCTGCGATGTGCCCTGTGGCCAGCCGGTTGCCGATGCCGCGGCTGCCCGAGTGCAGCACGCACCAAACCCGATCGGCCTCGTCGAGGCTGACCTCCACGAAGTGGTTGCCGCCGCCGAGGGTGCCGAGTTGCGGGCCAACCTTGGCGAGGTCCTTGCGGCCGAGCCCCTCGGGGTGCGGCAGCGGGTCGGCCGCAAGCCAGCGCCGGCCGGCCTTGGTGGTCCGCGGGTGCGACGCGAATCCGGCTGGAATGGCCTGCTCCACGTCGGCGAGCAGGGTGTCGAGGCTGTCGGGCAGGTCGCTCGCCACCAGGGCGGTGCGCACGGCGATCATGCCGCAGCCCAGGTCCACACCGACCGCCGCGGGGATGATCGCACCCTCGGTCGGGATGACCGACCCGACCGTCGCCCCGATCCCCACGTGCGCGTCGGGCATGAGCGCCACCGGGCCGGAGACGGCCTCGCAGCGCGCTGAGGTCAGCGCCTGCCGCAGCGTGCCGTCATCGATCTCGCTACCCCACGAGCGCACGAGCTCCCGCTCGCCACTCCGGCCGATCCGCTCCATGGCTCGAGCCTGCCTCGCCTCGCCCGCCGCCTCCGGCGCGCTCAGGCTCGCCCCGTGATGCGCGTAACCTCGATCTCGATCACCCGGCGGTCCGCTCCACGGTCGCTCGGCGGGCGGTAGCGCCGGGCGTAGCGGCTGAGGCCCTCGGCACAGCGTGAGGGGTCGGCGGTTACGACGGCTGTGCCCTCCAGCGCCAGCCAGCGCCCGCCGTCCACCTGGCACAGCGTTACCTCGACGGGGCCGGCGGCCTCCAGCAGGCGCACCTTGCGCGCCCCCGCGAACGTGATGACCCTGGCGAGACCGACCTCGCCGTCCCAGGTGAACCCCACCGGCGTCACGTGCGGCGCGCCGTCGGGGCGCGGGACACTGAGTGTCGCCAAATGCCGCTCGGCCATGAACAACTCCACTGCCGAGGGCAGCGCATCGGGTCTCCACGCCATGGGCGGCTCCTCTCCTTTGGGCAGCGCGAGGCCTGCTTCGAAGCGGGATGTTGCGGCCGGCGACGGCCGAGTCCGTCCCGCGCGTCAGCGCGGCGGATCGATGCCTGCACGTTACGGTATGGACCGATCCCGCCACACCCCACGGAGCCGACAAGAACCATGGGCCTGCGACGCAACACGAACACGCTGGACCGGCCGTTCACACGCAACGAGGTCGTGCTGGCGACCGAGGATCTGCCGGGCGTCCCCGCCCGCAGTTCGGGCAAGGTGAAGACCGTCGCCGGCTTCACGTGGAAGCGCTACTGGGTCTTCTTCGAGAACGGCGTCCAGATGGGGTCCCTCGACAGCCACCAGTTGGTGCGCCCGGACGACTGGGACCACTTCCTGGCCGCCCGAGCCGAGCAGGAGGCCGCCGCAGCCGCGGCAGCCGCAGCAGCAGCCTCCGGCCAAGCAGCAGACGGCGAGACCGCAGCCGCCGACAACGCCGCCGACGACAGCCCCAACGCCCGCCTCCGCGCCATGGTCCCCGACTACCTCCTCGAAAGAAGCGCCTCCGCCCGAACCCGCCTGGAGGCCTGAGACACCGGGGCCGGGGCCGGATCGATTACAGAGGCGAGAGCCGGACACGGCTCCGGCGGCCCCGCCCGGACCACCATGGCCGGGCAGTTCGTCGGACGACGGCTACGGATTCGTTCCGGTGCTGACGGTGGCGAGCGGGTCGCGGAAAACATCGGAGTCGATCGGCGAGACGCTTTCCCACGACTACGGCGGGGGCAACGCCCCAGGTGCCCGGGCGATGAGCGTTTCAACGCGTTCGGCCACCCGCAGCAACATGTCCTCGAACCCGTCGAGATCCTGACCGGGGAACAGTCCCCTCATGACGGAGTCGCGCCAGTCCCGATCCATCTCGACCAGGCTGCTGAGGGCGGCTGTTGTGATCTCGTCGGGAGCGATGGCCCGGTTCCGGTCAAGGCGGTTCTCCGGATCGGACCAGTCGGCCAGATAGTTGGCCATCGCCCTGTCCAGGTCGACCTCCCCCGACGAGAGGAGTTGGTCGAGGTCGTAGAAGTCGCGCGACTTCGCCCGTCGCCACGACGAGAGGCAGCGAAACTTGTCGGCCGTGACCTGCTCCAGAGTGCGGATCCTCATCGGGGGACAGGCCGGCAGGTCGGGATGGTTGCCCAGGAGCGATCCGGCCTCGGTCTCGGCCCAGTACGCATCAACCGGGTAGTAGTGGCGGTGGTCCACCTTGATCGCCCCGGAGAGCCCTCTGCCGTTGTCCCACAGAATGGCCCGCCGACCGCGGGTGCGGACCTGCGGTTCGAGCCGGATCGACGCAGAGGAGGCGGCAGCCGGAAGGATGCGCTCGATGAGCGGCCAGAACCTGTGGGCACCGTCGGCGCCGGCAGTGACGTGGTCGAAGTCGAGATCCTCGGAGTACCGGTACGGCTTCCAGTAGGCGCGCAGCCTGGTCCCGCCCTTGAGGACCACTGACCGGTCGTTCAAGTGGGCGACGGCAGCGAGGGCGTGGTGGATGACCCTGTCGCGTTCGGCCAGGAAGTCGTTGGTGGGCATGTTGGTCGGGCGGTCGGGGTCAGTTGAGGATGAGATCAGCGAGGCCGGCGGGGCTCGTCTGCCAGCGGACCTTGCGGGCTAGGTCGTTGTAGGCGGACCCCGGTGGCGGGGTCCGGCTGCCGAGCGGGTTCAGACGTATCCACTTGTCGCCGTGGCGGGCGGCGGGTGCGAGTTGCACCCACTCGTGGGCGGGGACGCCGACCTGCTCGGCCTGATCGCAGCCGGCCATGCCCTCGGCGATGGAAGCGATACGGCGCAGACCCGCGTACCAGCCCCACTCCCCGGCGATGGCGGCGACCCGCGCGGGGTCCGCCGGGCACAGTTCGGGCGGGAGGGTTACGACAGCGGCGATGTGCTGCTCGGGATTGCCGGCGCGAACCGGGAATTGGGCGCACTCCAGCAGCGCCCGGTGTGGATCGGACAGCCACGTCCGCTCGGTGATCCGGACGGCGTGCGCGGTGATACCGGGACGCCCGCAGCCGACGGTCTCGCGGACGTGGCGGAACGGCAGACGGCGCGCCTGGCGCCCCCCGAGGTGACGGTCGGCGGCGACGATGGGACGCACGGTCATCGGCTCACCGGCAGCCGCCAGACCCGACAGGTAACCGATGCGCCGCAGCCCGTCGCCGTAGAGAGCGTCGAGGACCCGCTCCAGCAGCGGTGACCAGAGAGCGCGGGCCGCCTCGGGCGGGTACCGCCTCCAGTCCACCGGCGCCGGATCGTCGCAGCGCACCCACGTACCGTTCCCCACACGGATCACCAGACCGGCCACCTCGGCCCGCCCGAGAGCCCGCGACGCCGACGAGGCGGCCACCCCCGCAGCAACGGCGAAGTCCCCGGTACGAAAAACATCCGCCAGAAGTGGCAGCACGCGCAACGAATTCGAAGAACGCATAGTCCAAATATACCTCAATTGTGAGAACCGGGTTCGCTCCGGTAGGCATCCCATCGTATGGGTCGGGCAGGAATCCGGGTTCGCCAAACCGGCCACGGGGGTTCAGTGGATGTCGGCGACGGAGATGTTGCGACTTTCCACGGCCGCTCCGCCGAAGCCGCCAGCAGACCCGTCGGCACCAATTGAGATCGCATCCAGCCATGGCGAGGGCCTCCAGAAGTACATCCCGGCCACCAGCATCGAGGTTGCCCAACGCCGTCTACACAAGCTGGCCGAGACGCTCGGGGCCGGCTTCCAAGCGTCAGACGACGCCCTGAAACGGGCTGGAGGAAGGACGGGCGGCAACATTGACCGGGGCGCGGCGGTAGCGGCTGTGCGGGCCGAACGCGACTCTCGCTGATCGTTGACGACTCCACTCGTCAGCCCTAGTAGGCGGCGACGAGCCAGGGAGGATCTGCCCGCTCAGGCGGGCGTGACCTCGACGGCCAGACTACGCCCGACGGCTTGGAGTGCCTTTTGGACTTGGCCGATGTGGGAGCGGTGATCGGGATTGGTCAGCTTCCGGACGGCGGACTCGCTGACACCCAGCCTGCGGGCGAGTTCGACCTTGGTGATGCGCTGGGCTCGCATGGCCGAATAGAGGGCGAGCTTGGCGGCCACGACGGACGGCACGGCGACAAGTTCCTGACCGTCGGCGGCGGCACTGGGAGGTGGGATGTCCCGCTTCTGGTGCACGTACCCGGCCAAGGCAGTGGCGAGCGCGTCAGCCGCCATATTCAGGGCCACGAATCGAGCCGCCCCGCCGGTGATGGCTTCCGGGACGTCGGAGAACGTGACCACCAGTTGCCCGTCATCCTCGCGGGCAAGTTCACAGGCGTATGAGTAGATCATCGTTCAGAACTCAGTCCTGTCGATATCCAGTTGGCGGAGCATCGCAGCCAGGACGCCCTTGGACAACTCACCCCGGCGAACTGTGGTGGACCGGACGCCGATATGGAGCGGCGCGTGACTCCCCTTGCCGCGATCCGGCTCGAAACGGAACTTCTGGCCCGTAGTGCGGGCGTAGCACCTGGCTCTCCTGACGAACTCATCACTGTCGATGCAAGATTATCCGACGTCGAAGAGCGGATTGCGGCGCTAATACCGTATATATCTATATATTATCTTCATGTTCACTCATCTCCGGATACTGGCGCATCGATGCGATTCGACCGCTCGCCGATGCGGTGTATGCTGTTATGATGTAGCGTCATGCGTACACAGATCGCGCTCGAGCCGGAGCAGCACGCCATGGTGAAGCAGAAGGCTGCGACTCTCGGGATCTCCATGGCCGAGTACATTCGCCGACTCGTCGAGCGGGATCTTGGTTCGGTCGAGACGCATGCCGACCCTGCGGCCATCATCGGCATCGGTCGATCGGGCGGTAGCGACATCGCCTTCGAGGGCAAGAGCGCAGTTGCGGCAGCGGTTGCCGAACACGCCCGCAGCCGGTGACCGTCTTCGTCGACACTTCGGCCTGGTACGCCGCTGCTGACGCCGACGACACCAGCCATTCCCGGGCTTCAGCGCGCCTGCATGAGTTCTCGGGCGAGTTGCTGACGAGCGATCACGTGCTCGTCGAGACGTGGTTCCTGGCCTCGAGCCGGCTCGGCACCCATGTCGCCGAAGCGCTGATCGATCGGATCCGTACGGGAGTGGCCCGAGTCGAATCGGTGACGCTGGCCGATCTAGAGGTGGCGGCCCAGATCCACGAGGCATTCGCCGACCAGACGTTCTCAATCGTCGATCGCACAAGTTGGTCGGTCATGCAGCGCCTCGGCGTGCACGCAGCCATCGCCTTCGATAGAGACTTCTCGATCTATCGCTTCGGGACCGATCGGCGCGAGGCATTCATCGTCCACACCTAGCCGGTTAGGCATCCCGCCGCGCCGGCTCAGTCGAGATCGGCGACCGGGACGGTTTGGCCGGTCGTGGCGGCTTCGGCTACGGCGAGGGCTCCGGCTAGGGCGGATAGGCCTTCGGTGGCGGTGACGGTGGGGCGGCCGGTGCCGGCGATGGCCGAGCGGAAGCCGTCGACGACGATCTCGTAGAGATTCCGGCGGTCGGGGACGTCGATCTCGGTGGTCTCGCCGTTGGCGGTGCGCCAGAGCGTGCCGACGGGGTCCTGGGCGAGAGTGCCAACGCCCCGCACGGAGGACTCGGTGCCGATGACCTCCACGCTGGTCGGGCAGTGGGCGACGGTATAGGCGTCGTGGGTCTGCACCGGAACCTCGCCGAAGCGCAGCGTGGCCATGACCGCATCCAGCGGGCCGCCGTCGCCCGGAGTGGACCATGGCCCTTGACGGACCGCAATGGCCGAGGCCTCCGTGGCGGGCGTGCCCAGGATGGCCTGCGCCACCGAGATGCTGTGGGTGGTGAGGTCGAGGATGGCGCCGCCGCCGATCGGGTCGTCCACCCGCCAGCCGCGGTACCGCTCGGAGACCATGATGGCGAAGCCGATGCGCATCGCCAGCGGCGTGCCAACCGAACCCGACGAGACGAGCCGCTGGATCGTGCGGTGCGTATCGGCGCCGGGGAGATGATGGTTGATCGCGAGCACGACGCCGTGACGCTCAGCGGCGTCGACCATCTGGCGGCCATCGGCGACCGTCAGCGCCATCGGCTTCTCACACAGCACGTGCTTGCCGGCCGCAGCCGCGGCGATGGTCTGGGGGGCGTGGCGCTCGTTGGTGCCGGAGACGAAGACGGCGTCGATCCCCGGCCACTCGCAGGCTCGGGTGAAGTCGTCGGTCGAATGGGCGATCCCATGAGCGGCCGCGTACTCCTCCGCCCAGGACGCCGTGGAGCTGTAGACGAACTCGACGGAGTCGCCGCCGTTGCGGATCGCCGGGAGAACCCAGCGCGCGGCGATGTCGCTGGCGCCGATCAAACCCCAGCGAAGCGGCCGAGTAGGACTCACAGGCGGGTCACCGAGTCGACGTCGACAGCCGGGCGCTGATGCCGATCCGGCTCACAGCCCTGCCGGCTCACAGCCCTGCCGGCTCACAGGAAAGCCGCCGGGTCGGTGTCGAAGGCCTTCTTGCAGCCGGGCGCGCAGAACCAGTAGTCGATGCCGTCGTGCGTGGAGTGGTACTTGGCGTCCGCGATAAGGACGGTCATGTTGCACACCGGGTCCGTCGCCGTCACGGGAGCCTCGGGCACCGCCCCCCAGCGGGAAAGCTCACCCGAGGCGCGACGGGCCACGAGGTCGGCCATGATCGCCACCGCCAGCTCACGGTTACCGAGGCGTCCCAGATCGAGCCCGGCGGGTGCCTGGATGCGGGCCAGATCCTCCTCGGAGACGCCACGCCCCCGCAGGTTCTCGCCCACGGCATCGGCCCGCTTGTGCGCCGCCACCAGCCCCACGTAGGCGGCGTCGGTGGCCAGGGCCGCCATCAGGGCCAGATCGTCGTAGTGACCCTGGGTGGCAACCACGATCGCCGAGCCCACACCCACGCCCAGCCCCGAGAGGTCGAGCGTGGTGCGCACCAACTCGGGCAGCGGGTGCTCGTCGGGTGACCCGCCGTCGTCGATCACGGCCACGTCCCACTCCAAGGCCCGTCCCATGAGCGCCAGCGTGCCCACGGCAGGCGAGCGGCCGATGACGACAAGCTGCGGGCGGGGCGGGACGGGCTCCAAGTACACCTCCAGGGCACCGTCATTCTCACACGCCATCGGCACCGAGTACGTACCACTGGCCGCAGCGGAATGACCCCGCGCCGCCTCGCCGCTGCCGGAACCCTCGCCCGCTCCGATGTCAAGGCCGATGGCTTCGCCGCTACCGGAACCGCAGCCGTCATGGTGGGCAGCGGGAGCATCTGCACCCCCCGCCTCCGTGGCGCCGGCGGGATCCTCCACATCACCGAGCAGCAACAGCCGCGGCTCACCGTCCAGCAACGCCTCCCGCGCCTGCACCACCACGGTCGGCTCGGCGCACGCCCCACCCAGCCAGCCCCGCACGGTGCCGTCGGCCAGGATCACCGCCTTCGACCCCTGCTGACCCGACGAAGGTCCCCGCCGCCAAACCACGGTCGCCAGCACGAACGGCACCCGAGCCTCGGCAAGGGCCACCGCCTCCTGCAGCTCGGAGAGAGTCACCGGCACACCTCTCTACGCAGCCTGATCAGTGTCGCCGAGCAATGGATCCCGGCCTTCGCCGGGATGACTGGTGAGGGGATCGGAACGACGGTGTGGAGAGGCCCGACCACCGACAACAGAGGCGGGGACGCCGGGGGACGGCGCCGGCGCGATTTCGCCGGACGCGGCGCCTGCGGGCACCGGCGACCCCGCCGGACAACCTGTTCGACTCGACGGCGTCAGGACCGGCGTCGGAAGAGGCCCGAGGCCCGCCCCAGGAGCCCGCCGGACCCCGAGTCGTCCGACGACGCCTCCGCCGATTGGATGGCGTCCCAGACCCGGTCGGGCAGCACCGGCATGTCGATGTTGCGCACGCCGAGGTGGGCGAGGGCGTCGATGACCGCGTTCACGTACGCCGCCGGGGAGCCCACGGTGGCCGACTCGCCCACACCCTTGGCCCCGATGGGGTGGTGCGGCGAGGGCACGCAGGTCTCCAGCAGCTCGAACCGCGGGGTCTCCCAGGCCGTCGGCACCAGGTAGTCCATGAAGTTGGACCCGATGCAGTTGCCGTCGTCGTCGAAGGTGATCCACTGCATGGAACTCTTGGCAAACCCTTCGGTGAGGCCGCCGTGGATCTGGCCCTCCACGATCATGGGGTTGATCCGCACGCCGCAGTCGTCCAGCGCCACCATGCGGTCCACCTTCCAGACACCGGTCTCGGGGTCCACCTCGACGACCACGATGTAGCTGCCGTAGGGGAACGTGAGGTTCGGCGGGTCGTAGTAGTGGCTGCCCTCGAGGCCGTGTTCAAGGCCCTCGGGCATGTTGGTGTAGGCGGCGAACGCCACGTCCTGGATGGTGACCGAACGCTCTGGGGTGCCCCGTACCGAGAACACGCCGGCCGCCAGGTCGATGTCGGCCTCGGCGGCCTCCAGCAGGTGCGCGGCGATCTTGCGCCCCTTGTCGGCCAGCTTGCGTGACACCATCGAGGTGGCCGCGCCGCTGGTGGGCGTGGAACGCGAGGCGTAGGTGCCCAGGCCGTAGGGCGTGTTGTCGGTGTCGCCTTCCACGACCTTGATGTCGGTCACGGGGATGCCCAACTCGCTGGCCACGATCTGGGCGAACGTGGTCTCGTGGCCCTGACCCTGGGTCTTCACGCCGAGCTTCAGGATGGCCTTGCCGGTGGGGTGTACCCGCAACTCCGCCGAGTCGAACATCTTCAACCCGGCGATGTCGTAGGTACGCGACGGTCCGGCGCCCACGGCCTCGGTGAAGTGGGCCACACCGATGCCGATGAGCCGGCCCTCCTCACGGGCAGCCGCCTGCTCGGCTCGCAACTCCGTGTAGCCAACCTCGTCCATGGCCTTGCGCATGGCGGTGTGGTAGTCGCCGGAGTCGTACACGAAGCCGGTGGGCGTGGTGTACGGGAACTGATCCTCACGGATGAAGTTCAGCAACCGGAACTCGGCGGGGTCCATGCCGATCTCGTAGGCCGCGTTCTGCACGAGACGCTCGATGAGATACGAGGCCTCGGTGATGCGGAACGAGCATCGATACGCCACGCCGCCGGGCGCCTTGTTGGTGAACGCCCCCTTGCACGTCACGTGCGCGGCCGGGAAGTCGTACGACCCGGTCACGACGTGGAACAGGCCGGCCCGGAACTGGGTGGGCTGGGCGTCGGAGTAGAACGCTCCCTGATCGGAGAGCACGTCGGCCCGCAGCGCCAGGATGCGCCCGTCGTCGTCGAGCGCCAGCTCGCCACGCATGTGGTAGTCGCGGCCGAACCCCGTGGAGATCAGGTTGTCGCTGCGCGACTCGATCCACTTCACCGGCGTGCCCAGCAGCAGCGATGCCGCAGTGGCGACCACGTACCCGGGATAGATGGGCACCTTGTTGCCGAAGCCCCCGCCGATGTCCGGCGAGATGATGCGGATGTTCTGCTCGGGAAGCCCCGCCACGATGGCAAACAGCGTGCGATGGGCATGGGGCGCCTGCGACGTCAGGTAGAGGGTGGCCTGGCCGGTCACCGAATTGACGTCGGCCACGATGCCGCAGGTCTCCAGCGGCGCCGGATGCGAACGCGGGTAGAACGTCTCCAACGAGACCACCTTGGCGGCGCTCGCGAAGGCCGCGTCGGTGGCCTCGGCGTCACCGCTCTCCCAGGTGTAGACCAGGTTGTCGGTCTGGCCCTCCTTCTCGTCGCGGATCAGCGGGGCGTCGGCGGACAGCGACTGCTGGGGGCCGGTCACGGCCGGCAGCATCTCGTAGTCCACCTCGATGAGGCTGGCCGCATCGGCGGCGATGTACGGGTCGGTGGCGATCACCGCCGCCACCTCCTGGCCCTGGTAGCGCACCTTGTCGGTGGCGAGCACCGCCTGGGTGTCGCCCGACAGGGTGGGCATCCAGGCCAGGTTGTGGGCAGCCATCAGCTCGCCGGTGACCACCGCCACGACGCCGTCTGTGGCCGACGCCGCCGCGGCGTCGATGCCGCGGATGCGGGCATGCGCCACGGGGGAGCGGTGGATGGCCATGTGCAGCATCCCCGGCAGGACCATGTCGTCGAGGAAGTCGCCCTGACCTTCGATGAGCCTGTCGTCCTCGCGCCGGAGCACACTGTGTCCGATACCGCCGATCTCCGGCGGGGTGGAGAGTTCCGGAGTGGCCGTCATTGCGCTCTCCTCTCGGCCGCTGCGGCCTGAATCGACTTGACGATGTTCATGTATCCCGTGCACCGGCAGAGGTTGCCGGAGATGGCCCAGCGGATCTCGTCCTCGGAGGGGTCGTCGTTCTCGTCGAGCAACGCGGCGCCCACGAGCATCATGGCCGGGGTGCAGAAGCCGCACTGCAGGCCGTGATTCTCCTTGAAGGCCTTCTGCACGGCGTGCAGTTGGCCGTCGGCCTTGAGCCCCTCCACGGTGGTGACGTCGTGACCGTCGGCCTGGGCGGCCAGCACGGTGCATGCCTTCACCGGCACCCCGTCCAGCAGGACGGTGCAGACACCGCAACTCGTAGTGTCGCAGCCGATGTGCGTGCCCGTGAGGCCCACCGTCGTCCGGACGTAGTCCACGAGCAACTGTCGCGGCTCCACATCGTTGGACTGAGCGGCGCCGTTGATGGTGACGCTGATCTCCATGCCTACTCTCCTTCCCCGCGGGCCTGCGCCAGGGCCTGCTCGAGGCCTCGCCGGGTGTAGACCCGCACCACGTTGCGTTTCCATTCGGCCGAGCCCCGCACGTCGCTGCGCGGCTCGGATGCAGCTGCGGCCGCCTCGGCGGCTGCCGCGAACAGGTCGGCGCCGGGTGCCTCGCCAACGAGCAGCGCCTCGGCCTCGATGGCCTTGCGGTTCACCGGATTCACCGACGTCAGGGCGACACCGGCGGCGCTGATCCGCCCGTCGCCGCCGAGTTCGAGGTGGGTGGCCACCCCGACGGTGGCGTAGTCGCCGACTTTGCGCTCCAGCTTCATGTAGGCCCCGCCGGAGGCGCCCGCCGGAACCGGTACGTGGACCTCGGTGACCATCTCACCGGCGGCGAGGCTGTTGGAGAAGAAGTCCACAACGAAGTCGCCGATGTCGATGGACCGCTCGCCGTCGGGGCCGGCCGCCACGACCGTCGCCCCGGTGGCCAGCAGAACCGAGTTCCAGTCCCCCTCCGGGTCGCAGTGCGCCACCGACCCACAGAGCGTGCCCCTGTTGCGCACGAGCGGGTCGGAGATCCACGGAGCCGCCGACGCAACCGCGCCGCCGGGAAGGTCCGAGGCCACGATGTCGGCGTGACGGACCGTCGCCCCGATCCGCAAGTGGCCGTCGGCCCGCTCCAGGACGTCGAGGCCCGCAACGTTGTTGATGTCCACGAGGAGTGACGGCGCCGCGAACCGGAGCTTGATCATCGGGATCAGGCTCTGGCCCCCGGCCAGGATGCGGGCGTCCTCACCCCCTTCGGCCAATGCTGCGACGGCTTCGGCCACGGAACGGGCCACCGTCAAGTCGAACGACGGCGGGTACATGGCAACCCCCTTACCAGCCCGCCCAAGCGGGCGTCAGTGTCCGGCGATACTCCTGGTGGTCGGACGATTCTCGACGGCCCCCAGTACCCACCGACTGTAGTCGTTGCGTCTGAGGGACGTCATTGCGCGGGTACGACGCTCAAGTGGCGTGCCGGTGACCTGACGGAACGACACCAAGCCCAACCCAGCAGGAGCCGGGATCGCGGTGCCCGCGCTTCGCTCACAAACGAGGAACGGGGGGATCGCCGCCCACCGCTCTTAGGGAGCCGGGCCGGTGCAGTATTCTCGCGGCCCGATGGCGACGGACCCGGACTTGATGAGTTGGGATCCGGCTGTCGATCCGGTTCTGTGCTCGCCGTACGATCCTCCGGACCGGCACTGGGAGTTGGACCCCGCAGGCCAGGCGATCCGAGGTCGAGCACCCGCTGACAGACGCCGGGACCCCGCCTTCGTGGGCACCGCACCCGCTGACAGGAAGACAGTCGTACCGCAGTTGCTGGAAGTCGGCGATCGGCCGGTGAATACTCTCGTGAGGGCCATCCGCGACTCCGTCAGCGCGTGGCGCCGGGACGGCTACCCGGGTGTCACAGCAACGACGCGGGTCCTGCTGAACCACTGGGCGGATCCGGAAGGCCCGAGGATTCCCCTGTTCTTCGCGCAACGCGAAGCCGCCGAGACGATTATCTGGCTCCGGGAGGTCGCCACACGCCAAAACCGCCTCCGCCGCGAACTCGAGGCGGCGTCCCGCGAGCACAACGACGGCATCGTTCGCTACTGCGCCAAGATGGCGACCGGCACAGGCAAGACCGCTGTGATGGGCATGATCATGGCTTGGCAGGCACTCAACGCGGCACGCACGACGCGCCGACGCAACCTCGTGCACTGCGCCCGGTTCATCGTGTTCGCGCCCGGACACACGGTCCGCCAGCGCCTCGCTGTGCTGGAGCCCTCGCATCCCGAGAACGTGTACGACGAGATGGGTCTCGTGCCCGCCGATCTCCGGGCTCGAATGAATCGAGCTCGAGTCCGCGTCGTCAACTATCAGGCGTTCGTCCGGCGCGATCTTCTCGACTCCGCGCCCGCTCGGAAGCTCCTCGGCAAGACCGCCACGGCCGACGACAGGGAGCACTGGGCAGCGGCAGTGCGCCGCGTCGTGGGTGACCTGCTCGACACAGTGACTCCCGGTGATGTCTGCGTTATCAACGACGAGGCGCACCACTGCTATCTTCCGCCGAGTCGTGCGAAGTCCAGCCGGGAGCAGAAGGACGAGGACGAGCGGGCTGCCGTCTGGTTCAATGCGCTCCGCACCCTGCGAGACC
Source organism: Acidimicrobiales bacterium (assembly GCA_965220035.1). Classification (GTDB taxonomy): domain Bacteria; phylum Actinomycetota; class Acidimicrobiia; order Acidimicrobiales; family CATQHL01; genus VXNF01. Next base: position 149,917 of record CBDCPC010000001.1, read on the forward strand.
TCGGAACCTTGGGACGGGTTTCCGAACTCGGCCAAGAGTCCACCGTCTTCGATTTCTCAGCGACACCGCTGTGGATTGACACCGCATCGAAGGCTGAACCCGACCAGTTCCAGTGGATCACATCTGACTTCGGTCTCATGGAGGCCATCGAATCCGGGCTCGTAAAAGTCCCGCGGGTACCGATCGACGACGACAGCACCCGTGACGAGACGGCGTGGCGACGGCTGTACGCGCACACGTCACCGACCAACCTCTCTTCGTGGCGCGACAGCAGCGACGGGATTGCCGAGCGTCTTCCCGAGCAACTCGACGGCGCCCTCAACGCCGTCTACCACGACTACGCCCGCACCTTCAATGTCTGGGAGGAAGGTGGTCAGCCGACTCCGCCGGTGATAATCATCGTTGCCAACAACATCCGCAACGCCGAGGCCATCTACCACCACATCGCCGGGTCCGAGAACGGCGACGGCACGATCCGGCGTGGCGTGTTCGATCTCCTGTCCAACGTTGACCAGCACGGAGAATGGTCGGAGACACCCCGCACGCTCATCGTCCACTCCAAAGTGGCTGAGGCCGACGCCATCCCCCCCCACTCTCAAGCGCCGCATCGCCCAGCTCTCGGGCGTCCCGCTGAAAGAGGCGGAGCAGGCGGTACGTAACATGCTCAACACGGTCGGCAAGCAGGGCAGGTCCGGTGCGCAGGTGCGCTGCGTCGTCTCGGTCAGCATGTTGACCGAGGGCTGGGACGCCCGCACGGTGACCCATGTCGTGGGCTTCCGGGCATTCGGCACGCAACTACTGTGCGAGCAGGTAACCGGTCGGGCGCTGCGACGAACGGCCTACGACGACTTCCGCGAGCCCGATCCGGACGGACGACGACGCCTGGTCGCCGAGTACGCCGACGTGGTGGGCATTCCGTTCGAATTCATGCCTGCGGTCTCAGAGCCCAACACCGCGCCAGCGCTGCCGAAGCCGCGAACGCACGTCCACACCGTGGACGGACGGTCAAGCCTCCAGGTCGTGTGGCCTTCAGTCGTCGAGTATCTGACCGTGGCCGAGCAAGCCCGATTTGCCGTCGATCCCGACCGTGTCGCACCGTGGCGACCGCCGCCCTCGACCACCGCGACAATGGCTGCGCTCGCACCCGTCGCCGGCAAAGAGAGCATCTTGGCCAGGTACGACGGGCAACGGCAACGTACGGCTCGCGCCGAACTCGCCTCGCGGATCGTCGAACACCTCACAGTCCCTGGGAGTGGCGGCGACGGCGCTGGCAGCAGCGAGACTCGTGGTGCCATGCACGGAAAGGGGCGGATGACCCTGTTCGCTTCGGCGTTCCGGGCTGTCGCCGACTGGGCGTCGCATCCTACGGTGAACTGCAACGACTACTACGAACTGCTCATAGGGGATCGTATCGAGGACGTCATCGGCCACATCCTTCGCGCCTGCAACCTCGGCACGATTGCCGGCGGCCGACTCGCCCGACTCGCCCATCCTCTCCTGATGGACACGTCCCGTGTCGACTTCTTGACGACTCTCCAGCACGTGACGGAGACCGAGCGGTCTGAGCTGTCCCACGCCGCCTGCCACTCGGAATTCGAGTTGCGCGCTGCCCGGCAACTGGATCGGCACGACGATGTGGTGTGCTGGGCACGCAACTTCCAGTTGGGTTGGGCGATCCCGTACCACATGGACGGCGTCTGGCGCCGCTACGAGCCCGACTTCGTCGCCCAACTGCGAGATGGGACAAGTCTCATTGTCGAGGTCAAGGGCGTCACTGACCGGAAGGCAGAGACCACGGAGCACTGGACAAGGCAGCACTGGATACCGGCCGTCGCCGGAACCGACGCACTGCCCGATGGCCTACGTCGCTGGTCATACCTCGTGCTCCGCGATCGCCAGACCATCGCCCACGACCTCAACAATGCCGTACGCACGGCCATTGGCAGCAACTGAGCGGAGGAATGCATGAACGCGCGCCCGCCTGCCTCGTACCATCACACGTCGGCTCGTCGCCCGAACCAGCCGACCGCGGAGACGGCTCCCCTGCTGTCGGACGAGCAACGGGCTCCAGCGCCGTTCACCGTCGACCGCCGTGAGATCGCGACGCCAGTGCTCGCTTGGGACCGCCAAGGGCGCAGCAGCAGGCTTGCCGGCGACAGCACGGACGACGCGCACAACTTTGCCGGTACGCCGCTGTACACGCGGGAGAAGATCAACCCGCTGACGATGATCGAGCAGCTGCGGCGCTCTGATGCGACCGTGCCGTTGAGTCTCCTCGACGACTTCAATGGCCTGCCGCCGGACGCCAAGTCCTGGGAGTTCTACGAACACGCCGGCCACTGGCAGAACCGGCTCATCCACGGCGACAGCTCCGAGGTCATGCAATCTCTGATCGTCCGCGATGGGTTGGGTGGACGTGTTCAGATGATCTACTTCGATCCTCCCTATGGAATGGGATTCAAATCCAACTTCATGACCGGCACCGATCGCATGGAGACCAAGGACGACATCACCGGCGTACCTGTCGGCGACGCGTCACCGCTACGTGCATTTCGTGACACCTATCGCAACGGCATCGACTCCTATCTCGACACGGTCCACGAGCGTCTCGTCCTCGCTCGGGAGCTGCTCACCAACTCGGGTTCGCTCTTCCTTCAGATCGGGGACAAGAACGTGCACCGGCTCGCTGTTCTCTGTGACGAGGTTTTCGGCGCTGACAATCGAGTGGCCACCATCACATGGAAACCAACGTCGGCGTCATCATCGGCCACGTTGCCAGAAGTTGCCTCGTACCTACTCTGGTATGCGAAGGACAAGCAGCAACTCAAGTATCGCCAACTGTACGAGAAGCTGTCCCGCAAAGAGATTATCGAACACTTCAGTAGCTACGTGATGTATGAACTGTCCGACGGTAGCACGCACAAGTTGACGCCTGAGCAGCGATCCAACCCCGACAAGCATCTCCCTCCCGACGCTCGTCTCTACAAGCGAACATTTCTCGCCTCGCAGGGAACATCTACGACGGGACGGTCCGAACCGTATCGCTGGCAGGGACAGGTGTGGCCGTGCCACTCGGGCTGGCAGTGGCAAGTCTCCATGGACGGACTCGACCGGTTGGCCGAACTGGGTCGACTCGATGCGGCAGGGTCCGACGCGACTCTGCGGTGGAAGCAGTTCGAGGACGAGATTCCAGGTCGGAAGATAAACAATGTCTGGCAGCAGCAGATGTCGCTCTCAGACAAGCGTTACGTAGTACAGACCGCCACCAGCGTCATCGAACGCTGCATCAACATGACCACGGATCCGGGCGACCTTGTGCTTGATCCGACATGTGGCTCAGGTGTCACTGCCGAAGTATGCGAACGGTGGGGACGCCGCTGGATCACAATCGATTCCAGCCGCGTTGCGATCGCCATCGCGCGACGGCACCTGATTACTCGGATCTACCCATGGTGGTCGACGCTCGACGGAGGGAGCGACCCTTCCGCCGGCTTCGAGACCGAGGTCATTCAGCGAACCAGCGCCGCGACGCTCGCCTACGGCACCGTGCATGACTCGGAGAACACGATCCTCCTCGTCGACCAGCCAGCGATGGACAGGAAGCGCAGGCGACTCACCGGGCCGTTCACGATCGAGTCGTCCTCTCCGTATACCTACCTGCCGTTCGGCGATCCCAACGCTCCCAGCGACCGGATCGGTGCTGCAGTCGGTGACGAAGCCGCCACGCTGCTCGAAGCCCTCACGGCGAACCCGATCTCCGACACCGAGGGCTACCCCAGACTGCAGGTCGTCGAACTCGAGGCGTGGCCCGAAGGCATTCTCGCCACTCAAGAGGCGCGGTGTCAGATTCCGGGTCGAGACACCGAGGTCACCGTGGCCGTCATGCTCGGCGCACCGGACGTGACCATCACCGGCCAGCAAGCGACGCAAGCCGCCACCGAGGCCCGACGCAACCGATCCGACATCGAGGACCTCGTCGTCGTCGCCTACGCCTATGACCCGGACGTCCCGACCAGCGCCGGACTGGTCCAGATCCACAAGGTTGTTGCCCCGCGCGACCTGCAAATCCCCGAACTGGCCCGGCAGTCCGACGCGGGGGCGCTCACCATGCTCGGCGAGCCCGATGTCACCCTCGAGCCGGGCCTCGACGGCAATCTCATCGTCGAACTCCGAGGTTACGACACCTACAACCCGACCACTGGACGTGTCGAGCCCTCCTACGGCAGCGACGTCGACTGCTGGATGATCGACACCGACCACGACCGGTCCAGTTTCTTCCCGCGGCTCGTCTACCTGCCGGGCGCGAAGCGCCGCAGCGACCTCGCAGATCTCCTCAAGACGCTGGGCAACGATCTCGATCCCGACGCCGAGCGGGCGCTCACCGGACTCCGCTCCCAGCCGTTCCCCCCGCCCGCCCCTGGTAACACGGTCGCGGTCAAAATCATCACCCGCACCGGTGCAGAGATGACCACCACGATCCAACCCAACCCCACCGAGTCGACACTCAATTCAGAGCCGATGCGCCATCGAACGCGCGACGCCAACACACAGGCCTGACAGACCCCGCGCCGAGGGTGCTCACGGATTGGGTGGCGGGGTCTCCATCGGCGAGCAGCCGTTCACGACCGGCTCCACGCGAACTTCGGGACGCGTCACGGCTCGGTTGGCAGACCGGCCCCAATCGCCTATTCTCTCCTCGCCTCCGCCGAATCATCGAACCGCCCATCGCAGCATCAACAAGCAGGACCGCAAAATGCCACCGACCGAGTACAGCGAAGGCGGAGAGCCGACATCGTGCACAATGCTGTCCCCGCTAAACTTCTAGAGGTAATGTCCATGACAAAAGACCTGATCGATACTCAGTCGAGCAGACTAGGAAGCGTGAAACGTTCCCAAACCTTGTCGTCTCTTGACGCGTTCTTGGATACGTTCACACCTCCCGGCATGCTGGAATCGCAGCTTCCCCCGTGTGGCATGGCTGGGTTTGCTCGCGATGCGGAGAATATTCGACAGTACTTCATCGTCGCAATAGATAGCATTGGAATTGCAACAGAGACACCATGAGTTCGGAGTCCAACCTTCCGAGCGAACGTAACCCCGAAGATGTCAGTCCAGAATCGCAGACGGTCGGTGTTACTGCAATAACGGCGGCGACGCATATTGGGCCGCTACCAACTCCGGCAGACTTCAGGGAATATGATGCGATCGTTCCCGGTGCCGCCAATCGCATACTTACGATGGCTGAGAAGGAGCAAGATCTCAGGGTAGATATTGTCGGCACTGAACGCAGGAGGATTGCAGGGAGCACACTAGTGGGGCTCGCTACGGTAGCTGTAGCCGGACTCGCCGTGTGGAAGGGCATCCCTTACGTGGCCATCCCGCTTGGATTGGCAGGAGTTATCGTCGGACTACTCCGGTTCGTCAGCGATCTCATACAGCGGACAGGAAGCTCTCCAGGAGAATAGCCAGAAAACCAATGATTCGCTGAAAGAACTAGGGACGACGATCAAGGCAGGAGGGGGAACAGGTGGCCGAGTACGTGACCGGTGCCGGAGCACTGCTCGGCGAGTGCCCGGTCTGGGACGGCGAGGCCGGGGTGCTCTGGTGGCTCGACATCGAGGGCCGGAACATCCGACGGTTCGACCCGGCCGGCGGCGCCGAGCAGTTGTGGCCGACGCCCGACAAGCCGGGCTCGATGGCGTTGTGCGGCGACGGGAGGCTGCTCGTGGCGATGCGCAACGGCGCCGGCTGGCTGGACCCCACCGACGGGTCGTTCACGCCGTGGCTGGACCTCGAGCCGGGCATGGCCTCCAACCGCATGAACGACGGGCGCTGCGATCCGGCGGGACGTTTCTGGGTGGGCAGCATGTGCGAGGACGTGCTCGCCGGCGCCACCACCGGGCAGCTGCACCGCATCGAGCCCGACGGAACGCACACGATGCTGCGTGACGGCGTGGGGGTCTGCAACGGGCTGGCCTTCTCGCCCGAGGGTGACCGCATGTACTTCGCCGACTCGTCGAAGGCGACGGTGTGGCGCTACCGCTACGACCCCGACACGGGCGACGCCACCGACCCGGAGGTGTTCTCGGACTGGTCGGGCCTGCCGGGCATACCCGACGGGGCGGCGATGGACGAGACCGGGTGCTACTGGGCGGCCTGCGCGTTCGGTTGGTCGCTGGCGCGCCTCACCCCCGACGGCGACATCGACCGCGTCGTGGAACTGCCCGTGGAGGTCCCCACGATGCCGGCGTTCGGCGGCGCCGACCTCGACACGATCTATCTCACGTCCAGCGGCTATCTCGCGTCCAGCGGCTCGGGTGGCGGCTTCCCGCAGGCTCCCGGCCAGCCGCAGGCGGGCGGCGTCTTCGCCGTCGACCCCGGCGTCAGCGGGCTACCCGAGCCGCGATTTGCGGGCGGAGGCTGAACGCCTCCATCCCGATAGGTTCGACGCTCTGACGGCGCGGCGCGGCGCCGCAGCCCGCCGATCAACGAGCAGGAGGAGACATGACCCGCTGGCTCAAGACAGGTATCGCCGAGGAGGAGGAGCGCGCCCGCGACGACCAGGTGCGGGACACGGTCACCAAGATCCTCGACGACATCGAGCGCCGTGGCGACGAGGCCGTGCGGGAACTGTCGATCCGCTTCGACAACTGGGATCCCACGGACTTCCGGCTCAGTGACGAGGAGATCGCCGCCGCGCTGGCCGAGATCCCCGACGAGACCCTCGACGACGTGCGGTTCGCCCAGGCGCAGATCCGCAACTTCGCCCAGATCCAGCGGGATTCCCTGCAGGACGTGGAGGCCGAGACGCTACCGGGCGTGATCCTCGGCCACCGCAACATCCCCGTCGGCTCGGTGGGCTGCTACGTGCCCGGCGGCAAGTACCCGCTGGTGGCCTCGGCACACATGTCGGTCGTGACCGCCAAGGTGGCCGGCGTGGAACGCATCGCGACCTGCGCCCCGCCCTTCGGTGGCCGGCCGGCCCCGGCCATCGTGGCCGCCCAACACCTCGGCGGCGCCGATGAGATCTACTGCCTCGGCGGCGTGCAGGCGGTCGGCGCCATGGCATTGGGAACCTCCTCGATGGCGCCGGTGGTCATGCTCGTGGGCCCCGGGAACCCCTTCGTGGCCGAGGCCAAGCGGCAGCTGTTCGGGCGCGTCGGCATCGATCTGCTGGCCGGCCCGACCGAGACGCTGGTGATCGCCGACGACACCAGCGACGGGGAGATCTGCGCCACCGACCTGCTGGGCCAGGCCGAGCACGGTCCCACCTCGCCGGCGATCCTGCTGACCACGTCCGAGGACCTGGCGGTGGCGACGATGGCCGAGGTGGAGCGGCAGCTCAAGATCCTCCCCACCAGGGAGATCGCCGGGACGGCCTGGCGGGACTACGGCCAGGTGATCGTTGCCGACAGCGACGACGAGATGGTGCGGCTCGCCGACGACATCGCCTCGGAGCACGTGCAGGTCATGACCACCGATCCGGACTGGTTCGCCGACCGGCTGACGAACTACGGCTCGCTGTTCCTCGGCGACCGCACCAACGTGTCCTACGGCGACAAGGTCATCGGCACCAACCACACGCTGCCCACCCGCCGGGCGGCCCGCTACACCGGCGGGCTGTGGGTCGGCAAGTTCCTGAAGACCTGCACCTACCAGAAGGTGCTGACCGACGAGGCGTCGGTGCTGCTCGGCGAGTACTGCTCCCGGCTGTGCGCTCTGGAGGGCTTCGCAGGCCACAAGGCACAGGCCGACATCAGGGTCCGGCGGCTGGCGTGAGCGGCGAGGCCATCGGGCGAGCGGCGACATACACGACGGTGACATACACGACGGCGCCTGCTGACCGGGCGGGCCGGGCATGAGCAGCGGCTCCCCTGCCGAGGAGACCGTCGCTCGGCACGAAGGTGCCCCGGCCAACATGCGTCTCGACGGCCGGCGGGCACTGGTGACCGGCGCCGGGCGAGGCATCGGCCTGGCATGTGCCGAAGCGCTGGCGGCGGCGGGCGCCGAGGTGACGCTGCTCAGCCGCACCCGCAGCGAGCTGGAGCAGGCGGCCGAGGGCATCGAGGCGGCCGGCGGGCAGGCCGACGTGCTGGTCTGCGACTGCACCGACGCGGCGGCGGTGTCCGCGGTGATCGGCGGTGCCCCCGGGCACTGGGACGTGCTGGTCAACAACGCCGGCACCAACCGGCCGCAGACGTTCCTGGAGGTCACCCGCGAGGCGTTCGACGACGTCATGCGGATCAACGTGACCGGTGCCTTCTTCGTGGCGCAGACGGTGGCCGCCAAGATGGCCGCGGCCGGAGAGGGCGGCAGCATCATCAACATGTCCTCGCAGATGGGTCACGTGGGCGGGGCGCGGCGCACGGTCTACTGCACCAGCAAGCACGCCATGGAGGGCATGACCAAGGCCATGGCCATCGACTTGGCCCCGCATCGCATCAGGGTCAACACGGTGTGCCCCACGTTCATCCTGACCCCCATGACCGCGGGTTTCCTGGAGGACGAGGCCTTCAAAGCTGACACGCTGGGGCGCATCCCGCTCGGGCGCCTCGGCGAACCGCACGACGTGACCGGCGCCGTCGTCTTCCTGGCCTCGGACGCATCAGCGCTGATCACCGGATCCGCCCTCAAGGTCGACGGGGGCTGGACCGCCATCTGAGGGCCTGCCGCCGACGCCCTCGACGGGACGATTCCAACCCCTCAAGACCAACTCCGGGCAGCCGCCCGATGAAGCACTGTCTAAACGATTCTATGGTTGCCTACGGAACCTCTATAGACACTTCCAGACTCTTCCAGCGTGGATCCCGTGCAGGCCGCGTCCAGTGCGGCCAAGACCTTGTTGCTGGAGAAGTTCCGCTCGTTGGCCGATCGGTGTGGCGACGCGGAGGTCCGTGTCGCCTCCTAGTGTCCCGAGTCGGAAGTTCGCTGGCGTTTCGATGGCCCCGCTATTCGCATTTGCGCAGGCCAGCTCGCTGCAGCAATCCTCCGAATACTAAACGAACTAATCGCTCAGGACACTAGCGCCTCAGGTGCCTGGTGAGGCGGTGACGATGCCGAGTGCGGCAGCAGCATCGAGTTGCCGGAGGTCGTAGCTGACGACGCCGACGAGGTCGTCCTCGAGTTCCTGCGCTGCAGCGAGATGGACGGCATCGAGCGAACGCAGGCGACGGACCGGCAACCTCCCCGCCCGGTCGAGGACAGCCGGACGGAGCCGCACCGAAGTGACGCTCCGCAGGAGTTCCTCGCAGCGTCGCCGAACGCCGGCCGGTTCATCGAGGACGGCCCGCCGGGCCTCGGTCCGCAGGAGATCCGACGACACCGGGCGGCGCCCGTCGAGCCAAAGCCGGAATGCGTCGGAATGTTCCTCGGCGACCAGCAGTTTCACGAACGCCGAGGTGTCGACGTACCACAACTCAGCGCTCATCGCGCCGTAATTCCTCCAGAGGCTCACTCAGTGGAGGCCGAGACGGCGATGGTCCGAGCCGAGCCAGACATTCGAGCAGATCCTCCGCCGGCGCCTCGACACGACCTTCTGCGATGTGGCGCGCCAGCGTGTCGCCCGGTTCGGGGAGGGGCGACAGGTAGGCCACCGGCACGCCCCGGACCGTGATCCTGTAGGTCTCGCCCTGCGCGACCAGCCGCAGCCACCGGCTGGCGTGCTGGCGAAGTTCACGCACCCCGATCGACTGCATGTGCTACATGATAGCACCAATGTTGCGCCGCCGCCGCGGGGCCAGCACTGGCCATACCGGGCTCCGCGCGGAACCCGGAGCCGGAAGCTCAACCCGGCGAGCGGCCGCGCGCCGGGCCGCTAGTGGATGGTGCGACCACCGTCCACGGACAGCGCCTGGCCGGTGATGAACGAGGCGTCTTCGCTTGCCAGATGGGCGATGGTGGCGGCGATCTCCTCCGGCTCTGCGAGACGCTCGATGAGGTACCCCTCGGTCATCTGCTCCCGCCGTGCCACGGGATCTTCCGCCCTGGCCAGCACTTCGGCGACCATCGGGGTGTTCACCGAGCCGGGGCACACGGCGTTGACCCTGATGCCGTCGGTAGCGTGGTCCTTGGCCAGCGACTGCGTCAGGGTCACGACACCCCCTTTGGAGGCGGCGTACGACACCATGCCGACCAGGCCCCGCAGCCCGGCGAAGGAACTCAGGTTCACGATGGACCCACCGTCGCCCCGGCGCATGTGCGGGATGGCGGCCCGGCAACCGAGGAACACCCCGGTGAGGTTGACGTCCAGCACCCGCCGCCACTGCTCGAGACTCGTGTCCTCGGCCGTGCCGATGCCCAGGATCCCGGCGCTGTTGACGAGCACGTCGATGCGCCCGGAGGTCTCGACGACGGTGTCGAGGGCGGTCGTCCAGTTCTCCTCCGCAGTGACGTCCAAGTCCACGCACCGATGGCCGGCCGGGCCTTCCAGTCCGGGTAGCACTGCCGCCCAGACGGTCGCTCCTTCGGCCGCCAGTCGCTCCACCGTGGCGCCACCGATGCCGCCCTCGGCGCCGCTGACCAGCGCCACCTTGCCCTCGAACCTGCGCATCAGCATCTCCCCGGTCGCGACCCGGACCGTATCCGGTCAGTAAGCGCCCCTGAGGTCCCTGCTCCTACCCGACGTCGGGACGAGGGGCGAGCCGCCGGGTGCAGCACACTGTCCGGCCTCGACCGGCTCAGTGCAGCGCGATGCCACCGGTTATGTCGAACTCGGCGCCCGTGGCGTAGGTGTTGAGGTCGCTGATCAGCCAGACGATGATCTCGGCCACCTCCTCGGGCTCGCCGAGGCGCCGCAGCGGGATCATCTCGCGCTCGGCCATGGCGATCAGTTCCGGGTCGGTCTGCTCGGTGAGCATGCGGGTGCGCATCGCGCCGGGGCACACCGTGTTGACGAGGATCCCGTCGGGCGCCCCCGCGTTGGCGAACATCTTGGTCATCACCGCCACGGCCCCCTTGGTGGTCTCGTACAGCAGCGACGTGGTGGTGAAACCTCCCTCGTACACGCCGGTGGAGGTGACGTTCACGACCCGGCCCCAGCCGCGGGTGGCCATGTCGGCCATGGCAGCGCGACAGAGCAGCAGCGGCGCCCGGGCGTTGATGTGGTACACGAAGTCGAACCGCTCGCCGGTGACGTCCTCCAGCGGCATGCGGAACAGCACGGCGGCGGCGTTCACCAGGGCGTCCACCCGCCCGAAGTGCGCCACCACCTGCGGCACCACAGACTCCACCTGCTCGGCGTCGCCCAGGTCGACCGTGATGCCCAGCGCCTCGGCGCCGAGCGCCCGCACGTCGTTCAGCGTTTCGTCCAGGGCGCCGGAGCGGTTGTCCACAAGGGCGAGCCGGTAACCGCCACGCTCGGCCAGGATGCGAGCCGCGGCACCGGCGAGGCCGCCGCCGGCACCGGTGAGGAGCGCGACCCGTTCGGGAGTTTGTTGGGGACTACTCATTGGTCTCTCCTGGTGTGACTCAGCCCCAAGGGCTCGGAATCGGCAGATCGGTGGTGGACACCAAGCCGGCGGGGGCGGCGACGACGTGGGGCAGCATGTTGACCAGCACCGCCATAGTGGTGGACTGGGGATTGAAACCGGGACGCACGACGGCGTGGAGATCGGGGTCGCCGATGACGTTGTAGGAGTCCTCGGGGGCCAAGCCGATGGAGGCCAGATCCACGTGGCCGAGGAACGTCGCCTGGAACCACGCCTCGTCCCCGGTGCCGGTGTAGCCCGTGGTGACCTGCTCGAAGCCGGCGGACTGGCCGGCGGCGATGGGTACCGCCACGCTGTCGATGGCCTCGGGTGCCGGGATCGGATCGATGGTTTCGGTGAAGCGTCCCACCGTGCGGCCGAAGCGCCGGGCGAAGGTGCGCATGGTGTGGGGGTAGCCGATGTGACCGTAGATGCGGTCCGCCGCCACCCCGGCTGCGTGCTCATCGGGGTCGAAGCCCAAGCCGAGGCGCCGCTGCACGGTGCCGCTGAAGCGGGACAGGTCGACCACCCGGCGTACCTCGATGCGGTCCACCCGGCAGGCAGCGCCGGTGAGCGCCAAGCCGAGCACCTCGTAGATGTAACCGGGGTTGGCACCGGCGCCGATGACGGTGACGCCGGCCTGGCGGGCGCGGGCGTCGATGTCGGCGGCGAAGGCGGGATCGATCGCCCAGCCGTGGCCCATCTCCTCGGCCGTGCACATGACGTTCAGGCCGGCGTCCACCCCGGCGGCGATGTCGTCGCTCACCTCGGAGATGAACGACGTCGTGGCGATCAGCAGCACGTCGGCCGGCGTGGCCAGCGCCGTGTCCCGGTCGGTCACCGTCACGCCGATCGGCTCATCGGTCGCCAGCTCGCCGATGTCGGCACCCACGAGCGCGGGGTTGCGGCTGCAGGCGGCCACCACCTCCAGATTCGGCCGGGACAGGGCGAGGCGGGTCACGTTCCTGCCGACACCGCCGACGCCGCACAGCACCAGTCGAATCTCACTCATGGGTCACCTCCGCCGCCGCCTCGCGGGCGCCCGCGAAACACGATCATTATCCCCTCGGATTCCCCAAGAATGTCACACCACTCGTGTAGGTTGCGCATAGGTGTTGACCGGGAGGTTTCCCGCAGTTCACCCCGGTTGGGCAGCACTTCGGGAAGGTCTTCGGAGGCAGCGTGAGCAGACCTGAGCGGCGGCGTGAGAGCACCTCGACGTCCAACTTCGGGGTGGGACGGCGTGAGGGCCACGACTCCTCCGCCTTCTACAGCCGGTTCCCGGTACCGGAGATCAGCGAGGACTCCGAGATCGCCCGACCCAGTTGCGTCGATCGGCTCTGGGTGGGTGACGCCCGGGAGATGGACCGCGACGGCGACATCGCCGACTCCTCGGTGGCGCTCGTGGTCACCTCACCCCCGTACTACGCCGGCAAGGAGTACGAGGAGGCCATCGGTGAGGGCCACATCCCGGCCGGCTACATCGAGTACCTGGACATGCTGCATGACGTGTTCGCCGAGTGCGTGCGGAAGCTGGAGCCCGGCGGGCGGATCGCCGTGAACGTCGCCAACCTGGGCCGTAAGCCGTACCGGTCGCTGTCGGCCGACGTCATCGACATCCTCCAGAACCGCCTGAAGCTGCTGCTGCGCGGCGAGGTCATCTGGCAGAAGGCCCGCGGCGCGGGCGGCAGTTGCGCCTGGGGCTCGTTCCAGCGGCCGGGGACACCGGTTCTGCGGGATCTCACCGAGCGCGTGGTCATCGCCTCGAAGGGCCGATTCGACCGTGCGCGGCGGGCGTCGGCCCGAGCAGCAGCCGACCTGCCCGCGGTGGGCTCCGCCACGGCCGACGAGTTCGTGGAGGCGACGACCGACGTGTGGGAGATTCGTCCGGCATCGGCCACCCGGGTCGGGCACCCCGCACCGTTCCCGGTCGAGTTGCCCCAGCGCCTGATCGATCTCTACACGTACCGCGGCGACCTCGTTCTGGATCCGTTCGTGGGCGCGGGCACGACAGCCGTCGCCGCAGTACGGACCGGCCGGCACTACGTGGGCTTCGACACCGACGCCGACTACGTCGCCCTGGCTTCGCGGCGCATCGAAGCCGAGCGGGCGTGTGGGGGGAGGCACGACGGTTTCCGACGCTGGGAGGTCTCGATCCCGGCGAAGTCGAACGGGGCCCGATCCGACACCGAGGATCTGCAGGTCCGGGCGCTGCGAGAGGGCCGGAGCGCGAACCGGATGGCACGTCTCCTGATACAAGAGGCAGGTTTTCGCGATATCAAGCGCGATGTATTATGTGTAAATCACACCAAAGTGAGCTACACTGCTCGTGACCCAAGAGGGGCTCTCTGGCGCTTCGACATCTCCGGCATGTTCACGCAGGTGGGCCAGCAAGGCCTGGAGTCGAATGCAGTGCTCTGGAGGACGATCGGGAAGGCAACCATGCTGCACCTGACGGACCCCGCCCCGCTCGTGATCCTCACGACCGCCCGTCCAGCACCGGGCACCCCCGGGGACGAGGCCGTCGCCGGTGTGACGGGGAGCGGCAAGGCGATCAGAGAGGTCGTCGATCTCAGCGAGCCCGGTGCCACCGCGCGCCTCGCGGCTCTCGCACGTGGTTGAGCATGAGCCCATGAGCGACCTGGTCGACTGGGATCGGAAACGCCCTCGGGTGACGTACGCCCTGATCCATGGACACGGTGACCCCGGTCAAGTGCTGATCGCCGAGGACGAGGAAAGCATCGGGCAGGCCATTGCCCGCCATGTGATTGCCAGGACATCACCACGTCAACTCGGCTCGAGTGTCGGCGAGATTCGCGGTGCACTGCTGGAGCGCCGGTGGGCGGACGCGCCGGTGGCATGGATGGAAGCCACCGGCCACGTCGTGGACTGCTATCCCGACGAGCCGATCCGGGGGCCGGACTCGGAGGAAAACCCCATCGAGTTCGAGTTGCAGTTCACGCCCCTGTTCGACGACTCAGGTGCCTGACGACCGGACGACGATCACCGAGCTGGCCACCGCGCTGGGAACGACAGGATGCGGCACCTTGGAGGAGGCGGTGGCCGAGCGGCCCGGCGCGTTGGACATCGGGAACAAGAGTTGGGAGCGGATCGACCGCATCCTGGCCGACGGCAGGTACAGCGCGCTCGCCCTGGCGGCGTTCGGGAACGGGGCGTTCTTCGCCGGCCACGCTGCCGGGCTCGACGGTCGGGCGCCCCGGCTGATCGAGTGGAGCGGCGACCGGCGGATCCCCGGCGACCAGGCCATCCCCGGAGACCTGCTGATCGACCGGGTGTACGTGATCAGCTGCAAGTACCTGTCGCAGATCCTGCACAACACGGCCCCGGCGCGAGTGTTCGATGACATCCTCGCCCCCTCCTCGCAGGCCAGGCACCCCGACTGGTTCGCCACCGTGGCGGCCCGCCAGCATCTGGCGCTCTACCGCAGCGCACTCGAGCTTCTGGGCCTGGAGGGCATGCCGGAGAAACCCGGCTACCTCGATTCCGCGCAGCGTGGCCCGCTCCGCGCCGCCTTCCGGGAACGGGGCGGACGCGGGATGCCGACCGAATTGTGGGCGGAGTACAACGCGCTGATCGACCGGGTCAGCAAGCGATCCGCCGAGCGGTGGCGGAAGGCGCTGCGCGAGCCCGCCCAGCAGGAACGCATGCTGTGGCGGCTCCTGCGCGTCTACTCGGCGACGTACTACATCCTGGGCATCGACCGCCGACGGACGATGCGGCTCCGCGTCGTGACTCCCTGGGAATGGCGCCAGGCCTTCGAGATCAGGTCCTTCGCCGTCGAGGCCGACGGCCGCGGCCAGCCGCGGGTGAACTGGACGGCCCGCTACCGCGAGCGCACTACCGGGGAACAGGGCTTCGTCCGCGGGCACGTGGAGATCCGATGGAGCCATCGACCGTTCTGCGGCCCACCGGAGGCAAAGATCTACCTTGACACGCGGCACGACGAAGTGCCCGGGTATGTGCAACTGGACGGGCGCGCTCGAGGCCCCGCTCACGAGCAGTTGAGCTTTCCCCTGTGAGGCGATCGAGCCAGGCCGTCCGGCCGGTCCGACAGACGGCCCACTCCTAGGGGCAGGCCGTGCGCCGGGGCAGCTCGGCGACCTCTGACAGCACACCGGTGATCTCGACGGTCCGGACGGCGTAGCCCACGTCTTCCCGGGATCTCGACGTGGCGAAGACCATGCCCACGACCAGGCCGTCACTGTTGAGCACTGCGGCCCCGGAGTCGCCGTAGCCACCGTCGAAGCTCAACTCGAGGGCACGGCGGGACACTCGAGCGGTCAGGTAGACATCCTCGATGTTGGCCCGGACACGGCGCATCACCTCGACCGGCTTGCTCCTGAGTTCGCCACCCTCGGCCATCGACGCCACGACGCCGCTGCCACCCGCCGGTGCCAGTGCGGCAGCGTCGCCGGCAGCCAGCACGACAGGGTCGGCGCCGAGCCCCGGCACCCTCACCGCCGCCACGTCGAGAGCCGGATCCAGCGCCACGACGAAGCCGTTCCGGCTGCGCCCGCCGCTATCGGTGACCGCCACCTGGCGGCGCCCGGCAACCGGATGCGCCGCTGTCACCACCAGATCGCCGGTCACAGCGAACCCGCTGGCAAGCGACCTGCCACCACAGCCGATCCCCGTCACCGAAACGAACGGCCCGACCGCCGACGTCTCGTGCAGCGCACCCCAAAGAGCCAGCCCCAACGCCAACCCGGCAGCAGCCAACTGCGCTCCCCGCACCACCCGCGAGCGCCCCCGGCGGCCTCCCCGACTCCCGCCAGCGGCAGTTGCCGCTGTCTCTTCCTCGAACACGGAAGAAACCCTATTGAACTCCGAGGGTCGTTCACTCGACTCAAACGCGCCGCCGGGTCATCGGATCAGAGCCCATGCTGCTCTCCAGCGCCAGACATCTCGCGACGCGCATCTGCGGATGAATGGTGTCTCTGCTGTCCTCGGCCGGAGCGGCCGACGTGTCTACGATGAACAACGAGGCGAGCAGGAGGGTGCGCCGTGCGCGACCAGCGGTTCGACAGGCGTCTATACACCGTGACCGGCGCTGCGCGCTACGTCGGTATGCCTCCTTCGACGTTGGAGACGTGGGCACGTGGCTACGAGAGGCGACCTCCGGGACGGCCGGTAGTCAAGCAAGGCCCTGTGATCACGGAGTTCGGGACCGTCGACGCTGATCGGCGAACAATCCCATTCATCGGACTTGTGGAAGCCGCCGTCGTGCAGGCGTTCCGGCAGACCGGTCTTCCCCTACAGCGGATCCGCCGGGCACTGGAGGTATTGGTCGGCCAAGGCGAACTCGAACATGCGCTGGCTTCCAGGAAGCTCTTCAGCGACGGCGCAAACGTGCTGTACGACTACGCCGCCAGCGAGAACGATCTCCAACTGCGCCTGTTGACTGTGGTGAGTTCGGGCCAGCGGGTCTTTCACGAGGTCATCCAGCAGTACCTGACGCGTATCACCTTCGGCGACGACTGGGCCACGGAATTGATCCTGCCCGTCACGGAGCGCCCACTGCTTCGGGTGGTTCCCGACGTGGCAGGAGGTGATCCGGTGTTCATGGAGGGGGGTGCCCCACTGTCAGCCGTGCGCTCGCGGGTCGCGGGAGGAGAGCCCGTGGAATCGGTCGCCGCCGACTACGACGTACCGATCGACGACATCGCCGAATCCCTCCATGCCCTCTGGCCGGCAACAAGAGCAGCCTGACCTCGAGAGGCCGGTCTTCTTCCTCGACCGCGGCTTGGGACGCCATTCTGCGCCGTACCGCAACCAGCGGTCCGTACGCCTACGCGGTTATGCCCAACCGACTCGAGAAGCGCTGGCCGTAACGGCGAGCACCGCAGCTGAGCGGCCTCGGTCGTCAACCAGAAGCGCCTGGAACTCCGATCGACGACGCGAAGCCGGAGGCGGGGCGTCATCCGGCGAGTAGACCGAGGAAGTCCTCCGTCGAAATAATCGGGATGCCGTAGTCGCGGGCTTTGCCGGCTTTGCCGGACTGGGAGAGCGGGTCCGCCGCCACGACCACATCGCACTTTCGAGTCACGCTCGTCGGCGCCGTCAACCCGAAAGCCGCGGCGATATTCTCCAGCACGCGGCGCTCCATCGGATTGCCGTTGATCACCGATGTCCCCGTGAAGCACACCCGCATCCCGGTGGAGAATTGCACCAACTCGTTCCGCGGCTCCGTGGCGGCCAGCCCCTCGAAGGCGAGGTTCAGCGAGCCAGCGCTGCGGCCGCTCGAGCGTCGTCGAGGGCGGTATGGGAGGTCGACTCCAGACCCGCCTCGGCGGCGGCCACCGGCAGCTTCTTGCGCGTCAGGCGGTAGGTGCAGATCCCGTCGCCGGGATCGAACTCGGCCACTCCGGTCCGGTCGAACTCGGCCCTCAGCATTCTCAGATCGAAGTGGATGTTGTGGGCCACCAGCACTGCTCCATCGAGGCGGACGGCGATGTCGTGCGCCACGTCCGCGAACCGCGGCGCGACTTGGAGCATGGCGGGCGTGATCCCGTGGATGTGCACCGGCCCCGGGTCGCGCTGGGGCTGCAGTAGCGTGTCGAACTCGTCCACGATCTCACCGTCGACAACTGTGAGCACGGCGATCTCGACGATGCGGTCCGCCTTGGAGAATCCGGTGGTCTCGGTGTCAACGACCGCCAAGCGCTCGACGTCCCGCCGGGGGCACCTCACCGCAGAACACGACCCAGATCGCGAAGTCAACCCGCCTCAACCAACGGAAGGAGACTCCCGTCGGAGCCACGGTCGTCTCGGCAACCACGACACCGACCGACGCCAGCACCAACAAGCCGAGAGCACCCTCGACAACACGGCCACGAAGCGTGGCAAGGTCGAAGGGGTTCCAGTCCGGCGGTCGCGCCATCGCACTCCTAGACCGGGCGCCGACGAGCAACGACAAGATACCATCGGCTCGCTGTCGGTCCGTCCGACCGCCCCAGCAACATCGACACCGCGCGACCCTAGTTTCGACTCCCGCACAGGGCCGCCACCGCGGTTGTCAGACATACTAGACTATCCGTATGACAATGCTCAGTTTCCGAACCGGCGAGGAGCAGGCGGCCGACGCCACGCGCTGGGCCGGGATCCTCGGGATCGACCGTTCGGAACTCCTGCGCGATGCCCTGCGGCGGCAGCTGCTGCGGCTCGAAGGAGAGAACGACGCCGAGTCCTGGCTCGAGACACCGCTCCGCGACGACGAACTGTCCCTCGCTGCCATCGCCGATTGGGGGCCGGCCGAGGAATGGGCGGACTGGGCCGATGCGGCGGGGTGAAGTCTGGTTCGCGGCGACACCGGGCGGCGACCGGCCCGTCCTCGTCCTGACGCGCGACCCGGTTTCCGACCGGATCGGAGCTGTCGTCGTGGCCGCGCTGACGCGCACCCGGCGGGGGCTCGTGTCTGAACTCGAGTTGACGCCGGCCCGGGACGGTGTTCTGACCGACTGCGTCGTCAACTTCGACAACATCCATACGATCGGCCGTTCGACCTTCCGTCGCCATGTCACCACCCTCTCCGAAGGCCGCATGGCCGAGGCGTGCAGGACGCTGGCCGCTGCCGCCGGCTGCTGAGGTCGCCTGGGCACCAACCGGTCACCCCCACCGGGGCAGCCGTTAGGGCTTCCGGGCCAGAGCGGTCAGCAGATGCGCGGCAGCGGGTCGCCGACCAGGAAGTCGATCATGCGATGGCCGCCGAACGTGGTGCGGCCCAGCACGCGCCCCGGCGGATCGGCGACGACTGTGCCGATGGTGGCGGCCCGGCGACCGGCCTCGGTGTCTTGGAGCGCTGCGAGCGCCGCCTCCTCCGCCTCGGGGGCCACGAAGGCCACGAGCTTTCCCTCGTTGGCCACGTAGAGCGGATCGATCCCGAGGAGTTCGCAGGCGCCCGTGACCGCCGGCACCATCGGCAGGGCGGCCTCATCGATCACCACACCGACGTCACGGCCGATGACCATCTCGTTGGCGACCGTCGCCACGCCGCCCCTCGTGGCATCGCGCATGCAGCGCAAACCCGTGCCGCACGCTCCGAGGAGGGCCTCGACCGGCGGCCACAGCGAGCACGTGTCGCTGCGCACCGGCGCCACCAGCTCCAATTCCCCACGGGCCAGCATGACGGCCACGCCGTGGTCGCCGACGGTCCCCGAGACCAGCATCCGATCGCCGGGGGTGATCCGCGCCGGATCCAGTTCGGACCGAGAGTCCAGGACGCCGATGCCGCTGGTGTTGATGTAGAGCCCGTCGGCCTTGCCCCGCTCCACCACCTTGGTGTCGCCGCAGACGACCCGCACCTCGCATGCCGCCGCGGCGGCGGCCAGCGCCACGATCTCGCTCTCCATCGTCTCCCGCCGCAGCCCCTCCTCCAACACCAGCCCGACCGAGAGGGCCACCGCACGGGCACCCGACACGGCCAGATCGTTCACCGTGCCGTGCACGGCCAGCTCACCGATGGAGCCCCCGGGGAACTGCAACGGCGTCACCACGAACGTGTCGGTCGTGAAGGCCAGCTCGCCGTCGAGATGCCCGAGCAGCGCCGCATCGCCGAGATCGCCGCCGCCGGCGGCTTCGAAGTGCGGGAGGATCAGGCCCTCCACCAGCGCCCGGGAAGCCTTCCCCCCGGCGCCGTGAGCCAGGGTCACGAAGTCGTCGACGAACCTCGGGCGCGAGCGCCGGCGACGCTCGATTCGCGCGGAAACCAGCTCCTCGGTCCACTCAACCACGACGCTTCCTCCCGTCCCAGCGCGGACCGCAATGCCCGGTCAGCCGTGCCATTGGCCGCACGGGCCGGAGGTTCAGAGCCCCGCCGGGAGCCGGCCGGGCACCACCGCAGGCCACGGCGTCACCCGGTGCGGACCTTCAGATCCACCCGCTGGCGGGCGTACTTGCCGTAGTTGTAGTAGGCGGCGCACGCCCCCTCGGAGGAGACCATGCACGTGCCGATGGGTGTCTCGGGCGTGCATGCCGTCCCGAAGACCTTGCACTCCCAGGGTTTGAGCACACCCTTGAGAACCTCGCCGCACTGGCAGGCCTTGGGGTCGGCGACGCTCGCGCCGGGAACATCGAACAGCAACTCGGCGTCGAAGTCGGCGTAGCGCTCCGACAGCCCCAGGGCCGAATAGTCGATCGATCCGAGCCCCCGCCACTCGAACCAGGGACGCAGCGTCATGGTGTCGGCGATGGTCTCCAGCGCGATCTTGTTGCCCTCGGGGCGCACGACCCGGCTGTACTGGTTCTCCACCTCGGCCCGGCCGTCACCCAGCTGATCCAGGATCATCGCCACCGCCTCCAGCACGTCGAGAGGCTCGAATCCCGCCACGACCAGCGGCATTCCCTCGTTGTGCGCGATCCACTCGTAGGGCCGCAGGCCGATGACCGTGGAGACGTGGCCGGGACCGATGAAGGCATCGAGACGCAGGTCGGGAGAGTCGAGGATGGCCTTGATGGCCGGAATGATCGTCACGTGGTTGCAGAAGACCGAGAAATTGGCGACTCCCTCGGCGCGCGCCTGCTGCAGGGTCACCGCCGTCGAGGGGGCGGTGGTCTCGAAGCCGATGGCGTAGAAGACCACCCGCCGGTCAGGGTTGCGCTTCGCCAGGCGAAGGGCGTCGAGCGGCGAGTAAACGAACCGGATGTCGGCGCCGCGGGCGCGGGCGTCGAGGAACGACCCCCGGCCGCCGGGGACGCGCATGAGATCCCCGAAACACGTGAGGATGACGTCGGGGTTGGACTCGGCGATCACGGTGGCGTCATCGATGCGGCCCATGGGCAGCACGCACACCGGGCAGCCCGGTCCGTGCACCAACTCGATCTGCTCCGGCAGGTAGTCGCTGACGCCGTAGCGGTAGATGGCGTGGGTGTGCCCGCCGCAGACCTCCATGATCTTGTAGTGGCGGCCGGGCTCGGTGCGGCGGGCGATTCGGCGGGCCAGATGACCGGCCACCGTCGGGTCCCTGTACTCGTCGACGAACTTCACGGGCTGGGTGCCTCGGTTGCCATCACAGCCCCATCGTACGGCACGGCGGCAGGCCGGGTCGCCTCGGGGCGAGCCCGCCGGTCCGGCCGGCGCCTCGGCTGCGCCCCGTAGTGTCTGCGGCGTGACCTCGCCGAGCGCGATCAGGCGGCGCCTGCTGGTGACCGGCATCGTCCAGGGGGTGGGGTTCCGGCCCTACGTCTACGGTCTGGCCCGCGGCTTGGGGCTCGCCGGCTGGGTGCTCAACGACGCCGGTGGCGTGACGATCGAGGTGCAGGGCCCGCGGGAGGCCGTCGGATCGTTCGCCACGCGTCTCGGCCGGGAGGCCCCCCCGCTGGCCCGGATCGAATCGGTCCGCATCGAGCCCCAGGTGCTCTGCGATGACCGGGAGTTCGTCATCCGTCCCAGCCAGCGACAGGCGGCGGCAAGCGCCCTCGTGTCCGCCGACGTGGCGACCTGCGCCGACTGCCTGCAGGAGGTGTTCGATCCCACCGACCACCGCTCCGGCTACGCCTTCGCCAACTGCACGAATTGCGGCCCCCGTTACTCCATCGTGACCGGTGTCCCCTACGACCGCCCCAACACCACGATGGCCGGCTTCGAGATGTGTCCCCGATGTCGTGCCGAGTACTCCGACCCCCTCGACCGGCGGTTCCACGCCCAGCCGGTGTGCTGCGCCGACTGCGGGCCGGCGCTGTCGAGCGGCGTCGCCGAGGCCGCCGCGGCGCTGCGGCGCGGCGAGATCGTGGCCATCAAGGGGCTCGGCGGCTACCACCTCGCCGCCCTCGCCTCCGACGAGACCGCCGTGGCAACCCTGCGGGACCGCAAGCACCGCGAGGACAAGCCGTTCGCGCTCATGGCGGTGGACCTGGCGGCCGTGCGACGGCTCTGCATCACCTCGCCGGCCGAGGAGGACCTGCTGGCGTCGCCGGCGCGGCCGATCGTGCTCCTGGCCCGCCGGCAGGCGGCGCCGGTGGCGGTGTCGGTGGCCCCGCACACCGCCGAACTCGGCGTGATGCTGCCGTACACGCCGCTGCACCATCTGTTGCTGGCGGGGGTCGGCGAACCCATCGTGTGCACGAGTGGGAACCTGTCCGACGAGCCGATCGCCTACACGGACGGCGACGCCCGGGGGCGCCTCGGGCCGATGGCCGACCTGGTGGTCAACCACGATCGTCGCATCCACAAGCGCGTCGACGACTCCGTCGCCCGGGTGCTCGACGGCCGGCCCTACCTGCTGCGGCGCTCGCGCGGCTACGCCCCGGCGCCGGTCCAACTGCCCTGGGCGGCGATTCGCCCCGTGCTGGCGTGCGGCGCCGACCTCAAGAACACCGTGGCCGTGGCACGGGATCACCACGTGTTCCTCTCCCAGCACGTCGGCGATCTCGCCGACGTGCTCGCCCACGAGGCGTTCGGCGAGACTGTGGCGCACCTGCAGCGGCTCTTCGAGGTGGAGCCTTCCGTCGTGACCTTCGACCTGCACCCTCAGTACCTGTCCAGCACGTTCGGCCGCGAGCAAACGGATCTCATTCAGGTGCCGGTGCAGCACCATCACGCCCACGTGGCGGCCTGCCTGGCGGACGCGGGTCTCCCCGGGCCGGTCATCGGCGTGGCCTTCGACGGTCTCGGCCACGGCGACGACGGCACCGTCTGGGGGGGCGAGTTCCTCGTGGCGGACCTCCTCGGCTACGAGCGGCGCGGCCGGTTGGGGCAGGTGCCGATGCCCGGAGGTGACGCCGCAACCCGCGAACCGTGGCGCATGGCCGCCTCCTACCTGGACGCCCTCGGCGAGGCTGATTCCTGCGAACTCGCCCTGGCGCGGCGCAACGAGGGCTGGGCGCAGGTCGTGCAACTGGGCCGTAGCGGGGTGCGCTCCCCGCCGACCTCGAGCGCGGGGCGCCTGTTCGATGCCGTCGCCGCGCTCTTGGACGTGCGCGACGTGGTCAGCTACGAGGGCCAGGCGGCGTGTGAACTCGAGCAACTCGCCGACCGCCGGCATCGGGGCGCCTATCCGGCCCGCATCGAGTCCGGTCCGGCGGGGCACGCAGTGAACGGAGCCGACCTCGTGGCCGGCGCGCTCGAGGACTTGCGGGCCGGGATCGCTCGGTCGATCATCGCTGCCCGCTTCCACCGGGGCCTCGCCGGCGCGGTTGTCGACGTGTGCCGGGCACTGCGCGTCGAGAGCGGCCTGGACACCGTGGCGCTCTCGGGCGGCTGTTTCGCCAACGTGATCCTCTTGGAGGCCGCGACAACCGGACTGCGGGCCGAGGGCTTCGAGGTGCTTCGCCACCGGCAGGTGCCCTGCAATGACGGCGGCATCAGCCTCGGTCAGGCGGCGGTGGCCATCGCCCGGGACCGCGCCGGACTCCTCGAGGATGACGCCGGCTAGGAAGACCGTCGGGCAATCGGCCCGTGCAGACAACGCGGCGGAGTGGATGTCGGCTTCGGACCGCGTACGGGACAGGCATTCGGCCCGAACAAAGAGGGCGCTGATCCCCACGGCCATCAGTCCTCGAGCCGGGTCAGGGTGCGTAGCGCCGACACCGACACGGTCTCAGTGAGCCCGGTGGCCGAGCGCACCACGAGTCCGCCGCTCGGAGCGATGTCGGTGGCGACGCCGCGCTTCGAGCCGCTGGGAGCCAGTGAGATGGCAACCGCATGCCCCAATGTGGCGCAGCATTCGCGGTAGCGGCCGAGGAGAGTCTCGGGGTCATCCAGCAGGCGGGCGCCTTCCGCCACATGACTTACCACTGATTCGATCAGGGCATCCCGGGAGCCGAGCATCCCCACCGGGGCGGCCCGAACGGTCAGAACGGCATAGTCCACCCGGCCGGGACCCAGGTGGGTGGACGCGGTGGCTGCCACGGTGGCCGGCTCGGGCGCCGCGTCACCGCCCCCACTCGCTTCCACGGCGCAGCGGACCCTGTCCGGCCAGTCGCAGACATAGCGGTCGCCGGTGAGCTCGCTCAATGCGCTCGCCGCGGCCAGGCCCGCCGCGGGCCATGCCAGCTCGGCGTTGCGGTAGTCGAGGCCGCCGGGCCGGGCCAGCACGGCGACGGCGAGAGCGTCGGCGCGGTCCCACTCGACCCCGCCGCGCAGCCGGGCCGCGATCTCGGTGTCGACGACGACGACCGACATGGCCGGCGCCGCCTCCTGGCGGGCCCGCTGGTGCATTCGCGCCTCGGCCGACAGCGCCACGGTCACCCGCTCCCAGGTCACGTTCACGGACCTGCGAGGATCGGTTCGATCCGATCTACCCGACAGGTGCCCGAACCGTCCTCGCTCAGCACGACGCTCCCGGCCGGCCACGAGTCGGTGCCCGGCAGCAGGGACGGCACGACAAGTTCGACGCGAACGCCGGCGCCATCGGCCACAGGCATGCTGCGGCCCGCGCGGATCTCGCCTATGTCGACGCTGCGCAGATCGTGTCGCAGGCCGCCCAGAAGTTGCACCAGGAAGTCCTCCAACTCGACGGGGTTCGCCAGCCGGTCGCGGATCCGCCCCGCCACCACGCGGTCGAGTCCGTTGGCCTGCGCCACGGCCAGCGCCACTGATTGCCCCGTGGCGCTGAGCAGATTCCAAATGGTGGTGTGCTCGCCCCAGGCGATGGCGTGGATGAAGGCGCCTGCGACGGCCGCAGGATCGCCCGCCGGGGTGGGCTGTGGCTGGGCCGGCGACGGGCTCACGGCCGGACCGCGGTACAGCCGGCATCCATCCCGCCGGGCGAACCCGGGGGGCGGCGGGCGGCCACGGGGTTCACGGCCTGATCCAGCCGTGGGCCTCGAGAAGATCCCGCACCCGCACCCGCTGGGGGCCGAAGAGGAGGTCGTGAACCACCCGGTCCAGGATCTCGTCATAGACGTCGGCCTGCCCGGTGCCGGCATGGGCATCGCACAGCGCGGCACACGTGGACTCCAGCAGCGGATCGGGAAGTTCCATCAGCACCGGGATCATCGCCCGCATGAGGCGTTCGTAGCGACCGGGACCGGCCGCAGTCACCGCGGCGGCGAGGGCCGCGCAGTCGTGTCGTCGCCGCAGTTCGGGCTGCATTGCCATGCGCCCGAGGCGCTCGCGCAGCAGCGAAACCCGCTCGTCGTCACCGACCTGTTCGGCCAGCACGGCGAAGCGCCGCAGCCGGCCCTCACCGCTGCCGTCGGTGATCAGGGGCTCCACAGCCGCCTCCAGCCGGGCCAGCGTCCGGGCCGTCACCTGCCAGTGTTCGCGCTGGAGGCGGGGGTCGAAGACCGCCAGCGCAGCCTCGGCGCTCTCGGCGGCGCGGAGCAGGTCGAGCGGCCCGCCGCGGTGCTCATAGGCCAGTGCAAGGCTGTGACGGGCAACGCCGTGGCGGAACGGGAAGGCCTCGAGCGTCAGGATCTGCAGGCTCGCCCGGAAGGCGGACACGGCCTCGGTGGCAAGGCGCGACATCTCGCCGACATGGCCATCGTCGCCAACCTCAGCGGCTGCCCGTCCAGCATGCTCGTCCCGGGGTTCACCGACCACGAGTCCGCTGGTGTCTCCGGCACCGTCGCTCGACCGCTCGCCGTTTGCGCTGCCGCGTGCGGGCGCCGCAGCGAGATCCAGGAGGGCGGTGCCCAGGCCGTGCAGCGCCATGGCTCGTTGCGGGGCATCGTCGTCGAAGCACCCCGCGGCGGCCCGGTAGTCCCCCACGGCGTTCTCCAAGCCGTCGCCGGTCCCGGCGGCCTGATGGGCCTGCGCCCGGTTGAGGTGGGCGGCGCCCCGGACGCGGCGGCTCTCGTCGTCGTCGTGGCCCTCGAGGAGGTCCAGGGCCAGCGCCAGCGGGCGAACGGCGTGAGCGGTACGACCTGCCTCTGCGGCGACCAGTCCGCAGTTCACCAGAGCTGCCGCCTCCTGCGGTGCCGGGACGCGGCCGGCCAGCAGGTCGGCGGCCCGGTCGAACAGCGCCGCTGCCGCACTGAGCTCGCCGAGGCGGCGCCTGCAACTGCCCGCGGCCGTCAGGATGCGGGCGTGCTCGACGGGCGAGCGCTCCGGTCCCAGCGCCCGACCGGCGCGATCCAGAAGCTCGACCGCCGCATGCAGATCGCCTGGTCCTGTGGCGGCCTCGCTGCGGGCGACGGCCAGCCGGTAGGCGGCGAGCGCCCAGCGATCGGGTTGGCCGGCGCCCCGCAGCGCCTCCAGTTCGGCTTCCAGTGGAGCCAGGTTCACGGCCCCAACAATTCGGCCAGACAGCGCTCGACTTCCCCCACGGCCACGTCCACCGCGGCGGCGATCTCGGCGCTGAGGCCGACACCCAACGTCTCGGTCTCCTGTGGCTGGCAGCCCACGATGATCGTGCGCTCGGGCAGCACGCCCACCGCCCGCGCCACCATGAGCGCCCGCTCGGGTATGGCCAGGTGCATGTCCGCCAGCAGATCGTGGCGGGTGTCCAGAGGGAGATCACCCACGTCGATCACGTCGGCCTCGATCACGAGGACGCTGCCCGGCGGGCGGCCGCGATCCACCGCGTCCACCACGATGAGCGCCTCGTAGCCAGCCATCAATTCGTGCACCAGGTGAATGCCGCCGATGCCCGTCTCGGCGACCGTCACCCCCGCAGGCAGGTCGCGCCCGGCGAGGCGGCGCGCAACCGCCACCCCGAAGCCGTCGTCGGCGCGCAGCACGTTGCCCACGCCCACCACCAACACGCGCCGGGGGGCGGTGCTCACGGGCCTGGCGCCTCTGTGGCGCGGGTGCAGTAGCCGTGGACGACCCACCACGCCAGATACTCCTCCAACTCGGCCCAGGCATCGTCGTCGAGCTGCTCGCGCAGGTGCTCGCGGCGCTTGTCCAGTTCGGTTCCGATTAGCGTGTCCAGCGCCGCAATGGTCACCGCGGGCGGCAGCAGCGTCACGGCGCCGGCGTCGCCGCCGCGCAGCGTCGGGGCCAGCGCCTCGGCCCCGGTCTCCAGGTCGGCGACGGTGAACTCCCGGAGCAGCGGCGGCTCCTGCACGCGGGTCTCCTCGGTGCGCCGCAGGCAGTAGCCCACGAGCATCGCCGCGCCGGCCCAGTCGGCGGGCTCGCCCACGGACTGGCGGCCGCGCTCGCGCTCCTGGCACAGCCGGTGGTAGGTGAGCGCGGCAGGCGTCATCGGATGGCTCTGCGCCAGTGCCCGGGCTGTGAAACAGACGTCGGCCACGTCCACTTCGGCGGCCATCGGCTACGGGCGGGGCAAGATGTTCAGGCCCGACACCACCGTGGTGCCCCCGACGGTCGGCGGCGGGTGCGGCGGAGCGGTGGCCTCGGTGAGTTCGACGCGGCGGAAGTCGATCCAGTGCTCACGCAGAGCCACCTCGATGCGCGCCGCGACGGTCTCGTCGGCCGCATTGCATCCGTCACAGGTGCCGTGCATGCGCAGGGTCACCACCCCGTCGATCGCCGAGACGACCTCGATCTCGCCGCCGTGGGAGTGCACGTAGGGGCGTACCTCGTCGAGGGCGATGCCGATCAGCCGCAGCGTGGCAGCGTCGGCATCGGTTCCCAGGCCGTAGGTCGCCAGCAACTGCCCGACGACGGGGTCGGCGGCGACCTGCTCGAGAAACACTTCGCCCCGCCAGTCGCGGATCATCTCCACCAGGCGCCCCAGGCCCTCGCGGTGGTAGGCGTCCAGCCAGTCCAGCAACTCGGTGGCGCCGTCGCGCACCGACTCGGAAGGATTCTCCAACAGGCCCTCGGCAAGTTGAGCCACGCGGTCCAGGATCTCGCCGTACGCGAGTTCGTTCACGCCACCGCCACCTCCCGGCGGACCATTTCCAGCACCTTGCCCACGGCCTCTTCCACCGCGGCGGAGAATCCCCAGCCGAAATCGCTCTCGGCCGGCTCCACCTCGATCACCGTGGTGTCGTCGGGGAACGCACTCCAGTGCCGGCAGACCGCGAGTGTGTGGTCGAGGTCGATGATGCCGCCGACCGCCTCGGCGAGGCGCTCGTGCACCTCCTGGGGGTCAGGCGGATCGACGTCGGCCAGGCGGTAGCGCCGGATGGTGCCCGGCGGGTCGGTGCCCCGCGGCATGCAGCCGAGGAGCACGACCTTCGCCGGGCGCAATTCCTGGAGCCGGTGCATGACCCGGTGCGCCGCGTACGACAGGTCCTCCAGCACCACGTCCGGCGGCCAGGGCTCCTCGGCGGCGCGGGCCAGCCAGTTGGTGCCGAAGTCCAGATCCCGCAACCACGGGAGGCCGATTCCCCCGACGAGCGTGCAACCGGTCTCCCGCGGGCGCCCGGCCCGGACCTGCGACCCGGGGCCGAGCAGGGTGTCGAGCGCCTCGTCGCGCCCGCCGGTGGTCACTCCAAGGTGCGCCCCGGTAGGAGCTGGACCTCGCGGGTGATCACACCGCGGCCGCCCGCCGGCTGTCACTCCAACGTGCACCCCGGTAGGAACTGGACCTCGCGGGTGATCACACCGCGGCCGCCCACCGGTTGTCACTCCAGGGTGCACCCGCAGGAGTTGACCTCGCGGGTGATCACGCCGCGCCCGGTGTCCATGTGCGTGGTGCAGGGCATGCACGGATCGAAGCTGCGGATGGTCCGCAGCACGTCGATCCCCTTGATGTCGGCGTCGGGGACACTCTCCAGCAGCGGCGTGCCGACGATGGCCTCCTCGTACGGGCCCGGGTTGCCGAAGGGGTCACGCGGCGAGGCGTTCCAGGTCGACGGGGTGTTGATCTGGTAGTTGATCAGACGGCCCTTGTCCATGTGCATGTGGTGGGTCAGGTAACCCCTCCCGGCCTCCCACATGCCGACCGACACCCGCTCGTCGCGGGGAACCTTGAACGGCGTCGAGACTGCCGTCTCGCCCTTGCGCCAGTATTCGAACGCCTGCATGAGGCAGATCATGCCGATGGCGGCGGTGAATCCCAGGGCGTACGCCCGGCCGCGGTTGCGCTCGAAGGCGTTGAGCTTCTCCGGGATCTGCCAGCGCAGTTCCGTCTCGGGCAGGTCGTGGGCGGGCAGGAGCATGCGAAGGCCGTCCCCGGTGGCCTCCAGATACGGGTTCTCGGGCAGCTGCTGCGCCAGGGCTGTGGTCCACATCCGGCCGTAGGCCCCTGTCTCCATCGAGCCGCGGTCCCAGCGCGGGGCGGTGCCCCAGGAGTACTTCTCCTTGAAGTTCTTGCCCGCCGGCCGGGGGACGGTCTCCTTGTTCCAGGCGTGGTAGGGGGACAGCGGGTTGCCGAGTTCGTCAGTGGTGAAACGCTGCGACCCGTTGTGCGTCCAGTCCTCGTAGTAGGAGTGCTCCACGAACTCCTCGATACCCATGTTGATCTGGGTGAGGCGCGTGGTGAGGAGTTCGCCCTCCGACACGATGCCCGGTGCGGAGAAGCGGGCCTGGCCCCAGGTGTCCATGTTGGCGTAGGTGGCGTCGTAGACGGTCGGATCGTCCCAGATACCGGTCTGGATGAGGTCGACCGGTCGGCGCCCCACCTCGGAGTAAAGCGGGTTGGCTTCCAGGAAGAAGTCGCAGATGTCGTCCCAGATCCCGGCGAGTCGCTTGGCGTAGTCGAAGATCTTCCCCAGGTTGGCGTAGTACTCGTTGAACGTCGTGGTGCTGACGGTGGTCGAGACGCCGCCGGGAACCAGCGTGGAGGGGTGGGGGTACTTGCCGTACATCAGGGTGCACATCACCCTGGCGATGCGGGTGTACTCCAGCGCCTCAAGGTAGATCGACCCCTCGAGCGGGTTCAACCCGTCCATGATGTCCTTGACCGTGCGGAACCCGTGCACGTCGCCGTGCGGCGCCGGCGTCTTCTCGGCGAGGCGCACCAACTCGGGGTTGGTCACCGACACGATCGCCGTGGAGTAGTCGGGGCCCGCCAGCAGGCCCAGGTGCAGCGGGTGGTCGTAGAACATCTCCGCCACCTCACCGAGGTTGCGCACGCACACACCCAGGGGCGGGGGCGTGATGCCGAACGCCATCTCGATGCCGAGCGAGGACACCGTGGAGTGCACGCCGCCACACACCCCGCAGGCCCGGCTGGAAATGTCGATGGCGTCGCGCGGGTCGCGGCCCTTCAGGATGATCTCGTAGCCGCGGAAGAGCATGGCCATCGAGTGGGCCTCCACCGCCTTGCGCGTCTCGAGATCCAGCACCGTGTGCACCGCCAAGGCGCCCGCCACGCGGGTGACCGGGTCGATGCTCCACTCCCGCAGCTTCGGCGGCACGTCCGCGCTGCCGTTGCCACCGCTGAGGGCGCGGACGTAGTCACGGGGT
Organism: Acidimicrobiales bacterium; assembly: GCA_965220035.1. Classification (GTDB taxonomy): domain Bacteria; phylum Actinomycetota; class Acidimicrobiia; order Acidimicrobiales; family CATQHL01; genus VXNF01. Next base: position 180,604 of record CBDCPC010000001.1, read on the forward strand.
TCAGCGACGGCCACCGCGTAGGGATCCGCCGCACCCTCGGCGAGCGTCGCACGGCCGCTGTCGTCGATCGTGATGGGAAGGTTCTTGAAACACATGGTCGCTCAGCGCCCTCCCTCGTGGGAATGTTGCCTGCGGGAGTAGAACTGTTGCACCAGCCGTTCGGCGCCCACGGGCTGCGTCTTGTAGCGCTCCCAGCCGCTGGGAAGATCGCGGTCGGTCTCCCACCGGTTCGAGCGCATCTTGTCCCGCTGGGAGAGCATGCGCATGCGCCGGATGAACCCGCCCACGACCCGGTTGGTGTTGGTGGACAGCATCGCTCCGGGCGGGCGCTCGTAGAACGGCGCGAACTTGTCGGGGAAGCCGGGCATGGTGCAGCCGATGCAGATGCCTCCCATGTTCATGCAGCCGCCGTACCCGTCGACGATGCCCCGCTCGGCGATGTTGCACTGCACGACGGGGCCCCAGCAGCCCAACTCCACGAGGCATTCCTTCCCGCCGTACTCGTGGGCGAAGACGCCCTCCTCGTAGTAGCCGGCCCGGGGGCAGTGGCGGTGCACCGTCTCGGTGAACAGCCACGCAGGTCGCCCGAGGTCGTCGAACTCCGGAAGCGGCGCGAGCCCGTTGAGGAACAGCAGCGTGGCCGCGGCGGTCTCGGTGATGTTGTCGCCGATCGGCGAGCAGCCGGGCACGTTCACGACCGGCAGCCCGAGAGCCGAGCGGAAGTCCTTGCCGAGGTGGTCCATGACCCCCTGCGCGTTGGTGGGGTTGCCCTGCGCCGCCGGGATGCCTCCCCAGCAGGCGCACGTCCCGACGGCGATCACGGCTGCGGAGCCCGGGGCCATGCGGTCGAGCCATTCGAGGCTGGTGATCTGGCGCCCGTCGGCCGGGTCCTCGCCGAGTCCCATCCAGTAGCCGTGGGTGCCCGAGACGGTCTCGTCCATGATCGAGCCTTCCCAGATGATGATGTAGGGGGCGTCGAGGCGACCCTCGGCGGCGAGACGCAGATTCTCCACCCATTCCGGCCCCGACTCCACCGACAGCACCGTGTGGACGAGTTCGATCCGGGGCAGGCCGGGAACGCGCCCGTTGAGAAGGTCCTCGATGCGGGGGTGGGTGGCTCCGGAGATGGCGATCGTGCAGCCGTCGCAGCTGGCCCCGACGATCCAGAACAGGTAGACGCGGTCGAGTGGCCCCTGCGAGACGAGTTCGGAGCGCTCGGGCCGCAGGCCGCTGCGCACCGCGACGGGTGACAGCGGGTCGGCAGGGTCGGTCGTGAGCGGCTTGGCGGGGATGCGACCGTGCTCGAAGCCGGGCGAGACCTCGGTGTAGCGAGTCATGGCGTGGTGGGGGTCATGGACATCCTCCTCGGCAGCGCCGGCCGGCGAAGCTTAGCCTAAATGCGAATCGCACCTAGTGTCCGGAGTCGGTAATTCGTTGAAGATATGTGGCGAGGGTCGCGAGGATGTCGTAGTCGCCTTCTCGGCGCAAAATTGCCGTTCAGGGCGGCTTTTTCGCGCACAGAAGGAGATGACGCCCCCAGACCGTCATGGACGGCACGACCAAGCGAAGCACAATGCTGAACGAACCAACCACTCACGACACTAGTCCGGCGCTGTCATATACTGCGCGGTGAACGCACAGCGAGCCGCGGGGCCACAGCGACGCCGAGGGAGCGCATGTCAACGGGTTGGATCATCGGATACGTCATCGCCGGGGTCATCGTCTTGGCGGTTGTCGTGCTCCTGGTGATGATGATCGTCGGCGCCCGCGGGGCCGCCATCAAGGCCGAGTCGATCCTGGCGGCGCTCGAGGAATCCCGGGACAACACCGAGCCCCTCTGGGCGGTGCACGACGTGAACGGCGCGATCGGCCGCATCACCGCCGGCGCCGCGGCGGTGCGCCAGCACTTGGCGGCGCGCTACGGCAACGGCGCGGGAGCGGCACTGTGAGCACGCACGCCCTCTGGTGGATGACGCTCGGCCTCGGCGCGGTGGTGTCAGTGGTGGCCGTGCTACTGCTTCAGACCTTCTACAAGCAGGTACGGCGCATCGAGCGGGGCGCGGATGCCATCTGGGAGACGGGCAAGCAGGTGGCGCGCAACACCGCCACCACGTGGATGCTGCACCAGACGACCGTGCGTCTCGACGGCCTGACCGATGAGGCACTGCGTCACGACGCCTTCCTGGACGGGCTGCTGGCGGAGAGCGAGGAGGGCGGCTGATGCGGACCGCTCTGATCGTTCTGACCGTGGTGGAGATCGTCCTGTTCCTGGGTGTCGTGGCCGGGTATCTCATCGCCATCGCCCGCTCCCTTGCTCGCATCTCTCGCAGTCTCGGCAAGGTCACGTTCGGCGTGCGCGCCATCGAGACGCAGTGCGCCTCCATCGGCCCGTCGGTGACACGCGTCAACGAGCAGCTCACCGGCATCGCCGGGGCGCTCGACGGGCTTGGCACCAAGGCGGGCCGGCTCAGCGGATCGTCGTGACCGCGCCGGCGCCAGCTCCCCGCTCCGGTGCGCTGGCGGCGTTGTACTGGCGCAGCGAGATCCTGCAGGTCATGTACTGGCTGCGCGGTGAGGGCTTCGGCGACACCGTCGACCCTGGCACCATCCAGCGCTTCCTGGGTGTCGAGGCACACATCGGCGTCACCTATCTCGACAGGCTCGTGGAGGAGGGCTACCTCCTGCGCGACGGCGACTGGTATTCGCTCTCGGACTTCGGGCTCGAACAGGGCGCCCGGGAGTTCACCGAGGCCTTCGCCGACCTCACCCGACCCGCCCACGGCGAGTGCAGCGAGGACTGCTGGTGCCACGCCTCGGCCGACGAGGCCGAAGCCTGCCTCGCTCAGCGGTCCGGCCACAATGGCCACAGCCATGGCTGAGCCTCCGGGCCTGCCGCGGCGCTTCCTGCGCCCCTTCCTGCTCATCAGCCTGCGGCAGGTCGGCCGGTCGTACGGCTACGAGTTGTATGAGGCGGTCCGCGAGTTGGGTGTGGTGGTGGACCTGGCCGGCGTCTACCGCGAACTGCGCGCGCTGGAACAGCGCGACGCCGTCTGCTCCGTGTGGGAACCTTCGGGCGCCGGACCCGACCGCCGGGTGTACGAACTCACACCGGCGGGACGGATCGCCGCCGGCGCCGCCATGGACGAACTCGTGGCCGTTCGCGACGGCCTCAACGAAGCCGTCGACCGCCTCGCCGAGCCGGCCGCGGCACGCCCATGAGACTCGCCGTGGCCGGCAAGGGGGGCGCCGGTAAGACCACGATCTGCGCCACCGCCGCCCGGCTGCTTGCCCGGGGCGGCAGGCACGTCGTGGCCCTCGACGCCGACTCCAACCCGAACCTGCATGCCGCCCTCGGGGCGGACGGCGCCGCAACCGCGATCCCGCTCAACCTGGCCGCCTCTCTCGTCTCAAGGCGGCTGTCAGGTCCGGCGCTGACCGCGCCGCTCGATGAGGTGCTCGACAAGCACGCGCTCGTGGCTCCTGACGGCGTGCGCGTCGTGCGGATGGGCGGTCCGGAGCACGCCGACGAGGGATGTCTTTGCGGCGCGCACGCCGTCGTCAGCGCCCTGCTGGCGGATCTCGGCACGCGGCCGGAGGTGACCACGCTCATCGACCTGGAGGCCTCGCCGGAGCACCTCAGCCGGGGCACGGCCCGCCACGCCGATGTCCTGCTGCTCGTGGCCGAGCCCTACTACCGATCGCTGGAGGCTGTCCGGCTACAGGCCTCCCTCGCCGCCGAGACCCCCATCAGGCGTACCGCCGTGGTGGCCAACAAGTGTCGCAGCGACGGCGACGCCGCCGCCATCGCGGAGTTCTGCGACGGTCACGGGCTCGAACTCGCCGGAGCCGTACCGTGGTCGGACGCCGTGCTTGGCGCCGACGCCGCCGGAGTCGCGCTCGTGGACCACGCCCCCGCCGACCTGGCCACCGTCGCGATCGGGACACTGGCGCAGCGGCTGATTGCTCCCGCCGCGGTCGGTGCCGGGATCTGAGGAGCGGCTCGTGTGCCTCGGGATCCCCGCTCGGGTTGTGGAACTCGGCCCTGCCGAGTCACACACCGCAACCGTGGACGTCGAAGGTGTGCAGCGCCAGGTGAACACCGTGATCGTCGACAACGAGCCCCTCGAGGTGGGTGACTGGGTGCTGCTGCACGTGGGCTTCGCCATGAGCCGCATCGACGAGACCGAAGCAGCCGACACGCTGGCGTTTCTCCGTGAGCTGGGCTCGGTCTACGACGAAGAGATCGAGGCCCTCAGTACCGAACAGCCCTGACGCCTCCGGCACTCACGCGAGGCTGAGCCGGTTTGGACCGGCTGCGGCGCCACAGGGTCGCTGAGGGAATCAGCCGGCAGGAGCAGGCTGAAGGACGACCAAGTCGGCGAGACGAGCCATGGCCCTCCACACGTCCGGCGCGTCAGCCCCTCGCAGCGGCTCGCCCCGACGATCGGCCGCCATGACCGAAGCGGCGGCCGGCACGGCCACATCGACGGGAACGCCGAGCCGCTCGCACAGCGCCGCGAAGGCGTCGAGTTCGCCCGCGGCGACCTTGTTGGCGACCCCGATGAAGCGGTCGATCCCCAGGTCGCTGGCCAGGCCGATCGTGCGCTGCGCCGTGATGGCTGCCTTGCGGCTCGGCTCCATCACCAGCACCAGGACATCGGCGTGCGCCAGCGTCCCGCCCGAGCGACTCAGGTGCTCGAGTCCCGCCTCCATGTCGACGATGGTGTCGTCCGTCTCCTGCTCGAGCGCCTCCGCCAGCAGGCTGCGCACGGTGGCGTGCCCGCCGCAGGTGCAGCCGGCGCCCGCCGCGTCGACACGCAAGGCCGACATGAGCAGCACACCCTCGGGGGTGTCGACGGCGTAGCCGGCCATCAACTCCCGCACGGTGAGGTCGCCGCGGCTGCCGACCAGCATCGACCGGGGAACGGTCGGCACTGCCTCGGTCGCCTCGGCGTCAAGCCCGAGCGACAGCCCGAGGTTGGGATTGGAGTCGGTGTCGACGGCCAGGACGCGGCGCCCCCGCCGGCGCAGCTCACGCGCCAGCAGCGAACTCACCGTCGTCTTTCCCACACCGCCCTTGCCGACGACTCCGATCTTCATCCGTCCAACTCCTGTGACCTCGGGCCGGTCCTCCCCGCGTCACCGACGGTAGCCGCTGGCCTCCGGTTCCTGTCAAGCCGACCGGCACTGTCGCGGCGCGCTATGGCGCTTTTGCACTTACCGGTGCCGGCTGCGACTCACTAGCTTCACTCGCCGTGAGAAGGCTCATCCTCTCCCTCTTGACCAGTGCCGCGCTGGTGGCCGCAGCGGCGGGTGCGGCGTCGGCCGACGAAGGTGGCCGGACCGTGGTGCGGGTCGGCCTGCACGCCGCAGAAAAGAACCTGAACCCGTTCATCCTCCCCTCGGCGCTGCCGATCACCCACGACTTCACGATGCTGGTCTACGACACGCTGTTCTGGTCGCAGGCCCGTCTGGATCCGGAACCGTGGCTGGCTACGAGTGGCGAGCCCTCCGATGACTACCGGACTTGGACGGTCAGCTTGCGGGAAGGCGTCACGTGGCACGACGGCATGCCCTTCGCCGCTGCCGACGTGGCGTTCACCTACCAGTACTTCGCCGACATCGCCGGGCCGGGCCGCTACGGCCATCACGTCTACGACCATCCGGTGCTGAGCGGCACCGAGGTCATCGACGACCGCACGGTGAGCCTGAGCTTCGAGGATCCGGTGGCCACCTTCGAGTTGGTGCCCGGCGGCGACCTGCCGATCCTCCCCCGCCACATCTGGGAAGGCATCGAGAACCCACCCGCCGACGCCGTCTCGCTGCCGATCGGCACCGGGCCGTACCGGATGGTCGCCTACGAGCCTGGCGTGTCGTACCGCCTCGAAGCCAACGAGGACTACTTCATGGGCGCACCGCTCGTCGACGAGATCATCGCCCCGGTCGTTGTCGACGCCCAGGCCGCCTTCGCCGGGCTGCGCACCGGCGAACTGGACTTCGTGACCCGGAACCTGCCGGCGCCGCTGGTGGCGCAGGTGGCCGACGACGACGGGTTGGCTCTCATCGAGGGCACCCGGATGCAGTCGGTCTACCTCATGTTCAACACCCGCAAGCCGCTGCTGCGCGACCCTGCCGTCCGCAAGGCCATGAGCATGGCGATGGACGTGCAACTCATCGGTGACATCGTCGAGGGTGGGCTCGGGCGTCCCGGCAACGACACCTGGACCCATCCGGACTCACCGTGGGCCCACCCGACCGGCGGCCACACGTTCGACCGCGCCGGCGCCGCCCGGCTGCTGGACGATGCGGGTTACACCGTTGGCTCCGACGGGACGCGCGTGTCCCTGGACGGCGCACCGCTGGCGTTCACGCTGCTCGTGAACGCGGCGGCGCCGCCGCAGATCCGCGCCGGCGAACTGGTGGCCGAGCAGCTGGCGGAACTTGGTGTCGACATCACCGTCGAGCCGCTCGACGCGCCGGCGATCACGGCCGCCCGGCGCCCGAGCGAGTCCGGCCCGCCGACGGTCGAGATGTTCATCGCCGTCTTCGAGTCGCACGCCCATGCCGACCCGGACCACCTGTTCTTCTTCTTCCACACGCCGGGGCGCGGTGTCGGGGGGATCTTCAGCGGCTACGCCAACCCCGAGTTCGACGCGCTCGTCACCGAGGCGCTGGCGCAACCCACCGGGACGAAGCTGCCACTCATCAACGCTGCCCAGGAGATCTTCGCCGCAGAGGCGCCCGCGGTGGTCCTCTTCTATCCCGACGGACGCTGGGCCTACCGACCCTCGGCATACGACGGCTGGATCAGCGATCCCGGACACGGCGTGTTCACCAAACGGTCATTCCTGCCCGGGTACGCCAACGTGGCGGCTCCCGACCCGGCGCCCGCTGACGACGGCGACGGCCTGGGCGGAGGCGCCATCGCCGGAATCGTCATCGCCGCCCTTGCCGTTGCAGGCTTGGGGGGATGGGCAGTGAGAGGCCGCCGGCGCGAAGGGACCGTGGAGGACTGAACCTCCCCGCGGCGAGGTCCCGCCGGCGGTCGGGAGCTGGCTGCGTGCACGAGGCGTCACGAGCCGGGAGCGCCGCAGCATGAGAGCACCGCGCCGCGTGGTCCGGCTGGCGCTGCAGTACCTGCTCGTGGTGGCCGTGGCGGTGGTGGTGAACTTCGCGCTGCCGCGGCTGGCTCCCGGCGACCCCGTCGACTATCTGGTCCCGCCCGAGGCGGGAACGATCAGCGCAGCCGACCGCGTCGAGATGCTCGAGCGATTCGACCTGGCGGGATCGAACCTGCAGCAGTTCGGCACCTACATCGGCAATCTGTTCCAGGGCGACCTCGGCATATCGGTGCGCGACGGGCGCCCGGTGACCGAGGTGGTGGGTGACCGGATCGGCTGGTCGCTGCTGCTGATGGGCTCGGCGATCCTGGTCTCCACCGCGCTGGGGGTGGTGCTCGGATTCGCCGCCGGGTGGCGCCGCGGCTCGCGGCGCGACATCGGCCTGCTGACGGGGGTTCTCGGCGTGGATGCGCTGCCGGCGTTCTTCGTCGGCCTGATGCTGATCCTGGCGTTCTCGGTCCACCTGCAGTGGTTCCCCGTGTACGGCGCCGTCGCGCCGGAGGGGCTCACCGGGTGGGCGTGGGTCGCCGACGTTGCCGAGCGGCTCGTGCTGCCCGCCGTCACGCTCACGTGCGTGGGCCTGGGGGCCGTCTTCGTCGTGGCCCGCTCGGCGATGATCTCCGAACTTGGCGAGGACTACGTGTTCATGGCCCGGGCGAAAGGCCTCAGCGACCGCGCCGTGCGCCGCCAAGCCGCCCGCAATGCCCGGATCCCGGTTTCCACCGCCGCGCTGTTGGGGCTGTCGACGCTCGTCGGCGCCGCCACCGTGGTTGAGGCGGTCTTCTCGTATCCCGGACTGGGATCGCTGGCCTTCGCCGCCGTGCGCGCCCGCGACTACCCCGTGCTGCAGGCGGTGTTCCTGCTCTTCACCCTTGCAGCGATGGCGATCAACCTGCTGAACGACCTGCTCTACCCGCTGTTCGACCCGCGCGTGCGCAAGGTGGGCACGTGAAGCGCCGCCGTCGCCGCATCCTGCGTCCGAGCACGGTCGCCCTTGCGGCGACCGGAGTTGCGTTCCTTGTGGCCGTCATTGGCGCCGCCGCGTTCGCCGACCTGCTGGCACAGCATCCGCCTGACCGGGCCGTCGGCGCGCCCTACCAGTCCCCGACGGCGGCCCACTGGCTGGGCACCGACGATCTGGGCCGTGACCTCTGGTCACAGCTCGTGCACGGCGCCAGGGTCACGCTGCTGGTGGGGCTGGTGGCGGCGGCACTGGCCACGGCCCTCGGCACGCTCGCCGCCCTCGTGGCCGGCTGGTGGGGCGGGCTGCGCGACGCCGCGATCATGCGCCTCGTGGACCTGGTGCTGTCACTGCCCCTGCTGGTACTGGTGCTGGTACTGGCCGCCTACTTCGGGCGAGGCCAGACCGTGCTGATCCTGCTCATCGCAGGGGTTCTGTGGGCACGCCCGGCCCGGCTCCTGCGCGCCCAGGTGCTGAAGCTTCGGGAGATCGGGCACGTCGTGGCTGCCGACGCCCTCGGCGCAGGTGCCGGGCGCATCCTCTGGACGCACCTGCTGCGGCGGCTGGTGCCGCTGCTGTCCTCGCAGTTCGTGCGCGCCGCCCTGATCGCCGTGGTCGTGCAGTCCGGCGTCGCCTTCCTGGGCCTCGGCGACCCGGGGCAGGTCAGCTGGGGGTCCATGCTCTACTTCGCCAACAACGGCAGCGCCATCCTGACCGACGCCTGGCTGTGGTGGGTCGTCCCACCGGGAATGGCGCTCACGGTTCTCATCGTGGGGCTCGCGTTCGTGGGGTTCGCCCTCGAGGAGGTGGCCGATCCGCAACTCGTGACCCACGGCCACGCCCCGCCGGTGCGCCGCCGCCTCGACCCGATCGAGCCCGAACCAGCCCCTGCCCACGTGGCGCTGGAGTTGCGGGGGCTGTCGGTTGCGTTCGGCGGGGCCCGGGTGGTGCGCAGTGCCGATCTTCGCGTCCAGCGGGGGCGGATCCTGGGCCTCGTTGGCGAGTCCGGCAGCGGCAAATCGACGCTGGCGCTGGCCGTGATGGGCCTGCTGGCACGCCCGGGCCGCGTGACCGCCGGAGCGGTCATGTTCGAGGGACGGGACCTGCGCCGTCTGGGCCGCGAGGGGCTGCGGAGGTTGCGGGGCCGCAGCATCGCCATCGTGCCGCAAGCGGCCATGAGCCTGCTCAACCCCACGATGCGGGTCATCACGCAGGTGACCGAGTGCGCCGCCGCGACGCCCGCCGCTCGGGGCGAAGCCGGGCCGGACGACATCAGGACGGGCGCCATCGAGACGGACAACGTCCACCCGGACGATGTGGAGGCCGGCGACGCCGGGCCGGACCACATCGGGGTCGAACTCACCGAACGGGCACACGCCGCCCTCGACCGCGTCGGGATTCCCCGCGACCGCCACCGGGCATACCCGCACGAGCTGAGTGGTGGGCAGCGCCAGCGGGTCGTGCTGGCGATGGCCATCCTGAACCGGCCGCGGCTGCTGATCGCCGACGAACCCACCACCGGGCTCGACGTGGTCACGCAGTGGGAGATCCTCGACCTCCTGGACGAGTTGCGCGCCGAGTTCCGCTTCGACGTGCTGCTCATCTCCCACGACCTGCCGCTCGTGGCGGCCAGGGCGGACGACCTGGCGATCATGTACGCCGGGCGCATCGTCGAGCGGGGCGCCACCCGCTCCGTTCTCGAGCGGTCGCTGCACCCCTACACCCGCCGTCTCATCGACGCCGTGGGAACCGTGACCGGGCCGCGGCGCCGACCGAAGCCCATCGCCGGTGAGCCTCCGGACCCCCGCCGGCTGCCGGAGGGATGCGCCTTCGCTCCCCGCTGCCCGCACCGCAGCGCCATCTGCACTGCCGAGGACCCCCAATTGCGACCCGTCGACGGTGCAACGGTGGCCTGTCACCACGCCCCGCTGGAGGTCTCGACTCGGAGCAACACCGGGGGCGGCACCTGGTCGGACGTCGGGGGTGACACCGGGGGCGGCTCCGACCGGGGGACCGGACGTGGCGCGCCGAGCGGCTCGGGGACCGACGATCACCCCGGTACGCACACAGAGGCCACCTCGTGAGCGACACCCTCCGTCTGCGCAACGTGGACGTGCTGTACGGACCGCGGGGTCGGGGCGTGATGGCGCTGCGAGGCGTGAGCTTCACCGTCCGGCGGGGGGAACGAGTGGCGCTCGTGGGGCGCAGCGGGGCCGGGAAGAGCACCATCGCCCGCCTGGCGGTCGGCCTGACCGAGCCGACGGCCGGCTCCGTGGAGGTTTTGGGGCAGCCGCTCGCCGGGCTGCGCCCCGCGGCACGCCGCGAGCTGCGCCGCCGCGTGCAGATCATCTTCCAGGATCCCTACCAGTCGCTGCATCCCGGACTGGCGGTCCGCCGCATCGTGGCCGAACCCCTGGCCGTGGCCGGCACGGAGCGCGCCCGGCGGCCGGCCGGCGTTGCCGCTGCGCTCGAGGATCTGGGTCTGCAGCCCGCGGAGCAGTTCCTGGACCGCTTCCCGGCGTCGCTCAGCGGGGGTCAACGCCAGCGCGTCGCCCTCGCCCGAGCGTTCGTCGCCCGCCCCGAACTGATCCTGGCCGACGAGCCGACCTCGATGCTCGACGCCTCGCTGCGGGGAACCGTCGCCGAACTTCTCCTGGGTCTGCAACGATCCTTGGACGCCACGCTGGTCTTCATCACGCATGATCTGGCTCTGGCCCGCTACGTTGCCGACCGGGTGGTCGTGCTCGCCGAGGGGCAGGTCGTGGAGGACCGGCCCACGGAGGAACTCCTCGCGGCGCCGCGCAATCCCGAGACGCAACGGCTCCTGGCGGCCGCCCGGCGCCTCGACCGGCACATCCGACCCGCATCCGGGAGTTGAGCAGTGGCCCGACGCAAGCTGATCTTCTTCGCGACGTCCGACCCCCGGACCGAGCCCGGCGCGTTCTTCCGCGCCTACCACTTCGCAACCGTTGCGGCGGGCGCGGGGCTGGCGGCCGAGGTGCGGCTGGCGGGCCACGCCGTGGACGTCGCCGACGTGGACGTCCTGCCCGACGACGAGGCCGGGAGGACCGCGCGCGACTACGTCCTCAGCGGTGCGGACGGCCCGTTCCTGGTCTCTCTTTGACCGATCTCCTGTGACGCCCGTGGGGTGTCCGAGAGCGATGGCGCCGCCATCGGCGGGCGTTTCCGCTACCTGGCCGACACGCTGGTCGAGGTGGCGGAGGGCGCAGCCGAGTTGATCTTCGTGGGCGGCTGATGGCACCGGCGCGCCTGCGCGTGGCATTCGTCGGCAAGGGCGGGGCCGGCAAGTCCACCGTCGCCGGCACGTTCGCCCGCCTGCTCGCCCGCGACGGCGAGCCGGTGCTGGCGCTGGACTCCGACCCGATGCCCGGCATGGCCTATTCCCTCGGGATCCCGGTTGACGACCAACCCATTCCGGACGCCGCCGTCACCGAGGGCCCTCCGGGCGGCCCGCGCTGGGTGCTGGCGCCCGGCCTGGATGCCGAGGCAGTAGTGGAACGCTGGTCCCGATCGTGTCCCGATGGCGTGCGGTATCTGCAATTCGGCAACCTGTGGGGTCACGTCGCCACCCTCCAGCGCGCACAGCACGCCTGGAGCCAGGTGGTGGGCGAACTCGACGGAGACCGCTGGCACCTCGTGGGTGACCTGCCGGGCGGCACCCGCCAGGCCATGGCCGGTTGGGCCCGCTACGCCACGGTGATCTGCGTGATCGTCGAACCGACCGCGAAGTCGGTGCTCTCGGCCCGGAGGCTCCTCAACCTCGCCGACGCGCCCTGGGCGCCAGACCGGTTGCTGGTCGTCGCCAACAAGGTCCGCGGCGTCGATGACGTGAGGTGGCTGGCTGAGCGGCTCGGCGTGTCGCCGGCTGCGGCGCTGCCCGAGGCGTCCGAGGTTGCCGCCGGTGACCGCCACGGCACCGCGCCCCTCGACGCCGCTCCCTGCAGCGACTTCGTGATCGCCGTGGGGGCGCTGCTGGCGCGCGTGCGAGACTTGTCCGGCCACGGGGACGGGGCGCTACGGCCCGCGACGGAGGAGTCGGCATGAAGATTGCGGTCGTCGGCAAGGGCGGATCGGGAAAGACCACGACGAGCGCGGTGCTGGCGCGCGCCATCGGGAGGCGCGGTTTGCCGGTCGTGGCACTGGACTGCGACACGAACCCGAACCTGGGACTGTCCCTCGGCGTGGGCGACTACGAGACCGAGCGTCTTCTGAGCCTGCGCGAGCAGGTGGACGAGGGGACCGCCGAGCACGCCGGGGGCTGGGAGGACATCCTCCAGCGCTACAGCAGCGACGCCCCCGACGGGGTGCGGCTGTCGGTCGTCACCCGCATCGAGAACCCCCAGCCCGGTTGACCTTGATGCGGGCTGTCCGCTGAGCAGTTGCTCGGCTCCATCCCCGCCGACGGCCTCACCGTCGTCGCCGACCTCGAAGCAGGCATCGGCACCCTCACCCGCCTTCCGGCCAAGGCGGTGGACGCGGTCCTGGTCGTCACCGAGCCAACGCCGCGCTCAGTGGACGTGGCCCGCCGCGCCCTCGCCGTGGCCGCCGAGCAGCAACAGGGCCGCATCCTGGTCGTGGCCAACAAGGTGGCGGGCGACGACGATCGGCGGATGATCCGGGCGGCCCTGGGTGACCACGAGATCGTCTTCGTGCCGGCCGATCCCGGGGTCGAGACCGCCGACCGGACAGGCACCTCACCCGTCGACGTCGCACCCGCCGGCCCCGCCGTCGCAGCCATCAGCGCCCTGGCCGATCTCCTGCAACGAGGCTAGGGAGGCCTCCGGGTAACGACCGTTCTGCTCAGGACCCCCGCGCCATGGACGAACTCCGCTCGGTCAGGGCTTGACGTAGCGAGCGGTTCGGCGGCTGCCGGTCATCCGGAGGGCTCCGCCACTGACCATGCGGCGCAGTAGGCGCGAGGCTTGGTCGGGTGCGATCCGGCACAGTTCAGCCGCCTCGGCGCGCGCGATCGAGCCGTGTTGGGCGACGTAGGTGAGGACCATCTGTTCCTGCTGGATCGGGTCGAAGCCTCGGGCGCGCACGTACGCCGCTGATTCGCCCATTTCGCGATAGAGTTCGGCTGCCAGGTGGTAGGTGCGCCCCTTGCCCTCACCGCGGGCCTCGAGGAATCCGCGCTCCACGAGCGAGTTGAGCACCGATCGAGCCTCGTCGGTGCCGATTTGCAGGAGGTCGCCCGCTCGGGCTGATGTGAGTCGACTCTCGGCGCGCACCTCGTGGAGGACTTGCAACGTGCGGAGGTCAAGCGGTCGGCCTTCGCGCGCCGAAGCGGCGGCGAAGGCGGCGAGTTCTGTGTCCGCGGGTCCGGCAGGCAGGCGTGCCTCGATCCACGTCTGGGTTGACCGCGTGTAATCGGGCCGGGGGCGCCCGAGCGCGAGCTGGTGCTGATAGGCCCGGTTGATGCCTCGTCCCGTGCGCTCGACGAGCCCGGCGCGCTTGAACGAGTCGGCGATGAGGGGGTTCCGTGCCTGCGGAGGTGCGGTCAGCAGGTTGTGGATCGTGATTCCGTGGGGGAACCCCCCGGGGTTGCTCACGACAAGCGCCTGCGATCCCTCGATGGCGACCCGGATCTGGCCGTTGATCGAGTAGTCGCGGTGGACGAGTGCGTTGGCGATCAGTTCCCGGATGGCGATCTCGGAGTACAGCGGGAGTGCCAGCCGGAAGAGCCCGTCATCAATCTCCTCCTCGGCGTTGTGGGGTTTCACCGCCTCGGCGAGTTCGAGCATCGCCCGCAGGAGCGGGGCCCGGAGGTCACGGTTGGCCCGGACGGCGTCGTGCGCGTCCAGGACCTGGAACGTGACCGCGTGCGTGGGCGCGAAGGTCCGCAGGACGTCGGCTGTCCCGAACAGCAACGCAGCACCGAGGGTGAGGGGTCCATCCACGGATCGCAAGCCGAGTGCGTCCAGCAGGTCGACGTTCGAACGGTCTGCGAGTGCTACGTCGCCGTCTGCCGTCGCGAGGCGCCGGAACCGGTCGAGCTCGGTGGGATCGAGATCCTCGACCGCCAACTCCGGCAGCGGCAGTGCCGACAGGTCCTGTCCACCGAGCTGCGTTGTCCGCGCCTGGGCCTCGTGCGGCAGCATCGGAAGACACTGCGGCGCGCCGTCGACGCGAATCGCCCGCCGCAGGTACCGCCCTGCGGTGGTCGCTACGACAGTTCGCGCCTTCGGGACGTGAACGACCAGAACATCGGCACCCTCGTACGGCTCGATCCGGACGGCGACGCTGACCGCGGGAGCGGTCTTGTTGGCGATCAGGGCCTCGAGTCTGCGGGGATCGGTCACCTCGCCGTGCCGCGGTCGGGCGCCGACGACCGTGCCGTCATCCGCGACGCCGATCAGAAGCCGGCCGCCGTCGCCGTTAGCGAGGCAAACAACAACCTCGGTCAACTCATCGTCGTTGAGGTCGCTCTTGAACTCGACGGTGTAGGTTTCACCGCCGGCTATGAGACTTTTGATGCTGGGATCCACCGAGCATTGATTATACGCATCGCTTTACGCGTTAGAGTTTGAGATAACGACACGCGCAAAAGTTTGCATCCCGATGGGCGTCCCCCCGTGATCGTGGAGGAAGGACCCGGGCGAGGTCTGCAGACCCCTATTCGGCCGCACTCGCCAGCGCACAGCGACTCGGGCGCAGCACCGCCTGACAGCACGCCGACACTCCCTACATGCGGACTGCACATAGCGTGAGCTAGGCTCCGACGACGGATCGGCGGCCGGTGATACCGCGGCCGATACGGCAGCAGGCCGGCTCCTGGCGGGCGGCGAGAACCGACGGGAGGGACACGCATGGGACTGTGGTGGGCGGCCAACGCGGTGCTCCTCGTCGTCATCGTCCCGGTCGTGCTCCTGCTGGCCAACCGGGTGCTGCGCCTAGCCGTCGAGATCAGGCGCTACGCCGACGACATCCTCGACCATGGTGTAGCGCTCACCGGGAACCTCGACCCGGTCCCGGCCGTGGCCGACACCCGCGATCTCGTCTCGGCCGCCAAGGGACTCGCCGTTGGCTACGTCGGTGCGGCCGCTCCGCTCCTGGACCTGGGGGACTGAGCCGTGCCCGCCGCCGCCATCGTGACCGTGATCATCGCCCTGGTCATTTCCGCCGCCCTGGCGTACTACTTCATCAGGGTGATCCTTGTGCTGCGGGCGGTGAACCATTCACTGGGCCGGATCACGTTCGGCGTCCGCGCCATCGCCCACCGCACCGCACCGCTCGGTGAGTTGCTGACCCCCGTCAAGAGCGATCTCGAGGAGTTGGCGGACGCCCTCGAGGCGGTGGCGTCGCAACTCGGCGAGAGCAACGCCGCCGCCTGAGGGAGGAGGCTTCCCGTGGCACTCGAGTTCGCCTGCAGCCGCGTGGGGGTGACCGACTGCAAGACGGTCGCCCGCGCCGACAGCGCGGAGGAGTTGCTGGCCGCGGTCGCCGCCCACGCCCGGGGCGCCCACGGCGTGGAGCTCAACGACACCCTCATCGACTACGCCCTGACGACGGTCACCGAAGTCTGAGGCCGTCGGACCACAGCTACTTTCTGTGAGCAAAATTACCGCCCAGGGCGGCCCTTTCGTCACCAAAATCTGAGGGCGCCGATCCGCAGCTACGGTCGGAGCGTGCTTACGAACCGGGCGTTCGCGGTCAGCGTCCCATGAGTCGGCGAGGCGTCGTCCGCTGCCTCCTCGCGGCGATCCTGTTCGGTGCCTCGGCACCAGCGGCGTCACGACTGGCCGACGACGTGGGAGCCCTGGCGCTCGCCGGCCTGCTCTACCTGGGCGCCGCTCTGGCGGTCCTGCCGACGACGGTTCGCCGCCCGCCCCCCCGGGCCGCGCTGGCCGCGGAATGGAAGCCGGTGCTCGCGGCTGTCGTGGCGGGTGGCGCGGTCGGTCCGGCACTGCTCGTGGCGGGCCTGGCACGCACCAACGCCGCCACGGCGTCGATCCTGCTGAACACCGAACTGGTGGCCACGGTGATCCTGGCGGCGACCCTTTTCCGCGAGCATCTCGGGCGACGCTTGCTGGCCGCTGCGGCACTGGTGACGGCGGCCGGCGTCCTGCTCGTCCGGTCCCCGGGCACCTCGGTCGATCTGGGCGCACTCTTCATCGTCGGCGCCTGCGCCTGCTGGGGCCTGGACAACTGCGTCACAGCCCGCATCGACCAACTCGCCCCTGAGCACGTGGTGTTTCTCAAGGGCATTGTTGCCGGCGGCGCCAACCTGATCCTGGGACTCACCGTCGCCGGAGCCGTGGCCGACTGGGGCTGGGAGACGCTCCTCGCCGCTCTCGTCATCGGCATGGCCGGCTACGGCCTGTCGATCACGCTCTGGGTCAAGGGAGCCCGCGACCTGGGAGCGGCACGCGGCCAGGTGATCTTCGCCGCCGCCCCCTTCATCGGCGCGGCGCTCTCGTGGCTGGCGCTCGGCGAGTCGATCAGCATTGTGCAGATCATCGCCGTCGTTCTCGCCGCCGCCGGCGTCGCCGTCTCGCTCGAGACGGCGCACGAGCACGAGCACCGGCACGAGCCTCTCTCACACGATCACGAGCACACCCACGACGACGGCCACCACGACCACGTCCACCCCGACGGGTTCACCGGGCGGCACTCACACCCGCACGATCACCCCGAGATCATCCACAGCCATCCCCACGTTCCCGACCTCCACCACCGCCACGAACACGACTGAGCGCGAGCACACGGCGCGGCGCAGCCGAACCGGCAGCCTGCGAGCGCCCTCGAGCGATCCGGAGAACCTCGGAGAACCAGGACCCGCGTGCGAGCGGGGCAGCCGGCTAGCGACTGCGGGCGGCGACCTCGCTATAGAGACACACCTGGGCCTCCTGGATCCGGTGCACCGAGTCGGAGCGGACGATGAGGAGTGCGTCCAGGTCGGCGTCGACCATGCCACCCCCGCCGTAACCGGCGAGTCCGACCGCGGCGAGGCCTCGGGACTTGGCGCCGGCCAGTGCGGCCAGCACGTTGTCCGACGAGCCGCTGGTGCTGATGCCCACGACGGCGTCGCCGGGGCGGCCGAGCGTGGCGAGAGGCCGGGCGAAGGCCACCTCGAAGCTCACGTCGTTGGACAGTGCCGTGACCGTGGCGATATCGCCGCTGAGCGACCGTCCCCGCGCGCCGAGCAGGTACGCCAGATCGGCGGCGTCGGTGGCGCTGCCGCCGTTACCGCAGGTGAACACCGTCGGCGCGCCGCGCAACGCCTCGGCGGCCCTCTCGATGGCAGCGGCGTTGTCGTGGCGAGCCTGTGCCCGCACAGCGGCGGACTCGTCGAGCTTGGCCTGTACCGACGCCAGCGCCGCCTCCCCGAGTTCGTCGCCGGGAGCCTCGGGAGCCGTGTAAAGCATCGGATAGAGGGTCGCCATCGCCGGATCCACCTGCTGCGCAGGGGCGCCGTCGCCACCCGGCCTGCCGACATCGAGGAAGACGTGCGCCACCTCCCAGAGCACGTGGTACGCCACGACGGCGGCCTCCTTGGCCCCCGGTCCGGGCGGCAGGGCAACGACGATGGCCTCACCGGTAGCGGCCTCCGCTTCGAAGCGATTCTCGGTGAGCACCGCACCGCCTGCCGGTCCGCGGGGCGGCTTCGACCCGACGAGCGAGTCGGTGGAGTCGGTCAGCACGACATCGGCGCCGCCAGCCACGGGCGCCCCGCCGTAGGCGACCGACACGACCACGTCGCCGGGGGTCCTGCCGGCCGCCCCGACGAGCGCCGCGAGCGCCCGCCGCCCGGTGATCACCGGGTGCAGGAACTCCACGGCGATGTGCTGGGCGTCGGCGAGGCAACGCCCCTCGCCGTGCGCCAGCAGGCGGCCGCCCGCCGAGAGCCGCTCGGCTACCAGCCGGGCGGCAGCCACCAGCGCCGGCGCCGCATCAGTGCCGGCCACGGGACGATCCGCAGAGGCCACGCGCCAACCCTAACCGTGGTGCCGCAGGGCACGGCCCGCCCGTGAGCCGCCGGCACGGTGACGGTTCGGGGGACGGTGCCGGGTGCCCGCTAGCTTGTGCGGGATTCTGTCGCTGTATCCGGGGGAGAACCATGCGATCCGGACCGATCGACATTCACGCGCACGTCGTGCCAGAGAACTGCCTCGCCATACCCACCGCCACCGGCGAGTTGCAACTGCGCGAGGTGAACGGCGAACTGCACCTGGGCAACCTGTCGCTCTCGATCCGGACGGTCACGATGTACGACCTCGACATGATCCTGGAGGACATGGACACCTACGGCCTGGCGGTGCGGGCCATGTCGCCGCCGCCGTTCACGTTCGCCCTCGACGCCCCCGCTGACCGGGCCGCCGCCTTCATCTCGTCGGTGAACGATGGGTTGGTGGCGATGTGCGAGCAGGCGCCGGACCGACTGAGGGGCCTCGGGTCGCTGCCGCTGGCCGACCTGGAGGCGGCGATGGCCGAGTTGCACCGCCTGCGCGATATCGACCTGGTCCGCGGCGTCACCGTGCCGCCGCTCGTGGGGGGCGTCTCCTTCGAGACCGACCCGCTGCGGACGATCCTTCGAGAAGCCCACCGGCTGGGCATGTGCATGATCGTGCACCCGATGCAGCTCCCCGGCCCCGGCCTGGGTCACCACTATCTCATCAACCTGCTCGGCAACCCCACGGAGTCGGCCGCGGCCATCGGCGGCGTGATCCTCTCCGGACTCGCCGATGAACTCGACGGGCTGCGACTGGCCTTCCTGCACGGCGCCGGCTGCGCCCCCGGCGTGCTGGGGCGCTGGGATCACGGCTGGTCGGCCCGCCCCGACGTGTCCGCCGACTGCGCCCGGCGGCCCAGCGAGGTGTTCCGCGACCGCATCTGGGCGGACAACCTCACCCACGGCGCCGCTCACCTCCAGTTCCTGGCCTCGGTGACCGGGGCCGAGCGCCTCGTCCTCGGCTCGGACTACCCGTTCGACATGGCCTCCAAGGATCCGGTGGGCGCGGCGCGGGCGGCCGGACTCGACGTGGAGCAACTCACCCGGAACGCGCTCACGTTCCTGGGCTATTGAGGTCACCGGGCGGGGACGAGCAAGCCCCGCCGCCGGGCATCGAACATCCTCGGGCAGCCGTCGGGGACGCCCCCAGCGAGGATCGCCGAACGCCTGCTGATCCCGCCGAAGCGACAGGACCGACCACGGTCGGCAAGGCTTCGGGCCCGGCTCCGATGTCCACTCCCCCGGACCGGCGCCGGTGGCTCCTGCTGGCCGGGATCTGGGCGATGTATGTCGCATTCGGTCTGGTCGTGTCGTCGCTGGCTCCGGTGCTCACCCCTCTCGCCGAGGACCTGGGGCTCAGCAAGTCCCGTCTCGGCGCCATCCTGGGGACCTGGCCGGCGGTCTTCGTCTTCGCCGCGGTGCCGAGCGGGCGCCTGCTCGACCGCATCGGGCTCCGCTGGGCACTGCTGGCGGGCGGCGCGTTGATGTGCCTCTCGGGCGTGCTGCGCGGGCTGGCGACCGGGAGCCTCACCTTGTTCCTGGCGGTGGGGGTGTTCGGCCTGGGCGCCCCGATGATCTCCAACGGCGCCCCCAAACTCGTCGTCGGCTGGTTCGGGGAGAGCGAGCGCGCCAAGGCCACAGGGATCTATGTGACCGGTCCCGTGGTGGGGCAGGCCATCGCCCTGGCGGCGGCCAACAGCGTCATCCGCCCCGTAGCCGGCGGCAGCTGGCGCAGCGTCCCGTTGGTGCTGGCGGCGGTCACGGGTGCCGTCTGCGTCCTGTGGCTGATCTTGACGGCGCGGATCGACTCCTCGACGCCGCAGCCCGGCCCGGGCCCAACCGGCGGGAGCACCGAACGAGCGGGCGTGGCCGCCCTGACACGAAATCCGGCCATGCGGCTGATGCTGGCGATGGCCGTAGCCGTCTTCTTCGTGAACCATGGCCTGAACAACTGGCTGCCGAAGATCATCGAGGACGGCGGGCTCTCGGCCGAGAACGCCGGCTACCTGACGGCGGCGGCGTATGGCGCCGGGCTGCTGGGTCCGCTGACACTGCCCCGCCTGGGTAACCGGTACCCGTTGGCCGCGCCCGTGGGTGTCTCGTTGGGTCTGGGAGCAGCCATCGCCATGCTGGCGGTGGTCTCGGGCCTCGCCTCCACGCCGTTCCTTGTGCTCATCGGCATCCTGCGCTTCGGACTCATCGGGCTGTGCCTGCTGGCGCTCATGCGTGTGCCGGGTGTGGACGGTCGCAACATGGGCATCGCCAGCGGGCTGTTCTTCACGGCCGGCGAGATCGGCGGCTTCGGCGGACCGTTCGCCGTCGGCGCCGTCGGGGACGCCACGGGCGGGTTCGACGCCAGCCTGCTGACGCTCACCGGGGCGGCGGTCCTGCAGGCCTACCTGTTCACGGTCATCCACCGCCGCATCACCCGCGCCGGGAGCGCCCCGCCGGAGCGCCCGCCCCACGCCGAGCCGCTTGCCCCCGTCATCTGAGCCTGGATCCACCGGCGGTGGGTTGGGTTCAAGGGCAGGGATCCACCGAAGTGACTCTCTGACCTGGGCAAATGGCTGTGAACACGAACGGCTGCGGGTTCGGATCGGGAGGCACTTCCTGTGAGTGTCCCATCCCGCCGGATTGACCGGTTCGGAGTGGTCCTCGTCACCTGCGGTTCTTGGTCGAGAAACCTGGGCTATACAACGAAAAAATGCACCAAGAAAGTCTGCGATCGGTGGATCCAGGCTGAGGTGGCGAACCGCCGAAGAAACCAACGACTCGCCCGAACCTCCGGGCGCCGAGAAGCCCTCCGCCAAGCTGGCGCTCAGCGCTGAGTGTGCTGAGCGAGTGGGTATGGCCCACAATGTGGCGCGATGGCGGGTGATTCGTTCGACATCCTGACTGCCGAGCAGCGCGCCCGGGTGAAGATCGACGCGCAACTTGTTGCGTGCGGCTGGACGGTGCAGGACTACCACCACGCCGCGGTACGGGCCGCTCAGGGGGTGGCGGTTCGAGAGATGCCCACCACCGCGGGGCGGGCCGACTATGTGCTGTTCGTGGACGGCCAGGCCGTCGGCGTGATCGAGGCGAAGAAGGCCGGCACAACGCTCACCGGGGTCGAATGGCAGACCCGCAGGTACCGGACGAGCTTCCCGCACGAACTGCCGGCGTTCCTCGTCGACGAGGCACTGCCGTTCGGCTACGAGTCAACCGGTGTCGACACCCGGTTCACCTGCGGATTGGACCCGGATCCGGCATCTCGACGGGTGTTCACGTTCCATCGGCCCGAGACGTTCGCCCGCTGGCAGCAGGAGCACACTCGCCTCAGGGATCACGAACCTCCCGGGAACTGGGCCACGTTGCGCGGTGGTTTTCGGCGGCTACCCGAGTTGGATCCGGTCGGGTTGTGGTCGGCGCAGGCGGAGGCGATCCGCAAGCTCGAGGCATCGTTCCAGGCGAACCGGCCTCGGGCGCTGATCCAGATGGCCACCGGGTCGGGCAAGACGTTCACAGCGGCCAACGCCGTCTACCGGCTACTCCGCCACGCCGGCGCGCGGCGTGTCCTGTTCCTGGTGGATCGGGCCAACCTGGGTCGTCAGGCGGTCCGGGAGTTCGAGGGTTTCGAGACGCCCGACAATCGCCGTAAGTTCACCGAGCTCTACAACGTCCGCCACATCGCATCCTCCCGGCTCGACATGGGCAAGGAGTCAGCCACAAAGGTGCACGTGTCCACGATCCAGCGCATCTACTCGATCCTGCGCGACGAGGAACTCGACGAGAGCATCGACGAGCGATCCGGCTTCGACATGACGCCACGAGACCCGGTGGAGGTCGCGTACAACCCGGCCGTGCCGATCGAGTCCTACGACGTGATCATCATCGACGAGTGCCACCGGTCCATCTACGGGGTGTGGCGCCAGGTGCTCGAGTACTTCGACGCCTTCCTCGTCGGGCTGACCGCCACGCCCGGCAAGCAGACGCTCGGCTTCTTCGATCAGAACCTGGTCATGGAGTACGGCCACGAGCGCGCGGTCGCCGACCGGGTGAACGTGGATTTCGACGTGTTCCGCATCCGTACCGAGATCAGCGAGACCGGCGGCACGGTTGACGCCGGCATGGTTACGGAGTTCCGGGACCGGGAGACCCGCGAGCAGCGCTTCGACCGTATGGACGACGACCTCGACTACGCCGGCGCCGATCTCGACCGCAGGGTCGTCGCCCCCGACCAGATCCGGACCGTCATCGCCACGCTGCGCGACTCGATGCCGACCATGTTCGGTGACCGCATCATGCTGGAGAACGGCCGACTGAAGCACATCCCCAAGACGCTGATCTTCGCCAAGGACGACAGCCACGCCGACGACATCGTCCAGATCGTTCGCGAGGAGTTCGGGCTCAGCAACATGGGCGCCGTGAAGATCACCTACCGGTCAGGCGACAGCGGCCACAAGCCCGAGGAGCTGCTCCAACAGTTCCGCACCGGGTACGACACCCGCATTGCCGTGACCGTCGACATGATCGCCACCGGCACCGACGTGAAGCCCATCGAATGCGTCGTGTTCATGCGGATGGTCCGCAGCCGCAACTTCTATGAACAGATGAAGGGCCGGGGCGTGCGGACCATCGACGGCAGCGACCTGCGAATCGTCACGCCCGACGCCACCGCCAAGGACCACTTCGTGATCGTCGACGCCGTCGGCGTCACCGAGGCCGACCTCAACGACACAGTGCCGCTCGAACGCAACCACAACATCGGCTTCGACAAGCTGCTCAACCTGGTTGGCCTCGGCTCCACTGATGACGAGGTGGTCTCCTCGGTGGCGTCGCGGCTAGCTCGTCTCGACAAGCGCATCACCCAACCCGACCGCGTCGAGGTAGAAGCGGTCGCCGGTGTCAGCCTCACCAGCCTCGCTGCCCAACTCGTCGACGCCCTTGACCCCGGCCGTCACCTCGACGCCGCCCGAAAGGACACCGGCTCCGCGGATCCCACCGCTGAGCAGATCGCCGTCGCCCGCGATCGGCTCGTCACCGAAGCACTCCAGCCGATCGCCGGCAACCCCCAGCTGCGGGAAAAGCTCATGGAGATCCGTCGCAGCTACGAGCAGGTCATCGATGCCGCCTCGGCCGACCGGCTCATCTCCGGGGAGTTCTCCACCGACGCCACCGACCGGGCACGCGGGATGATCGCATCGTTCGCCCAGTACATTGAGGAGAACAAGGACGAGATCACAGCGCTTCAGGTCCTCTACAGCCGCCCCTACGGAGGCGGTCTCACCTATGCCGATGTCCGGGAACTCGCCAACGCCATCGGGCGCCCGCCGCGCCAGTGGACCCCCGAGACGCTCTGGGCCGCCTACGAAACCCTCGACGCCTCCAAGGTCCGGGGGTCAGGCCACCGTGTCAACACCGATCTCGTCAGTCTCGTCCGCTACGCCCTCGGCAACGCTGACGAACTCGTCGCCTACCCCGACCTTGTGAACGAGCGCTTCGACGCCTGGCTGCACCAGCAGGACAACACCGGCCGCTCCTTCACCGAGGATCAGCTCGCGTACCTCCGGCTCATCAAGGACCACATCGCCGCCAGCCTCACCATCGCCCCACGTGACCTCACCGAGACACCCTTCAGCGAACACGGGGGCCTCGGCCGAGCCCGCCAACTCTTCGGCCCCGATCTCGACCCGCTGCTGACCGAACTCACCCAAACCCTCGCCGCATGAACGACGAACTACCACCAGGGTGGGCGTGGGCAACCATTGAGGATCTGATTTCGCAAGCAGGGATCTTCTCCGATGGTGATTGGGTCGAATCAAAAGACCAAGACCCTGGAGGAGACGTACGTCTCGTTCAGCTCGCTGATGTAGGTACCGGGGCGTTCCGTGATCGGTCACAGCGCTCTCTGACGTCTGGCAAGGCTGTCGAACTCAACTGTACGTATCTTGAGCCCGGTGATGTCCTAGTCGCTCGGATGCCAGATCCGCTAGGTCGAGCATGCCAGTTCCCGAGGGCGCTTGGAGCGTGCGTCACGGTTGTCGATGTCGCAATCGTCCGACTAGGCAAATGTTCCGCTGATCCGACGTGGCTGATGTGGTCGATCAATTCACCTCAGTTCAACCGCGACGTAGAGGCGCTACAGAGTGGAACGACTCGCAAGCGAATCTCCCGCAAGAACCTCGCCACAATTGGTCTCTCTCTCCCTCCACTCGCGGAGCAGAAGCGAATCGTCGCCGCTATCGAGGAACACTTCTCCCGCCTTGGCTTCGCCGAAGCCGCTCTGGACATTGCTCGAGCCAAACTGCAGGCCCTCCGGCGATCGGTGCTCGCCGCCGCGTTCTCCGGTCGCCTCGCCAACCCGCCCCCCACCACCAACACCGATCCAGGTCAGCTACCAGGAGGCTGGAGGTTGGCACCGATCGCTGATGTCGCTGAGGTGCACCTTGGCCGCCAGCGCTCACCCCGGCACCATTCGGGCGAGCAGATGCGCCCTTACCTCCGCGCGGCAAACGTGACGTGGGAAGGCATCAGTCTCGAAGACGTAAAGACAATGAACTTTGACGATGCCGACTTCGACAGGTTTCGCCTGACAAGAGGTGACATCCTGCTCAATGAAGCATCAGGCAGTCCGAACGAGGTTGGTAAGCCAGCGGTTTGGGATGGCGAGATTGAAGACTGCTGCTTCCAGAACACCCTGCTGCGCCTCCGTCCGCGCGATTTGAACGGGGACTACCTGTACTGGTACTGCTACTCGTCGGCACTCTCCGGCCGGTTCGGTGAGGCCAGCCGTGGCGTCAACATCCGTCACCTCGGGAAGCGTGGGCTTGCCCAATTCCCTATCCCTTTGGGACCTCGCGCGGAACAAGAACACGTCGTCGCCGCCATCGAGGAGAGCCTCTCTCGCCTTGACGCTGCCGAGACGGCTCTAGATGCGGTTCGAGCGAAGATCTCGGGCTTCCGAAGATCGGTACTGCTTGAGGCTCTCGCGGGCAGGCTCGTTCCTCAGGATCCCGATGATGAACCGGCCATAGCCCTGCTCGCGCGCATCGCCGCCGAGCGCCCAGTGCGCCCGACCAGCAGAAAGGGCTCCACGTGACCAATGACCCCAAGGCTCTCGTTCAGAAGTTGTGGGACTTCTGCGACGTGCTTCGCGACGACGGTCTGTCCTACGGCGACTATCTGGAGCAACTCACCTACCTGCTCTTCTTGAAGATGGCCGACGAGCAGTACGAGTTGTTGGACGAGGAGCGGGTCGTGCCCGAGGGGCTCGACTGGCCATCGCTGCTGAGCCGGTCGGGCACAGCGCTGGAGTCTCACTACAACGAGATCCTCGACGACCTCGGCGTCGGCGACGACATGCTGGGCGTCGTGTTCCGCAAGGCTCGCAACAGGATCCAGAATCCGGCCAAGCTGGAGTTGCTGATCAAGGACTTCATCGACGGTCACGAGTGGCTGAGCCTCGACGCCGACCTGAAGGGTGCTGCGTACGAGGGTCTTATCGAGAAGACCGCCCGCGAGGGCGCCAGGGGTGCAGGCCAGTACTTCACACCTCGGCCGCTGATCTCGGCAATCGTCGACGCGATGCAGCCCGGCCCGGCGGATCGGATCTGTGACCCGGCGTGCGGCACCGGCGGGTTCTTCCTCGGCGCCTACCGGTCGGTGGTCGAGCGCCACTCCCCGCTGGACCCCGACCAGCGTGAGCATCTGCGGTCGGGCGCGTTCACGGGCTGGGAGATCGCCGACCTGCCGGCGCGTCTGTGCGCGATGAACATGCTGCTGCACGGAATCGAGAGCCCCGGGTCCGACTCACCGGTGCACGTGGATGACGCGCTGCGAGACGACCCCGGTATTCGCTTCGACATGGTGCTCACCAACCCCCCGTTCGGACGGTCGTCGTCGGACAGCTACGAGCGGGAGAGCTTCTGGGCAACCACCAAGAACAAGCAGCTCAACTTCGTGCAGCACATCGTCGGCCTGCTGAAGGTGGGCGCCTCGGCTGCGGTGGTGGTGCCCGACAACGTGCTGTTCGAGGCCGGCGCCGGCGAGACGATCCGCCGCCGGCTCTTGGGCGACTGCGACGTGCACACGCTGCTGCGGCTGCCGACGGGGATCTTCTATGCCCAAGGCGTCAAGGCCAACGTGTTGTTCTTTGAGCGTCGCGAGGGCGCCGAGGATCCTTGGACCCGCGACCTGTGGGTCTACGACCTACGAACCAACATGCG
This sequence comes from Acidimicrobiales bacterium, assembly GCA_965220035.1. GTDB lineage: Bacteria > Actinomycetota > Acidimicrobiia > Acidimicrobiales > CATQHL01 > VXNF01. Next base: position 206,866 of record CBDCPC010000001.1, read on the forward strand.
CTTCACCCTGAAGCAGAACCCGATCACCCGAGCCGACCTCGACGACTTCGTCCAGTGCTACCAGCCCGGCAACCGGCATCGCCGGGTCGAGTCGGAGCGGTTCAAGAAATACACCTACGACAAACTGATCCAGCGCGACAAGGTGAGCCTCGACGTGTTCTGGCTGCGAGACGAGAGCCTCGAGGACACCGACAACCTGCCAGCCCCCAACATCCTCGCCGCCGAAATCGTCGAAGACCTCCAAGCCGCCCTCGAAGGACTCCAAGCCCTAGCCGAGAGCCTCGAAGGCGTCAGCGTCATCCCGAACAGCGTGAGCGGCGGCCCTGACACCCGGGCAGATGCGGACGAGGCCAGTTCGGCGGCTCAGGAAACTCCTTGCGACCGTCCAGGAGACTGCTGAGTAATACCCGAATACGCTCATTCGCAATTGCGACACCCCAGGTCAGAGGCTTTCAAACCGGTCGAATTGCCAGTCCTCAGCAGTCTCCGAGGCGGATCCTCGGGAGCGCGCCGAGGGCAAGTCGCCTGCGCCATCCACTTCGCGACTTCACGCGATCCGCTACCGTGAGGTGGACCGGACAACCTGACAGAGTCGACAACTCGTCAGATTCGCGCGACTGCCAACAGCCGCAGAGAGAAGCACCAACATTGGGGACCGTGACATCACTGCTAGACCGCGAGGTCTACACCATGAGCCAAGTTGACCAACTCCTTGCGGCCACAAAGGGCACGGCCAGTCGCTGGATCGACGGGTATCTGCGCAAAGGTATCGTCTATGAGCCTTTGGTCCGCGAGACACGCACCGAGTCGCCGATTGTCACGTGGGGCGAGTTCGTGGAGGCACGTCTCATCTCCGAGTACAGGCGATTGGGTGCGTTGGTATTCACGATGCGTCCGGCGATCATGGCACTGCGACAGGAGTTCGATACGAAGCATCCGTTGGCGACAGCTCAACCGTTCATTGATATTCAGTGCCGCGAGATCGTGCTGGAAATCCAGGAGAAGACAGACTTGCGATCGTCGTTGTCGTTTGTGGTGCGCACAGGGCAGGGTGTGCTGCGGGCACCCGGGGTCCGGCGATTTCAACAGGAGGCTTCCTACGGCGAAGACGGCAACGTGCAGAAGTTCAAACTCGGAGAGCACGTGGTCATGGACCCGGACTTCGCGTCCGGTGAGCCCACGATCTCCGGACGGCGTTTGCGAGTACGGGATGTCGCTGACGCGGTGGCCGCGGGCACATCGGATGACGAGATCGCTGAGATGTGGGACCTAGAGCACAAGGCGATAGACGAGGCTCTTTACTGGTCGAAGATTGCGTGAGATCCCGAACCTCTTCATGGATGAGAACCTCATCCATGTCGGGAGATCCCTCGCGGCACTCCCGGGAGTCGGGAATATTCTGTGGGTCGGACACGCCGCGGTCCCCGATTTGCAGTTGGGGACAAAGGACGAGGACCTGTTCGACGCGGTCGGTGGGGACGGGTTGAACGCGCTGTTTATGACACACGACAAGAAGATCCACCATAGGCCCGTTGAACGTAAGAAACTCCACCAGGCTCGAGTGCGGGCTGTATTCGTATCAGGTGCCAACAGGCGACCACCGTACACTCACGATCTCATTGTCAGGTACTGGGACGACTTGGCCGAGATCGCCGAAACGACAACAGGGCCATGCAGATATTCTCTGACGGCCAAAGGGCTTATCGAACGGGATCTGCGGCCATGAAGAGCACGACGTACACCGCTGTGTCCTCCTACTCCAAGCCCAGGAGACACACCGAGTCTCGCGACCATGACCTCACGAGAGTCAGTAGCCCGAGTAGCCAAGCGGACCGCACCCGGTTCGAGGGCCACGAGGCTCACACCGGTACGGACCGGGAGATCAGGCGGCGCAACAAGATGGTCTGGGCCTGAGCAGACCCCGTGGTGACAGTCTGCGACTTCGTCCTGGCCGCGGCGACACCGAGGATCTGCGCCACACCGTCATGCTGTGGGGCAGTAAAAAACACATCTTCGGGTAGGACACACGAACGGGCTGGCTACGCAACGCGTAGAGCCGCTACGAGTGATCGCTGTCCAGCGGGACGCCGATGACCTGGGCGACGCGCCGGAGGTCGGAGTCGGAGGCGAGCAGGCTGGCGTTGTGGCGGTGCGCGACCGATGCGATCATGCAGTCGATCATGCCCCGTGGCGTGACTCCGCTGCGGCGACACGTCCGGTAGATCCTCGACGCGGCGTCGAAGTCGATCGCCGCGTCGAATCGCAGCAGGCTGCAGCGACCGAGGAGCCGGCGGAGGTCCTGCTCGCGTGCGGCGGTGCGGGCGCCGGCGGTGACCTCCATGATCACCGGCTCGGTGACCGCGATCTCCGCATCGTCGGCGATGAGGGCGCTCAGGCGGGCATCGACGGTGCTGCCGGTGGCCCGGTCGAACTCGACCCAGGCGGACGTGTCGACGAGGATCACGTTGTGTGGGCTGCTTCGGTGTCCGCAGGGATGTCACCGATGGCGTGGGCGCCTCGCATCGCGAGAGCCTCCTCACGGCTCATCGGCTGACCCGCAAGGTGGCGCAGCGCAAGGTCGACGGCCGCGGTCTTGGTGTGGACCCCGAAGCGGTCCATGATCGCCTCCACGTAGGTGCTCTCGAGTTCGATGTTGGTTCGGACACGGCTCATACACAGATCCTACACGTGACGTGTATAGATAGTGTACGCACCGAGCCAACGAGCCGCTCCGGCAGGCCACGGGTGATGTATGTCACCACGGCACGCTCGGTCTCGAACACTCCTCACACTTGCACAGCAATCGATTTGCGTGAACAGTGGATATGCTGGCATATATGCGGCGGACGACCGTGATGCTTCCCGACGATCTGGATCTGCAGCTGCGCCGCGAGGCGGCGCGCCGCAACATGACCATCTCCGAAGTGACCCGCGAGGCCATCGAGCGCCATGTCGGCGGGCCGCGCCGGCTACGGGCCGCCGGTGCCGGTCGCAGCGGGCGCGACGACATCTCCGAGCGCATCGAGGAGATACTGGCCGCCGAGGTGACGCCATAGCCCTCCTCGTCGACGCCGGCCCGCTTTACGCCTACGTCGACGCCGACGACCGCAACCACCGCGCCGCTCTGGAACTGCTGCGAGACCATCCCCAGCCACTGCTGGTGCCGACGCTGGTGATCACCGAGGTGGCCTATCTGGTTGGCACACGGCTCGGGACCGGCGCTGAGGTGCGGTTCCTGGGCGATCTGGCAGCGGGTGAGTTCATCGTCGAACCGGTGGCCGACGGCGACTGGCTGCGGATCGTCGAACTGGTCGCCCGCTACGGCGATCTCCCGCTCGGCACCGTCGACGGCTCGGTCATCGCCGCCGCCGAGCGCCTCGGGATCACACAGGTGGCGACCTTCGACCACCGCCACTTCTCGGTCGTGCGCCCCGCACACGTCGACGCCCTGGAGATTCTCCCCTGAGCACAACCCGCGCCGGCGCGACCCCAGGAAGTGAACCCGGCTGGCGCCAGCTACTACATTGACCCGGCGCGGGCGCCGGGATTCCCAGCGGCCGCCCGGACCGACTGCTGGAGGACATCACCATGAAGGAAGCGTTCGGCGTTCTCAGCACCGACTGGCGCGAGGGGATCAACTGGCAAGAGGTCCGGGAGTGGCGACTGCGCCGCGCCCGGGAGGCCATGGCTCGCCATGAACTGGGCGCCATGCTGTTGATGTACGACGAGAACATCCGCTACGTCACCTCCACCATGACCCCCGGCTGGAACCAGCTAAAGCCGGGCCTGCGCTATGCCGTCCTCGTGGAGGGACGCGAGCCGATCGTCTACGAGCAGGGCGACATCGGCTACCACCTGCGGGAACACTCGCCGTGGATCCCCAAGGAGAACGTCCGGTACTCCTACGCGTGGATCAAGGGCGCCGCCGGTCCGGCCGCCAGCTCGCAGGTCAACAAGTTCACCAACGCCCTCATGGCCGACCTCGAGGAGGCCGGGGTGGCCGACCAGCCGGTCGGCGTGGACTTCATGGACCTGAACATGATCCGGATCTTCGAGGAGCGGGGCATCAACTGGACCGACGGCATGACGCCGATGATGGAGGCCCGCGCCATCAAGAGCCCCAACGAGCAGAAGGCCATGCGCATGGTGGGCGCCATCTGCGACGTGGTGCACTACCAGTTCAGCCAGTTCCTGCGCCCCGGCCTGACCGAGAACGAGGTCACCGCCTACGGCATGGAGCAGCTCTACAACATCCCCGGCATGGAGAACGTGGAGGATGTCATCGTCTCCTCCGGCCCCAACGCCTGGCCCAACTGGCGCAACCACGGCGACCGGATCATCCGGCCCGGGGAACTGGTCATCATCGACCTGGCCGCCCTCACCTGGAACGGGTACAAGTCCTGCGTGTACCGCACGTACTGCGTGGGCGGCAAACCCACCGACGAGCACAAGCAGTACTACGACCTGGCGCTGAAGTGGCTCAACGACTCCATCGAGGCCACCCGGCCCGGCGTCACCACCGCCGACATCGCCGGCGTGTGGCCGTCGGCCAAGGAGATCTGGGGCTACGAGGAGGAGGACGAGGCCGCCGCCAACCTCTGGGGTCACGGCTTGGGCCTCGCCCAGTACGACATCCCGGTCATCTCACGGATCTGGTCGCTGGACCACCCCGTGGAGATCCAGCCGGGCATGGTGTTCGCCCTCGAGACCCAGCACGGCAAGCTGCACGAGTTCGGCGTGCGCCTCGAGGAGATGCTGATCGTCAACGACACCGGCATCGAGATGATCTCCACGCCGGCACCGGAGATCATCGCCGTCGGCTGAGCAGGCGACCCGGTCGGGAACCGGCGCGGCCCGGCCAGCGATGAGCCCGCGGGTCGTCCGGCTGGACAGTCCGGAGGCGCTCGACGTCTCACTCGTCGGCGCCAAGGCGGCGGGCTTGGCCCGCGCCCGGCGGGCAGGCTTGGCGGCCCTCGACGGCTTCGTCATCACCCTCGCCGCCTCCGCGGAGCCGCTGCAGCAGGCCGCCACCGAACTTGCCCGGCGCGGCTCGGGCGCGGCCCGTATGACGGTGCTGCGCAGCGAACTGGACGAAGACCTCGCCGCCGAGATCGCGGAGGCCGCAGCCGGGCTCGCGGAACCCCTCATCGCCCGCTCCTCAAGCGCCCTGGAGGGCGAGGGAACCTGGGCCGGGGCCTTCGCCTCGCTGCCCGAGTTGCATCGCGACGAGGTGCCCAAGGCGCTGCGCAGCGTGTGGTCCGGCATGTTCACGCTCGAAGCACTCGAACGATTCGAGGCGGTCGGCATCGAACCGGGCAGCGCCGGCATGGGCGTGCTCGTGCAGACCGAGCTGGCACCCGACTGCGGCGGAGCGGCGATCGTCGACGAACTCGGCGCCGTAACCGTCTCCGCGGTGAAGGGGTCGCCCCGCGATCTGCTGGCGGGCTGGATCCCCGGCGTGCGGGCCACGGTGGCACCCGACGGCACGATCAGCGGCCAGGAGGCGCTGGAGCTGATCGGCGCCGGCACGCTCACCGAGGTGGCGGCCCTGGCGCGGGAGGCCGTCGCTGAGCTGGGCTGCAATCTCACCGAATGGGCGGTCACCGGCGGGGCGCCCGTGCTTCTGCAGGTGCAGCGGACCCCGACACGGCCCGCAGGGGCCGACGGGCTCGTGTTGCCGGCCGCCCTGGGGCATCCGGATGCCCGGCGCTTGGCGCGCCTGGTGATCCGGTACCCGGGGGCGCTGGGCGAGGAGTTGGTGTTGGGCTGGGCAGCGGCGCCTGGGTTCGAGTTGAATCGGGCGGGGGATTGCGGCGGGACGCTTGTCGGCAGTGGACCGGAGGGGGCGCCGGTGGGCGTCGGGGCACGACCGGTGGGGCCGCCGGTGGCCGTCGGCGGATCGTCTGGCGAAATCGCTCCGGCGCCGGCCTCCGGCGTCCCCACCTCCGGGGTTGGGACGGCCTGGGCCCGCCCCCGCCCTGCCGGGTTGGCTGATCGCACTGCCGCTGCCCGGTGTCTTGGTGGGGACGATGGCGACGCCGGCCAGCCCTTGGGTGAGAAGCTTGGGGATCTTCTGGCTCGGGCGCGGGGGCTGGCTGATGGTCTTACTGCTGCGGCTTGGGGGCGGGCTGGTGGGGAGGCTGTGGCTCTTGCTCGGTCGGTTCTTCGGCGGTTGCGGGGGGATCGGCCTAATGAGTCGATTGAGGCTTTGGGGGGGTTGCGGGCGCCGGATCCTGGTGCTGCCGCTGAGGTGTTGGAGATCATCGAGCGGTTGGGGGAGGCTTTGGGTGATCCGCATGGCGTCTGGTATCACACGGTTGATGAGTTGGTCGAGATGCTGTCCGGGCGGACCTCGCCGGAGCGGGGGCGCGTTGGTCGGGACCGTTGGGAGCCGTTCCTGGCCGGTGTGGCGGCGCTCGGAGGCGAGGCGCGCACCGGCATCGGGGCCTCCGGAGGCATCGGGGCCGGCCGGCTGGTGTGGGTGTCGAGCCCCACGTCGGTCGACCACGTGAGGCCACGGGACGTGATCGTGGTGCAGTACCCCTTGCCCAACTTCGCTCCCCTGCTGTGGGACGCCGCCGGGCTCGTCGCCCTGGGCGGTGCCCCGTCGGCGCACCTCATGGAGGTCGCCCGCTCGCTCACCGTGCCCGCCGTCGTCGGGTGCCCGCTCGACGACCTGCGCGGCGTCGGCGCGAGCGAGTCTCTCCACCTCGGTACCGTCGACGGCGACGAGGGCCGTGTGGCGGTCCTGGAGTTGTGATGGCTGCGAGCACGACGGGCGCAAGCGCTGCACAGCGTGATCGCCGCCGGACCGCCACCGGCGGCGCCGCCCGGACGGTCGAGGCCAGAGGCCGGTGGGCATGAACGAGGGCAAACCAGTGCGACCCCGCGTCGGGGTGATCGGCCTGGGGGTGATGGGCGGCGCCATGTCGGGTCACCTGGTGGCTGCGGGGTTCGAGGTGTGCGGCCACGACATCGACTCCGCCAAGGCTGCCGCCTCTGCCGCGGTGGATCTCGATTCGATCGCCGAGGTGGCCGGCCGCAGTGATGTGGTGCTCCTGTCGCTGCCGTCAGTGGGTGCGCTCGACGACGTGTCGGTCGAGTTGGCCGCGGCGGCGCCGACGGGTCTGGTCGCCGTCGAGATGGGAACGCTCCCCCTGGAGGCAAAGCAGCGGGCCTTCGACCGCCTTACCGCCGCGGGCTGCGACCTGCTGGACGCTCCGGTCAGCGGCACCGGCCTGCAGGCCGCTGATGCCACGCTCGTCGTCTACAGCAGCGGCAGTCGCGCCTCTTTCGAGCGGGTAGAACCGGTGTTCGATGTGATCGGTCGCCGCAGCTACGACCTTGGCGAATTCGGCAACGGCAGCCGTATGAAGTTCGTCGCCAACCTGCTGGTGGCGGTGCACACCCTCGCCGCCGCCGAGGCGCACGCCCTCGGGGCCGCAAGCGGTCTCGACCCGACCGTCGTCCAGGAGGTCATCTCCGCCGGGGTGGGCACCTCCTCGATGTTCGACATCCGGGGGCCGATGATGGTGGCCGACAGCTTCGACCCGCCGTCGGCCCGGCTGGCCATCATTCACAAGGACGCCGGCATCATCGGCGACTTCGCCCGGGAGGTCGGGACCGAGACACCCTTGCTGGACGCCGCGCTCCCCCTCTACCGGCGGGGCCTCGACGCCGGGCTCGGCGACCTCGACGCCGCCGCCCTGCGCCGCCTGTTCACCCCTGCAGCGCCACCCGATGCCAGCCCGGGCACCGCCGGCTCAGCAAATGTCACCGCTTCGATTCCGAGGGAAGGAGAACCCGCATGACCATCAACCGCCAGGAACTCACCAACGAGTTGCTCGAGGAGTACTGCGCCCGGTTCAACAACTGGGGCCGCTGGGGTGACGACGACGAGGTAGGCACGCTCAACTTCATCACGCCCCAGAAGATCCGCGAGTCGGCGTCGCTGGTGCGCGCCGGCAAGGTGTTCTCCCTGGAGCTGCCCCTGGACGGGAACGGGCCGCAGACCGGCGCATTCGGCCGGGTCAACCCCGTCCACCAGATGGTGGCCACCGGCAGCGACCACGCCGCCGGTCTCCAGGACTGGCCGGAGAACTGGGGCGTCGCCGACGACACCCTGTTCCTGTTCCTGCAGGGTGGCACCCAGTGGGACGCCCTGGCGCACATCTTCCACAGCGGGAAGATGTACAACGGCTACGACGCCAACCTCGTGACCGCACAGGGGGCCAAGCGCAACGGTATCGAGCACCAGAAGACGGTGGTGTCGCGTGGCGTGCTGCTGGACGTGCCGCGTGCGCTCGGGCGCGACCACCTCGAGCCGGGCGAGCCCATTGACGGCGACCTTCTCGAAGAAACCTGCCGTCACCAGGGCGTGGAGGTCACCACGGGCGACATCGTGCTGATCCGCACCGGCGACATGGCCCGGCGTCGCCACCTGCCGGGCTGGGACGGCTACTCCGCCGGTGACTCACCCGGCCTGTCGCTGCTGTCGGCCCCGTGGCTGGCGACCAAGGAGATCGCCGCCCTGGCCACCGACACCTGGGGAGCCGAGGTGCGCCCCAACGAGATCCCCGGTACCTTCCAGCCACTGCACCTGGTGATGATCCCCAGCATGGGGCTCTTCGTGGGCGAGATCTGGTACCTGGACGAGTTGGCTGCCGACTGCGCCGACGACGGCGTCTACGAGTTCCAACTCGTGGCGCCGCCGCTGGTCATCCCGGGTGCCGTGGGCTCGCCGCTGAACCCCCAGGCCATCAAGTAGGCGGAGTGGAGGCCACCGAGCAGCGCTGGGAAAGACGACCGGCAGGAGCCGACCCGCCGCACCCGACCCCGGGGTTCGTGCTGTCGGCGCCGTGGTGACAGACGCAGGTGACCCGGGAAGGTGGCAACCGTGAACATGAACACTCGTAGTCCGGCCGACGTGCCGATCGGCTGGATCGGGACCGGCGTCATGGGCGCCTCCATGTGCGGGCACCTGATGGACGCCGGGCACCCGGCGACCGTGCACACCCGCACCCGCGCCAAGGCCGAGGGTCTGTTGGAGCGCGGCGCGACTTGGGCGGACTCGCCCCGGCAGGTGGCCGAGGCGTCGGACGTCGTCTTCACGATCGTGGGCTACCCGGCCGACGTGCGGGAGGTCATCCTCGGCGCCGACGGCGTGCTGGCCGGGTGCAGCGGCGGCGAGGTGGTCGTGGACATGACCACCAGCGAGCCGTCGCTGGCGGTCGAGATCGCCGAGGCTGCGGCAGCACGAGGCGTGGCGACCGTGGACGCCCCGGTGTCGGGCGGCGACGTGGGCGCCCGCAACGGCACCCTGTCGATCATGATCGGCGGCGACGCCGAGGTGGTGGCCTCGCTGGAGGGGTGCTGGGAGACCATGGGGCGTACCTGGGCACATCAGGGCGGCCCGGGCGCCGGCCAGCACACCAAGATGGTGAACCAGACGCTCATCGCCTCGGGCATGATCGGCGTCTGCGAGGGCCTGCTCTATGCCTGGCGGGCGGGGCTGGACCTCGAGACGGTCATGGAGTCGGTGGCGAGCGGGGCGGCGGGCAGTTGGTCGCTCTCGAACCTCGGCACCCGCATGATGGCCGGCAACTTCGACCCCGGCTTCTTCGTGGAGCACTTCGTGAAGGACATGGGCATCGCCCTCGCCGAGGCCGACCGCATGGGCCTCGACCTCCCGGGCCTGCGCCTGGCCCGCGAACTCTACGGACACCTGATGGCCGCCGACCGCGGCCGCCTCGGCACCCAGTCCCTCATCTGTGCCCTCGCCGAACTCTCGGACTTGGACTGGACCAAGCGCTGACCGACCCCATCCTCTATGGACCGAGGGCGGTTATCGGCGTTACGTGGACACCGTCGGGACGGCGGTAGGCGGGGCCGGTGGAGGTCACCACCAGCAGGGCCGCCATCTCGTCGGCCCGGCTGCCAGACACCTTGTTCCGCAGGCGGAGCAGGGACTTGGCGGCCTTGTCCACGACAGCCTTGGCCGGGCTGAGCTTGACTTCGACAGCCATCCAAGTGCCGTCGTCGCGCTCGATGACGGCATCGGCCTCGAGGCCGGTGTCGTCTCGGTAGTGGAACACCTCACCCCGGTGAGTCTGGCTGTAGATGCGGAGGTCCCGCACGACCAGCGACTCGAACAGAAGCCCGAAGGTCTCCGGATCGCCCAACAGCCGCTCCGGTGAGGCCCTCAGCAGGGAGGCGGCCAGCGACGGGTCGACGAAGTGGCGCTTCGGCGCCCTGCGCAAGGTTGCGCGCGACCGCAGACGCACCGACCACGCCGGCTGGTCCTCCACCACGAAGACGCGCTCGAGGGCTTCCAGGTAGGCGGTAGCGGTGGCGCGGCTCAAGGGAGTGTCGCCGCCCGCGTCCGCCGCCAGCGTCGTCATTTTGGCCTCTGTGGCCACGTGCCGCGCAAGAGAGCGCAGCAGTCGCCGCACGGCGCCGGGCCGGTGGCGCACGCCGGTAGCGGTGCTGATGTCCAGCCGGACGACCTCCCTCAGATAGTCGTCGACCGCAAGGCGAGCGTTGACCTCGTCGAGCCCGAGACTCCCGGGCCATCCGCCGACGCAGACGAACGACGCCACGTCCCGCAGACCGATGGCCGAGCGGGGCAGCGCTGAGACTGCCTCGCCCTCGAACAGTCTCTGCAGCGAGACCTCGCCGGTGGAGTGGCCCATCTCATCGAGCGACATCGGGCGCATCAGTACCCGGCTGATGCGCCCGACGCCCGTGTGGCGGGTGGCGTCATCCTGCGGGGACGCGGATCCGGTGAGGATGAACTGGCCTGGCCGCGCCCGGTCGTCGCATTCCCGCCGCACCCGGTTCCACAGGTTCGGCGCGTTCTGCCACTCGTCGAGCAGTCGCGGCGTTGTGCCGAGGAGCACCGCACCGGGGTCGGAGTTGGCCAGCAGCAGCAGCCCCTCGTCATCCAGACGAGCCTCACTGCGGGCGAAGTGCCGAGCCGCCCAAGTCTTTCCGCAGCCCCGGCAACCCTCGATCAGGACCGCTCCCCGCCGCTGGAGCGCGCTCTCGATGTTGGCGCCGGTGATGCGCGGCAGATAGCCCGGCATAGTGAGCGTCGGGGCGGCGGCGCTGTCTGGGCTCACGGAGGCAGAACTCCAGTTTCCTCGAATCGAGTGGTTCGAGAATAGATTATAACGCGTTCTAGGAACCGATTATAGTGCGTTCTAGGAATAGATCATAATGCGTTCTGAGAACATCGCGCAGCGCGTTCTGGGGACACAAACAGCGCGTGCAGACCTGGATACGACAAGCCTCCGAACTATCAGAGCATCGGCGCCGTGGCGCGTTCGGGGTTGTAGAGGCCGAGGTCGAGGGTGGCCTCGAGTTCGGCGGCGAGTTCCTGACCGGCGGTGTCGGCACGCAACCCGTCGGCGAAGGAGGCCCAGTCCCCCGAGACGACCTGCGAGATGCGCCCGGCGAAGAACTCGGCTGCCGCCCTGCCGACGATCGACGACGCGGCGACCGCCACCACACCCTCGACGCCGACATCGGGGCGGGTTGCCGCCTCGAGAGCGATCGTTTCCGGGACTGCGCCGGGTTCGGCATGAACGGCATGGCGCGAGTCGCTGTTCCGGACGCCGCTGCGCTCGCCAGGCTGGCCTCCGCACTGGATCGGAACGCTGGAGCCTGAGAGTTGGGGCGCTCGTGCGCCGGGTCGACGAGCATCTAGACTGCGACTCGGTCCGGGGACGAAGTCCGGTTGAAATCCGGCACTGTCCCGCAACGGTGAAGCGATGCTCGGCGCCCGGGAAACTCCTGATGCGTCAAGCCATCGCCAAGTCCGGTCGAACCTCGGGCCGATGCGAACCGCATGACCCTCGGGGATAAGGGTTGGTTCGGCCGGCAGCCCCTGTCGATCGAGCTTCCATCCTCGACCGATAGGAGGCTCCGAGATGCCCAAACACCGTTCCATCGTCCTAGCTGTCGCCCTACTGGCGCTTTTCGGGCTGTCCGCCGTGGCCTGCGGCGGCGACACGCAGGGCGACATCGCCGACGGGTCGTCGGCCGAGCCCGCGCCGCCGGAACCCGCCCCGGCAGCCGCCGAACCCGCTGCACCACCGGCCGGACCGACGGACGCCGCCCCGCAGCCGGCCGAGGCGTCGGAGGTTGAGAAAGCGGAACCCGACACCGAGGTGTCCGCCGACGCCGGACCGGACGGCGCGAGCGAATCCCTCGCCGACGGCGAAGGCGCGCTGGAGGATCCGGAAACGCCCGCCTCCGAGCGTGAGACAACCCCGCAGGCGTCCGATGTCGCCGAGGCCGGTACTGAAGGGTCGGCCGAAGCCGGCTCGGATGCCGGAAGCGGAGGCCCCACCGACACCGAGGGCACGCGGGAGGGACAGGAGCCGGACGGCGACGGATTCTCCGTCACGATCCACTCCGATGGCGGAACCTGGACACTCGACACTGCCCCCCGGCGCATCGTCTCGCTGTCGCCGGCGGCAACGGAGATCCTCTTCGCCATCGGCGCAGGTCCGCAGGTCGTGGCGGCGGACAACTGGTCGACCTACCCGCCGGAGGCGCCGACAACCGACCTCTCGGGAATCGATCCGAACATCGAGGCGATCACCTCGTACGAACCCGACCTGGTCGTCATCGCCAACGACACCAACGACCTCGTCGCCGGTCTCACGGCATTGGACATACCGGTGGTCGTGAGCGCCACCCCGTTCGACATCTCGGGCGGCTACGGGGCGGTCGCCGCACTCGGCGCAGTCACCGGCCACGTGACCGAGGCGCGCGAGGTCATCGAAACGATGCGCGCCGACCTGGCGGCAGCCCTGGCCAACGCCCCCGACGTACCCATCCGCGTGTACCACGAATTGGACTCGACGTACTACGCGGCGAGTTCCAACAGCTTCATCGGCGCCGTCTATGCCGCTCTCGGCACCGCCAACATCGCGGATGAGGCCGACACCGAGGGCTACGGGTACCCGCAACTCACCGAGGAGTACATCATCGAGGCGGACCCGCAACTGATCGTGATCACCGACCTGACCGCATACACGGCCGACGACGTGGCCGCCCGACCCGGCTGGGAATCGGTCAGCGCGGTCCGCAACGGCAACATCCTGGTGGTCAACGCCGACATCGCCTCTCGCTGGGGACCACGGCTGCCCCGGTTCGTCGCCGGCATTGCCGCGGCGCTGGCGGCGATCGCCGCGGCGGACGACGGTTCGAACGGCTAGGCGCGGCGACGGCCCGTGGCGTCGAGACGGATCCCCGGATCACCAGGGCGAGCCCGCGCGCGCCCCGCGACACCCGCCCGCGACGCCCGGCCCCCGGGCGATCCGGAGCAGCCTCCGGCAACAGGCGTTGACGACGCAACCCAGCGCGCCTTCCGGCTGCCGCCGTTGGCCGCGGTTGGAGCCCTCGTCGCCCTGGCGTCCGTCACGCTGTTGAGTGTCACGCAGGGTGCCGCAGGACTGGCGTTCGGTGACGTGCTCGCCGCCCTCGTGGACCGGCTGCCGCTCGTCGACCTCGACTCGCCGCTGAGCAACCGCCAGGAGGGCATCCTGTTCCAGATCCGCTTGCCGCGGCTGGTGCTGGGGATGCTGGTGGGTGGATCGCTGGCCATGGCCGGCGCCGCCTACCAGGGGGTCTTCCGCAACCCGCTGGCCGATCCGTACCTGCTCGGCGTCTCCGCCGGCGCCGGATTCGGCGCAGTCCTGGCGCTGGGTTTCGGACTCGACGTGGGACGGGGACCCTTCGATGCCGTGGCCGCGGCGGCGTTCCTGGGAGCGCTCGTGGCGGTGGCGGCCTCCGCCACCATCGCCCGCGGCGCCTGGCACTCGCCGGCGACGTTGCTGCTTGCCGGTGTTGCGATGGCGGCCCTCTTCTCGGCAGCGCAGACCTACGCTCTCGGCCAGTTGAGCGAGACACGCACCCGCGAGGTGCTCTCGTGGCTGTTCGGCCGGCTCAACACAAGCGGTTGGAGGGAGGTCGGGATCCTCGGGCCCTACGTGGTGGTCTGCGGAGCCGTCCTGCTGCTGCACCGCCGGCACCTCGACGTCCTGCGGGTGGGCGACGACGAGGCCCGCTCGCTGGGCCTGAACCCGGGGCGGTCACGGCTCGTGATCATCGGCGCGGCATCGCTGCTGACGGCGGCGGCGGTCTCGGTCAGTGGCCTCATCGCCTTCGTCGGCCTCGTCGTACCGCACGTCGTGCGCCTGCTGGTGAGCCACAGCTACCGGGTCATCGTGCCCCTGTCGGCACTCGGCGGAGCGGCCTTCCTGGCGCTCGTGGACACGGGTGCCCGCACGCTCACCGCCCCGGCCGAGCTGCCGGTCGGCGTGATCACCGCGTTCGTGGGCGCGCCGTTCTTCGCCCTGGTGCTGTGGCGCGGGGCTCGCAAGGTGGCGGCATGACGACCGCGGCGGCTCCGTCGGAAGCGGCGCCGACTCGAGGGCGATCCGAAGCCCTCGCCTGCGTCCAGGTACGTGTGTCGTTCCGGGAGACCGAGGCGCTGCTCGGCGTGGACCTCCACCTGACGGCGGGCGAGTGGCTCGGCCTGATCGGACCCAACGGCGCCGGCAAGTCCACGCTGCTGCGGGCGATCGCCGGGCTGGTCGACCACGACGGAACCGTGGCCCTCGCCTGTGGCCGGCGGCCGTCGGGCACCGACGTGGCGCTGGTGCCGCAGATCCCGATCCTGCCGGAGGGTATGACCGTGGCGGAGTACGCCCTGCTGGGCCGCAGCCCCCACCTGGGTTGGCTGGCGGTCGAGTCGCGCCGCGACCGCCGCATCGTGGCCTCGGTCCTCGAGCGCCTCGGCCTGGAGCGCTTCGCCGCCCGCCCTGTCTCGCAGCTGTCCGGCGGCGAGACCCAGCGCGTCGTCCTCGCCCGGGCGCTCGTCCAGCAGGCGCCGATCCTGCTGCTGGACGAACCGACCAGCGCCCTGGACCTGGGCCACCGGGACGCCGTGCTGGAACTGATCGACGAGCTGCGTCGAAGCGACGGGATCGCGGTGATCGCCGCCATGCACGACCTCGGCACGGCCGCTCGTTTCGCCGACCGTCTGGCGCTGATCGACCGCGGCCGGATCGTTGCCGAGGGCGCGCCCCGCAACGTGCTGGCGCCCGGCAGACTCTCGGCCATCTACGCCACGCCGCTCAGTGTGCACACCGTCGATGGCGAGATCGTCGTCCTGCCCGCCCCTCGACCCCGACCGGAGAACCTCCCATGACCAGCGACGACGCCCCCCTCGCCGACCGACCCTACGAGCAGCGCGAACTGCGCTCGGCTGCCTCGCTGGTGCTCGTCAACACCGGTGACGGCAAGGGCAAGTCCACGGCGGCCTTCGGCACGATCCTGCGGGCCGTGGCGCAGGGCTGGCCGGTGGCCGTGGTTCAGTTCCTCAAGAGCGGTGACTGGAACACCGGCGAGGAGAAGACCTGCCGGAGCCTCGGCGTGGAGTGGTACTCGGCGGGCGACGGGTTCACCTGGGATTCCGAGGACCTCGACGAGACCAGGGCCAAGGCGGCGGCGGCCTGGGAGTTCTCCGCCGGACTCGTTATGGCCGGCAACCACCGGCTCGTCGTGTTGGACGAGATCAGCTACGCCATGACGTGGGGCTGGATCGACCCCCACGAGGTGGCGGCCGCCATGGTGGACCGCCCGGAGGGAGTGAGCGTGATCCTCACCGGGCGCGACATGGCCGCTGAGGTGATCGAGGTGGCCGACACCGTCACCGAGATGGTGAACGTCAAGCACGCCTTCGACCGGCAGATCAGAGCCAAGAAGGGGATCGACTACTGAGATCCGAGGCATTGCGGAGTTCTGACATGGTGGCGGTCGAGTCGCTCCTGCTGTTGCTGTCCGCGGCGCCGCGTGCGGGGCTCGTGCGGCACTGGCCGGAGGAGGTCACCGCGCTGTCGTCCGCCGCGGGCGGTGGCGAAGTTGTGCCGTCGGAACCCGCGCGGCTCAGGCCGAGGGAACCGAACCGGCCGTTGCCGCGGGGCGGGGTCGCTCGCTGGGTCGGCGCCGGACCAGGAACGCCACGATCACCGCGCCGACGAGGGCGCCGCCGGTCGACAGAGCCAGGTCCACGACGGTGTCCTCGTAGGTGAGGAAGAGCCGGCTGGTGCCGGTCTTCATGATGACGTACTCCAGGAACTCCCAGAGCACGATGAGGAAGGCGCCGAACCCGCCGCCCGCCGACACCAGGCCGAGCCGGGTCGTGGGCCGGGTGCCGCGCAGGATCATCGTGAAAGCGACGGCCAGCAGCAGCCAGTTGGCCAAGTGCAGGATGTCGTCGAACAGCTCCACGCTCTCGTACAGGCCCAGCATGTTGCCGCCGATGTCCAGGAAGAACGGCGCCACGATGCAGGTGTCGGTTGCCGTGTAGTAGGCGATCCGGCGCTGCGACCAGCGGCTCAGCAGCGGCGCCACGGCGATGCACAGCGGGAAGGTGAGCGTCCGCACCAGCCACCCCTTGCCGTCGAGCCGCTCCAGATCGGCGATCAGCCCACCGACCAGCATCGCCACCAGCCCCCATCGCACAACGTGCAGTGCCCATCGCCAGAGTCGATCCGCCATCACCACACTGTCTAACCGATGGCGAGCAAGCCTCAAGCCGCCGGCCGGAGACATGCGCGCCGTCAGCAAACGATCTCGAGACAACCACCTCCGACCGGTTGCACCGCGCTGCCGATCGAGTCCCCGGTGTCGTTCGACCGGCCCCCTCGACGCCGATTCCCGGCTGTTAACGGCGCGCGCCCGGTCAGCCGCGGCCTACGAAGGGCATGTCGTTGGCCATCACCGTCATCTGCAGGACGTTGGCGTCGGGGGGCAACTCAGCCATGTATCGAACTGCTCGGGCCACGTCGGCGACGTCCATCAGGGGCTCCGGGCGCACCGAGCCGTCCGCCTGGGGGACGCCGGCCTCCATCCGGGCGGCCATGGGCGTTCGGGCGTTGCCTATGTCGATCTGCCCGACGCTGATGCCGTGGGGGCGCCCCTCCAGCGAGAGCGCCTTGGTGAGGCCGGTGATGGCGTGCTTGGTGGCCGTGTAGGGCGACGAGTACGGCCGGGGTGCATGCGCGGAGATCGAGCCGTTGTTGATGATGCGCCCGCCCGGTGGGCTCTGGCGCTTCATCCGGGCGAACGCCGCCCGGGCGCAGAGCCAGCTCCCGGTGAGGTTGGCACCCACCACCCGCAGCCAGTCCTCCACCGGCAACTCGTCCACCGGTACCGGCCTCGAGCCGGCACCGGCGTTGTTGAACAGCAGGTCCACTCGGCCGAACCGGTCCACGACCGCAGCGAAGAGGCGCTCCACATCGGCGGGCAGCGACACGTCGGCGGTCACCGCCAGAGCCTCGCCGGCGCACTGGGCCGCCACGTCGTCCAGCAAGCCCGGCCGGCGCCCGCACACCGCCACGGCCCAACCCCCGGCACTCAACTCCAGGGCGCTCGCCTCGCCTATCCCGGTGCCGCCGCCGGTCACCACAGCCACCCGCCGCTCAGCCACCCTGCTCTCCCCGCGCTCTCGCCTGTCCGCGTTCGTCGACACGGTAGCCCGCTGGATTCAACCCTCTCCGAACGAGGCACTCGCACTCCGCCCGACGAGGCTGTCGAATAGTCCACCGCAGACGCGGCGGGACCCCTCGGATCATGTGTTCCGGCCTCCGCCGGAATGACGCGATGGATGGCCGGCAGTATTGCTCAACAGTCTCCGGGCGCGAGATGCACGCGGTCGACGGCGCCGGAGGAAGGCACGGCAGCGTGACGTGGCCGCAGCAAGGGCTGCCGGCCCGATTCACGACCGTCGATGACACGCGTAGTGTTATGGCCTGCGGTCGAAGGATCTCGCCAGGTGCTTGCAGAGCCGGCGGGATGCCCGAGGACACGGAGTCGGAGGACAACAACCATGCTGGACCAGGCACTGAGGCGCTACTGGCATCCGGTGGCGGTCTCGACCGATGTCACGACCGAGCCGCGACAGGTACGGCTGCTGGGCGAGCCCATCGTGCTGTACCGCGACGGCGACGGGCCGATCGCCCTACGAGACAAGTGCGTGCACCGGGGTGCGGCCCTGTCGCGCGGGTGCATCCGCGACGGGCAACTGATGTGCCCCTACCACGGTTGGCAGTACGACCGCAGCGGCAAGGTGTCATTCATCCCCGCGCTGGGGCCCGACGGCATCATCCCCAGCCAGGCCATGGTGCAGCGCCACCGGGTGCGCGAGCAGTACGGGGCGGTGTGGGTGGCCCTCGAGGAGCCGGTGGCCGACCTGCCGCCCTGGCCCGACGACGACTGGAACGACCCCGGCCGGCGCGTGTTCCTCGTGGGGACGTGGCGCTGGCAGGCCTCCGCGGGCCGGATGGTGGAGAACGCCGCCGACTTCGCCCACTTCAACTTCGTGCACGCAGGGTTCACCGAACTCGCCGACGGGCCCTTCATCAAGCCCTTCGAGGTGAAGCTCACCGACGACGGCATGAACTACGCCTACGACGACGGCGTGCTGGTGCGGGAGTACACCCTGCACCTTCCCTTCGCGCTGCACGACCGCAAGTCGGTGATGGCGGCAGCGGGCGGGATCACCTGGTCGGAGCAGGGCGACTCCAGGGCCGGCGACATCACCACCATCTCGTCGGTGGCCTCACCCACCGACCGGACCGAGACGTTGATCTTCGTGTACCTGTCCCGCAATCACGCCCTCGACGTCCCCGACGAGGACTTCGCGGTCGGCTTCGACGAGATCATGGAGCAGGACCGCATGGTCGTCGAGGACCAGGACCCGGTCGAGCTGCCGCTGGACCCGCGCTCCGAACTGCACCTCAAGCCGGCCGACGGCGCCTCGATCGTCTACCGCAAGCTGATGCGAGAGCTGGCCGCCACCATCCCGGCGTGACCGGGCCCCGCCGGCGGGCGAGGCGCTCGCACGTGCGCTCCTACCGTTGGCGACGACGTTCCGCGGCGCCACTTCACTCCCGTCGCCAAACCTCATACAGTTGGGGACTGCGGTAGGCGTGAGTACGAAGGATCCCGCTCGTCCACACGTCACCATCGTCGTGGCCGACGACACCTAGTGTCCTGAGCGATTAGTTCGTTTAGTATTCGGAGGATTGCTGCAGCGAGCTGGCCTGCGCAAATGCGAATAGCGGGGCCATCGAAACGCCAGCGAACTTCCGACTCGGGACACTAGCTGGAGGAAAGATCATGCTCGACCAGGCACTGAGGAACTACTGGCATCCGGTCGCAGTCTCGAGCGAAGTCACGGCCGAGCCGCAGCAGGTACGCCTACTGGGCGAAGGCATCGTGTTGTACCGCGATGACGAGGGCCTGGTGGCTCTACGCGACAAGTGCGCGCATCGGGGTGCGGCCATGTCGCGCGGCTGCATCCGCGACGGGCAGCTGCAGTGCCCCTACCACGGCTGGGAGTACAACCGCACCGGGCAGGTGTCGTTCATCCCCGCGCTGGGGCCCGACGGCATCATCCCCAGCCAGGCCCGGGTGCGCACCTACAACGTGCAGGAGAAGTACGACGCGGTCTGGATCGCCCTCGAGGAGCCCGTGGCCGACCTGCCGCCGTGGCCCGACGATGACTGGGACGACCCCGACTGGCGCGTGCTCCTGGTGGGGTCATGGCGCTGGCAGACCTCCGCGGGCCGCATGACGGAGAACGTCATCGACTTCGCCCACTTCAACTTCGTGCACGCCGGGTTCACCGAACTCGCCGACGGGCCGTTCATCAAGCCCTACGACGTGGCGACCACCGACTACGGCATGACCTACGCCTACAACGACAGCGTTCTGACGCGGGAGTACAAGCTGCACCTTCCCTTCACGCTGCACGACCGCAAGGTGGTGACGTCAACCACCGGCGGGGTCACCTGGACGGAGCAGACCGACTCCGAGGCCGAATCCAAGATCGGCGACGTCACGACCGTCACGTTCATCGCCTCGCCCACCGATACGGCCGAGACGTTCATCCTGGGGTACCTGTCCCGCAACCATTCCCTCGACGTACCCGACGACTACTTCGTGGACGGCTTTGCCGTGGTCATGGAGCAGGACCGCGGCGTGGTCGAGTCCCAGAACCCGCCCGAGCTGCCCCTCGACCTGCGCGAGGAGCTGCACCTCAAGGTGGCCGACGGCGCCTCGATGGTCTACCGCAGGCTGCTGCGAGAACTCGCCGACGGCGCAGCCGGCTCTGCGGCAGAAACGAGAGCTGCCTCAATGGTGGCTGCCGGTTGACCCTGGAGCCGCTCGGCCGACTCCGCGCGGCGGCGGTACTCGGCGGAACGCTGCCGCCCGCCTGCAGCCGGCGGCTTTGTGATCAGGCCCTGGCGGCGGCTTCGAAGCTGTAGCCCTCGTCGGCGGTGCGGGGTGGGGCCTTGCGGGCCAGGGCGGCCTCGATGGCCGGGGCGAGCCGCTCGCACTTGCGCTCCCACTGCTCCCGGTGGCGTTCGGCGAACTCGCCGATCACCTCGGCGCCCATCAGTTCCAGGGACTCGCAGATCTGGTCGTGGGGGACGCGCCCCATCTGGGCCATGAAGATCACCTGGTCGATGCCGGCCTCCTCGTAGCGGCGCAGTAGGGATCGGACCTGATCGGGCGTGCCGATGGCGCCGCGCAGTCCGAGCACCCCCAGGTCGCCGTAGGAGGCCCCGAGCGGCCCGCCCGTCTGTCCCGCGTCCTCCCGGCGGAATCCGGCCCTCTCGCGGTTGGCCAGGAATTCCTGCCAGACGTCGGTGCGTCCGGGCCGGTGGTCACCGAAGGCGTAGTAGTGGAGTAGCGCGTAGCCGAAGAAGTGCGCCGAATCGAGGCCCCGGTCGACGGCGGTCTGCTCGTCGGGATGGCACATCAGCGGCAGGACGATGGCGATGCGGGGGTTCACCGCGAAGCCGGCCGGCACGCAGTCCTCCGAGGCCAGGATGGACTCGTACTCCGCCACCCAGTCGGCCGCCCGCTCGGGTTCGATGAACTGGAACGACAGGGCGCCGACCCCGCACTGCGCGGCCAGCAGGATCGTCTCCCGCCGGCTGCAGGCCACCCACAGCGGCGGATGAGGCTTCTGCAGCGGCTTGGGCACGACGTTGCGCGGCGGCATCTGCAGCCACTTGCCGTCCCAGCCGGCGAACGGCGTCTCGACCATCATGCGGCTGATGGCCTCGATGTGGTCGGTCCATTGGTCTCGCTTCGTGTCCCAGTCGACGCCGAAGCCACCGAGTTCGGCCCGCGACGACGCCTCGCCGGTGCCGAGATCCACCCGGCCGTCGGACAGCAGATCGAGCGTGGCCGCCCGCTCGGCCACCCGGGCGGTGTGGTTGAACTCCAGCGGCAACTGCACGATGCCGTGACCGAGGCGGATGCGCTTGGTGACGGCGGCCACCGCACCCAGGAACACCTCGGGCGCGGCGGAGTGGCTGTACTCCTCCAGGAAGTGGTGCTCCACCTCCCACACGTAGTCGAAGCCGAGCCGGTCGGCCAGCGCAACCTGCTCGAGGCACTCCTTGTAGAGCCTGTGCTCGTCCCCCGGCTCCCAGGGTCGCGGCAGTTGCATCTCGTAGAACAAGCCGAACTGCATGATCCCTCCGAACCGCACCGACCCGAAGCGAGACGCTGCGCCGTCGTCGGCACTCTCCGACGCCATTGTAAGAACGCCGGATGTACTCACGGTCGGCGGCCTCTACGACGTCTCACGAGCCGAGCGTCCGACCAGGTCCGCACCCAACAGCCGCAAGGGCCTCGGCGCCGATCCACGGCAACCGCGCGCCAGGGAGCCACACCGGCCAGCGGCACGCGTCGTGTTCCTCCGCGCCAGCCCGCCACTCTCCGCCACCGGGAGCGCCGGTACCATCGGAAGCGATGAGCGGGAGCAGCAGCCTGGGCCGGGCACTCGACGCTCTGAACGACGCCGAGCGAGTTCACTACGATCGGCTCGCCGCCACCACCGCGCTCCTGGCTGACATCTCGTTCGCCGACATCCTCCTGCTGCTACCGGCCGCCGGGGTCGGCCACGACGGGGACGGCGGGTCGGAGGACGAGCACGACGGCTGCGGTACTGACTTCGTCGTCACCGCACACAGCCGTCCCATCACCAGCCAGACCGTGCACCCCGACGACCTCCTCGGCCGCCTGGTGACCTCGGCGGAGCGGCCGCTCGGTGCGCTTGCGCTGCAGACCGGCGTCAGCACCAATGGCGCCGTGTTCCTGGCCGATCGGCACCGCTGGGTACAGTCCCTGGCCGTTCCCGTGAACTTCCGCAGCCGCACCATTGCCGTCCTGCTACGTGAGTTCCCCGCGGTGAGCGATCGCGTCTGGGGACGCCTGGAGAACACCTATTTCGGAATCTTTCGCCGCCTGGCCGGGATGATCGCCGACGGGGTGTACCCCTACGCCGCCACCTCCGGGGACCACGACCATCCACCCCGGGTGGGCGACGGCGTCATCGTGCTGGACGCCTGGCAACGGGTGGAGTACCTGACGCCCAATGCCCACTCGGCGCTGCGCCGCCTCGGCATCGACGGCGACCCGACCGGTCGCCGCCTGGCCCAGGTGGGGATCGAACCCCGCGCACTCCGCCTCACGGTGGCGGCGGCGCTACCTCACACCGAGGAGATCGAGCGCAATGGACACAACGTCGTGGTTCGCTGCCTGCCGCTGATCCAGGAGGACACCGTCGGTGGCGTCCTGATGCTGGTGCGCGACATCACCGAACTGCGCCGGGTGGACCGCCTGCTGATCACCAAGAACGCCGCCCTCTCCGAGGTGCACCACCGGGTGAAGAACAACCTGCAGACGGTGTCGTCACTCCTCAGCCTGCAGAGCCGCTGGCTGGAGGTTCCCGAGGCGAAGGAGGCGCTGGCCGAGTCGTCCCGGCGCATCCGCCTGATCGCCGCCGTGCATGAGATCCTCAGCGGGCCCGATGGCGAGAGCACGCCGTTCGAGAGCGTCGTGACCTCGCTGTCGACGCTGCTTCGGGAGTCGCTGGCCCCGCCGAATGCGCCGATCTCCATCACCGTGGAGGGTGCCGTCGGTCCTCTGCCGAGCGAGGTGATGACCACCATGGCCATCGTGCTCAACGAGTTGGTGCAGAACGCGGTCGACCACGGATTCGGCGGCGGAGACGGCACGCCTGACCGCAATGAGATCGTGGTCCGGATCAGCCGGGACGGTTCAGAACTGCGGGTGTCGGTCACCGACAACGGCGTCGGCATGCCCGACGGCCCGCTGCAGGAGGGCCTGGGTCTCACGCTGGTCCGCACCCTCGTGGAGCACGACCTCGGAGGCAACCTCGTCCACCGGTCGGCTCCCGGCGGCACCACCGTCGAACTCACCGCCCCGCTGGCGACGACCCCTTAGTCACGGAACTCACGGAGCCTCCGCCAGCGCGGCCACGGCCTCGGCGGGGCGGCCGGCGATGATGCCGTCGGTGCCGCGGCTCAGCAGTTCGGCGTAGAACTCGCGGGTCTCGAGCACGTCGGTGCCGCTCAGCCACACCCACACGTGCCGGCCCTCGCTGTGCACCCTGTCGACGAGGTCGGGCTGGACGACCTCCACACCACCGTAGGTGAGGGGCACCTGCAGCACCCGGTAGCGCGGGTGCAGCGCTTCGCCGGCCAGCCACCACGCCACCAGCTCGTCGGTGCCGGGGGTCGTGGCGACGTCGGGAGCCAGCTGCTGGAAAGCGGCGAGCACCTCGTCGTCGAAGCACGCCACGATCACCGAATCCTCCCGGCCCAGTTCGGCGATCTCCGTCGCAAGCACCTCCGCGGCTGCGATCCCCGAGCGAGGGTCGGCCTCGCCGTCGGGGCCGCTCTGGAGCTTGATCTCCACGTCGAGCACATGGTGCGGGAAGCGCTCGGCGATCTCCCGGAACGTCGCAACCCTGAAGTCCTCGGCATCGAATCCCGGCGGGGGTTCGGTGGCGCCGCCGCGCACCCCCCGGAAGACGTATTCGGTGGCGGGACGGGTGCGGTCGCCCCACAGGCCCGGCACGAACCAGTGGGCGTTGTCGAGCGCCTGGATCTCCGTCAGGGTCAGATCGGCCACCGGTCCGGTGGTCTCGGTGGTGCGGTCCACGGTGTCGTCGTGCTGGACGATCAGCACGCCGCCGGCGGTGAGCTGCACGTCGAGTTCGAGGACGTCCGCGCCGGCGGCGACCGACCGCGAGTACGCGTACGTCGTGGAGTGCGGATGGTCCTGGTCTCCACCGGCGTGGGCAATCACCAGCGGGCGGCCCAGCGCCAGAAGCCCGTCGAGCGTGGACGCCTCCGGCCGCGGCAGCGGCGTGCTGGTCGTCGTGATCGGTGGAGCAGCGGCACCCGCGGTCGACGTGGTCACGGCCGGCTCCGCGGTGCCGTCGGCCGGCTCGGGCGCGTCGGGCTCAGCCGGCTCGATCGGCGTGGACCCTCCGGACGTCTCGGACGCAGGCGGGTCGGCGGGTGCGTTTCCGGCGGCCGGCGCGGGCGTCGTCCCGGCGTCCGTCGATGCGTCCGGCGGCACAGCCTCAACCCTTGCGGCCGTCGTGGTCGCCGTCCCCGGGGCGGGCGCGACGGCGGTCGTGGTCGTGATGGAGTCGGCGGATGGCGCAGCCGGCGCGGCGTCTGCTCCTGTTGCGCTCGGGGCGTCGGAGGTCACCGGCGCGCCGCCACGGGACGACTCTCCGGCGCAGCCGCCGACCGTCAACGCGAGCGCCGCCGCGGCCGCAAGTCCCCCGCGCAGCGCCCGGCGGCAGCGGCGCGAACACGCCGGCTGGGGCGCCAACGTCAATCCTGGCCGATCCGGTCCGCGGCCAAAAGCCAGCGTGGGCACGAAATCCAAGCTAGAGCAAGTGGACAGCTCCGGTCACAGGTCCGCCGCATTGCCTCCCCGGCTCTCCGGTCGGGGCCGGAGTTCACTGCCGAGCTGGAAGCCGGTGCTTTCGACACCCCGGTTAGGCGACCTCGACGAGGGGCTCGATGGCGCTCACGTCGGTCTTGGCGCGGGCAACGTCCAAGTCGTACATCCGCTGCAGGTTCAGCCAGAACTCCGGAGTCATGCCCAGGGCTCGGCCGATTCGCAGCGCCGTGTCTGCAGTGATGGACCGTCGGCAGTGGACTATGTCGTGGATACGTATCTGGGGGACCCCTACCGTCTTGGCCAAGCGGTATTGGGTGATCCCCAACTCCTCCATGATCTCCGCCAGGTGTTCTCCTGGGTGTATCGGTTTGGTGGCGATCATGATCGTCCTCCTCAGTGGTAATCGGTGACCTCGATCTCCATAGCACCCTGGTCCGTCCACACGAAGCAGACGCGCCACTGGTCGTTGATGCGGATGCTGTACTGCCCCTTGCGGTCTCCCCGCAAGGCTTCGAGTCGGTGAGACGGCGGCACCCGAAGATCAGCGACGGCCGCAGCCGCCGCCACTCGCTGCAATCTCATTCGTGCCCGCCGCTGGATGTCGGCCGGCAATCGCCGAACCGTCTGCCCAGCGAAGAGGTGTTCGGCCTCGTCGTTCCTGAAGCGCCTCACTGACGGCGATAGTAATGTATCCAGTTACTAACGTCAACAGTAAGGAAAGGGGCCCGTTGCGTCTGCACTCCGGCGCCGGCAACGGGCCCGGGGGAGACGCGCTCGACATCACGATCCTCTGGGCGGTCGCTCTCGAGTGGGACTTCGGCAGCGCAGGCCCAGCCGGCGGCAGGGCAGCGATCAGCCGGCGGCGGCGCGCGGCGAGACGTCGGTGAAGCGTGTGACCGTGGCCTGCACGACACCGAAGACCGGGGTGGCGGCCTCTGTCAGCCCGAGCGCAGATCGTCCACCAGCCGTCATGCGCGGCGGAAACATTCCGGGGGCGTGCTAGAACACCGCCTGACCAGCGACCGGGAGGATCTCCACAGCCGCGTCGCAGCCGGGAACGTCGGCCAGCGCGGCGTCGTAGGAGAGCAGCGGCGCCTCGAGTGCTTCCGCCAGCGCCAGGTAGATCCCGTCGTAGACGGTCGCGTTCGCACGAAGCTCGAACGCCCGCGGCAACAGTTCGGTGTGCGGGAACCGCCGGATCGGCAGATCCGCCAAGTCCTCGAACGCCGCGGTGGCACGGGCGACGGGCATCTCTCCTCGCAACACGAACCGTCGGATCACCTGGCCGATCTCGACGTCCTACCTCGAAGACCGAACACTCAAGCCAAACCCACAGCACACCACTGACCGCGCGAAACACGGGGTACACGAGCCCGCGCAAGACCCGGGGAGGTTCACGCGAAGCGGCTGTCGTCAGTGGATCTGCGGTTGTGCACGGCGGCATCACCAGTGCCATTCGCGAGGCGATCCGCCCCGGTATTCGACGACGTCGAGCTGTTGTACTTCTACAACGTGCTCCAGGAGGTCCGATGCAGTTGACACCCGAGCAGGAGGAGTTCCGGGCGGTCGTGCGCGATTTCGCCCTGCAGCGCGTCGCGCCGCACACCCAAACCTGGGACCGCGAGCACACCTTCCCCACCGACGTGGTCCTCGAGATGGGCCGGCTGGGTCTGTTCGGGCTGGTCTTTCCCGAGCGCTGGGGCGGTGCGGACGCCGGACTGGTCACGCTGTGTGTGGCCATCGAGGAGATCGGGCGGGTGGACCAGTCGCTCGGCGTGACTTTGGAGGTGGGCGCCCTGGGAGCCGAGCCGATCCACCGCTACGGCAGCGAAGCCCAAAAGGAGCGCTGGCTGCCCGATCTCGTGGCGGGCCGGGCGCTGTCGGCGTTCGGTCTGACCGAGCCCGGGGGCGGCTCGGACGCCTTCGCCACCGAGACCCGCGCCGAGTTCCGCGACGGCGCCGGCGGCGGGCAGTGGGTGCTGAACGGGGCCAAGGCGTTCATCACCAACTCCGGCACGCCGATCACGAGCCTCGTCACCGTCACCGCCCGAACCGCACCGGAGGAGATCTCCAACATCATCGTGCCGGCCGGCACGCCGGGACTGATCGTGGAACCCCCGTACCGCAAGATGGGCTGGCACGCCTCGGACACCCACGGCCTCGCCTTCGACGATTGCGCTGTGGCGGCGGACTGCCTGTTGGGCGAGCGGGGCCAGGGCGTGCATCAATTCCTGCGGATCCTCGACGCCGGGCGCATCGCCTTCGCCGCCCTCGCCGTCGGCCTCATCGCCGGGTGCCTCGACGAGTGCCTCGCCTACGCCTGCGAGCGCGACGCCTTCGGAAAACCCATCGGCGCCCACCAGGCCATCGCCTTCAAGTGCGCCGACATGGCCGTGTCACTGGAGACGTCCCGCCTGGCGACCTACGAAGCCGCACGCCTCTACGACCGAGGCAAGCCATACCGCCGGGCGGCGGCGATCGCCAAATTGGCCGCCAGCGAAGCGGCCGTCGCCACAGCCCGCGAGGCCACCCAGATCTTCGGCGGCTACGGCTTCATGGACGACAGCCCCGTGAGCCGCTTCTACCGCGACGCCAAGATCCTCGAGATCGGCGAAGGCACCAACGAGATCCAACGCCTCGTCATCAGCCGGGAACTCGGTCTCGCCGTGTGAGCCACCGAGACCGGAACATCACGGGAGGGCGGAGGCCACACCCATATCCGAACCGGCAGACACAATGGCCGGCCCGGCAATCCAGACCCAGGAGGGAGACGATGCCCACACGAGGGCGACGTCGGGCCGAGTGTCCCTAAGCCTGGATCCACCGATCGCAGACTTTCTTGGTGCATTTTTTCGTTGTATAGCCCAGGTTTCTCGACCAAGAACCGCAGGTGACGAGGACCACTCCGAACCGGTCAATCCGGCGGGATGGGACACTCACAGGAAGTGCCTCCCGATCCGAACCCGCAGCCGTTCGTGTTCACAGCCATTTGCCCAGGTCAGAGAGTCACTTCGGTGGATCCCTGCCCTTGAACCCAACCCACCGCCGGTGGATCCAGGCTAAGCGCTGATCGCGTTGGTCCGCTCCTTGTCGGGCGGGGGCATGTACGTCGTGCGGCTCGGCTTGAGGCCCATCGAGTGCATGGTCAGCAGCATCCCGAGGGCGGCGCCGGTCGGATCGACGACGGGCACACGCACCTGCTCGGATTCGAGCCGGGCCTGAAGCGCCGCCGCTACACCGAGCATCCCCGTGCACCCCAGAACCAGGGCGTCGGCGCCGCTGGACAGGGCGCGGTGCGACGCCTCAAGAAGTCCTTTGAGCAGCGCGTCGCTGTCGTGCAGTTCGAGAACCGGAGTGTCGATCACTTCGATCGACGCCAGGCGGCTGACGATTCCCATACGGGCGGCCAACCCCGAGATCATCGGCACGACATTTTCCAGCACCGTGACCACAGAGAAGCGCTCACCGAGATTCAGGGCAGTCGATACCGCGGGTTCGAACCCGCCGACGACAGGGATGTCCACCAGCTCCCTGGCGGCGGGAACCGCTGGATCGCCGAAGCAGGTGATGAACACGGCGTCCGCTCCCCGGGTTTCAGCCCGCAGGACCTCTGAGACGATCGCGGGGCCGGCCAAGACCTCGTCGTAGAACGACTCGATCGAGGCGGGACCGTACGGGAGACACGAGACCTCCAGTCCGACGTCGTCTCCGAGAAAGCTGCGGGCCTCCTGGCTGATCTGGTCGTTGAATGAGTCGGATGTGATCGGAACGACGATGTGGATTCTCATCATTGCGCCTTTCGGGCTGTCGGGTCGATGGCGATGTCGAGTCGAGCTAGGTGCGCCGGGCCCTTGACCAGGCGTCGGTTGCGACGGCCAGCAGGATCACGAGGCCTTGGATGATCCGTTGCCAGATCGGGTCGATCTGATGGAGGTTGAAGCCGTTGACCATGAAGGCGATGAAGAATGCGCCGAGCAGCGTCCGCCAGACCGCGCCGGTGCCGCCGGCGATCGACGTGCCGCCCACGACGATGGCGGCGATGACGCCGAACACGAAGCTGAAGTCGTCAGACGGTGTGGCGCTGATAGTCCTGGAGGACGCCACCACGCCTGCAAGACCGGAGGCGAGCCCCGACAGGGCGAACACGGTCACGACCACCTGGCGCGTGCGGACGCCGGCGAGCCTCGCGGCCTCGGAATTGCCACCGGTGGCGTACACGTGGCGACCGAACCGTGTGCCGGCCAGCAAGACCCAGGCCACGGTCACGACGGCCAGCGATATCCATGTGGCGGTAGTCAGTTCCGCCAGCCGTGTGCGGGCGATCCTTTGAAAGCCGTCACCGGAGGGCCGCAGGATGCTGCGCTCGCTTACGACGTAGCCGATTCCGAACACGATGAACGACGTGGCCAATGTTGTGATGAACGAGTTGATCCGGGCAAATGCCACCACCGAGCCGTTGGCCGTGCCAACGCCCAGGCCGAACAGGCACCCCGCCACCAGCGCCAGCACCACCGAGCCGGTGGCGTTCTCCACCCGCAGGGCCACCAGCGGTGCAACCACCGCGACCGCCGAGATCGACACGTCGAAGCCGCCGGCGATCATCGTGAGGGTGGCCACGGAGGCGGCAATGAGCAGGGTCGCCTGCTGGTCGAGCACGTTGCGCAGGTTCGGCCCGGTCAGAAACCCCTCAGTGGTGACAGCGAGCAGCACGAACAGGGCAAGGGTGACCCAGACGATTCCGTAGCGGGCCAGGACCGTCAGGTACCGGCTGGGTCCCGGCACGCGTGATTCTTTGGTCGGATCGGTCACGAGGCCTGTGCCGCGGCGGCCTCTTCTCCGAAGGCATGCCGCAGGATCCGGGCCTCGTCCAGGTCGGGATAGTCGAGTTCAGCCACGAAGCGTCCTTCTCGCATCACGATCACGCGGTGGCACAGCCCGATTAGCTCCTCGAACTCCGACGAGACGAGCAACACGGCCAGTCCATCTCGGGCCGCCGCCGCCAACAGGTCGTAGATCGAGCGCTTCGAGCCGACATCGACTCCCCTCGTGGGCTCGTCGGCGATGAGCACCTTCAGGCCCGGTGCCATCCAGCGCGCGAAGAGGCTCTTCTGCTGGTTCCCTCCCGACAGCAACCGCACAGGTGTCTCGACACCCCCACCTCGCACCTTCGCGTTCGACGCTGCGGTCGAGACGAGATCACGCTCGGCGCTGCGGGCCAACAGGCCCGCCCGTGTGACCACGCGAAGGTGCGGGAGGCTGATGTTCTCGCGCAGGCTGCGGTCCATCAGCAGCCCCTGGTCCTTCCGGGACTCAGGGATAAGGCCCATGCCGAGCGTGATCGCCCGGCGAGGCTTGTGGCGGGCCAGCTCCTGGCCCGCCACCTGCACGTCGCCGGCAAGTGCGGCGTCGGCCCCGTAGACGGACCTCACGAACTCGGTACGACCCGATCCGACGAGGCCCGCGATCCCCACGATCTCCCCGGCGTGGACGTCGAGATCGAGCCCTGCGGGCGGCGTCGTACCAGGTGGCGATTCCGAGCGCCCGGAGCTGAGGGCCACCCATGCCTTCTGCCCCGGAAACTGGAGACCCGTGACCCTCAGCACCGGGATCTGGGATGGATCCGGGCGGGGCGGCTTGGGCGGGAAGTTGGCTTCGAGCTCCCGCCCGATCATCGCTTCGACGAGGGAGTCCGCCGTTTCCAACACCGGTCCGGTGTGTCTCACGACGCGCCCATCGCGCATGATGGTGATGGCATCGGCAAGCTCAAGAACCTCGTCCAAGAAGTGCGAGATGAACAGAACCGTGATCCGTTGGTCGCGCAGAGCGCGGATGAGGCGGTGCAGTTGGCCTCGCTCCTGCGCTGAGAGCCGCGCCGAGGGCTCGTCCATGATCACGAACTCGGCGTGTCTCGCCACGGCCCGCAGGATCTCGACTCGCTGCTGGTCCGCGACGCTGAG
Source organism: Acidimicrobiales bacterium (assembly GCA_965220035.1). Lineage (GTDB taxonomy): Bacteria > Actinomycetota > Acidimicrobiia > Acidimicrobiales > CATQHL01 > VXNF01. The sequence goes on from CBDCPC010000001.1 coordinate 237,648, forward strand.
GGTCCGGACGATCGCAGTCGGATCGATGGCGATCGCCGTCCGCTCCACGAGTGATCTGAACCGCCGCAGCATGTCCTTGCGGGCTACGAATCCCCAGCGAGTCGACTCGACTCCCATGAATACGTTGTCGGCCACGCTGCGATCCGGAACGAGCGCTAGTTCCTGAGCAAGGGTCGTGATGCCTGCCGCGAAGGCATGTCTCGGTGATCGGAACCTGTGACGGCGGCCGTTGACGATCACCGATCCGCTGTCTGCGGCGTGCACACCGCAGATGACCTTGCCGACGGTTGACTTTCCGGCGCCGTTCTCGCCGACCAGGGCGTGGATAGAGCCGCGCCGTATGACGATGTCGGCGCAGTCGATGGCCTGAGTGGCGCCGAACCGCTTGGAGACTCCACGCAGCTCGAGGTGGGGAACTCCCTGGCGGGCAGGATCGCCGACGTGAGCGTCAGCCATCCCACTCCGCGGTGAACTGATCCACGTTGGCCGCAGTGACCATGCCCTCGTCGACAAAGCCGCCGTTGGGGTCCACGCCGCCTGTGTATGTGCCGTCGGCGAGAGCGGCGATCATGGCCTCCATAGCGAGACGGCCTTCGCTGGCCGGCGCGTAGAACACCGTCGCAAACCACCGCCCGTCTCGCACTCCGTCGATCGCGGGTGACGAACCACCGAGGCCGATCAGAGCGACATCGTCCAGCTTGCCCTCGTCGGTCAGCACGAGTTCGATGCCCTGCAGTGACTGATCGGCGCCGACTACGACATCGAAGTCGGGCTGGGCCTGCATGATGTCCTGAATGGCGTTGATCCCGCCTTCGGGACCGAGGTACTGGCCCTCGCCCTCGGCGACGATCTCGATGTTGGATTCGCTTGCCACCACGTTGTCAAACCCCTGGCGCAACGCCACGTCCAACGGGATGCCGCGGATGCCGAACATGTACACGACCCGGCACGGGTCAAGGCCGGCGCAAGCCTGGATGGTGAGCCGTCCGGCCCGCTCACCGGTAATCACCGGTGGAGCAAGAATCGACGCCGCAATCCCATCCACCTGCGGCTCGTTGGTGGACAGGTCGTCGCCGACGATCTGGTTGAACAACACCACTTCGAGCCCGGCCGCGAGCGCCGCCTCCACATCGGGAACGAGTCCGGGACCGTTCAACGCCACCAGGATGATGCCGTCGTACTGACCGCTGGCCACGGCGTCCTGTAGTTGGGTGGTCTGCAGATCGGCATTGAACTGGGCGTCGAACTCGACGAACTCGATGCCATGCTCATCCGCGAGCCGTTCCATCTCGCCCACCGACGCCAACAGGAACGTGTTAGCTGAACTGGCGGAGAGGTACGCAATCCGCTTGGCGTCGGCTGGTTCCGCCGTCGCCGGCGCCTCATCCGCGGGCTCGGGCGCTTCTGCTTCGGCGGGCTCAGGTGCCGCTGCTTCGGGGGGCTCGGCGGTTTCCGCTTCGTCGGGTGTCTCGACCGAGGCGGCTTCGTCTTCCGTCGTTGCTTGGTCGTCGTCTGGCATCGCCGCGTCATCTTCTGGAGGCAGAGTCTCGGCCGTGCTCTCGACGTCAGCGCCCGCCGGTTCGGATGGCGCTTCGTCGTCGCCGCACGCCGTGGCCACCAGAGCCAAGGTCAGGATGATGCCCAGGAGCCTCGTTGCACTTCGTACCTTCATCGGTTCCCCCTCGCGATGGAATCATGCGGGCCTGAGGAGGCACGGTAAGAAGGCCCCAGTTAGAACTCAAGAGGCAGATCGCTGCGATTGACAAACGAAGTGGTGCACTTCTTGCACCCCAGGGATGAGGATGATGCTGCAGTGGTCCAAGGACTAACTCGACTGTTCGAGCCTGTGCATGCGTACCACGAGTTGCAGCGCGAGCCGCTGGTCCGGGTCGTTCAAGTCGACCCTAAGCGTTTCTGCGATGTGATCGATTCGCCTCATCACCGTGTTGCGGTGAACGCCAAGCGCGGCGGCTGCACTCGTTGGCGAGGACTGACAGTCCTGGTACACCCGCAGTGTTCGGAGGAGGGAGCCATCGGAGTCAATCCTGACCAGCGGTTCGAGGAAGGCGGCCACGACACGGCCGAAGTCGACTGACCCGTACCATCCCAACATGATCCGCTGGATGCCAAGCTCGTCGATGTGCCGAACAGCGAGGCGACTTCCGCCCGCGCCGGCCAAGCTCGCGGCTTGGCGGGCCTCGGTGAGGCTGGCCCTCAAGCCCTGAAGTCCAGTCGCAGGCCGGCCTACCCCGGCGTAGGCGCTTGCCCCAACAGAGTTGGCGACCAGGGTTGCCAGCGCATCGCGCAGGCTTCGTGCCATTTGCTGGTATTCGCCCACCGGTGGCTCGTCAGGAGTGCACGCCCAGCCGGACCAGCCGTCTGTTCTCTCGATGAGCGCTCCGTCGATCCCGACATCCAAGAGTGCTTCAGCTAGAGCATCGGTATTGGCGAGAACCCAGTTGGAGTCGACCACTCCTGACAACTGAACGTGGTACGCGCTCACCCATCCTGCTGCCGACCAACCGAAGGTTGCCATCTGAGCAAGAATCGCCTCATCGGGTACTTCGCTGCTCCCGACCACCTCGTTGAGCACGGCGAGCCGGTGCCGGGCATCGCGCTCCATTGCCAGCCGGTCGTGCACGAGGTGGGATCCCACCGCCCAGGAGACGATCCCGAGCAGATCCAGGCCCGCCCGCTGGACAGTGTCGTCTGCATCATCGAAGAGGCATACCAGCCAGACTCGCACAGGCTCGCTCGGCACGACAACGACAGGACAGACCATTCCCGACCCACCGTCGGCTCCGACATCCGGCGCGTAATGGGAATGCTGTCGCAGCGCCTGAGACTGCACCGACACGTGGGGCCCCGCGATGGCAGAGCCACTGGCCTCGACAAGCGAACAAGGCCGACCGAGGGCCTCGGTCACCAGCGCTAGCGTGTCAGAAACTGTCGACGCCCTGGCGAGTCCTCGAAGCAGTTTCGACATCATCGCCGCCTGGTACACCGACGGTTGCAATGCAAGCTCCCGCGCCGCTGCAGCTGCAGCCAGCACATTCGGCGCCTCCGCCTCGACCAGGACTGTGCCGAAGCGCTCTGCAAGACGCCGAGTTGCTATGCCGGTGGCGGACGAGGGGTTGACTGCCACGAGGCCGGACCCCCTGCCGTCGCTGACAGATCGGAGCGCAACATCCAGGGCATACGAGTTCGGCTGAAGACCCCGGGCATCCAGAACGATCAGCTGGCCCATCGAGACGGGAGTGGTCAGGTCGCATTGATCGGTGACGAGCACGTCAGTCACGGTGCGGTCCAGAGCCGCTTCCCCGGCAACCACGTGGAAGTCGCGGAAAACCCCTGCGGCCAAGAGCCGTCTGACGGTGAGGGCGCGGGCGCTCGGTCGCGTATCGGGCATCGGTGGGCTCTTCTATTCGGGACGGCTTTGAGGACTCTCCGTAGAGAGCACCCGTTTCAGAAGGTCTATCCGGTTCTCGCCAGCTACTCGCATCGAGGTCTCCCTGCAGTGCGCAGCGCCGGCTGTTCGCGAGGCCTTTCGTGCTACGAGCCCAGCGGCCCCACGGCCTTCACGATGACCCTGCACCTACCTCCGGGGGCATATGTCATCGGAATCTCGACAATTCTGGTAATGCGGACCTGCTTGGGGTCAGCGCCCGCACGGATGGCCGCGTCTTCGGCTTCGGCGCGGGCAGTGTTGAGGCATGCCTCCCTGCCGGCTGTGTCGTAGCTGTAGACCTTGTCGATCGATCCAGCCGCCTCGGCGATGGCCGCGCCAAAGGCGTTCGCGACGGAGTGGTGCGGCGGCCAGAGCACCTCGCTGATGCCTCGCAACGTCGGCGGCACCAGGTGCGCGCCGCCGCCGACGGCGATCAGGGGAAGATGTGTGCTTGAAGCCTTCATGCGCTCGCACAGCACGCCGATCCGCTGATCCACCCAGCCCATCGCGGCGTCCGTGAGCGGCTCATCCAGACCTGCCAGCAGGCCAGGGTCGCCGAAGCCCTTCAGGCGTCCAGCGGCCAACGAGATATCCGAGAGCGTCAGCGTGGAACCGCCCATACAGACGGCCTCGGTGATCACGTCAAAGCCGACGGAGTCCGGCCCGACCGTGACGCCGTCTCCATTGCGGACGATGCTTCCGCCTCCCAGCCCGACCGAGATCAGATCGGGCATGCGGAAGTTGGTTCGCACGCCGCCGACTTCCGCCGCCGCGGTCGACTCACGTGGGAACCCGTCGACGAGGATCCCCACGTCCGCCGATGTGCCCCCCACGTCGATGACGAGCGCGTCGGCGAGTCCGGCCAACGTGCTGGCGCCCCGCATCGAGTTGGTCGGTCCCGAGCCAACGGTAAGCACCGGGTACTTGTCGGCCTCGTCAACGGCCATCAACGTGCCATCGTTCTGCGTGAGGAAACTCGCCACCTCCAGGCCGGCTTCGGCCAGCGTGCTGCGGAACCCCTCTACCACGCGCTTTGCCACTGTGAGCAAGGCGGCGTTGAGGATCGTGGCGTTCTCACGTTCGAGAAGTCCCAGAGATCCGACCGTATGGCTGAGCGACACGCGGAAGTTGGCCCCGCACTCCTCAGCGAGCAACTCCGCGGCGCGAAGCTCGTGATCGATTATGGCCGGACTGAACGGGCAGGACACCGCGATGGCCGACACGTCCTGCGCGCATGATGAGCCGAACCGCCTCACGGCATCCTCGTCGAGAGCTGCGATAGGAGTGCCGTCATACTCGAAGCCGCCTGCGATGATCTCAGTGCGTCCGATCACGATGTGTTGCAGATCTTCAGGCCACGCGGCGCCGGGTCGCACGCCCAGCGACGACGGCGCGGCCAGGCGCAGTACTCCCACGCGGTCAAGGTCCTGGCGCCGGATGATCGCGTTGGTGGGATGGGTCGTGCCGAGCATTGCCTTGCCCACGGCGGACGGGTCATCGACCTGGTCAAGCACTGCAGCGACCGCCGTCTTGATGCCGCCGATTGGCTCGGCAGTGCTGGCGGCCTTCGTGGCAGCCACCACGTTTCCCGTGTCATCGACCACCACGGCGTCGGTGTTGGTGCCCCCAACATCGACGCCGATTCTGAGCTTCTTTCGGTCGGCGGCTTCTGGCATCATCGATGCTCCCGGAAGTCGACGTAGTCGATGTGGTACCCGAAGGCGCGTGGACCCACGAGTTCCAGCATCCCGTCGCGGTGCCATTCGGGCGCGCACGGCATGGCCAGCACGTTGAGTCGCTGGCCGTACGCCAGGCTCTCGGTGGTCATCGGATCAGCCGACTCGTAGTCGAGCAGGCACAACAGATCGGGCACCGTGACGACGGCCTTACCCTCCTCGAAAGCGATCAAGTTCTCGTTCTGGATCTCGACCCGCATCGTGCGGGTGGCGTCCTCCAGATGCTCCAGAACAACGGTGCCTCGGGCGAAGCCCTCAGTAGTGCGGCGATCGATGTCGATCACCTTTCCGCTGAAGATGAGTGCCGCGTCCGTGTAGTCGAGCAATTCTCGCCAAGCCCCCTCGGCACCCTGCTTGATCTGCGCCAGCCGTCTTCCGACTTCGGTGCAGTACGTGATCGAGCCATGGATCCCGGCACGCCTCACATCACCCACCGTCATCGGGTAGCAGCTGATCGCGTTCGCCATACCGAGCTCCACGACGGCGGCGCGCGCGAGTGCTTCCGCTTTCTGATTGGTGGTCGCCTCGAAGACGCACATGTTGCCCTTCTCGTCGGCGATCGATAGCGGCGCCGCCATGATCCCGTGCAGGGTGAAAACCGTCATCTCGATCTGAGGGAAGGCCCTCCGCATCCCGTCAGCGTCAATGATCGGAATACCCAGCTCTACCGCCGTCGCAATCGGCACCAGCGTGTTGACGCCACCCACCTCGATTGACATGAGCGCAACCGGATCCTCGCCGAGGTAGGCCGCGAGGGCACCGATACCAGCTCTGAACTCGGTACCGGCAGGGATCTTCTCCAAAACGACCGTCGGCGCGCCAATGATGGCTGTGGTCAACACGCGCCCCTTTTCCGGCAGGTCATCGGGTTCGACGATCTTGGCTGAACCGTGATCGGCGATTGCCTGCTTGACCAGGAGCTTCCCCACGTACGGGTCGCCGCCGCCACCTGTTCCCAGCAGCGTCGCGCCTGCCGCGAGATCATCGATGTCCTCAATCATCAGCTCTCTCACGGTGGACGCTCCGGAAGCTCAACGGGCGTGTACTGACGTGCACAAACCTATGGCTGCGACAATGAGGCTACCGATGGGCACATCGCGACCTTTGGCGTCAGCAGGACGCGATCTGCCCCGCAGATTGTCCCGCCCACCGCTCGACTCGGCTGGTCGTCCGCCTTCGCGAGGGACAACTGCCGTGACAAGGTTCTCTATAGTCCTCCCCGCGTTTCACGCGGACTGTGGTGTGCCCCGTGTTTCGAGCGGTCGGCGTGTTCGACTTCGCGCGGTGGCGGCACGTGCCGTCGCCACCGCTCTCGCACCGCTGGCCTCGCGCGCGTCGGCGGACCTATACGCCAGCCACCACGGCGAGCAGCGAGACGTCGGTGAAGCGGGTGACGGTTGCGGGCACGACGCCGAAGACCAGGGTGGCGGCCACCGTCAGCCCCAGTGCCGAGCGCAGCGAGAACGGCACGGCGATGCGCCCCGCTGCGGCCATCTCCTCAGCGGGCTTCTCGAACCACATGCGGGAAGCGATCTTGCCGTAGTAGCCGACCGCGATGACGGCGTTGACGGCGCCCAAGCCGGCCAGCACGTAGGCCGCCGGGGTGTCGGCCGACACGAGCGCACTGAAGACGACGAACTTGGCGTACCAGCCACCTGCCGGGGGCACCCCCGCCAGCGAGGCCAGGAACACCGTCATCACCACCGCCATCCCCGGCGAGACCCTGAACAGGCCGTTGTAGGAGGTCACGTCGCCGGTTCCGGTGCGGCGCGCCACCGTCATGATCACGGCGAAGACGCCCAGGTTCATGGCCGCGTAGATGACCAGGTAGGTGAGGACCGCCGAGACCGCCTGGTCGGCGGCGATGGTGCTCACCCCGGCGATGGCGAGCGGGGCCAGCATGAACCCGGCCTGGGCGATGCCCGAGTAGGCCATGAGCCGCACGATGTTCTTCTGGCGCAGCGCCATGAGGTTGCCCGCCGTCATGGAGGCCGCCGCCAGGAACCACAGCGCCGGGCCGTACACGTCGTCGCGCTCCCAGAACCCCACGAACACCAGCGATCCCAGCGCCACGAACCCTGCCGTCTTGGAGGCCACCGACAGGAAGGCCGTGATCGGCGTGGGCGCTCCCTCGTAGGTGTCGGGCGCCCAGGTGTGGAACGGGAACGCCGACACCTTGAAGGCGAACCCCACCAGCACGAAGATCACGCCCACCGTGACGGCGGCGCTCGGGACGGCGTCGGCCCCCCGGTCCAGCGGCGCGGCCGCGGCGATGTCGGCCAGCACCGTCGACCCCGAGGCGCCGAACAGCAGCGACATGCCGTAGAGCATGATCGCCGAGGCGAACACGCCCATGAGGAAGTACTTCAAGCCGGCCTCGGTGCTGCGCAGGTCGCGCTTGCGCCAGGCTGCCAGCAGGTAGGCGGGAATCGACAGCAGTTCCAGCGCCACGAAGATGCTGATGAGATCCCGGGCCGAGGCCATGATCACCATGCCCAGCAGCGACGCCAGCACCAGGCCGTAGTACTCGTTCTCCCAGTAGTCGCCCTCGGCCACGTAGTTCATCGACAGCAGCACCACGACGTAGCCCGAGACCACGAACAGCGCCTTCAGCACGAGGGAGTAGCCGTCCACCACGTAGGCGCCGTCGAACATGACCCGGGGCTCGGAGGCCACCCCGGCGATCGCCAGCGTGAGGATCGGGACCAGGACTCCCAGCAGCCCGAGGCCCGCCAGTGCCGAGGTGACGCCCCGCCCGCGCTCAGCGAGGGCGATGTCGAAACAGGTCAGCAGCGCCCCGACGCCGAGCAGCGTCAGTTCGGGCGCGAGCGCGTGCCAGTCCAGGTGCGGGCGGACGAACCCGAGAACCCCCAGGGGGCCGGCGAGCGCGCCGAGGATCACCCGCCGCCCCTCGCCTGCTCGCCGACGCGGCGCAGCCGCTCGAAGCAGTCCTCACCCCGGTCGGCCTCGAGGCAGTCGCCCGGAGCGCCGTTCACGGCCTCAACCTGCAGCACCTCCCGCACGGCCGGGTCGGTCGCCTCGTGCAGCAGCCGGGGGAAGAACCCCAGCACGACGATCAGCACCAGCAGCGGCGCCCACGCCAGGTACTCCCGCGGCGAGGCGTCGGTCACGTCGGGCGAGTCGGCGAACTCCTTGCGCGCCGTGCCGAAGGCGGTCTTCTGCAACATCCACAGCAGGTAGCCGGCAGCCAGGACCGTGCCGATGGCGGCGATCACCATGTAGGAGCGGAACACCGCCTCGTTCAGGATGCCCGCCGGGTTGTACGACGCCAGGATGGCCGGGAACTCGCCCCAGAATCCCGCCAGACCCGGCAGACCCAGCGAGGCCATGACGCAGAAGCCAAGGATCCAGCCCATGCGGGGCGCCTGCTGCAAGAGGCCCCCGAGCCGGGACATGTCGAGGGTGTGGTAGCGGTCCTTCACCGATCCGGCCAGGAAGAACAGCATCCCGGTGATGAGGCCGTGCGCCACCATGCCGAACACCGCAGCGTTGACCCCCAACGGTGTCAGGGTGGCGATGCCAAGCATCACGAACCCCATGTGAGCCACCGAGCTGAAGGCGATGAGACGTTTCATGTCTCGCTGCGCCAGACATCCCAGCGCGCCGTAGATGATGCCGATGACCGCCAGCAGTCCGATGACCGGCGCCCAGGCCGCCGCCGCCTCGGGCAGCATCGGGATGGCGACCCGCACGAAGCCGTAGGTGCCGAGCTTCAACAGCACCGCCGCCAGGATCACCGAGCCCACCGTGGGAGCCTCGGTGTGGGCGTCCGGCAGCCACGTGTGGAACGGGAACATCGGCACCTTGATGCCGAATCCCAGGAACATGCCGGCGAAGATCCACAGCTGGCTGGTGCGGGCGATGGCCGCCGTGGCGCCGCCCGACAGCGCCCGCATGTCGAACGTGCGGGCCACCTCCAGGCCGGCGATCGTGCCGTCGGCCAGGAAGAACATGGCGAGGAAGCTGACCAGCATGAGCGCCGAGCCGAAGAGCGTGAAGAGGAAGAACTTGATGGCGGCGTAGCGCCGGTTCTCGCCGCCCCAGACGCCGATCATGAAGTACATCGGCAGCAGCACGATCTCGAAGAACACGAAGAAGAGGATGAGGTCCTGGGCGGTGAACGTGCCGATCATGCCCGTCTCCAGCACGAGCAGCAGTGCCAGGAAGGCCTTCGGGTTGCGCGGCTCGGGGAAGTGCCCGAACGAGTAGACGATGCACAGCGGCACGATGAGCGCCGTCAGCAGTAGCAGCGGCAGCGAGATGCCGTCGATCCCCATGATGTAGCGGCTGTTGATCACGTCGATCCAGGGTCGGTCCACGACGTACTGCAGGTCTCCGGCCCGCGACAGGTTGAAGCGGGCCAGCAGCAGCACGGCGAACAGCGCGGCTACCAGCGATGTGCCCAGCGCCGCCGCCTTGAGCCACAGCTCCCGGGTGTGGGGCAGCGCCATCACCAGCACCGCGCCCACGAGGGGGACGAACGTGACGAGCGTCAGCCCCCAACCGTTCAGAAATGCATCCATAGAACCCCTCCTGGCAGGGTCACAGCACGAGGATCAGCGCAGCGGCCAGGACGACCGACGCCACGAACATGACGCCCGCGTACTGCTGCACCTTCCCCGTCTGCATCCGTCGAAGCTCCTCGCCGGCGCCGTGCGACGCCTTGCCGGTGGTGTTCACCACCCCGTCGATGACCTTCTGGTCGATCCGGTCGTAGATCACGTGACCTGCGGCCACGGCCTTGCGGCCGGCCTGGTTGACCACCTCGTCGATGCCGTGCTGGTTGAACCAGTAGGCCCCCCGGGCAACGGGACCGGCCGTGCCCTTGGCGACGATGCCGGTGTACAGGTGGTCGAGGTAGTACTTCTGCACGAGCAGCGTGTGGCCCAGCCGGGCAACCGTCCGGCGACTCGTGGGCCCGTCGGCCAGTTCCGTGGCCGCACCGCCGGCAGCCGCCCGCCGGTTCACCCGTGCGTAGTAGGCCGCCGCCGCGCCGCCGCCGACCAGCACGACGAGCACCGACAGGACGGCGAGCGTCCAACTGGGCGTGGCGTGGCCGACATGGGGGAAGTAGAAGTGCTCCGCCGCGACCGGCTCGACGTAGTGCCCGAACCGTTCGGTCCAGCTCTTGGGCACGATCTGGAAGCCCTTGGGCAGGTTGGTCCAGCCGGCGCCGACGGCGAAGACGGCCAGGATCCACAGCGGCACGGTGATGCGCCGACCCGACTCGTGGGGGTGCCCGTGGCCGCGGTAGGTGCCGAAGAACGTGAGGTACACGCAGCGGGTCATGTACGCGGCGGTCAGGGCCGCGGTGATCATCCCCATGAACAACATGGCGGTATAGGCGCCGTTGCCGCCGGTGCCGCCGAACAGGCCCCAGCCACCGGTCCCGGCCAGGATCTCGTCCTTGGACCAGAAACCCGCAAGGGGCGGCAGCCCTGCCAGCGCCAACGAGGCGATCATGAACGTGCGGAACGTGGCCGGCATGTGGTGGCGCAGCCCGCCCATGTCCTTCTTCATGTCGAAGCTACCCGCCGCGTGGCTCACAGAACCCGAGCCCAGGAACAGGCAAGCCTTGAAGAAGGCGTGCGTGAACAGGTGGAAGACCGCGGCGGTCCAGGCGCCGACGCCCAGCGCCATCACCATGTAGCCGAGCTGGCTGATGGTGGAGTACGCCAGCACCCGCTTGATGTCGTTCTGCACGAACGCCAGGCTGGCCCCCACCAGGGTGGTGATCCCGCCGATGAGCGCCAGGGCGTTGATGGACGACCCGGCGATCACCATGCCCTCGAAGAACACCCCGTACAGGCGCGCCACCAGGTAGACGCCGGCCACGACCATGGTGGCGGCGTGGATGAGCGCCGAGACCGGCGTCGGACCGGCCATGGCGTCGGGCAGCCAGGTATGCAGGAAGAACTGCCCCGACTTGGATATGACGGCGGCCAGCAGGCACAGCGCCGCGACCAGCAGCAGGGTGTGGCCGATCTCGCCGTCGACGGCCTTGGTGTTGATCTCCAGGATCGAGAACGTGCCCCCGGCGGCGAAAAACAGCACGCTGACACCGACGAGCAGGCCCACGTCACCGACCCGGTTGGTGAGGAAGGCCTTCAGAGCAGCGTCGGAGTTGGGCTTCTCCTCCCACCAGTGCCCGATCAGCACGAACGAGCAGACGCCCACCAGCTCCCAGCCCACGATCATCTGGATGGTGTTCTCGGCCAGGACGAAGAACAGCATCGCCGCGGTGAACAGCGACAGGAAGGCAAAGAAGTGCGTGTAGCGGACGTCGCCCGCCACGTAGTCCGTGGAGTAGATGTGCACCAGCAACGAGATGGCCGTCACCACGAACAGCAGCGCCACGGCCAGGCCGTCCACCAGGGTGCCGATGGTGAAGTCCACGCCCCCGGCGACCCACCACGTCCAGCGATTGACGACCGGCTCCACGGCGGCCCCGCCGGCGTGGTTCACCTCGCCGATCCACTGCACGACCGTGCAGACGGCCAGCACCAGCGAGGCACCCACCGCGGCGACGCCCACTTCCGAGCCACCCCGCGGCATGCGCTTGCCGAAGAACAGGATGGCGAAGAAGCTCGCCGCCGGGATGGCGGGGATGATCCAGGCGTTGGACAGGAACCACCCGCCCGCGTGCACGATCTCCGCGGACGCCTCCGCCGCCAGCACGTTGAGCCCTTGCAGCCTCATGCCCGAGCCTCCCGGCCCTGCAAGCTCGAATCGCCGGCCAATGGATTCCGGCCTTCGCCGGAATGACGGAACTGCTGCAACCGACGTCCCTGCGAGTCCACCGTCGGCCTAGCCCTTCATGAGGTCGGCCTCGCTGAGGTCGACACTTCGACGGTTGCGGTACAGCAGCAGGAGGATCGCCAGGCCCACGCCCACCTCGGCGGCGGCCACGGTGATGACGAAGAGGGCGAACACCTCGCCGGAGATGCTGGAGACGTAGCTGCCGAACGCCACCAGGTTGATGTTGACGGCGTTGAGGATCAGCTCGATCGACATCAGGACGAGCACCCCGTTGCGGCGCGCCAGCACGCCGTAGACACCGATGGCGAACAGCACGGCGCTGAGGATGAGGAACTGGCTCAGCAGCATGGCCTCAGTCCCTCCGGGCGAACAGCACGGCGCCGATCAGCGCCGCCAGCAGCAGCGAGGACAAGGAACTGGTTCAGCAGCATGGCCTCAGTCCCTCCGGGCGAACAGCACGGCGCTGAGGATGAGGAACTGGCTCAGCAGCATGGCCTCAGTCCCTCCGGGCGAACAGCACGGCGCCGATCAGCGCCGCCAGCAGCAGCGAGGACAAGGAACTGGTTCAGCAGCATGGCCTCAGTCCCTCCGGGCGAACAGCACGGCGCTGAGGATGAGGAACTGGCTCAGCAGCATGGCCTCAGTCCCTCCGGGCGAACAGCACGGCGCCGATCAGCGCCGCCAGCAGCAGCGAGGACAAGGAACTGGTTCAGCAGCATGGCCTCAGTCCCTCCGGGCGATCACGATGGCGCCGATCAGCGCCGCCAGCAGCAGCACCGAGACGGCCTCGAACGGGACGATGTACTGGCTGAAGATCGAGTCGGCCACCTCGGCGGTGGTGGTGCGGGTGTCGGCGGGAAGCTCGGCGTCGCCGAAGCCCGACACCACGGCGTAGATGATGACCGTGGCAACGAGCGCCGCCGCCAGCACCGCCGGCAGGCGGTTGGGGTGGTCGGTCCCCTCCTCGTCGCCGATGCGGGTGCGGGTCAGCATGATGCCGAACAGGAACAGCACCACCACGGCGCCGATGTAGACGAGGATCTGGGTGATCCCCACGAACTCGGCGCCCATCAGCAGGAACAGCGTCGCCACACCGCCGAGCACCACCACCAGGAACAGCGCCGCATGCACGACGTTGCGGGTGGTCACGAGGCGGATCGCCGCGAACACCATGACGGCGGCGATCACCCCGAAGGCGATGTTCTGGGCGACGAGTGCCCCGACGACGGTCACCGGGTGGCGCTCCGGGGGGGACGGTGCTTGGACGGCTCGGGCACCACGGCCCGCTTGACAGCGGCGCCCGGCTCGTACTTCTCGAACTCCGGGACGGTCTCCATCCAGTCGGCCAGCCGGTCGGCGTCATGCAGCAGGTCGGCGATGCGGGGCTCGGAGTACTCGAACTCGGGACTCCAGAAGAGTGCGTCGAACGGGCACACCTCGACGCAGATGCCGCAGTACATGCACAGCGCGTAGTCGATGTCGAAGCGGTCGATCTTGGCGCGCGCGCGGGGCTTGCCGCCGGGGCGCCGCGGCGGGGCCAACTCCTTGTGCCCCTCGATGTAGATGCACCAGTCGGGACACTCCCGCGCACAGAGCATGCACACGGTGCAGTTGTCGTGGTGCAGGCCTATGACGCCGCGCGCCCGCGTCACCGGCGCCTCCTTGACGTGCGGGTACTGCACGGTGTGCGCGCCACGCGAGGGCGCCGGGATCGGCTTGCGCAGACCGTCGGGGAACAGCGTGCGGAGCATCGTCCGGCCGGTCACCCCGAGCCCCTTGATCATCCCTATACCTCGCATGACGTGCCTCTCATTCCCTCGACGACCCCCACTAGACCGCGACCTTGAGCACACCCGTGACGACGATGTTCAGCAGCGCCAGCGGGATGAGCACCTTCCAGGCCAGCTTCTGGAGCTGGTCCTCGCGCAGCCGCGGGAACGTGAAGCGGAACCAGAAGATGAGCGCGGAGACCGCCATGATCTTGATGAACATGACGAACGGGCCGATGAGGTTGAACCAGTTCGAGGCCGGGTCCAGCCCCGGCACGTACCAGCCGCCCAGGAACAGCACCGAGGCGATGCCGGCGAACGCGAACGCGGTGCCGAACTCCGCCATGAAGAAGAACAGGAACCGGAAGCCGGTGTACTCCACCTGGTAGCCGCCGACGATCTCGGACTCGGCAACCGGCATGTCGAACGGCGGCTGGGTCAACTCGGCCTGCACCGCCACCAGGAAGATGGCGAACCCGACGAACTGCGTGAGGATGTACGGGTTCCCGATGGCCCCCCAGCCGAAGATCTCGCCGGTGGCCTGGGCCAGCACGATCTTGTTGAGGTCGAGCGTGCCGGCCTGGATGACCACGCCCATGGCGGCCAGCACCAGCGGCAACTCGTAGGCGATGAGCTGACCGGCGGCGCGCATACCGCCCATCAGCGCGTACTTGTTGGCCGAACCCCAGCCGGCCATGAGGATGCCGATGACCGAGAGCGAAGCCACCGCCAGGGCGAAGAAGAGGCCCGCGTCGAGGCTGCTCACGACGGCGTCGGGACCCACCGGCAGGATCACGTAGAGCAGGAACGTGGACACCAGCACCACCACCGGGGCGAGGGCGAACACGTAGCGGTCGGCCCGGCGCGGGAAAACGTCCTCCTTCTGCAGGAACTTCACACCGTCGGCCAGCAACTGCAGCGTGCCGTAGGGGCCGGCCTCCATGGGTCCCAGCCGGCTCTGCATGAAGCTCATCATCTTCATGAGGAACACGTAGCCGAGGATGATCGACGCGGTGGGAATGACCAGCGCCACCACGCCCAGCTTGATGAGGGTCTGCAGCCAGTAGGCGGGCTCGAAGGCCAGGACGTCGATCACCGGTCGATGTCCCCGAGGATGAAGTAGAGGCTGGCGAGGATGGTGATCACGTCGGGCACGTAGACGCCCCGCATCACCCACGGCACGACGGAGATGTTGTTGAACGAGGCGGAGCGGATCTTCACCCGGAACGGCCCCAGGTCACCCTTGCTGACCACGTAGTAGCCCATGACGCCCAGCGGGTTCTCGGTGGCCACGTAGGCCTCCCCGGCGGGCACCTTGATGATGACCGGCACCTTGGCCATGACCGGCCCGGCCGGCAACCCGTCGAGCAGCTGCTCGACGATGTAGGTGGCCTCGCGGGTTTCCTGCAGGCGCACCCAGTAGCGGGCGAACGAATCGCCGTCGGGGTGCGTCCAGACCTTCCAGTCGACCTGGTCGTAGACGAGCCCGCAGGGGTTGTCCCGGCGCACGTCCCAGTCCACGCCCGAGGCGCGCAGGTTTGCCCCCGACAGCCCGTAGGAGAGGGCGATCTCGGGGGGGACGACGCCGACGCCGCGGGTGCGGGCCTCGAAGATCTCGTTGCCCATCAGGAGATCCTCGAGCTCGTCGCAGAAGGTGCGCATCTTGACCATGACACCGCGGGTCTCTTCGATCCAGCCGGCCGGGAAGTCGTCCTTGAGCCCGCCGATGCGGTCGAAGTTGGGGTGGAAGCGCCCGCCGGTGACGGCCTCGATCTGGTTGAGGACGAACTCCCGGTCGCGGAAGGCGAAGAACACCGGCGTGATGGCGCCGAGTTGCACGCCCATGTCGCCGAGGAAGAGGGAGATGTTCGCCAGGCGGGACAGCTCGAAGAGGATGGTGCGGATCCAGGCGGCCCGTGGCGGTGCCTCCACCTCCATGAGCTGCTCGGCGGCCAGGATGAACGGCACTTCGTTGGCGAAGCTGCCCAGCCAGTCGATGCGGTTGATGAGCGTTGTGACCTGCGGGTAGGTGCGCACCTCGGCCAGCTTCTCGTAGCCCCGGTGCATGTAGCCCATGACCGGCTCGGCGACCACCACCTGCTCGCCGTCGAGGCGGGCCACGATGCGCAGGGTCCCGTGGGTGGCAGGGTGCTGGGGGCCGATGTTGAGGGTCATGCCCTCGGTCTCGAGTTCGACGTTGACGCGGGCGTCGGCCGCGGCTGCGGCGATGAAGGCCCGCTGCTCCCGCTCGGTGACGCTCACGACGTCACCTCAGGCATGTCCTCCACGTCCACGATCCCGGGCCAGGGCTTCACCCTGCGGGCCAGCAGCGGGAAGTCCTTGCGCAGCGGGTGTCCCTCGAACTCGCCCGGCAGGTAGATGTGGCGCAGGTCGGGATGACCGATGAAGGCGATGCCGAACATCTCCCAGGCCTCGCGCTCGTGCCAGTTGGCGCCGGCGTACACCGGGATCCAGGTCTGCACCGCCGGGTTCTCGTTCGGCAGGTCGGCCTTGAGGATGACCGCCAGGCCCTCACCACCGGGGTGGTCCTCGACCGCCTGCGCCCGAGCGAAGATCTGCAGGCGGGTCTCGCCCCCGGTCACGCCGTGCTCGAGAGTTGTGTCACGAGCCGGCGGGCCGGTGGCGGGCCAGTCCTGCTCGGCGTCCATGTCGCGCCCGAACGGCGAGGGCAGCCAGTCGATGGCCGAGAGGAAGTCGAACCAGCGGCAGCCGAGGTCGTCACGCAGCGCGTAGCCGGCCGGCTGCCAGGCCTCGTGATGCACGCGCACCCACAACTCGCCCCGCTCGCTGTGATGCGCCAGCACGGCCTCGCCGAGCACCTCGGTGAGCGTGGCGACCGCTTCGGCGTGGCGCGGCTCGGTCGGGGCGGCCTCGGTGGCAGTGGTGTCGGTCACGTCCGGAGTCCTCGCGCCCTATCCGACGACGATCGGGTCGCCCTTCCAGCGGGGCGCCATGTCCTCGTTGGCGATGCGCTCCTGCAGGAGCACGATCCCCTCCAGGAGAGCCTCCGGTCGGGGCGGGCAGCCGGGCACGTAGACGTCCACCGGAATGATCTGGTCGATGCCCTTGGTGACGGAGTACGAGTCCCAGTAGGGACCGCCGCAGTTGGCGCACGAGCCCATCGAGATCACGTACTTCGGGTCGGGCATCTGCTCGTAGAGGCGCAGGATCGACGGCACCATCTTGTCGGTGACGGTGCCGGAGATGACGACGAGGTCGGCTTGACGGGGGCTGGCGGGGAACGGGATCACGCCGAGGCGCATCACGTCGTAACGGGGCGAGCCGAACGCCGCTCCCATCTCGATGGCGCAGCAGGCCAGACCCCACTGGTAGACCCAGAGGGAGTACTTGCGGCCCATGTTGAGCAGCTTGGTGAGGGGCGCGGGGATCTTGCCGCTCTCGACGAGGCCCATCTACCGGTGACCTCCTTGCGGGCGCCGTTCAGTGCTCACACCCATCGCAGGACCCGCTTTCGCCAGGCGTAGAACAGGCCGAGCGCCAGGATGAAGATGAAGATGGCCATCTCCACGAGCCCGAACGCGCCGTAGACCTCCAGGCGGGTGGCCCAGGGGAAGATGAACACCGCCTCCACATCGAACATGACGAACAGCAGCGCGAACAGGTAGTACCGGAGCGTGCTCTGCGACCAGCCCTCCCCGACGGGGTCCACGCCGCTCTCGTAGGTCACGTACTTCTGGCGCTGCGGGCGCTCGGGTCGCAACACCGATCCAACGCCCAGCATCAGAGCCACCATGAGCACCGCCAGGACGGCGAAGAAGCCGACCGTCAGGTAGCTGCGCAGGAAGTCCGACACAGGGCCAGAGCCTACCTAGCGGTGGCCGCGCGTCGGCGGCTCGGAAACCCCGTCGGGTGCCCGCGCCGGACCGCCCGCGCCAAGAGGCCGCGCCGCCCGCACCTGACTTGCGTTCCGCTCGGTCGAGCCCGAACCCGCGGTCCTTCAGCCGCCCATACCGGGGATGCCCGCCATGGCGGCCTCGATCTCCTCGGCGGGATAGTTGTAGTCCTGCAGTTGGCCCGACAGGTACGAGTCGTAGGCCGACAGGTCCAGCAGGCCGTGGCCGCACATCGCGGTGAGGATGACCTTCTCCTCGCCGGTCTCGGCGCAGCGCCGGGCCTCGGCCACCGCCGACGCCAGGGCGTGGGTCGGCTCGGGCGCCGGGATGATGCCCTCGCAGCGGGCGAACAGCGTGCCCGCCTCGAAGCACTCGGACTGCACCTTGGACTCGGCCTCCACCAGGCCCAGGTCGTAGATGTGCGAGAGCAGGGGCGACATGCCGTGGTAGCGCAGGCCACCGGCGTGGATGGGTGCCGGCACGAACGAGTGGCCCAGCGTGTGCATCTTGATGAGCGGCGTGAACCCGGCCATGTCGCCGAAGTCGTAGGCGTAGACGCCCTTGGTGAGCGACGGGCAGGCCGCCGGTTCGACGCAGCGGATCTCCGGCGCCATGTTGCCGGCCAGCTTCTCGCGCAGGAACGGGAACGAGAGGCCGGCGAAGTTGGAGCCGCCGCCGGTGCAGCCCACGATCAGGTCCGGGGTCTCGCCCAGTTCGGCCATCTGGAGGAGGGCCTCCTCGCCGATGACCGTCTGGTGCAGCAGCACGTGGTTCAGCACGCTGCCGAGGGAGTAGTGCGCCTGCGGGTCACCGGCAGCCACCTCGATGGCCTCGCTGATGGCGATGCCGAGGCTTCCCGGGTTGTCCGGCTCGGCCTCGAGGAGCTTGCGTCCCGTCTCGGTGACGGTCGACGGGCTCGGATGCACCGTGGCGCCGAACACCTCCATCATCGAGCGCCGGTAGGGCTTCTGGTCGTAGGAGGCGCGGACCTGCCACACCTCGCATTCCATGTCGAACGTCTGGCAGGCGAACGCCAGGGCGCAGCCCCACTGCCCGGCACCCGTCTCGGTGGTGAGTTTGGTGATGCCTTCGGCGGCGTTGAAGAAGGCCTGGGGGACGGCCGTGTTGGGCTTGTGCGACCCGACCGCGCTGACGCCCTCGTACTTGTAGTAGATGCGGGCCGGGGTTCCGAGGGCCTGCTCGAGGCGCCGGGCGCGGATCAGCGGCGTGGGGCGCCACAGGCGGTACACCTGCTGCACCGGGTCCGGGATGTCGATGTAGCTCTCGCCACTGACCTCCTGACCGATGAGCGCCATCGGGAACAGGGGGGCGAGCGCCTCCGGGCCGATGGGTTCCATCGTGGCCGGGTGCAGCGGCGGCGGGGGCGGCGCCGGCAGGTCCGGGATCACGTTGTACCACTGGGTGGGCATCTGCTCTTCGGGCAGGAATGTCTTGATGCGTTCAGCCATGGGCGAAACAGTAGGCGGTGGGCGCGCCGGCCGCCTGTGGGTTTTCAGCCCCGGATGAAGACGTTCTGCAGGTGTCCGGTCAGCGCTGCCGGTGGCGCTCCGGCGGCCTCGGAATGGCCGCCTGCGCTGGCCCCCGGCACCCCCGCCCTCGGTCATTGGTAGCGTCCCGGGCGGGGCCGGTTGGCCATGTTCTGGCGGTGCTCCGTACTACACCGTATTCGATATTTTTCCTGTAGTCTTATGTAGCATGATCCCGGCTGCAGAATTCCCGGCGCTCAAAGCCAGGGAGGTTCTACGGGTGCTGAGCAAGATCGGGTACGAGTTGGATCGTCAGCGCGGCTCTCACCGCAAGCTGGTCGCGCCAAATCGATTGCCGATCGGCTTCGCGTTCCACGACAGCGCGGAGGTGCCGCCCCGGGCGCTGCGGCGCATGCTGGTTGACCGCGCAGGCCTGAACGATGAGGAGATAGCAGAGTTACTATGGCGTCACCGCGGATCTCGAGGAGCGACCTGATGCACAAGATGCGCGTCTACCGGAATGAGGAGCAGGGCACTCTGTGGTGGGCCGAGGACGATTCCGGCTTCGTCGGCGGTGCTGACGACCTCGACGAACTGCTGGCCGATGTCCGCGAGTGGGTGCGGTGCGAAGGGCTCCGCGACTACGAGATCGAGTACGTGTCCACCACTCCCGAGATGCCCCCCGCCGCTCCCAGCGTCGAGTTCGGCCTGTAACCCAGGACTTGCACTAGGCCTTCGAGCGTCGTCCGGCGCGTTTGGTGGCTTCGATCCAGGCTGTTGTGGTTGCGGCCTGCTTCGTGCCGTCGAAGGCGATGCGCTGGATGGGCTCCACCTCCAGGATGACCCTGCGCGGTGAGTCGAGGAATGCCTCGAAGTGCCAGCGCCGCTCCGGATCGGCATGCAGGGCGGCGGCTAGTTCGGGGTAGAACCAGGCCTTGGTGTCGGCGTCGTCGTGGAGCCGGCAGATTCCCTTGTAGGTGACGGTGCGGCGGCTGGGCACACCGGGGGCGCCGGTGCTGGTGACGACGATGCAGACCCGGGGATCGCGGCGCACGGCGGCGATGCGGGCCCGCCGGCCGCCGGCGGTCAACCAGAACCGGCCGCGGCGCCAGACGAAGCTCATGATGACGCCCACCGGCCAGCCCTCCCGGTTGGACCAGATGAACGTGCACTCGGTCTGCGCCGCCAGCATGGCCTCCTCAGCAGCGGTGTCAAGGCTCCAAGCCGACACGTCCTCGTAGTGGGACTCGCCGGAGGCACCGGTCGTCGCGGGCTCGGCACCCGGAGGCGTCCCGCCTGGACTCTCAGTCATCTCACGCCTCCCACAGCCCGACCGCCGTCGACCGCAAGCGGCAGGCCCGTGCCCGTGAGCATCTCATCCGCATCGGCGAGCAGTTCTCACTCTCGCAGGCGGACCGGGTCGGAGCCGTCCCAGCCCTCGGCGGCCTCGGCGACCATGGCGTAGAACTCCCGGAGGCGCCCGCTCGGCTCGTACAACTCGGTGAGGTGCCCCCGCTCGGCAGTCGTGTCGATGTAGCAGAACCTGGTGAGGCCGTAAGCGTTGCCGGTCCCTGCTAGTTCGTAGCCCAGGGCGGCGTAGCCCGCGATGGCCTCGTCGATGTCGTCCACGAAGCAGGCCACGTGGTGCAGGCCCTCGGTGCCGGGAGCGAACAGGTCGCGCACCACCGACGGCCCTGTGCCGTGGTCCTGCACCAGTTCGACCATGATCCGACCCCACTGGCCGCAGGCGTTGCTGTGATCGAAGTGCGTGGGCCGGCCCCGGTGCGTGGCATCGTGCACGGGAATGTGGTGACGGACGAAGAACGGCCCGGCCCCGAACCGCTCGGCCCACCGGCGGGCCCCCTCGGTCACGTCGTTGACGACATAGGCGATCTGGACGATCTCCCCGAGCGGGGGCAACACGGCCCCAAACCCTACCCAGCACCCCGCAACCCTCGGCCCTCGCATCAGAAGTCGAAGTCGTCCGCCACGGCCGTCTCCAGGAAGTCCCGGAACCGCGCCACCTGTGCCTCCATCTCGTAGCGGAAGCAGGCGTCGTCGCCAGGTTCGGGCTTGAAGTAGTCCGGGCAGACGTCGCTGATTCCCCCGTCGAGGTCATCGGTGAGCTGGGTGGCATCGATCACGAAGACGTCTCGCTCCGGATCGGACTCGACGAAGCATCGGGCCTCGTCGCGGTTGGTGAACACGATCAGTTCACCTTCGAGGACCGTCATGCACGTGTCCCTGAGGCTGTGCTCCAGCCCGACCCGGACCCGATCGGATGCCTGCTGCACCTGCTCGAACGGAGCACCCCACTCGAGCAGGAACCGGATGATCTCCAGCGTCAGGACGTCCTGGTAGGAGTACCTCCGGCGGCGGAGCCCGGGCGGGCCCACCAGCGACGGGCCCACGAGACCAGCGTCTTCCCACTCGTCGAGTTGCTCGCACGTGAGACGACAGATGTCCGCCGCCTCCCTGGCGCTGAAACCCGTATCCACCCCTCCGTCCATGTCGGCATGCATGTGATCGCCTCCTGTTGCATCCTGCCCAGAGTTGCAGAGCAAATTAGGAGGCCCCTGCGACACACCTCTTGCGCGGCGGCCCGCACCGCAACCCCAACGCCGGACCCACGCGCTTCGATCTCCGACAGCTGACCGGCCGGACACCGGGAGAGCCGTGACCCGCCGTCCGCCCGGCCGCCGCCGTGGTTCAGATCGGTCCGGTGGCGACAGCGTTGAGTCCGACGGAGCGCGGCGTCGAGGATCAGATCGGTCGAGCCGTCGCGGCGTCGAGCCCGACAGCGAACTCGACCGGCAGGTCCTCCCGGAGCCAGCACCCATCGATCCGAACGTCGAGCAGCGACCGGTTGACCGGTACTTCCGCCTCGACCTCGGAACCGGCATCGAGACGCACCTTGGTGAAGCCCACCAAACGCCTCGGAGGTCGCTCGTAGGCTGAGCCCGGCACGTCGCCGTAGACCTGCACCACCGTGGCGCCGGGGCGCCGCCCCGTGTTGGCGACCGTCACCACCACACGGTCACCGTCCAGCCGGGCCTCGCCGAGGGCGAAGTCGCTGTAGCCCAGCCCGTGTCCGAAGGGCAGGTGTGCCCCGGTCCCGTTGCCGTCGAGGTGCCACTGGCCGTGCAGCAGCCCGTAGGTGGCCGTCTCCGCGTCGGCGTCGAAGTCCACGAGGTCGGAGGTGGCGCGGGGGACGGCGAACGGCAGCCGCCCGCCGGGCTCTACGCGGCCGGTCAGTACGTCGGCGAAGGCATGACCGCCCTCGGATCCCGGGTACCACACCATCAGCGTGGCGGCAACGGTGTCGAGCCACGGCATGACCACCGCGCCACCGGCCATCACCGCCACCACCACCCGGTCACTGACCGCCCGGGCGGCAGCGATGAGTTCCTCGTCCGCCGGCTGCAGCCGGAGGGAGGCCCGGTCCCCGCCACTCGGCGCGCCACCTGCCCCGCGTTCGGCGGCGGCGATGAAGAAGGCGTCGGCCTGTGCGGGGTCCACGAAGCCGAGGTCGGGATGATCCATCGGAGGTGCGAGGGCCAGGAGCAACTCGAGTTCGGAATCTCCGAGGTGCTCACCCTCGTCCTCTCCCGTGTAGCCGACGACCACGACCACGAGGTCGGCATCCGACGCCACCGAGGCGTCGCGGTCGCTGTGCACGACGTCGACCCCTGCCGGGGCCAGCGCAGCTTCGATGCCCGCCAGCAGCGTCACCGGTTCGGGGGTGTGGGCCACGTCGCTGGACCCGGCGTCGCCCAGGTTCGCCACGGCCGCCAGCGGCCCCAGCACGGCGACCCTGCCGAGCGCGGTGGCGTCGGTGGGCAGGAGGCCGTCGTTGCGCAGCAGCACCATCGACTCCGCGGCCGCCCGGCGCGCCAGCAGCCGGTGCTCGGTGCACCCCACGACGGAGCGGTCGGGGCGGTTGCGGTACACCCGGGCGAACCGCAGGAACGTGGTCACCGTGTCCACCACGCGGGCGTCCACGTCGTTGACGTCGAGAGCGCCGGAGGCGAGCGCTTCAGGCAGCGCCCGGGCGCGCTGCTGGCGGAAGGGCATCTCGATATTGCAGCCGGCCCGCACCGAGGCGACCGGATCGCGCAGCCCCAGGATGAAGTCGGTGAGCACCAGACCGTCCCACCCCCACTCCTGGCGCAGAATCCCCGTCAGCAGCGGGCGGCTGTCACCGCACCAGACGCCGTTGAGCGAGTTGTAGGCGCTCATCACCGCGGCCACGCCCTCGCCGGCCACCCGCCTGAAGTGAGGAAGGTAGACCTCGTGCAACGCCCGCTCGCCCGCCGACACGTCCACCTTGAAGCGGGCGTTCTCCATCGAGTTGCAGGCGAAGTGCTTCATACAGGCCATGACGTGTTCCTGCAGCCCCCGCGTCAGCGCTGCGGCCATCTCGCCCACGTGGTGCGGGTCCTCGCCGTAGGTCTCCTGCGCCCGACCCCAGGCCGGGTGACGCAGCAGGTTCATGCAGACCGCGCCGGTCACCGTGGCGCCGGACGCCCGCAACTCGGCGCCGATGGCCCACCCCACCCGCTGCTCCAGCGCCGGGTCGAACGACGCTCCACGGGCCATCGACACCGGGAACGTGGTGGCCGGCCCGATCACGCATCCCCGGGGGCCGTCGGCGAAGTCGAGGCCGGGGATGCCGAGCCGCTCGACGCGTGCCGCCGGCCAGGGATGAGCGTGATACCCGCCCCCCACGAGGTCCGCCAATCCGGGCCAGAACGGCACGTCCCCGTCGAGGCAGCCCAGCTTCTCCTCGAGGGTCATCAGCGCCACCAGCCCCGCTGCCTCGACCCGCGCATCGGCGCCCGCGGCAACGCGTTCCGCCGCCTCGTCGAACGCCGTCATGGCGTCACAATAAGTTGCCGAGGTCCCGGACGCGGTGCGAGGAAGCGGCTCGATTCCTAGAGTCCATTCATGACACTGCGGGCGAGCGCCGCGCCGATCACGGTCGCCGACGTGCACCGGGTGGGTGGCGACCACGCGGAGATCCCCGCCGCCGCCGGCACCCTCCACGCCGAGACGTACACCGAGCAGCGCTGGCACGACTTCGAGCAGTCGTCCGTGTTCGCCCGGACCTGGCAGTGGGTGTGCCACCGGGAGAAGCTCGCCGAGACGGGCGACTACGTGACCACAACCGTCGCCGGGCTCCCCGTCCTCGTGGTGCGTGACGGCGCCGGCGAGTTGGGCGCCTTCTACAACGTCTGCCAGCACCGGGCGCACGAGATCGCAGCTGGCGAGGGGTCGGCCAAGTCGCTGCGGTGTCCCTACCACGGCTGGACGTACGACCTGGACGGCTCGCTGGCGGCCGCCCGCCACACCTCGCATCTGGTGGATTTCGACCCGTCGGGCATCTGCCTCGACGCGGTTCAGGTGGAGGAGTTCGCCGGGTTCGTGTTCGTGAACCTCGACCCGAGCGCCGCGCCGCTGCGGCTGCAGTCAGGCGATCTGGGCGCCGAGATCACAACCAAGGCGCCCGACATCGCCGACCTCACGCTCGCCCGCAGGCTCAGCTACGACATCGCCTCCAACTGGAAGAACGTCATCGACAACTACCTGGAGTGCTACCACTGCCACATCGCCCACAGGGACTTCGTGTCGCTGGTGGACATGTCGACCTACGAGATAACGACGCACGGCATCTACTCGAGCCAGACGGCCGAGGCCGGCCGCAGCGCCAACAGCGCCTACGACGTCGCCGACGCCACCGTGCGGATCCACGAGGCGTGGTGGCTGTGGCCCAACACTTGCCTGATGCGCTACCCGGGGCGGGGCAACCTGATGGTGATGCACGTGATCCCCGTAGGCCCCGACCGCACGCTGGAGATCTACGACTTCTACCTGGAGGACCCCGAACCGAACGCCGCCGAGGCCGAGTCGATCCGCTACATCGACGAGGTTCTGCAGGTCGAGGACATCGGACTCGTCGAGAGCACCCAACGCGGCATGCAAACCCCGGCGTTCACCTCCGGACGGTTCGTGTGCGATCCGGCGGGCTCGGGAGTCAGCGAACACGGCGTCCACCACTTCCACGGCCTTCTGCTCGAGGCCTACCGCGCCGGGGCGGCCGGCTGAGAGCCGCCGGCGCAGACTTGTTGTAGTCACATTGTCCAGCTATTGTGACTACATGCAGGTAGGGATCAGGGAACTCAAGGCCCACCTCTCCGAGTACGTCGGGAAGGCGGCAGCAGGTGAGCACATCGTCGTGACCGACCGCGGAAGGCCGGTCGCCCAACTCTCGGGGCTCGACGATCAGTCGACGCTCGAGCGAGGGATCGAGGAGGGCTGGATCACACCGGCGCGGCGCAGCGGCCTGGAGCCGATAGTCCCCTGCACGTCGGCGCGCAGCACGGCCGATGTGCTCGACGAGGACCGCGGATGACGCTCTACGTGGACACCAGCGCTCTCATGAAGCGCTACGTCGCAGAGCGCGACTCCGACGTGGCCGAGCAGATCATGGCCTCCGACCCCGTGCTCGTGACCTCGCACCTCACCGAGGTGGAGCTGCGGCGCAACCTCACCCGGCACCTCGACGGCGAGGACCTCCTCCGTACCCGCCGCCAGGTCCAAGCCGACCTCGACGCCTTCGCACTCGTCAGCCTCGACGCCGCCACCTGCAACGAGGCGGCCCGCATCGCCGAGCAGACCCTGTGTCGCTCCCTCGACGCGCTCCACATCGCCGCCGCCCGCCGCGCCGGGGAGCGCACGGTCCTGCTCACCTTCGACATTCGCCAAGCACAGGCCGCCCGCTCGGCCGGCCTCACCGTCGTCGGGGTATGACCGCCGCCGACTCACCGCCACCGATCGCCGCCCGACGCGCACAGTGCGGTCTCGATGCAACCGCCCGTCCACCACCCGCCCGAGGCGGGAGGCTCCGAATGCCGCGATGCCGCATTTCCACAGATGTCCTGTGCCAACTCCGTGGACATGCTGTGACCACGAGGAATCGGCCGGTGGATTCAGTCAACAATCGATCGATACCCCACAACACCCGCTTGCAATGGCCAGGAGCCACTCGTACGTTCGCCGGATTAGTCGGTTGCTCTCATCCGCGTAAGCGCCACTGGTTGTATCGAGGTGAACCCGATGGCTGAGGCGCCACCCCTCGTCAAGTTGAGTCACATGGCCGGCATGGTCCAACAGCTTGCCATGGGGCGCGCCACCGACATAGACGCCATCTCAGGATTCCGCCATGATCGTTCGACCCACGCACAGCTGGTCGAAGGCAGCGTGTTGGCATGGTGGTTGCTGGCAGCGTGCGACTCCTCAAAGAGCTGGCAACTGCTGCTCCCCGACCGCGACTCCGCTCTCCACCGGTACTGGATGCGCGCGGGACTTCCAGCCGCTGCGGCACGCCACAGGCTTCCGATCCGGTATGCCGACGGCGATTCCGACGATCCCCTGGACCAACAGCGGCTGCCGGGCGTTGACTGGGAGGAGTTCGACTATGACGACGGATCGGACACACACCACATCCGGGTGATCCGGGATCTGGAGAGTTCGCAGCGTACGGTTCCCGATCTTTCGAGTTCCGGCCTCCACTACCCCTGGCTCCAACAATTGAAGCTCGATTCGCCGTCCCTGTCGCCCCCCGGCTACCTGCGATTCCTGAGCGACGCAGACACCGTGATCGCAGAACTCATCGACAACGTCCACCGGTGGAGCAAGGCGGATTCCGCCTTCGCGGTCGTGTCGGCGACGCGAGGGGGAGGCGAGCGAAGCTGGAACAGGCTCCATGTGGTCGTTGCGGACAACGGGATCGGGATCCCGTCCGCATTGCACAACGACCTGCGCGCTCTTGCGGCCGTGCACAGCGCCAGCAATGCCGGCGACCTGGATCAACTCTCCGACAGCGACATTCTGCAGACACTCGTGTTCAAGGCGTTCGGCGCGCGAGAGTTGCCGAACCACAACGGGCACGGCCTCAACGCCACCCATATTCGAGCCGGCCAATGGGTGGGTGCGTTCGATGTGCTGACCATCGACAGGGCCGGCAGGATCGTGCGCGCCGGAACGCGAGGGCTCTCGCCCGAAAGAGTGGAGACCGGTCAGGTTTCCCCCATGCCGGGCGCGCGCGGCACGCTCGTCCACGTGATGCTCCAGGCCATCGACAGGAGGGATACGCGCGAGGAAGCCGCGCACGACGAATCCCTCCCCTTCGAAACCCACGACTACGACGAGGCCGGGCGACGCCTCTACGAATCATTCCCCGTACCGGCATAGCCACGTCTCGGAATGTCACTGGAGGGCCTGAACGGCGACGGTTATGGTGTCCTGACCGCATCCGGGGTCAAGGTCCTCCGCCCGCCGGCGGAGGGCGGCCTGTTCTTCGTCGACATGGATCTCCGACCCGGCGGCTGGGACACGGTCGTGGCGGCACTCCGCGGACTGCCGCCGAGCGTCGCCGGCGACGCCGCCCAACTGGTGTTCCGGAGCCCGCTCCTGCGGTGGTCTCGAGAGGCCGAGCCGATCGTCGACGGATGGACCGCCTGGCCCAGGGGAACCGGCGAGCTGGCGACCGCGCTGTTCGGAGCGGTCCGCTCGCACCAGCTACCACACGTCGAGGTCGGAGCGTTCGAGCTTCCGCTCGCGGCGGCTCCCGCGATGAGCCCGAAGGTCGACGAGGTCACGCTGGCTCGGTGCCGTGCCGTCGAAGTCCGCACCTTCCTCGACGAGGGCAACGCCATATGGCGGCCCCGGACCTATCACTACCGGCTGCCGTCGGGCCATCACGCTGACTCCTTCGTGCGCATCGCCGATGTGTTCCGTGACCCCCGGGCACCGGCCGCGCTGGCGACGTGGCTCCATCCCTGCATCACGGCGGAGACCGCCCTGGTCATCGACTCGGGCACGCTGCTGCCGATCGTCCAGCAACTCGACCTCGCCATGAGGTCCGCCTTCCTGGCCGGCCACACGCTGCGGAACGGCCTCGTCGGCATCGAGGCGCTGGACGCATACCCGCGGACCCGGTACGAGTATCTCCACCACTTCCGATCACTCGAGGGCATGGAAGTCCTGGCAGTCCTGTCCGTCAGTTCCACCGGCCGTACGTGCCGGATGCTGCAGGACACGCTGCAGGAGACGGCCCCCGAGGGAGGATGGCGCGCCGAGTGCCTGGTCACGAGAACCGGGGAGGTGGCCACCGTCCTGCCGCCGCCGGAGGCCCGCGAGCGACAGGCAGCCTGGTACTCGCTCGGTGATGAATCTCCGGAGTGGCGCAGTGCGAGCGAATGTGGCCTCTGCCGGAATCCGGCAACGGCACGCCTGGTACACGTGGATCCGCGCTCCTTTGCGGCAATGGTGCTCCCGGATCCCGAGCGGATCATGCCGGACACCATTACGGGACACAGGAATGAGTCGCTCTGGAACTGCTACCACGAACGCCGCACCTTCAGCGACCAGGTCACAGGAGTCCAACTCGTCGCGAGCGAGATGACCCCGCAGCGATCGTCGCCGCTCTTGCGACCCAGCGACGACCCGCAGGTTCACTTCGAGGCAACACTGCTCCTGACGCCTCCACCCGCCGAAGCAGCCGATCCGATCAGCCGACAAGTGGAAGCACTCGAGAACCCTCCGGGCAGCAGCCGAGCACCGAGCCAAGTCTCGGGGACCTTGAGGTCGATACGTGAAGGTGAACCGACCATTGCCGTATGCGATCGCAGTGATCTCGCGATCCTGCAGATCCTTCTCGGGGACGCCGACATGGCAAGGGAGCGGATGCTGCGGGCTGCGAGGACCGTCTGCCCAACGATTCGCTCGCTCGTCGATGTCGAAACGCTCTCAAACGCGGACCTGGAAGGCCACACATCAGTCCTGCTGGTCGTGGCCGGCTTGCAGACAGGAGTCACGCTGCAAAGGCTGATGGTCTCCGTGCAGGACCGCTACAACGAGAGCGGGGACGACCCATCGGTGCACGGACTCGTTCTGCACGCGCACCCTCCGGATCGCCAGGCATGGAGGTCGCTGCAGAACACGTTCCGCGGGCCTGATCGGCGCACGAGACTTCTGGCTCTATGGCTGACACATGTTCCCGAGAAATCGCCGCTCGAAGAGGAGTCCGAGCTGCTCAAAAGGGCCAATAAACACTGGTTTAAGACGGGCTCTGTCCTGAAGCTGTTCGAGCGGCGAAGCGAGTGGCTCGAATCCAACAGTTCCCACGAGTCGGCCCCGTTCAACAGCCCATTCTGGAGCCCGACGAGCGTCGAACTGCGACGGACGTCGCTCTATGGATCCTTGGACGATCGCCACACCCTCGTCGCCGTGGCGGCGGCCATGCAGTCGGCACTGGAGCACCACACCGCTGAAGGCCGACCGCAATGGATCCAATTCGATCTGCCGAACGCGTTCCGCTCATACTTCGATGGCGTGATCCACGCGGCGATCATCAGATGCCTCGCCCCCGAACACGCTTGGTGGGGCCGCGACGACAACGCCTGCGTGGCTCTGCTCCGCGAACTCGAAGGCAGGTTCGAGAGAGACTGGAAACTGCTGTTGCCAGAACTCCTACTGGCCGCCGCCCAGGGCAAGATCCCCCACAGCGGCGCCTGGCATCTGATCAGGAAGGCGGACAAGCAGTTGGATCCTGAGACAACCGAACAATGGCCCCGTGACGTGCTGGACTACGTGGAGTTGGGACTCACGCTCGCCAGGCAAGTCATCCCCCCCGAACTCGAAGTGCAGTCCGACTGACCGTGCGTGGAGAGCTCACCGCCACCACTCGTCACCTGCCCGATGGCAGTAGTCAGGCTCGAACGCCGGCGAGACGTGAACCTGGTTCCAGTCGAGATCGTTGTCGGAGGGGACGTGCTCCCGCACCACGACCGTGTAGGGCTGACCGGCCGGGCCCCAGACCCTGAAGAAGTACACGAGTGGCGGGTTGGATGGGAGTGGGGTGATGAACCGGGATTCGTCCTCCCACCAGGTCGAGTCGAACTGCTCGCTCGGAGAGATGCCGCCGGCCCCGAAGCCCTCGCCGTTGACTTCGATCACGTATCTCGGGTGATCGACGCTGACCCGGTAGAGATCACGCCCGGTGGAGTCGTCGCCCGAGACCTCGTGGGCCACGTTCGGTTCGAGCTGGGTGGCGCGTTCGGTGATCGTCAGGAAGTCGCCGCCGTGCGCGGTGATCTCCAGGGTGTAGTCCACCGGCTGCTCATCCATGTGTCGCCCGAAGCCGACCCGCAGCCAGTAGTCCGCAGTGCGTTCGGGAACCCAGGTGTCGTAGGTCTTCTCCCAGACCGTCGGGCCCGCCAGGGCACACGAAGTCCCGGTGAGCAGCGCGAAGATCACCTGCTCGGACTCACTCTCGAGGCTGATCTCGTACTTGGTTCCTGCCTCGAGAGACAGGCTGAAGTAGTCGGAGTCGGCGCGGTAGTCGAGCGTTCCCTCGACACTCGTCGTGTTCGAGCAGCCGTCGTCGTCCGGCTCGCTCTCGCATCCCGGATCGGGAACCGCCGGAGTGACCAGCACATGTGCGTGGTCGCGGTCGTTCCCATAGTCGTCCGATAGGTCCAGCTGCTCGACCACCAGGCTGTAGTCACCCCCGGAGTCATCACCCGTCACCAAAATCAGCCAGACGCCATCGGCTGGCGCGCCGAGGATTCCCCCCATTGCGTAACGGCTGAAGGCACCCGACGGATCGCCGCCGCCGCCGATCGCCACGAACCGCGCCTGGTAGTCCACGTCGTAGACCGAGGGCGAGAAGTCGAGCTTCCAGATCTCTCCCTCCGCCACGGTCAGCCGGAAGAGGTCGCGGTCGCCGAGATAGTCGATCCTGCCGGACTGCTCCTCACCGGCGACCAGCAGGGAGATATCCCATGCGCTGTTCCCGTGGTCGTCAGGATCCGCCAGGCTGAGAGTCAGCCGGTAGTCGAGCGGCACGCGGCGACCCCTGTTCGCGCCCAGCCGAGAGGACAGCCGCAGTCCGTACTCCCCGTCGGCCGGTGTGACCCAGACCATACGTTCCCGCTCGCACTGCTCGAAGAAGGGGGCGGTCTCTCCCGGACCATAGACCTGGACGCACCCGGACGAATCGGTGGCGGACTGCAGGATCCAGGTCTGGCCCTTGAGCGCGTCGAACCGGAACCAGTCCACATCGTCTGACGCCTCGTGAGAACTCTCGAGGACACCTCCCGCCTGTACGGGCAGGGCGGCCTCACGGAGTTCCGGACCGTCATCGGGAGCCAGGATCTCCACCTCGAAGCTGTAGTCCTGGGGCTCCAGGAACGGTTCGCTGCTCCCGAGCCCCACCGACAGGTGGTACGTCCCGCTCACCGCCGGAACGAATCCGATGGTCGGATTGAACCAATCCCAATACGAGTCGAGGAAGGTCTCCCCGTCCCAGAAATTGAAGTCCACGTTCTCGTTGAACTCCTCCGAGGGGCGGTAGGCAGCCGGATCTGGTGCGTACGGTGTGATCCGGTACTTGACGCCCCGCTCCAGGGGGAGCGCGAACCAGTCCTCGTCCAGGAAGTTCTGCAGCCGCCCTTCCACCCGCGCCTGCAACTCGCCGACGACCGCGGCCGACCCGGCGGATCCATCCTGGGGTTCCGCGGCGTCCGGGCGGTCGTCCTGCAACGGCGCGAGGGCCACCTCCGTCGCCTCCTCCGCGGTGTCGCCGTGGTCGTCCTCGGTGGCCGGGGTGTACGTCATCCCCAATCGGTAGACGAACGGCTGTGCCCACCTGCCGGACAGGCGGATCCAGTATCTCCCCGCGGCGGGCGCCGACCAGTACTCGAGGCCGCGGTTCGACCACTGCTCGCCGAGGTAGCTCATGTCGGCATTCCGGGACGGCACCTCGTCGGTGTCGTCGAACACCGTGACCGACGTGAAACCCGACCCGGACGAGATGGAGTAGATCCCGCCGGCAACCGCGTCGAAGACGAACCAGTCGGCGTCCGTGTCGGTCGCCGAACCCACCACCGTCTCGCCGACGCGGAGAGCCTCAGCCGTCGATCGATCATCGCCGTGGTCGACGCTCTCGTACTCGACGAGCCGGAAGCGGTAGTCGACGCCCGCCAGATCGCCGAAGCCGTCCGTCGTGAACACCAGGTACTGCGTGCCTTCGCCCGCAAAGGCATATCCCCCGCCGGCGTCGAATCCCCAGTTGTCGTCGATCAGGTAGGCGAGGGTGCCACGCCAGCGGTAGTAGTCCGGCAGCGGCTCGAACCCGTCGGCGCCGGGGAGGCGCACGCTGAATTCCGCGGCGTAGACAACGCCCGGTCTCGCCAGGAACCTGTACCAGTCGTCGTCACCGGCCACGTCCATGGTGGCCTCGAACCACGCTGCTGAACGGATCAGGGTCGCGCCCTCCGGCCCGTCGGCATGGTCGTCGGCCGGCCGTCGACCGACCGTGATCGAGTAGTCGACCGGGAGAGTGCCGTCGGGCCAACCCTCGCCGGTGCGGACGTTGACCAGATGGCGACCGGTTTCGCCCGCCTCCCAGACCCGCCGGCTCGCGCCCGGGTAGGAGAGCGTGTGTCGTTGCCGTATATAGGCGTCCTGGTATTCGCTGCTGCCGACGCCGTACAGAATGACCTCCGCACGACCCCGGGGGGACTCACCCAGCAGGAACTCGACGAGGTACTGCTCCCCCTCGACGAGGTCGACGTAGAACCAGTCCTCGTCGTAGTCGTAGTTCAGGGCGGCATCGGTGCGGCGGCCCACGTGCAGCGGCGAGGGATCGTCGGGGACGTTGGCGTGGTCGTCGGTGAGCCTCTCGAACGTGACCGTGTACTCGTAGGGGTAGTCCGTGTCGTAGGAGTCGTCGAGGATCGACATCGCGTAGCGCCCCGACTCCTCGAAGTGCCACGGCTTGTGATCCATCTCGCCGTAGCTCAGCGAGGTGCCCCATTCGTCGAGCGGGTCCCCGACCGTCTCGCCGTCCGAGTCGACCGCGTAGACGTTGACCCCAACCCCGTAGCGGGGCGTGACCCTGTACGTGTCTCCGGCGCGCGCCGAGAAGACGAGCCAATCCCGGTCGTCCTCGTAGTCGATCCGGCCGGTGTGCTCGGTCGTCGTGGCGGCGGCGGGGTGAACGACGGTCCCCGCCGCGGCTGCATTGGCGTGATCATCGTCGATCGTGCGGACATCGAGCGCATAGTTCCCGGTGGGATCGATCGAGTACTCCCCGACGAAGATGCGGACGTAGTAGGTGCCGGCTCGGGCGTCGGTCAGGAGCACCCAGCGGAGATCGCCGTAATCCGAGCGGCTCGCAACTTCGACCGCCGCGCCGGTGGCGTCTTGCAGCGCGACAGTGATGTCGACATCCGTCGGGAAGTCGGTCTCGGCCACGACCCAGTAGTCCCGCCCCGCCACGGCCGTGAAGCGGTACCAGTCGACCTCGTACAACTCGTCGATCCGCGCCTCGTAGGGATCGGCGTCGACGGACAGGATCACCGCGTCGCGCGGCGGTGGCTGGGGTGCCGTCGACTCCTCCTCGCCGCCGGAGGGTTCATCCGCCTGCGGCCCGGTGTCGCCCGCGATCGCGCCCGCATGGGTCGTGGCGGGCACGCCCGTGGTCAGAGCCAACACCAGTGCGACCGCCAGCAGTCGGCGCATCATTGGTTCCCCTCCCGGGCCCGGTGGACCTGACCGGCGGCGCGGCGCGGCGCGGTCGGCACCTCCCGGTGCACGGTCCGAACGGTAATCCGTTGGCACATCTCTCACCTCTCTGACGAACACGGACGTCCGTAGGTTCCCCCCGAACTCGAATTCCTCGGCTTCTCGACTCCTCCCTGCCGCTTCCCCTCGGGATAGCGTCGCCGGCCGTGGGAGTCCCTTCGGATGGCAGCGGCTCACCGAGCACCGGCGACCGCGCCGTGGTCGGGCCGCTGTCGCTGGCTGCCGGCGTCCTGCCCGAGTTCGAGCCGCCGGAGGTTGTGTCGGCGGCTGCGGCAGCAGGGTTCGACATGGTGGGCGTCTGGTTCGACGCCGAGACATGGTCGGCCGCTCGTGCCCGCGAGGTGCGGCGGCAGCTGGACGGCACCGGTGTCGTCGCCCTGGACATGGAGCCGATCTTCGTGACGCCCGACGGCGACCACGGGGAGCGGCTCATCAATGCGGCCGCCGCGGTGGGCGCCCGCAACGTGCTGACCGTGAGCCGGGGCCTCGAGCCGGCCAGGTTCGCGGACCGCTTCGCCGGACTGTGCGACCATGCCTCGCCGACCGGCATCACGGTGGTCGTGGAGCCAACGCTGCTCTACTCGGTGTCAACGCTCGCAGAGGCGCAGCAGGTGGTGGCTCTCGCCGGGCGACCCAACGGCGCCATCCTGGCCGACAATCTCCACCTGGACCGGGCCGGCGGCGAGCCGCTGGAGCAGCTGCGGGGAGTTGACCCGGCCCTGCTGCCGTACGCGCAGATCTGCGACGCCCCCACCAGGCTCCCCGATTCCTCCCGAGCGGGCCTGCTGGGCGACGCCCGCGACGGTCGCCTGCTGCTGGGCGAGGGTGGTCTACCGGTGCGGGAGTTCGTGGACGCCCTCCCGGCCGGAATCCCGCTCTCGCTGGAGATCCGCTCCCGGCAACTCCACAAGCGCTACCCCGACGCCGCCGAGCGGGCTGCCGCCGTCTACGACAACGCCACGCGCTTTCTCGCCGGTTCGATGATCGAGTGAGGTCGCAGCGGCACCGAACGCCGCCCCGAATGGATTCCGGCGTCCGCCGGAATGACGTGCGGGGGCTGGAATGACGTGTGGAGGCCGGAATGACGGGCGGCGCGGCCCGCCAGTGCTGGGGCGGAGCTAGTGGGTCGACCGCTGCGGGTGGCCCACCGGCGCTACAGCGCGCTACAGGTGGCCGGCGGTGGCGGCGGCGACCGCCATGCGGACGTCGTCGATCGCCCGGGACATGGCCTGGCCGATGAGGTCGAGTCTCGAGACCTGCTCGATGCGCGGGGTCACCTCGGCCAGCTCCCGTCCCGACAGCAGCGCCCGGAAGATTCCACAGGCGTCGGCAAGGCAGATGAGCATGGCATCACGCGGATCGGGGATCTCGTCGCTCAGCAGCACCTCCATGATGCGCAGCTTGACCTCCCGGCGGACCTGGCCGTCGACAGCGGGGTAGCGTCGCGTGCGGAACACCCACAGCAAGCGCTCGTCCCGCTCCTCCAGAATGCCCCGTTCGACGAGCCGGCCGAGCGCCGCGGCCCGGATCTCGTCGCCTGATGCCGCTATGTGCTCGATCCAGAACCGCGTGTTGCTCCGCTCGGCGGCGGCGATCTCCGCCAGCGTCGGATCGAGCAGGACGTCACCGGTAGGAGTGTCGTCGATCAGGAACATGTGCTCCAGGTCGTTGTCGATGCGGGTCGCGATCGCCAACTCCATCAACACCGCACCGGCAATCGCATAGCGAAGCGACCACGTGGGTACGCGCACGAACGATCCGCCCTCGTCCCGCAACTGCAGCAGGACGATTTCCTCGACGAGCCCAACCATGTGCGTCCCTTCCGTCCGGAGACGACCAGAATCTACCGCAGCGGCGCGCCGCGATCCCGACGGCACCGCGCAGCAACCCGGCGATCCGCTAGTGTCCCGAGTCGGAAGTTCGCTGGCGTTTCGATGGCCCCGCTATTCGCATTTGCGCAGGCCAGCTCGCTGCAGCAATCCTCCGAATACCAAACGAACTAATCGCTCAGGACACTAGTGCATGTGCAGCGATGTGGAGGCGGCGATGGCGTAGCGCAGCGACCAACCGGGCACCCGCACGAACGATCCGCGTGGGCCGTTCAGCCGCCGAGCAGGATCGTGGCGTCGTTGGTGAGTTCGACGAGCGGGCCGGGAAGGATGCCGAAGACGATCGTGACGGCTGCGCACACGGCGACCACGAAGCCGGCCGAGCGGGACACGGCCGGGCGGTTGCCGTCGGTCGGTGCCGTGAGGTACATCCGCACCACGACCCGCAGGTAGAGGAACGCCGCCACCACCGCGCCGAGCATCGCCATGCCCGCCAGCCAGTACGAGCGAGCCTCCACCGAGGCGCCGATGACCTCCAGCTTGGCCCAGAAACCGGTGGTGAACGGCACGCCGGCCTGCGCCAGCAGCAGCACGCCGAAGGCCGCGGCGAGGGTGGGCGAGCGCTTGGCCAGGCCGTCGTAGGCGTCGAGCGATTGGCGCCCGTCGGGGCCGCTGCCGATGATGGCGACCACCGCGAAGCTGCCGAGCGCCAGGAAGGCGTAGACGCCCAGGTAGAAGAGCGAGCCCGCCACGCCCTCGTCGGTGGCGGCCTCGACGCCCACGAGAATGAATCCGGCGTGGCTGATGGACGAGTAGGCCAGCAGTCGGCGGACGTCGGACTGCACCACGGCCAGGGTTGCGCCCACTAGCACCGTCAGCGCGGCGATGGCGTACACGATGGGCTGCCAGTCGGCGGCGCCGGCACCGAGCGCGGCGTTGAACACCCGCATCAGGGCGGCGAAACCCGCGGCCTTCACGCCGGCCGCCATGTAGGCCACCGCCACAGGGGGCGATCCCTCGTAGACGTCGGGCGTCCAGGCGTGGAACGGCACCGCGGCCACCTTGAAGAACAGGCCCACGAGCAGCAGCGCCATGCCGCCGAGGAGCAGGCCGTTGGACTCCGGGCCGCCGTCGGCCAGGAACTCGGCGACGAGCGCCAGCTTGGTGGAACCGGTGGCGCCGTAGAGAAGCGCCACGCCGTACAGGAAGAATGCCGAGGCGAACGCCCCCAGCACGAAGTACTTCAGCCCGGCCTCCTGGGAGGTGGACCGGCGCAGGTCCAGCGCCGCCAGCACGTAGGCCGCGATCGACAGCACCTCCAGGCCCAAGAACAGCACGATCAGGTCGTTGGCCGAGGCCATCGTCGCGCCGCCCGCGCCCGACAGCAGCAACAGGACGCAGAACTCGTCGACGGGAAGGCCCTCGCGGCGCAACGTGCCCGACGCCAGCACGGCCGCCAGCAGCACCGACACCACGACGACGCCGCTCAGGAAGACCGAGAACCCGTCGATGCCGATGGTGCCGGCGATGGTGGTGAAGGCCCCCCTGGCCGGATCCTGGACGCGGATCCACAGCCAGATGACCCCGCCGAGAGCACCCAGGGCCGCGCCGGCGGTGAAGGCGGTGGCGAACCACGACGGCAGTCGCCGGCGCAGGAGCGATCCGACGGTCAGCAGCACCAGGCCGCCGCCGCCCAGGAAGATCTGGGGCAGGAGGGCAGCCCAGTCGACGTGCGGCGTCACAGCGTCGCCCCCGCTTCGGGGGAGCCGATCTTCAGCAGCACCAGGCCGCCGCCGCCCAGGAAGATCTGGGGCAGGAGGGCCGCCCAGTCGACGTGCGGCGTCATCTCGCGACCGCCTCACGCCGGGCGCCGCCGCTGACACACCGCATCATGGTGCCGCCTCCACCTCGGCGGCGCCGGACCCGGGGTTGCCGTGCAGCTCGACGTGTGCCACCAGGGAGTCGACCGAGGGCTCCATCCGGTCGAGGACGGGGCGCGGGTACACGCCGAGGAAGATGATCAGCGCCAGGAGGGGCGCCAGCACCAGGCCCTCCCGCCAACCCAGGTCGCGCACCTTGGCGTTCTCGCCCCGCGCCGGGCCGTGGAACACCCGCTGGTAGGCCCAGAGCAGGTACACGGCCGCGAGGATCACCCCCGCGGTGGCCAGCACCGCCCACCAGCGGTGCGCCTCGAAGGCGCCCAGCAGCACCAGGAACTCGCCCACGAACCCGTTGAGACCCGGGAGGCCGACCGACGAGAGCATGACCACCATGAACACCATCGCCAGAACCGGGGCGGGGCGCGCCAGCCCTCCCAGCTCGGAGATGGCGCGGGTGTGGCGCCGCTCGTAGATGTAGCCCACCAGCAGGAACAGCGCCCCGGTGGAGATCCCGTGGTTGACCATCTGCAGGAGACCGCCGCTGAGGCCCTCGGTGTTGAGGGCGAAGATCCCCAGGATGATGAACCCCAGGTGCGCCACCGAGGAATAGGCGATCAACCGCTTGAGGTCGCTCTGCATGGTGGCGACCACGGCGCCGTAGAGGATGCCCACGACGCCGAGGGTGAGCATCAGCGGGGCGAAGAAGCGCGACGCCTCCGGGAACAGGTACAGACCGAACCGCACGAAGCCGTACGTGCCGAGCTTCAGCATCACGCCGGCCAGGATCACCGACCCCGCGGTGGGGGCGTCGGTGTGGGCGTCCGGCAGCCACGTGTGCACCGGAATGAGCGGCACCTTCACGGCGAACCCGAGCGCGAACGCCAGGAAGATCCAGCGAGCGGTGGTGGTCGCCAGGGACTGCGCACCGGCGATCTCCACCACGTCGAACGTCAGCGGGCCGCCGGTCGCCGAGGCGTGCAGGAACGCCGTCGCCAGGATGCCCACCAGCATCAACGCCGAGCCGAACATCGTGAACAGGAAGAACTTCACCGCCGAATAGCGGGCGTTGCCGTGCCCCCACTGGCCGATGAGGAAGTACATCGGCACCAGCACGACCTCGAAGAAGAGGAAGAAGAGCAGCAGGTCGAGTGCCGAGAACACGCCGAGGCAGCCGAACTCCAGCAGCAGCAGCCACACGTAGTAGGCCTTGTGATCGTGGCCGGGGTCGACCGCCAGGGCCCCGAGCGGGAACAGCAGCGCCGTCAGGGCGAGCAGGAACAAAGAGATCCCGTCCACCCCCAGCTTCCAGCTGATCCCCCAGGCGGACACCCAGGGCTGGTCGACGATCATCTCGAACCCGCCCGAGGCGACCGGGTACTCCGCCAGGATCCAGCCCGCCACCGCCGCGGTCGCCGACATGAACAGCACCGCCACCGGGCGCGCCAATTCAACCCGGCTGCGCGGCACCACCAGGACCGCCGCCGCGCCCAGCAGCGGCAGGATCACCAGCATCCCCAGCACCGGGAAGGCCTGCGTCGAGGCGGCCGCCAGGATCACAGCCCCACCCGGCTGAAGAAGTACGCCAGCAGGACCACGGCACCGGCCGCAACACCGAGGGCGTAACGGCGCACGTGACCGCTCTGGGTCGCCCGCAGCCGCTCACCGGTGCGGCGCACCAGGGCACCGACCTTGTTGACCGCCCCGTCGACCACGCCGGAATCGAAGCGCGCCGCCGAGTCGAACAGGCGGCGGCCGGGCCCGCCCACGAACTCGCCGAGGGCCTCGTCGAACCCCCAGGCCTCGGCGAACAGCCGGCGCTCGACGCGCTCGGGCGGCACGCGGCGGCGCACGTAGACGGTGACCGCTGCCCAGATGCCCCCGGCCGCAGCGAGGATCGCCACACCGCCCAGGATCCACTTGGTGCCACCGGCGTAGCCCAGCGGCCCCGCGTGCGAGGCGGCGAAGACGGGCTCGAGCCACTGGCCGAGGAACTCGGTGTCATGGGTGAACGGCAGGTTCAGCACGCCTGCCGTCATCGCCAGGCCGGCCAGCGCCACCAGCGGCAGGCGCATGAGCAGCGGAGACTCGTGCGGCGTGACCCCGTCGGCCCAGCGCGGCCTGCCGCCGAAGGTGAGGATCAGCAGGCGGCTCATGTAGAAGGCGGTCAGCACCGCGGCCCCCAGGAGCAGCGCCCACAGCGCCTTGTTGGACCCCCAGGTGTGCGCCAGGATCTCGTCCTTGGACCAGAAGCCCGCCAGCGGGGGCACCCCGGCGATGGCG
Organism: Acidimicrobiales bacterium; assembly: GCA_965220035.1. GTDB lineage: Bacteria > Actinomycetota > Acidimicrobiia > Acidimicrobiales > CATQHL01 > VXNF01. The sequence goes on from CBDCPC010000001.1 coordinate 277,384, forward strand.
AGCGTCCCCACCGCGAACGTGGCCGCCGTGTACGGCATGGCGCGGGCCAGCCCCCCGTAGCGGCGGATGTCCTGGTCGCCGCCCATCCCGTGGATGACCGAACCGGCGCCGAGGAACAGCAGCGCCTTGAAGAAGGCGTGGGTCACCATGTGGAAGATGGCGGCCGTCCAGGCGCCGACCCCCACGGCGACGAACATGAAACCCAGTTGGCTGATCGTGGAGTAGGCCAGCACCTTCTTGATGTCGTTGGCGGCCAGCGCGATGGTGGCGGCGACCACGGCGGTGGCGAGTCCCACTGCGGCGACGATTTCGCCCGTCCACGGCGAGGCCTGCTCGAAGAGCGGGTTGAAGCGCACCAGCAGGTAGACGCCCGAGGTGACCATCGTGGCGGCGTGGATGAGCGCGGAGACCGGCGTGGGGCCCGCCATGGCGTCGGGTAGCCAGACGTAGAGCGGGAACTGCGCCGACTTGCCGGCGGCGCCGAGCATGAGGCAGAGGAGGATGACCGTGGCGGTGCTCTCGGCGGCGTGGCCGGACAGGATGCCGCTGTAGTCGAGGGTCCCGAAGGCGCCGAAGGCGAAGAACATCGCCAGCAGGAATCCGAAGTCGCCCACCCGGTTCGTGACGAACGCCTTCTTCCCGGCCACCGCGTTGGCCTCGTCACCGAACCAGAAGGAGATCAGCAGGTACGAGCAGGCGCCGACACCCTCCCAGCCCAGGAACGTGACCAGCAGGTTGTTGCCGAGCACCAGGACGAGCATCGAGAACACGAAGAGGTTCAGGTAAACGAAGAAGCGCGAGTAGTTCTCGTCGCCACCCATGTAGCCGATGGAGTACAGGTGGATGAGCGCGCTCACCCCCGTGACGAAGAGGATCATCGTCACCGACAGGGGATCGACCAGGAAGGCCGCGTCGACGGCCAGGTCGCCGACCGGCACCCAGCTGAAGAGGCTGACCTCGACGGAGCGATGCTGCGGGTCGAGGCTCAGCAGCCCGACCAGCACCAGCACCGAGGCCACGAAGGAGGCCCCGACCGCGGCGGTGCCCAGCCAGCCGGCGCGGGGCTCGCCCAGGCGCCGGCCGCCCAGGGCGAGCGCCACGACGCCGGCCAGCGGTGCCAGGAGGACCAGCCAGACGAGTTCCGCGAGGACCATTGCCGCCTACCTCAGCCGCGCAGCGCCGACACGTCGTCGGCCGTCGCGCCGGTCCGCCGCCGCATGATGGCCACGACGATGGCCAGACCCACCACCACCTCGGCCGCCGCCACGACGAGCACGAAGAACACCGACACCTGCCCGCCGAGGTCGGCAAGGTCGCGGCCGAACGCCACGAACGTGAGGTTGACGGCGTTGAGCATGAGTTCGACGCACATGAACATGATGAGCGGGTTGCGCCGCACCAGGAGGCCGACGGAGCCGAGCGCGAACACCACGGCGGCCAGTGCCAGGTACCAGAACGTGCCGACCATGCTCAGACCGCCTCGGGAGCCGTCTCGGGGGCGGATTCGTCGGTCTCGCCGCCGGCCGCCGGGTCACGGCGCGCCAGGGCCACCGCCCCGACCACCGCAACGGTGAGCAGCAACCCGGTCAGCTGGAACGCCCAGACGTAGTCGGTGAACACCCAGACGGCGACCTGGCGGATGTTGGAGATGCGCTCGGGCCCGTCACACGGAGCGACCGGGGGAGCCGACTCGCCGAGCACCTTGGGGGTGGCATCGCAGCTGTCGAATTCCGGTGCGGTGGCCGCGGGCCGCCCCGTGGCCACCTTGCTGTCGCCGCCGAGACCGCCGGAACCCGCGGCGATGGCGAAGAGCAGCGCCAGGACCAGCACCGCCACGCCGAGCCCGAGCGCCAGCGGGCGCTGGCCGCCGAGGGGTTCGGTGCGCAGGTTCTCCGCCCGGTCCACGCCGAGGAGCATGATCACGAACAGGAACAGCACCACGATGGCGCCGGCGTAGACGATCACCTGCACGGCGGCCAGGAACTGGGCGTCGAGGGTGAGGAACAGCACGGCGATGCCGAAGAGGGTCGCCACCAGGGACAGCGCGGCATGCACCGGGTGGCGCGTCACGATGACCCCGAGGGCGCCCGCGAGCACGATCGCGGCGCAGACGGCGAAGACGGCGATCGCCATCAGGCGGAGGATTCCTCGGCGATCGCTTCAGAGCCTGTCGAGGAATAGGTGGCGGACACCACCGGATCCGCTGAACCGTGGATTCCGGCCTTCGCCGGAATGACGCTGAAGGCGGCTCGTTCCATCACTCAACACACTCGCCGGGCGCGAGGTCGTCGGCCTGACCGCGTTCGGGGGACCGCACGCCGTAGCCCAACTCCGCGGACCACGCCTCCCGACCCTCCCACGCCGCCGAACCCGATGGCGCGGTCGCCCGCATCCAGCCGGACGTGTGCTCGTCGTCACCCGGGCGCCAGTCCTCCCAGGGCAGGTGGCGGGGCCTGCCGTCGTCGCCCACCAGGAGCTCGTCCTTGGTGTAGACGGCGTCATCGCGGGACGTGAAGGAGAACTCGAAGAGCTTGGACTCCGTGATGGCCTCGGTGGGGCAGGCCTCCACGCACAGGTCGCAGTGGATGCAGCGCAGGTAGTTGATCTCGTAGACGTAGCCGTAGCGCTCACCCGGGGCGACCGGGCTGTCGGGGGGATTGTCGGCGCCGCGAACGTGGATGCAGTTGGCCGGGCAGACACCGGCGCAGAGTTCGCAGCCGATGCAGCGCTCCATGCCGTCCTCGTAGCGCCCGAGGACGTGCCGGCCGTGGAAGCGTTCGGGTTTGGGCCGCTTGACCGTGGGGTACTGCGAGGTGACGCGCTCCTCGAACAGCTTGGCGAACGTCACCCGGAAGCCGGCGAAGAAGTTCATCGCTGCACCCTCCCCTCGGCCGGCTGCTCGCTGGCCGCCTCGGCCTGCCGCTCCGCCCGGCCGGCCCGCACGGCCAGCCGCAGCAGCCCGCCGGCGGCGGCGAGGACGGCCACGCTCACCACGATCACCGCCGCGGTCGGCCAGCCGCGGTCGCGGCCGATGCTGAGGCCACCCAGGAACAGCAGCCATCCCAGCGACAGCGGGATCAGCACCTTCCAGCCCACGTCCATGAGCTGGTCGTAGCGGAGGCGGGGCAGCGTCGCCCGCAGCCACACGAACACGAACAGGAACACCATCAGCTTCCCGAAGAACCAGATGATCCCCCAGAGCCAGTCGACGCCCGCCACGAGGATGGGACCGTCGGGACCGCCGAAGAACAGCGTGACCATGATGGCCGACATGGTGATCACGTTCATGAACTCGGCCAGGAAGAACAGCGCGAAGCGGATGGAGCTGTACTCGGTGTGGAACCCGCCCACGAGTTCCTGCTCGGCTTCCACCAGGTCGAACGGGGGCCGGTGCAACTCCGCGGTGGCGGCCACGAGGAACACCACGAACGGCACGATGCCGGTGACCCAGAGGTTCCAGTCGTAGCCGCTCTGGTCGGCGACGATGTCGTGGGTGGAGAGGCTGCCGGACTGCAGCAGCACGGCGGCCAGGGAGAGACCGAGGGCGGCCTCGTAGGAGACCATCTGCGCGGAGGCCCGCACCGACCCCAGCAGCGGGTACTTCGAGCCGGACGACCAGCCCGCCAGCATGATCCCGTAGACCGCCATGGACGACATGGCCAGCACCAGGAGGATCCCGATGTGCGGATCGGCCACCTGCAGGTACGTCGTGTTGCCCCACCAGCTGACGGCGCCGTCGCCGGTCGTGAAGTTGCCGCCCACGGGCACCACGGTGAACACCAGGAAGGCGGGCACCAGGGAGAGGTAGGGCGCCAGCTTGTAGACGAGGCGGTCCGCGCGCGCCGGGATCAGATCCTCCTTGAAGAAGAGCTTGACCCCGTCGGCGAGCGTCTGGAGGATGCCCCACGGCCCGGCCAGCGCCGGCCCGATGCGGTTCTGCATGTCGCCGATGAGCTTGCGCTCGAACCAGATCATCAGCATGACCGCCACCATCAGGATGGCGAAGGCGGCCACCACCTTGATGATCAGGATCAGCGCCTCGTCGAGACCGAAGCCGCCGATGTAGGCCGGATCGAGAGCGAGGACGTTCATTGGATCGGCGGCTCCACCCGGATCTCGCAGACCGCAGCGTCGATGTCGATGAGCTCGCCGGGGTCGGCGCCCCCGGAGTTGACGGTCAGGGCGGCGGTGCCCGAAGGCACACAATCATCGGCGGTGACCGCCACCGAGAGTGAGCCCGCCGGCGAGCTGACCCGCAGCAGTTCGTCGGGGCCGCAGCCGAGACGCTCGAGGTCGCGCGGGTTCAGCCGCAGCCGACCCGGGCGGGCGAAGGATGCGAGCGACGGGCAGTGGGCCACCACCGTGCCGCGGTCGTACGTCCTGCGGTCGGCCACCAAGCGGTAGGAGTACCGGTCGAACGGGACGGCCGGAGCGGCGGGCAGGCGCACGTCCTCGAGGGCGACACTGCTCGGCGGCGGGCCTTCGGCACCGCGGCCGGGCGGCGCCGCGCCGTTGCCGGCAGCGGCGACCGGGAGCAGCACGCCGTCGAGATGCGCCCGCACCTCGTCCCAACCGGCGCCAGCGTGCAACGGCGACACGTCGACCAGTTCGGCCCACGCCCCCTCCGGCGAGGAGATCCCCAGATCCGAGCCGAGCCGCAGCGCCAACTCGGCGGCGATTTCCCAGTCCCGCCGGCACTGCGACGGCGGGGTGACCTGGCGGGTCACCGCGGTGGCGCGGCCCTCGATGTTGACATGGGTGCCGGACCGCTCGCCGAACGTCACCGCGGGCAGGACAACGTCGGCGCAACCCACCGACGCCGTGCCGAAGACGTCGACGGCGATGACCGTCCCGACGCGCTCCAGTGCGCGCCGTGCGAGTTCCCGGTCCGGAAAGTCCGCGAGCGGATCGGCACCGAGCAGGACGAGCACGTCGATCCGGCCCGTGGCCGCGGCCACCAGGATGCCGGCGGCGTCAGCCCCGGCGTGCTCGGGCACCCCGTCCCACGCCTCGCCGTACCACGTGCCGGCGCCCCGCAACGTCGTGCGTCCCGGCAGCAGCCCCGGCGCCAGCCCCGCGTCGATGGCGCCCGCCGCCGCGCCGCGCCGCAGCAGCGGCAGGAAGCGGGCGTGCGGGAAGGCGCGGGCCAGGCGCAGGGCGGCCTGCGCTGTCGTCGCGGCCGACTCGGCCACGGACGTGCGGCCCACCAGCACGGTCAGCGGCGGATCGGTGAACAGTGCGGCGGCGGCCCGCAACTCGTCGGTCGCGATACCGGCGATGGCCGCGCCGTGCGGCGGGTCCAGGATCGCCTCGGCGATCATGTCGGCGTCGCCGGGACGCACCCGCAGGGAGTGGCGGGCCAGCGACGTGAGGCTCCCGGCGAGAGGCGCCATCTCCACGAGCGCCACGTCGCCGCCCCCGACCGCCCCCCGCAGGCGCAGGAAGAGGCTGCCGAACTCCTCGCGGAGGTCACCTGCGAGCGTCAGCACGGTGCCACCCGGCCGGCAGGCGTCCGCGATCGTGGCTCTCGGAAGGGCGCACACCAACTCGGCCGGCAGGCCGTCACCGAGTTGCGCGTCGACGTTGTCGGTGCCGATGACGCCCTTGGCCAGCTTCGCCCAGGCGTACTGATCCTCGCCGCACAGCCGGGCACCGCCGAGGCTGGCCACCGATGACGGCCCGTGACGGCCGAGGGCATGCTGCAGGGCATCGGTGGCCGCGGCGAGGGCGGCCGACCACGACACCGGCGACAACTCGGTGTCCTTGCGCAGGAGCGGCTCGGTAAGCCGGTCGGGACTGTGAACGGCCTCGAAGCTGAACCTGTCACGGTCGGCGAGCCAGCCGTGATTCACCGCCTCGGAATCGACCCCCTGGATGCGCAGGAGACGGTTGCGAGAGGCGTGCACGGATACCCGGTCGCCGGTGGCGTTGGGATACGTGGAGGTCATCTCGGTGAGATCCCAGGGGCGCGCCCGGAACCGGTAGGGCCGGGCCGTGAGCGCCCCGACGGGGCATATCTGCACCGTGTTGCCGCTGAAGTACGAGTCGAACGGGCGATCGGGGAACGTGTTCACCTCGGTGTGGTAGCCACGGCCCTGGAACCCGATGAGCGGCTCGCCCGCCACCTCGTCGGCGAAGCGGGTGCAGCGGTCGCACAGGATGCAGCGCTCCCGGTCGAGGTACACGAGCTCGCTTATCGGGATCGGCTTGTCGAAGTGGCGCTTCTCCTCGACGAAGCGACTCTCGCCGGGCCCGTACGCCATGGTCTGGTCCTGCAGGGGGCACTCCCCGCCCTTGTCACACACGGGGCAGTCCAGGGGATGGTTCACCAGCAGGAACTCCAGCACCCCGTCCTGGGCCTTGCGGGCGGCGTCACTGGCGGTCTCCACCACCATGCCGTCGCGGACCTCCAGCATGCACGAGGGCGCCAGCGCCGGTCCCCGACCGGTGTCCACGTCCACGAGGCACATGCGGCACATGCCCACCGGCCGCATCCGCGGGTGGTAACAGAACCGGGGGATGTACGTGCCGGCCTGCTCGCAGGCGTCGATCAGCAACTGGCCGGGTTCGGCCGTGATCTCGGCGCCGTCGACGGTGATGCGTACCGGGGGCTCACTCATGATGCGACCGGTGCCGCGGCGACGGGGATGCGGCGCGGGAGGTACGCCTCGAACTCGTCCCGGAAGTCCCGCAGTGCCGAGACGATGGGCGACACGGCCGACGGCCCCAGCGGGCAGATGGTGGTCATCCGCGGCGGCCAGGCCAGGCCGGGGCTGATGTTGTCGCAGACGTCGGTGAGCAGATCCAGATCGCCCGAACGGCCCCGGCCCGAGAGGATGCGCTCGAGGATGACCTCGAGCCAGCTGGTGCCCTCCCGGCACGGGGTGCACTTGCCGCAGGACTCGCGGGCGAAGAAGCGCACCAGGTTGTGGCAGGCACGGGGAATGTCGGTCGTGGAGTCCATGACCACGATGGCCCCGGAGCCGAGCATCGACCCGGCCGCGTCCACGGTCGCCTTCTCCAGCGGCAGGTCCAGGTGCTCGCTGGTGAACCAGGGCGCCGAGGCCCCGCCCGGGATGAACGCCTTGAGGCTGCGGCCGTCGGGGATCCCGCCCGCGTAGCGTTCGTCGCAAATGATCTCCCGGAACGTCGTGACGCCGAACGGCACCTCGAACACTCCCGGATTGCGGACGTGGCCCGAGACGGCGAACACCCGGGTGCCCGCCGACTTCTCCGCGCCGCGGGCCACGAAGGCGGCCGCGCCGTGGGTCACGATCCACGGCAGGTTCGCCAGCGTCTCGACGTTGTTGACGATGGTCGGCCGGCCGTAGAGCCCCACGGCGGCGGGGAAGAACGGCGGCTTGAGACGAGGCATCCCCCGGTTCCCCTCGAGGCTCTCGATCAGCGCCGTCTCCTCGCCCACGATGTAGGCGCCGGCACCGGTGTGCAGCACGATGTCCACGCCGAAGTCACTGTCACAGATGCCCGAGCCCACGTACCCGGCGGCGTAGGCCTCGTTGAGAGCCGCGGCGATCCGTTCGGCGGCCAGCGCCATCTCGCCGCGCACGTACAGGAAGCACTGCGACAGGCCCAGCGCGTAGCAGGCGATCAGGCACCCCTCGATGAGCTGGTGCGGGTCGCGCTCCATCAGCAGGCGGTCCTTGTAGGTGCCCGGCTCGCTCTCGTCGCCGTTCACGACGAGATAGCGGGGCCACGTGTTCGGCGGGCAGAAGCCCCACTTCACCCCGGCCGGGAAGCCGGCGCCGCCGCGACCCAGCAGGCTGGCGGCCCCGACCTCGGTGTGCACCGCGGCCGGCGCGGCGGCCAGGGCCCGGCGCAGACCCTCGTAGCCGCCCGTGCGGAGATACCCCTCGAGGGTGTGGGCATCTGCCTGGTGCCGCCTGGCGGTCACGATCATCCGGTCGGCGGGCGCGGGCGCCGGGGTGGGCAGGGCGGGCGCGGCCCCGTTGCCGTCGCCGGAACCCTGGTGCCGCTCCCACCAGGACGGCGGGCCGTCGCCGGTGGGCGGGGAGACACCCGCCGAGCGCTCGGGCGGGATCCGCTGGCGCACCGTCGCCACCACGCCGTGCGGCGGCACGTCGGGGCGCTCGCCGTCGCGCAACTCGCCGACGAGGCGGTCGAAGTCGTCGGTGCCGACGTCTCCCACATAGCGATAGTTGACCTGCAGGCAGGGCGCCTCGGTGCAGGCCGCCACACACTCCACGGCCTCGAGGGTGATCTTCCCGTCGGGCGTGGTACCGCCCACCGGAACACCCAGGGACTCCGAGGCGTGGGCGATCAGATCGTCGGCTCCGGCGAGGTGGCAGCTGATGCCGCGGCAGATGTTGACGCGGTACGTGCCTCCCGGCGAGCGCTTGAACATCTCGTAGAACGAGCAGGTGGCGAGCACCTCCGAGGGCGTCGTCCCCACCAGCTCGGCGACGTGCTCCATCGCCTCGTCGCTCACGTAGCCCTCCTGCGCCTGCGCCACGTGCAGCAGCGGGATGAGCGCCGAGCGCGCCACCGGGTAGCGCCCGATGATCTCGGTGGCCAGCTTCACGTTGTTGTCGCTGAGCCGGGCCATCAGCGGTCGACCTCGCCCATGATCGGATCCACCGACGAAATGATGGCAACCGAGATCCTGGGCGACCAGGCGGCCCTGGCATCGCTGAGTCGGGCCATCAGCGGTCGACCTCGCCCATGATCGGATCCACCGACGAGATGATGGCAACCGAGATCCTGGGCGACCAGGCGGCCCTGTTGTCGCTGAGCCGGGCCATCAGCGGTCGACCTCGCCCATGATCGGATCCACCGACGAGATGATGGCGACGGCATCGGCGACCAGGCGGCCCTCGAGCATGTACGGCAGAGCCTGCAGGTTGATGAAGCTGGGCGCCCTGACGTGCATGCGCAGCGGCTTGGGGCCCCCGTCACTGACCATGTAGCAGCCCAGCTCGCCGCGGGGCGACTCCACGGCGGCGTACACCTCACCGGCGGGCACCTTGAAGCCCTCGGTGAAGATCTTGAAGTGGTGGATGAGCGCCTCCATCGACTCGTCGATCCGTCCCCGCGGGGGCGGCGTGACCTTCTTGTCCTGGACGCGGTAGTCGCCGGGCGGCATGCCGTCGAGGATCTGGTGGACCAGGCGGATGGACTCGCGGATCTCGTTCAGGCGGATGGCGTAGCGGTCGAAGCAGTCGCCGTAGGTCCCGCAGAGGATGTCGAAACGCAACCGGTCGTAGGCCAGGTAGGGCGCGTGGCGGCGCAGATCCCACGAGTAGCCGGTGCTGCGGAGGATCGGCCCCGTCACGCCGAGGGCAAGACACTCGGAGGCGCTGAGGACACCGACTCCCTGCAGGCGCTCCCGCCAGATCGGCTGGCCCGTGAGCAGCGCGTCGTACTCATCGAGACGCTCCCCGATGGGATCCATGAGCCGCAGGATGTCGTCACGCCAACCGTCGGGCAGATCCGCGGCCACCCCACCGGGACGGATGTAGTTGTGGTTCATCCGCAGGCCGGTGATCTTCTCCAGCAGGCGCAGCACCTCCTCGCGCTCGCGCCAGCCGTAGAGCATCATCGAAACGGCGCCCAGATCCATGCCGTTGGTGGCCTGGAAGAGCAGGTGCGAGCTGATGCGGTTCAACTCGCACATCAGCATCCGGATCCAGACGGCACGGGGGGGAAGTTCCAGCCCCAGCAGCATCTCGGTGGCGGTCGAGAAGGCCAGCTCACAGAACAGGGGCGAGGCGTAGTCCATGCGCGTGACGTTGGTGGGCCCCTGCAGGTACGTCAGCGTCTCGCCGGTCTTCTCCATGCCGGTGTGCAGGTAGCCGATGATCGGCTTGCACCGCGTCACCGTCTCACCGTCGAGCTCCAGCAGCAGCCGGAGCACCCCGTGTGTGGAGGGGTGCTGGGGCCCCATGTTGATGATCATGCGCTCGGGCGCCGAGGGCACGGCGGTCAGCGACTCCGACTCGCTGAGCCGCAGGACCGGCCCGCCGTGGCGGGAATGCACGCGGCTGGGCGTGGGCGGGGCCCCGGTGCTCACCGCGTGTCCCCGGCCGCCTTGAACCGCACGGGCACGATGCCGACCGCGTAGTCCTTGCGCAGAGGGTGACCCTCCCAATCCTCGGGCATGAGGATGCGCGTCATGTCGGGGTGGCCGTCGAACCGGATGCCGAACATGTCGAACACCTCGCGTTCGGGGTTCTCCGTACCGGGGAACAGGTCGAACAGCGTGGGAACGCGCGGATCGGTCGCAGGCACCTGTACTCGCAATCGCACCCGGCGGCGCGCCTCGTGGGAGATCAACGTGACCACGACTTCGAATCGTTGCGGGGTGACCTCGGCAGGTAGGTCGTCGCGGTGCTCGGCGCCCAGGTAGTCCACGCCGCAGACGTCGAGGCACTGGAGGTAGCCGGCGCCTCGCAGCGCCTCGACCACATCCGGCAGCCCGCCGGGCGCGGGATGCAGCACCGCTTCGCCGCCCGGATCGACACTCACGGGGACCCCGAGGTCAGGAATGTCCACCGCTGCGGGCGCCTCCATCGCCGTCACCCCCGACCGAAGCGACCGCGCTTGGGGCTGACGACCATCCGCGTCGCCGTCTGGCCGTCACGCTGTTCGACGACGACGCCCGCCCCGGCGCCGGAGGCATCCTCCCGGCGACGGGTCAGCTCCCCGCTGGTGATCAGGCCGTGCAGGGTCAGGATGGCGTGCAGCAGGGTCTCGGGGCCAGGTGGGCAACCCGGCGCGTACACGTCCACCGGCACCACCTGGTCGACGCCCTGCACGATGGCGTAGTTGTTGAACATGCCCCCGGAGGAGGCACACACGCCCATCGAGATGACCCACTTGGGCGCCATCATCTGGTCGTAGATCTGCCGCAGCACGGGCGCCATCTTCTGCGAGACCCGCCCGGCAACGATCATGAGGTCGGCCTGGCGGGGCGACGCCCGGAACACCTCCATGCCGTAGCGGGCGATGTCGTAGTGGGCACCGCCCGTGGCCATCATCTCGATGGCGCAGCAGGCCAGACCGAACGAGGCCGGCCAGCAGCTGCGCGCCCGCGACCACTTCACCAGCTCCTCCAAACGCCCGGTGGCGAAGTTGTGCGGAAGCTCGGTCAGACCTCCGTAGGCACCACCGAGCGGCGAGGCGTCGGGGAATCCGGCATCGGGCGGCGGGACGGCGGTCATGGGGCCGGACCCGCCGATGTCGCGACCTCTGCGGGAGGCGGCAAGCCCGGCCGGGAATCCTCGGGGCCGACGCGACGGATGGTGTCGGCGGCCGTGCGCCCCGGATCGACCCCCGGATCCTCGCGGTGTGGTCGCAGGGGACCCCAGTCCAGCGCACCCTTGCTGATGAGGTAGACGAACGACTCGAAGACGGCGAAGGAGAAGATGCCGATCGCCACCAGCCCGTACAGCCCGAGCGCCCCGTGTGTCACCGCCCAGGGGTAGAGGAACACGATCTCCACGTCGAAGACGATGAAGATCATGGCCACCAGGAAGAAGCGCACCGGGAACCGCTCGGGAATCTCCGCCTGCGAGACGATCCCGCATTCGTAGGGGGCGTTCTTCGCCCTGGTCGGGCGCCGGGGCGCCAATAGGCGCGACGCCACGAAGCTCAGGGCACAGAACACCACCGCGAGCACGCCGAGGGCAAGGATCGGAAGGTACTGGCCCACGCCGCCGTCCTCGGTGCCTACGCCGTTGCGCCTTCGAAGGCCTCCTGCTCCCGGCGGAACCGCTGGTCACGCCAGTGCAGGCTGAGCACCAGGGTCAGGAAGATGAGACCCGAGCCGATCGCCACCAGAGCGGGCACCAGGCGGAGATCGCCCAGGTTGCGAACCATGACGATCGAGAACGTCTCGCCGTTGCGGTCCGGCTCGGGCAGTGGAGGAGCCTCGCCGAGCACCTGGGCCTTGGGCACCGCGGGACGGGCCTGTACCACCGCGTAGTGCGTAGGATGCGTGATGCGCGCCGAGTTGCTGATCTTGTTGGCCACCCGGGCCCAGAGCCCGTCGCCCGCCTCGGGCTTGCCGCCCGTCGCGTAGGCGTCCTCGAAGACGAACAGCGGGCTCACCGACGATTCCTCGCGGCCGTCGGCGCCCGACACGGTGGTGGGAACGAAGGCGAACGTGTCCCGCTCGACCAGGAAGGCCTCCGCGCTTGCGGCCGCCTCGCCGGACTCCGCCGTCGAGAGCAGTTTCCAGTCCCCCAGGTCGACGTAGCCGAGCGTCTCGGCCCGCTCGATCACCTGCGGCGCCGCCGCCGCCAGGGCGCTCAGCGACAGGTTGTCGATGCGGTTGGCCTCGGCGGCCTCCTGGTCGGCGACCTCGGCCTCCAGGGCCGCCTCGTCCAGGTAGCGGGGATCGTCGGCGGCCAGCAGGTCGTTGCGCTCGGCAAGCCGGGCACGGATGGCGCCGGTGTCCACGGTGGCGACCGCGGCCCGCACCTCGTCGCGATCCGGCCCCGTGTAGTCCATGACAAGGGCGATGGCCCGGGGCAGGCATCCGTAACGCGGCGGCGCGAAGGTCCAGCCCGTCTCCTCGACGGGGAAGATGCGGCCGGTCTCGCAGTTGGGATCCGGCAACTCGCCCACGTTGGCCACGTAGGCATCCTCGATACCGGTCGCCTCCGCGCCCGGCGGGTCGGAGAACGTTCCCTCGTACTCCCAGACGGGGGAGTCACCGGTGTAGCCGATGCCGTGCAGCCACCAGATCACGGCCATGATCGTGAACCAGCCGAAGAGTCCCGCCAGCGCCAGCATCGAGCCCAGGCGGAGACCGGTGTTGAGCACGAGCAGCAGCCAGACCGTTCCCGCCAGCAGCACCGCGGCAAGAGCCACGGTCAGCAGACCTCGGAGTTCGGGATCCCAACTGATCCCGCCCAGGGTGACGATGTCGAAGGTGCTCATGGCCTCGCCCGCTACAGCTGCCGCTCGTACGCCACGATGGCGGCGATCTGCTCCGGCGTCAGGATGCCGTCGGGGCCGTGCACCGCGCAGAAGTCGATGCGGCTGATGTACTCCAGGTCACCGGCGTCACGGTCGGCGACACAGACGCCGAACGACGGCATCTGCCCCCCGCCGTCGCCCTGGCCGAAGTTCCCGTACTTGATGCCGTTCTGGCTCCCGGAGGTGACGAATGCCTCGTGTTCGGTTGCCGTGTCGAACTGCCGTCCGGTGGCGCCGTTGGCGAGCGGCGGGCCGAAGCCGCCGCCGGCGGCGATCTCGTGCGGCACCAGTGGATTCTGTGCAGCCACCTCGTCGGCGTCGTAGGACCAGCCGGGCGTGTGGCAGCGGGCGCAGCCGTAGACGCCGCCGTCGGCGGTGTTGTTGAACAGCAACTCGCCCATCCGGACGGGGTCGTCGGCGGCATCGGCGAGGATCTGCTGCGCGACGGCCGTCACGTCGGTCGCCGAGGCGTCCTCACCGAGATCCTCGCCCGCCACGCTGCGGGCCGTTGAGGCCATGCCGTCCTGAGCCCGCTGGCGGATCTCGGGGATGTCGATCTGCTCGTGTTCGAGATAGACGATGATGTCGTCGATCTGCTGCGTGGTGAACGGGCCACCACCGGCGATACCCCAAGCCGGCATCGGCGTATTCGGCCGGCCGTACTCCATCACGTAACGCACCTCGTCGGTGGAGTAGCGGTAGAGAACCGCCCCCAGCGACGGCACCTTCCAGTCCACCTGCGCCAGGAAGAGCCCGTTGTTGTCCACGAGGGTGTGGTCCCGCAACCCACCCGGACCATCCACCGACCCGTGGCAGGTTGCGCAACGCTCCTCGTACAGGTGCTCGCCGCGGTGCATCGCGGCCTCGTCGCTCACCTCGATGAGTCCGTCGTGGCGACCGGGCTCGCCCAGCCAGTACAGCGGGAGAGCGATGGCGATGACCACGATGCAGACCAAGCCGGCCATGAGGCCCTGATCCAGCCTGCGTCCCTCCATCTCGGCGTCGTCGGGGAGCGGTTTGCGGTTGGGCGCCAGGTCGATCTCCGAGCCGGTCTCGGCGCGGCCGACGAACCAGTTGAAGACCCAGTAGAGGATGAAGCCGCCGAGGGCGAGGACGCCGAGGAGCACGCCCACGGTGCGCTGCGTGGAGGCCGCGAGAACACCGAAATCGGCAAGCACGAGCGGCATTACTCGGAGGCCTCGCCGATGCAGTGCGGGCCCTGCGCCTCCTGGTTGGTCGTGTTCGTGCCGATGGGCGGGCCCTGGACGATCTTGCCGGTGTCCACGAGGAACTCACCGCGGTCGTTGATCGAGGTGGCGAAACGGTCCATGCCGCGGGGCGCCGGGCCGCCACGCTTCTCGCCGACCTGGTTGTACTTCGAGCCGTGGCACGGGCACTCGAACCACTGCGAGCTGATGCACTCCGGCACGGTGCAACCCAGGTGCGGGCACTTCCAGTACAGGGCCACCAGCCCGGCCTCCATGCCGCTGAGAACCGTCGGGGAGTAGACCTCTCGCGCCTTGGCGAGGGCCCCCTCGGGGTATTCGGTGACCCACAAGCGCCCCTCGGGCAGCTTCAGGAAGCCGTCCTCGTCCTGCACCTGGGTCTTGAGACTGTCGACGGTGCCAATGTTGAGGACCGCACCGAAGCCGGTCACGAACGGCGGCCAGAGGAAGCCCAGGACGGCGGCGCCGAAACCCGTGAGGCTCAGGCCCATGAACCCCACGATCGACCGGTTCAGGAACTGCCTGCGGGTAGCGCCGACGGCCTCGGCGTCGGGCGGCGTCCAGGGGACGTCATCGTCGTCCACCTCGGGCACCGCTGGAAGATCGTCCGGCGCCCGCCGAGCCAGCACAGCGGCGCGTTCCACCTCGCGCCCCGTCGGGGGCCCGGCAGCAGCAACCTCGGCGCGCCGGGCGAGCCGGTCGCGCAGCCGGGTGCGCCGGGAGAGCCGCCCCGTGACCGATCGCACCTCCCGGCGGCGATACGCCGCCACGAGCACGATCAGCCCGGCCGCGGCCAGCACCGGGATCACGATGGCAAGGACGATCACTGCATGCGCCTCAGAAGTCGAAGAACAACCCGTCGTTCCACGGGAAGATGAAGTTGAACCCGGGACCGCGGAAGAACGAACCGATCATGACCAGCACCGCCCAGAACATGAGGTGCACGGTCATCAGCGACACCGCGAACTTGCGCTTCTCGGGGGCCCTCTCCTTGTTGCGGTCGATGTAGGGAGCCAGGATCAGCAGGAACAGGGCGATGCCGGGGATCGTCACGCCGGCCACCATCGGGTGGAACATCGTCAGCAGTTCCTGCAGGCCCAGGAAGTACCAGGGCGCCTTGGACGGGTTGGGCGTCTCGTTGACGTTCGCCAACTCCAGCAGGGGTGCGTTCACGAACACGGAGAAGATGAGCAGGAACGCGGTGCAGAACAGCGACGCCACGAACTCGCCCAGCAGCAGATGGGGCCAGACGTGCACCCTGTCCTGCGGCATCGCCTTGACGTCCTGGATGGATCCCGACTTGACGACCGTGAGCAGGCGCTGCGTGTGCCCGCCGGGACCGGTGGGCAGGGACGGAGGGGCGGGGGCGACGGGTCCGCCGGGCGCGGCCGGCGCCATGGCGGCCTGATCGTCTGCCGAGCGCGAGCGATCCAGCAGGTGCGCCGGGATCTTGTCCTCACCTCCCGGCGGCTGTGCCGAAGCGGCCGGTGGGGGGGCCTCCGGGGGCGGGGCGTCACCGGCGCCGCCCGCGTCCGCGGCAGGCTCGGCTGCACCCTCAAGCCGCTCGCGCGCCTCCTTGGCGCGCCGCAATAGGTGTTCGGGGATTTCGGTCATGGCTCGTCAGTCCCTCGCACCGACCTACAGCGGTCCGGAGATCCCGCCGTCCTTCCGGACCCGCCAGAAGTGGACGGCAAGGAGAATAATCAGAACGAATGGTAACATCAGAACGTGTAGCACATACCACCGCAGCAACGTATCCGTGCCGATCTCCACGCCGCTGAGCAGCACGAACCGCACCTGGTCACCGAAGACGGGAGTGAAGCCCATCATGTTCGTGCCGACGGTGACCGCCCACAGCGCCAGCTGATCCCAGGGCAGCAGGTACCCGGTGAACGACAGCAGGAGCGTGAGCGTCAGCAGGATCACGCCGATCACCCAGTTGAACTCCCGGGGCGGCTTGTAGGCGCCGTGGTAGAAGACCCTCGCCATGTGCAGGAACACCGTGAGCACCATGAGGTGCGCGCCCCAGCGGTGGATGTTCCGCACCAGCAGCCCGAAGGCGACCTCCGTCTGCAGGATGTAGATGTCGTCCCACGCCTGCGCCGCCGTCGGCCGGTAGAAGAACATCAGGAAGATGCCGGTGACGGTCAGGAGGATGAACAGGAAGAAGCTGAGCCCGCCGAGGCACAGCGTGTAGCTCACCCGCACGCCGTGGCGCTTCACCTTCACGGGGTGCAGGTGGTAGAGGACGCTGTTCATGATGACGTAGGAGCGGTTCCGCGGGCTGTCGGTGTAGCCCTTGCGGAAGATCGACCCGGGGCGGAAGATCGACACCCAGGCCTGCGATCCCTGCATCTGACCCATGAGGTCCGACGCCTTGCCGCTGAGCTGACCACCCATCCGGCGGAGGTCGTCTGCTGTGGGAAGCCTTGGAGCCAACTCGTCCCGCCTCTCTCGTCGCCGTTCGCCGTCCGGAAGCTAGGCCAGGCGCATGCCGTAGCCGTAGCCGTAGCTGGCCACGCGCTGGTGAGGATCACCGTCGGGCGGCGCTTCGCCAACCTTGCCCATGATGACGACGCCGGTGGGGCAGCGGTCCACGCACAGCGCGCAGCGCGTGCAGACGTCGTCGTCGATCGTGAAGATCACGTGATCGCTCGGGTCGGCACCCGGCCGTTCGGTGCCGATCGCCAGGTCGATGGCGTCGGTCGTGACCATGTGGATGCACTTCCACGGGCAGATGTCCACGCAGCCCTCGCACATGATGCATTCGGACTGGTCGATGTGAATGAACTGCTTGGGTTTGACGGCCGCCGAGAGCCACTCGGCGTCGACCTCGGCCAGCACGTAGTCGTCGCGGAATTCCGGCATCGGGGGATTTGCGTCGTTCGAAGCCATCAGCCCTCAACTCCTTCCCGTACCAGGGGTCGGCCGTAGCGGGACGCCGGCTCCGGGACCTCCACGGGTGGACGGCCCCGGTTCTGCCACATCGCATGGATGACGAGCTGACCGCCGAGGAACAAGCCGTAGATGACCGTGGCGACGACGTCCCGGGCGACCCGGTATGTCAGGTCGAACGGCAGCGCCCACGTCAGCAGGTTCTGGTCCGGCGCCCACCAGCCCGGTAGCGGGGGGCCCACCAGCATGCGGTCGGCGCGCCAGTTGAGTTCGCTGTCGGCGAACACCAGCCACCAATGCGGCACCACGCCGTAGATCCAGAACATCAGGAAGAACGACAACGTGGCGCCCATCATGGCGGCGCCCCAGGTCACGGGCTCACCGACGGGCCGGCGGCGTGCATATGCGAGCACCGCGGCGATCCCGAGGCACCCCACGATCCACGAGGAGGTGAAGGCCACATTGAAGTAGGGCGGGTCGGCGTCGCCCGTGATCCCGAGCCACAGAGCGAGAACGCCGAAGAGCAGGACCGAGCTTCCGACCATGGCCCTGGTGAACTTCTTCGTCGCTAGGTCGATCGCCCGGATTTCAGCCACGCTGCTCCCTCTGGTTGGCCAAGCGATGTTAACCACGCAGGCCGCTGGAACACACCCACGCACCGCTGCGCTCGTGAAAGTGCTCACAAGGAGTCTAGCCTGCCGTCGTGATCCCGACCCTGGCCGCGTAGGCCGGCCGAACCGGGGCGTAGGGGGCCGACGCTAGGATTTGCTGGCGGCCGCCACCGCACACGGAGGATCAGTGACCGAAATACCCGAGTACCTGATCGAGCGAGCGCGCCAGCGTCGCTTGGAGTTGACCGGCGAGGCCGGTCCCGCGCCAGGTTCTCCCGCCGGTGGCGATGCACCCGCGGCGCCCGCGGCTGCGTCATCCGCTGCCCCCGCGGCAACGGCCCCCGCCACGTCGCCCCTGCCCGCCGTGCCCCCGGCGGCGCCACCTCCACCGCCGCCGCCGCCCAAGCCCTGGGTGCAGGCGGCGCTGGGGCGCCAGAAGATCCCCTACTGGGTGATGCCGGTGCTGCTGTTCCTGCCCATCTGGGCGTTCATGTACATCGGCACGCTGGAGGACCCCACCCGGGCCGCCACCGGCATCCTGGCCGACGGTGCCGAGGTGTTCGCGCAGGAATGCGCGGTCTGCCACACCGCCTCCGGCGCCGGAGCCGGCAGCGGTCCCCAGTTGAACGACGGCGAGGTCCTGCTGACCTTCCCCGATGACCCCGAGAACGTAGGGCTGGCCCAGCACGTCACCTGGGTGGCGCTCGGCACCGACGGCACCGGCGAGGGCAACCCCTACGGCGCTGCGGAGCGGGGCCGGGTCGCCGGCTGGTTCGCCAACATGCCCGGGCACCACGACGAGTTGACCGCCACGGAGATCCTGGCAGTTGTGCTGTACGAGCGCGCCGAGCACGGCGAGAGCGACGTGGCAGCCACCCTCGCGCCGATCGCCGACGAGTTGCTGGGTTCCGGGATGCTGGTGCTCCCTGAGCGGCTCGACGAGAACGTCAGTCCCGAGGACGTGGCGGTGCTTCTGACGCATCTCCGCCACGCTCACGTCGGGTGAAGTCGCCGAACGTCAGCCCTGAGGATGTGACGGCGCTCTCGACGCCGCTCCTCGACGCCGGCGACGGAGCCTGACGATCGCCCACCGCCACGATCTGGTCGTCGTCGGCGGCGGACCCGCCGGCGCGGCCACTGCCTACTGGGCGGCCCTGCAGGGTCTCGACGTGCTCGTGGTGGAGCGCAAGCGCTTTCCCCGGGACAAGACCTGCGGTGACGGGCTGACGCCCCGGGCGGTCAAGCAGCTCGTCGACATGGGCCTCGGCGACGAGATTGAGTCGTACCACCGCTTCCGCGGCCTGCGGGCGGTGGCCCACGGTCACACCCGGGAACTCCCCTGGCCCGATCACGCCATCTTCCCCTCCCACGGCTACGTGGTGCGACGCAGCACGCTGGACGCCGCGGTGCTGGAGGGTGCCCGCCGGGCCGGCGCCCTGGTGTGGTACGGCGCCGAGGCTGTCGAGCCGTTGCTTGCCGGCAGTCTCTGCCGCGGCGTGCGCGTGCTGGAGCGCGACTCGGGGACCTCCAGGGACGTGCCGGCCCGCTACGTGGTGGTGGCCGACGGTGCCAACTCCCGCCTCGGTCGGGCGCTCGGCTGCCGGCGCGAGCGGTCGTGGCCCCAGGGCATGGCGATCCGCACGTACTACGAGAGTCCCAACCACGGCGACCCCTGGATCGAGAGCGCCCTCGACGTGCGTGACCGCAACGGCGCCACCCTGCCGGGCTACGGCTGGATCTTCCCGCTCGGCGACGGCACCGTGAACGTGGGCATCGGCCTGCTCACCAGCTACCGCGACTGGCGCAGCGTGAACACGAGCCACCTGATGACCGAATGGGCCTACGCCGCGCCCGAGCGCTGGGGGCTCGATCCCGAATCCCCGCTGGCGCCCGCGGTGGGCGGGCGGCTGCCGATGGCGGGCTCGGTGAACCCCAAGGCCGGGCCCAATTTCCTGATCGTGGGCGATGCCGCCGGGTCGGTGAACCCCTTCAACGGCGAGGGCATCGACTACGCCTACGAGACCGGCCGCCTCGCCGCCGAACTGGTGGCCGAGGCGGTGATCTGCGACGACGGTCTGGCGCTCTCCCGCTACCCCGAGTTGCTGGAGAGCACCTACGGCGCCTACTTCAAGGTGGCCCGCCTCTTCGCCTACGCCATCGGCCGGCCCCGCCTCATCAGCCGCCTCGTGCAGTTCGGGATGCAGTCCCAGACCCTCATGGAATGGGCGCTGCGCATCATGGCAAATCTGATGCACGAGGACGACCCCGGCGCCGCCGAGTACATCTACAAGACAGCCGCCCGAGCAGCCTGGCTCTGGCCGGACTGAGGGGCGGGGCGCGGACATCGATTGTGAACTCGCGAACATTGTCCCAGATCAGAGCACTGTTCACGTAGGCGTCCGCGCGGGACTGACGCCATTTCGCAAGACGTTCGGACTCGGAGAGTCGACGAGGCGGCAAGGTCGGCCGCTGTCAACCGGAGCGCCCTTGGGATGTCGTGTATCGTCGCGATGCCTCCGAGCACACGGCTTTTCCAAGTCAGTTCGCCATGACGCCATATTCGGGAGAGAGACGCACCGCGGCTCCTGTCGGCATTCATCCCCAGGCATTCGAAGGCAACGATGCCCAATCTCTCTGAAGGGAGCCACCCCATGCGCCGCATCGCCGCCCCACTCGTCATCCTCATCGTGCTGCTAGCCGTTGTGCTGGCCCCAAGCTTCGCGACAGCGCAACGCACCAACCCCGAAGTGCGCATTGAAGCCCGCCGGCTCGACGACGGTCGCACCGAGTTTGCGCTCAGCGTCGACGGCGAGCGCTGCTTGCCTAACAGCAGGTTCTTCCCCGCCGACCCGGGACACGGCCGCTGGCTGCGCTCATCTACAGACTGCTCCGATGCTGCTGCAGCGCCTCCCAGTGACACCGACGGATGCCCGACCCTCCGTGTCGGCGTGAACGACGTCAGCATGATTCCCGACGGGGAGGAATGCCTCTACGAGTTCTTCGCCGGCGAGATCAGCTACTGGGCGCGCCTCTCCGGTTTCGGAGGCACCATCGACGAGATCATTGCCAACGACGTCACATCCTGCAACGCCACCATCGTTGCCATCCGCGGAGGCGATGTCGGCTTCGAGTGGGTAAGTAACTGCTAGCCCACGGCCAGCCACCTGGCTCCGCCATGACAGCCGCGCTCGCCGTCGCCCTGCCGGCTACGGGACTGATCGTCGCGGTCGTGCTGGCCATGTGGCGCGGGCTCAGCGGGCGGATGGACGAGCAGGGGAGCCGTCTCGACGAGCACGGCCGCCGCCTCGACACGATCGATGAGCAGCAAGGGCAAATCCTGCGCGCCCTCGGCCGCCTGGAAGGGCGACTCCAGATGCCCGGCGAGTCCGCCGGCGCAGCCTGAGGCCCAGCCTGCTCTGCCCGCGATCAGGCGCCGTTCTGCTCCAGAAGGCGGGCAACGAGCCCGTCGATCCGGTTGCCGAGCGGGGATTGCTCGAGCCAGGCGCGCAACTCGCTGCGGACCACCGTCGTCGAAACCGTCTTACCTTGGCTTGCACGTTCCGCCTGCAATGCAGTGAACAGCGCGAGGGCACTCTCCGCGGCTTCAGCACCCACGGCAGCGAGTTCCGTGTGCTGGTCGTTGTTGGAGTCGAACGCGGGAATGGGGAGATGCCAGAGATGCCTATGCAAGTGTCGGGCCCCAAATTGCCCCATCGGCATCCGTCGCTCGACAGCTCGTCTCAGCACATCGCTGTTTACAATCGATGAGAGATACCTCGCCTCGTCTAACCCGGCGCACGAAATCCAGTAGAGCGTGTTGTCAATGAGAGCTCGCGGATCATCCAGCATGCACGCTGTTGGACGGCCAGAGGTCGTGTAGACAACGCGAAACTCGTCATCAGCCCCGACTTGATTTCGAAGTCCGCCCAGATAATCGAGTCGTTCGATCAGGCGAAGTCGGTTGTTGGTGCTCTTGTGCTTGTCCCAGAGTTCGTTGACGGCACGCCACCGGCTGCGCATCCGTGCATCGAGAGCAGCGGGGTCGATGCCGCAAATCGCATCCTCCGAGCCTGCGTAGGCAATACATTCATTGCCAGCGCGAATGGGTAACACTGCCTGACGCGGTTCCAGCAACACGTACGGCGCGACACACTCTCCGAGGTACACCTCCCAGACATGGCCCCTTTCGATGTGTGCGTCGACAAGTTGCTCCAGCTTGAGTTGCTTCCAAGGCGCCTTCTCCTGCGAGCTGCGTCTCGGTGAAACTCTGACGATGCCACCAGCGATGGCCGTCGGAGACTTACTGACCTCCACGAAGAAGAGCGCTCGCGGCACGATGGTGGCGCCCTGGTGGGCGCGATCTCCGTACGGGGATGCGAATTCACCGCCGCTCGTGTCTGTAAGAGAAGCGGTCTCATGTGTGAACGGCCCACCCTCTGGGCCACGCCACCGCTGCGACCGATCGCCCAGTGGGCAGGCCGCTTCCGGATCGACCTTGCGCGCGAACACAACACACGCAGGCACGGGGAAGAACGAGTTGGGCTTGATCTGCTCAAGATCCCATGGCACCTTCGTCGAGAAGTCGACGTCGACTGCGGCCTTGGGGCTGCTCCACGTCCCTCTCCTCCACTCGCGGTACTGGCCGGCTTGCAGGGCGCTGTGCGGGAGCACCATGGCGGCAATGCCGCCGCGGCGCAAGTAGAGGTCCACGCAACGCGTGAAGAACAGCCCGGCAATGTCTTGATGGGGCGCGTACTGCCCGCCCACCCAGATTCCATAGAGGTCCTTACTCTGACGCTCCAGTTCGGTGCGGAGCGTGGCGTCGGTCCTGTTGTAGGTCAGCCAAGGTGGGTTCCCGACGATCACATCAACCTGTCCGTCGGAACTCGACAACGAAAGAGGCCGCACCAGATTACGGGTGTAGTAGGCCCACACGTGGTTCCGACCCTCTTGATGGAGGGCAAGCAAGCTAGCGACAGTGGTTTCCAGAACATTCCGTTCGTGACCGGGATCGATTCCAGCATCATCCAGCGCAGTGCGAGGGTCGTAACCGTTCTCGATGGCCTCGCTGACGCGCAGCAGGAGGTTGTCGAACGAGTCAGCCTGCTCCACAAGGGCTCGCGGGAACTCAAGACGTCTGTGCCGCACGTCGGTCTCCGCATCGCCGGTGACCTCGATCGTCACCAATCCACTGGACAAGAACGTCGCCGCCTCAGTCCGAAGTTGCAGCGAGTCACCTAGTGGTGCGTCGCGGATTTGGTTGCGCGGTTGAGTGTGAGGCGTGCGCGGCGGGTTTGGGCGATGATGGGGTTGGGGAATTTGGTCCAGATGAACGGTCGGGGGTTGTGGTTCCAGTGCGCGGTCCAGTTGTCGATGGTTTCGGTGAGTTCGGCGACGCTACAGAAGCTGTTGTGTTTGAGGGCTTTGCGGGTGAGGATGGAGAACCAGCCTTCGACGAGGTTCAGCCACGAGGCGCTGGTGGGCGTGTAGTGCAGGTGCCATCGTCGGCGTTTGGGGTTGGCGAGCCATTTCCGCACGGGTTCGGACTTGTGCGCGGAGAGGTTGTCCAAGATGACGTGGACGTCGAGGTGGCGGGGGGTGTGCAGGTCGATCCAGCGGAAGAACGCCAACACGTCGGTGCCGGTGTGGCGGCGGCGGGTCTGGTGCAGGACCTCGCCGGTGGCGACGTTGAGGGCGGCGAAGAGGTCCACGGTGCCGTTGCGTTTGTAGTCGTGGGTCATCGTGGCGGCCCTCCCGCGTCTGATCGGCAGCGACGGCTGGGTGCGGTCCAGGGCCTGGACCTGGGTCTTCTCGTCGAAGCTGAACACCACCGCCGCCTCGGGGGGATCCAGGTACAAGCCCACCACGTCGCGCAGTTTCTCCTCGAAGTTCTTGTCGTTCGACAGCTTGAACACATCAATCCGCCAGGGCCGCAGACCGTGGCGGCGCCAGATCCGCGCCACGGAGTCCTTGCCGACACCGTGGCGGGCCGCCATGGCGCGCGTCGACCAGCACACCGACCCGTCATCGGGCGCCGCGGCGACGGTATCGGCCACGATCGCCATCTCCAGTTCGTCGCTGATCACCGGCGGCCGGCCGCGCCCCGGCGCCACCCGCCCCACACCGGAAACACCCGACTCGGCGAACCGCCTGCGCCAACGACGCACCGTGTTCGGCGCCACACCGCAACGACGCGCGATCACCTCGTTCGCCACCCCGTCGGCGGCCAACAACAACACCTCCGCCTGGCGCACCACCCGATGCGGCAGCACACCCGAACGGCTCATCGCCTCCAACTCGTCGCGCTGCTCGCGAGACATCACCAACGGGGCCGCAGGAAGACTCATACCAACACCCTACCACACCCGTCCAACAAATAAGCGACACACCACTAGGTAGACGGGAATGGTCAGGTCCTCGACGCCGCTCTCCACCTCTTCGATCACGTCGCGGGCGGCAAGGGTCCAGGTCGCGCGTGCGAGATGCACCGCGACGGGATGCACGTCCACACCGATGACAGCATTCTGCAAACCAGCCACGGTGAGCCCCGGTGTGTAGCCGGCGCCGCGCGCGGATTCAACGTACTTCCGAATTGCTGCGTACAGGAATGTCCCGGAACCGCACGCGGGATCGAGCACTCTCTGGGTCAGCGGATCGGTCACTGCTGCGTCCACGATCCTCTGCGCCAGCCAGTCAGGCGTGTAATACTCGCCAAGCCGGCGCCGGTCATCGGCTGGCATGACCGATTGGTACAGGACGCGCGCGACGTCGTACTCGGTGTCCTGCCAGTCGAACCGCGACACCCGTCCGGCGATGTCGGTCAGCCAGCGTTCGCCTCCGACCTCGGCGGGCCACGCGAAGAAGTCCGACTCAACTACTCCTCGTATGCCTGTTGCCGTGAAGAAGGCATCCCCGGTCAGGAGCTTGGCCGGATCGCGCACAGCCTGCTTGCGGACATCGATGCCGAAGGCCGCCTGTACCGCCACGCTGACGACCACCGAGAGGTAGGTGTGGCGAAGGAACTGACGATCCAAGTCGGCTTCCTTGTCCACGACGACTCCGAGCGCGGCAGTGAGCAGTTGGCGCCAGAGGTCCCGCTTGACGGCGACTGTGGGATTCTCCCGTTCGATCCGGTACAGGCGCTCGAGTTCCGCCAGCTCCATCTCCAGCCGGGGCCCTTCGCCGAACGACCGCCGGACCTCGTCCTCGGTGGGTGGCAGCCCACTCGCCTCGAACATCCGGGACTCGTCGCGCAGCCACTCGTACAGCCGGAACGCCACGTCGGCGTCAGAGATCTCGAACCCGTACGGAGATGCCGTCCGAACCTCTTCGATCCCCGACTGCCGGAGAATCCAGTAGCGGCCGTCGGTGAGAACTCCCAACCGCTCGCGCTCCCCGGCCCTCACCCTCTCGCGGAGATAGCCGTCCAGCTGGTCGACCCATTTCGGATCAGGGTGGATGCCATTCCCGATGCGTCTCTTGACCTCGATGACGAGGTCCCCGGTCTGGAGATCAATCCGGTTCTTCTCCATCCGGATCTCATCACGCGCGGCGAGGCCAGACATCACCAGGAAGTTGGCAATCGCCGACCGCACATCCGCTTCGGGTGCCACTTCTTCATGACGCCGCAGCATCAGCCGGGCGCTCGCACGTAGCGCCGGGCTGTCGGGATCAATGACTACAGCCTCAGACATCTTCTGGTCGCAGTGACGTCCGGGTCGCGCGATAGATGAACGGGCCACTCAAGTCGAGCAGCTCCTCGATGCGGCGCCACTGGCTCATGATCACCTCGAGCTGCGTCCAGACCGTCTTCGCATCCCGTGCCGCAAGAGCAACCATTCGCGCCCCGTGATCGACGACGGCACGCCGCTCAGCGACCCGACGACGAATCCGACTGTCTCGAGTGACAATCAAGTAGCCCGCCTCAGCTACTCGCGGGATCCAGACCTCATCTGCCGTATCAGGACTCGTAACCAGACACGGTGGCCTGACTCGCTTGTGAATCACATCGCCGACGTCCCCAGGAAAAGTGCTGTCGGAGCGCAATCGAGCGACGACTTTCCCCAGGCCGAGGATGTCAGCGTCGAAGTAGTAGCGGACGACAGCCGGTTTCACGCCGCTCGGCTGGCGCTGCGGCAAGACAACTCGTATGACCGCGCCCAGACAACATCCTCCACTTCGAGGTCGAACTGCGTCGCCACGTCCTCCTCATCCTCACCGCCATCAACGTGCTCGAAGATCACCGCCGTACTGATTCCCTTGATCGCCGGATGACCGAACCGATGCGTCGGACGGCAGCGGACGGGCGACCGCTCATCATCATGAGGACGCCATCCCACCGCGAGGTCATCTTCCCAGTCGACACGACTGATGAACGACGCCGCCGGGGGCGTCAGCACGGGCTGGTCGCTCGCCCTGGCCACAAGCCAGAAGTCGCCTGGCAGGCCGGAATCCTGCTGGACCTTCAGCAACAGGCGGGGGCCCGCGCCTACCCAGGGCTTGTAGTGGGCGAGGGGGTACGGGATCCCTTCCTCGTCGCGCAATCTGCTGACGAACAGCCGGATCTCTTGAAGCCGCACTCGCAACTCCCGTCGGTACTGGCGCAGGAGAGCGGCCTCGATGAACTCGCCCCACGTGAGACTTCCGACGCCTGTGGGCTCCGGGCGAATCACTGGCGGGTAACTGTGGCCGTTGTCGGAACGGCCCTCCAACCACCAGTGCAACGTGGACCGCGGGACCCGAAGAATGTCGGCAGCGTCAGCCTCGGAATACACCGGCCGGTCCAAGAGTCGCACACTCACGCCAATATCATGCCCGGTCAATGACACCCGCCGCGGCTTCGTCCCGCGTGTGAGGCAATATCCGGATTACCTGGAGGTCGCGCGGTGGGGCCGGGAGCAGCGCCGCTGCTCGGCTGACGACTTGCGGTCATGTCATCTTCGCATACGACCTAGCGCACGGGTGGGTCCGGTGGACACGAGTCTGGAACATGGCTGATACCTGCGGTAGAAGATATTCTAGATTGTGTCCGAACATATGTTGTAATCTCTCCAGGGTCTCGCTAGAGTTCAGGTACCGGTCACTGACCTCTGCTTCGGCGGGGTTGGTCTTCCCCGACCGGCTTGTCGGCTCGGCCGACCCAAGCCCGTCACGATGCACGCCTCGGGGAACGACCGATGACCGATCTCGACCTCTCCAATTCCCAGACCGATACGGGCGCGGCGGCTCAGATCATGGCCTCGTTCGATGCGTCGCTGGCCGGGTTGCGGGCGTTGGGCGATGAGCACCTCGAGGACCAGTTGCAGCTTGTCGGGCGCTGCGAGTCGCGGCTTGCTGCGGTGAAGGTCGAGAAGATCGCCGCCCTGGCCCGCCGCGACGGTGCGGCGCGAGCTGCCGACGTGGTGCGCAACGACGTGAAGCAATCCCGGGGCTCGGCCAAGCGGCAGGTGAAGGACGCGGGCCGGCTCGCGCAGGTGCCGAAGGTGGCTCAGGCACTCGCCGAGGGGACGATCACGCCGCAGCATGCACAGCTCATCGCCGAGGCTGCCGAGGAGGCGCCGACGGGAGCGCCGATCGATGAGAACGGACTCTTGGCGGCGGCCGAGGAGGAGCCGGCGGATCTGTTCAGCCGGACGGTGCGAGACCATCTCAACAAGCGCAGCGGCGACGATCTCGACGAGCGCCGCAAGCGTCAGCGCGCGCAGCGCCGGCTCAGCTTCAAACAGCAGCCCGACGGCATGTTCGAGTTGTTCGGCCGGTTCGATCCTGTCACCGGCGGCCGCATCGAGACGGCGATCACGGCCGCAGCGAACAAGCTCTGGCATGCCGAGGACCCCAAGAACCGGGCCACCGCTCCCCAGCGCCTCGCCGATGCTCTTGAGCTGCTCGTCGCCCGCGGCGGCGGCAAGACCAAGGGAACCGCCCAGGGCGTCGACCTGCTCGTCATCGCCGACTACGACATCCTCGCCGGCCAACTCGCCAATCCCCGCCTGGTTGACGGCACCCCGCTGTCGGCGGAGGAGCTGCTCCGGCTGGCGTGCGACGCCAACATCCTCCCGGCCATCTTCGATCAGAAGAGCCGGCCGCTGTGGCTGGGCCGCGGCCGCCGGCACGCCACCAAGCACCAGCGTTCGGTGCTCGCGGCGCGGGACAAGGGATGCGTGGGCTGCGGCACCTCACCCAACTGGTGCCAGGCCCACCACATCCGGCACTGGGAACACGGCGGCAAAACCGACATCGACAACTTGTGCCTGCTCTGCAGCCACTGCCACCACCACCAGGTCCACACCAACGGCGCCGGCATCATCCAAGACCCAGACGGCCGATTGATACTCCACCACCGACGCCGCCGCCTAGCGCCGTCACCGGCCGGAAACGGCTCCGAGCATGTGCCGGTATCCGATCCGCCATCCGGCAATGGCGCCGACATCGCTCTCCCGCGCCGATAGATGGCAAGCTCGACTCAATAGCCGTCGAGGTCCTCTATGGGGGCAGGCAGCGCGTCTTGGAGTCGGCCAGCTTCGATCCAGCTCACAATTCTCTCGAGAGGAATGACGAGGAGGGCGCCTTCGATGTCCTCGGCCTTGGACACGTACACGAAGTCGCCGGTTTCGATGTTGATTTGCTTTAGGAGTTCGGCGGGGAGTGTTATCTGGCGAGTGGAGCGGATCTTGAACGGCCCATGGGGTGGCTGCATGCACTCAGACTACATCCACCCGTTGGTTTACAAAATTCTGTAAATTTAGTCGCATGACGAATCGGCTGCTCAACGAGCTCATCCACGAAGCGATCTCGCTCGATGTAGACGCGACTAGGTGGCTTCTTGAAGCGTCGGCACTGTCGGAAGCGATCTGCGATGCAGTGCTCGGCGACCCGCGCGAGCTAGAGAACGTCCAGCGAGCGGTCCAGGAGACGGCAGCCCGGACTGGATGTGATCTGATCGTTGGTGCAAGCCCGGCTGCCGACCGGGTCGTTCGTGGTCTGGACAACCCGGGACAAGAGCCGTCGAAGGCTCTGCTGTTCGAGATCGTTCGCGTGACTGGTGCCACTTTCGCGAGAGCTCGGCAAGGTCTTCACGGCGTCGATGTCGTACCGGCGGTGCTGGTCGATCTCAACCCCTCCTCGAGGCGGAGCGATGTTCTAGCCGTCGGAGTTGTTGAGACGTAGCTGCTCGGCGGCCAATGCAGCCGCCGTAGCCTCCGCGCTGGCCTTCGACAGCAAGGCACAGGCGCGGGCTTCGACCTCGTCCTTGTCCGTTCCGCACTTGTCGCCGATGGCTCTGCCGTGCAAGCAGGCGACGTGGTCGACATTGGCTCGCGCTGTGGAAAGCAACACTCCCTCGCCGCGTAAGCGAAGCGCGGTCGGCTCGTTCACACGGGTGGCGTGGTGGTAGTCGAGGCCGCGCACGACGACGCAGGCGACCTCGAGGTCTGTGAGCCGTGTGGCGAGGGCGTCGCTTAGCGTGCGCAGCTGCAGCGCTAAGTCGTCCCTGCTTGACACCGCGTGGTGAAATACCTCTTCGGCCTCGCCGTCACGCCAGAGGACACCCCGTACGACGATCCGGCCGTTCTTCACGTTGCAACTCAATCCCAAGTCTGGCACCCGGAAGACCGTACCTTGGATACGTGACGATTTGGGGCGGCCGCTATGAGATCCTCGACGACCTCGCCGCCAGCAGGAACAGCACCGTGCACCGCGTTCGGGACATCAAGATCGGGCGGGAACTAGCGCTGAAACTTCTCCGCGTCCCCCAAGAGGGCCTCGTCGTACGTGAAGCGCACGCGCTGACGGCACTTGAGAGCCCACACATCCTGAGAGTGTTCAACGCGGGCATCGACAATGACGTTCCTTTTCTCGCCACCGACATCGCCGCCATGGGCTCGACCGAGGACCACCTCGTCGAGGGTGTCGGTGTGCCCCCTGAGATCGCTGTCCGATGGGTGCGACAGGCGCTTATCGGACTGGGTCTGTGCCACCGAAGGAACATCCTCCATCGCGATCTCACCCCAGCGAACATCTTCCTCCACTCCCACGACCGAGCACTCCTCGGCGACTTCGGCGCCGCTGAGAATATGGACGCCGACGGGACTGCCGCGGCGGCGGGCAACCAGCGATGTCGAGCACCAGAGGGATACCGAGGTCGTGTCACCGCCAGTTCGGATCTGTTCTCGGCAGGGGTAGCTCTGTGGCGGTTACTGACGGGCTGCTGGCCGTTCGAGGCCAGTACCGAAGACGAAATGGCGGTCCGGATGAGCGGCGGAGGTCTTCGACTTCGCGACGAGGCTCCCCAAGTTCACCGCTCGATTGCCGACGTTGTCGAAAGTGCTCTCGATCCGGACCCCGCCCGCCGACCAGCAACCGCTGACTCCATGGCAGATCTGCTCGCCGGGACAAAGACTCACGCGAAGAGCTGGGTCCTTCACGCGAGAGACGAGAGCACGATCGAATACCGAACAACCGACGGTAGCTCTCCCATCGCGCTGACCGTTGCTGCCAGCGGCCGTCAACGACTTGTCACGGCTCGCTACTTCAATTCGGGCAGACGGATCAGCGCCGGATGCTTTGAGACAACCGAGCGCAAGCTCGCACAAAGGCTCCGAGTGGTCTTCGACAACACAATCCAGTAGCCGCATGCTCTGACGAACCAGCCGCACTGACTGGGCCCTCTCCTCAACCGACGGCCTTCGCCTCCACGGACTGAGCCTCCGCGGGCCTCATGCGGGTCCAGGTGTGTCTTGTGTTTCGCGCGATCAGCTTGCGTGATCTCGGGCGGTGTTTGGCTTGTTGTGCGGGCGCGGCGATTGCCTGAATTGGGTTACAGAGCCGATACGACAAGTAACACGAGGTTGGTCGTCACGCCTATTTCCGCTGGTCAGCGACCTATGCGCGAGGAGACCGGCGGACGTCGTAGGCGGCTATTCCGAGCCCGCCGGAGCGCCACCGGCGCCCCCGCCCGGGCTGGCACGGCTCAGCGGGACAGTTCGGCGGCGGCTTCGGTGGCGGCGGTGATGGTGGCGTCGATGTCGGTGTCGCTGTGGGCCAGGCTGACGAAGATCGCCTCATAGGGGCCGGGGGCGAGCGCGACCCCTCGCTGCAGCATGGCCTGGAAGAACGGGGCGTACAGACCGCGCGCCACTGATGCGGCCGCCTCGTCGAAGTCCTGCGGCGACTCGCTGCCGAAGAACAGGCCCAGCAGGGAGCCGACGCGCGGCACCACGGCGGGCACGTCTGCGGCCGCGAAGGCCTCCTCCAGGCCGGCGGCCAGCCGCACGGCGGTGGTTTCGAGGTGCTCGTAGGCGGCCGCGTCGAGCGCCTCGAGCGTGGCCAGCCCGGCGGCGGTGGCCAAGGGGTTCCCGGACAGTGTGCCGGCCTGGTACACGCCGCCGAGCGGAGCCAGGTGGCGCATCAGCTCGCGGCTGCCGCCGAATGCGCCCACAGGTAGGCCCCCGCCGATCACCTTGCCGAAACACCACAGATCGGGCCGTACCCCGTAGAACTCCGTGGCCCCGCCGGGGGCGAGCCGGAAGCCGGTGATCACCTCGTCGAAGACCAGCAGTGCCCCGGCCCGGTCGCACGCCGACCGGAGGCCCTCCAGGAAGCCAGGCGCCGGCGCCACCAGGCCCATGTTGGCCGCCACCGGTTCCACCAGCACCGCCGCGGTCGAGTCGTCGACGTCGGGCACCACATTGAAGGGCGCGACCACCGTGTCGGCCACCGCACCCGGGGTCACCCCGTCACAGCCGCTGAGGCCCTGGTTGGCCACGCCGCTGCCACCTGCGGCCAGCAGCGCGTCCGAGTGGCCGTGGTAGCAGCCGGCGAACTTGATGATCTTGTTGCGCCCGGTGGCGCCGCGCGCCAGGCGCACCGCCGACATGGCGGCCTCCGTGCCGCTGGACACCAGCCGGAGCATCTCCAGCCCGGGCACCCGGGCGCACATCTCGCCGGCGAGGCGCACCTCGCGCTCGGTCGGCGCGCCGTAGCTGGTGCCGTCAACGGCAGCTGCGGCCACCGCCCCGACCACGGCGGGCGGTGCGTGGCCGAAGATGCCGGGTCCGTAGCTCTGGACGTAGTCGATGTAGCAGTTGCCCTCGACGTCCCAGACGTAAGCCCCTTGCGCCCGCGCCACGAAGTACGGCGTGCCACCGACGGAGCCGAACGCCCGCACGGGCGAGTTCACCCCGCCGGGGAGGACCTCGCAGGCCCGCTCGAACAGCTCGGCGTTAGTCACCGCGGCGTCGCCGTTGGAAGCTTGCTGCTCAGCCACCGGATACCTCGGCCATACCTGCTGCAAAACACGCGAGGACGACATCGGCGCCACCAGCAGCTTGCTGCTCAGCCACCGGATACCTCAGCCGTACCTGCTGCAATACACGCGAGGACGACATCGGCGCCACCGCCAGCTTGCTGCTCAGCCACCGAGCGCCTCGGCCATCTCGGCGGCGAAGTAGGTGAGGATGAAGTCGGCGCCCGCCCGCTTGACGGCGGTCAACTGCTCGAGTGCCACCGCCGGACCGTCGATCCAGCCCCGCTGGTGGGCGGCGGCGATCATGGCGTACTCACCGGAGACGTGGTAGGCGCCGAGCGGCACGTTCACCGCGGCTCGGGTGCGGGCGATGACGTCCAGGTAGGTGACCGCCGGTTTGACCATGACCATGTCAGCCCCCTCGGCGATATCGGCATGCACCTCGATCAACGCCTCGCGGGCATTGCGCCAGTCCTGCTGGTAGCCCTTGCGGTCACCGCTGCGGATCGTCACGTCCACCGCATCCCGGAACGGTCCGTAGAGCGCCGAGGCGTACTTGGCGGCGTAGGCCAGGATGGCGGTGGTCTCGTGTCCGGCACCGTCGAGGGCGCTGCGGATGGCCGCCACCTGGCCGTCCATCATCCCGCTGGGGGCGCACACGTGGGCGCCGGCAGTGGCCTGGGCCACGGCGGCCTGCTGGTAGATGGCGAGCGTGGCGTCGTTGTCCACCGATCCATCGGCGGTGAGGATGCCGCAGTGCCCATGGTCGGTGTACTCATCGACGCAAAGGTCGGCCATCAGCACGACGTCGTCGCCCACCTCGTCGCGCAACTCTCGCAGCGCCACCTGGACGACGCCGTCGGGGTTCCATGCCTCGGAGCCCTCCGCGTCCTTGCGGGTCGGCACCCCGAACAGGATCACCGCCGGGACGCCCGAGCCGGCCAGGCGGCGAACCTCCCGGCGCAGCGAGGGGACCGTGTGCTGCACCACGCCGGGCAGTGACGGCACCGGCTGCGGCTCGTCGATGCCCTCGCGCACGAACAGCGGCGCCACCAGGTCGTCGGGGCGCAGCGACGTCTCGGCCACGAGCCGTCGCAGCGCCGCCGTACGGCGAAGGCGTCGGGGACGCTGCTCGGGGAAGCCCACGGCGAGAGTCTACGAACGGCTGCGGCCGCTGCCTGACGGTGCTAGGTGTCCGCTGGGCAATGGACGGCAGGCACCGGTGGAGCCGCTGGATCCTGGATTCCGGCTGTGAGTATGCGCGGTGTGTGCTGGAGTATGCGTGGTGTGCTGGAGATGGTGTCCGGCTGGCGCCGGTGCGATTCGCCGGCCGCACCGCCAACGGGCACCGGCGGGCAGCGTTCTGTGCGCAATTTTGCCGCCCACAGCGGCAAAATTGCGCACAGAACGCGACGACGGCCCAAGCGGGCCGACCGGACAGTGGATTCCGGCCTTAGCCGGAATGACTGGTGAGGGATCCTGGCGCACTACTCAGCAGTCTCGGCGGCGGCGTGGCCCGTGAGCGCCGCCACGACTCCCGACACGGTGTGCTCGGCGGCCTCGACGTGGACGGGCAGGCCGCGACGGCGGGCGGCCGCGGCGGTCACCGGTCCGATGGCGGCGATTGTCCGTGGCACCGCCAGTGGCTCGGGCTGGTCGCAGAACGCATCGACGACCGAGGGCGACGTGAAGATCACGGTGTCGCAGGAGGAGGCGGCGGCCCGCTCGGTCGGCGGGAGGATCCTGGGTTCTGCGCGGTAGGCGGTCACGACGTCGACGGACCAGCCCTTGGCGCGCAACCCGTCGGGTAGCACGTCGCGGGCCACGGCCGCCCGGACGACGAGCACCCGGCCGGCGGCGCCATCCTCGGTCGCAGGCGGGAAGATCTCCAGCAGGCTCTCCGCCACGTAGCGCTCGGGCAGCAACGAGGCCGTCATACCCGAGGAGGCGAGCGCCGCAGCGGTGGCGGGACCGATGGCGGCGATCTGCAGTCCGGGCGGCGGACCGTCGTCTCCGAGCGCCTCGACGAACCGTTCGGCACCGTTGGCCGAGGTCAGGACCAGCCAGTCGTAGTCGCCCAGGCGCCGGACCGTGGCGGCCAGCGCCGCTCCTCCGTCGGCCGGGGGCAACAGCTCGATGAGGGGCACCAGCACGGGCTCCGCCCCCGCCCGCCGCAGCAGATCGGCACTGGCGGCACCCTGCGCGGGCGGCCGCACCACCAGGACCCGCCGCCCCGACAGGGGCAACCGAACGTCTGCGCCCACAACCACGGCCCTAGTGTCCTGAGTGGTTGGTTCGTTCAGCATTGTGCTTCGCTTGGTCGTGCCGTCCGTGACGGTCTGGGGGCGTCATCTCCTTCTGTGCGCGAAAAAGCCGCCCTGAACGGCAATTTTGCGCACAGAAGGCGACTACGACATCCTCGCGACCCTCGCCACATATCTTCAACAAATTACCGACTCTGGACACCGGGGGACGACTCGATCGTCCACCCGTCGAGCAGTTCCGAACGGCTGGAGAGTGGATTCCGGCCCACGCCGGAATGACGAGAAAGCGGCCCGAGGTCTGGGATCGGCTCCCGTTCCGCGCAGGACCTCCGCACTTGCGATGCCCTGCGCGGCGGGCCACAGCACGAGTATGCGCCGCCCTGCAAGGGCGCGACGATCACCTGCCGCCACGGCGCTCCCCGAACGATGCGCGGTTGTCCGCCGTTGGGGCGGTGCCGGCGAGGAGGGTCTCGGCCAAGTGCCGGCCCGCCCGGACGCCGTCGTCGTCGCTGACAGCGGCGCGGCGCAGCGGGCCATCCACCGAAGGCGCCAGCACTCCACTCACGTGCACCGCATCGCCGACGAGGCGGGCGTGGGCCCCGGCAGGCACGGTGCAGTCGCCGCCGAGGGCGGCCAGGAAGGCCCGCTCGGCGTCCACGCAGCGGCGTGTGGCGCGGTGCTCGATCGCTGCCAGCAAGCTGCGGAGTTCGGCGTCGTCGGCACGGCACTCCACCGCCAGAGCGCCCTGACCAACCTGCGGCACCATCAGGTCGATCTCCAGAGCGTCCAGCACCTCCGGCCGCCGGCCGAGCCGCTCGAGTGCCACGAGGGCCACCACAACGGCATCGAAGTTCGCAGCCTTGCCCAGGCGCGTGTCGATGTTGCCGCGCAGGTCGGCGAAGCGCAGGTCGGGCCGCCGATCCGCGAGCTGCACGCGCCGCCGCGCCGAACCGGTTGCGACCACAGCTCCCACCGGCAGATCCGCCAGGCGCGAACCGACGAGGGCGTCACGCACCTCGCCGCGGCGCGGCACCGCCGCGATGCAGAGCCCCTCCGGGGTGGCCGACGGCAGATCCTTGGCCGAGTGGACCGCCATGTCGGCGCGACCGTCCAGAACCGCGGCCTGAAGGGCGCGAACGAAGACACCCTTCCCGCCGATGTCGGCGAGCGAGGCGTCAGCCAGGCGATCACCCCGGGTTCGGATCGGCACGGCGTCGGTGACCGACCCGGGATGAGCCTCCGCCAGCAGGCGGCCGATGGCCGCTGTCTGCCAGAGCGCCAGGGGGCTGGAACGGGTGGCGGCGCGCAGCCTCCGCAGCGCACCGGGAATCGTGGGGCCGGAGACGGCGCCCTCAGATGCCGAAGAGTTCGCGGAGAGCACCGGCCAGATGGTCGCTCCCACCGTCGGGGGCGGCGTCCTTCAGGCGGACGGTGGGCTCGTGCAGCACCTTGTTGACGATGCCGTGCACCAGCGCCTCCACCGTCCGGCGCTGCTCGGCGTCGAGCGAGTCGAGTCGGGAGTCGAACCGGTCGAACTCGGCTTGGGAGATGTCGCAGATCCGGCGCCGGAACTCGCCGATGAGCGGCGCCACCTCGCGCCCTGCGACCCCGGCACCGTGCCGCTCGGCCTCGGCGTTCACGATGCCCCACGCCTTGCGGGTCTCCGCTTCGGTATGGCCGGCATTGGCGACGGCGAAGGTCCGCACGTCGGACATGTCGCACAGCGTGAGGCCATCGATCGCCGCGGCGGCCGGATCCACGTCGCGGGGTACGGCGATGTCGACGACGAGCAACTCGCGCCCGCCGCGCTCCGCCATCACCTTGTCCAACTCATCGAAGTCCATGACCAGCGAGGTGGCCGCCGTCGAGGTGAACAGCACGTCGGCGTCGACGAGATCCGCCGCCAACTCGTCCAGGTGCACGGCACGAGCCCCCAGCGTGAGCGCCAGGTCCTGCGCGCGCTGCCACGACCGGCTGGCGAGAACCAGCTGAGCGCCCCGCACCGGTGCGATGGCCTTCGCCATGCCGCCACCCATCTCCCCGGCGCCGAGCACCGCGATGTGCCGGCCGGCGAAGCCGCCGAGACGGCTCGAGGCCAGCGCCACCGCCGCCTCGGAGACCGACGTCAACTCTCGCCCCAGATGCGTCTCGGCCCGGACCCGCCGGCCGACCCCCAGAGCCTGCCGGAAGAGCGAGTTGAGGTTGCCGGAGGCTGTGCCGGCCGCCTCGGCGGTCTGCCAGGCCCGCCGCACCTGGCCCTGGATCTCCGCCTCGCCGAGTACCACCGAATCCAGCCCGCTCACCACGGCGTACAGGTGGCGGACCGCGTCGATGCCGTACAGCGAGTAGACCGAGCCACCCAGCTCCGAGGCCGACACGGAGGCCTGCTCGGCCAGGTGGTCGAAGATGTTCTCGTAGGCCGAGTGGAACTCTTCCGCCCAGGCGTACACCTCCAGCCGGTTGCACGTCGAGAGCATGACCGCTTCGTCGACATTCGGAAGATTCCCCAGCCGGGCGAGTGTCTTCGGGAGATGAGCGTGGGGTGCGCCGAGTCGTTCCAGCAGTTCCAGTGGCGCGGAGCGATGGTTCAGCCCGATGGCAAGGACGGACACGCGTTCAATCTAGCCAGCGGGGCGCGAGACCGGCCCCGCGACCGCCGGCGGCTCCAGTAGGTCACCGACACCGGCAGGGACATGACGCCGCTGGTAGAAGCTGAGCACCTGCAGTTCGACCGCCAGGTCCACGTTGCGCAGGCTGACGCCCGCCGCGGTCGTGACGACGACGGGGGCGAAATTCAGAATCGAGCCGATGCCGGCGGCCACCATGCGGTCGGCGACGTCCTGCGCGGCGGACGCCGGCGTGGCCACGATGCCGATGGCAATCCGGCTCTCGGCCACGATCGCCTCCAACTCGTCGAGATGCCGGACCGGCACACCCGCCACCCTCCGGCCGACCTTCGACGGGTCGGTGTCCACGAGCGCCCGCACGGGGAACCCTCTCTCCACGAAGCCGCCGTAGTTGGCGAGCGCGGAGCCCAGATTGCCGAGACCCGCAATGAGGACGGGCCAGTCGTGCGTGAGCCCCAGTTCGCGGCTCACCTCGTAGAGCAGGTGCTCGACGTTGTAGCCCACGCCGCGGATGCCGAAGGAGCCGAGATAGGAGAGATCCTTGCGGACCTTGGCGGCGTTCACACCCGCCAGGGTCGCCAGGCGAGTCGAGGACACGGTCGTGACCCGGGTGGACAGCAACTCCAGCAGGACGCGCCGGTAGATCGGCAGGCGTGCCACAGCGGCGGCCGGGATCGAGTTGTAACCGTCACCGTCAGAGGCGCCCGCGCGCATGACGTGAGGCTAGTGAGAATTCTCTAATTCACAATGTGGCTGGGTCCGAGGTCCACCGCCGCTGCCCACCGCGGCGGGTCGTGCACGAGCCAGAACCTCCCGCCGGAGGACCGGTGGCGCCGTGACCGTTGCGCTCAGCGCGCCAGGAAGAAGATCTGCAGGACGCCGGCCACCAGCACGGCGATCAGCAGGACGGCGATCACGATGCTCGTGCCGTGTCTCATCGGGTGCCTCCTGTGCGGCCGCCGAGACGCACCGTCACGGTACCGCCGCCGTCTGCGGCATCGTTCGCCTCCGGGCGACTCAGCGTCACGGCCGATCCCGGTTCGAGCGAGAGTTCGGCCGCGCAGTTACGGCGATCCAGCGCCAGCGACGCGAGGCCGTAGGAGTCGATCACCACGCCGATCTCGCCCGGCGCAATGGCCGCGTACGTTGCGGCACGCCTCACCGAGCGCCGCTCGCCGGTCGTTCGCAACGTCATCGCGTCGTCCAGGTGTGCCAGGTCGTCGGGACCGACGTTCAACTGCACGTTCCCGTAGTGGTCCACCCACAGGACCTCCGCCTCGACGCTGTCCGGGTGCACCGCGGCGTTGGCAACGATGCCCGGCACCAGGCCGGCCGGGTCCACCAGCGGACCCAACTCGGTCAGCGGCACCCCGGCGGCCAGGTGGCCGGCTGCCGGTCCGAAGATGTCGCGACCGTCGAAGGTGCAGGCGGACCCGCCGAGCCGGTACTGCTCGTTGCGCAACTCCACCGCCCGCGTGGCGCCGCCCACGAGGCCCACCGCAGGCGCCAGCAAGCCGTTGTCGGGGCCCACGAGGACCGACGACCCGCCGCCCACCTCCACCGCGATGGGTCGACGGTCGGTGCCCACGGTGGGGTCCACCACCGCGAGCACGACCCCGGGATTCAGATACTGCGCCGCCCGCGCCAAGGTGAGGCCGCCGCCGCGGATGTCGTACCGGTCGATCTCGTGGGTGATGTCGACGATCCGGACGTCGGGAGCGATCGAGAGGACAACCGACTTGACGACACCGACGAACTCGTCGGTCAGCCCATAGTCGGAGAGGAAGGAGACCGTGCCGTAGCGCAGGGTTTCAGACGGCCCGGGTGTACTGGCTCGCCAGGTAGCGGTCCACGTCGGCCTCGTCAAGCCGGTACGACTTACCGAACCGGACGGCGGGAAGATCGCCGGCCTTGATGAGGCGATACACCGTCATCGTCGAGACGCGCATCAACTCCGCCACCTCTGCCACGGTCATGAACCGGGGCCTCTGTTGTACCTTGTCCATTGCTCCCCCTACTCCGCAGGTCACACAGTACGCAGGCCGAACACACTGAACAAATCACCCGCATACCACAATGACCACACCACCCTCGGGAACCCAGGGCGGAGGCGTTCAGGAGGCGTCAGGAGGCGCCCAACTCCACGGAGCGTCGCGTGGCCGCAGCCACAGCCGCAGCGAAGGCGGCGCGGACCCCGGCCCCCTCCAGCACCCGCAACCCCTCCGCCGTGGTCCCGCCCGGCGAGGTGACATCCGCCCGCAACTCGGCGGGCGGCCGGTCGGCCCGGACGAGCAGCTCGCCCGCGCCCCGGATGGTCTCGCGCACCAGGGTGTCCGCCACGTCCGGTGCCAGGCCCTGCGCCACGCCTGCGGCGATGAGGGCCTCCGCCACGAGGAAGACGTAGGCCGGGCCGGAGCCCGACAGCCCCGTCACGGCGTCGAGATGCCGCTCGGAGGTGACCTCCACGGCGCCGACGCTGCTCAGCACGTCGGTCGCCCAGGCCACGTCGCCGGCCACCGCCGAGACGCCGGGAGCCACTGCGGAAACGCCGGCGCCCACGAGTGCGGGCGTGTTCGGCATGGCGCGGACCACCCGGGTCCCCGCTCCGAGCCAACTCTCGAGCGACGCCGTCGTGACCCCGGCGGCGATCGACAGCACCCTCGGCACGCCGAGGCCGCGCAGCGCACCGGCGGCCGCCTCGGCGTCGTTGGGCTTGACGGCCAGGACGGCGTCGACACCCGGCTGCGGCACGTCACTCACCAGCGTCTCGGGGTAGCGGCGAGTCAGTTCGGCTCGGCGCTCGGCGAAGGTCTCCACCACCGCCAACTCCGCCGGCTGCGCCCACGCCTCGGCGCAGAGCCCCCCGAGGAGCGCGTCGGCCATCTTGCCGCCGCCGATGAATTGCAGCCGGAAGCTCACGCCCGCACCCTAGCCCGGCCTCCGGATCCCCCCGGCCCCGGAGGGGTACCGGACCGGCCGCTTCCCCGAAAGAGCCGGCCCGAGTACCCCTACCTG
This sequence comes from Acidimicrobiales bacterium, assembly GCA_965220035.1. Taxonomy (GTDB): domain Bacteria; phylum Actinomycetota; class Acidimicrobiia; order Acidimicrobiales; family CATQHL01; genus VXNF01. The sequence continues at coordinate 317,224 of CBDCPC010000001.1, forward strand.
GTGGCTGATATGGAAAGATACTGAAATACTACGGTCTTGTCAAGATAGTTGTGATATTTCCTTATTGTTCAATCTATGGCCCGGGAGACGCTCGCCTTTCCTCGCGGCGCCGGCGGCGGCGGCGATCGGCGGCCGGCTCAGCCGCGGAAACGGGAGGCGTAGCCGATACGCATCGCCGGGCGGAAGTATTGCTCGGTGGCCTCGTAGAGAGTGCCCAGGATGCGGTCGAGTTGGTCGTCGTCGGTGTCGATGGCCGCTACCTCGCCCACCAGGAAGACGGCGTCCTCCGCCCCGATGGCGAAGCGCGCGCCGCGCAACCTGAGGTTGCGCCGCAGGCAGTACTCGTAGAGCCGGGCGTGGTTCTCCTCCGGCGCCGGAACGAAATAGGTCTCGAAGTGCAGCGAGCGCTGCTGCAGGGTCAGCCATATCGAGAAGACGGCCTTCTCCTCGCCGACGACGCGGATGTACCAGCGGCGCAGAGGCGCCTCGGCGCGCTCGACGGAGGCCACGCAGTTGTCCTCGGCCAGTTGCCGGGTCGCCCAGGCATCGATCCGTCGCTCTATCTCGTCGAGTTCGGCAGGCGACGCCGGCCGGGGGCCCATCAGGCCACGCACTCCACGAGCCGGCGCTGCCGCAGGCGGTCGTAGCAGCCGGACAGCAACTCGGCGGTTGCCTCCCACGAGTAGTCCCTGGCACGGGTGGCCGCCTCCAGCGCCATCGCTGCAGCCGTCAGCGGGTCCTCCAGGATCTCCTCGGTGCGACGCGCCCACGTTCCCCGATCGCGGTCAGCCACGAGATAACCTGTGCGCCCGTCCCGAACGAGCGCCTTGAGCCCTCCCACCTCCGCCGCCACCACCGGGGCACCGCACGCCGCCGCCTCCAGCGCCACCAACCCGAACGACTCGCTCCGGCTCGGCACCAGCACCACGTCCGCAGCCCGGTAGTAGGTCGCCAAACGGTGATGAGGCTGGGGGGCCACGAACCGCACGCGTTCGCCGAGCCCGGCGGACGCCACCATTCGGCGGACGCGCGCCAGTTCGGTTCGACCGTGCTGCCCGCTCGGGCCCCCGACGACGAGGAGTTGGACGCTCCCCACGTGGGGACCGAGAGCACCCAGGGTCTCCACCGCCAGATCGAGCCCCTTCAGCGGCTGCACCCGCCCGACGAACAGCAGGACCGGTTCACGGCCGAGACCCAGGGCCATCCGGGCGCCCTCGGGATCGCCGGGCGAGAACAAGGCGTGCTCGACGCCCGGCGCGACGATCTCGACCCGGTCGGCCGGTGCTTCGTACAGGCGGACGAGTTGCTCGGCCTCCGTCGGTCCCGCGGCGCAGATCACGTCCGAGCACGCCACCACCTCCTCCTCGGCACGGGCGCGCCCCGGTGACTCCACCTCCCCCAGAGCCTCCTTGACCCTCGCCAGGGTGTGGAACGTTGTCACAAGGGGCCGGTCGAGGGCGTGCTTGATGCGGTGACCGGCGACGCCGGACAACCAGTAGTGCGCATGGATGGCATCGATGCCCCCGGTGCGCCGGATGTCCGCAAGGACCCCCTCGGTAAAGGCGTCCAGTGTGCCCGCGAGCTCCTCCTTCGCCAGCGCGGGAGGACCTGCGGGGACGTGCACAACCCGCAGGCCCGGCTCCACGTGGACCTCGGGGGGCAAATCGTGCCGGAACCGGCGCACGTACACCGAGCACTCGAGTTGGCGATGGGCGAGCGCCGCGGAGAGTTCGCGCACGTAGACGTTCATCCCGCCGCTGTCGCCGGAACCCGGCTGGACCAGCGGGGACGTGTGCATCGAAATGACCGCCAGGCGGCCGGTGCCGCCGGCACCGCCGGAGACCGGCGGCAACGCGGCGATCTCGTCGTCGGCCTCCACCGGGTCCGATCGCTCCGCGGGCTCCCCGTTCCGCCAGATCCGGCAAGCCTGCAGTTGTTCCTCGAAAGCCGGCCCGAACCGTTCGGAGGCCGCGGCGAGCACATCGCCCACCGTGGCGCCCCCAATGGTGACGGTGGCGACGCCGGCGGCCTGGCGCACGGAAGCGAAGAGTCGCAGGGTCGGCACACCATGAGCGTAGAAGTCGCCGCCGCCGGTGGCACCGCCGGAGCAGTCGGCTCGCCGGTATCGTCGCCAGTCGTGACCCGACTCCTGCTCCTGCGACACGCCGAGAGCGAATGGAACGCCCAGGGGCGCTGGCAGGGCCAGGCCGACACGCCGCTCACCGAGCGCGGCCGGCGTCACGCAGCCGAAGCCGGCCCGCTGCTGGCGACTTTCGAGATGCTCGTGAGTTCGGACCTGCGGCGTGCCCGCCAGTCCGCCGAGATCATCGCCGCAGGCGCCGGCATCACCACGATCACCACCGAGCCGCGCCTTCGCGAGCGGTACGCGGGACCGTGGCAGGGACTGACCCTCGACGAGATCGAGCGGGACTGGCCGGGCTACCTGCGCGCCGGGCGCCGCCCCGACGACTACGAGACGGACGAGCGCATGGCCCCACGACTGGAGGCCGCCCTGCGTGACCTGGCGGCGCCGGCGGACCGTCAGGGCACCCCGGAGGTACTGGTCATCACCCACGGCGGGGTGATCCACAACCTCACCGTACGGGCCGGCCTGACGATGGCTCGCATGCCGAACCTCTCCGGGCGCTGGGTGACCGTCACCGACGGTGCGGTGACCGTCGGTGAGACGGTCACCGTCGGCGACGCCGAGAAGCACAGCTCGGAGGCGGTCGAGGCAGGCCGCGGAGCCGCGGCGCCCTGAGAAGACCGCCGCGATGGTGCGGCCGAGCCTCCGGGGGACCGGCGGTGGCCCGATCGCGTTGCCGGAGTGCTTTCGACTGCGATAATCGAGGCGCCCCCGTGGCCAAGTCAGGCAAGGCATCGGACTTTTAATCCGCGGACCGTGGGTTCGAATCCCACCGGGGGCACCCGCGCTCACCCACCCCCGATATCGAGGCGCCCCCGCAGCCAACTCAGGCAAGGCATCGCACACCTAATCCGCGGACCGTGGGTTCGAATCCCACCGGGGGCACCCGCGCTCACCCACCCCCGATATCGAGGCGCCCCCGCAGCCAACTCAGGCAAGGCATCGCACACCTATTCCGCGGACCGTGGGTTCGAATCCCACCGGGGGCACCCGCGCTCACCCACCCCCGATATCGAGGCGCCCCCGCAGCCAACTCAGGCAAGGCATCGCACACCTATTCCGCGGACCGTGGGTTCGAATCCCACCGGGGGCACCCGCGCTCACCCACCCCCGATATCGAGGCGCCCCCGCAGCCAACTCAGGCAAGGCATCGCACACCTATTCCGCGGACCGTGGGTTCGAATCCCACCGGGGGCACCCGTGGGCCACCTCCTCTTCGAGGTGCGCGGGGCGCTGGGTGGTGCCTCGTAGTCTGGAACCATGACACCTCCCCGGGAGCGCCGCCGTCGGTGGGCGCGACCGCCGTGGGACCGCCGCTGCGGGTTCACCGCGGGCGCCGCCTTGGCCGCTCTGGCGATTCTCGTCGGCGCCTGCACGATCAGTTCGGAGTCCCCGGACGCCGTGTCGCTGAGCGGCCGGTCAGGCCCCTCGAGCGGCACGACGACGACCTCCGGCGCCGGAGGAGAGGCCGCGACCCCGGACGAAGCGAACGAGCAGGCACCGGAAGCCGAGGGCGGCGGCGAGACGGCGACGGGTGACAGCGCGGGCGAGTCCGGCGCCGCTCCAACCACCGAGGGCGGTGAGGGGACCGCGCCCGACGTCGCCGGGACCGCCGCAGAGGCTCCCAGCGGGCAGCCTGCGGACGCAGCAGGAGAACCTGCCGGCACAGACGGCGGGCCCACCGGCACCGCAACCGCCGGCGAGACCGCGGCCGGTCCCCCCGCTACGGGCGCCGGCAGCGAGAGCGGCGACGGGGCCCCGGAGGCGGACACCGTCCCGGCCCCGGACACGACGGGCACGCCGACCATCGCCGAGTCTGCCTTCGACGAACGTTCGAAGGTTTCGACGGTCGGGATCGGCTCGGTCTACTTCGGCATGTCGCCGGAGGAGTCGGCCGAACGGGTGGGCACCGTCTGGTCGGGCGTGCCCGCCGGTGGGGCGGACTGCTACGTGGTCACACCGGCCAACGGGCCACCCGGCGTGGCACTGTGGGTCTATCACGGGACCGTGGAACGGGTGGACATCGACACCCCCCTGCTGCGGACGCAGTCCGGCTTGGGCGTGGGGACGCACCTGGGTGAACTCCGGTCGCGCCTCGGGGAGAAACTCGTCGTCGAGGATCACCCCTATCTCGCCGGATGGACGCTGGCCACGTTCGTCCCGATCGATCCGAACGACGCCGCCTTCCGCATCGCCTTCGACGTCTCCGGAGGCGAGGTCATCCGCTTCCGAGCCGGACGGACGGAGATCGTGGCGCTGGAGTCCTGTGCGTAGAGCCCCGCGCACCCCCGACCGCGTCAGCCTGCGCCTGCCGGCGTCAGCCGCGTCGGTTGCACTGGCCCAGACCGCGGCCACGGAACTCCTGCAACGCCGCAACGGCGCGACCGCGGCGACCGCACAGCTCGCGTCGGCAAGCGCGGAACTCGTCAATGCCGGTCTCTCCCGTTCGCGCCCGCAGGACCGGCTCTTGATCCACTACGACGTCACGCCGGCCGAGATCACCGTGACCGTGGAACTCCGCCGCCGGGGTCGGTGGCAATCCGGCACCCCGTTCCGCCAGAGCCTCGCCATCAGTTCCGGCGGCGTTGCCGGTCACTCCACCTCGGACGGGTAACCAGGAAGGGGCGGAACACCGCTCGCCCGGTGAATCCACGGCGAGGCTCGATGCCGCCGAGACGGGAACCTCACCGTCCGGTCGAGCCGAATCCCCCGCTTCCCCGCTCCGACGGAGGCAGAGCCTCGACCTCACACAGCGTGACGGCCGCCACCGGCTGGATCACCAACTGAGCGATCCGCTCGCCGCGCCGAACGATGAACGGCTCGTGAGGATCGGTGTTCACCAGCAGAACCTTCACCTCGCCGCGGTAGCCGCTGTCGATGAGACCCGGCGTGTTGAGGCAGGTCACGCCGTGGTCCCGTGCCAGACCGCTCCGCGGCTGCACGAAACCCGCGTATCCCTCGGGTATGGCGACGGCGATGCCGGTCGGAACGAGCGCCCGTCCGCCGCCGGCCGCCAGTTCGGCATCCGCTGCGGCCCGCAGATCCAGCCCGGCGTCGCCGGGTCGTGCGTAGGCCGGAGGTGACAGGTCAGCGTCGAGGCGCTGTAGCGGAACCGTGACCACCAGCGCGCCGCGAGGCTGTAGGGGCAATGTGACAGCCATGGCGGGACTCTAAGCCTGGATCCACCGATCGCAGACTTTCTTGGTGCATTTTTTCGTTGTATAGCCCAGGTTTCTCTACCAAGAACCGCAGGTGACGAGGACCACTCCGAACCGGTCAATCCGGCGGGATGGGACACTCACAGGAAGTGCCTCCCGATCCGAACCCGCAGCCGTTCGTGTTCACAGCCATTTGCCCAGGTCAGAGAGTCACTTCGGTGGATCCCTGCCCTTGAACCCAACCCACCACCGGAGGATCCAGGCTAAGACAGCCCTGCGACACGTGGTTCGGGATCGCCGATCTCTGGCGGGATCCAGAGGATGCTCCGAATTGTTCCCCAGGATTGTCCCCAGCTTGATCCCACGAGGCCGGGAGCGGATCGGCCCTCAGCCGGGAGCGGATCGACGTCGCCGGACATCGGTCTCGATTCCGTCGTCGACTCGCCTCGCTAGCATCCCGATCGTGCTCGTATGGATCGACCTCGAGATGACCGGCCTCGACGCCGACCGCGATCACGTTCTGGAGATCGCCACGGTCATCACCGATGACGACCTCAACCTCGTCGGCGACAGCCTCGAGTTGGTGATCCACCAGCCGCCGGAGGTCCTGAGCCTGATGGGCGACGTGGTCAGCAAGATGCACCACGAGAGCGGGCTCACCGACGAGGTGCGCCTGTCGACGCTGAGCCTCGAGGAGGCGCAGCGGCAAACCCTCGACTTCATCCGCCGGCACGTACCCGAGGCGGGGACGGTCCCGCTCTGCGGCAACTCCATCGGCATGGACCGGCGATTCCTGAACCGGTGGCTGCCGGAGATCGAGCACCACCTCCACTACCACGTCGTGGACGTGTCCTCCATCAAGGAACTGGCCGTGCGCTGGTACCCCGCCGTCGCCGGGAAGAAGCCTCGCAAGAAGAAGGGGCACCGGGCGCTCGACGACATCCTCGAGAGCATCGAGGAACTGAGGTACTGGCGAAGCGCCGTGTTCGCACCTGCCGGCGGCGAGACCGCCGACGACCGTTCGAGCCACCGGGGACAGCGATAGGTTGACCCGGTGAGCGGACAGCCGCCGGCCGAGCCATCCCCAACGAGACCACCTCGCCAGGAGCGGGAGCCGGCCGGCACCGAGATCACCGAGATCGCCCCCGGCGTGCTCCGCACACAGCTTCCGGTGAATCTGCCGGGGATCGGCCACGTCAACTGCTACCTGCTGACCGACGAGCGCGGCGTCGCCGTGGTGGATCCCGGCCTGCCGAGCCCGGCCTCGTTCGCGGCGCTCGAGCAGCGCCTCGGCTCCGCCGGGTACGCCGTCGGCGACGTGCACACGGCCATCATCACGCACTCGCACTTCGATCACTTCGGCGGGGCCGAGCGGCTGCGCATCCTCGCCGGGGCGGAGATCCTCACCCACGAGACGTTCCGGCCGGTCTGGGAGTCGACGGAGGTCGCCGAACCGACCGAACTCCCGACCGCGGAGGAGGACGCCCCCGACGAGCGCCGCCCTCCCTGGTTCACGCTGCGAAGGAACCCCTGGGGCACCGAGCGGGAACCGTTGCCGGAGAAGGCGTGGCGCACCTGGCAGGAGATCGCGCGGGACGATCCACGCTGGTTCGCCACGCCCCGCCCCACACGCACCGTGACCGACACGCAGGTCGTGCGACTGGCCCGGCGCGAATGGCTCTGCCTCCACACGCCCGGGCACACCGAGGACCACCTCTGCCTGTTCGACCCGGAGTACGGACTCATGCTCTCCGGCGACCACGTGCTGCCGACCATCACGCCGCACATCAGCGGGCTCACCCCGCACGCCGATCCGCTTGCCCGCTTCTTCGACTCCCTGGAGCGCATGCACGACATCGAGGGGGTCACGAAGGTGCTGCCGGCGCACGGGCATCCGTTCGACGACCTCAGCGGCAGGGCCAAGGCCATCAGGCGGCACCACGAGCACCGGCTCAACATCATCCGCAATGCAGCGGAGGAACTGCGCGCAGCCACGGTCCCGCAGTACATGCAAAGGCTCTTCTCGGAGCGTGCGTGGGGGAACATGGCCGAGAGCGAGACGTTTGCCCACCTCGAACACCTCCGCGTTCTCGGCGAACTGGCCGCAACGCAGCACGACGGCCAGACCGTCTTCTCCCCGGCCTGAAGCCTTGGGATCCGTCGACAGGGCTCGCCAATTCCTCCGATCTCTCGCCGCGGCGGTGGTCATGGCGCTCCTGGTGGGGGTGGGCTGCGGCGGCTCCGTCGACGCGCCGACTGCCTCCGGCGGTGCCACGCCGGCCGCGGCTCCACCAACCGCTCCGCCCACCGAGGTTGCGCCCACGCCGCCGACCACCACACCGGCCGCGACACCGACAACGGAGATTTCGCCGGAGCCACCGGGTGTCGCCACCACCGAGGCTGCCGCACCGGCTCCCGCCACCGCCGACGGCCCGGACGACGGGCGCCGGGAGGTGCCCGATGTGCGATTCCGCTACTTCGACGGGTCGGAGGGTTCCCCGGCCGACTTCGCCGGCACGCCCACGGTGATCAACTTCTGGGCGTCCTGGTGCCCGCCCTGCATCGTCGAGATGCCGGCCTTCGAGGCCGTGCATCGGGAGCTCAGCCCTCACGTGGCCTTCCTGGGGATCAACGTGGGCGACGAGCCGGGCGCGGCCCGCGAGCTGGCGGAACGAACCGGCGTGACCTACCCGCTCGGGGAGGATCCCGACTCGGCGATCTTCCAGGCATTCGGCGGTTTCGGCATGCCGACGACCGTCTTCGTCGACGCCGAGGGCATGATTGTGTCCATGATCTCGTCGCGCCTGCGGGCGCAGGACCTGCGGGGACTCATCTCCGAGCACTTGGGGGTGTGATCGTGAGCAGGGACCTGTGAGCACTCGGCCATGAACACCGTCAGCCTCACCACGCTGGCGGGCCTGGCCCTGTCGGCAGGGTTCATCTCCGCCTTCAACCCGTGCGGTTTCGCCATGATGCCCGCCTACCTCTCGTACTTCCTGGGCGTCGAGGGCGACAAGCGGCTGCACCCGGCGCAGAGCATCTTCCGGGGTCTGCGCGTGGGGTTGACCCTCTGCGCCGGATTCATGACGGTGTTCGCCGCCATCGGCGCTCTCGCCTCGACCGTGCTGAGCCGCAGCGCCATCGAGAGCCGGGTGGCCTGGGTGACGTTCGTGCTGGGGATCGTCATGGGCGTCCTGGGCATGGCGATGCTGCGGGGCTTCGAACCCAGGATCCGCCTGCCGCGGCTGCAGCGCGGGGGCGAGAGTCGCCGCCTGTCCTCCATCTTCCTGTTCGGGGTGTCCTACGCCATCGTCTCGCTGGGATGCACCATGCCGGTGTTCTTCGGGACGGTGGTCAGCGCCTTCTCCAGCCGGGACTTCTTCGACGGGCTGCTGGTGTTCATCGCCTACGGCGGTGGCCTGTGCGCCGTGATCCTGGTGCTGACGCTGGCCATGGCGGTCGCCCGCACCGAGGTGATCGCCAAGATGCGCCGCATCCTGCCGCACGTCAACCGCATCTCCGGCGGGTTCCTCGTGGTCGTCGGCGCCTTCCTGGCCCTCTACGGCTGGTGGGAAGTGCAGGTGCTGCGCGGCAACCTCGCCGGCAACGTCCTCGTGGACCTCTCCCTGGATGCACAGGGCGCGCTCAGCTCGTGGGCCGCCTCGGCCGGACCGTCACGTCTGGCGGTGGCCGCGGGCTACCTCGTGTTGGGGATCCTGCTGGCGGCGTTGCGCCCCAGCATGCAGCCGCGCAACGCCCGCATCGCCACCGCCGCGTTCGGGGTGCTCTGGCTGGCCGTCGAGGGCGCCTACTACCGGTTCGACCTCTTCGTGCTGCCCGTCGTGCGCACGATCGCCGACATCCCCGAGCGGGTCGCCAACTGGTCCGATCCGCTGCGCTGGGCGGTGCTCTTCGAACTGTGCGCCGCAGTCGCCGCAGTCGTCCTGATCCGGTTCAAGTGGCGGGAAATCGGGCTGGGTCTGGGACGCCTGGTGCTGCTGTCGCAGAGGCTCCTGCGATTGCTTCGGCGATCGGCTCCGGCGCCCGACGCGGTTCCCTGAGGACCGAGGTTCCGATTTCCCGCGGCAGCGCCCTCACTCAACCCTGGTCGGCCTCCCGGCGTAGCACGCACCACGTGGCCCAGAGCGCCTCGCTGGCGACACCGGTCCAGCGACCGGGCAGCGCCTCGGCCACCTCTCCGGCCGGCAGGTGGATGGGCGTGCGCACCCCGAGGGTGTTGAACCAGAGGACGGCCCCGTCGGGCCGCAGCACGCGGTCGACCGCGGAGGGGAACAGCAACATGTTGATCAGCGCCACGACGTCCACCGAGTCGTCGGCAAGCGGCAGGCCGGCGCCGTCGGCCCGCACCCGCGGCGCCAGGGCCGGCGGCGCCAGCGCCAGCATGCCCGCCGACAGGTCCATCGCAATCACCTGCCGGAAGTGCGCGGCGAGGTGCACGGTGCCGAATCCGGTGCCCGAGCCCACCTCCAGGCAGAGCGCCGAGCGGTCGAGGTGGCCGCGCTCGCAGGCGTCGGCAAGCCCGACGAACTCCTCGGGACGCAGGCGGTTCTCCCAGTCCGGCGCCAACTCGTCGAATCTCTCGGTCATCTCGGCCGCCTCGACGGGCGTCCAGAACGTCTCGTCGGCCGCCACCCCCCGGGTCACCGCGCGCACCGGATGATCCGCACCGTCGATGTCGGGGGGAACCTCCGGGGGCGGGATCAGGACAGGCAGGTGCCGGATGGAGTCCGCGGCGGGGTTCCGCCCGGTGGGTTCACGCGCGGCGCGTGACCGCCCCCCTGATCCGCTCTCGGGGGAGTCCGGGCTATCGCTCGCCTGCAGCACCGTCGGTGTCCTGCAATCCGGCCACCCCCGAGGCGCCCGTCGCTCCGGTCACCGGATCACCTCGACGCCGCGCATGTACGGCCGCAGCGGGGGCGGCACCTCGATGGAGCCGTCGGATCGACGCCACGTCTCGGTGAGCGCCGCCCACACCCGCGGCACCGCCAGTGCCGAGCCGTTCAGGGTATGCACGAGGCGGGTCCCCCGCCCGCCGGCAGGGCGATAGCGGACGTTGGCCCGTCGGGCCTGGTAGTCGCTGAACCAGGACACCGACGAGCACTCCAGCCAGCGGTCCGTGCCGGGGGAGTAGACCTCGATGTCGAAGGTCCGGGCGGCCGAGCCCCCCAGGTCGCCGGTGCAGATGTCCACGATCCGGTAGGCCAGACCCAGGTCCGCCACCGCTCCCTCCGCCCGCTGAAGCAACTCGGTGTGCATCGCCGGAGCCTGCTCGGGGGTGGCGTAGGCCAGGATCTCGACCTTGTCGAACTCGTGCACGCGCAGCAGGCCGCGGGTGTCGCGGCCCGCCGCACCGGCCTCGCGCCGGAAGCAGGAGGTGTGGGCCATGAGGCGCATCGGGAGGTCGGCCTCGGCAAGCACCTCGTCGCTGCACAGGGACGTGAGCGGCACCTCGGCAGTGGGGATCGCCCAGAGGCCGTCACGTTCGAGGTGGTAGGCGTCGTCGGCGAAGCGGGGCAGGTGGCCTGTGCTGGTCATCGTGTCGGTGTGGACGAGCGTGGGGGGGCGAACCTCCTCGTAGAGGTCGGCGTTGCGATCCAGAGCGAATTGCACCAGGGCGCGGGCCAGCATGGAGCCCTCGCGCCGGAACATGGCGAACATGGCGCCGGAGAGCTTGGTGGCGCGCTCGATGTCCAGAAGGCCCATCTCGCCGGCGAAGTCCCAGTGGGGAACGCGCTGGTGCGCCCCGTAGCCGCCGGGGGTGAAGTTCTCGACGCGCAGGACCCGGTTGTCGTCCGCCCCTGCGCCGACCGGGCAGTCCTCGGCAGGCACGTTCGCCACCAGCATCAGCAGCTCCTCGAGGCGCCCGCCCAACTCGTCGGCCTGTGCCGCCACCGCCCGGGTCTCGTCTCCGAGCATCCGGCTGCGCTCCGTGGACTCGACAGCCTCGTCGCGGCGACCGTCCCGGTACAGCTGCCCGATCTGGGCCGAGAGCTGCTTCACCTCGTGCCGAAGCTCGTCGCGGCGTGCCAGCAGGTGCCGGCGCCGCACGTCGAGGTTGAGCGCCTCGGTCAGCGGCGCGGTGTCGTCACCGCGGGAGGCGACGCCGGCGCGCACGCGCTCCATCTCGTTGCGCAGCAGGCGAACGTCGAGCACCACAAAACCGTACCGGGGCGCCGCCCAGAGCCATCGGATCGCATGCGGAGGCGGCGCTCCGGGCGAGGTCTCAGCTCGGAGTCGCCGTCGGGCTGCTCACCCGTTGCTCCTCCCGCCGTCGGCGATGCGGTAGCGCTCGAGGAGCCACGCGTTGAACTTGGGAAGGAACGCGTCCAGGTGGGAGAGCGGTCCGCGTGGCGCGAATTGCGACTCCATGCTCACTTGGAGTGCCAGATTCGCGGGCAGATCCTGACTGTTGAACTGCTGGATCGCCGCGTCGTACAGGTCGAGGAGAGCCGGGAACAGTTTCTGTTCAACGGTGGGGCGTGGGAAGAAGTAACCCATCGAGAGCGTGTGGCTGTTCACCGTCTCCGGCTGCACCGTGAACCAGAAACCCGAGTCCGGAAAGACCCCGACCAGGAGCGTCGGCGGGACGAACGCGAAGATGAGCTGCCTCCTCTGCTCCATGGTCAGTTCCGCAACGGGAGCGAACAAACCTCGTTGGGTTGGGTTGACGGCAGGATCGATCTCCGGGGCGACGCCGCAGTGGACGATCACCCCGTCGCCCTGCTCGTACGGTGGCTGGTACCCGCCGTCGGCGGCCGCACCCTCGCCGTACTCCCGCTTCTCCAGCAGCCTGTTGTGAAGGCCGTAGTTGTGGTACGACTCCATGAAGTTCTCAGCCATGATCTTCCAGTTGAAGGGCACCCCCTCGTGGGTGTCCACCGGAGTCGTCGCCCAGTCGTCCAATCCGTACGGCTCCAGCAGGTCGTCGATCTTCGACATCCTGGGGCCCAGCGCCGGGGCTTCGTCGTCGAGGTTCGCGAAGATGAAGCCGCGCCAGATCTCGGTTCGCAGTCGCGGGAGGCCGTGGTCGGCCTTGTCGAAGCCCCGTCTGCGCTCCATGGACGGCGCACCCACCAGCCTCCCGTCGAGGTCGTACGTCCACCAGTGGTAGGGACAGCGGAACGTCCGGGCCGAGCCGGAGACCTGCGGTATGGGCGCGAACCACTCCTCTCGCGGACGCTCCGGCGGCGCGGTGATGCACATGCCGCGGTGCCGGCAGACCGACGACATCACGTTGACCGTTCCGCCCGGCTCCCGGACCACGATGACGGGCTCGGTGCCCGCGAGCGTCACGGTGAAGTAGTCGCCCACCTCGGGAATCTGCTCGGTGCGGCCGACGCACAGCCACTCACTCCCGAACACCGCGCGACGCTCGAAGGCAAAGAAGGCGGGATCGGTGTACACCGTCGGCGGCAGACCCACCGCCTCGTTGACATCACCCGTGGAACGCTCGAACTCGCCGAGTGGGATCGGGCACGACCCGACGGCGGAGTGCAGGGCGTTCGAGTGGGTCATCGCAGTCTCCTGACGCGGGTCACAGTAGCTACGACGGTTCCTCGAGGTGCCCGTCGGGCCGCTCGAGTGGGCTCATGATCAGATCGGTCGCTCCGGCCTCACCCACGCGTCCGAGCCGATCCCGAACCTCCTCGATGCTCGAAGTGAATATCGCCACGCGTTCACCCGCCGCGACACACCACCCTTGGCCGCGAGTCGCCGGAACGATCTCCAATCCGTCCGTCGGTGCCATGGCCTCCCCCGGAAGGGGCTACACGCCGGCGACGCGGGCGGCGACGGGATCGCGCCGGGAGTGCTCGCGGTAGCGCTTCACCAGCCAGCGGTTGATCTGCTGCAGCGTCGCCTCCTGCCACGAGTAGGGGCCTCGGGGCGCGAAACGTGAGCGCAATCCTTGCTGAACCATGGTGTCGGCATGGATGTCGGCGCCGTTGAAGTTGTCGACGTCGGCCTTGGCCTGCGCGAAGAGAGCATCGAACATCGGCATCTCCACAACCCTGGGGTGGAAGAGGTAGCCGATCTGGATCGATATGCTGTTCGCCCCGGTGGGGAAGACAGTGAAGTACGCAACCTGATCGGGCACGATCGCCAGCGCCAGAGTCGGGGGCACGAGCGCGAAGTTCCAGTGCCAGCGGTCCTCCTCGGAAAGATGCGGGAACACCGGGAACAACGGTTCCCGAGTCAGGTTGAACGAGGCGTCGCGCTGGAGGATGCGGTTGGAGCGCGAGACGTGGTTGTCCCGCTCCTCGTCGAACGGCACGAACGTGGCGTCGCTGCACGGCATCACGTCGCCGATCCCGCTGTGCAGCCGGTTGTTGTGATACCCGTCGACGAAGTTCTCCAGCATCACCTTCCAGTTCCAGGGCAGGTCCTCGAAGACCCCACCGTCGACCCAGACCGTCTCTTCGAGGTGGTAGTTGCGGAGGATCCCTTCGAGGCCACCGAGCGTGGGTGCCAGTTCCGGCGCCTCGTCATTGAACGTGATGAAGACAAAACCGTTCCAGATCTCACTCTTCAGTCGGGGAAGGCCGAGGCACGACTTGTCGAAGTCGGCGCGCTGCTCCATCGCCGGCGCGCCGAGGAGTTGACCGTCGAGCCCGTAGACCCAGAAGTGGTAGGGGCAACGGAAGTTGGAGCCGTTGCCACTCCCCTCGGCGACGATCATGCCGCGGTGCCGGCAGACCGCCGAGAGAACACGAACCTGCCCATCCGTCCCACGCACGGCCAGAAGCGGATCGTCGAACAGCTTCACCGTGAAGTAGTCGCCGACGTTCGGAATCTGCCCCTCATGGCCGACGCAGACCCAGTCCCGATCGAAGATGGCCTGCCGCTCGAAGGCGAGAAACTCCTCGGTCACGTAGCACGCCGGTGGCAGGGGAATCGCCCGGTTGACGTCGACGACCGACTCCTCGAGATCCGCCAGGAAGCCATTCTGGGAACTCACAACGGATCGGGCTCCTCGCTCGTTGGGCGTAGACGGGTGCCCGACCGTCTCGGAACACCCGGATCCACCATAGGTAACAGCCCAGGGCGGCTCAACCCGCACAGCGCTGCGAGCCCCTGCAAACCCCACGAGGGTGGGGGACGCCGGGGCCGGATCGATGACGGAGGCGAGAGCCGGACACGGCACCGGCGGGCCCACCCGGGCCGCGCCGCCCGCAGTGCCTCGACGTCACTCCCGCTCGGCGGGCGGATCGCCGGCCCGCTCGAAGGCCTCGACCACCTCGGAGTACGTGAGCGTCTCCGGTGCTGCGGGCACGGGCTGCGGGATCGAACCACCCTCGGGCTCCACGCCACCGGTCCGGCCGGAGCGCTCGGCTGCCCGCTGGCGGGCCGACCAGCGGAAGAAGATCCCGGCGATGATCGTCCACAGGTACACGCCACCGACGATCTTCATGATGAGACCCGCCATCTGCTGGTCGTTGGCCACCGTCACTCCCCAGAGCCGCAGCGGCGTGTCGTAGGCCTCGTAGAGGGTGGTCTGAGCGAAGGTCAGGAACCCCGCAGGGACCGTCGGCAGTACCGACATGGCGAACAGGTAGAACATCTTGGCGAGGGGCTGCAGCCGCAACTCGGGAAACGGTCCGCACACCGGCAGCCACATGGCGATCGCCGTCACGAACAGCAGCAGGTGCGCCGTGTAGTGGAAGACGCCGTTGGTGGCGCTCGTGTTCACGACCCACGGGATGTGCGTGATCGCCACGACCACGTTGAACGTGACGCCCACGACGATCGGGCGGAGCAGGCGCCGCGCCAGCGGCCGGGCGGGGTCGACGACCCGCCGGGCGAGCCATTCCGGCGTGGCGAGAAGCAGCAGCGGCGGCACCACCAGCGTTATCAGCAGATGCTGCACCATGTGCACCGAGTAGAGGTGCTCCTCGGAGATGTCGTGCACGGGCCAGTCGCTGGCGAGCCAGAGCAGCCCCACCGCAAGCAGGTAGAAGCCCTTGTGGCGACGCTGGACCTTCTCACCCGCCGCCCGAGCCAACCCCCTGACGACGTACACCCCGACGCCCAGCGCCACCAGAACGATCAGCCACACCTCCGGGTGCGGCGTCCAGCGCCACAGGTCGTAGTCGACGAAGTCCCCCATCGCCCACCCCGGACGCCGGGATCAAGCTCCCCAGATGCGGAACGCCGTCAACATGACCAGGTAGACCCCCAGAGCCAGCACGATGCCCGCCACGAAGACTCGCCGCAACAGGACCGAGTCGAACTTGAGGTGCATGAACCAGGCGGCGACGTAGATGAACTTGAGGACCATCAGCACGACGAGCAGCGCGTACAGCGCCGCGTCGCCGAGGTGGTGTACCGACTCGAAGTAGGTGAAGACCTCGAGCGCGGTCAGGCCGCCGAGGAGGAGGGCGATCTTGACGTATTGGCGGTCCGACGGGTGCTCGTGGTGCTCGGTGTGCGCGTCGCCGCCGGAGTCACCGCCGGCGGGCGACCGGGCCTCCTCGGGAGCCTCGGTCGGGACAGGGGGAGTCTGCGTCATGGAACGGGCACCTTCCCTACTGCGGGAACAGGTAGATGATCGTGAAGATCAGGATCCACACGATGTCGACGAAGTGCCAGTACAGGCCGATGAGCTCGACGGTCTCGGTATTCCTGGGGCTGAGGCGGCCGCGGAGGCTCGACACGAGCATCGACATCAGCATGACGATACCGATGGTGACGTGGGCGCCGTGGAAACCGGTGAGGGTATAGAAGGCGGACCCGAAGATGTTCGTGGTGTATCCGAGCCCGAGGTTGTAGAAGACCGTGAACTCGTAGACCTGCCCGGCGATGAACGTGCCACCGAGGAGCGCGGTTGCGACGATCCAGACACGGAAGCCCCGCTCCTCGCCCCGGTTGAGGGCCGACAGCGCCAGCACCATCGTCAGCGAGCTCATCAGCAGCACGAACGAACTCACCGACGTGAACGGGATGTCGAAGACGTCCAGCGGCCCCAACTCGCCGGCCGGCAGCCGGGACTTGGCGAACATGTAGGTGGCGATGAGAGCACCGAACAGCAGGCACTCCGAGCCGAGGAACAGCCACATGGCCAGCTTGTTGTGCGTCAGGCCCGTGGTCGTCGGCGGATGCGCGGCGGCTCCGTGGTCGCCGGTCGCCGGCGCGTTCACGTCCGCCTCGGGGGTTGCGATGTCGGTCATGACTGCTCCCCGGATGCCTCCGCGACCGGACCTACCGAGGCGCCCGCGGCGGCCAGCTGGCGCCTGGGGTCACCGTCGGGCGATCCTCCCGCGTCGTCGCCCGGCGATCCTCCTCCCCCGGCACCGTTGCCGGCGTCGCCGGTGGGATCCGCCTCGTGGTGATCGTCGTGCGCGTGACCCTCGGGGTCGTCGGGCGGCTCGAAGACCCAGGCGTACAGACCACCCAGGATCAGGAGAGCGCCGACGCCGGTGATCCAGAGGTTGTAGATGAGGCCGTACGCCACGAACGGCAGCCCGAGCGCCACAACCACCGGCCAGTACGACGGGGAGGGTAGATGCACGCCCTTGGCGCTGCCGTCGTGCGCCACCTCCGCGGTCGGGGCGATGCGCACCACCTTGCCACCCTCGTCGTGGCCCCACTTGCGATGCCAGAACTCGTCCTGGCGAGTCACGTGGATCTCGCGGTCGAAGTTGTGCGTGGGGACCGGTGACGCCGTCATCCATTCGAGACCGCGCGCGTCCCAGGGATCCGGACCCACCGGCGGTGCCCCGCGGGCACGACGCCTGCTGAGCCCGATGTTCCAGAACAACATGGCCACGCCGACGGCGATGACGAAAGAACCGGCGGTCGCCACGGCGTTCCACAGGTTGAATCCAGAGTCGGCCGCATAGCTGTGGATGCGACGCGACATGCCCTGAAGACCGAGTATGTGCATCGGCCCGAACGTCAGGTTGAAGCCGATGAGCAGCACCCAGAACCCGATCTTGCCCAAGCGCTCGTTCAGCTTGTAGCCGAACGCCTTCGGCCACCAGAAGTAGAGACCCGACAGTATTCCCATCAGGGAACCGCCGAAGATCACGTAATGGAAGTGGGCAACGATGTAGTAGGTGTCAGTTTGCTGCGTGTCGGCTGGTGAAACGGCATGGGTGACACCGGAGAGCCCGCCGATGGTGAACATCGCCACCGCCCCGACGGAGTACAGCATCGCCGTGGTGAACCGGATCCGGCCCCCCCACATGGTGGCCAACCAATTGAGGATCTTCACACCGGTGGGGACGGCGATGAACATCGTGGAAAGCGAGAAGGCCGCCACCGACACCGGCCCCATCCCGGATGTGAACATGTGGTGAGCCCACACGCCCCAGCCCATGAAGCCGATGGCAATGCCGGAGAACACCATGAACGGATACCCGAAGATGGGCTTGCGGCTGAAGACGGGGATGACCTCGGACATGATGCCGAATGCAGGCAGGATGAGGATGTACACCTCGGGGTGACCGAAGATCCAGAACAGGTGCTGCCACAGCAGCGGATCGGCGCCGGCCGCCACGTTGAAGAAGTTGGCGCCGAAGAGCCGGTCGAAGCTCAACAGGAACAGCGCCACCGTGATCACGGGAATGGCGAACAGCAGCAGGAACTGCACGACCAGGAGCATCCAGGTGAGGACAGGCATGCGCCACAGGGTCATTCCGGGCGCTCGCATGTTGAGCACGGTGACGATGAGGTTGATGGCGCTGACCAGCGAGGCGATACCGGTCATCTGCAGACCCAAGGCGTAGAAGTCCATGCCGTGGCTCGGTGAAAACACCAGACCGCTGTTGGGGGCGTAGCCGAACCAACCACCGTCGGGCGCCCCGCCCAGCAGCCACGACGTGTTCAGGAAGATCCCCCCGGCCAGGAAGCACCACAGGCTGAAGGCATTGAGGCGAGGGAAGGCCACGTCACGGGCGCCGATCTGCAGCGGGAGCAGGTAATTCGCGAAGGCGGCCGCCATCGGCATGATCACCAGGAAGACCATCGTCACGCCGTGCATCGTGAAGACCTGGTTGTAGGCGTCCTCGCTGAGCACATTGCCGCCCGGGACGGCCAGTTGCAGCCGGATGAGCAGGGCTTCGATGCCGCCGATCACCAGGAACAGCAGGGCGGCGGCGCCGTACATGATGCCGATGCGCTTGTGATCGACGGTGAACAGCCAACTCTTCCAGCCCACCTCGCCCGCCGGCCGGGACAGGACGCCGAGCGACGTCGAGGGCCGTACCAGCTGCCCGCCTGCTGTGAGCTGCAGCGGAGGATCGGAGGTGGTGGTCATGGTGCTTGCCGGGGTCTCTCTGGATGTCTCGCTGTCGGTCTCGGCTCGGATCGTTCCCGCTGCTGGCGCACCCTGTCTATCGCAGGGTCGTCAGGTATTCGACGAGCGCGTCGATGTCGCCGTCGGTGAGGCCCGGGAACGCGGTCATGCCGCGAGCCCCGTCGGCATCGTTGGCCTTCCGTTCCGGGGCGTTGCGGATCCACGCCTCGAGGTCTCCGCGGTTCAAGTAGCCCCGCTCGGCCACCTCGAGGTAGGGGATCCGCTCGGCTCGGTCCTCGTAGAGGTCGAAGATCGAGCCCGCGAACGTCGTACGGCTCGCCACGTGCGTGAGGTTCGGGGCGGCGCCGGACACGAGCGCGGAGGTGATGGTGTTCGCGCCGGCGTAGTCGTCGGTGCGGTCCACGACGCCATCGAGGTTCGCGTCGGTCACCCCGTTGACGACGTGACAGTTGGCGCAGTTCACCAGGAAGATCTCCTGGCCCTCGTAGCCCGGCTCACCGGGCTCCAGCGGCGCCGCGTCGACCAGTTGCCCCTCGACCCACTCGCTCCACTCCGCCGCGCTCAGCACGACGGTGTACATGCGCATGTAGGCGTGCGACAGCCCGCAGAACTCGGTGCACTGGCCCATGAAGCGACCCGTCTCGTCGGCCTCGAGTACCCACGGGTGGGTGCGCCCCGGCACGGCGTCGCGCTTGCCGTTCAGGCGCGGGATCCAGAACGAGTGGATGACGTCGCGAGAGGTGATCTCCAGCGGTACCTGCTGGCTCACGGGGATCACCAGCTCGTTGGCCGTCACGATGTCGGGCGACGTCGAGGTGTCCCCGTCCAGGTGGTACTGGAACTCCCACCACCACTGCTGACCCACGACGGTCACCCGGAGATCATCCTCGGCCGCCGACACCTTGTTCAGCTGGACGAGGGAGATCAGCGTGAACACGGAGATCACGGTCAGCAGGATGGTGGGGATGATGGTCCAGGCCAGTTCGAGCCGAAGATTGCCGTGCACCTGCTCGGGGTATTCCTCGTCCCCGTAGAGGTCGTCGTCTTCTCTGCCGTCCGTCCCGGCGGCTGCCGCAGCCGTACGGCGGCGGGCGCGGTAGCGAACGGCCAGGTAGATGATGACGCCCTGCACCAGGAAGAAGACGATGATGGCCACCCCGAGGACCGGGAAGAACAGGTCGTTGATCTCCTGCGCAGCGGGGCCGGCCTCCGTGAGTGTGTCCAGGGGGTGCTCGTCGGCACACCCCGCCACGGCCGGCGCCACGGCCGCGGCGATCAGGATCAACCAGAGCCGTCGCAACGCTCGACCACCGTGCCGGCGCAAGCGCCCGATGCCGCCGGTGCCCATCACTCGCCACCCTCGTGGCTCTCGACCGCATCGTCGGAGCCATGCCCCTCACCACCGCCGTGGTCGTACGAACCTGCGGCGGTGGCCACGATCCCTGCGGCTACGACCGCCACGGCGGCGAAGGCCAGCACCGTGGCAATGACCGACTTCCCGATCCGCGGCCGGGCCGCGAACAGCATCGACACCAGCAGGATCACCGTGGCGACGCCGGCGGCGATCCAGACCGCGCTGAACTCACTCACCGCCAGCAGGACGCGCGAACCGCCGACGACCAGAATGGCGACACCGGCGGCGCCCAGAACGGGAATCTCGATGGGATTCATGAGCCGGTTGCGCAGCGCCCTGTTCACGCCGGCGTCACCGGTGGCGCGATCCGCCCAGGCGCTGATCATCCACTCGAAGGCCACCACGCCCGCCAGGATGAGGCCGATCACGAAGATGGCCGCGTGGGTGACCAGTCCGATCACCGCCACCGCCACGGCGAAGGCCGACAGCACCGGCCAGTAGGAGGGCTCACTCGGCGCGACCGTCGGCGGGGTCTCACCGCTCGGGGCGAGTTCGCCCACGGACTCGGCATCGGCGTCACGGAACGCCACCAGCATGCAGCCCAGACCGCCGCTGACCAGGGCAGCGAAGACCAGCACGATGAAGCCGGTGTGCTCCCCGATACCTCCCCGCCATCCCAGGCTGATCACGCCCTTCCAGGCGTCCCGATCCACGACGCCGATGTAGTCGGCGCCGGCGGGATCACCCGTGGCGATCCCGTACACGATGGCACCCACGGCGGCGAGGGCGCCGAAGCCGAAGAAGAGCTTGAAGCCGGGGGTCAGCATGCCGCGGCCCTCCCAACCGGGGTGGGTGGCGAGCCGGCGAGGCGAGGGAGAGGGCGCATCATCTCGTCACGAAGAGTCCGACCCAGATGACCAGGTACTCGAACACCATCACGTGCCACAGCACCGCTGCCGCGGACATCCCATCGAGATGGACGCTGGTCCGCGGCGCGGTCAGTGTGCGCACCGCCATGATGAACACGTAGACGAGTGCCACGACGACCAGAGCGAGGTGGCTTCCCGAGATCGTGTAGATCAGCGGCGCCGCCAGGCTGCCGCCGTCGATGGTCAATCCCATCTGCCCGTACTGGAAGGCGGTCTGGTTGATCACTGCAACGCCGAACATCGCCGTGACCAGCAACGCCATCAGCGTGTGCCGGCGGTCGTCGCGGGCAGTGGCGTGGACGGCCCACTGCATCGTCACCACGCTCAGCAGCAGCGTCCAGGCCATCACCGTGGGCGCCGTCAGTTCGACACGGGCGCCCGCGGGTATCCACGATTGGCCGGGGTTCGCACGCAGGAAGTCGGCCCGCTCGGAGAAATAGACCCCCAGCAGCCCACCGAAGTACATGAGCACTGCGGCCGCCGCGAACCCGGTCCCCACCTGGAGGGTCCGCCGGCGCGGCACGATCGCCGGCGCAACGGCCTCGGTCGTCTCCAGGGTCACGTCACTCACGGAGCACCCCGCACAGCGTCGGCCCCGCCCGGAGCGGGCGTGTCCCAGAGCGGATGGGCCGACCGCACCGGCGTGACCGGTCGATCGGCGAAGTTGTCCGCGGGCGGCGGCGAGGCGGCAACCCATTCGAGGGTGTGCCCGCCCCACGGGTCGGGAACCGTCGACGCACCCCTCCCCAGTTCGGCCGCACCGCGCACCGTCACGATCATCACGATGCCCAAGCCGAGCAGGATCCCGATCACGCCGACGGCGCCGAGGACTGCGGCAACCTCGGCGCCCACCGAGGAGAAGTTCTGACTGGGGCGGTCCGGCTGCCCGAAGAAGCCGGCCACGAGACCCATCAACCCAACAAGCACGCCTCCGGCGCCGAGGATCCCCGCCACGCCGAATCCAGCGGCGTGCGATGCCTTGCGGCCGAAGATCTTGGGGCTCCAGTAGAACAGCCCCGCTACGGCGCCCAAGACGGCTGCCATCACGACGAGGTCCAGCAGGCCGGCGCCGGCCGTGGTTCCCCGCAGATCGTCGAGGGGCGCCAGGGCACTATCCAGGTCACTCTGCCAGGACTCGTTGTGCCGGGCGAAACTTCGCAGGAACCCGACCGCCCCGCCCAGCACGCGGATGAAGCCCACGACCGCCGCGAACACGAGGACACCGAGCGTCGACAGGGCCAGGGCGAGATGCCCGCTGGGGCGGGGAAGCCGCCGCCCGCTGCGTCCGAGATCGGCCCAACCTCCGAGCAGGGCCACGACGAGGAGCGCCAGGGCAATGCCACCGGTGACGTACAGCGGCGTCGTCCGTGCCGTCGGGCTGAAGAAGCGTTGCAGATCGGCGCCGAAGCTGAACACCCCGACCAGACCGACGAGCGAGAGCATGACGCCCCAGCGCCGCTGCGGGGTGCCGAAGGCAACCGGCAGGATCTCTCCCACGACTCCGATGGCGGGAATGGCGAAGACGAACACCTGCGGCTGCTCGAACACCCACGAGACCTGCTCGAACAGGTTCTGACCGGCTCCGTAGCGAGCCGCACTCGGGCCACGCAGGTCGACCCACATGATCACGAGGTTGGCCACCAGCACCGGCAGGCTCAGCAGCCAGACGGCGCCCGCCACCAGCACGGACCAGGAGAAGATCGGCATCCGCTCGAGGCTCATGCCCCGCGGCCGCTGGGTGAACATGGTGGTGAGGAGCACCGCCACCGCCGCCAGCTGGGCGACGACCACCATCGCGAAGGAGAGCAACGACAACTCCACCGCCCGCTGCTCGCCCCCGGCGACCAGTCCCCCGTCGATCGCCCAGGATGCGATGAGGATGCCCGCCCCGGTGAGCCAGACCCAGAAGGCCGACGCCGCGGCCCGCGGGAAGGCCACGCCGCGGGCACCGATCTGCAGCGGGACCATGTACGTGGCGAGTCCGATCCATAGCGGCACCGCGAACAGGAAGACCAGCCCGACCCGGTGGAGCGTGAAGACCTGCCAGAAGGACTCGGTTCCCGCAAAGACGTCGATACCCGGCAGGGAGGTTCGCTCGAGATGCAGCAACAGCCCGCACACGAGCACGAAGCCGCCGAGCAGCAGCGAGACCATGATCCACATCCGTCCCACTGTCTTGTGGTCGCCGCTGGACAGCAGCCCGGCCAAACCCCCGGAGGGTGCTGCACCCAGCGACGCCGGCAGGACGTGCTCGTCCGGAACGGGAGCGTGGGTCTCGGTCACGGTCATACGAATTCGGTGACGGGGCGCAGTTTGTCCGTTCGATATGACCGTACGGCGAGATCCGTTCGCGCGACGGCCAGGGGGCCTGATCCAGCCCCGAACTGTACAGCGTGTCCGGGTGCCGGTCGCACCGAGGTTGACCCGGAGGGCATCCCTACTGCCCGCTGATCCATCAGAGCAGCCGATCCGCGGCCATGGCACCGAACAGCACCACGACGTACGTGATCGACCAGTTGAACAGTCCCATGGCGACCTGCGGGGTCCCCCGGCGCAGCAGCCGGACCCCCAACGCCACGAAGACCAAGCCGGTCACCAGCGCGGTCGCGAGGTAGAGAACCCCCAGTTCGGCCACGAAACCGAACGCGATGCTCGTCGCCCAGAGGACCACGGTGTAGGCGATGATCCGCAGCGCCACGGTTCGGATCGACCGGACGGCCGGCAGCATCGGCACCCCGACCTTCGCGTAGTCGTCGCGGTAGCGGACCGCGAGAGCCCAGAAGTGCGGCGGAGTCCAGTAGAAGATGACGGCGAACAGCAGCAGCGGCGCCCAGTCCAGGCGGCCCTGCACGGCCGTCCAGCCCACGAGCACCGGAACTGCACCCGCAGCACCACCGATGACGATGTTCCGCTCGGATCGCCGCTTCAGCCACAGGCTGTACACGAACACGTAGAACAGCGTGGCGCTCACCGCCAGCACGGCGCTGAGAAGGTTCACGAGCAGCCAGAGCCAGACGAACGCCGCGACCTCCAGCAGGACGGCGAACACCAGGGCACTGCGCGGGCTCATCTCCCCGGTCACGAGAGGGCGACTCTGCGTGCGCTGCATGACGCTGTCGATGTCGCGGTCGATGACCATGTTCAGGGCGTTGGCGCCGCCGGCCGCCAGAGCACCCCCGAAGGTGACCGCGGCCATGAGCCACACCGGCGGGAGGCCGCGCTGGGCGACGATCATGGTCGGAACCGTCGTCACGAGCAGCAACTCGATGATGCGCGGCTTGGTCAAAGCCACATAGGACGCGATTCTGGCCCGGGCTCTCGTCGCAGGCATCGGCGCAAGCGTACGAGACGGGCGTGTCCAATACTCCGATCAGAACACCGATCCGCTCTGCCACCCATGACCCCGCCCGCTCGTAGGCTGGCCGCCGATGGCATTCGGGCGGCAGCGAATCTCAGCGACCACCTATCGCCGCATCACCCTCTTCGCCCTCGCCGCTCTGATCTTCATCATCATCACCGGGGGTGCGGTGCGGCTGACGGGCTCGGGCCTCGGTTGCTCGGACTGGCCCACGTGTGAGGACAACCAACTCGTGGCCGACCTCGAGTACCACGCCATGGTGGAGTTCGTGAACAGGGTGATCACCGGGCTCGTCTCCGCGGCAGTCGCTCTCGCCGTACTTGGCGCCCTGCTGCGGCGCCCCCGCCGGCGCGACCTGATCGTCCTGGCGCTCGGTCTGGTCGGCGGTGTGGCAGGTCAGGTGGTCCTGGGAGGGCTGGTGGTGTGGTACCACCTCTCCCCGTGGCTGGTCATCGCGCACTTCCTCCTGTCGATGGTGCTCGTGGCGAACGCCGTGGTGCTGCACCATCGCGCCGGGTGGATCGAGGCCCCCGAGGCCCCCGGCCCCGGGCCGGTGGCCACCCCGGGTGCGCCGAGCCGGAGTACCGAGCACCTGGCACGATTGCTGGTCGTCCTGGCCGTCGGTGCCATCGTGAGCGGCACGCTGCTGACGGGCGCCGGACCGCACGGCGGGGACACGGACGTCGAGCGGCTGCAATTCCACATTCCCTCGCTGGCGCGTCTGCACGGCACGGCGATGGCGCTGTGCGCGGGCCTGGCGCTGGCGATCTGGACCATGTCGGAAAGGGGTTCGTTGCATCCCCGCCGGCGGAGTTGGCGACGGCAGAGCTACGCCGCAGCGGCCCGGCTGGTGGTCGGCGTGCTGGCCGCGCAGGCCGCTGTCGGCTACCTGCAGTACTTCACGGGTGTGCCGCCGTTGCTGGTCGGCATCCACATCGCCGGCGCCGCGGCCCTGTGGACCGCGGTGCTGCGACTCCACCTCGCCGTGCGCGAACAGCCGGCTGCCGGCGCCGGGAAACGCCGAAGGGCGCCACGGACGGCACGGATAGGCTGACCCGTCCCGCCCCCATCGTCCAGCGGCCTAGGACGCCGCCCTTTCAAGGCGGTAACACGGGTTCGAATCCCGTTGGGGGTGCGAACGCGAGCCACGTCCGCACGAGGCTCGCGCCGCGCGGCCGGCGGCCCGGATAGGCTGTCGACTCCTCTGGTCCTGTAGTGCAGCCTGGAGTGCACGCCGCCCTGTCAAGGCGGAGGTCGCGGGTTCAAATCCCGTCAGGACCGCCCCGGTCGGGTAGCTCAGTCGGCAGAGCGTCCGCCTGAAAAGCGGAAGGTCCCCGGATCGATGCCGGGCCCGACCACGCGACCCACAAGCCCGTCGGATGCCCCGTCAAGCCTCCCCGGGGGACTCGTAGGCGAATCCGAGTTCCACAGCCGTGACCAGGGCGCGGAACGCCAGCCCCGCGGCTGCGGCCGCGGCGGCGCACGTGCCGCCCCTGTCCACGACCGCCAGGATCATCCGCGGCTCGGCCCCCAGGGCTCTCACCACTCGCGCCGCCTCCAGGGGAGAGCGTCCCCGGGTCACGGTGTCCTCCACAATGAGAACACGGTCACCGGCTTCCAGCGCCCCCGCCAGACGTCCCTCCACGCCATGATCCTTTGCCTCCTTGCGAATGCTGAATGCTCGAAGCGGACGCCCGCGCACCGCAGCAACGGCCGCCACTCCGAACGCGATCGGGTCGGCTCCGGCAGCGAGACCACCGATTGCATCAATGTCGTCCGGCATGGCATCCAGCACGGCATCAGCGACCAACAGGATTCCGTCGGAACGGCAAACAGTCTGTTTGACATCACAGAACCAGTTGCTATGGCGACCTGACTTCAAGACGAAGTCGCCTGAACGAATCGAGTGCTTCAAGAGGTGCTGCCGCAAGAGTTCCACCTTGCCAACCTAGTCCGCAGGCGTGCACTACGCGGCCGGAGCAAGACCAGAACGAACTCATGCCCCAATCGCCTTGCCACAAGGGGAATCCGATAGTACATTGCTATGGGTGCCAAGGCAGCATGCATTGCACGTATAGACTTGAAGCAGTTAGGCTTCTCTTCTCCGAAGTAGGTCTCTCCGGAGAAAGAAAAACTAAGCGACCACAGGAGAACTAATTATGAGTCAGAGTGAAGAGAGTTCAGATCGCAGGACCCGAGAGGTCACCCCGGAACACAAGGCTGCAATGATCCAAGGGCGGACAGAGACCCGCACCGTGCGCCAATACCTAGAGGCGCTGGGAGGCACCAGACAAGCAGGTGGAAGGCGGCGTTCCAAGGAAGCCCTCGAGAAGAAGCTTTCGGCAGTGGAGCAAGAAATTGGATCATCCGACGCTGTGACGCGTCTGCAATTGGTTCAGGAACGCATCGACTTGCAGAAGGCGATCGAGGCGGCGGAGCAGAGCGTGGACATCGAGGAACTCGAGAACGCGTTCGTGCAGATCGCAGCCTCCTACAGCGAGCGCAAGGGCATTTCATATCAGGCTTGGCGGGAGGTCGGTGTGGAGGTGCGGGTCCTCCGCGACGCCGGTATTCGCTAGACGCGCCAAGTCCCGGTCCCGGAACTTCCGCTTACAGGATCGGTTCCGGGTCAACCTCCCTCGCTTCGGGGTAGCGATCCATAAGTTCAGCTACCTGACGCAGGAACGCCGCCACTTGAGCCTCGGCCCGTCCGGGTGTTGTGGCTCCCTCCAGCACCGCGGCTGCGGCGTCGGCGGTCAAAGGGATCTCACCGTCGGTGCCCAATGCCGCTGCAAGATCGTACGGCCGGCCCGATCGCTGTGCCTCTGCCGCCGCCGAACTGTGGCGCTGAAGAGCGGCATGAGCGCTCGAGCGGTCAGCACCGGCATCGGTAGCGGCTCCGAGCAGCGCAGAACTCGCCATCAGAGGTGCCCGGCGACGGATTTCCTCAGCTGCGACCTCGGGGAACGGCTGCAGTTCATCCAGCACCGTCAGGTAGGTCTCCAGCAGGCCATCAATGGCGAAGAACGCATCCGGGAGCACGATCCGCCGCACGACCGAGCAACTCACGTCGCCCTCGTTCCATTGCACCCCGGCGAGACCCGCGGCCATGGTCACGTGGCCGCGCAGCACCGTCGCCAGCCCGTTGATCCGCTCGCACGAGCGGGCGTTCGTCTTGTGGGGCATGGCGGACGATCCCACCTGCTCGGCACCGAATCCCTCGTTCAAGAGTTCGTTCCCGGCCATGAGGCGGATCGTGGTCGCCAGATCGGCCGGTCCGGTGGCGATCCGGAACAGTGACGAGACGACGTCGAAGTCGAGCGATCGCGGATACACCTGACCGACCGCGCCGAGGGTCCGGGCGAAGCCGAGCCGCTCGGCCAGCGCCGCCTCCAACGCCTCCACCTTGACAGCGTCACCGCCGAGCAGCGCCAGCAGGTCGGCCTGCGTGCCGACCGGCCCCTTGAGACCGCGCAACGGGTAGCCCTCGATGAGAGCTTCGAGACGCCGGACGGCGCCGATCAACTCCTCGCCCGCCGCGGCGAAGCGACGCCCGTACGTCGTGGTCTGTGCGGGGACGTTGTGGGTCCGCGCCACGACCGGCACTGAAGCGAGTTCGCCGGCCCGACGCGCGGTGACGTCAACCGCCGCCGCGGCCTTGGTGAGCACCAGGATCAGGCCGTCGCGGATCTGCGTCTGCTCGACGTTCTCGGTGACGTCGCGGGACGTGAGACCCCAGTGGAGGTACTCACATCCCGCCAGCGCACAGAACTCCTCCAGGCGGGCCATGACGTCGTGGCGTAGCCGGCGCTCCCGCCGGGCGATGGAAGCCAGGTCGATGTCATCGATGACGGCTCGGTAGGCATCGGCTGCCCCCGGAGGGATGTCGACGCCGAGCGCACGCTGTGCCTCGAGGACGGCGATCCAGAACTCCCGCTCCCGGCGAACCTTGGACCCGGGAGACCAGATGGCCCTCATCTCCCCGCCGGCATAGCGCTCGGCCAGCAGGTTGGGGATGCTCACGGCGTCGGAGGCCTCAGGCGCACGAGCTGGCGACGGCGAGGACCGACGCCGACGAGCGTGATCGGCACGCCGGCTTGGCGCTCGACGAAGCGCAGGTAGCCGGCGGCTTCAGCCGGTAGATCGGACGGGCGGCTGACGTCCCCCAGGGACGCGCCCCAGCCAGGAAGTTCCTCCAGCACGGGACGGGCCCGGTGTACGTCGGACTGGTGATACGGCATGTAGTCGGTCCGGCGCCCGTCGATCTCGTAGGCCACGCAGACCTTCACCACATCCAGGGAGTCGAGGACATCGAGCTTGGTGATCGCCACTTCGGACAGCGAGTTGAGGCGAACGGCGTGGCGCAGCATGACCAGGTCGAGCCAGCCGACTCGCCGGCGCCGCCCGGTGTTGGTGCCGAACTCGGCCCCGTCCCTGACGAGCCGATCCGCCAGCGGGCCGTGCACCTCGGCCGGGAACGGTCCCGAGCCGACCCGCGTCGTGTACGCCTTGGTGATCCCGATGACCCGGTCGATGTGCCGCGGCCCGACGCCCGCGCCCACGCAGGCACCCCCGGCGACCGGGTTCGAGGACGTCACGAACGGGTACGTGCCGTGATCCAGGTCCAGGAACGTGGCCTGCGCGCCCTCGAACAGCACCTCTCGGCCCGCTTCGAGCGCCTCGTGCACCGTTGTCACGGTGTCGGTGACGTACGGCTCGAGGGCGGGACGGCATTCCTGCAGGTACTTGTCGGCGAGGACCTCGGCGTCGTAGCCCAGCCTGTTGTAGACCTTCGCCAGGAGCGGGTTCTTCTCGCGCAGCGCCGTCTCCAGCTTCTCGCGGAAGATCCGGGGATCGAAGAGGTCCTGCAGGCGCAGGCCGATGCGGGTGGCCTTGTCGGCGTAGGCCGGCCCGATCCCTCGCTTGGTGGTCCCCAGCTTGGCCGAACCCAGGCGGCGCTCGCTCAGAACGTCCAGCTGCTGGTGGTAGGGCAGGATCAGGTGCGCGTTGCCGGATACCTGGAGCCGGCTCACCTCGATGCCCCTGGCGTCCAGCATGGCCAGTTCGTCGAGGAGCACGAAGGGGTCCACAACCACGCCGTTGCCGATGACCGGCGTGATGTGGTCGTACAGCACACCGGAAGGGACGAGCTGCAGGGCGAACGACTCCTCGCCGACCACGATGGTGTGCCCGGCGTTGTGGCCGCCCTGGTAGCGGACGACCATCTCCATCTCGGCCGCCAGGAGATCGGTGAGCTTGCCCTTGCCCTCGTCGCCCCACTGGGTGCCGACCACCACGGTTGCCCCCACAGCAGCCTCCCTCGCGCCCGTAACGGCCCCGACCAGCCTACGGTCCCGACCCATCGACGCGCTCGGCCAGGGTGAGAGAGAAGTCGCCCGCCTGGTCGAGCCATTGCCCCACGACCGCGAAACCGGCGCCGGACAGCTCGGCGCCGATCTGGGTGGGGCGGAACTTGGCCGAGACCTCGGTGCGCATGGCCTCGCCGTCGGCGAACGCGACGCTCAGGCCGAGCCGGCGCACGTGGACGACCTGTGGCCCGTCCGAGCGGAGCCACATCTCCACCCACTGGGTCTCGTCGTCGTAGGTGGCCACGTGCGCGAATCGCTCGTGGTCGAAATCCGCATCGAGCCGCCGGTTGATGACGTGCAGCACGTTGCGGTTGAACGCCGCCGTCACACCGGCCGCGTCGTCGTAGGCGGCGAGCAGCCGATCGCGGTCCTTGACCAGATCGGCACCCAGAAGAAGCGTCTCGCCCACGTCGGACATGGCGGCGATCTCGGCGAGGAAAGCCCGACGCTCGGGCAGGGTGAAGTTGCCGATCGTTCCCCCCAGCAGCGCCACGAGCCGGCGCCCGGCGTTGGGGAGCGCCTGCAGATCCCTGCCGAACTCGCCCACGACGCCGTGAACGGCCACGTCCGGATAACCCTCGGCGGCCGCCGCGGCCGTGGCTCGCAGGGCGGCCTCGTTCACGTCGAAGGGAACGAACCCCTCCAGCGTCCCGGCCTCGGCCAGGGCGTCGAGTAGGAGGCGTGTCTTGTCGGAGAATCCCGAGCCCAACTCGACGAGCGTCCCGGCTCCCGAGCGCTCCGCGATGTCCCGGGCCGCCCGTCGCAGGATCTCGTGCTCGCGGCGCGTGGGGTAGTACTCGACGAGCCGGGTGATCTCGCCGAACAGCCGGGAGCCCTCGTCGTCGTAGAACCACTTCGGGGGCAGATCCTTCGGGACCGAAGTAAGCCCGGCAGACACGTCGGCCGCCAACGCCCGGTCCTGGTCGGCCTCGTCGGTGCACAAGCTGATCCGGTAGCCCGCACCCCCCGGGGCAGTCGCGACGGATGTGCCTGAGCGTGATCCCGAGGTCATGCCGGCGGTGGGTTCAGCGAATGTCGCGGGCGAGACGCAAGCCGGAGAAGTGCCAGCGCGTGCCGGGCGCGAAGAAGTTGCGGTAGGTCGGCCGGACGTGTCCGGCGGGAGTGGCGCAGCAGCCGCCCCGCAGGACCATCTGGTTGATCATGAACTTGCCGTTGTACTCGCCCACGGCACCGGCCGCGGGGGCGAAACCCGGATACGCGCTGTAGGCGCTCGAGGTCCACTCCCAAACGTCACCGAACACCTGCGTCAGGCCGTCTCCGGCGGCGGGCTGCGGATGCAGGGCACCCACCTCGAGCAGGTTCGCCCCATCAGCCGGCGGGTCGGCGGCGGCGGCTTCCCACTCGGCCTCGGTCGGTAGGCGGGCGCCGGCCCAGCGGGCGAACGCGTCGGCCTCGTAGTGCGAGATGTGGCACACCGGCTCGTCGGGCCGGACGGGCCGCCGTCCCCCCAGGGTGAACAGCGACCAGGCTTCGGCGTCGTCCGCGCCGCCATGCTCGGTGGGTCGCCAGTACAGCGGCGCCGGCCGGCCGAGGGACTGGATCGCCGCCCACCCGTCGGACAGCCACAGCGTCGGCGTGCGGTAGCCGCCGTCGGCCATGAACGCCAGCCACTCACCGCACGTGACCAATCGCCGGGACATCTCGTAGGGACCGAGGAGCACCTCGTGGCGGGGCGTCTCGTTGTCGAAGGCGAAGGACGTGCCGTCGTGCCCCAGCGCGCACCGCCCTCCCTCGAAACGCATCCAGCCGGCGCTTGGGGCGGCGGACTGCGGCGGTGCAACCGCGGGGTCGGGCCGGTAGGCGGGTTGGGCGGGATTGCAGCTGAGGACGTGCTTGATGTCCATGAGCAGGAGCTCCTGGTGCTGCTGCTCGTGGTTGAGTCCCAACTCGACGAGGTCCCCGACCGACTCCGGCAACTCGCCGCCCAGCAACCGGGCCATCCCCTCGTCGACCCGGGCCCGGTAGTCGGCCACTTGGGGCGCCGAGGGCCGGGAGATCATCCCCCGCCGTGGCCGGGGATGCCGCTGGCCGACGGCTTCGTAGTACGAATTGAAGAGGTAGCCGTACAGGGGGTCGACCTCGCGGTAACCGTCGAGATGAGGCTTCAGCAGGAACGTCTCGAAGAACCACGTGGTGTGGGCGCGATGCCACTTCGTCGGGCTCACGTCGTCCATCGTCTGGATGCACTGATCCTCCGGGGAGAGCGGCGCCGCCAGTTGCTCCGTGAGTTCGCGGACGGCCGTGTAGCGCTCGGCGGTCGTTCCGGCGGCGGTGCTCAAGAGGTGACCCCCAGATGGTCGCGCAGTGTGCCCCCCTTGGTGGCCTCTGCGAAGTCCTTGAGCGCACGCCGCTGCGCGGCGTTGAGTTTCTCCGGCACCACGACCTCCACAGTAACCAGCAGGTCACCTGTTCGGCTGTCCGCCGGCACCCCGCGGCCGCGCACGCGCAGGGTCTGGCCCGAGCGGGTTCCGGCGGGGAGGCGCAGCGTGACCGGCTCCCCCTCGAAGGTGGGAACCTCGATGCGCGCCCCCAGAGCGGCCTCGGTGAAGCTGACAGGGACGGTGAGGGTGAGGTCGTCACCGTCACGGCCGAACAGCGGGTGCTCACCGGCACGGACGATGACGTAGAGGTCACCCGGCGGACCGCCGGCCGCACCGCCGCCGCCCCGGTCTCGCAGGCGTATCCGCTGGCCGTCGGTCACGCCCGGCGGGATCCGCACCTTGATCTGCTCGCGTGCGGACCGCTCGCCGACGGTGACGGTCGTCGTCGTGCCTTGCAGCGCCTCGGAGAAGGACAGGGAGATCTGCGCCTGATGGTCGGGCCCCCGCTGCGGGCGGTGGTCCCCCGGGGGCGAGCCGAACGGGCCGCTGCCGGTGCCGCCGGGGCCGCTGAACAGGTTCGCGAGCAGGTCACCGATCCCGTCGGCACCGGAGAACTGGAACGAGTGCGAGCCGCCGGGGCCGGGAGCGGCGAACGGGTTCCCCCCGGCGGCGAGAAGGCGGATCTCGTCGTACTGCTTGCGCTTGTCGGTGTCGCCGATCACGTCGTAGGCGGCCGAGACCTGCTTGAACCGTTCCTCGGCGGCAGCGTCGTTCGGGTTGCGATCGGGGTGCAACCGGCGGGCGAGTGCCCGGTAGGCCTTGGTGATATCAGCCGGCGAAGCGTCCGGCGACACCCCCAGGGCGCGGTAGTAGTCCGTCTGCAGCCATTCCTGACGAATATCGGACACCGGGAACCCGCCTCAGCGGCTCTGCGGGGGGACCGTCATCCCCGGACGCCGACCACTGCTGGGCGCAGCACGCGCCCGCCCCAGGCGTAGCCGGTGCGAAGGACGTCCTTCACGATCTGGGTACCCGGGGTCTCGCCGGTCTCGTGCATGACGGCTTCGTGATACTTCGGATCGAACGGCTCGCCCGCGGGCGAGATCACTTCGAGCCCGCCTTCGGTGAGGGCGTCCACGAGTGCACTGTGCAGCGGGCCCACCAGATCCGCGTCGTGCGCGGCCCCGGCCTCGGACGCATCGAGCACCGGCAACAGCCGCGTCGCCAGTTCGGCCGCGCCCCGTTCGGCGGCCTGCGCCTGCTGCTCGGACGCCCGGCGCCGGAAGTTGGCGAACTCCGCCTTGAGACGTGTGAGGGAGTCGAGGTACCCGGCACATTGCACGCAGGCGGTCGACGCGGTGGCGTCCTCGCTCGCCGTTGTGCCGTTGCCTGCAGCGTCGGCCTCGCTTGCCGCGCCCGCCTCTGCCGTCTCATCCGCCGTCGCGTCGGACGCTTCGAGTTCCTCGGCTCGCTCGTGAGGGGGCGGTTCCGTCACGAGTCATCCTCATCGACGATTTCGGCATCGATGACGTCGTCCCCGCCACCGCCGTCGGTCGCGGTCGCGTCATCGGTGTCGGCGGTCTGCGTGGCCCGGGCGTACATGGCCGACACGAAGGCGTCCACGGCGCTCTGCAGGTCGTTGGCGGCGGCCTCGGTGGCATCCACATCGTCGCCCTCCAGAGCACTGCGGGTTGCGTCCATCTTGGCCCGCAGATCCGCTGCGCCCTCGGCGTCGCCCTTGGCGGCTTCCTCGTCGAGAAGCTTCTCGGCGCGGTACACCAGCGAGTCGGCAAGGTTGCGGGTCTCGGCGGCCTCCCGGCGACGCCGATCCTCGTCGGCGTGGGCTTCGGCGTCGCGCACCATCCGATCGATCTCGGTGTCGTCGAGCGACGACTGGCCGGTGATGGTGATGGAATGCTCGTTGCCGGTGGCCTTGTCCCGCGCCGACACGTGGACGATGCCGTTGGCATCGATGTCGAACGTCACCTCGATCTGCGGAACCCCCTGCGGTGCCGGGGGGATGTCCACGAGTTGGAACTTGCCGAGCGTCTTGTTGAACTCGGCCATCTCCCGCTCGCCCTGCAGGACGTGGATCTCCACCGACGGCTGGTTGTGGCTGGCCGTGGTGAACACCTCCGAGCGCTTCGTGGGGATGGTGGTGTTGCGGTCGATGAGCCGGGTCATGATCCCGCCCTTGGTCTCGATCCCGAGCGACAGCGGCGTCACGTCGAGCAGCAGGACGTCGGTGACGTCGCCCTTCAACACGCCGGCCTGGATGGTGGCGCCGACGGCCACGACCTCGTCGGGGTTGACCCCCTTGTGCGGCGCCTTACCGGTCATCTCGGTGACGAGCGCCGAGACGGCGGGCATGCGCGTCGAACCGCCCACCAGGATGACGTGGTCGATCTCCTTGGCCGCCAGGCCGGCGTCGGCGACGGCCCGCTCGAACGGCCGGCGGCAGCGGTCCAGCAGACGGGAGGTCATGGACTCGAACGTCGCCCGCGTGAGCGTGTAGTCGAGGTGCAGGGGACCCGCCGACGTGGCGGTCACGAACGGCAGGTTGATCTGCGCCTCCTGCTTCTGGGACAACTCGATCTTGGCCTTCTCGGCGGCCTCCTTCAGCCGCTGCAGCGCCATCGGATCGTCAGTGAGATCCACCCCGTTCTCACCCTTGAAACGGTCCGCTATCCAACCGATGACGGCCTCGTCCCAGTCGTCACCTCCCAGCTTGGTGTCGCCGCTCGTGGACTTGACCTCGAACACGCCGTCACCGATTTCCAGGACCGACACGTCGAACGTGCCGCCACCGAGATCGAAGACGAGCACCGTCTCGTCCGTGTGCTTCTTCTCCAGCCCGTAGGCCAGGGCCGCGGCGGTCGGCTCGTTGATGATGCGCAGGACCTCCAGGCCGGCGATCTGGCCCGCCTCCTTGGTGGCCGTGCGCTGAGCATCGTCGAAGTAGGCCGGTACGGTGACGACCGCCTGCGTCACGTCCTCGCCGAGGTACGACTCGGCGTCGCGCTTGAGTTTCATGAGGATGCGCGCCGAGATCTCCTGCGGCATGTACTTCTTCCCGTCGATCTCGGTGACCGGGACGGTCTCGCCCATGTGGCGCTTGACGGAGCGGATCGTCCGCGCCGCGTTGGTGATGGCCTGACGCTTGGCGACCTCGCCCGCGAGCACGTCGCCACCGGCGGCGAACGCCACGATCGACGGCGTGGTGCGGGCTCCCTCGGCGTTGGCGATGACCACAGGATCGCCGCCTTCCAGGACGCTGACCACTGAGTTGGTCGTCCCCAGGTCGATACCGACTGCCTTGCCCATGCTGTGTTTCCTCTCCGGTTTCTTCCCCCGATCCGGACGCCGGACCGGTGAAACGCTGGGTGATCTGATGTTTCGCGGCGCGTTCTGCCTCTCTCGAAGCAGGCTACCGAGGCTCGGTTCGCCTGCCGTTCGCCTCTGGGAGACCACGGCCGGCGAGTCCGGCATCCTGAACAACACCGCCGCACTGGAAAATCTTCCCGCAGCGGTACCGTCGAGCCACCCCGTCCCACCGATGAGAGGCCATGACTGCCACACTGATCCTGGTCCGCCACGGCCAGAGCACCTGGAACCTGGAGAATCGCTTCACCGGCTGGCATGACTGCCCGCTGTCACCGCAGGGCCGCGACGAGGCCATCGGGGCCGGGCGGGCGATGGCGGCGCGCGGCATCCGCCCCGACGTGGCCCATACGTCGCTGCAGACCCGGGCGATCGACACCTGCGACCTGGCCTTGGCCGAGGCCGGCTGCACCGGGATCCCCGTACGCCGTCACTGGCGTCTGAACGAGCGTCACTACGGCGATCTGACCGGACTGGACAAGACGGAGACCGCGGCCCGCCACGGGGCGGAGCAGGTCCGGCTGTGGCGTCGCAGTTATGCCACCCCCCCGCCACCGATCGGCGCCGACAACCCCTGGAATCCGGCGTCGGACCCCCGGTACGCCGACCTGGCGCCCGACGAGATGCCGCTGAGCGAGTCGCTGCGCGACGTGCTCGTGCGGCTGTTGCCCTACTGGAACGAGTGCATCACGGCCGACTTGCGCGCTTACGCGAGCGTCCTGGTGGCGGCTCATGGCAACAGTCTGCGGGCACTCGTCAAACACCTCGACGGCATCCCGGACGAGGCGATCACGGGCGTGGAGATCCCCACCGGGGTACCCATCCGCTACGAGATCGGGAGCGACATGCGTCCGGCGCGGCACGTCCCCCTTGCAGAGCGCTTTGTGGCCAATCGGTGACCGGTGGGTAGTCTCCGTGGGTCGATTTTGCCGGGTGGGCGGAATCGGCGAGTCCTGGGAGGCTCACCCCGACGGGCTCACCTACACCATCAACGTGCGCCCGGGTGTCCTCTTCGACGACGGGACGGAGGTCACCGCCGAGACGGTGCGCTTCATGACCGAGCGGAACCTCAACACACCCGGCGGGGCAAACTGGCTGCTGCGGAACATCGCCTTCATCAACGACCCGCCCGAGGTGCTCGACAAGTACACCCTCCGCTTCACCTCCACGGAGGCGAGCCCGATGGTCATGGAACACTTCTACATGACGTCCTCGGCGATCATCGATCCGAAGGTCATCCAGGAGAACGCCACCGAGGACGACCCGTGGGCCATGGAGTACTTCTCCCGCAACGTGGAGAACGCCAGCGGTCCCTACCGCCTCGTCAGCCGCATCCCCGACCAGGAGGTCGTCTTCGAGGCGCGCGAGAACTATTCCTTCGAACCGCAGGCCTACGACAGGATCATCTGGAAGATCATCCCGTCGAACGCCGAGCGCGTGCAACTGCTGAAGGCGGGCGTCATCGACGTGGCCATCGCCCTCGGCACCGAGGACTTCGCCGCCCTCGAGGGCGCCGAAGGCGTGACCGTGGAGCGGTTCCCGTCCAAGAACCTGGCCTACATGGGGATGGGCAACATGCTCGCCCCGTTCGACGACAAGACCGTTCGCCAAGCCGTGTCCTACGCCGTGGACTACGACGACATCCTCGCCAACGTCTACAAGGGCGAGGCCCAGCGCCTCTACGGTCCCATCGCCCCCGGCTCGTACTCCAGCCTGGGCGACAGCATCGGCTACCGGCGTGACCTCGCCAAGGCGCAGGAACTGCTGGACTCCAGCAGCTACGACGGATCCACGGTGACCCTGTCGATCGACGCGGCCAAGGGCGAGCACGAGCTGATCGCCGTGCGCATCCAGGCACACCTCGCCGACATCGGCATGGACGTGGAGATCGAGAAGCTGCCCTCGCCGGTGTACGCCGAGCGCAAGGTGGGCGAGAACCGGATGCAGATGTTCATCGACGAGGGTCTGCCCTGGATCGACGATCCCAACTACACCCTGTCGGTGTTCATGCTGTCCGGCGTGTTCGGCAACTACGCCCAGTACGTGAACGAGCGCGTCGACCAGATCATCAACGAGGGCTGGGGCATCCTCGACCGCGAGGAGCGGGCCCGAACCTTCGAGGAGGCCCAGCGCATCATCGTGGACGACGCCCCGTGGGCGTTCCTGGCACTGCCCGACTACAAGATCGCCATGCGCGACACCGTCGAGGGCTTCGTGCTGTACCCGAACGCCATCCCACGCCTCGCCGGCCTGAGACCGGCCAACTGAGCCACTGACGCCGAGATGCGGGCACACGCCCGCACTCCAGCCTGACAAGTGAAGCGGCGCCCTGTCCGATCCCGCGAGGATTCGGGCGGGGTGCCGCCGCGTTCTTGCTCGCGATCGCTCGGGTGGGCGGGCCGTGGCGGGTCCCGCGTTGATCGGATCCTGCGACGATTACTGTCACTTCAGTGAAACATCGCCGGAGCCGGAACGGCTTGCGGGAACTTCGTGTCGATCACTTCCGGGAAGATCACTCCCGCCTGGAACTACCGGTACTACTGCGGTGTACGTGTGGGCGGCGAGGTGGAGTGCTGGGGCGGTGATCTCGGATCGACCCTTTGGCTGGACGCGCTGGCGAGGCTCCCGGTCCCGGTCCCGGCCCCGGCGCCGCCGCGGTGCCCCGAGCGCCTGCCGCCGGAGTTCTGGAAGCACTTCTGGTCGGGGACCGACCCCGCTGACATTCGCCTGCCCGCCGACGGCGAGGCCGTCGCGGCGGTGCTCATCTACGACGAACCGTGCACGCTGGCGAAGTCCTGGGCCCTTCGCAACCTCCCCACCGGCGCCCTCCAGAGCACCCTGCGGTTGCGCGGCCTCAGCGAGTCGGGCGGGTCGTCCATCCGGGCCGAACTGGCGCGGCGAGGTGGCTGTGGCGGAAGTTGACCGCTGGAGTGACGTCCTCGACGAGAACATGCGGGCCGTGTGGCCCACTGTGGCCGCAGCCATCGCGGGGACCGATGGCCGGCTCATGGGCGGGACCGCGGTCGCCATTCACCTGCGACACAGAACCAGCGACGACCTCGATGCCATCTCCCTCCGGCCGTTCGCGGCCAGGGCGGTCGCCGGCAGGCTCCGGTCGTCGTTCCCGGAGTCCTACGAAGAGGCCGAAGTCGCCGCCGAACGCGCAGGCGACGTACGGGAAGCCCTCGGAAGCCTCCGACGCGACCACGTCCTGAGCACGAGCGGACCCGAACTCCGACCCAAACGCACTGACGGTGGGCTGCTCCGGGGACCCGGCCCAGTGGCTCCGCCGCACAGCCTCGACGAGTAGGACAGCGCGGTTCCAGCGTCGGAGCCGGCTTGAACAACTCGACCTGCTCCCCGATCAGCGGCATCGATCCGTTCCGTGCCGCGGAAGACCGCGTCACGGGCCTCGTCCCTCTCGAGTCGCCCACAGCCCACCGCGTTGCGCCGACGTCGGGCGGCTCACATCCGGGATCAGCGGCGGAGGATGCGGCGACGCCGGAGCGCTGCGATCGGGGAGGGGGTGGTCGCCCGACTCTGGGCTCCAGCGGCGAGCGCCTCGGCGGGGCTGAAAGGTGGGGCGCTGGAGGACTCGACGGGCTGGGGGAGTTGGGAGACGACGCCGGTCACGCCGGGGACGCGCTGGAGGAGGACGGCTTCGATTCCCGCTGTCAAGGTGACCATCGAGAGCGGGCAGGTGTGGCAGGCGCCGATCAGTTCGACCTCCACGACGCCGTCGTCGTCGACTCCCAGCAGGGTCAGGTCACCGCCGTCGGACTGCAGGGCGGGGCGCACGAAGTCCAGTGCCTCGGCGAGGGCGCCCATGTCGACCTGCGGCGAACTGCCCGCCGGTGGCGGGGCGCCATCGGAGTGACCCGGCATCGCTCAGAACACCTCGATCCAGGTGCCGGCACCGGCTTCCAGCGCGATGTCGTAGACGAGCGCCGCCACCGCGGCGTCGAGCGCGGGCATGCCCATGTGGGTCATTATCGTGCGCTCGGCGGGGTTCTCCCTACCCGGGCGGTTTCCGGGCAGGATCTCGGTGGCAATGTCGGCGTGGATGTCCTCCCTGGAGAGCTGGCCCGGCTGGAGCCCGCCGATGCGCCCCACCTCGTCGCCGGTGATCCATTCCAGATCGCGGCCGTACCAGCCAACGGCCCACTTTTCGAAAGCGCGGGCGCAGGCCACGTCCACGTCCCGGAAACCGGTGGCCGCACAGACGTGGGCTCCCGGGGAGATCCAAGGCTCCATGAGCACCGGCTTCAGCGCCGTGGTGACCACGCAGATGATGTCGGCATTGGCAGCGGCCGCCTCCACGCTCGCGGCGACGTTTGCCTCGACACCGAGGCTCTCGGATGCCTCGGCCGCGAACCGGGCTGCCGCGTCGCCGTCGATGTCGAACGCCGTCACGTGTGACAGGTCGAACAGCTCGGCCAGCAGCCACAGGTGGGTGCGCCCCTCGTTCCCGCAGCCAATGATGGCCATGCGGCTGCTGTCGGGGCGGGCCAGGAACTTGGCGCCGACCGCGGCGTGGCCCCCGGTGCGCATGTTCGTGACAGAGGTGCCGTCCACCAGCGCCAGCGGCATGCCGGTGTCGGTGTCGGTCACGAGGTCGAGTGCGGAGATGGCCGGCAGAGATCGCCGCGGGTTCTTGGACCAGCTGCTCAACCACTTCAGCGCCGCCCGGTCGAGGGGGCGGATCAGCGCCGGGAAGGCCTGCACGACGCCATAACCGAAGGGAGGCTCGGGACCTGGGGCGGTCCGGTCGTGCACCCAGAGGTTCACCGGGTTGGTCTGGTCGACCTGGCCGGCTCCCACCCAGGCGAACGTGTCGAGGACGCGCTGCAGGGTTGCCGCCGGCGTGAGCAGCTCCTCCACCTCCCGCCGGGAGACGACGAGGATCTCCCCCGGACCCCGGTCGAGGTCGGTCACAGATGCACCTCGAGTTGCCTGTTACTGGATTCCGGCCTTCGCCGGAATGACGGGACGCGGACCGACCCTGGAGGAGTCTCGGGTTGCACGACGACACCCTCCTCGGAGCCTCGCTGGGGGGTGCTCACGATTCTGCTTCCATCTCGACGAGGGCGGTCGCGGCGACGCGCACCCGCTCGGCGGCGGCCTCGGGCAGCGGCCCGTACGGCTTGCGCGGCAGGCCGGGTCGGGCGCCGCCGAGTTC
Organism: Acidimicrobiales bacterium; assembly: GCA_965220035.1. Classification (GTDB taxonomy): domain Bacteria; phylum Actinomycetota; class Acidimicrobiia; order Acidimicrobiales; family CATQHL01; genus VXNF01. Next base: position 357,716 of record CBDCPC010000001.1, read on the forward strand.
GGCGATGACCTTCAGGTAGGCGTACTCGTAGCTGAGCATCAGCGGCATGTCCGGCATCCGGATCGATGCCGAGAGTTGCTGCAGGGCCTCGTAGGCGCGCCGCACCCAAGGGTCGGCGTGGTTGCCCTTGCGGCATTCGTCGATGAACCGGGTGGCGGTGCGCATACCGGCCCAGCAGAAGATGCCCGTTGAGCCAACCGCTCCCAGCCTCGAGCCGTGGAAGAAGGCCGGATCGTTGCCGGTGAACACGTTCACCCGGTCGCCGATGGTCAGCAGCACCTGATCGAAGTGCGGCAGCGCCATGTTGGATTCCTTGATGGCCTTGATGTTGGGGGCCTCCAGGAGCCTCTCCCACATCGAGACGGAGATGTTCACGCCGTTGAGCGGGGAGTAGTTGTACAGCATCAGCGCCATGTCCCCTTCGAGGGACTCCGCCACGTCCACGAAGAAGTTCATGGCCCATTCCGGCGTGAGCGGCAAGGCATAGGGCGCAGCGAGCATCGATCCGTCGGCCCCGGCGGCCTCGGCGTAGCGCGCCCGCCGGATCGCCTCCTGCTGGTAGGTGGCCGTCGACCCCACCACGACGGCGATGCCGGCCTCGTGACCGGCCTCCACCGCGGTCTCGCACACCGCATCAAATTCCCGCGGCGACACGTTGGTCATCTGGCCCATCGAGCCGAATACGATGCAGCCCGGCGCCCCGGAAGCGCCAACGAGGCCGACACTGTGACGCACGCCGTCCAAGTCGATCTGCTCGTCGGCATCGAGGCTGAGCGGGATCAGCGGCAGCAGCCCCTCGAGCGGTGTCCGAACGAAATCAGGCATCTCTCCCCTCCTTTGCCGGACACCGATCCGAGCGGCGCCCCGCGCCAGAGTACGGCCCGTTGCGCAGCCGTGGGGCCAGACGTCCGATCGCGGTGGCGCCATCGATTGAACCGGAGCAGCTCAGACACGACGATGTTCATGCCACCTTCGCGATCCACTGTGGCCCAGTTCCAGTTGATACGTTCGCCAGGGAGGGGCAGCCAGCGACGGCGACGCGCTCCACGTGGCTCTCGGGGAGAGTGGTCCCCGGGGACTCCCCGGTCGTGGCAGTGCCACTGCGTCATCCCGCGATCTAACATCCGCGCCGACAAGCAGGCCCAACCACGGGGCGTCCACGGGAAGAAGGTGCGGGGATGGGGAGGCACAGCGGTGCGACAGCGGGAACGGCGCCCAAGGTGAACAGAATTCCAGCCTGGGCGAAGTGCCGCGTGGGCGTGGCTGCAGTGGCGTGCTTGGCAGTCCTCGCCGGGACGATCATCGCTTCGCCGCTCGGGGCACAGGAATCCGTCGGCGGTGATGATATCGACGTGCGCATCGTGGCGCGCAAGCTGCAAAGCGGCCGCATCGAGTTCGGACTCCAGCAACGCCACACCGACAACACCTGGGGCGACAGACAGCTGCCCCGCGTCCGGTTCTTCCCCACCACCGCCACCGTCAACCGCTGGCTCGCCAGCTCGCCGCTGGATCTACCGGTCGGCAAGGTGCGCATCGTGGCGCGCAAGCTGCAAAGCGGCCGCATCGAGTTCGGACTCCAGCAACGCCACACCGACAACACCTGGGGCGACAGACAGCTGCCCCGCGTCCGGTTCTTCCCCACCACCGCCACCGTCGACCGCTGGCTCGCCAGCTCCCCCCTCGCCCTCCGCGCGCCCCGGGCCGGCGGGCAATTCAGCGCCGTCAGTGCCGGCGGATCGCACACGTGCGCGCTGCGCACCGACGGCACCATCACCTGCTGGGGTGAGAACGACTTGGGTCAGGCGGACGCCCCCGACGGGCACTACAGCGCGGTCAGCGCCGGCGGAACGCACACGTGCGCGCTGCGCACCGACGGCATCATCGAATGCTGGGGCCACAACGGCCACGGCGTCTCGGACCCGCCCGACGGGCGCTTCAGCGCGGTTAGCGCAGGCGGCTACGACACGTGCGGGCTGCGCAGCGACGGCACCATCGAATGCTGGGGGATCGGCGATTGGGGTCAATCGGTTCCGCCCGCCGGGCGATTCAGCGCCCTCACCGCGGGTGACGGCGACCCTTCTAACGGAAGAGCTCATTCGTGCGGGCTGCGCGCTGACAGCACCATCGAATGCTGGGGGCGCACCTTGTCCGGCTCGGCAGGCGCGCGCGCCGGGCGCTACACCGCCGTCAGCGCCGGCTCTTGGCATTCCTGCGGGCTGCGCGCCGACAACACCATCGAATGCTGGGGATGGAACGGTCGGGGACAAGCGGACCCCCCCGCTGGGCGCTACACCGCCGTCAGCGCTGGCGAGATGCATTCCTGCGGACTGCGCGGCGCCGACAGCACCATCACCTGCTGGGGCGACAACGAGAGGACCCAGACGGAGGCGCCCGCCGGGCGCTACATCGCCGTGACCGCCGGGCGTTACCACTCGTGCGGGCTACGCACCAACGGCGCCATCACCTGCTGGGGCGCCAACTACTCCGGCCAAGCGGGTGCGCCCGGCGATCGATACGCCGCGGTCGCCTCCGGTGGCGGCGGCGGACTCGACCACACGTGCGCCCTGCGCACCGACGGGACCGTTGAGTGCTGGGGAGGGAACGATTGGGGTCAAGCGGACCCGCCCGCCGGGCGCTACAACGCCATCGCTGCCGGCGCGGGGCATTCCTGCGGGCTGCGCGCCGACGGCGCCATCGAATGCTGGGGCCACAACGGTTGGGGTCAAGCGGACCCGCCTGCCGGGCGCTACAACGCCATCACCGCCGGCGGGGTCCACGCCTGCGCGCTGCGCATCGACGGCACCATCACCTGCTGGGGCAACAACGACGCCGGGCAATCAGACGCGCCCGCCGGGCGCTACAGCGCCATCACCGCCGGCTTCAAGCATTCCTGCGCGCTGCGCACCGACGGCACCATCACCTGCTGGGGAGACGATGACACAGGCCAAGCGGACGCGCCCGCCGGGCGCTACAGCGCCATCACCGCCGGGCGCTACCACTCGTGCGGGCTGCGCACCGATGGCGCCATCACCTGCTGGGGCTCGACCGACTCCGACCCGACCGACGTGCGCGCCGGGGACTACATCGCCGTCGACGCCGGCGGCCACCACTCGTGCGGGCTGCGCACCGACGGCACCGTCACCTGCTGGGGCTCCGACAGCTACGACCAGACCGACGTGCGCGCCGGGCAGTACGTCGCCGTCAGCGCCGGCGGCTCCCACAGTTGCGGGCTGCGCGCCGACGGCGCCATCACCTGCTGGGGCTCCGAGACCTTCCAAACCGCTGCACCGTAGGCTCCGGCGGTCACCCCGATAGCCGGCTGCTACGGCGCAGTCGACCGAGGACGACTCGCCGGTTCGCCATCCGGCGAGATGAGACGCCTGTAGAGGTCTCGCAACTCGTCGCAGCGCCGGGCGAGATCACCGAACTCGACGGCCTCGCAGCGGTAACCGAGTTTCTCCATGGCGGCGCGGGACTCGGCGGTGTACACCACCGTCCCGTCGCCCTCGATGCGCTCGATGCCGTCGAAACGGGCCGCACGGTCGTTGATGGCCACCGCCTCCGCCTCGCTGAGGTCCGGCGGTAGCCGCAACTCCACCGTGCCGGACCCGACCACCGCGGGATACCCGCCCGGCCGCCCCATGGGCGCGCTCACGTGCGTCGTCAGCGGCTCGGAGCCGATCAGGGCGAGAGCGTTCTTCACTGCTGAGCCGGCGTAGAGCGAGTTCGGGACATCGCCGTGCCAGTTGATCTCCTCGGGCCAGGACGACAGCGCCTCGGTTAGATCCACCTGCTCGGTGGCGTCGGTGCCGTCGATGGTCAGCCGGAAGTGGTGCGGCACCACCGTTCCACGGGTCAGCAACGCATGCGAACCGACGAGCGAGACGTCGATCTCCGCTGCGGGGCGACCGGTCATGGCCATGACGTAGCGCAGGACGCGTGCGGCGCACACCTCGAGGTTCCCCGCTCCGGTCGACGGGCCGTGGCCGAACCGGTTCCAGATGGCCACGTTGACGACATCGGGAAAGGAGACGTTCACGACGTGCGTGTCGACGCCGGAGAGCTCGACCGCCCGTGTGAGCTGCGCGGCGGGCCAGAGGTGCCACGGCAGCCACATCCCGAAGGTGGCCGCCCTGATCTCGGCGCGCCGGGCCGGGTCGATGGCAGCACCGCTGAGGATCCGCGGCGACTGCACCGTGGCCGAGTGGACGATGGCGTCCGGTCGAACCGCGGCGAGCAGCCGAGCCATCCCCCCCTCGTCGGCCAGGTCGACCTGATGGTGCTCGAACTGCTTGGTGTGACCCTCGATGGCGGAGCCCAACATGGCGATGGTGGTCCAGGACGGCCCCCGCCACGGGCTGCGCTTGACGGTCACGATGCGCTCCACACCGGGCGTCCGCGCCAGGAACTCCAACGCCCAACCACCGAGTGCGCCAACGCCGGACACCAGCACCGTCGTCATGAGTACGCCGACACCTTCAACGAAATTGCGGGTTGGGGCGGCGCCGAGCGGAACATCTTGCAGTGGGAGTCGTCGGAGTGCGACGATCAGGGTCGCGAGTCACAGCCGCTGTTCTAACACGGCACAGGTCCGCTGCCGAAGACGTTGCTGTAGACGTCCTGCTTTTGCTAACGTCTAACGGACTAAGTCCGCTCGACTGGCTCAACTGTTCTCGGGCAGTCGTTTCGGCACCGCCTCTCCCCCTAGTCGTGCGAGAGAGCGAAGGAGATATAATGAAAATGGTGAATATACATGAAGCCAAAACGCACCTCTCCAAGCTGGTGCGAGCCGCCGCCGACGGTGAGCCCTTCGTCATCGCCCGGGCCGGCACGCCGCTGGTCAAGGTCGTGCCGCTGAACGAGCCCGTGCAGAAGCCGCCGACGCGGACGGGGTTCTACTCAGGACTCTCCATCCCCGACAACTTCGACATCGACACGATCATGGCCAACGAGATCGAGGAGATGTTCTACGGCGGGCCAATATTCCCCGATGAGACTGCTCCTTGACACCAACATCCTGATCTGGGCCGCCGACGCCGACCGCCCGGACCACTTGCCGCACGAGGCTCGCCGGCTCATCGACGACCCGGCCAACACATTGATGTTCAGCGCCGTCTCCGTCTGGGAGATCGCCCTCAAGGCTCGCCGGCTGAGCATTGACCCTCGCCTGCTTCGCCGCGAGCTTGTCGACCGTGACTACGTCGAATTGGCTATCACTGGGATGCATGCTGCAGCGGTCGACCTGCTCCCGACGATCCACGGAGACCCGTTCGATCGGCTCCTCGTCGCACAGGCACAGATCGAAGGGCTCACACTTGTGACGGCCGACACCATACTTGGTCGATATCCCGGGTCGATCCTGGTGGTTCCCGGAAGTTCGTAGCCGTCCCGCGCTGACACAGGTGGCAGCGGCACGTCCGGCCTGCCTTCCGTAGACTCCCCCGAACGCCGAAGCAGAGGAGTCGACCGCATGAACGCCGCAGCCACGTCCCCGCAGCCGCTGAGTGACACCGCCATCGAACGTGCGACGGCCAAGACCTTCGCCGTCCTGTCCACGCTGCTGCCGGACGGGCAGCCGCAGAACCACGTGATGTGGGTGGACACCGACGGCACCAACCTGATCATGAACACCGAGGTCCATCGCCGGAAGTACCGCAACGTGGCAGCCGATCCGCGGGTGACCATCCTGTTGCCCGACAACGAGAACCCCTACATCTTCAGCGAGGTGCGCGGCCGGGTCACCGAGGAGATCCGGGGTCCACGGGCGAGGGAACACATCGAGGAACTGGCCATGAAGTACATGGGCACCGCCTACCCGGCCCCGATCCTCTCCGAGCGGGTCATCCTGATGATCAGCCCCGAACGCGTCTACGACCACCAGCGACCCTGAGCCCGTCCGGCGGGCGTCTCGATCCCACTTCGCTCCTGGAACCCGCGGCCGGGTTGCAGCATGTGCCAGAGTTCGGGCTCGGGGCACACCCAGCAGTCACCGAGAGAAGTCGCCGGCCCCGGCCAGGAAACGAGGACCGACATGCAAGTCTCTCTAGTCACAGGAGCCGCCAGCGGGATCGGAGCCGCCACCGCCCGACGCCTCGCAGCACGCGGTGACGCCGTGGTGTGCGCCGACCTCGACGGTGACGGCGCCGCGGCCACCGCCGGCGACCTCGAGCAGGCGATGGCCGTCACACTCGATGTTGCCGACGAGGCCGCCACCGATGCCATGGTGACGGCCACGCTGGAGCACTTCGGTGACCTGCACCACGTCGTGGCATGCGCCGGCATGGAGTTGAGCGGACACAGTTTCGACTTCCCCCTCGAGGACTTCCGGCGGATCGTCGACGTCAACCTCACCGGCTGCTTCCTGACCGCCCAGCGGGCCGCACGGGCGATCCGGGACCAGGGCCACGGCGGCTCGATCGTGTTGATCGGCTCGATCAACTCGCAGATCGCTCTGCCCACCTTCGCCGCCTACGTGAGCTCGAAGGGTGGCGTGCTCATGCTCGGGAAGGCGCTGGCCCTCGACTTCGCGGCCCACGACATCAGGGTCAACGTGATAGGCCCGGGCGTGATCAACACCCCCATGAGCGCCAACAGCATCGCCGACCCCGTGCGGGGAGCCTTCCTGATGTCGAAGACGCCGCTGGGGCGACCCGGCCAGCCGGAGGAGATCGCCGAGGTGGCCGCCTTCCTCACCTCCGACGCCGCCTCGTTCATGACCGGCTCCTACGTCCCGGTCGACGGAGGCTGGCTGGCCGGCTAGCCGCCTTGGTGCGCGGCCGCGCCGGCCGTGCACCGACGGTCGGTACGACGCCCCGCACCGTCAACAACTGCGGAGACGCCCCCGGAGCACCGTTGCACGCGGCCAATGGGCTTCTCGCGCCGTGGAAGGGCACGCATTAGCGTCACAGGTGAGCGTGCGAGACGTTGGCCGGCGGGAACACTCTTGTGGGGTAAGGAGTCTGCTATGCGAGAACCGCCCGTCGGACCGCCAGCCGCTCACAGCGCCCGGCGATGACCCGGTCGGGGACGCTCGGCCTGCGCGGCGGTCGCGGCCGCTCTGGCCGTCCTCGGCGGCGCCGTGGTCTCATCGCCGGTCGCCGGCCAGGAGACCTCCGGCGACGCTGAGGTGCGCATCGTCGCCCGCAAGCTCGAGAGCGGCCGCATCGAATTCGGCCTCCAGCAACGCCAAACCGACAACACCTGGAGCGATCGGCAGTTGCCGCGCGTGCGCTTCTTCCCCACGACCGCCCAGGTCGACCGCTGGCTCGCCAGCTCCCCGCTGGAGTTGACGGTCGGCCAAGTGCGCATCGTCGCCCGCAAGATCGCCGACGGGAGGGTGGAGTTCGGACTCCAGCAACGCCAACTCGACAACACGTGGGTCGAGCGTCGGCTCCCCCGCGTGCGCTTCTTCCCCACCAGCGCCCGCGTCAACCGCTGGCTCGCCAGCTCGCCGCTGAGCCTCACAGACCGCCCACCCCAACGCGCGCAAGAGACCGCGCAAACCTCTGACGGGTTCAGCGCTGTCGCGACCGGCATCTTCCATTCCTGCGGGCTGCACGCCGACGGCACCGTCACCTGCTGGGGCAACAACCTCGAGGGGCAGGCCACGGCGCCCGACGGGCACTTCACCGCCATCACCGCCGGCAACGACCACACCTGCGGCCTGCGCACGAACAGCACCATCACCTGCTGGGGCAACAACTTCTACGGGGAAGCGACCGCGCCCGACGGGCACTTCACCGCCATCACCGCCGGCAACGACCACACCTGCGGCCTGCGCACGAACAGCACCATCACCTGCTGGGGCAACAACTTCTACGGGGAAGCGACCGCGCCCGACGGGCACTTCACCGCCATCACCGCCGGCAACGACCACACCTGCGGCCTGCGCACCGACAACACCATCACCTGCTGGGGTGCCAACTGGCACGGCGCGGCCACCGCGCCCGACGGGCACTTCACCGCCGTCACCGCCGGCAACGCCCAGACGTGCGGGCTGCGCACCGACGGTACGATCGAGTGCTGGGGCCTGCAGCACTCGCGTGTCGCAGCATGGTAAGCCCACTCCGGCGAGCGCAGCCACGTGGCGCCTTCGCTGATGTCCACCAGGGCGAGTAACGCGCAGCCGGTCCCGGCGTCGTCGAGTGTTCGAGCGGCCTACGCACCGATGCCATCATCACCTGCTGGGGTCAAGGCTCCCCGGCGGACGCTCCCTCGGGGTAGGACTGCGCCATCGTCGGTGGGGCGCGGCGCGCCGGCGTCGCCCCGACGCCCTCAGACGGCGGCGGCCTCCGACCCCTGCGGCGCGTCGCCGGCCGCCTCGAGGGCGATGCCGAGGTGACCCTCGATACGGCCGAGTTGGCGCGCTTGGGCGACGAGCATGCCCAGCACCTCGCGGCGGTCCGTCTCCCGCACCCCTTCGAGGCGGTCCATGCGGGTGTCGAGACGGTCCATGCGCCGGTCCAGTGACCGCCACATGAGACCCAGCACGCCGAACCCGACGGCGGCGAGGCCGACCATGACCGTGAGAATCGTCGTTTCCACGTCGCTACCTCCGCCAATCGTACCGCGGCCCTACCAGGGCAACCAGAGTTCTACTATTACATAGTATATCAATATATATCAAGATCTATCTCAATCCCGGTCGGTTGCGGGATGGAGCAGCGAGAACGGTCTCTCAACCCATGGGCACCTCGACGACGTCGATGTCAACCTCACCGGCTGCTTCCTGACGGCCCAGCGGACCGCACGGGCGATGCGCGACAAGGGCCACGGCGGCTCGATCGTGCTGATCGGGTCGCTCAACTCGCAGATCGCGCTTCCCAGTTTCGCCGCCTACGTGAGTTCGAAGGGCGGTGTTCTCATGCTCGGCAAGGGTCTGGCGCTGGACTTCGCCGCCCACGACATCAGGGTGAACGTCATCGGCCCGGGCGTGGTCAACACGCCCATGAGCGCCAACAGCATCGCCGACCCCGCGCGGGGCGCCTTCCTGATGTCGAAGACGCCGCTGGGACGACCCGGCGAGCCGGAGGAGATCGCCGAGGTGGCCGCGTTCCTGACCTCCGACGCCACCTCCAACACACCAGCGGCGGTCTCCGCCGCGCCGGTCACCTCGAACTCCTCCAACCCTGCCAGCACACGCGTAACATCAGCCATATCGGGGTCTCCTTGTCTCGACAGATGTCACTGCCAGACTCGCGAGACCCCGACCCGCGCACGCGGACCCTCAAGATCCCCAGATCACGGCCCCTGCCCCATCAACCGCGGAGAGCCAGTAATGTCCACGAACCGCAAGCAATAGCGCCGCCGGCCGCCGAACAGCCGGGCGGGACACCCGGATGACGCTTACGGGGTGAACACCGATGGGTGAACGATCGGACACAGGAACAGCGACGGCGCCGGCGGTCGCGAACGCACTGCGGCGCGCCGGGCGCGGGATCAAGGCCTGTGCTGCCGCCGGGGCACTGCTGGCGGTGTTCAGCGGGGCGGTCGTGTCCTCGCCAGTGGCCGCTCAGGAGACCGCCGGAGATGCCGAGGTGCGCATCGTGGCGCGCAAACTCGAAAGCGGCCGCGTCGAGTTCGGCCTCCAACAACGCCAGGCCGACGACACCTGGGGAAACCGCAAACTCCCCCGCGCCCGCTTCTTCCCCACAACCGCCTCCGTCGACCGCTGGCTCGCCAGCTCCCCACTGGAGCTGACGGTGGGCGAAGTCCGCATCGTGGCCCGCAAACTCGACGACGGCCGCATCGAGTTCGGCCTCCAACAACGCCAGGCCGACGACACCTGGGGCGACCGCCAATTGCCCCGCGCCCGCTTCTTCCCCACAACCGCTGCAGTTGGAAGCTGGCTCGCCAGTTCCTCGCTGACCCTGACAGCCACCCGATCCACTCCCCAATCTACACAACGGTACTCCGCCATTACCGCTGGCCAGGGGTACTCGTGCGCGCTGCGCACCGACGGCACCATCACCTGCTGGGGCTACAACCAGAACGGCCAGGCGGACGCGCCCGCCGGACAATTCAGCGCCATCGCCTCGGGGGACACCCACACGTGCGGGCTGCGCACCGACGGCACCATCACCTGCTGGGGCTACAACCGGTTCGGGCAGACCGACGCGCCCGCCGGACAATTCAGCGCCGTGAATGCCAGCGGCTATCACTCGTGCGCGCTGCGCACCGACGGCACCATCACCTGCTGGGGCCACAACGACTACGGCCAGGCGGACGCGCCCGCCGGACAATTCAGCGCCATCGCCGCCGGTGGGTGGCACTCGTGCGCACTGCGCACTAACGGCACCATCACCTGCTGGGGCGCCAATGACCACCGAGTCGACTACGGCCAGACCGACGCGCCCGCCGGACAATTCAGCGCCATCGCCGCCGGCAATACAGCTGTTTGGCATCACGGCTACACCACTGGCGGCGGTGGCAACCACACGTGCGGGCTGCGCACCGACGGCACCATCACCTGCTGGGGCGCCAACTCCATCCCAGCTTGGCACGAGCCGCTCGGGCAGACCGACGCGCCCGCAGGGCGGTTCAGCGCCGTCACCGCCGGCGGGGCCTATGCGTGTGGGCTGCGCACCGACGGCACCATCACCTGCTGGGGCTCAAGTGTCGCCGGAGAGACGGTCGAGCCCGGCCGATTCAGCGCCGTTACCACCGGCGGCTTGAACCACGCGTGCGGGCTGCGCACCGACGGCACCATCACCTGCTGGGGAAACAACCTCGCCGCGCTAGCGGACGCGCCCGCTGGACCGTTCAGCTCCGTAACCACCAGCGGGGGCCACTGGTGCGGGCTGCGCACCGACGGCACCATCACCTGTGGGGGAAACAACCGTTACGTCGATACGGGCGCCTATTCGGGGCAGGCGGACGCGCCCGCCGGACAGTTCAGTGCCGTCACCGCCGGTGCGTGGCACACCTGCGGGCTGCGCACCAACGGCACGATCGCCTGCTGGGGCTATAACGGCTACGGCCACGGCGACAACAGGGGCGGCTCGACGGATGCGCCCGCCGGACAGTTCAGCGCCATCACCGCCTTGTGCGGGCTACGCACCGACGGCACCATCACCTGCTGGGGTCCCAACTGGCACGGGCATGCCGACGCGCCCGCCGGACAGTTCAGCGCCATCACCACCGGCGGGGGCCACTCGTGCGGGCTGCGCACCGACGGCACCATCGCCTGCTGGGGAGACAACTACGTCGGGCAGGCCGACGCGCCCGCCGGACAGTTCAGCGCCATCACTGCCGGCCACTGGCACACCTGCGGGCTACGCACCGACGGCACCATCACCTGCTGGGGCAAGAAGACCACCCACGATGGTGTCGCCATTGTCGAGAAGGTCCCCGACGGGCGGTTCAGCGCTCTCGCCGGTGGCCATGACTTCACGTGCGGACTGCGCATTGACGGCACCATCATCTGCTGGGGCGGCATGTCCGTCCGCACTGCGGCACGGTAGGCCCCACTGCAGATTCCAGCGGTTGCATGGAACGCGAGCGGGGACGAACGGCTCCTGTGCCCGAACCGCGAGACGGCTGGTCGAAGCCAGGATCAGCAGACTGAGAGCGTGCTGCGTGGTGGCCCGGCGACCCAGAGCTGACCTCGAAATAGCGCATCCTTGCCCCGGATCGAGTTCGGTGCGCGGGACATGTCTTCGCCGGAACCGCCCTCGTGACGGCGGCGCCCCGACAAGCCGGCCAAGCAGTTGGCTGCTCAGCCCATCGCCACGTCGACGACGTGGCGTTTGCCGCCGGTGCCTCCGGCGGCGATAGCAGCCAGGGCGTCAGGGACGCCTTCGAGCGACACGGTCGGACCGATGAGCGGCCGCAGGTCCAGGCTGCCCGACTCGTAGAGGGCGTTGCCCAGAAGGAAGTCGGCGCGGGTGAAGCCGAATGTGGCGATGATGGTGAGTTCGCGCTTGATGCAGTCGAAGAGGAAATCGTCGAAGTGCAGAGTGGCAGAGCCGTGGACGATGCCCATAAGAACCACGGTCCCGCCCGGGCGGGCGGCTCGCAGCACCGTGTCAACGCTGGCGGGCTCCCCGGACGCCTCGAACGTGAGGTCGGCGCCGTGGGGGGTACCGAGGGCGTCGCGCAGAGCCGCAGCCGACTCGGTAGGTGACAAGCCCGAGACGTCGACCGCGGCGTCCACCCAGGGCTCAGCTGCTGCGAGGTGATCAGCCGCCACGTCGGCCGCCACGATCGTCGTGGCACCCATGGCCCGGGCGACCTGGCACACCGTGAAGCCGATGCTGCCGATGCCCGAGACGACCATCCGCATGCCCGCGCGAATGCCCGACCGGCGCATCCCGTGCACCGCCGCCGGCAATGCGGAAGAAAGCATCACCGCCTCGTCCAGTGGCGTCTCCGCACTCAGCGGGAACACGTTGGACTCGGGCACGACTGCGTAGTCGGCGAAGCCGCCGTCCAGGTCGATCCCCAGGTGGCGCATCCACGGGCAGATGCTCTCGGAGCCCCGCACGCACCACTCGCACACCCCGCAGCCCACGACGGCGTCGGCCACCACCAGCGAGCCCGGCGGCGGCGTTGCGGGCGAGTCGGCCTCGACGATCTCGCCCACGACCTCGTGCCCCAGGATCCGCGGCAGCCCACCGGTGTCGATCATGCCGGCCGCCATCTGCTGGTGGAACAGCCCCAGCGCCGAGGCCCGCACCCGCACGAGGGCCCAATTCGGGGGACGCTCGGGCACAGCGATGTCGGCCATCTCCAAGCGGTTCTCGCCGAGCATCAGCAGCGCGCGCATGGTCATCGGTTCACCCTCAGCCAACCGAGGCCGGGGGGTGGGGATGTCGGGGGCGCCGTAGGCGGCCATTCCGAGGCCGCCGGAGCGCCACCGGCAGCACCGCCCGGACGCTGCGGCATGGATTCCGGCCTTCGCCGGAATGACAGGTAGGGGATCGGCACGTGCCGAGTCGTTCAGTCGAGGACGTCGGTGCTGTCGAGTTCCCAGACCAGCTCGCTGTAATGGTCGCCCGCGGGGACCCAGCGCTTGCGGGAGTAGCGGATGTTGGGGTTGTAGGTGAGGGCGATGTGCTCGTCGAGGTCGCAGAAGTTGGACGAGAACTCCACGTCGGGGGCGTTGTCGCGCAGGTAGTCGCCGATGGGGCAGTTGAGGCGGAGGACGTACTTGGCCATGTTCCCGTCCTGCTCGAAGTAGCGCTCGGTGTCGAGCTTGGGCGACCACGCGAAGTAGCTCCAGAACTCCTTGAAGAAGTTGTTGAGGCTGAGGCGGTCACCCTTGGCGCGCGACCGCTCGGCCATCATCGTGCCCATCTGGGTGCCCTGGCGCTGCCTCGCGCGTGACACAGCCGCCCGGCCCTCCTCCTTGCCGAGCTCGACCTCCATGGCGTCGGCCAGCACCGAGAAGATCTTCGTCTTGGCGTGGAACTCGTTCTCGTTGGCGTCCCATCCCTGCTGGATGGGGTCGTCGGCGGCAATCTCGTAGTAGCGCTCGAGGTAGCGGCGCTGGCCCTCGTGGTCGACGTTGCCGCCTGTCTTGGTGCGCGCCAGCCGGTCACCGGGCCCGTCGTCGATGGCGTCGGCCAACTCCTTCAACTCCGGGTACGAGATCTCGACCCTGTCGTACGTAGTCATGCGGTTCGCTCCTCATTCATTCCGGGTGCATGCCGGCCGGTGAGACGCCTGCCGGACGGCCGGGGCGCAGTCTACGCCCGGCGCCGACTCCGGCCATACGGCGGGCAGGGCTAGGTGAAAGTCTCGCCCGGCTGGAACAACTCCAGCACGAGGCCGCCCACCTCGCGAGTCTCGAAGTAGGCGAAGCGGCCCCCATCGGAGACCCGGCCGTAGGAGATCACGGCGCAACCCAGGGACGTGAGCTCGGCCATGTCCCGGTCGAGGTCGTCGGTGTAGGCACACAGGTGGACGACCCCCTCGCCGTGGTGCTCCAAGAACTCGGCCTGGATGCCCTTGCCCGCCACGGGCTGCAGCAGTTCGAACTCGATGTCGCCCATCTGGGCGATGAGTCCTTTGACCGCCACGTCCGGGGCGTCGGTGCCGTAGATCTTGCGCTCGACGGTGTGCGCCGACGGTCCCTCCTCGAACGGGCCGATCCCGAGCCGCTCGTAGAACGCCGCGGCCTGCTCGATGTCCCGCACGACCACGCCGATCTGGTAGGTCCGCGACCACAGGTCGGGGCGGATACCGCCGGACTCGGGCTGGGACTCGTTGGACTCTGCAGACATTGGCGCCTCCGCTGTCGACTGTCGGAAGTGAATGGCTGACTATACGGCCCACGGGGAGCACATCTCGGATCGCATACGACTGGATTCCGGCCTCCGCCGGAATGACGGAGAGCGGATGCCGTACGGGTGGAGTCGGGTTTCAGGGGCGGCGGGCGACGCAGTCGATCTGCACCTTGGCGCCCTTCCACAGGAACGCCACGCCGAAGCTGGTTCGAGCGGGATACGGCACGGGGAATCGCTCGCCGTAGATGCGGTTCATGGCGTCGAGATCGTCCTCGTCGATGAATTGCACGCAGGTCTGCACCACGTCGGCCAGCGAGCAGCCCACCTCGGCGAGGATCTGGGTGAGGTTGGTGATGGCTTGGTGGAACTCAGGCCCGAAGCCACCTTTCACGAAGTCGCCGCTGGCCGGATCCCTGCCGATCTGTCCGGTGACCCAGACGTAGTCGCCGTCGATGCGGACGTGCGGGTAGGGCCCACGCGGCTCGGGGGCTGCCTCGGTGGTCACGGTGCTGTCGGCCATGGCAGTTCCTTTCGGTCCTCAGGCTGTGCCATCGCTCAGCCGCCTGGAATTCGTGCGCGTTCTCCGGGCCCTGGATTCCGGCCTCCGCCGGAATGACGGAGAGAGACGCCAGTGCTCAAGTCAACCAGCCGCCGTCGACGACCAGCACGTGGCCGGTCACGTAGGAGGCGGCCTCGGAACTGAGGAAGTCCACGGCGGCGGCGATGTCGGTGACCTTGCCCAGCCGGCCGAGGGGGATGCGCTCGGCCGCTTGGCGCTCCAGAACCTCGGGGTCGTCAAGCACCGAGCGGGTGAGATCGGTGTCCACCGTGCCGGGTGCCACCGCGTTCACCCTGATGCCCGCCGGGGCCAACTCGCGGGCGGCGGCGATGGTGAGCATCCGCACTGCCCCCTTGGAGGTGTCGTAGGGCACCATGGGTGTCGTCGACGCCGTGAAGGCCGAGGTCGACGCGGTGTTCACGATGCAGCCCCCGCGGTCGGCCATGGCGCGGGCGGCCGCCTGGATCCCGAAGAACACGCCCCGCAGGTTCACCGACATCAGGTCGTCGAACTCCTGCGGCGTGACCTCGGTCAGTGGCCGGATCCACCCCACGCCGGCGTTGTTGACCATCGTGGCGAGCGGGGCGACCTCCTCGACGCTCGCCACGGCTGCGGCAAGCGACCCGGGGTCGCGGACGTCGAGTTCGACGGCGTAGACCGCCAGACCCGCTGCTTCCAGTTCCGCGGCGGTGAGAGCGGCCGTCGAGCCGAGGTCGCCGATGAACACGGTGTCGCCACGGCGCGCCAAGCGCTCGGCGATCGCCCGGCCGATGCCGCGCGCCCCACCGGTTACG
Source organism: Acidimicrobiales bacterium (assembly GCA_965220035.1). Taxonomy (GTDB): domain Bacteria; phylum Actinomycetota; class Acidimicrobiia; order Acidimicrobiales; family CATQHL01; genus VXNF01. Next base: position 373,297 of record CBDCPC010000001.1, read on the forward strand.
AGCGCGCCGGACACGCGCCGGATCATGTCTCTTCCTTGCGGTCTTCGAAGCCATCCAGCGGAAAATAGCGCCGAGCGGCTGCGAAATGGATTCCGGCCTTCGCCGGAATGACGGGAGAAGGCATGGCAATCCGAGGCGGGGGCTTGGTCATGATCTCCGCTACTCGTTGGCGATGAGGTCGGTCGGGTACTCGTTGAGTTTGACACCGCCGCCGGGCGTGCAAACGATGATGTCCTCGACTCGTACCCCGACCCGGCCCGGCCAGAACACCGACGGTTCGATGGTGAAGGTCATGCCCGCCTCCAGCGGCGTGTTGTCCTCGGGGGAGATGAACGGCTCCTCGTGGACGTCCAGCCCGATGCAATGCCCGGTGCGGTGGCGGAACCAGTCGCCGTAGCCGGCGTCGACGATCACCTGCCTGGTCGCCCGATGCACCGCCGAGGCCGTGACCCCTGGTCGCACGGTGTCGATGCCTGCCTGCTGCGCCGCCATCACGACCTCGTACACCCGGCGGTACTCCTCGCCGGGGTCGCCGACGTGCACTGTGCGTCCGAAGTCCGAGCAGTAGCCCTCGAGCACTGCACCGAAGTCGAACGACACACCCATGTCTCCGCGCACTGGCTGCTGGGAGATGCGTACGTTGGCGTCGCGGGCATCGCTCGGCCCCATCGACCAGACCGCCGTGTCGAACGACCAGGTTCGAGCGCCGAGGCACAACAGGTGATGGTTGACCTCCTCGCCCAGTTCCAACTCGGTCACGCTGGCGCGGACCCGACCGGCAACCTCGGCCATGGATTGGTCCGCCATGGCGCAGGCCCCTTCATCAGCGCCAGTTCCTGCGGTGTCTTGATGCGCCGCAAGCGGTTGGCCAAGCGGCTGCTGTCGACAATCTCAACCTCTTCGAATGCCTACAGCAATCGCATGACCGCCGACCCCCACGTTCGGGCGCCGATGGCGATGCGGCGAGCCGGCCCCAGCGAGGCCGCGGCCCGTGCGAAGAGGGCGTCGCCGTCGTCCATCTGGCCCACGCTGCCGCCGCCCGCTCCGATCGTATGGATGGCGACCGTGGGCGACAGCACGGGATGGCGCTCCAGCTCCGACTCCAACTCCACGTCGGCCTCGCCGTCCACCACCAGGCTCACGTCGAAGGACGTGCCGCCCATGTCGATGCAGATCAGCCGGCTCACGTCCACCTCACCGTGCAGGTCGTCGGCGACGGCCACGCAGGCGATCGTGCCTCCCACCGGACCGGAGAAGAGCGTCTGTATGGCCTTGCGGCGCGCCATGGCGGCCATCATCACGCCACCGTTGGACTGCATCACCCGCAGCGGTCCCCGCATCCCCCGCTCGGTGACCTCCTGGTCCAGTTCGGCCAGGTAATGCTGCACGATGGGCGCCACGTAGGCGGCGATCACCGTCGTGCTGGTGCGCTCGTACTCCCGCCACTCGGGCACGATCTCGTGGCTACAGACAATCGAGAGGCTCGGGGCGACATCGGCCAGCAGGTCGGCGACCCGCTGCTCGTGGTCAGGGTTGGCGTAGGAGTGCAGGAAGCAGATGGCCACCGCCTCGAACTCGTCGGCCAGGCGCCGCCCCAGGGCCCGCACGGTCTCGTCGTCGGGCCCCTCGATCACAGAGCCGTCGGCCGCAACCCGCTCGTCGATCTCGAAAATCCACCGCCGTGGGACCAGCGGTGTCGGCTGGCGGTAACGGACGTTGTACATGTCGGGCCGGTTCGCCCGACCGAGTTCGTACACGTCGCGGAAGCCGCGGGTGGTGAGCAGTGCGACCCTGGCGCCGCGGCGCTCGAGGAAGGCGTTCAGCCCGGCGGTCGTGCCGTGCGTGATGGAATCCAGGCGCCCCCAGTCCACCTCGAGCCGCTCGAGTGCCTCGAGCACGCCGTCGTGCAGCCGGCGGGGCGTCGTCAGGACCTTGGCCGTGCGGATGCCCCCGGCGTCGTCAACCAACACCGCGTCCGTAAACGTACCGCCTATGTCAACACCTACCCGCATCCGATCCGCCTCCTCTCCTCCGACGGAATCCTAGACGCGGCCGTGCGCGGCGACATCCGAGCGATCTCCGCACTCAGCGGGAGTCGGTCCTGCGGAGCGGCCTGCTGTTGTTGACTTCCCTGCCCGCGTCGGACCGCGCAGCATGTGCGCGGTTTATCCTGCCGCGGAGCGAATCCCGCGTGGTTGGGTAGCCCTCGTATATGACGTACGACTTCGCGTTGTCATCGGCGACGAGATTGTCCCGGATTCGCTCCGGGAGAACCGCCCTGTTCTTCATCGACGGAAGCGGCATGACGAGGATCCCGTTCCGGCGACGCACCACTCCTTCCTCGAGGGATGCCGCGATTTCCCAGTCGACGAATTTCTGATGCCAGGTCTCCCTGCCGATCAGAACGATCGTGACCGTCGAATCACCGAGGTTCTCATGGACGAGCCGGCTCTTGATGTAGGTCTCGTCGAGGCTGCTGACGAACCGGTCCTGCTCGGTGACCCCGACACAGCGAGGAATGAACTCGCCGCCGAATTGCCGGATGAAGGACTCAACCTCGCTGAAATCGGCATCGTGATAGCAGACGAAGCACGTGTGCCTCGTCGGGTCGTGGCCAGTGGTCGACACGAGGTCGGCCAGACGCTGCATGAGGATCGCGAGGTTTCTCGGCTTGATCACGCCGATTCTCCCAAGAGATTGTACGCGTGGTCCCCCGGGGGACGATCGTTGCCGGCCGGCTGCTCCGGTCTCCCCCGTGCCTACTTCGGAGGCTCGTAGGCCCGCGCGTCCCGTGGCAGGACATCGGCCGGGTAGGCGCCGATGCCGTGCTCGGTCAGGTCGAGTCCGAGCGCCTCCTCCTGCGCCGAGACCCGCAGGATTCCGAAACGGCGCAGCACCGCGAACAGAGTGCCCATCGTCAGCAGGGTCCAAGCCACGACGACGCCCACGAGGATGAGTTGCACAACCAGTTGAGCCCCGCCGCCGCCGTAGAACAGCCCGGCACTGTCCTGACCGAGGTAGCCGTCGTCGTAGCGGGCGAAGAGGCCCACGGACAGGGTGCCCCAGACCCCGCAGACGCCGTGCACCGAGACGGCGCCGACCGGATCGTCGATGCCCCGACGCTCGATGAAGTGCATCGAGTACACCACGACCACGCCCGCCGCCGCTCCGGTCACCAGCGCGCCCAGGACGTTCATGCTGGCGCAGCCCGCTGTGATGCCCACGAGTCCGGCCAGCGTGCCGTTCGCGACGATCGACATGTCCGGCTGGCCCTGGCGGCGCCAAACCACCGCTCCGGCGGCGAGCGTGCCCGCCGCGCCGGCGATGACGGTGTTGAGGACCACGCGGGTCATGGGGCTGCCCGCGGTGGCGCCGAGTTGCGAACCCGCGTTGAAGCCGAACCAGCCCAGCCACAGGATGAACACGCCGAGGATGACCATGGGCATCGCATGTCCCGCGATCTGGCGGGGCCGACCGTCCGGGGTGTACTTGCCCAGGCGCGGTCCGAGGAACACCGCACCGGCGAGCGCTGCAAACCCGCCGGTGCCGTGCACGACGGTCGAGCCGGCGAAGTCGCTGAACCGGGCGCCGCCGATCGAGATGTCGGCGATGAAGCCGCCGCCCCAGGTCCAGTGCACCACCAGCGGGTAGACGAAGGCGGTCATCACCAGGCTGAACAGCAGGTATGCCTTGAACCGGGCCCGCTCGGCCATCGCCCCCGAGGTGATCGTCACCGCCGCGGCGGCGAAGACCGCATGGAAGAAGAAGAACGCTGCCGTGCTGAGATTGCCGGCACCACTGGAGCCCGCCGCGACCAGGTCGCTTCCCGCCAGGAAGAACCCCTCGGTGCCCCACCAGGGGTTGCCCGCGCCGAACGCCAGCCCGTAGCCGACCGCCAGGAAGGCGAGCACCCCGATGCTCATGTCGGCCAGGTTCTTGGCCAGGATGTTGGTCGTGTTCTTGACCCGCGTCAGCCCGCTCTCCAGCAGGGCGAAACCCGCCTGCATACAGAAGACGAGCACGCCGGCCAGCACGACCCAGGCGTTGTCGAGGGCGACCTGTACGGCTTCCGACGGGTTGTCCGACTGCGCGATCGCCGGCGCTGACAGAAGGGCCAGGATCGCGCCCGCCGCGGCCAGCATCGCGGTTGTTCTGCGCTTCACGGGATTTCATCCCCTCTGCTGGCCTTCGCTTGCGTCCGCGCACCATAGACCACCTGAGCGGAGTCCGGCTGCGGACCGGCTGCAGCGACGGCCGGGGGGCCCTTCAGCGCACGCCCGTTACCGGGTGGCTACGGCTGCTCGTAGGCCCGCTCGTCCCGCGGCATCGGGTCGGCCGGATAGGCCCCGGCTCCGTGTTCGGCAAGGTCGAGGCCCTTGGCCTCCTCCGCGGCCGTGACCCGCAGCACACCGAATCGGCGCAGCAGCGCGAAAAGGATTCCGGTCGTGACGAGGGTCCAGGCCAGCACGATCAGCACGAAGACGAGTTGCACGAGCAACTGCCGGCCGCCCCCGCCGTAGAAGAGCCCGGCGTTGTCCCTGCCCAGGAAGGCGTCGTCGTAGCGGGCGAACAGGCCCACGGCCAGGGTGCCCCAGACCCCGCAGACACCGTGGACCGAGACGGCGCCGACCGGATCGTCGATCCCCTTCCGCTCGATGAAGAACACCGAGTGGACGACGAGAACGCCCGCCAGCGCACCGGTGACGAGCGCCCCCAGGACGTTCATCGTGGCACAGCCGGCGGTGATGCCCACGAGCCCCGCGAGCGCGCCGTTGCCGGCCATGGCAACATCCGGCTTGCCGGTCTTCAGCCAGACGACAGCGCCGGCGGTCAGCGTGCTGGCGGCCGCCGCCACGACGGTGTTGAGCGCCACCACCATCACGACACCGTCGGCGGCCAACTCGGAGCCGGCGTTGAACCCGAACCATCCCAGCCAGAGGATGAACACACCCAGGACCGCCATCGGCATCGAGTGGCCCGGAATCGGCCGGGGCGCGCCGCCCGGGCCGTACTTCCCCAGGCGCGGCCCCAGGAACGCCGCTCCCATGAGCGCTGCCCAGCCCCCGGTGGAGTGCACGACGGTCGAGCCGGCGAAGTCGCTGTAGACGGCGCCGCCGATGGAGATGTCCGCGATCAGTCCGCCGCCCCACGTCCAGTGCACGACCATCGGGTAGATGAAGGCGGTCATCACAAGGCTGAAGAGCAGGTACGCCTTGAACCGGGCGCGTTCGGCCATGGCGCCCGAGGCGATCGTGACCGCCGTGGCCGCGAACACCACCTGGAAGAAGAAGAAAGTGGCCGTGCTGAGGTTGCCGACGCCGCTGGAACCGAACTCGAACAGCCCACCTCCGGAGAGGAAGAAGCCCTCGGTGCCCCACCAGGCATTTCCCGCGCCGAAGGCCAGCCCGTAGCCCACAGCGAGGAAGGCCAGCACGCCCACGCTCATGTCGGCCAGGTTCTTGGCCATGATGTTGGTGACGTTCTTGGCCCTCGTCAGGCCTGCTTCAAGCAAGGCAAAACCTGCCTGCATGAAGAAGACCAGTGCGCCCGCGACAAGGACCCAGATGTTGTCGAGGACAGCCTGCACCGCGGCGGCGGGATCGGAGGTCTGCGCCGCGGCAGGAGTGGTGAAGAGTGCGACGACGGCGCCGGAGACGCCGAGCGCCACCAGTGTTCTACGTTTCACGGGAGTGCCTCTCTTGCCGAGCCGTGCCTGTTCCACCCGACGCTGAGCGAAGGGGCGACTCCCTTGGCGCGCCCGGCACCGTACCGTCCGGGCCGACGATTGCAACCCCCGCTCGCAAGCGAACTCTCGTCGCCGGGTCGCCGGCACCGGTCAACGGCGTGCTGGGGGGCTGGGCGGCGAATTCAACGCGAACCGGCTCCAATGCCCGTAACCTCGCCGGCGGAATGAGCACCCGAACGCTTCGTGCCGCGGTGGTTCGGACGCAGGTGCCATTGGCCGTAACCTCGCAGTCACGATGAGCACCGCACTGTCGCGCCTGCGCCGCGTCGGGCCCAACCGCCTCGTCATCCTGCTGGGACTGGGAGTGGCGCTGTTCACCGTCGCCTCCGGCATTGCAGCGGCCATCACGGGATTCGGTAGCACCGCGACCGTCACACGGGAGGTGTTCGGCAACATTCCGGGGCCTTTGCGGGCGGCCTTCTACACGGTCATTCCGGTCGCGCTCGTGTACGCCTCAGTGCTGTTCGCCCACCGCGTACAGAACTGGCAGAGGGGTGCGCGCGAGGAACGCCGCACCACGTGGCGGAACGTCCGTCGGCGGCTCGCCGACCTGCGGGCAGGTGTGTACATGCGCACGCTGCTGCGTGACCCCGCTGCGGGCATCATGCACTCGCTCATCTACTTCAGCTTCCTCGTGCTGCTGGCGGTGACCATCACGCTGGAGATCGAGCATCAGCTTCCCGACGGCGCCAAGTTCCTGACCGGGCGGGTCTACCAGGGTTACTCCTTCGTGGGTGATCTGGCCGGGGCGGTGTTCCTGGTGGGCGTGCTGTGGGCGATCCTGCGCCGCTGGGGGCCCTGGCACCTGCGCCCGTACCGGATCCGCCACAAGACCCGTCCCGAGCACGCCGTCATCCTGGGGACGCTGCTGGTCATCGGCGTGACCGGCTTCGGCGCCGAGGCGTTCCGCATCGCCGAGGCGGGCACGCCGTCGTTCGAACGCTGGTCGGTGATCGGCTACCCGCTGGCCACCCTGGCCGACGGCCTCTCGAACACCGCCGGCTGGCATCAGGTCTGGTGGATCCTGCACGTGGCGGCGTTCGTGGTCTTCCTGATCCTGATCCCGGTCACGATGCTGCGCCACATCGTCACGTCACCGCTGAACATGTACCTGCGCGACCGCGAGCGGCCCAAGGGCGCCATGCGCGAGCTGCCGAACCTCATGGAGACCGACCTGGACTCCTTCGGCGCCGCGGTGGTGGAGGACTTCACCTGGAAGCAGCTCGTCGACCTCGACGCCTGCACGATGTGCGGACGCTGCACGTCGGTGTGCCCGGCGCATGCCACCGGCAAGCCTCTCGACCCCCGGGAGATCGTGTTGAAGGTGGGCCAGGTCATGGCCGCCAGCGGCACGCCGGCCACCTCCCCGCCGCTGGGGAACGACGCCGAGATCACCGTGGCGGGTGCCAGCGTGTTCGAGCGCGTGACCTCCGAAGAGGTCTGGGCCTGCACCTCGTGCAAGGCGTGCGACGAGATCTGCCCGGTGAACATCGAGATCCTGGACAAGATCCTCGACATGCGGCGCCACCTGTCACTCATGGAGAGCGACTTCCCCACCGAACTCGGCACCGCCTACCGCTCGATGGAGAACTCCGGCAACCCGTGGGGCATGGCCCAGGCCGCCCGCGCCGACTGGGCCGCCGACTTCGAGGGCGTCGTCGTGCTCGACGGCACCGATCCCATCGAGGCCGAGTACCTGTACTGGGTGGGCTGCGCCGGCAGCTACGACGACAAGAACCGCAGGGTCACGCGCGCCATGACCGAACTCATGCAGCGGGCCGAGGTGGACTTCGCCGTGCTGGGACCGGCGGAGATGTGCACCGGCGATCCGGCGCGGCGATCCGGCAACGAGTACGTGTTCCAGATGCTGGCCATGCAGAACGTCGAGACCCTCAACGGCATGGGTGTGCGCAAGATCATCACGCAGTGCCCGCACTGCTTCAACACGCTCGGCAACGAGTACCCGCAACTGGGCGGGCACTACGAGGTCATCCACCACAGCCAGCTGCTGGAGCAGCTCGTCGAGAGCGGGCGCCTCGATCTGACCGAGGCCCGCCTGCCCGAGCGGCTCGTCTACCACGACTCCTGCTACCTGGGCCGCCACAACGACGTCTACCTGGCCCCACGGCGGGTCGTGGGGGCCATCGGCGGCCTCGAGGTCGTCGAAGCGCCGCGCAACGGCACGAAGGGCATGTGCTGCGGCGCCGGCGGGGCCCGCATGTGGATGGAGGAGCACGTCGGCGAGCAGGTGAACGTGGTGCGCAGCCGGGAGTTGCTGGCCACCGGCGCCGACCGCATCGCCACGGCGTGCCCCTTCTGCTACGTGATGATCGACGACGGCGTGCGCGGCGAGGGCGTCGAGCAGAGCGACGTGAACGTCGGCGACATCGCTCTGCACGTCCTGGAGGCCATCCACCGGGGCGAGGAGGAGGCCGCCGCCCGCCGCAGCGCCGAGGTTGCCTCGCCCGTGGTCGTCGGCGATCCGGGAACCTCGGGCGTGCCCGTGGCGGTGTCCGTCTCCGCGTTGGATCTGGCGCCGATGGCACGGCTGCGGCCGCCGCCGGCGCGCGCCACGCCGGCGGTCATACCCGCCGGCATCCCCGCTCCGGTACCGGCGGGCATCCCCGCTCCGGTCCCGGCGGCGCCGGCCCCGCTGCCCGAGCCCACGTCGGCGGCACCCCGCAAGGACGACCTGCGACTTATCAAGGGCACCGACCCGATGCTGCTGGCCGAGCTGGCCAAGCTGGGAATCACCGGATACGACCAGATCGCCGCCCTCGACGCCGCCGGCATCGAGGCGCTCGAGGGCGCCATCGGCGCGCCCGGACGCATCCAGAAGTGGAACTGGGTGGCGCAGGCGCAGGACCTCCTGCGGCGCTACCCGGCCACGGACTGAAACCGGCCTGGAAGACTGCTGAGCAATCGACGCCAAGTGCCGTCGGGTCCGCTGGACCATGGATTCCGGCCTCCGCCGGAATGACGGATCGCGTGGCCCGCAGCATCACTCAGCACACTCCTAGTGTCCCGAGTCGGAAGTTCGCTTGGTCGTCGATGGCTTCGCGAGGCGCATCTGCGCAGGCCGGCTCGCTGCGGTAGTCCTCGGAATAGCAAACGAACCAATCACTTGGGACACTGCCGGCATTGGCTGGATCCGGCGGTCAGCGGCGGAGGCCCGCCAATGCGCTGTTTCAGAACCACCGATTCACCCTTCCGGCGCCGGCCGGGTTGCGGTGCTCAGCGGCGGAGGGGTTGGTTGATGTCGTTGGTTTTGTGGCCGGGGCGTTGCATGGTGTATTTGCCGTGGGGTTCGCGGACGATGGTGGCGCCGCGTTTGGAGTGGATTTCTTTGTGGTGGCAGTGCCCGCAGAGCAAGCAGAGGTTGTCGATGTCGGTGGGGCCGCCGTTGTCCCAGTAGTCGACGTGGTGGGGTTCGCAGAAGCTGTTCGCCATACCGCAGCCGACGCAGCCCTTGTCGCGCACCGCCAGGGCGATGCGCTGCGCGGTGGTGGCGTCGCGGTAGGCGCGGCCCAACCAGAGTGGCTGGCCGTCGGTGTCGAACAGGGCGGGCAGGATCTCCGCCTCGAGGGCGAGGCGCAGGAACTCGTCAGCGGCGAGCGGTGTGCCGTCGGCGAGGCGCGGGTCGGCGAGCTGATCGGCGACGAGGTCGTAGTCGGCGACCACGACCAGCGTCGTCCTCAACGCCTTGCCCCTGCCCGTTCGGGTGACGAGCGCCTCGAAGGCGTCGGCATAGAGTTGCGCCGTCGTGGGGCGGCTCTTCGGGTCTTTCTTCGAGCCCGCGGCCTTGAACAGCCGGCGATACTCCGCGCCGAGCGCGGTCTGCACCTTGGCGCCGGCGAGGGGGTCCAGCCAGCCGTTGATGCGGTACATGCCGTCGGCCTGGGGGCGCATCGAGAACTCGCGCCGCTCCCGCTGCCGGCGCCGCCGCGCCTCGAGGTCCTCCCCTGCGGTGCGCGCATTGACGTGATCGCGCACCGTGCGGCCGAACACATCGATCGGCTGCTGCGCCGCGGCGGCGAGGAGTTCCCCCTCGTCGATGGAGACCTCCTCGGCGGCCTCGGCGATCATCGTCGCCTGCTGCGCGGTGATCGCCCCACCCGCCAGAGCCTCCGCCGTCGTGGGCAACCACTCCAACCGGCCCGCCACTCGCACGTCCCGCTTCGCCTTGCCGCGGGACTCCCGCAACTCGTCGCGCACCGCCTCGGCGGCCCCCGCCTCGCCGCGGCGCCCGGCAATGGCGCTGACCGTCCCGGAGCGCAACGCCGCCACGGCGGACTCGGCGCGCCCCACCAAACCCAACCGCTCCTCGAGACGCTCAGCTCCCAACGAGCCGAGACCCTCACCCAACACCCCCAACACCGCCGACAACCAACCAGCCGCATCCTCAGTAGCACCCGACGCGCTCACACCCCCACACCCACACAACGACCCCGTCACGCCAGCAGAACCCCCACCCGAGGTATCGGCTTCACCATTCACCCGCGCCGCCGCACCGCCAACAGAACCCTCACCCGAGGTATCGGCTTCACCATTCACCCGCGCCGCCGCACCACCAGCAGGACCCGCCCCCGAGGTATCGGCTTCACCATTCACCCGCGCCGCCGCACCACCAATAGAACCCTCACCCGAAGCGCCCGCCGCACCATTCACCCGCACCGCCGCACCGCCGGCCAACCCGCCGCCGGCCAACCCGTTGTCGTCGAAGCCGTTGCCGTTCGCGACCGGAGACACCGGCGCCCCCGCAGTCCCCCGGCGCTCGGCAGCGGCCACGCCCGCCGCGGCCTCGGCGCGTGCCGGCGGCGCGACATCCCCAGCGGCGTCGATCACGCCGACCACCGCGGCGACGCCGCGGTCGCCACGGTCGCCACGGTCGCCACGGTCGGCGCTGTGGGCGCTGTCGCCGAAGAGGGTGGGATCGGTCACTGGTCGCTCCCCGCGGGTGTTCGATTCGACTCGGGTCGACTCCCGTCGACGAGCCGGTCGGGGAAGACCGACCCCGCTGCGAGCGAGGTCAGTGACCGGTATCCGCTACCCTACCAACCCCCTGCGACACTCACAACGTCTGTTCGCTGTAAACCGGAAATATCTTATACACCGCCCACCGTCAATTTCAGACAACTGCACAACATCCCGCCCATCGACGGTGCAGACAGCGCCCTGGGCGTCGCAGTCGGTGGTGACCGCCAAGACGATGACGACATCGCCGTCGCCGTTCGCCCTGACCCTGACACGCCAACCCCTGTTGCTGGCCCGCTCCAACGGACTCGCCCCGGTGGCACCGGCCGGGTCCCGGTGGCCAACAGCGCACGGGTTGCCAGTGCACTGCTCCAGAACCGCGGACTCGTCCCGGTGTCCCGAGTGATTGGTTCGTCCGCTATTCCGAGCACCACCGCAGCGAGCCGGCCTGCGCAAACGCGACTCGCCAGGCCACCAACAACCAAACTTCCAACTCGGGGACACTGGTCGGGATCGTTAGGAATCTCCGCACCGGTCGGTAGCGCGAAGCCGAGCCGGCCGCCGGCGGGGGGCGACTAACGGCCATCTGACGCTCCTGTGCGACGCCGCAGACCCACCACCGTGCGGCGTGATCAGACCCCAATATCCGGACACGAAGCCGGGCACGGAATACGGCCGGTTGCGCGGCCAACGCGCACGCTCTAACCCTGGATCCGCCGATCCGGTCTGGGGGAGTGGGACCGGGAGTGGTGCCGGGAGTGGTCCTACACCTGGTCCGACACCATCTCGAACAGGCCGATCCCGCGCCATCCTGAACGCACAGGAGGTGCCGTCACCGCCGGGCCGCATCCACCGCCTACTGCGGCCATTCCCCAGGTCATAGGCCACGTCCGCGCACCCTCGACAGGCGCGACCCCGAACACCGTCGGCGGATCCGGGCTAACGTTCCGCGCCGACCCGACTGGTCTGTATCTCGAAACATCCCACGCGCTGAGGAGAATCCATCGTGCGCCACGACTCGCGAACAACGCCCCCCCCCCCGCCCGCCCGCGGGTTAGCAGACGCCGCTCCATCGCGGCAGTCGCCGCCCTGCTCGCCGTCCTAGGCGGCGCTCTCGTCTCCACCGCCGTCACGGCCCAACAGGACACAACCAACACCGACAACGCCGAAGCGCGCATCGTGGCGCGCAAACTCGAGAGCGGGCGCATCGAATTCGGCCTCCAACAACGCCAAGCCGACGACACCTGGGGCGAACGCCAACTCCCCCGCGTCCGCTTCTTCCCCACCACCGCCCGCACCGGCCGCTGGCTCGCCAGCTCCGCGTTGGACCTCCCCACCGGCGAAGCGCGCATCGTGGCGCGCAAACTCGAGAGCGGGCGCATCGAATTCGGCCTCCAACAGCGTGATTCTGACGACACCTGGGGCGAACGCCGACTCCCCCGGGTCCGCTTCTTCCCCACCACCGCCACCGTCGGCCGCTGGCTCGCCAGTTCACCACTCACACTGGCTGTTCCCCTCGGCGACGGCTCGCTGGGCACGGTCAGGGTCGAGGCGGGCGACCTCGTCCGGATCCGGTCGCTGAACGCCATCACCGGCGACGTGGCGTTCTTCGGGCTGCCGATCGAGCGCAGCGTGGTCATCGCGATCGAGGACTACGGCCCGGTGCGCGGCTTCGACGTGGACCTCGGCACGACGCTGGACGATCTGTGCTCCAACGACGGCGGGCAGGCCGCGGCGCAGACCATCGTGGCCGACGAGGACGTGATCGGCGTGATCGGCACGTCGTGCTCGGGCGCGGCGGTGGCCGCCGCGCCGCTGATCGGCGCGGCGGGGATGGTGCTGATCTCCGGCGGCAACACCTCGCCGGCGCTGACGTCGGACCTGGCGGGCAACGCGGGAGCCAACTACAGCGTCGGCTACTACCGCACGGCGCACAACGACCTGTTCCAGGGCGCGGCGATGGCCAGGTTCGTGTTCGGCGAGCTGGGGATCGACACGGCGGCGGCCATCCATGACGGCGACCCCTACACGCAGGGGCTCGCCCAGGCGTTCACCGACGCCTTCGCGGCACTGGGCGGAACGGTGACCGGCTTCTCGGCGGTCAACAAGGACGACACCGACATGGTGCCGGCGCTGACCGAGATCGCCGCCGGTAATCCGGGGGCGCTGTTCTTCCCGATCTTCCAGCCGGCCGGTGACTTCATCGCCGACCAGGCGCCGGGCGTGCCGGGGTTGGAGAACACGGTGCTGCTGGCCGCCGACGGCCTGCTGAACACCAACTACCTGGCGTTGTCGTGGACCGCGGGCATGTACTTCTCCGGGCCGGACACGCGCTTCGGCGAGAACGTGAACCAGAGCACCGGGAAGACGGCCGATGACTTCCTGGCCGCCTACGAGGCCGACTACGGCGAGAGGCCGGCGGCGCCGTTCTGGGCGCACGGCTACGACGCCACCACGATGCTGCTCGACGCCATCGTGGCCGCCTCCTACCTCGACGGCGACACGCTGGTCGTCGACCGTCAGGGCGTGCGTGACTACCTGAACCAACTCAGGGGTTACAGCGGCCTCATCGGCACCATCAACTGCGACGACTTCGGTGACTGCGGCGCCGCCCGTATCACCGTCGTGCAGAACATGGGAGGCGAGGAGAACGTCGACGCCAGCATGGAGAACGTCGTCTTCTCCTACGCCCCCTAGATGGGTAGTTCCAAGGGGTCAGTGGTCGTAGGCGAGCAGGGAGCGGGCGGGGCCTGGTTGTTGGGTGGTTTGGTTGTGCCAGATGGCCGCGGTGAGGGCGAGGAGTCGTTGCAGGACACGCGCAGCGACGCCGGCGGGGGTGCGCCCGCCGTGGCGTTGGGGGCCGAGTTGGGCTTTGAGGATCTGGAAGACCGATTCGATGATCTGGCGCAGCGGCCGCAGGAACCGCCCGCCGGGTCGTGGGGGTTCTGTTTTGGTGGCGGGGCGAATCAAGGTGATGCCCGCGGCGTTGAGTTGCGCCTCGAAGGCGGCGCTGCGGTAGCGGTTGTCGGCGATGAGGGTCTGACCCCGCCGGGACAGGTCGGCGTGGGCGATCATGTCCAAGCAGACGTCGCGTTCGTCGGCTTTCGCGCCGGCGAGCGCGAAGGCGATCGGCAGCCCCGACGGCGCCGCGAGCAGGTGCAGGCGCAGTCCCCAGAAGTGCCGCGAGTGCGAGGCGCTGTAACCGTAGGTGGCCCATCCGGGCCGCTCAGAGCGCTGCTGGGTCTCGCGGCTGCGCCCGCACTCGATGGGCGTGGAGTCCACGACCCACACGTCGTCGTGCCAGGACGGGCAGTCCCACGCCAGCGCCCTGAGGACGTGGGCCATCAGTTCGCCGCTGCGGCGTAGGCGCTTGTTGTAACCCGACCGCTCGGGCACGTAGGGGAACCACGGCGTCAGGTGTTCTTTGGCGTAACGCACGAAGCGCGCCTCGGAGTCGAACCCCGACAGCGCCTGCAACACCGCCAAGGTCACCAACTCCGCATCAGACAGTTCCGGCGTGATCCCGACTGCGGGCCGCGGCGGCACCCACTCCGGGTGCGCCAACAACAGATCATCAACTGTCACGTACAGTGCAGTCGCGAGGGTGTCCAACTCCGGGTTCATGCCAAGACCTCCAAGATCGGCGCATGTTCACACCCCAGATCTTGGACACCCTCACCCACTCAACGGTGGACCCCCTTACTTCGCTGGGCGGCCTCGGCGAGTAGGGCTCAGAGCCCCTGTCATTCGATGACCCTCCGTGTGCACCCCTTGGAACTAATCATCTAGTGTCCTGAGCGATTAGTTCGTTTGGTATTCGGAGGATTGCTGCAGCGAGCTGGCCTGCGCAAATGCGAATAGCGGGGCCATCGAAACGCCAGCGAACTTCCGACTCGGGACACTAGTGGTCACGCGCGTGATTGAATCGCTCTGGGTTTGGTGGAGACTCGGTTTATTGGTTTCCAACCAGTGCGTGGTCGGCTTGTCGGACACTGTAGGCCGCCTCGAACTCCACCGGCGGTATGTCACCGAGGTGGCTGTGGAGGCGCTGGGTGTTGTGCCAGTGCACCCATGCGAGGGTGGCGAGTTCGACGTCGTCGACGGTGCGCCAGGGACCCGCGGTGGGGCCGCGGATGAGTTCGGTCTTGTAGAGGCCGATCACGGCCTCGGCCAGGGCGTTGTCATAGGAATCCCCGACCGAGCCGACCGAGGGCACAGCGCCCAGTTCTGCGAGGCGTTCGCCCCAGCGCACAGAGGTGAACCGGCTGCCGGCGTCGGAGCTGGCGTGCACCGCACGGCGTACTGCCACCGACCCGGGCCGCCGACGGTCAGCTCCAGGCGGGTGGACAGCATCCCGCCGTCGTCGGTCTGTCCAATGCCGGCGTCGGCGCTCACCACGGCGCTATGGACCGCCCACCGTCAATTCCAGGCAACTGGACAACATCCCGCCCGTCGTCGGTGCAGACGGCGCCGTGGGCGTCGCAGTCGGTGGTGACCGCCAAGACGATGACGACATCGCCGTCGCCGTTCGGCCTGACCCTGACACGCCAACCCATGTTGCTGCCCCGCTCCAACGGACTCGCCCCGGTGGCACCGGCCGGGTCCCGATGGCCAACAGCGGACGGGTTGCCAGTGCACCGCTCCAGAACCGCGGACACGTCCCGGTGTCCCCAGTGATTGGTTCGTTCGCTATTCCGAGCACCACCGCAGCGAGCCGGCCTGCGCAAACGCGACTCGCGAGGCCATCAACAACCAAACGAACTTCCGACTCTGGACACTAGAAGTTCTCCCAGTAGCGGCTGGGGATCGGGCCGACCTGGCCCTGGTACTTGGAGCCGACCGCCTTCGAGCCGTACGGGTTGTCCGCCGCGGTCGTCATCCGGATGAAGCTGATCTGGCCGATCTTCATGCCCGGGTAGAGGGTGATGGGCAGCGTCGCCACGTTCGATAATTCCAGCGTGAGTTGACCCTGCCAGCCGGCGTCCACGAAGCCGGCCGTCGAGTGGATGAGCAGCCCGAGCCGCCCCAGGCTGGACTTCCCCTCCAGGCGGCCCACCAGATCGTCGGGCAGGGCCACCTGCTCGAGCGTGCAGCCCAACACGAACTCTCCGGGGTGCAGGATGAACACGCCGTCGGCGTCGATCTCGACGAGGTCGGTCAGCGCCGCCAGATTCTCCTTGACGTCGATGCAGCCCATCGTGTGGTTGCGGAACACCCTGAAGAATCGGTCGAGACGCAGATCCACCGATGAGGGCTGGATCGCCCTCTCCGCCAGTGGCTCGATGGTGATACGCCCCGCCGCGATCTGTTCGCGGATGGTTCGATCGGACAGAATCATGTCGTGGCGACGTTACCCTCGATTCGTCACCATCCGAAAGGGGCCTTGACCATGCCCGGTGCCTTCCTCCACGCCTTCACCCCGCCCACGCAGGAGCAGTTCATCAACATCGTGCGCGCCGAGGGCTGCACGCTCACCGATGACGACGGCAAGAGTTACCTCGACGCCATCGCCAGCCTCTGGTACTGCCAGGCGGGACACGGTCGCGCCGAGATCATCGACGCCGTGGCCGACCAGATGCGCACGCTCGATGCGTACAACACGTTCGCGCCGTTCACCAACCCGCCGGCCGACGCGGTCGCGGCGATGGTCGCCGAGCGCTCCCCCCACCCCGACGGGCGGGTCTTCCTGTGCTGCTCGGGGTCCGAGGCCGTGGACACGGCGCTGAAGATCGCCCGTCTGTGGCACCGGCTGCGTGGCGACAACGAGCGCCAGACGGTGATCAGGCGCACCAACGGCTACCACGGCACCAACTTCGGGGGCACCACCGCGCAGGGCATCGCTCCCAACCGGGAGGGCTGGGGCGACCTGGTGCCGCACTTCACCGAGGTGCCCCACGACGACCTGGAGGCCGCCGCCGTGGCGATGGCGGACCAGGAGGGCCGAATGGCCGCGGTGATCTCCGAGCCGTTGCAGGGCGCCGGCGGCGTGTGGCCACCGGGGGAGGGCTACCTGCAGGGATTGCGGCGTCTCTGCGACACCCACGGAGCGCTGCTCATCCTCGACGAGGTGATCTGCGGGTTCGGGCGCACCGGGGAGTGGTTCGGGGCGCAGTTCTACGGCGTCACGCCCGACATCATGACCTTCGCCAAGGGCGTCACCTCGGGCTACCAGCCCCTGGCCGGGGTAATCCTGTCGCGGCGGGTCTGCGACGATCTGGAGGCCGAACCGGACTTCATGCTGCGTACGGGCTACACCTACTCAGGACATCCCACGGCGTGCGCCGCCGGGGTGGCCAACCTGCAACTCATGACGGACGAGGACCTGCCGGGACGGGCGACGCACGTCGGCGGGCGCATCTCGGCGGGCCTTCGGGCACTGACCGACGACGGCCTGCTCGCCGGCTACCGGGGCGACGGCGCCGTCTGGGCGGCCGAGTTGGGTCGCGATGCCGCCGGCGTGCGGAACGCGATGCTGGACGCGGGTGTCATCGTGCGTCCCATCGGTACCGCCCTGGCGATCTGCCCCCCACTGGTGATCAGCGACGCCGAGATCGACCGCCTCATCGACACCATGGCCCAAGCGCTGCGCTGACGGTCCGCGGGGCCCCCCGGCGTTGCGGCGCCGTCGCTCAAGCATTCCCAACGGCGTCCGGCGGGGCGCAACGCACTGGAGCCCCCTCTCCGCTGCTCAGGCGGTGATGTTCACGACCGTGCCGAGCGGGGCGGTGCGGGCGATGACCTCGATGATGTTGTTGGGGATGCGGATGCAGCCGTTGGACAGGGCCTGACCCACGCTCCCCGGGATATTCGTGCCGTGCAGCGCGATGCGCGGCAGACCGCCGCTGAAGCTGTTCATCGCCTCGCTGAAGAACGACAACATCAGGATCCAGTCCCCGACGAATGCGCTGCCGTTCTGCCGATCGTGGTTGGGCAGCTTCTCGACGATGAAGCCGCGAAGGGTCGGCGTCGCTGTGTTCGACGCGCCGACGATGGCGCGCGTATAGGTCACGAGTTCGTTCCCGTCGAACAGGGCCACCAGACGATCGGAGACATCGATGAGAATGTGATGACGCACCGTCGACCAGTTGAAGTTCTCGGTGCGGATCCAGCCCCGCACCCCACTGGGGCGAATCGGCAGTTCAGCCTGGACCCACTCGTCACCCTCGGAGCCCTCTGTGACGCGCACCACCAACCGGTTCCGGCGGAACGTGTAGCTCCACAGCTCACCGTCGCGGAACGACAGCCGGTTGCCGTTGGGGGCGTCGTAGACCGGAACGATGCCGTTGATGTTTTCCTTGGCAACGAGAACGGTCACCGGATTCCACGAGGGCACCTCCGGCGGCTGTACCGGCTGGGTCGTTGGCGGCGGAGGGGGCGGGGCGGGTGGTGGCGGCGGCGGCTCCGCTGTGGCCGACGACGCAGCCGTACCCTCGGAATCCGCGACATCCGAGCCGACCAGGCCCTTCGGTGGCGCCGTCGACAAGGGGGGCGGCATGTCCTCGGGCAGCTCATCCGGCGGCTCCTGCCGCTCCTCGGACTCCCGCGGTTCGGATACCGCCGCCTGCTGCGGGGTCTCCGGCGGCGCGGGGGTCTCCGGCGGCGCGGGGGTCTCCGGCGGCGCGGGGGTCTCCGGCGGCGCGGGGGTCTCCGGCGAACCTGAGGACTCCGAGGAATCCGAGTCGTCCGGCAAGTCGCCGTCGTCGGTCGAGTCCGGCGACACCGACGGATCCGACCGCTCCGTCGACTGTGATTGATCACCCGGTTCCGACGGTTCCCGTCCGTCCGGCGCATCGGCTGGCTCGGGCGGGGACACGGGATCAGACGGCAGCGTGGACCCCGGCGGCGAGGGTGCCTCGGGCGCCGGCGGGCTCGACCCAGCGGGCGCCACCGTCTCCGGCGGCGTCACCGCGACCGACTCGGGGTCTCCGCCGCACGACGCCAGCAGCAGCGATGCCGTCAGCGCCAGCGCCGTCAACCGGAGACGGCGCGATCCGTACCGCGGGATCGCTTGAGCAACGACCCACGTGAGGTTGCCGGACCCGGCGACGCTACGACGATCGGCGTGGGGCACGTCCGCCTCCCCTTCAGGCGACGACGTTCACGACCGTGCCGAGCGGGGCGGTGCGGGCGATCGTCTCGATGATGTTGTTGGGGATGCGGATGCAGCCGTTGGACAGCGCCTCGCCCACCCGCTCGGGGATGTGCGTGCCGTGCAGGGCGATGCGCGGCAGACCGCCGCTGAACGTCTCGTGCTCCTCGCTGAAGAACGACAGCATGAGGACCCAGTCCCCGACGACGTCGCTGCCGTATCGCCGGTCGTGGTTGGGCAGCTTCTCGGCGATGTAACCACTCGCCAGCGGGGTGGGCGTTGCGGGAGTGCCGACGATGGCGCGCGTGGAGATCACCAGATCATCGCCCTCGTAGAGCGCAACGCTGCGATCAGAGAGGTCCACGGTGATGTGATGGTTCACTGTCGTCCAGTCGAAGTTCTCCGTGCGAATCCAGCCGCGGATACCGTTCGGCCGCACGGGCAGTTCGGCCTGCACCCACTCGTCGCCCTGAGACCCTTCGGTCACGCGCACGACGAGCCGGTTGCCCCGGAACGTGTAGCTCCAGAGTTCGCCGTCGCGGAACGACAGACGGGTACCGTCGGGCGAGTCGTACACCGGGATGACCCCGTTCACGCCGTCCTTGGCGACCAGGATGCTCACCGGGACCCCGACGGTCGGATCGCCCGATGGCGGTGGTGGAAGCGGCTGGGTGACCGGCGGAGGCGGGGGAGCCGGCGGAGGGGGAGCCGGCGGAGGGGGAGCCGGCGGAGGGAGAATCGGCTCGGTCACCGGCGGCGGAGGGGGAGCCGGCTCGGTCACCGGCGGCAGCGTGACCTCCGGCTCGGTCACCGGCGGCGGAGGGGGAGCCGGCTCGGTCACCGGCAGCGGAGGGGGAGCCGGCTCGGTCACCGGCAGCGGTTGATCGGTCTGTGGTGACACGGCGGGCGGAGCGACGGGGGTGGACGCCGCGCCCGGCGTGCCGCCGAGCGGAGGCCCGCTGTTCATCGCGGTGGCATTGTCGGTGACGGTGGCCGACTCGCCCACATTGGCGCCGCAGGCCGCCACGAGCACGGCCAGCAGCACGATCCCCGCCACTATGCGCCCGCCTGCCGAACGCCGCGGCCACGGGCCCGGCCAGAGCGGGTCGGCTGCGGGGTCATAGGCAGCAGGCGGCACCATGACGTCCTCCGGGGGGTTCCCGACTCTCCTCACCGAAACGTAACCTGCGCCGCGTTCAGGCGACGATGTTCACCACCGTGCCGAGCGGCGCTCGCTGGGCGATGACCTCGATGATCTCGTTGGGGATGCGGATGCAGCCGTTGGAGAGCGGCTCGCCCACCCGCTCGGGGATGTGCGTGCCGTGCAGGGCGATGCGCGGCAGGCCGCCGCCGAAGCTGTTCAGCGCCTCGCTGAAGAACGACAGCATGAGGATCCAATCCCCCAGCACGATGCTGCCGTTCTGTTGACTGTGATTCGGCAGCTTCTCAACGAGGAAGCCCCTCAGCGCCGGCGTGGGCGTCGCCGGCTTGCCCACGATCGCATGCGTCGATGCGATGACGCTGTCACCCTCGTACAACGTCACGCTGCGATCGGACACGTTGATGAGGATGTGGTAGCTCACCGTGGACCAGGTGAAGTTCTCGGCTCGCACCCAGCCGCGTGCCCCGTTGGGCCGCACCGGCAGTGCGACCTCGACCCACTCATCGCCCTGAGTTCCCTGCAGGACGCGCGCCACCAACCGGTTGCGCCGGAAGGTGTAGCTCCAGACGTCACCGTCGGGGAACGCCAGCCGGGTGCCGTTCGGCGAGTCGTAGACCGGGACGATGCCGTTGAAATCGTCGTTCGAGACCAGGATGGTCACCGGCTCCCAGGCCGGCGCTGTCGGCGACGCCAGCGGCGGCGGGGGCGGGGGCAGTGCCTCCGGATCCAGTTGCGTCAGTGTCGGATCGCTCATCTCGTCCGGGAGGGGCACGTCCGGGAGCAGAGGCGGGGGAATGCCGAGCTCGGTTTCCTCCTCGCCCGGCGGCGCGGTCACGAGAATGGTCGGCTCGGTCGTCCGGCTGAGCGGGACCGCGCTCGTGGTGGAGGGCTCGGGTGCCGTGTCGACCAGCGGGGCTGCCGGGGTCGTGGCCGGTGGTTCCGGGCGCTCGCTGGTGAGGCTGGGCTGGGACTCGGCGCCGCCGCACGCGGTGGCGAAGAATGCCACCGCCAGAATCAAAGCAAGGGCTCGGAACACCGTCCGGCGCGGCGCGACACGGCCGGAAGAAGATCGCCTGATCATTTTGCTTCCTTCGTTGCGGGGTCCGCCCTGTCATGCCCACACCCGCCGGTGGCGGGGTGCGACACGTCTCCGCTCCATTGCCCCTGACAGCCTAACGCTGAGCCCTTTCCGAGCGGCGGACTCGCCGGGCCGATCAGCGGACCGACAGCCACGATCGCGGCGTTCAGTTGCCGAACATCGCCAGCCACTGCGCCGCGCTCGACGGGGCGAAGACATAGTTCGACCTGCGGGTTTCCCCGAGCAGGGCCGACGCCTCCGCGGCGTAGAAGTGCCCCGGGAACAGCACCGTGTCGTCGGGAATCCGCCCGAGGCGCTGCGTGAGGCTCTCGTACATGGCCGCCGGGTCGCCGCCGGGCAGATCGGTGCGGCCGCACCCCTCGAGGAAGAGCGTGTCGCCGGAGAGCAAGCGGCCGCCGACCAAGAAGCACTGGCTGCCGGGCGTGTGGCCCGGGGTATGAACCAGTTCGATGCTCAACTCGCCGACTTCCACCACGTCACCGCCACGGTGGGTGCGGATCTCCGGAGACCCCAGGCCCGTGGTAGCGGACACGTACGGCGCCTCATCCGCCTGCACGTGCACCGGGACATCGGTGATCTCGAGCAACTCGGCGACACCCGGGATCGAGAACCCCATCATGTTCCCGCCCACGTGATCAGGGTGGTAGTGGGTGGCGAGAACCCCGGCGAGGCGCATCCCGTCCGCGGCACAGCAATCCACGATCCCCTGCGGGTCGTAGGCCGGATCCACCACGAGAGCCTCCCCCGTGCCGCGGTCACCGATCAGGTAGACGAAGTTGCGCATCTGCCGGGCCACTTCGTCGCCGACCCCGAAGTCCGCGCCCGAGAGGAGCTGGCGGAAGTAGAGGCGATCGTTCACGACGGCGAGCCTACGGGCGGTGGCGGTCTCCGTTCCCTCAGTCCTCGTGCGGTTCGGCTGACCCTTGCCGCCGGCGCCACGCCTCGGTGGCCAGTTCCACGACCTCACGGAGCGGTCTCCCCGTCTCGGTGGCAACAGCGGCAGCGTCGGCATGCTCCACCTTGACCCGATTGGAGGCGACCTTCAGGCGCACGGGGAGACCATCCACCTGCACCTCCTCCCCCGTCCGCGCCCGCGGCCAGCGCTGCAGCGTCGTGGCCCGGACGCCGAGACTCCCCGTCTCGGCGAGCATCACCTCGGCGAGCCTCCCGGCCAGCGCTGGATCGGCCAGCGCGCTCACGATGTGCGCCGGGCGACCCTTCTTCATGACCACCGGGGTGATCCAGGCGTCGTGAGCACCCGCTCGTAGGAGTAGCTCGACGGTGTACGCCAGCGTCTCACCGGTCACGTCGTCCACGTTCGTCTCGAGGAGTTGAACCTCCTGGCCGGCACTGAGGGCAGCCGCAGTCCGGCCGATCACGACCTGCGTGACGTTCGGGCGATCGGGCAATTCCCGGTCACCCGCTCCGTAGCCGACGGCCGCGACGTTCATGGCGGGCATCGTTCCGAAACGAGTCGCCAGAGCAGCCATGAGGGCCGCCCCGGTCGGTGTGGTGAGCTCGTGGGGGACTTCGGTGCCGAAGGTGGGTGCGCCGCGCAGAAGCTCCACCGTCGCCGGAGCGGGGATGGGCAGGTGCCCGTGCGCGCTGCGAATCATGCCCTGCCCCTGAGCGATCGGGGCCACGTGCACCTCCTCGACATCCAGCACTTCGAGCGCCGCACAGGTCCCGACGATGTCGACGATGGCGTCCAGGCCGCCGACCTCGTGGAAATGCACCTGCTCCACGGGGCGGCCGTGCAGGCGGGCCTCAACGGTGGCCAGAGCGCCGAAGGTCGCCAGCGCGCGCCGGCGCACGCGTTCGGGAAGGTCGGCCTCGCCGATCAGACCCAGGATGTTTGCTGCCGTGCGGACGACGCCGGACTCGGCAACCTCCACCGTCACGTCCGTGGCGGTGATCCCCCCGCGGAGGGTCGGGGCGACGACCAACTCCCAGCCCTGCACCCCGAGTCCGGACAGGATCTCGGCGACGGCCTCCGCCTCAGCCCCGGCGTCGAGCAGCGCCCCGAGTGCCATGTCACCCGCGACACCGCAGAAGCAGTTGAACCAGGCAACCGTCGCCGCCGGGCCCAGCCCGACCTCATCGGTGGTCGCGCCGGTGTCGCCGGCTTCGCCACGGCCGCCGGCGGAGCGACGGTGCGGCCGGCTCCCTCCGGCTCGGCCGCCAGTGAGCCTCGACACCTCGCCAGCACCCGCGGCATCAGATCCGCTCGCTTCGGGATCGTGCATGCGCTCCTCCGCCTCCTCCGTTGCTCAGGACGGCGTGCCGGCGCCGTCCAGCATCCTCAATACTGCCGCCGCGGCTCCGAATCCGTTGTCGATGCCCACGACGGTCACCCCGGCCGCGCACGATGCCAGCATCGACAGCAGCGCCGTCACTCCCTCCAGCGCCGCCCCGTAGCCGGTGCTGGTGGGGACCGCCACGACCGGGGCGCCGGTCAGACCCCCCACGACGCTCGGCAGGGCCCCCTCCATGCCCGCCACAACGACCACCGCGTCGGCCTCTTGCAGTACGGCCACGTCGCCGAGCAGGCGGTGCAGTCCCGCCACACCGACATCGTTCAGGCGCCGAGCCACGACACCGTACGCCGCGAGCACGGTCTCGCATTCGGCCGCCACCGGACCGTCCGCCGTTCCCGCCGTGGCGATCACGACAGCGTCCGGGCGGGCAGGCGCCGGTCGCCACACCACAGTTGAGCCGCGCTGCTGCCCCCCCGGATTCGCCGCCAGAGTGGCAGCGGCCTGCTCCTCGCCTGCCCGGGTCAGAACGACGGGTCCACGGGCCTCCGCCAGCAGCTCGGCAACAATGGCGGCGCACTCTTCGGGCTCCTTGCCCGGTCCGTAGACCACCTCCCCGAGCGGTGAGCGCAGGCGCCGATGATGATCCACCCGCGCGAAGCCGAGATCCGCGAACGGGAGCCGGCGCAATTCCCGTACGGCGTCGTCGGGATGGATCTCCCCGGCTCGAATGCCTGCCAGCAATTCGCGCAAGACACCTTCATCCATGCTCTTCGTCCTCAACGCCGCCCGCGAGACAAGCCGACTTCGCGGATGCACGGCCCGCGACCCCCGCAGGTCGACCCTACCGGTGGTTCTGTATCCTTGCCGCCCATGGCCGACAATGCCGCCGCGTCGCCCTCCGATCCGCCCGCGCCGCGCCGCGTGGCCTACCTCGGTCCGCCCGGCACCTTCACGGAGGAAGCACTCCGGCTGGAGGCGGCCTTCTGTGAGGACGTGCACGTCCCGATGTCGACCATCTCCGATGTGCTGGAGGCCGCGGCCTGCGGCCAGGCGGACTTCGGCTTCGTCGCCATCGAGAACTCCCTCGGCGGGTCGGTGAACGTCACCCTGGACAACCTCGCTCTCGAGTCCGAACTGCTCATCCAGTGCGAGATCGTCATCCCGGTGCAACTGAGCCTGCTGGCGCCCCCCGGGGCGGAACTGGCCGAGCTGCGCCGTGTCGTGTCCTTCCCGATGGCCACCGCGCAGTGCCGGACGTTCCTGCGCACGAGTATCCCGCAGGCCACCATCGACTCGGCCACGTCCACCGCCGAGGCGGTCCGCAGTGTGGCCGAGGGAGCCGACCCCCACACCGCCGCCATCGGTGCCGGCCGAGCCGCTGAGATCTACCGCTTGAGTTCACTGGCGGCCGACATCGGCGACGACCACGAACAGCACACCCGCTTCGTGGCGGTGGCGGCGGCCGGGATACCCGCACCCACGGGCCACGACAAGACCTCGATCGTGATCTTCCAGCGCGAGGACGTGCCAGGCTCGCTGGCCGGCATCCTCCATGAGTTCGCGGCTCGATCGATCAACCTCACCAAGCTGGAATCGCGCCCCACCAAGGAGGCGCTGGGGGACTACTGCTTCGCCATCGATCTCGAGGGCCACATCTCCGACGATCTGTTGGCCGACAGCCTGCTGAACATCCAGGCCAAGAAGGCCGACGTCAAGTTCCTCGGCTCGTACCCGGCGGCCACGTGGCGCGAGGGCGCCGCCACCAGACGCCAGGCCGACGCTGCCTGGCAACGGGCGCACAAGTGGATGGCCGACATCCGGGAGCACATTTCCGACTGAGCCGGTCGCCGGCACGGCTGCCGGCAGCCGATGGCGGACAGGCTCAGGAGGGGATGAGCCCCTCCTGAGGCAGCGTCCACGGCAGTTTGGGCACGTGCTCGAGCAGCTTGGGGCGCGGCAACTGCACGTGCCCGACCGGTACGTCGATGACAACCGGTGCCTCGCGATCCAGTGCGATCGGGATCAGTGTCTCGAGTTCGCTCGGGTCGTTCGCCCTCATCCCGATGGCTCCGAACGACTCGGCGAAATCGACGAGGTCCGGGTTGGTCAGATCGGTCCCGTAGGTCCCGTCGAAGAACTCGTTCAGGTCGCGGGCCACGTTGCCGTAGGAGTCGTTCCTGAAGACGACGGTGACCACACCGATCCCGTACCGGACCGCCGTGGAAAGCTCTGACGAGTTGAACATGAAGCCGCCGTCCCCGACGATGCACACGACGGGGCGGTCGGGTTCGGCCACCTTCGCACCCAGCGCCGTGGGGAACGAGTAGCCGAGGTTGAACGAGTACCCGGAGTCCACGTAGGTCTTGGGGTGATGCACCTGGTAGTGCGTGCGGGCGTAGTAGCCGAACTGCGTGACTCCCCAGACGATGCAGGCTTCCTCCGGGATGGCATTCTGGATCGCCTCGAGGATGGGGTACTGCGGCTCCCTGGTCTTGATGTCGTAGTAGGCGATCAGGCGCCGAGCCGCGGTCACCGCCTCGACGGGTGAAGGACGATTCCCCGCTCGCGCCTCGACGAGGTGGGGAAGCAGTGCCTCGATCGTCGCCCTGGCATCGCCGTGCAGGGGAATGGTGTTGGCCTGCACCCTCGTGAGTTCGGTGTCGTCGATGTTGATGTTCACAAGCGTGGACGACTCGCCGGCGGGATTGCCCATGGCAAAACGCGTACCGATCCCGACCACGACGTCGGCGGACTGCATCACGTCATGGAGTTGGTTCATCTCGTATCTCTCCCCCTCGGGACTCAGACACGAGCCGTAGGAGAGCGGGTGGCGGTCGGGGATGGTGCCCTTGCCACCGGCGGACGTGACCACGGGGATCCTCGTTGCCTCGGCCAACTCCACGAGGGCCTGTTCCGCGTCCGATCGCGCCACGCCGCCGCCGGCGAATATCAGCGGCAGACGGGACTCGGCGATGATTCGGGCAGCCTCCCGCAGCTGATCCGGGCTCGGCACGATGCGCGGGACGGGCGCCGGATCTCGCAACTGGACCTCTTCCCGCTCGACGGAAGCTTCAGGCGGGATCTCGATCAGGACGGGACGCGGCCGGCCGGTTCGCATCTGCCGGAACGCCTCGGACACGGTCCACGGGATCTCTCGGGGCCTGACCGCCCGCCGCTGCCACTTGGTGACGGGGCGCACCACATCGGGCTGATCGAGGATCTCGTGAATTCCCCCGAGGTTCTTGCCGATCTGGCCGCGGGGAATCTGGCCGGCGATGACGAGCACCGGTGAGGAACGGGAGTACGCGGTGGCCAAGCCGGCGGCTGCGTTGTAGAGGCCGACGCCCGGAACCACCAGAGCCACGCCCGGCTTGCCCGACACGCGGGCGTAACCATCGGCCATGTACGTCGTGGCCTGCTCGTGGCGCGTCGTGATCATACCGATGCCGGGCTCGTCGCGGAGTGCGGCGACGATCCCGTACATCTGGATGCCCGGGATACCGAAGACGACCTCGACACCTTCGGCCACGAGCGACTTGACGAGGGCCTCGCCCCCACTCATTTTCGCCATGACGCACCGATTCCGCCGGGATCGCGAGAGTCCGGCGCCACGACAGGCTACGGCGACGGCCGGGGCCGGGCCGGCGCAGCGCCCGCGCGTGCCGATTCGCGACCGTGCCCGCCGGTAGCCTCGCTGACGGAGGGATGGCAGAGCGGACGATTGCGACGGTCTTGAAAACCGTTGGGTTTCACGACCCCGGGGGTTCGAATCCCCCTCCCTCCGCCGTGCGGGCCGCGGCGGCTGCACCAAACGGTCGCGGGGAGGCCATACTTGATGCCTGCCGATCCGCCCCCGCCGGTCGGCGACGAGCGCTCGTAGCTCAATTTGGACAGAGCGTCTGACTACGGATCAGAAGGTTGGGGGTTCGAGTCCCTCCGAGCGCGCTCCCCCGCAACGCCCACCCGGGATCCGCCGCGGACCAGGGCGCGCTCTCAGCCTGGATCCTCCGATGGTGGGTTGGGTTCAAGGGCAGGGATCCACCGAAGTGACTCTCTGACCTGGGCAAATGGCTGTGAACACGAACGGCTGCGGGTTCGGATCGGGAGGCACTTCCTGTGAGTGTCCCATCCCGCCGGATTGACCGGTTCGGAGTGGTCCTCGTCACCTGCGGTTCTTGGTAGAGAAACCTGGGCTATACAACGAAAAAATGCACCAAGAAAGTCTGCGATCGGTGGATCCAGGCTCAGCGCCCCGCCCGGTCCCGCCGGACGGCTCCCGATCCCGCCGGCAGTAGCCTGCGAGCGTGCGGGATTCGACTGCGGTGGACCCGGAGTTGGTGGCCTCGGGAATCGATCTCGCAACTCGGGGCGGGCGAGTGACGATGCAGTGGTTCTCGTCGCGGAGCCTCGCGAGCCACACCAAGGCCGACGGCAGCCCGGTCACCGAGGCGGACAGGGCTGCGGAGGAGTTCCTGCGGGGCGAACTGGCCCGGCGCTATCCCGAAGACGGCGTGGTGGGCGAGGAGCACGGCACCATCGAGGGCACCAGCGGGCGCCGCTGGGTGATCGACCCCATCGACGGGACGCGCAGCTTCGTGCGCGGCGTGCCGCTGTTCACCACGCTCCTGGCGCTGATCGACGAGTCCGGCCCCGCCGTGGGGGTGGCGCACGTCCCGCCACTGGCCGAGACCGTGTCGGCCGGCCGCGGCCTCGGGGCGCGGCACAGCCACGCCGGAGAGGTCCGGCCCGCGCGGGTCAGCGACCGCCGCCGGCTCGAGGACTCCTACCTGGTCACCAGCGGCATCGAGTACCTGCCCGAGCGGGGCCGGCGGCTGCTGCTGCACCCCGGCCCCCTGGTGCGCACGTGGGGCGACGGCTACGGCTACGTGCTGCTGGCCACGGGGCGGGCGGAGATCATGCTGGACGCCGGGCTGGCGCTGTGGGACGTCGCCCCGATGCTGGTGATCGTTCCCGAGGCGGGGGGGCGCATCACCGACTACGACGGCGCACCCGGCCCGCACGCCGGCGACGTGGTGTCCACCAACGGTCACCTGCACGACATCGCCGTGGCGCTGCTGGCGCCGTGACGCCTGGGAGTCGGAACTGGGCGCTGGCGATCTACCTGGTGGTCACGAACCTCAACGGCGTCTCGAGCATGAAGCTGCGCCGGGACCTGGGGGTGTCGCAGCGCACGGCGTGGTTCGTGCTGCACCCCATCCGCGAGGCGTGGATGCAGGAGCCCGACACGGCGTTCGCGGGGCCGGTCGAAGTGGACAAGATGTACGTGGGTGGCAAGGCCAAGAACACGCACGCGTGGCGCCTCGGTGCATCCTGGCGACGGGAGCGGCAGTCGGCACCCCGAGTTGTACGACGCGTGGGACGACTGGCGTTCGGAGTTGAGTCGCATAGCCCGCCCGCCGAGCCAGAATAGGCCCTTGACCAGGGGAAACACTGCCACACTGAGGTCGAAACAGTTCACAGGGGCGTTGTGGGTCGATAGCATCGTGAGTGGGTCGGTAGACAGGTCCATAGAACGGCTGGAGGTGGCGCGATGGCCATAGCTGAGACTACGACTGAGGTCGGACAGTTTGCCCACGAGATGCGCGAAGGCTTCAAAGAGGTGGACCAGCGCCTTGAGGGAATCGAGACGCGCCTCGAGGGTTTAGCCTGAATCCACCGATCGCAGATCATCTTGGGCATCTTTTTTGTCGTATAGCCCAAGTTTCTCGCCCAAGTTCCGGAGGTGACGAGAACCACCCCGAACCGGTCAATCCGGCGGGATGGGGCACTCACAGGAAGTGCCCCCCGATCTGTACCGGCAGCCGCAGCGCGCGCCGGGGGCGGGTCGCTGGTCAACGGTTGCGTGCGACTGGATGCGCTCGGGTCGTCGTTGCGGTGCAGGGCCTGCCCCGGGCTCGTTCCGGGGCCCGATTCCGTGGTCCAGCGGATCCGGCGGCGCCCGGTGTCGATTGCTCGGCGCGCGCCGGTGCGGGCCTGTGCGACCGCCGGCGAGCGTTTGCTTGCCGCTGGGGGCGTCGAGGTGCTGCGCGACGGCGTGCTCTCCCACGGCGCCCGCGGTCGTGCGCCGGTTGTCGAACGCTGCGGGCGTCGAGGTGCTGCGCGACGGCGTGCCCGGCTCGTTTCTGGGATGTGTTGACGGATAAGTCTGAACTCCGAGAAGATATTTCCGCTGAACAGCGAACAGACGTTGTGAGTGTCGCAGGGGGTTGGTAGGGTAGGGGATACCGGTCACTGACCTCGCTCGCAGCGGGGTCGCTCTTCCCCGACCGGCTCGTCGACGGGAGTCGACCCGAGTCCGACCGAACACCCGCGGGGAGTGACCAGTGACCGATCCCACCCTCTTCGCCGACAACGCTGACCGCCGCGGCGATGCTGCGGCGGTCAGCGTGAGCGACGCCGCCGGGGATGCCGCGCCGCCGGCACGCGCCGAGGCCGTGGCGGGCGTGGCCGCCGCCGAGCGCCGGGGGACTGCCCGGGCGCCGGTGCCTCGGGTCGCGAACGGCAACGGATCGGCCGGCAACGGATCGGCCGGCAGCGGGTCGGCCGATCTGTCGTTGCGGCGAGGGCCGGAATCCATGGTCCGTTCGAACGGTGGAGCCGACATCTCGGCGCAGGACACCGGCGGCGGTGCGGCGTCGTTGTGTGGGTGTGGCGGCGTGAACGCCTCGGGGGTCGCCGAGGATCCGGCGGGTTGGTTGTCGGCGGTGTTGGGGGTGCTGCGCGACGGACTCGGCTCGTTGGGCGGGGAGCGTCTTGAGGAGCGGTTGGGTCTGGTGGGGCGCGCCGAGTCCGCCGTGGCGGCGTTGAAGTCCGAGACGGTCAGCGCCATCGCGGGCCGCCGCGGCGAGGCCGGGGCCGCCGAGGCGGTGCGCGAGGAGTTGCGGGAGTCTCGCGGTAAGGCGAAGCGGGACGTGCGGCTGGCGGGCCGCCTGGAGTGGTTGCCCACGACGGCTGAGGCGCTGGCGGGTGGGGCGATCACCGCCCAGCAGGCGACGATGATCGCCGAAGCCGCCGAAGAGTCCGCCATCGACGAGAAGGAACTCCTCGCCGCGGCGGGGGAGCAGCCGGTGGATGTGTTCGGTCGGACGGTGCGCGATCACGTCAATGCGCGCACCGCCGGCGAGGACCTCGAGGCGCGGCGGCGCCGCCAGCGGGAGCGGCGCGAGTTCTCGATGCGCCCCCAAGTCGACGGCATGTACCGCATCAACGGCCGGCTGGACCCACTCGCCGGCGCCAAGGTGCAGACCGCGCTCGGCGCGGAGTATCGCAGGCTGGTGAAGTCCGCGGACCCGAAGAACCGCCCCACCACCGCGCAGCTGTATGCCGACGCCTTCGAAGCGCTCCTCACCCGACACGCCAAGGGCAAGGCGTCGAGGACGACGCTGGTCGTGGTCGCCGACTACGACCTCGTCGCCGATCAACTCGCCGACCCGCGCCTCGCCGACGGCACACCACTCGCCGCCGACGAATTCCTGCGGCTCGCCCTCGAGGCGGAGATCCTGCCCGCCCTGTTCGACACCGAGGGCCAGCCACTGTGGCTGGGCCGCGAATATCGCGACGCCAACACCGCGCAGCGCATCGCCCTGGCGGTGCGCGACAAGGGCTGCGTCGGCTGCGGCGCACCGAACAGCTTCTGCGAACCCCACCACGTCGACTACTGGGACAACGGCGGCCCCACCGACATCGACAACCTCTGCCTGCTCTGCGGGCACTGCCACCACAAAGAAATCCACTCCAAACGCGGCGCCACCATCGCCCGCGAACCCCACGGCAAATACACCATGCAACGCCCCGGCCACAAACCCAACGACATCAACCAACCCCTCCGCCGCTGACCACCGAACCCCGCCAACGCCACCACGCGACTCCGCGGTCCTCGAGAAGCACACCGGCGATCCCCCGCCGCCGACCGTTCTGACCCGGCCAACGCCGGCAGTACCCCGAATGATTGGTTCGTCTGCTATTCCAAGGACTACCGCAGCGAACCGGCCAGCGCAAACATGCCTCGCGAAACCATCAACAACCAAACGAACCAACGCCTCGGGACACTATCCGACTCGGGACACTAGAGGCCGACGCCCTCGAACAGGACCGGGTTGATGCCCCGCTCGGTCAACGCACTCAGGAACCGCAGCGGTTCCAGCGCCTCGGCCAGCCCCACCGCGCCGCTGCGGTGCGCCTCGCCGCGGGCCAGCGCGAGCGCCGCGGTGGCGGCCACGGTGGCCGTGGCCGCGGCAGGACTGTGGGCGGCACCGAGCACCCGCTGGGCGCTCTCTCCGTGCAAGCGGCCGGAGATCGACACCCGCACCGCTCCCAGGCCTCCCTCGGCGTGGGGAGGCGACAGCATCGGCAGGTGGCACGTCAGGCGATCCTGGCGGTCGGCGGCCCGTCGCGCCGTGATGCTGCGGGCCTGCGGGAACACGCGGACCAGGAGCTGCGGCTCCGCCAGCGCACCGAAGTAGCAGTCCGCCGGACCCACGGGGTCGGGGAACCAGCACAGCTCGCGCCCCGAACCGCCTCGGCGGCGCAACCACGTCCGGTTCATCCACACCCAGGCGGTGCGGCCCAAGGCGGCGTGGTAGCGCCGCGCGCAGGCCGGGCCGCCGGTTCCCTGGCGGGCAACGTGGACGGCCTCGACCGTCTCGAACCAGCCGCCGGCATGCGCCGCCAGGACGCACGTCAAGCCGGGGGAGAACGCGGCCCCCAGGATGAGCGACACGCCGCGTTCGCGTGCCGCGGCGTCCAGCGTCAGCAGGCCCCGCACCTCCGCCGGATGGTCGGAGACCGAGACGGTCGCCACACCGGCGCGGAGGAGTTGCACCGCCATCGGCCAGTGCGTGCCCGCCGGCGTGGCCAGCACCACCGCGTCGGCACGCCGCAGGTCGCCCAACCCCGCGGTCACCGTCCCGCCGACCGTGCGCACGATCTCGGCCGCCGCGGCCGGGCCATGACCGCACACGGGCACCGACTCCACGTCCCGCTCGGCTGCCAGAACCCGGGCGACCCTGGCGCCGACCGCGCCGGTCCCGACGACCCCGATGCGCATCCGAGGTGGCCCGCCGCTCGCGGACGCTCAGCTCAGCCCGGGACCGCGCAACGGCCGCCAACCCCCCTGGCGGGCCGGCTGGACCTCCGTGCAGATCCTCATGATGCGGTCCATGACGAGGACGGCCAGCGCAGCCAGGATCAGCGTCAGAACCCGCCCGAACACGTCTCGCACGGCTTCGACTCTACCCACTGCGATCGGCGGGGCGGGATCACGAGAAGCGCCGCGTCGCGGTGGGCGCAGGTCGGGCCGCTGGACACTGGATTCCGGCCTCCGCCGGAATGACGAGGTGGGGGCGGCGGAGTGGCGGGGCGGCGGGGCGGCGGGGCGGCGGGGCGGCGGAGTGGCGGGGCGGCGGAGTGGCGGGGCGGCGGGGCGGGATTCCCTGTGGGGCTAGCTGGACTTGAACCAGCGACCTCACCCTTATCAGGGGTGCGCTCTGACCGGCTGAGCTATAGCCCCGGGGTGCCCAACGCTACCGGCCGGCCGGGTGACCGCGGCGGTGGCGGGCGGGCCGGCCGGGTGGCACACGGCGGTGGCAGGCGGGCCGGCCGGGTGGCACACGGCGGTGGCAGGCGGGCCGACGGGCGACCACGGCGGTAGCGGGCGGGCCAGCGGGCGCGCCGACGGGCGACCACGGCGGTAGCGGGACGATTCGGCGGATTTGGTGGGGCGAAATAGGATGACGCCTCCTGTACGACTCCTTACGAAGACGCGGTACCCACGTCAAGCATCTCTTGTGCTGCTTGTCCTGCTGCTCGTCGCAGCAGCGAGGTTCGCGACGCGCGCCGACGCCCAGCAGGACCCCACCGTCGACCCGGCGCCGACGCTCAACCGTCTCAGCCTGACCGGTCAGGGCGCACTGACGCCCGCGTTCGACCCGGCCGTCACCAGCTACACGAAGTCCATCCCTTTCAGCGAAGACCATGTCACCCTGCACTACTCCTCGCCGACCGCGGGGGCGGAGATCGAGGTCCGGCCCTGGGACAGCCGAGCCGATGCCGGCACGCAGATCGACCTCGACATCGGCACCACCACCATCACCGTGAAGGTCACCGCCGGCGGGCGCTCCACCACCTACACCATCGTCGTCACCCGGGCGGCGCCCTCGGCCCAGCAGGACGCCACGCTCTCGGCCATCACGTTCACCGACGTGACCGGGCACTCGAACCTGGAGCCCCGGACGGTCGAGATCGACGACTTCAGCCCGGGAAGGATCGGCTACTCGGTCTTCGTTCACTTCCTGGTCAACCAGATCACCGTGGCGGCCACGACGACGCAGTCGGACGCGACGTACGAGGTCAGGGGCAAGTACCCGAGCGACAACGAGCCTTGGCCCAACCTCGAGGACGCGGCAGGCGATGACGACATCGTCGACGATCCGCTGACCCCCGAGGACGAGACCTACACGGGCAAGCCCGGCCTGCAGGTGAACCTCAAGGACGGCGCCACCCAGCTCAACTTCGTGGTCACCGCGGACGACGGCACCACGGAGGTTGTATACACCGTGATCCTGCATCGCGGCTCGGTGGGAGCCAGGCAGTGATCGGCGGTGGACGACCTCAACAACCTGGAGCGCCACGGCATCAACCAGCCGACCGACATCTGGTCCGACGGCACGACCGTCTGGATCGTCCACGGCTACTACACGAACCCCGGCATCTTCGCCTTCAACCTCGACACCAAGCTCCCCGACGCGGCCAAGGACTTCCGCCTGACCGGCGACGGCGGCACTCTCGAGGGCATACCGTGGGCGATGTGGTCCGACGGCACGACCGCGTGGGTGGTCGTCGCGCTCTCCGGGGGGCAGTACCGGATACAGGCCTACGACCTCGAGACGAAGGCACGCAAGTCGAGCGAGGACTTCCCCGACATCGGCGGCAGCCGTTCCTGGGAAATCGGTCGCCCCTACGGCCTCTGATCCGACGGCGAGGTCATGTACATCCTCGACATCGCCTCCGACAAGTACGGCCCCCAGATCGTCGCCTTCTGGCTCGACAGCAAGGAACCCGTGCAGGGGCGGGGCTTCTGGAAGGACGTCACCCCCGAGGAATTGCAGAAGGCCAACGTGTGCAGCCCGCGCGGCATCTGGTCCGACGGCACGACGATCTGGGTCACCAACCGGGACCGCAGGCCGGGCTTCGCCGCGGACCCGAAGTGCTCGAATCCCATCGCCGCGGTGCGCGCCCTGGCGGTGGAGGCCGATTCGGTCGAACTCCTCCTGGCGCCGACCATCAACCACCCGTACCGGCGCGCACACGACATCGCCCAGGACGGCTACCCGGGCGAGGTTCCGCTGGGGCTCTGGGCCGACGCCGACAGGATGCTCATCGTCGACACCGACAGATTCCGCTCGAAGATCTTCTCGTACAACGCGCCCCTGTCCGCCAACGACTTTCTGAAGTCGGTGAGCCTCACCGACGGCATCATCACGTTCTTCCAACCCAACAAGCGGCAAATCCTCGCCACCGTCAACCACGACACCGACGTGACGACGTTCACCTACGAGACCCAGCACCGCGACACGATCGTCCCCTTCATCACTCCGGGGGACAGCGACGGCGAGACGCCCGGACACCAGATCAACATCAGGCCGGGCGCCCGGGAGGCGACCATCACGCAGTTCTTCCTGCTGTCGGCGGTGGGGACGGGCAGGCAGTACGACCTGATCATCCGCCGCGCCCCCGAGGAGAGCACCGACAACCGGCTGGCGGACGTCGCCATGAGCGACGTCACGTTCGACTACGGCACCGATGCGATGAACGAGCCAATCACTGCCTACGAGCCCGCCCACGAGTGCGACCTGGGGGACTCCACGCTGACCCCGCCGACCGCGCCGACCGCGCCGACCGTCGCGGAGAAGCAGTTCACCGCCGGCGCCCTGTTCGGGGTGACGCGGACGACGGTCACGCCCACCGCGTGCCACCCGGAGGCCACCTGGGCCATCACGCCCGCCGACGCCGACGCGAACACGCCCGGCCACCAGGTGGACCTGAACGTCGGCGCCAACACGATCACGATCGTCGTCACACCCCAGAAGAGCGGCG
Organism: Acidimicrobiales bacterium; assembly: GCA_965220035.1. Taxonomy (GTDB): domain Bacteria; phylum Actinomycetota; class Acidimicrobiia; order Acidimicrobiales; family CATQHL01; genus VXNF01. The sequence goes on from CBDCPC010000001.1 coordinate 408,739, forward strand.
AAGCCACCGAGACCTACACGGCGACGGTGACCCGCCAACCGGCGAGCACCGACACCTCGCTCGACAAGGTGCGCGTCGTGGCCGGCGCCGACCCCGAGGGGCGCAGCTACCGGGACGTCCTCGGCACCGGGTTCTCCTCCGGTGACCCGCCGAGCACGACCCTGGACCTCGACGGCGACGAGACGCAGAAGACCATCGTCGCCACGGCGGCGCACAGCGAGGCCACCGTCTCCTACAAGTACTTCGCCGCCGACCGCAGCGCCCCCACCGACACCGTCGCCGACGCCGACACGAACGCCGACGGGTTCCAGATCAGCGCGCTCCCGCTCGGCGAGGGCCGCGTCGAGGTCACCGTCACCGCCGAGGACAGCACCGTCACCAAGACGTACCACCTGAAACTGAACCGGCGCTCGGGCGAGGCGCGCCTCAGCGGCCTGGCGCTGACCGACGCCGCGGACGGCTCGACGATCGACAGCGACACCGAGAACTACAAGGCGTTTGTGCGCGACACCGTGACCCGGGTCACCGTCACGCCCACGAGAATCCAGGCCGACGCCGGCATCACCATCATCCCGAGCGACGCCGACGCCAACACGCCCGGCCACCAGGTGGACCTGACCGACGGCGCCAACACCGGCATCTACGTCGTCGTGCGATCCCAGGACGGACAGAACACCACGAGCTACATCGTGGGGGTGCGGCACGACGCCGTGACGGTGGAGGCCCTCGACACCGCCGTGGACGAGGGCACGCGAGCCCGCTTCCGCGTGACGCGGACCGACAGCTCGACCAGCCTGGTGGTGAACATCTCCGTCACCGCCCCCGCGGGCGTGCTCGGGGCGTCGCCGCCGTCGCGCGTCGCCTTCAGCGTCTCCGAGACGCAGAAGACGGTGGAGGTCGAGATCCCCCAGAACACAGCCTACGCCGCCACCGACCCGCAGGTGACTCTCACCGTGGACGAGGGCACCGGGTACTTCCCCAGCAGCACGCAGGCGTCGGACTCCGTCACCGTCACCGACGACGACCCTCCGGCGATGCAGGTGGAGCTCGTCGTGCCGGCCGACGTGGACGAGGACGGCGCCACGCTGTCGTTCCAGGTGCGGGCCACCACCGAGGGCGACGAGGAGCCCCACGGCCCCGTGACGGTCCTGGTCAGCACCGCCGACGGCACCGCCACGGCGCCCGGCGACTACACGGCCCTCGTCGCCGAGAAGGTGACGTTCGCCCAAGTCGACTTCGACGTCATCGACGTCGGCGGCTCCCGGCGCCACCGGGCCACCAAGAACCTGCAGGTCACCATCAACAACGACACCGACGCCGAGAACGCGGAGACCTTCACGATCACCGCGGCGGCCGCCACCGCCGCCGGCGACCCGCCGACGCCGCCGCAGGTGCGGCTGCCCGCGGCCGTCGCCACCGTGACGATCAACGACAACGACGAATCGCCCGACGCCACGCTCAGCAACCTCACGGTGAACGACGGCACGAAGGACGCGACGCTGCGCCCGGCGTTCGCGGCGGCGACGACGGCGTACACGGCGGACGTGACCTCCGGGGTGACGCGGGTGACGGTCACGCCGACCACCAGCCACGACCGCGCCACCGTCGAGTACCTCGACGGCGACGACCAGCCGCTGGCCGACGCCGATCCGGCGGTGAGCGACGACCCCGCCACCATGGACACCGACGAGAGCCGGGCGGGCACGCCGGGCATGCAGGTGGACCTCGCCGGCTGCTCGAACACGATCAAGGTGAAGGTCACCTCCCAGGACGGCAGGGCGACGCGGACCTACACGCTGGACGTGCATCGCGGCCTGCGGACGGCTCCCGCCGGCGAGACGCTGATCTGGTCGGGCTGCGTGACGCTGGGCGACGACGACGGCGACGTGGCCTACCGCAGCGACCTCACCGGCTCGGCGCTGTCCGACGACGACTTCGACTACGGAGCGGACCCCACCGGCTACACCGTCGAGGAGATCCTCTCCAGCGACGACGACGGCCTGGCGTGGATCGAGCTGTCCGGCGGGACCGCCACCACCGACCCGTTCCGGGCGGCGGACGCGCAGGCCAGGCTCGTGCTGCACGCCGGCGACGAGCCACTGCGCTTCGCCCGCAGCGCGCTCACCGACACCGGCGACGACAACGTGGAGTACGTCTGGGGGCGCCCGCCCGGCGCCAAGGTCGCCCTGGGCTGGGAGGCGGGCGAGAAGGTCTTCCTGCGCATCATCGAGGACGCGGCGCCCGTGTTTCCGGCGTCGCGGGCGGTGGTGTTGGTGGTGACCGGTGATGATGAGGATGAGGGTTCGGTGGGGGTGGTGGACGAGGACGGTGCGTCGGTGGCGGTGCGGGTGGTGGTGACCACCGAGGGCGACGAGACGTTCGACGTGGTGCTGACCCGCGGCGCCGACGCGGCGGCGGGCGTGGTCATCACGCGGGGCACCAAGACGGTGCGCATCGCCGACGACGAGGTGACCGTGGGCCCGTCGGTGGCCCTGGCGGCGACGACGGGCACCCCGCCGGCGCCGGTGGTGGAGCCCCTGGCGGGGGCATTCACCGTGACGGTGACCTTCAGCGAGACGGTCACCGGTTTCGCCGCCGGCGACGTCGAGGTGCAGAACGCGACGCTGTCCAGTTTCGCCGGCAGCGGCGCCACCTACACCGCCACCGTCACACCGACCAGCGACGGCGTCGTGCGGGTCTGGGTGCCGTCGCAGGCCGCCCAGAACAGCGCCAACGCCCCCAACAGCCCCTCGCGGGTCCTCGAACTGCTCTACGGCACCGTCACCGTCACACCCCCGCCGCCCGACGACACCGGACCCCTCGTGCCCTGCGGCGACACCGGCGGCACCCTCATCGGCGGCGGCGGGAGCCTCTTCGGGACCCCCGGCGGCGGTTCGCCGCCCCCCGACTGCGACCCCCTCGCGGGCCCCGACGGCCCCATCATCGACCCCGGCGTCGTCGACGTCCCCGAAGGGCCCGCGGTGCTGTCGTTCACCGCCGGCGACGCCAACCCCACCAGCGGCGCCTTCACCGCCACCTTGACCTACAGCGGCGCCGTCACCGGCCTCATCGCCGAAGAGTTCACCGTCACCAACGGCACCGCCAGCGACCTGACCCCCCAACCCGCCGGCGCCGTCGCGCCGGTCAGCGCCGCCTTCGACGTGACCATCACGTTCAGCGCCGCGGTCACCGGTTTCACCGAGAGCGACATCACCGTCGGCGCCGGCTCGGTGGTGGCCAACTCACTCAGCACCACCGACGACACGACCTTCACCGCCTCCATCGAGCCGACCACCGACTACGCGGGCACCGTCACCGTGGACATCGCCGCCGGCGCCGCCCAATCGACCGACTCGGTCGCCAACCAAGCCGCCACCACCTTCCAGATCACCGCCAACACCACCGACCCTGTCACCGATCCCAACGACCCCAACTTCGTCAATCCCAACCCCGACACCAACAACCCCGACGTCACCGACAACCCCGACAACCCCAACAACCCCGACTCCAACGACCCGCCGGACCTCCTCGACAACCCCGACGGCGGCCCGCGCCTCCCGGCCGGCCCACGCTACTACCGGATCAGGTGGGACAACCTGCTGGCAATCAGCTGCCTCGAAGGGAGACTCGAGGAGAGGTGGGAGGTCTGGGAACGCTCCTGGCGAGACCCCTACGGTTCGTGGACGAAGTACGGGGCGGACCTCTCGACCATCGCCGATCACGGCACCGACGAATGCGTGGCCCTCGTCAACAACGGTTACGAGACGGGTCACACGTTCTACGTCAGCGTGCACGGCAGCCTCGACTACCAGGACGTCCGGGCCGAGGCGATCACACGACCCGCCGACTGCCGGACCCACTTCGACGGCGTGGGCTACCCGTGGGTCGCCGTGCACTGGCTGATCGACAACGACTGGACCGAGAGCGACAGTCCGTGGGTCTACGGCTGGCAGGCGGCCCCCGTGACCCTCGATGTCCCCGCCGGTGCGACGCACTACCGGTACAACGAGTACAGGACCGACCCGCCTCCGGGCGAAGGGCCCCTCGCCGGGTGGGTGTACGGGGTGACGACCTGCTACGACGTCCCCGAGCCCGAGCCGACGCCTGAGCCGGAACCCGAACCCGAACCCGAACCGGAGCCGGAGCCGCGCCCCACCCCCGAGCCGGATGGCGAGCAGGTCGCTCCGAGCGATCGGGCCGGCCCGCGGGAGTACCGGATCAGGTGGCCGAGGAAGGGAACCCCCTGCCTGCAGGAGCACTGGGTCATCTGGGAACGCGACTGGCAGGACCCCTACGGTTCGTGAACGAACTCGGGGGTGCACCTCTCGACCATCGAGCCGAACGACGACGACACCGACGAATGCACAGCCCTCGTCAACGACGGTTACGAGGAGAGTCACACGTTCTACGTCAACGTAACCGGGAGCTTCGACAGCTACGAGGTGACGGCCGAGTAGATCACACGACCCGGCTGCGGGATCGCCTTCGACGGCGTGGATTCCGGCCTCCGCCGGAATGACGCTCGGGGGTCAGCGGGGCGGGGGGCGTCGCGGGCGGGGGGCGTCGCGGGCGGGAGATCGGGCGGCGAGTGGGGCGGCGGATCGTCATCGGGCGGGCGCGGGCAGGGCGGAAGCGGGTGGACTCCTCCTCCACCAGCATGATCCGCAGGCCCCCCACCAGCTCGCTGATGAGGTTGAAGAGAATCGCCGCCATGACGTTGAACACCGTCGCGAGGAACGCCATCACCAGGCTGGCCAGCGCGTAGACCCGGAAGATCTGTCCCGGGTCGAACGCAAAGCTGTCGAGCCCGAAGATCTGCGTCACGAAGGCCTCGAGCCGCTCGATCAGACCGGTGGAGTCGACGGCGTTCCAGAGGATGAGCGCAGCCACCAGCAGGACCGCCCAGAGGCAGAGATAGAGAATCAGCGACAGCTTCAGCACCGACCACAGTTCCACGCGCCGCACGATCCGCCGCACGCTCCGGATCTGCAGCCGCCGGCGGCGGCGGCGCTCGGCCAGCGTCCAGCGGTCGCCGGGGAACTCGGGTCCGGTCCGCGCGGGCGCCCCGCTCGCAGAACTCCCCGCGCGGGGTGTGTTCGGGCGACCGCCGCCCGTCGGCGCGGGCGCAGTGCTCACTGCCGATGGATCGCCAGGCACAGGACGAAGTGTAAGGGACGACCGTCTCCGGCCCGGCACAGACCTGTTCGGTGGCTCAGCGCACCCAGCCGGGCCGCGAGTTCGCGCGGCACCTCGATCCCATCCGATCCCAACGGACCCAGAAGGCGAATCGAGGCCGTCGCATCCCGGCCCAGGATGTCGGTGACGCGGGCCAGCGCCGCCGCCAGGGCGGGTGTCGTCTCGGCGACGGGAAGGGTCGCCGCGGCGACGGCCCGCTCGCCGCCGAGCGTGACCTCGACACGAGCCGAGCCGGCGGTCACCTCGAACTCCCGGAGCACGGCGCCGTTGGCCACCGCCAGCTCCTCGGCGGCACCTCGACCGGCCGGCGCTCCGGCGAGTGCGGCCGCGTCGGCCGCGGTCTGTGCCTGGGCCATCACCTGGGCACGGCCTGCCAGGTGGGCGAGAAGGAGGGCACCCACCGCAGCCGCCACCAGGCCCAACACCACCAAGGGCATGACCTAACCCCCGTCGCCGGGGCGCCATGCCCGGCGAGACCCCCGCAGGTGAGGGGTCAGAGTTCTTCGCGGGGAACCAACGTGACCGCGCCGACCTTCCGGTCGCCGTCGACCTGCATGACCTTGACGCCGCTCGCATAGGCCCCCTGTGCGGAGACCGATGCCACCGGCAAACGAATGACGACACCGTCACTCGCCACCACCATGACCTCGTCACTGTCGGAGACACCGAGGGCGGCCACCACCTCGCCCTTCCGCTCGACGAGCCGAACGGCCCGCACGCCCAGCCCGCCGCGATGGCGCGGCCTGAAGGCGGCGAAGTCCGTGCGCTTGCCGAATCCCTCATCGGTCACGATCAGCAGTTCCTGCTCGGGCAGGACGCGCACCATGGCCACCACCGCGTCGCCCTGGCGCATCTTCATCCCGCGCACGCCCATGCTCCCCCGCCCCGTCGCCCGCACCTCGGCGGAGTCGAACCGCAGCAGGTTGCCGCGCCGCGTCACGACGGAGGCGTGGTCGCCCTCACCGAAAGGCAGCACCTGCACCAGTTCGTCGCCCTCCAGCAGCCGGAGCGCCTGCAGGCCGCGATAGCGGGACTGGTAGTCGGCAAAGCGTGTCCTCTTCACCCGTCCCTGGCGGGTCACGAACAGCAGGTATGGGTTGGTCTCGTAGTCGCGGGTGTCGATCACGGCCGCCACCCGCTCGCCCTCGGCCAGCTGCAGCAGGTTCACCACCGCGGTGCCGCGGGCCGACCGGCCGGCCATGGGAACCTCGTGCACCCGCAACCGGTAGACCCGGCCGCGATTGGTGAAGAACAGCAAATAGGCGTGCGCGGAGGTGTGGATCACCGCGCTGATGTAGTCGCCCTCCTTCAACTTGGCACCCGCCACCCCTCGCCCGCCGCGACCCTGGGTTCGGAAGGCGTCGGCCGCGGTGGTCTTCACGTAGCCGCCGCCGGTCATGATGAAGACGACATCCTCATCGTCGATGAGGTCCTCGATGTCGAACTCCCCCGGGTCGATCGCCAACTCGGTCCGGCGGGCGTCGGCGAATTCGCCGCGCAACGCCGCCAGCTCGCTCCGGATCACCTGTCGCAGACGTCCCTCGTCGGCCAGGATGGCCTCCAGTTCGGCGATCGTCGCGCGCAGCCCCGCCAGTTCGGTGGCGAGTTCGCTTCGGCCCAGCCGCGTGAGGCGACCCAGAGGCATGTCCAGGATGTGATTGGCCTGCACCTCGGTGAACCCGAAGCCCTCCCCCATGAGCCGGCGCCGAGCCTCGCCCCTGTCGGCAGCCGCTCTGATGAGGGCGATCACGGCGTCGAGCAACTCGACGGCTCTCAGCAGGCCCTCGAGCACGTGCGCCCGCTCGGACGCTCGGGCGAGGCGGTATTCCGAACGCCGCCGCACGACGTCCAGCTGATGCGTCACGTAGGCCCGCAGCATCCCGCCAAGGCTGAGTGTGCGAGGCACACCGTCGACCAGTGCCACCATGTTCACCGAGAACGACACCTGCAGGGGCGTGTGCTTGTAGAGGTTGTTGAGGATCACCAGTGCGGGAGCGTCCCGCGTCAGTTCGAAGACCAGGCGTGTGCGCCCTTTCGCCGATTCGTTGCGGATGTCCCTGATGCCCGTGAGCACTTTGGTTTCCACCAGGTGTGCGGCACGCCGCTCGATGGCCTCGACGCTCACCTGGTAGGGGATCTCGGTGACGACGATGAGGGTGTTGCGGCCTTCGGTCACGATCTCGGCGCGGCCGCGGAGACGCACAGCGCCGCGGCCGGAGCGATACGCCTCGTCGATGCCGGCCCGGCCCAGGATCTGCCCCCCGGTCGGGAAGTCCGGACCGCGCACGAAGCGCAGCAACTCGTCGTCGCCGGCGGTGGGTTGCTCCAGCAGGTGGAGCACGGCATCGACGACCTCGCCGAGGTTGTGCGGCGGGATGTTGGTGGCCATCCCCACGGCGATGCCCTGGCTGCCGTTGACGAGCAGGTTGGGGAACCGGGCCGGAAGGACCTCGGGCTCGCGATGGCGCCCGTCGAAGTTGCCCACGAAGCCGACCGTCTCCTCGTCGATCCCGGCGAGCATGGCGGCGCTGAGTTCCGAGAGTCGGCACTCGGTATAGCGATAGGCGGCAGGCGGGTCGGCGGGCGAGCCGAAGTTGCCATGAGGGTCCACCAGAAGGTGCCGCAGGCTGAAGTCCTGGCCCATACGTACGAGTGCGTCGTACACCGCGGTGTCACCGTGGGGGTGATAGCGGGCGATCACGTCGCCGACGACGGTGGCGCACTTCACGTGGCCCCTGTCGTGGCGGTGCCCGTTCGACGACATCGACCAGAGGATCCGGCGATGCACCGGCTTGAGGCCGTCGCGCACGTCCGGCAGGGCGCGCGCCACGATGACCGACATGGCGTAGTCCAGGAAGGACTGCTCCATCTCGGTCTGGATCTGGATGTCCTCGACGCCGGCGCCCGGGCCATTCTCCGCGGTGCCGCCGACGGTGGGCGGTTCGGTGTTCACGCCACTCAGATGTCCAGGAAGCGCACGTCGGCCGCCTTGTCCTGGATGAACGACTTCCGCCCTTCCACGTCGTCACCCATCAGCCGGGAGAAGACCGCGTCGGCCACCGCCGCCTCCTCGATGCCGACCCGGAGGAGTGTGCGCCGATCCGGATCCAGGGTCGTGTCCCAGAGCTCATCGGCGTCCATCTCGCCGAGACCCTTCAGGCGCTGGAACTCGTTCCGGTGCTTCGGGTGAGCGACGAGGAAGTCGGTCTTCGCCCGATCATCCTTCAGGTACACCTTGTCGCGACCGACCTCGGTGGAGAACAGCGGCGGTTGGGCGATGTAGACGCGACTCGTCTTCTCGCCCGCCTCGTCCTCCATCTCGAACAGCGGACGCATCTGCCGGAACAGGAACGTCAGCAACAGCGTGCGGATATGGCTGCCGTCCACGTCTGCGTCGCAGAGCAGGATGATCTTGCCGTAGCGCACGCGACCGGGGTCGAACCCGTCAGCGCCGTTGCCGTTGCCGTTGGCCGGCCGGCGGCCGTTACCGGAGGTCTCCCCAGGTTCCTGCCCCTCCTCGTCGTGCACGCCGAATCCGGCACCGATCGCGCTGATGAGCGCCGCGATCTCGGTGTTGCGCAGCATGCGGTCGGGCCGGGCCCGCTCGACGTTGAGGATCTTGCCCCTGATGGGTAGCACGGCCATGATCCGTGGATCACGCGCCTTCTTGGCCGAGCCGCCGGCGGAGTCGCCCTCCACGATGTACAGCTCGTTCTCGTCGACGTCCCCCGACGTGCAGTCTGTGAGTTTGCCGGGCAGGCCCGCGCCGTTGAGGGCCGACTTGCGGCGGCTGGCGTCCCGGGCCGCCCGGGCCGCGACGCGGGCGCGGGAGGCCTCGGTGGCCTTCGTGACCATCCTGCGGGCCTCGGTCGGGTGCTCCTCGAGCCAGTTGTCGAGATGAGCGTTGGTGGCGCGCTCCACGAGTGAACGCATGGAGACGTTGCCCAGCTTGCTCTTGGTCTGGCCCTCGAACTGCGGCTCGCGCAGGCGCACGCTGACAATGGCCGTCAGGCCCTCGCGGATGTCCTCGCCCTGCAGGTTGTCGACGCCCCGCAGCAGGCCCTTACGGTCGGCGTAGCGGTTCACGGCGCCGGTGAGCGCCCGGCGGAACCCTTCCTCGTGCATGCCGCCCTCGGTGGTGGTGATGCCGTTGGCGAAGGAGTGCAGCCCGTCGGTGTTGTAGGCGGTGTTCCATTGGAAGGCGACCTCCACCTCCTGGTCGGACTCGACCTGGCGGAAATACCCCACGTCGGAGAAGAGGGCCTCCTTGGAGGCGTTGACGTGGCGCACGAAGTCCTCGATGCCGCCGGTGTAGCGATAGGTCACCCAACGGCTTCCGGAGGGCGCGCGCAGGTCGCGGAAGCGGATGCGCAGGCCGGCGTTCAGGAAGGCCATCACCTGCAGCCGCTCGGTCAGCCGGTCGGCATGGAACGTCACCTCGTCGAAGACCCCGGGATCGGGCCAGAAACGTACCGCTGTGCCGGTCGGGGCCCCGGGGTGCAAGTCCTCGACGCGGTGCAGGGGGGTCTCGACCGAGCCGCCGTCGCCGAAGCACATCGCCCAGCGGGCACCGTCGCGGCACACCGCCACCTCCAGGCGGCGCGACAGGGCGTTCACCACCGACACGCCCACACCGTGCAGGCCGCCGGACACCTTGTAGCCGCTGCCGCCGAACTTGCCGCCCGCGTGCAGCATCGTCATCACCACTTCGAGCGCCGACTGCTCGGGCATGTCGGGGTGCGGGCCGGTGGGGATGCCCCGCCCGTTGTCGACCACCTCGCAGGAGCCGTCCGCGTGCAGCGAGACGTCCACTTCATTGCAGTGACCGGCCATGGCCTCGTCGACCGCGTTGTCAACCACCTCGTAGACCAGATGGTGCAACCCCGTCGGGCCGGTGGAACCGATGTACATGCCCGGGCGGCGCCGGACGGCCTCGAGGCCCTCCAGAACGGTGATGTCCGCCGCTTCGTAAGACTCAGCCCTGTCAACCACTCGAAGCGTCTCCGTCCGATGCCGGTTCGTCTCGGGGCCTCTCCAAGGCCATGTCACGCGCCCTGAGCAAGGCAGCGTATGCACCGGTGGTGCCGGTCGACGGCGTTGGTCGACCCGCGTCTATTCTACCGCCTCCGAGGGCGCTCCCGGTTCAATCTGCGGACCACGCGGGGGCGCACGAACTGCACCCTCCCCTCCCCCAAGCGCGCCGCGAGCTGCGCCAGCAGGGAGTTCTCCTCCAGGCGCAACTGTGCGGCCCGCGCGGGGTCGTCCACCTCCACGACCAGGCGCCGGTTCACGAGGCGGACAGGCCGCGAGTGTTCGGCGAGATCCTCCCCCACGACCTGTGGCCAGTGCTCGAAGAGCGCCGCGAGAACATCGGCGGGAGGTGCACCCAGGCTGCCGAGCAGCCGGTTCAGCCCGTCGGCGACGTGGCGAGGCCCGCGGCGCCCACCTCGACCGCCGGGCGCGCCGCTCATGGCGAGCGTTCCGGCGCAGGGGAGAGATCCGAGACCGAGAGCACGCACGCCGGGCGCGCCGCGGGCGGGATGTCTCCGGCGGTCGCCAGCAGGATCTGCCCCGTGGGCAGCAACTCCAGCAGCCGTTCCCCGCGTACGGGGTCGAGTTCCGAGAAGACGTCGTCGAGCAGCAGCAGCGGCGGCTCACCGGCGACGTCGGTCAGCGCCTCGTGCAACGCCAGGCGGAAGGCAAGGGCCAGGGCTCGCTGATTGCCCTGCGAGGCATGCGTGCGGGCCGCCAGGTCGCCGAGCCGCCACTCGATGTCGTCGCGATGGGGGCCGACGGTCGTGACGCCGCGCCGCAGATCCTCGCCACGGGACTCGGCGAGCGCTTCCAGCAGTCCCCGTGTGAGCCACCGGGGCTCGTAGGACATCTCGATCACTGCGGTGACACCCCCCGTGAGGCGCCCGAAGAGACGCTGCATCCGGGGCTGCAACTCCGTGATCGCTTGGCGTCGATGCTCTGCCCATGTCTCGGCGGCCGCGGCCAGCCGGTCGTCCCAGATGTCCAGAGAGCGTCGTGTGGCGTCATCGATCCTCTCGGGGCGGACGTTCCCGACCTGCCGCAAGAGCGCATTCCGCTGGCGGAGACAGGTCGCCAAGCCGCGCCGCTCCTCGCCGGTGCGAGGTCGCAGAGTCACGATCGCGTCATCGACGGCGTCGCGGCGTGCGCCTGGCGGCCCCTTCACGATCATGAGATCGTCGGGCTGGAACGCCAGAACGGGCAACTGCTCCTGCAAGTCCGCGGCCCGCCGCAGCGGCTGCCGGTTCACCTGCACGCGGGCGCGGCCGGCGGCGGCCGGAACCCTCGCCTCGACGAGGAGGCGCCGACCGCTCACGGAGAACTCGCCGCGGACTATTGCCGCATCGGCACCCACGCGCACGAGATCCGCGGCAGCGGCGCCACGAAACGACGACAGCGATGCCAGGTATCCGACCGCCTCCAGCAGTGACGTCTTCCCGACACCGTTGGGCCCGCGAATGACGGTCAGACCCTCTGCGAGGTGAAGCGCAATGCTCTCGTGGAGACGGAAGTCGCTCGCTTCCAACCAGTGAAGCAGAGCAGCCCCTCAGGTCACGCGCAGCGGCATCAGAACGTACAGGAAGTCATCGGTCTCCGAGGACTGCAACAGGGCCGGCTTGAGGCTGTCGGCGGTCAGAAGGAGGATCTCGTCGGACTCCAGTACTTCGACTCCATCGTGCAGGTACTCCGCGTTGAAGGCGATGAGGAGTTCCTCCCCGTCGTAGGACGCGCTCACCTCTTCGGTGGCCTCGCCCACGTCCTGCGCCGTTGCCGACAAGGTGAGGCTGTCGGCCTGCATCCGGACACGCATCGATCGCTGCGCGGGTGCCAGGAGGCGCACTCGCCGGATCGCGTCGAGCAACAGCTTGCGGTCGGTCGTCAACCTGTTCGGATGATCCGTGGGGATCAGACCTTCGTAGCTGGGGAAGTCCCCGTTGATGAGGCGCGCCGACAGCCGTGTGTCACCCACCTCGAAGAGGACCGTCCGGTCGTCGAGTTGCACCCCCACCCTGACGTCGCCGGCTACCAGGCGCGTTACCTCCTCCAAGGCCCGCGACGGCACGAGCACACCCTTCTCGCCCACGTCCATCTCGACGCTCTCCAGATCGCGCTGCGCCAGCCGGTAGGAATCGGTCGCGACCACCCGCAAACCCCCACCATGCGACATCAGCAACACTCCGGTCAGAACCGGGCGCGACTCGTCATGACTCGCCGCAGGGACAACCTGCCGCAGACCACTCACCAGCGCCGGCCCATCCACGGTAACGGTTGCCTCACCCAGGAGGGGAATCCTCGGGAAGTCCCCCGGTGGCATGGTGCGCAGCGAGAACTCGGATCGCCCGGCACAGACTTGCAGCGCTTGATCGTCCAGTTCCACCTCGACAGCGCCGAGATCCAGCGAGCGGACCACATCGGTCAGCAGCCGCGCCTGAACGAGCGCCGTCCCGTTCTCACTCCCGCTCACCGTGATCCGGGCCGCGATGGTCAGATCCACGTCACTGCCGGTCACGGCAAGGCTGTCACCGCTGAGTTCCAGCAGTACTCCCGACAGGCCCGCAACCGGGCCCGCCTTCGTCGTTACCGCTCGCCCGGCCTTGGTGAGGGCGGTAATGAGGGTGTCCCGTTCGCATCTGAACTTCACAGGTTCCGTCCTTCGTCGAAGAAGCCGTTGTATATATGTTTGTAGTGGTAGTAGTAGTGGGGATTGTGCATTTCCGCCCACTCGGGCTGGTCAACGCCTTCAGGTGATGTGAACAGGAGGGGCGAGTCTTCCCGAGGCTCTCCGGGGACCGGTGGGCATGCGGGGATTTCATCCGGGGTTGTCCGTCGGTTTTGCACAGGATTCCCCAAGGCGGCCGGGTATGTCAGGCGGCGCTCACCAGGTTACTGCGCAGCATACGAATTAGTTGTGTTACTTGTTCATAAACTTGCTGTCGTTCAGACATAAGCTCTTTGATCTTGTTGACGGCATGGATGACAGTTGTGTGGTCGCGGTCACCGAACTCGGCCGCGATCGCGGGGAAGCTGAGGTCCGTCAGGTCGCGCATGACATACATCGCGATGTGTCTGGCCGTCACGAGCTGGCGTCGGCGGCTGGTGCCGATGATGTCGTCGATCGAGATGCCGAACATCGTCGAGCACGCGGTCAGGATGTGCGCAGGCGTGACGACCTGCTGCTTCTGCGGTGTGAACAGGTCGCGCAGGAGATCCTGCGCAGTGGGGACCGAGATCACCTGCCTGTTGAGCGTGGCGAACGCACAGACCCGAGTGAGCGCTCCCTCCAGTTCGCGAATGTTGTTCGTAACCCGCTCGGCGATGAACTCGAGCACCTTGTTCGAGAGCAGGTGACGGCACTCGTCGGGGATCCGATGATCGAGGATGGCCAGCCGGGTCTCGATGTTGGGAGGCTGGATGTCGGTGATCAGACCCATCTTGAAGCGACTGCGCAGGCGGTCCTCCAGCGTGGGAATCGAGTCCGGTGGCCGATCACACGTGATGACCAGCAGGCTCCTGGTCTCGTACAGGGTGTTGAACGTGTGGAAGAACTCCTCCTGCAGCCCTTCCTTGCCGGCGAAGAACTGGGCGTCGTCCACGAGGAGCACATCGAGCCGCCGGTAGTAGTCCTTGAACGCGGGAAGTTGGTTCGACCGGATGGCGTAGACGAAACGGTTGAGGAACGTCTCGGTGGAGACCAGCCTTACCAGTGAGGCGGGATAGTGCCGGTTGACGAAGTGCGCGATGGCGTGCAGCAGATGCGTCTTTCCGAGACCGGCGCCGCCATAGATGAACAGCGGGTTGTAGACACGCCCCGGCTGTTCGGCCACTTGGAGGGCGGCCGCGTGAGCGAAGCTGTTCGAAGGGCCGCAGACGAATTGCTCGAAGGTGTAGCGGGGGTTGAGCGGCTCATCGACGAAGAGGCCTTCGCTACCGCTGGGAGTTCCCGCCTGGCGGGGATCGTCAGGCGGGTCAACTGTGGTCGTATCGGCAGCAGAGGGCAGGAGAAGTTCCTCTGCCGACTGCAGATCACCGGCCTCGAGAGAGATGGATTCGACATCGATCAGCAGCCGGAGTGGCTGCCCGGTGATCTCGATGAGAACGTCCTCGATCAGGTGGCGGTAGCGCCGCTCGATCTTGTCTCGGGCGATGCTGTTGGGGACGTGGATGCGTAGGCCGTCACTCGCCAACTCATAAGGGCGAATGTCTCGGAACGTCGAGTGCCAGACGGCGTCGGAGACATGGTTCTGAATCGTTGTCGCGCATGCGCTCCACAGGTGCGCTGGATCATTCACGATGAAGGCTCAGTTCTTGTGGGTGGACCACCGTGCCGACTCCCGCCTGCGGTGTCGGCGAAGGGTGGTCGACTGCTCGGCTGTCCGACGGACCTGCGGTGTTCGTCGTGGCGGGCAATCTAGTCGCGTCGGTTTTCCGCTGTCGGCGCAAGACTATGACTGCTCGCTGATTTCGTAGGTATTGAATGTTTGTTTGGGCATTTGAGTCGCGCGGCCGCCACGTCCGCGCAGAGGACGGTATTGGGGTGGTCCGTCCACTGGTCGTCGCCGACGGTTGTGGTGAATGCGGTCTCGCCGTAGCGTGAAGCGGTCGAGCCATGTTGCCTGTCCGACCGGCCGACATCGACGGCCCTCGTGGCACCTGTGCCCGGAGAGCCGGCGTCCCAGGACCACTTACTGCCTTCCTACCGGCAAGAGTGGGTTGGTCCGGCGCAAGGAGGAACGGGAGTGAAGCGGACGTACCAGCCGAATGTTCGCCGCCGGGCGCGGCGGCACGGATTTCGCAAGAGGATGAGTAGCCGCGGCGGGAGGGCCGTTGTGAAGGCCCGCCGCCGTAAGGGGCGCCAGAGGTTGTCGGCCTGATCCGGCGGATCCGGGGTTCGGCGACATTTGATCGGCTCAGCCGCGATGGTCGGTCTGCCCGGCATGGTGTGCTGGAGATCCGGTACGTCCTCGATGGCGGCGACGATCCCCCACGTATCGGGTTCGCCGCCGGCCGTCGCGTCGGCCCCGCGGTGGTGCGCAACAGGCTGCGCCGCCGGCTGCGAGCGGTGATGCAGCAGTTGAGCGACCCCGGGCGGCAGCCGTCGTTCCCGAGCGGCGACTACCTGGTCCGCCCGCGACCTGGTGCCACCAACGCCACGTTCACCCGGCTGCTCCGGGATGCGGAGCAGGCGTTGGAGCGCATTCGCCTGCGGGAGGACCTCCCGTGAACCCCCTCCGCCGCCTCCTCGTCGGGGGTATCCGCGTCTACCAGGCGTTCAGCGCGGTTCGCCCGCCGCGGTGTCGGTTCCTTCCGACGTGCTCCGCTTATGCCGCCGAAGCCATTGCGGTCCATGGACCTCTGCGCGGCTGTTGGTACACGGTTCTCCGGCTGGCCAAGTGCCACCCATTCGGGCCGTACGGTGTTGACCCGGTGCCGGCGCCGCGGGCCGCGCGCCACGAGCGGGCAGCCTGCGAAGGGGCTGTGTGATGTTCGACGCGATCGGCCGGGCGTTCAATCCTCTCTTGACGCTGAGCGCGCGCGTGCTTTCCTTCTTCTACGACGTCTGGCCGAGCTATGCCGGTTCGATCCTGCTGCTGACGGTGTGTGTGATGACGGTGCTCACCCCGATCACGATCCGCAGCACGAAGTCGATGTTGGCGATGCGGCGCCTTGCTCCGCAGGTCAAGGAGCTGCAGGCCCAGTATCGCCACGATCGACAGAAGATGAACGAAGAGGTCATGACGCTCTACCGCAGCAACAGCGTCAACCCGCTGGGGGGATGCCTGCCGTTGCTGATGCAGTCGCCGATTTTCATTGCCCTCTTCCAGTTGCTGCGTGGCCTCACGCGAAGGACATCTGTGCTGGGGTGGTCATCCGGCCAGGCTGCGGCAAAGTGTGCGGCGACACCCGGGGCGGAATGCGCGCCACAACTCGTGGGCGCGCCCAAACAGTCGTTCAATCCGGACTACCTCAGTCCCGACAGCCAGCTCTACCAGGACCTCGTTGTCAGCACGGAGATGCGGGCTTGGGGGCTGGATCTCGCCGAGAGCGCCAGTTCGGCACTGCGAAGTTCGTTCGTCTCGGGTCTGCCGTATCTCGGCATGATCGTTCTGGTGGCGGGGCTCGGCTACTACCAGCAACGCCAGATCAGCGGCCGCATGTCCTCCGAGGAGCAGACCCCGCAGGCTCGGATGATGATGCGCGTCATCCCGATCTTCCTGCCGATCATCTCCTTCAGCCTGTCCGCGGGTCTGGTGCTGTACTACAACGCGCAGAGTCTCATCCGCATCGGCCAGCAATCGGTGATCACGCGGAAGTTGTACCGGCCGTTCGCGGAGGAGGAGGCCGCGCGGAAGGTAGCCCTCGAGGAGGCTGCTGAACTCGGGGAGGAGCCCCCGCCGCCGAAGGCCGCCGAGCCACCACGGGGTCTGGGGGAGCGACTGGGTTTGGTCAACGCACCCGACCCACGCCGGCACGGTCGCCAGCGTCCCGTAGCCGGTACCGCTGCGAAGCAGAAGCCCGTCCCTCCGGCCGCGCGGGCCGTTCCGCAGCGCCCTGCTCGCGAGCCGGCTCGTCATGAGACCGCCCGCTCAGCAACGTCTCGAGGGCACAGCGACCGGGCGGGCCGGACGAAAAGCGAGCGGACGAACAGACGTTCGAAGAAGAAGGATGCGCCGCCGCCAAAGCCGGTGCCAAGCCGCGTGACGCCGAAGGGCGCGCAGCAGCAGCGGGCGAAGCGCTACAAGAAGTGAGAGGCTCATGGAGTGGATAGTGACTGAGGCCCGTACGGTTGCCGATGCCAAGGAAGTGGCACTCGACCAACTCGGCGTGGACGAGCGGGAGGCCGAGTTCGAGGTTCTCGTTGAGCCACAACGCGGGCTTCTGGGACTGGGACGGGCGAACGCACAGATTCGCGCGCGGGTCATGCCGCGGGTGGAGACGCCGCCGGAACGCCGTAGTCGGCCGCGACGGGCCCGCGGAGGAGGTTCCCGAAACGAGAGACCGGAGAGGTCCAAGCAATCGCGGAGAACGGCGCCGCAGGATGGCGCAAACGAGCGGTCCGCAAAAGGGCAGCCCACGGACAAGCCTCCGCGGGAATCTCAGCGGTCGAATCCCGTCGGGCGCCGTCGCGGAAGCCAAGCCAGCGACGGCCGATCCAGCAAGAAACACACCAACAAGGCGGCAACTTCTGAAGCGAAGGGCAGAGGAGAGAAGATGGAGACGATTGACCCCGAGAGCCGGGACGGAGCAGTGGAACTGGCGCACGAAGAGGAGTTGGTCAGTTCCTTTACCGAGGAACTGGCCGAGGCGTTCGGCATTGATGCGACCGTGGAGACGAACCGTGTCACCGATGGAACACTTGAAGTGGTTCTGGACGGGCAGGAGGTCGGACTGCTGATCGGCCGGCGTGGAACGACGCTCGCGGCGCTCGAGGAGCTATTGCGAGTCATTGTGCAACGCCAGGCCCAGGGACGTCGTCACAGCAAGGTACGTCTGGAGGTCGGCGGTTATCGGCGCCGGCGGCAGGACGCGCTCGAGAACTTTGCGAGACGTGTCGCAGAGGAGGTCGTGACGACCGGCACGCCAAGGATCCTGGAGCCGATGAATTCTGCTGATCGGAAGATCGTGCACGACGCCCTCGTGGAAATCCCAGGCGTCGACACGGCCTCGGAGGGGGAGGAGCCCCGCCGCCGAGTGGTGGTCCGACCTGGCGACTGACAAACCGCTCGACACGAGGTTGGCGCCGGACGAGCGTTGTCTGGCGCAGATCCTGACGCGCGCACAGCAGCAAGGTCTGATTGGGCGAGCAACATCGGCGGAGAGGGAGTGGGCGCACGCCACCGGGATTGCACGGCAGTTGAGCGATCCGGGGGGGACTCGCTGCCTTGACCTGGGGACCGGTGGAGGTCTGCCGGGCTTGGTCATGGCGACATGCTGGCCCGAGACGAGGTGGGTCTTCGTAGATCGGCGGTCGCGGAGTGAGGCACTGGTGTTGTGGGCCATCGGACTTCTGGGGATCGGCGCTCGGGCCACGTTCCGCCGCGGGGAAGCGGCCGTCCTGGCTCGGGATCCCGACCTGGCGGGGTCGTTCGGTTTGGCGGTGGCGCGGGCATTCGGACCACCGGCGATGACAGCGGAGTGCGCCACGGGGTTCCTGTCGCTCGGGAGCCGCCTCGTCGTCAGCGAACCCGAGGCCGCCGACTGGGCGCGGTGGCCGGCGGAGCCGTTGGCCAGGTTGGGGTTGGCCGTTCGGAGCACCGGCGCGGCACCGCGGTTCGTGGAGATCGTCAAGTGCGCGCCGCACGAGGCACGATTCCCGCGCCGGGCCGCGGCGATGCAACGCGAGCCCTTGTACTGAGGGTCGGGCTGCGAGGTCCCCGTGCCGGGGCTTCGCACGAGGAGAATGCTCCGCGCCCGGCCTGCGCACCTGTGGTTCGTGCGGAAGCGGGGTGCCGGCGAGGTGGGCCAATTGCCAGTGCCGGCTCCGGAGGGAATGTTTCACGTGAAACATGAACCCTTGCCGGGGCGCCCTTGGGTAGAGTGTTGTTCAGCCGTCCGCCGTTGGAGGTGTTGCTTCTGTGACGTCTGAATGCCGCACGATCGCTGTCGCCAATCAGAAGGGCGGCGTTGGAAAGACCACGACCGCGATCAACCTTGGCGCTGCTCTGGCCGAGTTGGGGCGCCGGGTCCTGGTTGTGGATCTTGATCCGCAGGCCAACGCCACGACGGGAATCGGCTTGGACCCGCGCGACTTGCACAGTTCGGTCTACGACGTGCTTCTCGACGGCAGGTCGATTATGGACTGCATCTTCCCGACGGCAGTCGAAGGGCTGATGGCCGTCCCGTCCCATCTGGATCTGGCGGGGGCGGAGATCGAGTTGCAGTCGGCCTTCAATCGTGAGCGTCGCCTCGCTGGCGCGCTGTCCGGTGTTCGCGACGAGTTCGACTACCTCTTCGTGGACTGCCCGCCGGCCCTCGGGCTCCTCGCGGTCAATGCGCTTACTGCCGTCCGCGAGGTGCTCGTCCCGATCCAGTGCGAATACTTCGCGCTCGAGGGCTTGGCACAGCTGACAATGCACGTCGACCAGATCCGTCGGCACCTGAACCCGGATCTGGTGCTGTCCAAACTACTGCTCGTCATGTACGACTCCCGAACGAACCTTTCGCGACAGGTGACCGAGGAGGTTCGAAGTCTCTACAACGAGCGCGTGTGTCGCACCGTGATCCCGCGGTCGGTGAAGCTCGCCGAGGCTCCGTCTCGAGGGCAGCCGATCACGGCCTATTCGCCGCGTTCGCGCGCGGCGTTGACGTATCGACTTCTGGCCAAGGAGTTCGAGGCCGATGGCGCAGACTGAACGAGGCTTCGGCCGTGGCCTGAGTGCCCTCATCCCGACCGGGGGGCGCGTCGGCGGTGGGTACCGCGAGATCGCCGTGTCCAGCATCGTGCCGAGCAGCCATCAGCCGAGGATCCATTTCGACGAGGAGCCGCTGGACGCGCTTGCTGATTCCATCGGCCGGATCGGGGTGCTCCAGCCGATTCTGGTTCGCCAGGTGGACGTTGATCGCTTCGAACTGGTCGCAGGCGAGCGGCGCTGGCGCGCGGCCAAGCGGGCAGGGCTGCAGGCGATCCCCGCGCTCGTTCGCGACGTCGAGGGGCGGGAGTCACTCGAGGAGGCGCTGGTCGAGAATCTTCACCGCGAGGACCTCAACCCCCTGGAGGAGGCCGCCGCTTTCCTGCAGTTGCAGCAGGACTTCGGTTTGACGCAGCAGGCCGTCGCCAACCGGGTCGGCCGCAGTCGGGCTGCGGTCACGAATGCAACGCGCTTGCTGCAACTTCCCGGGGAGGTGCAGGAACTCGTGGCGTCGCGGCAGATCTCCGCCGGCCATGGGCGTGCGTTGCTGACGATTGCCGATCCTGCGAAGCAGGCACGCCTCGCCCGGCGGGTGGTCAGCGAGGGTTGGTCGGTGCGTCAGCTGGAGAACCATGTGCGGCCGCCGGCAAGCGACGCGGAACCGTCGCGGGCCTCACGTCCGGCGGAGGCTGAGCCGGTTGCCGCCGCGGACGAGCCTTCGGCTCTGCTGGAGTTGGAGAACCTCCTGGCGGAATTCCTGTCCACCACGGTTCGGGTGGAGATCGGCGAGCGAAAGGGCCGCCTGACGGTGGAGTTCGCCGACCTCGCCGACCTCGAGCGGATCTACCGCCTCGTGACGGGCTAGGGAGAAGGGGAGCCCGGCTGCTTCGGAGTACGAACGCCTGTTTGTACTCCTGTGGATAGTATCGGGCCCTCGTCAGAGCGGCTCGGCGATCCAGTCCGCGAGGCACCGGGCCATCCGCTCGGCGAGCGCCGCCTGCCGCTCCACGACGGCCGGTGGCGGCCCCAGCCGGCAGGCGACGGCCGGCATCCGGCTCTCCCGCAGCAGGGGGAGGCGCATGCCGACCGGGGCCGCGGCCGGCAGGTCGAGGACGCCGCCCAACCCGCTCGCCAACATCTCCGCGAGCCGTTTGCCGCCGCTCGAGGTGAAACCCTCCGTGGCGAAGTAGAAGGCCTCGCAGGCTCGGTCCTCCGCCAGGTGGACGTCGAGAAGTACTGCCGTATCGAGTTCGTTGGCCGCGGCGGCGACGGCGGAGCCGTCTCGCTGAGCCAGCACGACCACCCGGGCGCCGCGGCGGCGGAGCAGACGCGCCGTCGCCACCACCAGGGAGTCGGCGCCGCTGAGGGCGATCGGCGCGTCGCTCAGGAGGCGCGGCCTGCTGCGAAGGCGTTCCCGCTCGAGAAGCATCTCCATGCTGTGGCTGTCGCCCGAAGGTATGCGACCGAGGACGGCGACCGTGTCGGGTCCGCAGATGCCGTCGGCGGTGAGCCCCGCGTTCTCCTGGAATGCGCCGATGGCGGCAGCGGTTTCCGGCCCCAGGATCCCGTCGACGCGGCCGGCGGAGAATCCGAGCGCGCCCAGGCGTCGTTGGAGATCGGCCACGTCCTCGCCGCGCTGGTAGGGCGTGCGCAGGTAGAGGAGCCGATCCCCGGGGCGGTGGCCGGCTTCGACCAGAGCGGCCCACGTCGCCGGACCGCACACGCCGTCGGCCGGCAGGCCGCGGCTCTGCTGGAAGCGCTCCACCGCGCCGGCGGTGTCGACCGTGTAGACCTCCGACGGAGTGAGACCGGTTTCGCCTGCGGCGGTCAGCTTGCGGTGCAGGTCGCGCACGGCCGGGCCGCGCGTCCCGATTCTGAGAGGCAGTGCCTCGTCCGCTATCGGTGATCTCCCTTCGCCCGGACGGCGCCGCCGGCGTGCCGCGGCCTAGAGGAACTCTGCGAGGTCCTCGAGAAGAGCGGCCTTGCTCTTGGCGCCGACGATGCGCTTGGCGGGCTGACCGCCTTCGAAGACGATGAGTGTGGGAATGCTCATCACTCCCTGCCGGCGGGCGATGTCGGGGGCCTCGTCCACGTTCAGCTTGGTGAACGTGATGCTGTCGCTGTGTTCGCCGGCGAGTTCGTCGAGTACCGGGGCGATCATCTTGCAGGGACCGCACCACTCGGCCCAGAAGTCCACGAGCACCGGTTTCGCCGCGGCGCCGACCGTTTCGTCGAAGGTCGCTGAGGAGAGTGAGGTGATGCCTGCCATGTGTCCTCCAAGGGCCGTTTCGGATGCGGCGCCGGGTGGGGTGCCGCGTTGAGGGTTCTCGGGGCGGGGACGGCGCTCGAGGCCGTCGCCCGCTGCAACGCTACCCGTGCCCGGTGTCGTGTTGCGCCTCGAGCCAGCGCTCGGCGTCGATGGCGGCCATGCAGCCACTTCCGGCGGCGGTGACCGCTTGGCGGTAGACGTCGTCCTGGACGTCGCCGCAGGCGAAGACTCCCGGCACGTTCGTCCTGGTCGAGCCGGGTTCGGTGGTCAGGTACCCATTGGGCTGCATGGCCAGGGATCCGCGGAAGAGGTCGGTGTTCGGCCGGTGGCCGATGGCGATGAAGAGTCCGGAGAGCGGCAGTGTTCGCTCGGTCCCGTTTCCCGTATGCCGTACCTCGACACCTTCCAGGACGTCGGCCCCGAGGATGTCGGTCACGACGTGGTCCCAGAGGAACTCGATGCGTTCGGAGGCGAACGCACGGTCCTGCATGATCTTGGATGCGCGCAACTGATCGCGCCGGTGGATGACGGTCACCTTGGTGGCGAACTTTGTCAGGAAGAGCGCTTCTTCCATCGCGGAATCGCCGCCGCCCACGACGGCGATCTCCTGGCCACGGAAGAAGAATCCGTCACAGGTAGCGCACGTCGACAGGCCGCGACCGATAAGGCGTTCTTCCGCAGGCAGCCCCAGCATGAGCGACTGGGCCCCGGTGGACACGATCACAGCACGGGCTCGCGCGGTGGGATCGGCATCGGCGGCCTCACCGACCCAGAGCCGGAGGGGCCGTTGGGAAAAATCCACGCGGGTGACCTTCTCGGTACGGAACTCGGCACCGAAGCGCCCGGCCTGGGCTCGGAACGCGGCCATCAATTCCGGACCCATGATTCCGTCTGGGAAGCCGGGGTAGTTCTCCACGTCGGTCGTGATCATGAGTTGCCCACCGGGCTGGTCGCTCGTCGAGGAGGGCTCCCCCTCGAAGACCAGCGGCGCCAGGTTGGCGCGGGCGCAGTAGATGGCGGCCGTCAGGCCCGCCGGGCCCGAGCCGATGATGGCGACGTCGTGGGGCGCTGGACTCACGCGGTCGGTCAGGAGGCGGCGCGGTTCGGCCGCTTCGCCCACAGCAGCAGCCCGATGCCGCTGAAGAACGCGCCGAGCAGCGCGTAGGTCGCCCATATCTCAGCGGGGAGGTACGCATCGATGAGCCGCACCAGTCCGATCACGCCGAGTACGAACATCAGTATGCCCAGAACGATCATGACCAAGCCGTAAACGAGCCGGCGCGCCAGGTTGGCGCTGGGACGATCCGTGGTGGTGCGGATCCGGTCGACGATTCGGACGATGCGGTCGGCGACACGGCGCGGCCAGTCCTCCGAGAGTCCCGGGATAGCGCGGCGCAGAGGGTCTGACGACTCAGTGGGCATGAAACGAGCAGTCTACCTAGCCCGGTTCGGTGGGCGGGATATAGCTGCAGGTGTCGCCGCCGAGGCCCACAAGTCGCCCGTCGATCGTGTGGATGATGAGGACGGGTGTCTCGCCGACGGTGATCCGCAGTGCGACGCGGCCGTCGCCGACGGCCGCGTCGCAACTCTCCGACGGTAGCGGGTACACGGTGTCGGGCGGCTCGGGCGGTATCTCACCGCAGGTGGTGCCGTTGAGGGCTACAAGTCGCTCGTCGATGGTGCGGATGATGAGGACGCGTGTCTCGCCGGCGGTGATCCGCAGTTCGACGGTGCCGTCGCCGACGGCCGCGGCGCAGCCGGTCGGCGGTGGATCCGTCGGCGTATCAGCCGGCGGTTCCATGTCGTCCATGTCCGCTGCTATGTCGTCGGCTGCCATGTCGTCCATGTCCGCTGCTATGTCGTCGGCGGCCGTCTCCTCCGCTGCGGCGGGTGGTGGGAGTGCGGCGGGTGGTGGGGGTGCTTCGGCCGCTGCTTGTCCAGCGGATGGCTCGGATTCTGCTGCCGCGACCGCTGCCTCGGCTTGTGCTGCTGACGCCGCCTCCCTGCCGGCGTCCGCTTCGGCCTGCGCTGCTGCTGCCTCCGCCCTGGCGGACTCCGCAACGGCTTGAGCATCTGCGAGGGCGGCTTCTGCTGCCACGACCGCTTCCTGGTTGCCTTCGGCAGTGGCCTGAGCAAGTTCAGCTGCGGCCAGGGCGGCTTGGGCGGTTTGGAGGGCCTCCCCTGCCGTGGCTTCTGCGGAGGCGGCTTCTGCGGACGCGGCTGCTGCGGTTTCGGCGGGCGCGGCCGAGGGTTCGAGCAGCAAGGCAGGGGCTGGTGGTTCCGCAGCCGGGGCAGGTGCCGGGGCCGGTTCGGGGGCCGCATGGTCCGCGGGTGGGGGTGCTGCCGCGGTGGTCGCCTCGCCGGCGTCCTCCCGCTCGGCGAACAAGCCGACCGCCGCAGCCACGATAAATCCGATGGCGACTGCCGCGGCCACGCCGGTGATCAGCGAGAGCCGTCGCGATCGCTGCCGCGCGGGTTCCAGAGTGGTCGTCCTGCGGGCGTCGAAGTCGGCCAGCGCGGCTTCGACAGCGGCGTCGGCGGCTCCGGGCGGCGCTGTGACCGGCGCGCCCACGGCGTCGGCCGCATGGCGCAACTCGTCGACCCTCGCCGTCAACTCGGGATCGCTGCGCACGGCGTCGGCCGCGGTCCCGGCGAGCTCGTCGTCGAGGAAGGCCGAGGCCAGTTCGTCGGGGGGAAGGTGGTGCTCGTTCATGTTCCGTCCCTCTTCTGACGTTCGGGACAGGTGGGTTGGTTCCCTTGGTCGAGGAGTTCGACGAGGCGAGAGCGGCCGCGGGCGATGCGCGAGCGCACCGTGCCCGGAGGAATGTTGAGGACGGTCGAGATCTCGTCGTAGCTGAGGCCGGCCTGATCCCGCAGGACCACGGGCACGCGGAATTCCTCGGGAAGAACTCCCAGGGCCGCGTCGACGTCGAGGCGGGCGGTGATCTGGTCGCCCACGGGGTCTCTGCGGCCGGTCGTGAGCTCATCGGGCAGCGCGCCTGCGCTTCGGCGCTGCCGTCGCCGCAACTCGTCGAGGCAGGCGTTCGTGGCGACCCGGTAGCTCCAGGTCGTGAAGCTCGACCGGCCGTCGAAGCGGCTGAGCCCCCGGCTGACGGCCAGCAGAGCCTCCTGCGCGGCGTCCGCCGCGTCGGCGTCGTTGTTGGCCAGGCGGCGGCAGACGGCGTAGATGCGGGGATAGTGGCGGCGCAGCAGGATCTCGGTGGCCTCCCGGTCGTCCTTCGAGGCCGCACGCACCAGAGTCGCGTCGTCGGCACGCTGCATCCAGCCGCGCCGGCCCGTCCTCGGCGGGCGCTCGGTTCGCGCGTGGGCCGATTCGCGCTGGATGTCTTCTCGGAACCGATCCTCGATGGTCTCAGCGTACTTCCGCGCCCGGAAGCGCAGAGATGACCACTTCGGCGATGCGGATCTCATCGGTGACCGCGGCGCGGGGATCGGGGATCCACAGCAGCACGGCCGCCGCTTCCTGACCGGCGAGGTCGAGGATCATGCGGCCGGTGGTGTTCGTCCGCTGGTCGAAGAGCGGGCCCCAGTCGCTCAATCGGTTGTAGTCCCCGGCGCCGACGTAGACCGCGGCCACCCATCCGGCCGTGTCGGATGTGACCGCCATGTGCGTCACATCGGTTGGTTCGGCCAGCCGGAACTCCAGCCCGACGCCGTTGACGGTGGCGTCCCCGGCGCCGAGCCCTGGCGTGGCCCAGTGGGTGGATTCGTCGCCGTCGAGGGTTCGGAGGGCATCGGAGTCACCCTCGGCGGGTTCCTCGGGCCGGAACGTCACGACCTGCACGTCGACGATCGCCACACCGGGGTCGGCAGCACCCGGTTCACCGCTGGTCACCAGGCCGGCTTCGGGGTCGTCGCTCGGCACTGCCCTTCCGGCGGAGTCGCCATCTCCCGCGTCGGCGCCCGCCGCGCCGGCCGGTGACGGTGGCGCCTCGCCCGTCTCGCCCGGCGCGGCAGGCGCGCGGGTGGGCGCGACGGGTGGGACACCCTGCGGGATCTCTCCGGGAGGGGATTCGTCGCCCCCGGTCAGTGACAGGACGCTGACCGCGATCGCCGCGACCGCTGCTGCGGCAACGAGCAGCAGGGCACGGAGCCGGCGCCGGGGGCGACGACCGTCCTCCCGCGGCGGGTCGTGGCCGTCGTCCACGTCGCTCAGAGAAACGGGCGCCGGGTGAGGCCACGAGCCGGCGGATGTGGCAGGCAGGCCGTGGGCATCCGCGAGGCGCGAGCGCGCGTCCGTGACCGAGGCGAAATGGGGCTCACCGGCCGGCGCCCGCGCATCTGCAACGAAGTCCGCCAGCGTTTCGGGCAGTTGGCCCGGCGGTGTGCTCGCTGCCAGGCAGTCCGCCAGGAGGCGGCCCAGGGCGGCGATGTCGGCCTGTTCTGCCTCCGGCGGGGTCTTGGGCGGATCGTCCGCTCCGACCTCCTCGTGCCCCCAGGCAGTCCCGAAGTCGGTGATCTTGACGCGCTGGTCGCTGCACAGCCAGACGCTGTCGGATGACAGGTTGCCGTGACGGACGTCGTTGCTGTGTGCCGCTTCGAGTGCGTCGGCGACTTGCAGGGCGATACTCACCGCCTCGTCCGGCGACACCGACCCCCCTTCGTGCAGGAATCGGCTGAGCGGCGTGGCCTGCACGTGCTCCAGCACGAGACCGGTGATGTCTCCGTCGAGGATCGTGTCGTAGACCGCCACGATGCCGGGGTGGGAGAGCCGTGCCACGCCGAGCGCCTCGCGCCGGAATCGTTCCCGCGTCTCGCTGTCCCCGGCAGCGACGTGCAGCAGCTTCACGAGCACGGTCCGGTCCAGGACCTCGTCGCGGGCCGTCCACACCTCCGTCGCCGGACCTGCCGCTATGCGGCGCAAGAGCCGGTAGCGCCCCTTCAGGGATTCACCGGCTTGCACCCCGCGGGCCCGCCGGTCCTCGCTGCCGCCGGCCGGCGGGGCCATCCCGGTCAGCCGTCTCCGGCGACCGTGTAGGTGACGCCGATCACGCCCTGGCCGGCGTGGGTGCCGATGACGGGCCCGATCCAGCCGGTACGGATCCGGTCGAGGTCGATGGCCTCACCGAGCAGGGCGAGGCAGGCGTCCATGTCGGTGGCCGCGCCGTGCCCCACGCACAGGTGGCCGACCGGCTCGTCCGCAAGGATCCGGTCCCGCAGCCAAACGAACGACCGCCGCCGTGTGCGCGTCCGCGCGGCTTCCTCCACGCGTCCCGTGCTCACGTCGACGATGGGCTTGATCGAGAGCATGGTGCCGAGCATCGCCTTCGCTCCGCCCACGCGGCCGCCCTTGCGGAGGTTCTCCATGGTGTCGATGGCCCCGAACATGCGCGTGCGCTCGGCCAGGTCGTTGCAGAGAGTTTCGAGGTCGTCCAGACCCGCACCGGCTGCGGCCTCGCGGGCTGCTTCGAGGACGATCGAACCCAACCCGCTCGTGAGGGAGCGCGAGTCCACGCAGCGCACCTCGACGACATCGGCGACCGCATCGGCGGCCGTGCGGGCCGCCTGCCCCGTGGCGGACAGTTCGTAGGAGAGGTTGATGCACACGATCCCGCCGGCGCCTTCGGCGGCCAGAGACCTGAACGCCCCCTCGAAGCGGCCCGGTGAGGGGGCCGCCGTTGTGGGTAGTCGCTCGGCGCCGGCCATGCGCCTGTAGAAGTCCTCGGGGGCCAGCTCCTCGCGGTCGATCAGCGGTGTGTCGCCGAAGGTGATGATCAGCGGGATGACCGTGATGCCCCATTGGTCGGTTGCGGCTTCGTCGAGGTCGCAGGCGCTGTCGGTGACGATGCGGACGGTGCTCATGGCAATCCTCCTCGGTGGGCCTTGCAGCCTCGACCCTAATGGCCGCCGCCGCCACCGATGTCGCCGAACGGCCCTCGGTTAGGCTCGCCGCGGTGTCGGTCCTCTTCTTCGCCGACGAGCGCTGCCTCGACCACGATCCTGGTCGCGGTCACCCGGAGCGGCCCCGGCGCGTCGACGCCGCGCATGCAGGCGTGCTGGCGGCCGGTCTCGGCGACGCCATTGTCCCGTGCGTGCCGTCGCCGGCCACCGACGAGGATCTCCGGGCGGTCCACAGTGCTGATGTCGTGAACCGAGCCACCGCGCTGTCGGCGGCCGGCGGCGGTGCCATCGATCCCGACACCACCGTGAGCGGAGGATCGGCGCTGGCGGCACGGGTCGCGGTCGGGGCGGGCCTGACCGCTGTCGCGGAACTGTCCACAGGTCGGGGAGAGGCCGCCTTCTGCGCGGTGCGCCCGCCGGGCCATCACGCCACCCCTACTCGCTCGATGGGGTTCTGCCTGTTCAACAACGTTGCTGTCGCCGCGGCGCGGCTGCTGGAGCGGGGAGAGCGCGTGCTGATCGTGGACTACGACGCGCACCACGGCAACGGCACCCAGGAGATCTTCTACGAATCACCCGACGTTCTCTACGTGTCACTGCACCAGTACCCGGCGTACCCGGGGACGGGCGCCCTCGGCGAAACGGGAGCGGGCGCGGGCCTTGGCACCACCCTGAACCTTCCCCTTCCGCCCGGAGCGACCGGCGATGTCTACCGCCGAGCCTTCGACGAGGTCGTGGTGCCGACCGTCGAGCGGTTCGCGCCCACGTGGGTGCTGCTGTCGGCGGGATTCGACGCCCACCGCGCCGATCCCCTGACGATGTTGGGGCTGAGCTCAGGCGACTTCGCCGATCTGACGACGGCCGTGCGTGCGGCCGCGCCGTCCGGCCGCATCGTGGCGTTCCTGGAAGGGGGCTACGACCTCGCCGCTCTGGCCCGCAGCGCCGCCGCGTGCGTCGCGGCTCTGGCCGGCGTGACGCATCGTCCGGAGCCGCTGACCGCCGGCGGTCCCGGCGGCGGTGTCGTGGCCGCGGCGGCACGCTTGCACCTGGATTCCTGAGCGATCCGGCTGAGCCAGACGGGGTCACCGATGAGCCTGGAAGCGATCCGTGCCGCCGCGGCGGCACTGGCTCCTTGGGGCGGGCGATTCGCCACCCAAGGCGGCTGGCGGCTGTATGTGGTCGGCGGTGCGGTGCGTGCACTGCTGCGGGACGAGCCCCTGCGCCACGATGACGAGGTGGACATGACCACCGATGCACCTCCTGCGGCGGTGAGGCAGATACTCACGGGTTGGGCCGACACCGTCTGGACCCAGGGCGAACGGTTCGGCACGGTGGGATGCCGGCGGGCCGGCCGCATCGTGGAGATCACCACGCATCGCGCCGAGGTCTACGTGGAGGGTTCACGGCGGCCCGAGGTGTCCTATGGCGACGATGTTCTCGCGGACCTGGCTCGGCGGGACTTCACCATCGGCGCCATGGCGTTCGAGTTGCCCGCCACGCCTGGCGAAGTCGCGGCGGTTGAACTCATCGACCCCTTCGGGGGACGGGAGGACTTCGACTGTGGGCGCTTGCGCACGCCGCGCTCCCCTGAGCAGTCCTTCAGCGAGGATCCGCTGCGGATGCTGCGCGCCGGCCGGTTCGTGGCCACATTGGGGCTCACGGCCGATCCAGAACTCGAAGTGGCCATGGAGACTCTCCGCGGCCGCCTCGAGATCGTGTCCGTGGAGCGCTGCGCCCGGGAACTTTCCCGGTTGCTCGCCGCCGAGGCGCCCGCCGCTGGCGCCGGCCTCCTGGCGCGGACGGGCGTCCTGGCCGAGATCGTGCCAGAGCTTGCCGCGACCGGGACTGACGTCACCGCGGGCATGCCGCTGCTCGACGCGGTGCCTCCCCAGGAGCCGCTGCGACTGGCGGCGCTGCTGTGGCCGGTGCCCGACGTGGCCGGCGCTGTGCGGCGCCTGCGCTTCCCCGCCGCCGTTGCGCGCCGGGCGGGCTCGATCGCAACCGCGGCGCGATCCTTGCTGGCCGTCGCCGGTACGACCAGTGACGAGGCGACGGTTCGCCGCTGGGCCCGCGGGGCTGGGACCGCAGCGCCCCCGGCGGCGGCTCTGGCCGTGGCGGTGGCGCCGCGACGGTCCGCGGTGCCGGCGTTCGCAGAGCGGTGGCGCCGGTTGGCCGGCGCGGAGGATCTTGCAGCGCCGCCGCCGCTGAGCGGTGCCGATGTCATGGCGCACCTCGGAATCGACGAGGGCCCCGCGGTGGGGGCGGCCCTGCGCCACCTCGAGGAGTTGCGGATCGCGGGAGGACCGCTGGACGCCGAAGCGGCCCGCCACCGGCTGAGTTCCTGGTGGGAGGCGATCCGAGAGCGCCGTCCCGGCGGCTGACTACTGTTAGGGCCGTGGAGCCGAACTCCGCCGCGGCACGCCTTGAGACACGAGGGTCAGGCTCGGTCGACTACCGGCTCCTGCGCGAGGCAACGGTGGCCGGCGTCCGGCAGGGGCGCATCAGCCGATCGGATGCCTGCGATGCTCAGCCCGAGTTGCTCCGGGCAGCCCGGTCCTACAGCGAGTCGACGGAGGAACCCTGCCCGCTGTGCGGTGCCGGACCACTGGCCCTCGTGCGGTATGTGTTCGGACCGCGCCTGCCGGCGCACGGTCGCTGCGTGGCCACAACCGTCGACTGGGAGCGCATCGGTAGGCGCAAGGGCGACTTCACCTGCTACGTGGTGGAAGTCTGCTCGGACTGTTCCTGGAACCACCTCCGCTTCCGTTTCGGCGTCCCGGGCACCCGCTGAGGGGTCCGAAGGGCCCGGGGCCGCGGCTCGCGCGGCACCGAACATCAGGAGCACGAGCCGGTCTATCAACGCGCCTCGCCCTCCCCTGAACACGCTGCTCGCGGACCAGCTGCGGGCCTGTTCGCCCCACACCCCGGTGGTGAGTCCCGTCCGGGTCGGTACGCTGATTCCTCGCCGGCAGCCGTAGTGCGCTGGACACCGGAAGGAGGTGCCGATGGGCACTCGTCTTACTGTTCCTGCCGTGCGGGCGCGCAAGGTGCGCGACGGCGGCGACCCGCTCGTGATGCTGACCGCCTACGACGCGCCGGGCGCGCGGCTGGCCGCTGAGGCCGGAGTCGACCTGCTGCTCGTGGGCGATTCGGTCGCCATGGTGGTGCTGGGCTATCCGGACACGCTCAGTGTCACCATCGATGACATGGTCCACCACACCGCGGCGGTGGCACGGGGCGAGCCCGACGCACTGATCGTGGCCGATCTGCCGTGGTTGAGCTACCACGTCTCGTCGCGGGACACCATCTGCAACGCGGCCCGTCTCATCCGTGCCGGCGCGGAGGCTGTGAAGTTGGAGGGCGGCAAGCTCCGCGTGCCGATGATCGAGGCGCTCGTGACCGCAGAGATCCCCGTCATGGGCCACATCGGGCTGACGCCGCAGTCGGTGCACGTCATGGGCGGCTTCCGGGTCCAGGGGCGCACGGTCGAGGCGGCGGTCGAACTCACCGAGGGCGCCAAGGCGCTCGCGCATGCCGGCTGTTTCGCCATCGTGCTGGAGGGTCTGCCCGCTGACGTGGCAGGTCTCGTGACCGGCGCGGTCGACGTGCCGACGATCGGCATCGGGGCCGGTCCCGACTGCGACGGGCAGGTTCTCGTGTATCACGACGTGCTCGGCCTCCAGAGAGATCTGCAGCCGAAGTTCGTACGTCGTTACGCCGACCTTGCTGTGGACACAGTCGACGCTCTCGGCCGGTTTGCGTCGGACGTGCGCTCGGGCGGGTTCCCGTCGGCGCAGGAGTCCTACTCGATGGGTGCGGAGGCGGCCGCCGCGCTGCGACTCTACGCACCGTGACATCGGTCGCCGCGCCGGCCCGAGTCGGGGGCCGGTAGGGTGACTGCCCACATAAACCCTGCTCCGCCGCTCCCGACGGCGGGGCCCTGCCCCGGCAGGACCAGAGGAGGTGCCCCATTTCCGTGAGGGCCTACGAATTGATGATCATCTATCGCGGCGACCTGGCGGAGGACGACGTCGATGAGCCATTGAGGCGTGCCGTGTCCGAATTGTCCTCGCTCGGCGTCCATGTGGACCCCGAGAGGGTCAACAGATGGCCCAAGCGCCGGTTCGCGTACGAGATCGATCATCGCAGCGAGGGCTACTACGTGGTCGTCGAGTTCGTGAGCAGCGGCGTTGACTTCGCCGGTTTCGAGCGCTCGCTGCGCTTGACCGACGCGGTGGTCCGCCACAAAATCATCCGTCTGCCCGACTCCGAGGCCGCCCGGCGTGGCCTCCTCGAGTCGGCGCCCGATCCCGTGCCCGCCGACGCGTAGGCGCTGAAGGGAAACCCACCCAACCATGCCGAAGAGTCGACCGCGTGTCAAGAACCGGGACAACGCCCGGCGCAGCAAGAAGAAGGTCAGCGTCCTCACCCACAAGCGGGTGGAGTACATCGACTACAAGGATGTCGACCTGCTGCGGCGGTTCATGTCCGACAGGGGAAAGATCCGTGCTCGCCGCGTGACGGGGAACGACGCGCAGCAGCAGCGCACCGTGGCCCGCGCCATCAAGAACGCTCGCGAGATGGCTCTGCTCCCGTATGCCAACCGGATCACGACCCAGCGCGGTGCGGGTCGCAGCGGGGGACCGCGGGGCGACGGCCCTCCAGGCGACGGCCCGCCGGGCCGGCGGGGCGAGGGCCGGCTGCCCGCTCCTCCCGGCGCGCCGCTTCCACCCGCTGAGGGCCCCTCCGGCGAAGCGGTCGGAGAGCCCGCGGCGGACGAAGCGGTTTGGGAGCCCGCAGGCGATGCGACGGAAGGACGGGAGTCGTGAAGGTCGTGCTTCGTGCCGAGGTGACGTCCCTGGGCCGGAGGGGCGACATCTGCGAGGTGGCCGACGGCTACGCCCAGAACTACCTCATCCCCCGCGGGTTGGCGATCCAGGCGACGCGGGGCTCCGCCCGCCAGGCGGAGGCCATGCGCCGGCGCCGCGAGCTCGCCGACGCCGCGGTCCTGAGCCAGGCCCGCGAGATGGCGGATCGGCTCGCGGGGCGGAGCATCCGCGTCGTGGCTCGCGCCGGCGAAGCGGGGCGTCTGTACGGTTCCGTGAACGCCTTGAACCTGGCCGCGGCGATTGCGGAGCAGGAACGCGTGGTCCTCTCTCCGGAGATGCTCGACATCGCCGAGCCGATCAAGCAGGTTGGCACCTACGCGATTCCGGTGAAGCCGCATCCGGAGGTCGTCACCGAGGTGACCGTCGAAGTCGTTGCCGCTACCTGAGTCGGGCACGCGTCGACGCGGTCCGCCAGTGATGTTGTGAGCTAATTCACTTTATTTTGCTTATATTGCTATGATCTCCACGGCGGCTGCCGCCGCTCTTGGCCACCTGTGACCGTCTTGTCCACAATCGAGCCCTCAGTTTCCCCCTGCCTGTCCATCTCTTCGGACGTGGCAATCCACCGCAGGGACCGGCTTTTACCGGGCGAAATCCCACGGGCTTCCGACTAGCGATCCACCGGCCGGCGGCGCGATCTTTCCAGTCGCTCCGGCGCCCGGCCGCGCAGCGGGTGCGAACATCTGTACTATGGCGTTCGCACAAGAATGAAGGAGGAGAAGGCAGATGGCTTTCGGAAACACTGTCACGATTGTGGGTAATGCGACGCGGGATCCGGAGTTGCGTTTCACGCCCTCGGGAACACCGCTGTGCTCGTTCGGTGTCGCATGGAACCGCCGCTACGAGCGCGGCGGCGAGCAGGTCGAGGAGGTCTCGTTCTTCGACGTGACCTGCTGGTCGTCGTTGGCGGAGAACGTGGCGGAGTCGATCACCAAGGGCGCCCGCGTCGTCGTCTCCGGTCGGCTGGACCAGCGGTCCTGGGAGACCCCCGAGGGTGAGCGCCGGTCGAAGGTGGAGATCGTGGCTGACGAGGTCTCGCCGAGCCTGCGCCGGGCGTCCGTGCAGATCAACCGCAACGAGTTCCGAGAAGGCAACGGGACGGCCGCGCGCCGGGGCACGGGGTCCGCTCCTGCGCCTGCGCCGGCGCCCGCCCGTTCCAGCGGGCCGTCCTATGGCGACGAGGAACCGTTCTGAACCGAGCCGGACCGCGGCGCGCCTCACGTCCGGAGGGAACTCCCGTCTGAGCGCGCCGTCCAACCGCGCGGCCTGAACGGCCGGCGCTCCGAGAGCGCGCCAACAAGTCTCGGGTTGCCCCGCCCCTAGCCTCCTCGGCCCATCGTCCCTGTTGATCCATCGGGGCTGTCATACCCCCTCGACATATCGAAGCTGTGAGCATGACCACCACTTCGAGCACGCTTCACTCCGGATCCGGCGCCCGCGAGGGCGCAGCAGAGCCGCGCCGCGCCGGCGCCGGGTCGGCGGGGGCGCGGGTGCCGCCACACGATCTGGCGGCGGAGCGCGCGTTGCTGGGGGCGATGTTGTTGACCGCGGCGGCTATCGCCGACGCAGTGGAGTTGACGGCGGCGGCGGATTTCTACCGTCCCGCGCACGCCCACACCTTCGACGCCATCGCCGGGCTCTATGCCGCGGGCGAGCCGGTGGACACGGTCACGGTGGCGGCGGAGTTGGAGCGGAGCGGTCTGCTGGACGCGGTCGGCGGTGCCGGCGCGCTCGTGGAGATGCAGGCCAGCACGCCGGTGGCCGGCAACGCGGCCCGCTACGCGGACATCGTGGCGAAGAACGCCACGCTGCGCCGCCTGATCGGCGCGGCGGGCGAGGTCGCCGAGTTGGCCTACAGCCGCCCTGCCGACGTGGACGCGGCGCTCGATCAGGCCGAATCGCTCGTCTTCGCCGTTGCCAGCGGAAGCGAGGCGTCCTCGATGGAGCCGCTGTACGGCCTGCTCGACCGGGGCGTGGATCACCTCGAGAAGCTGTACGAGCACGGCCAGAGCCTCACCGGCGTGCCCACCGGCTACAGCGACCTCGACAACCTGCTGCTCGGCCTGCAGCCGTCGACACTGCTCGTCCTGGGCGCGCGCCCAGGTATCGGCAAGACGTCCCTGGCGCTGGGCATTGCGTCGGCGGCGGCGATGGCTTCGCGGCGTCCGGTGCTTTTCTTCTCGTTGGAGATGAGCCATCTGGAGCTGACGCAGCGGCTGCTGTGCTCCGAGGCGAGGGTCAGCACCCAGCGCGTCCGCTCCGGGCAACTGAGCGACGACGACTGGACGCTCATCAACACCGCCGTCGGGCGCCTTGCCGAGGCGCCGCTGTGGATCGACGACAACCCCAACACCTCGGTGCTGGAGATTCGCGCCAAGGCGCGCCGCAAGCACGCGGACGTGGGTCATCTCGGCTTGGTGGTCGTCGACTACCTGCAACTCATGGGCGGCCGTGTCAGCGCTGAGAGCCGCCAGGTGGAGGTCAGCGAGATGAGCCGGGGCTTGAAGATCCTTGCCCGCGAACTCGAGTGCCCGGTGCTGGCGCTCTCCCAGCTTTCCCGTGCTCCGGAAGCCCGCTCCGACAAGCGGCCGATGCTGGCGGACCTGCGCGAGTCCGGCGCCATCGAGCAGGACGCCGACGTGGTCATGTTCCTGTACCGCGACGAGATGTACAACAACGACAGCCCCGACCGAGGCATCGCCGAACTGCACGTCGCCAAGCACCGCACCGGCCCCACCGGCACCCTCAAACTCGCCTTCCTGCCGCAGTACACGCGCTTCGACAACCACGCCCAACGGTCCCCTGTCGGAGAACTCTGAGCACCATGGTGTTCCTGGGTGACGACATCCTGCGCTGGCTCGTCCTCGCCCTCGGTGGAGCGATGGCCGTCGGCAACATCCTGGCGTTGACTCGCCCGCGCCCACCGGGTCGCGCCGCCGAGGGCCTGCGCCGGCCCCCTCTCGCCCGCAGCCTCGTCATGATCGCGGTCGGCACACTGGCGGCCATCTGGG
Source organism: Acidimicrobiales bacterium (assembly GCA_965220035.1). Classification (GTDB taxonomy): domain Bacteria; phylum Actinomycetota; class Acidimicrobiia; order Acidimicrobiales; family CATQHL01; genus VXNF01. The sequence goes on from CBDCPC010000001.1 coordinate 444,347, forward strand.
CACTGGCCAGTCTCGTCGCCGGATAGGTTGACCCGCCATGAGTGATTACGTGCATCTCCGGACCGACGCCGCGCCCGGCGTTGCCACGATCCGCCTCGATCGCCCGCGCATGAACGCCCTGAGCAATGCCGTGACGGCCGAGATCGCCGCCGTGGCCGATGAGTTGCGCGGGCGCTCGAACATTCGTGCCGCGGTGTTGTGGGGAGGTCCGAAGATCTTCGCCGCCGGTGCTGACATCAAAGAATTCAGACCGGGCGAGTCCGGTGAAGAAGGCGGCTCGGGAGCGCCCGTGAGCCTGACCGGCGCCCTGCGGCAGTTGGAGCGCATCCCGCAGGTCCTCGTGGCGGCGGTGAACGGGTACGCCCTCGGGGGTGGCTGCGAGTTGGCCATGGCTGCCGATTTCCGCGTCGCCGCGGACGATGCCGTCTTCGGGCAGCCGGAGATCCTGCTGGGCATCATCCCCGGCGCCGGCGGGACGCAGCGGTTGTCGCGCCTCGTCGGCCTCAGCCGCGCCAAGGAGATCATCTACAGCGGGCGGCGGGTGCGTGCCGAAGAGGCCCTCGCCATCGGACTGGCCGACGCTGTACATCCGGCGGTGGAGACCTACGAGCGCGCGGTGGCCATGGCCGAGCGCTTCGCGGTGGGCCCGGCGGCGCTCCGCCACGCCAAGGCCGCCATCGGCGAGGGTTACGATCTGCCGCTCGAGGCGGCGCTCGGGCTGGAGACCGAGGAGTTCGTCGCCGCCTTCGCCAGCGAGGACGCGCGCATCGGCATCAAGAGCTTCGTCGAGCACGGTCCCGGCAAGGCCGTCTTCGTGGGACGCTGACCGGGGGCATCGTGGGTTCTCCGGGGGGCGTCCTGCCGTCGTCGATCGTCAGCGGGTCCTGGCTGCAGGCCAACATCGCACAGGTGGTTGTGGTCGATGTGCGCTGGTATCTCGACGGCCGCTCGGGACGCGCCGCCTACGAGGCAGGGCATGTCCCCGGTGCAGTGTTCATCGATCTCGACGAGGGCCTCTCGGCGCCGCCGGGCCCGTCCGGCCGGCATCCGCTGCCCGACCCGGATGTCTTCGCCGGCGCGCTCGGCGCGGCCGGCATCGGCGACGGCTGTCCCGTGGTCGCCTACGACGACGCCTCGGGCATGGTGGCGGGCAGGCTGTGGTGGATGCTGCACTCGCTCGGCGAGCCTGTGGCGGTGCTCGACGGCGGCCTCGCCGCCTGGCCGGGCACGCTCAGCACCGCCGCCCCCGAGCCGACTCCGGCCAACTTCACGCCCCGGCCGTGGCCCGCGGGGGCGTTCGCCACCATCGACGAGGTGGACGAGTTGCGGCGCGCCGCCGCGACCGTGCTGCTGGATGCTCGCTCGCCCGAGCGGTACCGGGGCGAACCGAACGCCATCGACCCCCGATTCGGGCACATCCCGGGCGCGCTGAGCGCGCCGTCCTCTGCCAACCTCGCTCCCGGCGGAACGCTGCGCACTCCCGAGGAGCTACGGGCGAGTTACGCCACCGCGGGCGTCGACGGTGACGCCGACGTGGTGGCCTATTGCGGTTCGGGTGTCAGCGCCTGCCTCGACCTCCTGGCACTCGAAGTGGCGGGCCTCGGCGGTGGCCGCCTGTTCGTGGGCTCCTGGTCGGCCTGGGGGGCCGACGACAACCGTCCCGTTGCCTCCGGCCCCGACCCCGGCTGACCGAATCCCGAACCTCAGTTGCCGTCGCACCTGATGCGCCGGCACACCTGCAAGGTGATTCTTCCTCGCACGCCGCTAGCGGGGGAACCGGCGATCCCGGACGGTTTCGTGCGGTCCGGGCCTACGATGCGGGAGGGGGTGGTTCCTCGTGATTCTCGAACGCTTCAGCGGATGGTCGCGGCGCCGCAAGGTGCTGACCCTCGGCGCGGCCGCCGTGGTGACGGTCGTGGTCGCCGTGGTGCTGGTGTGGCTGCTGGTCTGGCGCGGCGACGCCCCACCGCCGCCGTCGGTGCTGGAGCGCAGCCAAGCGCTGACGGCCACCACCGCGGCGCCGCCGGTGCCCGAGCCGGCCCCGACCGCCGAACCTCCCCCCGCCGCGGAGCCGCCACCCCCCGCCGGTGACCCGGGAGAGCCTCCTCCCGCCGCCGCCGAGCCGCCGGCACCGGCACTTGGGCCGGCGGAGCCTCCCGCCGCCGCCGAGCCGCCCCCGCCGCCGGCCGGCGCTGCGGCCCCGCCGGCGCCGCCGCCCGGGCCGTACCCGGAGCCCGAGCCGCAACCGCCCGAGCCAGCGGCCCCTGCACCTGCGCCCGCCGGCAGCTCCACCGCCGAGCCGGAGTCGACCGGAGCGGTGAACCTGGACGGCGTCTGGTCGGTGGATACGACACTGGGCAGCTTCGAGGACTACTCCAGTTCCTGGGCCGGCTACCGGGTGGGCGAGGAACTCTCGGGGATCGGAACGACCGAGGCCGTCGGGCGCACGCCGGCCGTGTCGGGCACGCTGGAGGTCGTCGGCCTCACCGCGGTGGCCGCCGGCGTCGACGTCGACCTGACCACCCTGGTCAGCGACCGCCCGCCGCGTGACGGTCTCGTGCGGGGGGCGCTGAACACCGGGGAGTTCCCTCTCGCCCGGTTCGAACTGACCGCGCCGGTGACATTCGCGGCACTGCCGACCCCCACCGAAGAGGCGTCACAGGTGGTGGACGGTGAGTTCACCGTCCACGGCGTCACCCGGCCCGTCCGTGTTCTGCTGACCGCCGCGTGGATCGAGGACGTCATCATCGTCGGGGGCAGCTTCGAGATCCGCTTCGAGGACTACGGGATCGATCCTCCCAGAGCGCCCGTCGTGCTGTCGGTCGAGGACACCGGAACCGTGGAGTTGCTCCTGAACTTCACCCGTTGAGGGGTGTTCGCCACCACATCTGAGCAGGCGATGCACCGGCTTCGGTTGGAGCGCGCCACATTTTGAAGAGGGGGGTTTCCACATTTTCACCGGGGTGTCTGGGGCGAACGGCAGGGCTACTGGAGCGATTTGGGCTGACCTTGACTGTCGGTCATAGGGGGCGCGGTTATCGTACGGGCGACAAGTGACCATTTCTGTAATCCGCCCGGCTATTCGGAGGCGACGGGGTGGAGGCTGCTTAGCCTGAATCCACCGATCGCAGATCATCTTGGGCATCTTTTTCGTCGTATAGCCCAAGTTTCTCGCCCCAAGTTCCGGAGGTGACGAGGACCACCCCGAACCGGTCAATCCGACGGGATTGTGTTGCGTCTGAGTTCGACGCGGAAGTGGTGTTGAGAAAATACCCAACTCTGGCATGCTCTCGGGGTGTTCTGAGAGGAGTTGTTAGAGATGAGCGAGAACGAGACTCGTCGGCGGGGGCGTGTGCTGTCGCCGGAGACGAAGTGGGAGATCTTCTTGCAGGTTACGTCCCGGGAGATGACCCAGGCGGACGCGGCGCGCAAGTGGCAGGTGGACGTGTCGACGGTCATTGGGATCCGCCGGACGGTGAAGGACGCGGCGCTCGCTGCGTTGGTTGCGCGCCGGGGCCGGCCGGCGAAGGAGCGCAACTGGGAGTTGGAGTCGGCGCGCCGGGAGGTGGAGCAGTTGACCGAGGCGGTCAAGGCGCAGGCCATCGAGTTGGCGATGTTGCGGGGAAAAGTCGGTTGGGCCTGAGCGGTCCGCTGCCTGCGAGGGTGCCCGGCGCGGTGAAGGAACAGATCCTCGAGCTGGTCGACGACGCTGTGTCCGGTGGCGCTTCGCACCGTTGGGCGTGCTCGATGCTCGGCGCCTCCGATGACCGGGTGCGGCGCTGGCGGCGCCGGTTGCGCGCGACGGGCACTGTTGAGGATCGCCCGCCCGGCGGGGTGGCGCTGCATCGGCTGCGCCCGGCGGAGACAGCGGCGGTCTTAGCGCTCGTCGAGGAGTGGGGGCCCACCGATCGCAGTTCCCGCAAGTTGGCCCACCGGGGCTCCTACCTGGGTCGGGTGTGGGTGTCGCCGTCGACGTTGCGGCGTGTTCTGGCTGCTCACGGCCTTGTGCTGCCCGAGACGCCGGCGCGAGCGCCGGCGCCTCGCCTCGCCTGGCCGGACTGGTTGGACTGGGAGCCCAACAAGATCTGGTGCTGGGACGTGACCCACTTCCCCGCAGCTCGGCGGGTCGCGTTCGCGATCGTCGACGTCGTGAGCCGCCGCTGGATCGACACGCTGGTCTCCATCGAGGAGACCTCCACGCAGGTGCGGGTCCTGTTCGAGGGCGCCCTGGGCGCCGAAGGCCTCACAGAGCTGATCACACCCGAACGCGTCGACGCGTTCGCCAACAACGACTCCGAGCCGATCCTGTTGGCCGCCTCGGACAACGGCCCCCAGATGACCTCCAAAGCGACCAGAGAGTTCTTCGCCGCGCTCGCCGTGGCGCAACGCCTCGGCCGGCCCGGCGCGCCCACCGATCAGGCCTGGATCGAGAGCCTCTTCGGGCACATCAAAACCGAGAACCCCCACCTCGAAACCATCACCGACCCCGCCACCCTCACCGCCGAACTCGACCGCACCCGCCGCGACTACAACGGGACCCGCCTCCACGCCGGCATCGGCTACGTCACCCCCGACGACGAACACCACGGCCGCGGCGAACAGGTCCGCCAAGCCCGCATCGAAGGCCTGCGACGAGCCCACCAACAGCGCATCGACTACCATCGCACCAACCACAACCACAAACCCCAGAACCCGACACGAGTTGGTTAATTTCTCAGACCAACCTCCGCGGTTTTCTCAGACACACCTCAGGATGGGGCACTCACAGGAAGCGCCTCCCGATCTGTACCGGCAGTCGCTTGTGTTCACAGCTATTTGCCCAGGTCAGAGAGTCACTCGGTGGACCCCCCGCCCTCGAACCCAACCCCCATCGGTGGATCCGGGCCAAGAGCCCGTTGAGGGGTCTTCGCCACCACCCCTGACCAGCCGATACTCGGCGTCGGTGGGAGCGCGCCACATTTTGAAGAGGGGGGTCTCCACATTCTGTAGTGTCCGCGCACACGAGCGGGAATCACATCAGCCCGGCGCGCTAGCCCTGATTGTTCACGGGGTGTGGGGTGGTGGGGGTGCGCGTCCGCGGAAAAGCCTCTCTGACGTGGGATGATGCGTGTATCAAGCACGTTTCGATCCCAGGAAGAGAGGCATTTCCGAGGTGAAGTCTAACAGTGTGCGGCAGGTGCGGGTAGAAGGCGGCGGCGGGGGGCTGGTTGGTCTTGTGGGGTTGCACGCTTTGGGGGCGTTTGCTGATCGGTTCGGTGTGGGGGCGTCTTTGTCGGCTGGTGTGCGCTGGGGCGGTGAGCGGGCGCCGGGCCATGATCGGGGCAAGGTGTTGACCCAGGCGATGTTGATGCTCGCCGGCGGCGGGGAGTGTTGTAGTGATATCGAGTATCTGCGCGCCGAGGGGGGCCTGTTCGGCGACGTGCCCTCGGCGCCGACGTTGTATCGGACGCTGCGGTCGCTGGACCCCGCGACGGTGGAGGATCTGTGGGCGCGCCAGGCGGCGGTGCGCGCGCAGGTGTGGGCGCGCCGCGCCGCCGATGCCGCGGGGCCGGTGGTCTTGGACATCGACGCGACGCTGGTGGAGATCCACAGCGAACACAAAGCCGGCGCGGCGGCGCATTTCAAGGGCGGGTTCGGGTTTCATCCGTTGTTGTGTTTCAGCGACGACGGCGACGCGCTGGCGGCGATGTTGCGTCCCGGCAACGCGGCGGCCAACAACATCGACGACCACATAGACGTCTTCGACGCGGCGCTCGGTCGGCTGCCGGGGGAGGTGGCGGCGGGCCACCGCCCCGGCGACGACGCCGACCTCGTGGCGCGCCCGGTGGTGTTGCGCACCGACTCGGCGGGCTGCTCGACGAAGATCGCCGCAGCCGCCCGGGACCGCAACGTGGGATTCTCCCTGGTAGCGCGCCGCAACGGCGCCATCGACGCGGCCATCGCCAAGGCGCCCGTCACCGACAAGCGCCGGCAGCCGGCGATCAAACAGAACGGCGCCCTGCGCCCCGGCGCCGCGGTCGCGGACCTCACCGAGTACATCGACACCAGCGACTGGCCCCCCGGGACGCGCCTGATCGTGCGCCGCGAACCCCGCCACCCCGGCGCGCAACGCTCGCTGTTCGCAAGCGACGACTGGCGCTACTGGGGCCACTGGACCGACCGAGGGGGCCCCGCCGTCGACTGCGACGCGCACATGCGCGCCCACGCCGTCGTCGAGGACCACATCGCCGCCGTCAAAACCAGCGGCCTGTTGCGCCTACCCTTCGGGGACTTCGACGCCAACGCCGCCTGGGTCGCCCTCATCTGCTGGGCGCGCAGCCTCGTCGTGTGGTTCCAACAACTCGCCTGCACCGCCGGCGCCTTCGCCGAAGCCGCCGCCGAACGCCTCCGCTGGACCCTCTGGCACACCCCCGGACGCCTCGTCCGCTCCGGGCGCCGAACGATCATCCGCCTACCCACCAACCACCCCGGAGCACCGCACCTCGCCCGCATCTACAACCACATCGCCGCCCTCTGCTGAAACCCCACCAGAAGGCACCAAAACACCACAACCGCCACCACAAACCACCCGGCGGGCCAACCTCACACGCCCCCACACCAACCACAAACCCCAAACAACACCCCACCGGACCCCAAACCCACAATCAAACACCCCACCAACACCCAACACCCCGCCCAAAGACCCCACAAACAACCAAACCACCCCCCCAACCATTCTCATGAACAATCAGGGCTAGTGTCCCGAGTCGGAAGTTCGCTGGCGTTTCGATGGCCCCGCTATTCGCATTTGCGCAGGCCAGCTCGCTGCAGCAATCCTCCGAATACCAAACGAACTAATCGCTCAGGACACTAGGCTCGGGGTGTGGGTCTGGATCTGACGGAGCATCGCCCGGTGGTGGCAGTGGAGCGGACGGTTGTCGAGCCGGTGGACCTGTCGCGCTTCGCTGGCTACCAGGCCAGCGTCACTCAGCTACCGGCGCTGATGGCGGGGCGGCCGGCACGCGACCGCGCTCGTGTTCTCATTCAGTTCATCAAGGACTGGAATTACTGGACCCTTGACCGCGCTGAGATGCTCGACGGCGAACCGCCGCCGGGCGGGGATCCGTTCGACCTGGCCTGCATTGCCACCGTCGTGAATGCCCTCACGCATCGCGACAGCGACGTCGTCCCCTCTTGGGTGCACCGCTACCGGTCAGTCCCGCCGCGGCTAATCACCGGCGTTGCCGCCGACTCGGACTACGGCCGACTCGTTGTGGCCGAGGCACCTCCGGTGTGTGCCGCCCACGGCGTCTTCTTCGAGGCTGAGATGCTGGAGCGGGGCCGGCTGGCGCGACCATGAGCACGGCCGCCGCCTCCGTCGGCCGCGAGTTCACCAAGGACGAGATGCTCGGCTTCTTGGCCGAGGTGGATGCCGAACTCCCGCCCGGTGCCCACATTGAGATCGCTGTTATCGGCGGCGCAGCCGTTGGGTTCCTAGTGTCCTGAGCGATTAGTTCGTTTGGTATTCGGAGGATTGCTGCAGCGAGCTGGCCTGCGCAAATGCGAATAGCGGGGCCATCGAAACGCCAGCGAACTTCCGACTCAGGACACTAGTGCCGGGCCGCGTGACCGATGACGTCGACGTGATCTCCGAGGGTATGCCCCAAGTGCTGGCCGACGTCGCCGAGCGTGTCGCCAACCGGCATGGCCTGCGCCGCGACTGGATCAACGACGCCGCCCGGCTGGGGTTGCCGCACCTGGCACCCGGCCTAGTGCCGATCTTCAGCGGTGAGCGACTCACCGTCTACCGCGCCAGCGCCACGTACGTGCTGGCGACCAAGCTCAATGCCGGCCGCCCGGTCGATCTCGAGGACGCAGTGCCGCTCGCCATTGCGGCGGGCATCACGACCCTCGAAGGGATGCTCGAACTGGTCACTGAGTCTGAATCCACCGTTTTGGCTGGGTGGGGGTGGGTTTGGTGGTGTTGGGGGCGGCCGGTTGGGTTGGCGGGGCGGTTCGGGGCGCGTGGATGGGCCGGTTGGGGGGGGTGTGGGGCGTGTTGGGGCGCTTGGGGTCGTGTGGGAGCCGTAGTGGGCCGGTTCGGGGCGCGTGGGGGTGTGGTGGGGCCGTGGTGGGCGGCGCTGGTGGGGGGTTCAGCAGAGTTGGGGCAGGGCGCGGGTGTTGGTGAGGTTGACCTGGAAGGTGGTTGCCCAGGGCCATCGTGCGGGCAGGCGCAGGAGGTGGCGTCCGGCGTGGTTGACGAGGCGCCCGGGCACGGCCAAGAGGCGGTTGCGGACGGTGCGTCCGACGGTGAGTTTGTTGTTGTGGCGGGTCTTGGCGAGTTGGCCGATCCAGCGGTAGAGGTTGTGGGCGAGTGTGGCGCAGGCCAGCCAGGCGGCGTTGGCGGCGAAGTTCCCCGACGGCAGGTGCGCCAGGCCGGTGCTTTCTTTGAGGTCACGGATGGCGAGTTCGACGGTGGCGTGGGCGCGGTGATAGTGGTCAGCGGCGATGGTGTCGAGGTCGTCTCGGTTGGTGGTGAAGGCGTGGTAGCGCCAGTCGGGGCACAGTTCGGCCTGGGTTTGGTCGGTGAGTCGGGTGCGCCGCACCACGAGGCGCAGTTCGCGCTTGTTGCCGCGGCGCCCGGCGGCCAGGGTGGTTTCGGCGACGTGCGCTTCGCCGCCGGCGGTGTAAGCAATGGGCCCAGTGCGCCTCGGCGATGCTGTCGATGGCGGCTTTGACGTGGGAATAGAGGGGGATCGTGATCGACCAGCGCACCTTTTTGGCGTCGAGGCGGTCAAAGAGGTCGTAGCTCCAGAACCCCGAGTCGGCGCGCACACACAGTTCGCCGACGGCGCCGGCGCGCCGGGCGCGGGCGACGGTCTCGACGACGAAATGCTCCTGGCCGCTTTGGGAGGACCCTTTGCGCAGCCGCGTGTGGAGTATCTCGCCGGTGTCGGCGCGCACCCCCACGAGGGGGTGATAGCCGAGCTGTTGGGTGTGCCCGTAGGCGGCGCCCGCCTTTTTCTTGCCGGACACTTCACAGACCGTCGAGTCCACGTCAATCGTCATCGGTTCGGCGCCGGGACCGCCGCCGGCCGCCCACGCCCGCCCGAGCACCTCACCGGCGGCCTTGTCCAACTGGCGGACGTGACCCCACGTGAAGGCGCGCAGGAACGACCCCACCGTCGACGCCGCCGCCGGGCGGAACCCCAACACGCCAGCGGTCGCGCCCGCCCGCAGCCGGTCCACGTGATCGATATGGGTGGCGCCCACCAGCATCGCCGCCACCAACGTCGCCACCTTGCGCCCCGGCGCCGCCGCCGCCACGCGGCGCCCCAGGCGCACCGACGCGTCCACCACAGACACCACACCCAACCGCCCCAGCAACGTCGCCGCCGCCAACAAACCCGCATCAGCCACCAACGACTCGTCATCGAAGACCACCTCGAACCGGTCAATCTTGCGCGATACTCCACTCACAGGAAGTGCCTCCCGATCCGGGCCGAAAGCCGCGGTTACTTACGGCCATTCTCCCAGGTCAGAGAGGCACTTCCCCGCATTTACACCCCCCAACACCCAACCCCCATCGGTGGATCCAGGCTAAGCCGCCGAACGCGCGCACACAGGCCAAACCAGCGCCGAACCGGCGCGTTAACAACTAACTGGCCAACTCAGCGAGACCTAACTCGCTAAGCCTGGATCCACCGATCGCAGACTTTCTTGGTGCATTTTTTCGTTGTATAGCCCAGGTTTCTCGACCAAGAACCGCAGGTGACGAGGACCACTCCGAACCGGTCAATCCGGCGGGATGGGACACTCACAGGAAGTGCCTCCCGATCCGAACCCGCAGCCGTTCGTGTTCACAGCCATTTGCCCAGGTCAGAGAGTCACTTCGGTGGATCCCTGCCCTTGAACCCAACCCACCGCCGGTGGATCCAGGCTAAGAGCCCGTTGAGCGGGTGAGGGGAATCGAACCCCCGTACTCAGCTTGGGAAGCTGATGTTCTACCATTGAACTACACCCGCTGGGGCGCCCCGACGCTACCCGCTCGGCCGCCCGTTCGCGGCTGCGGCGACCGGGAGGAGTGGGATGGCTCCGAGTGTGGGCTTCATCGGCTTGGGCAACGTGGGCGCCAGGCTTCCCTGCAGAGCTACACGACGACGAACCCGAGCAGCCCGGCTACGAGGTCCACCCGTAGCTACCTGTCGAGTAGTCGCGCTCTCGGGTTGCGGCAGGCCACGGTCGGCGCCGCTCACTCCCGTTCTAGCCGGCGACACTCGGATCGTTGGCGAGGCCTGCTTCGTGGGCGCGCCAGCGGTGGTAGTGCGCCCACAGCACCAGCAGCGGCGGGAGCACGGTGAACGTGGCCACGAGTGCCAGCAGGATCACGACCGCGACGAGCACGGCCAACTCCTGCATCGCCCGCACCGGCGAGGCCAGCAGCACCAGGAACCCGAGCCCTGTTGTGAGGGCGCTGGCCAGGAGCGCTCCACCGGTCGTGTCCATCGCCCGTCGCAGCGCATCGCCGACTCGCCGCGATTCTCGTTCTTCCTCCAGGAACCGGTGCGTGAGATGGATCGTGTAGTCGACGCTGATGCCGATCGCCAGCACCACCGCCAGGGCCGTTCCCACGTTGTAGGAGATCCCGAGGACGAACATGACGCCGAGTATCCAAGCCAGGACCACTGCGATGGGGACCATGGTGATCAGTCCCAGAACGGGGCGACGGTCGGTCAAGCCGAAGTAGAGCAGCAGGATCACCAGTGCAGCGGCGACGGTGAGGGACACGCTGACGGCCTGGCTCCCGCTCAGTTCGTCGTTGATCAGGGCGGTGAGTGCGTCGCCCCCCGTGACGGTGATCTCCGAGGCGTCGCCACCCCACAGCGCGTCGAGTTCTTCGATCAACCCCTGCAGGGCTCCCTCGCTGCCGGCCGCCACCGGTATCTCGAGGATGGTGCGATCGGGACCGTTGGAGCGGAGGTCCACGACGCCGGCAAAGCCCGCAGGATCGGCGCCCTCGAGCAGCGCCCAGGCGTGGCGGGCGTCCTCGTCGGTTGCAAGGAGGTTGAGGTTCAGGTCGGTGAATGCGGCCGCGATGGCGGGGTCGTAGTTGTCGCCCGGTTGCCCGCTGCCGGTCGTCCAGTCCGCCAGCAGCATTTCCGCCGAGGCGATGGGCGGCCCGGCGATGCCGTCCGGTCGCCTCTCGGGGTCGATGAGGGTCGAGGAGAGGTCGGACAGGTGGCGGACCGTCCCGACGGTATCGAGGTCGGCCTCGATGAGGATCGTCATCGTCGTGGCGCGCCCGTCGAAGTTCTCCTCCAGGAAATCGAGGGTCTCCACCGTGTCGGAGCCCGTCGGCAGGAAGGCCTTCCGCGTGAACGTCGTTTCGAGATTGGTGGCGGCGATGGTGGCCAGGATCGTGACGACGATGACGCCGCCCAGGATCGGCAGCGGGCGGCGCACGACGGCTGCCGAGATGCGTCGCAGGATCGCTCCGGCGCCGGGGATCGTGTCGGCGACGGGTCTGGTCGCCGGTTCCCGCCCCTTGGCCTGGCGCCTGCGGTCCAGAGCCAGCCGTGCGGCCGGCACGAAGTTGGTCATCACGATCCAACCGGAGACGAGGCCGATGCTGGCGACGATGCCGAAGTCGACCACCGGTTCGAACTTGCTCGTCAGGTTGGCGAGGAGGCTGACGGCGGTCGTGCCGGCCGCGAGCAGGACCGGTATGCCCGTGGCCCTGACCGCGCGACCCATGGACCGCCCGGGCCGATCCGCACCCGTTTCGTCACCGTCGAGCACCAGCGCCTCCCGGTAGCGACCGGTGATCTGCAGCGCGTAGTCCACGGTCAGGCTGATCAGCAGGACCGGCACGAGGGCGGCCAGCAGGTTGTCGCGCTCGACGATGCCCGCGCCGCCGGGCGACAGCCAGGCCTGAGCGCCGAGAGTCCAGAGGAGTGTCATCCCCAGACCGGCCATCGTGATGTGGACGTCGGACTGGGTGCGGTAGAAGATGGCCAGCAGGAGGCCGATCACTGCCAGAGCGATGGCCGCAAGAAGCAACAGACTCGTCTCGCGGACATCCTTGGCCTCCACCTCCAGGTTCGCCGGGGAGATGACCGACACCTCCAGCGGGGCCAGACTCGTGGATTCGGCGATGTCGTGGGCGCGCAGCTGTGCGTCCTGCTGGCCGAGGGCGTCCCCGGCGTCATCGAGCGTGACCAGCGAGATGCCGGCGATCGGCGTCCCGGTGCCGTCCCGCGGGACGAACCGGTTGAGGAGGTCGTTGGCGGCGGCCAGTTCCGGGGTGCGGGCCAACTGATCCAGCACGGCCCCGACGTCGGCGTCGGACACCGTGGCCAGATCCAGGCCCGCGCCGGCGAGGAGGGGCTCGATGATCTGGACGTACCCGGCGAGGGGTTGGGCCACGAGGAACGGTTCGACAGCGGGATCGCTGATGATCCTGGTCTGGAGGTCCTTTGTCGCCCGGAGGGAATCTGCTGCGAGGACGTCGCCCTTGGCGAGTACCTGGACGATCCGCAGGTCCGCGGAGGCCGGGAAGCTCTCCCGGATGGCGTCGGCGGCCTCGGCGAGTTCGCTGCCGTCAGGCAGGAAGGCGGCGGAGCCGTCGATGACCTCCGGCTGTGGGTCCTGAACGGCGAGTCCGGCGAGTAGAGCGACCGTTACGGCGCCGAGCACCGCGAGTACCAGCTTCGGCGATTGCTGAATCCTGCGGGCCTGCCACCTGCGGGCCTGCCACCTGCGGGCCTGCCACTTGAACATGATCGAACCCTAGAGCATGCGCGGAGCGCCGAGCGTGAGCAGTGCGGCCGGTTGGGCGGTGTTGGTTCGGCGGACCCAGGCTCAGCTGAAGGCGGCTTGGCCGGTGAGGGCCTGGCCGAGGATGAGGGTGTGGATCTCGTGGGTGCCCTCGTAGGTGTAGACCGATTCGAGGTTGTTCATGTGGCGGATGACCGGGTACTCGAGGGTGATGCCGTTGGCACCCAGCACGCCGCGCGCCGTGCGGGCAACCTCCAGGGCCATGCGCACGTTGTCGAGCTTGCCGACGCTGATCTGCGCGGCCGTCAGCTTGCCGGTGTCTCGGAGGCGGCCGAGGTGCAGCGCCAGCAGCGCGCCCCGCTGGGTGGCGATCATCATCTCGACGAGCTTCTGCTGCGTGAGTTGGAAGCGGCTGATGGGCCCACCGAAGGCGTCGCGCTCGGCGGCATAGGCGAGAGCGGCCTCGTAGCACGAGCGGGCGGCGCCGACCGCGCCGAAAAGGATGCCGAAGCGGGCCTCGTTGAGGCACGACAGCGGTCCGCGCATCCCCACCACGCCGGGGAGTGCGGCCTCTGACGGCAGTCGCACGTCGTCGAGCACCAGCTCGGAGGTGACCGACGCCCGCAGCGAGAGCTTCCTGTGAATGTCGTTGGCGGTGAAGCCCGGCGTGTCGGTCGGCACGACGAAGCCCCGCACACCGTCGTCGGTCTGTGCCCACACCACCGCCACGTCGGCAGCGGAGCCGTTGGTGATCCACATCTTGGTGCCGTTCAGCACCCAGTCGCCCCCGTGGCGCCGGGCACGGGTGCGCATGGCGGCCGGGTCGCTGCCGGCGTCGGGCTCGGTCAGGCCGAAACAGCCCACGGCTTCACCGGCTGCCATGGCGGGCAGCCATTGTTGTTGCTGCTCCTCGCTGCCGTAGGCGCGGATCGGGAACATGGCCAGGGAGCCCTGCACGCTCATGAAGCTGCGCAACCCCGAGTCGCCGGCCTCCAGCTCCAGGCAGGCCAGGCCGTAGGCGGTGGCGCTGCTGCCCGCGCAGCCGTAGCCCTCCAGGTGCATCCCCAGCAGACCCAGGGCGCCCAGTTCGGGTCCGACCGTCTCGGCGGGGAAGACACCCCGCTCGAACCAGTCGGCGACGTGGGGGACGATCCGCTCGTCCACGTAGCGCCGCACCGTGTCGCGCAGCAGCAGTTCGTCATCGTTCAGCAGCGAGTCGATCGCCAGGAAGTCGGTGGCCGAGGTGGCACCCGGCCGGATCCCGTGCGGTTCGCCCGATCCATCACTAGCCATGGAACTCTCCCTCGTCGCCGGGGCCGCGCCCGTTCAGCCGCTCGCGGCCACCCCGGTTCATCATCACTGCGGGGGCAGTCGGATTCGGAGTCGCGGCGGCCGCCCGAACAGTATCGGTCGAGTGTCAGCAGGATTCGATCGGGGGTTCTCCCGATCGCAACCAAGATCGTGGCAGCTGCTGCTTGATGCTCGGGGTCTGCCCTCTTACCCCTGCGCCTCGGCGCTCGTGCACCTCCGCCGTGGCGTCACGACGGCAGTGTCACCGAACCGCCGGCCTTACCACTTGCCGGATTCTTCGGCGTACACGTGAGCCGGCATCTCGTAGGTGATGCCTCCCTCGTCGTACACCGAGGCATCGAGTATGGACGTGAAGTTCGTGTAGTTGTTGGTCCGAACGTGCTTGGGGAAATACCTGTCCATGGCGCGGTTGTACCGGGCTTGCAGCCGTAGCCGGGCAAGCGCTGCAACGTTGAAGCCTCGGTCTCGAGGGTAATTCAGCTTGTCGGCCATGGTGTTGCCGATCATGGCACGCGAGACGCTGTAGATGTACTTGGCCAGGGCGCGGCGTTCACCCGGCTGGGTTATTCCGACGACCAGCGGAGAGGAATTGACCAAGCCGTGTGCTATGACGATCGATTCGATGTCGAAGTCGGGCTCGCACATCCACCCAATCTCGTAGAGTCTCAGAGCGTCGGCTCTGTCGCCCATCAGGATGCTCTCCGGTATGCCCATCAGAAGTCCTGAGTAGCGCCAGACGGCCATGAAGCTCTCGGCTTCCTCGTCATTGAAGCGGGCGCCGAGCTGTCGCATGTGGTGGAGCAGTCTTGCGGAGAAGGCGGTGAGCGCAAAACCGGTATGGGCTGCGCTGAGCGGCACGCCCCATGATGCGGTATCCCACTCCTCGGAGTTGTTGAGCAGGCGCCTGACTTGTGCGTGTATCAGCCGGATGCGAACGGACAGCTTCCAGCCGTCCCCGTATCTCTCGAGGCCGCCCGGCATGAATATCTCCACCATGTGGCGGTTGTTCTGCTGCAGGCGCCTGACGCCCTGATCGCGCAACCTCCCGGTTATGAAGAAGGACTTGGCGATGTTCGTCGTGAAGCCCTCGACCAGGACACCTCCCGCCATCCCAGCCAGCACCAATCTCGTATTCTTGTGGAACATGCGTACGCCAGGAGTCAAGGCCTCCAGGTCGAGCCAGTCGGGGGGAGTGGCCGCGTCCTCGAAGAACTTCTGGAGCAGGGGCGGCACGTCGCGCAGCGCGCCGTTGTCGGCCCCCTCTATGCCTGCCTTGATGAACTCCCCTACCTCACCAGGGCTCACGTCGGCGAGTTCGTCGATCGCCGCGTCGGCGATGGGATCCTCGACCATCGTGTGGGAGACGTAGCGCGCTGCCATATCGGAGTCGACGGCGCGGGCCCGTTCATAGCCTTCCTTGTAGGCGGTCGGCATCTGGATGGCGGTTGGTGTCTGCATCGCGGTCGAACTCCGTTCTGGCGAGTCTGCGGGATGATTCCGGTCCGGTGGTGGAGTCGAACTCTTGTCGCCGGCTCTGCTTGCAGGCCCAGAACGTCAAAGGCCAACCGCGAACTGGCCGCCGACCCGCCTGTTCAGTGTCGCCATACTAGCGTTCCCGCGCGGGGGGTTTGCCAGTGCCTATCGCGATATCCGGTGGTGTCTTGCGGTGAAGCGGCTCCCGACTCGGTAGGGCGTGTCGCCGGTCAGCAAGCGGCGATTCTTCGGCGGAGCGAACAATTTAGTGTACATGGCACGTTGTAGCTCGGCGGGTTCCCTCAGGGCGTGCCGCTCTTGTTCATCGGCCGAGCGCCTCGAACCGGCCGTCTCATGACCGGATGGAGCGCCGCCAGGAAGCTGCTGTCCCTGCTACCAGGAGGTCGCGACGTACTTGCGCTCGAGGTACTCCTCGATTCCTTCGAAGCCGCCCTCCCTGCCGATGCCGCTCTCCTTGGTGCCGCCGAATGGGGCCGCCACCTCGGAGATGATCCCCCGGTTGACGGCCACCATGCCGGCGTCGAGTTTCTCGCTCATGGCGAGACCGCGACTCAGATCACCGCTCATGACGTAGGCGATCAGCCCGGCGTCGGTGTCGTTGGCCATCTCCACGGCGGCCGCTTCGTCGCGGAAGCGCACCAACGGCGCCACAGGTCCGAAGATCTCCCGGGCAAGGATCGGCGCGTCCGGCTCCACGTCGGCCAGCACGGTCGGCTCGTAGAAGTAGCCGCCGCCCTCGGGGGCGCGCCCGCCGGTCACCAGCCGGGCGCCACCGTTGACCGCTGCGCCAACCAGTCCGGCGACCTTGTCCCGCTCTCCGTTGCTGATCAGTGCCCCCACCTCGGCGTCGGGCCGGCGGTCGAAGCCGATGGTGAGGCCCGCCATACGCGCGCTGAGCGCCTCCGTGAAGTCGTCGGCGATCCGCTCGTGCACGTAGAGACGGTTGGGGGCCACGCAGGTGGCGCCGGTGTTGCGCATCTTGGCGGCGATGGCCGATTCGGTGGCCACGTGCACGTCGGCGTCGGCAAGCACCACGAACGGGGCGTTGCCGCCGAGTTCCATGCTGGTGCGCAACACGCGGTCGGCGGCGAGGCGCAACAGGTGCTTGCCCACTGCGATGGAGCCGGTGAAGGACACCTTGCGGACGGCGCGGTGCGACATCATGGCCACGGCGGCCTCGTTCGGCGGTTCCGGCAGCACGATGTTGACCACGCCCGGCGGGGTTCCGCAGCGCTCCAGCAGATCGACGACGTAGAAGGCCGTCAGCGGCGTCTCGGGTGCGGGCTTCAGGATCGTCGTGCAACCGGCCGCCAGTGCGGGGGCGATCTTGCGGGTGGCCATGGCGGCGGGGAAGTTCCAGGGTGTGATCTGGAGGCTCACGCCAACCGGCTCCGGCAGCACCATGATGCGCTTGTCGCCCATCGGCGCCCGCCGGACCTCTCCGCCGACGCGGACGGCCTCCTCGCCGAACCAGCGGAAGAACTCCGCGGCGTACGCCACCTCGCCGCGGGCCTCGGCGACGGGTTTGCCGTTCTCGAGTTGCAGCAGCGCGGCGATCCGGTCCTGCTCGGCCATCATCGTCTCGAAGCAGCGCCGCAGGATCTCGCCCCGCTCCCGCGGTGGCGTGGCGGCCCAGCCGGCCGCGGCGCGTGCCGCCGCCTCGACGGCGTCGAGACAGTCCTCCACCGAGGACGTGGCGACAGCGGCAATCATCTGGCCGGTGGTCGGGTCGTGCACGTCGAGCGTGCCGTTGCCCGGCCGGCCGTTGCCGTCGATGAGAATCCCGCCGAGTCGGTCGAGCGCGTCGATCATGGTCGCTCCCCTCCTGTTTGCTTCCTCTGCCAGACGGTATCGGGCAGGGACGACGTCTATGGCGCCTCGCGGTCACGCCGTGGCAGGCTCCCGACCGTGTTGCTCTCGAGCTGCTCTCGACTCGGGGCCACTGCTGTCCGACGTCGAGCCGCGCGGGGGCGAGAACAGTGCGACGAGGGCGATGATCAGCGCCGCGATGGCGATCGCCGTCGCGGTTGCGCCGCGTTGCAGGATCCTGAACATCTCAATCATACTAGGGTCATAAAATACCAGTTGACCTGGGAATGCGCTGAACTCGGCGAGGTGGGTTACGACTGACGGTATTGCAGGCGCGCAGCGTGTCGCGCTCGTTGGAGCAGTTCAGAGGGGGCGCGCTCAACTCGGGGCATCGCGGCGGGCGAGGCGCAGGGCCTCCCGCCAGGTCGTGCGCGTGCCCATGCGCAGCAGTGTCGACTCGTACACCCGGCCCGCCAGCACAACGGCCCACCACGCGGCCGCCAGCAGCAGGACGACCGACAGCGCGACCTCCCAGGCCCTCGCACCGGCGGCCGCCACCCGGATGGGCATGATCAGCGGTGAACTCACCGGGAGGAACGACAGCACCCGCGACGCCACCAGGTCCGGGTTCGGAAGGACTATGGCAAGACCGGTCACGTAGATGCCGATGAGTGGCAGTGTCACCGGCAGCGAGATGAACTGCCCCTCCTCCATGCGGGACACCAGCGAGCCGGCCACCGCCAGCAGCGTGGCGTAGAACCCGAAGCCCAGCACGAAGATCACCAGCGCCAGCGGCACGATCGCCCAGATCGACACCGGCAGGTCGAGCCCGTCGGTGATCGTCAGCACGGCGGCGGCCGTCAGCAGGACGGCGACGACCTGCAACGCCGCCACCGCGGTGACGCCGGCGACTTTGCCGGCGAGCAACTCGCGCGCCCGGATGTGGGCCAGCAGCACCTCCACGACCCGGTCGGCCTTCTCCTTGACGACCCCGGCGACCACGATCGTGCCGTACACCTGCAGACCCACGAACGTGAGGATCGTCAGGATCAGCCCCACGCCGCGCGCGTTCAGCGAGGTGCCGTCGCCGTCATCGTCGTCGGGCGGGCCTTCGGCGGCGAACCACTCGTTGATCTCCACCGGTGCCATCAGCTCGCCCCACTCGGCCCGGCTGAGGCCCAACCGGTCGGCCCGATTCCCGCGGGCCACATCGGTCATCGCCCCCCGCAGAGCAGCGCCTGTCTCGTCGTCGGCCCGCTCCAGCCATATCAGCGTGCGGGGCGGGTCGACCACCACCGCCACCGTGCCCCGCTCGAGGGCGTCGCGCATCTCCTCGTCCGTGAGGCTCACCCACGTGACCTCCAGCCGCGACCGCTCGGGGTCGGCCAGGAGTTCCTGCAGGACGGCGACCGGCTGCACGTGGCCGATCCGCACCTCCCGGCGCCCCTCCTCACCGCCCAGCAGGGCCAGCAGCCCCGTGCCCACGGCGGTGAGGCCGACGAGCAGCACCGTCGCCACCCGCCAGGTCCGGGTGCGGATCAGCACCCTGATCTCACGCCGGGCGACCTCCCCGACCACGCGGGAGCGCACCCCCAGGAGTTCTCCGACCGGCCCCTGCCGCCACGACCGCGACCCCCGGCGTCCGGCTGCACCCCCCATCGTCCCGGCACGCCACAAGGACCGAGCGGACCGCCGGACGATGCGGAGCACGAAACTATTCGTCATTCCGGCGAAGGGCCTGTCCCGGACCTCGATCCGGGGCCGGAATCCCTGCGTGGTTACTCGATCCGCGCCTGCTGTGGATCATTCCGTCCACTCCTGGCCACCGCCGGCCGGTTTCCCGGTGACGAGTTCCACGAACACCTCGTCCAGCGACGGGGGCTCGATGGAGAACGTCGCCACTCGCCCGGCGACGCCGGCGGCCGCCACGATCCGGACGGGATCGACGCCGGCCGGCGCCTCGAAGCGCACCCGGCCCGGCTCCGAGCGCAGGGAACCGCCGCCCGCCGCATCGGCTGCCGCCGTGCCCAACCCTCCCAGGCGCCCGATGTAGGCGATGTGCTCGGCGGCGCTCATCCGCAGGTACAGGCCCCGCTCCTGGGGCATGTAGCCGATCCGGCGTCGCTGCTCCTCGCCGATGGATCGCCCGTTCCAAGTGATCGACCCCCCGTCGAGCGACACCAGCCGCAGGATCGCCCGCATGGCGGTGGTCTTGCCGGCGCCGTTCGGTCCGAGGAATCCCACCAGCCGGCCGGGACGCACCCGCAGGTCGGCGCCGTCCAGCGCCACGACGTCGCCGTAGCGCTTGCGCAGACCCTGCACCACGAGACCCTCGCCCGGCGGGACCCCGCTCACGAGACGCTCCGCGCCCGGCGGCACCTCGCACTGCACCCGATCCTCATCGTGGCGGCTCCCGTTCATCTCCCGCCCGATGGCCCCGCCGGCTCGGTCGTAAGCCCGACCGGCAAACAGTATCGACCGTCGCCGAGTCTCTCATGGCGAAACCTCGTTCCGGCCACTCCCCGCCGGTCGGCGCCTCCCGGCGGCTGACGTGGCACACGAGGGGTTGCGGCGCCGCATGGAGGGGACGTTCCTTCAGGGCTGAACGCCCGGTAGATGGAAATCTGCACGCGACCTCCGGAGATCAGCGGCTCGCTATCATGCCCGCTCGGGCGGGCGACCGGTGGGACGTCGGAGCGGAGACAGTGAGGATGAGGGACGTAGTTGTGCGACGACCGTTCGCCGCCGCCGCCGCTGCGACCGGTCATCACAGTCTGAACCGGAAGTTGAGACTCTACTGAAGCTGAAGTATAGATTAAAGGCAGTGCAGAGCGCGCTCGCCGGTGCCGCACGTGATCGCCTCCAGGGGGGCCGGTCGACGGCTCCGGGAGTCTCGTCCGGCGGCTCGGCCGGCCGGACCGGCGCTGCGGGTGGTCTTCAGCGTCATTCCGGCGGAGGCCGGAATCCATTGTCCAGCGGCCGGACCGGCGCTGCGGGCGAAAATACTCAGCACACTCCCAGGACGCCGCTCGGTGCCGCCGTGCTGTGCTCGCTGCTGTTGGCGGGGGCCTGCGGTGGATCGGCTCCCGACGCCACGTTGCTGCCCTCACGGTCGGAGGGGACCGATTCCGAGGTCGCCGCCGCCCCGCGGTTGGCCGATCCGGAGCCGGCGTCGGCGCAGCCCGCCCCCGCCCCGCCGCCGGGGCAGGGGACACCCAGAGCTCCCGAACTCCCGGCGGGCAGGGAGTCGAACCCATCCGCTGCGCAGCCGTCCGACGGCGCGGTATCGGGGGGCGCGGGTGCCGAAGGATGCCACCCGGCCTATTACCCGTGCCTGCCCGACCTGCCGGGTGATGCGTTCGATTGTGCCGACCTGGCCGAGGAACTGAAGCCGGTGGTCATCCGCGATGTCGCCGACGACCCCTACCGACTCGGCGACGGTCGGGACTGGCGCGCCTGCACCGGCGCCGAGCCTGCGGTACTCCCTGATCAGAGCGGTGCAACCGAACCTCCCGATCCGCCCGAACCGCCTGAACCGCCCGAACCGCCCGAACCGCCCGAACCGCCCGATCCGGTCGGTCCCCCCGATCCGGTCGGTCCGCCCGACCCGCCGGTGAGCGACCCGACCGCCCCCGCGCCGGTGAACCCGCAGCCCGCGCCGCCGCCACCCGACCGCCCCGAGCCCGAGCCCGAGCCCGAGCCCGAGCCGGAGCCCGAGCCCGGGGACCTCGTGCCCCCCGACGTCGAGAACACCGCCGTGCGCTGCAATCCCGACGCCGAGACGGGCGCCGAGCAGTGGTGCCTGCCCGAACTGCCCGGGACGTCCGGGGATCCCGAGGACCCCGAGGACCCTGAGGACCCCGACGATCCCGGTGACCCCGAGGATCCCGAGGATCCCGAGGACACCGCCGACGTGATCCGGCTGTTCTGGTGCGACGGCGATCCGCACGCCAGCGCCGACCTCGAGGTCTACGTCGACACCGATTTCGAACTCAAGTACCGCACGAGGCCGCTGGAACTCGCCATCGGCACCCGCATCGAGCGCTACTCCACGTGCTTCGGCGTCAACGGCGTCGAGACCGTGACCGGGTTCGGTGCCGTCGAGATCCCCGGCTCCGACGATCTGGTCGTGGGCGTGTCCCTGTGCGGGCGGTTCTTCCTCGGCGACGAGCTGTACTCCTGGGGCGAGGGTCTCTACACGGCCTGGCAGGATCCCGACGGCCGCTACCGGCTCGACCTGCCGTCACCGCTGGAGTACCTGGGCACCTGTTGACGGCGCGACCGCCGGGGTCCGGGGGCTCGAAACTAGGCTGCCCCGTGTGCAGAGCCACACAAGGAGCGGGAACCATACCGCTGCACCACATATCCGCCGCGCCCGCCGCCGGCGCCGCATCGCCGCCCTCATCCTGGCCGCGGCCCTGATCGCGCCGCTCGTGGTCATCGCCGAGGCCGTCGATGCACACCCGCCTCCCACCCCGCCCGACCCCGACCCCGACATGGTGTCCGACACGGGCGCGCGGGACGCCTACTTCTATTACTGGGTGGATACGGCCACGAGGACGGTCGAGCTGGGCGACGACTTCGTGCGCCTCGAGAGGGGTGGGTCCGAGACCGTGTACGTGCGCGACAACGACGCCATCCGTTTCGACGTCTGCCGCTACACCGCCGAGCTCACCGAAGAGGCGGACCTCCGGCAGTGCCGGCAGGAAAGGCTCGGCAAACCGGCGGGCGGCACCTGCGGGGACGCGGTCCGCCACGAGAACGACCCCGACGCCCCCGCGGTGTTGGGGCACCACCACGTGCTGGCGGTCTGCACCAACATCACCCAGATCCTGGGCGCCAACGTGGGCGTCGTCGACGGTGGGCGGTACGCCACGGCCGGGACGGCACCGGGCGCCATCACCGAGGACTACGCCGACGGCTACCACCCCTCCGGCGCCGTCCTCGTGACCGGGCTCGAATACGGCGAGGCGAGGGCCCGGTACTGCCTCACCAGGCAGCCGTACAGCTGCAGGAGTTGGGCGGATCTGACCATCCTCGTGGAGCCGGACGGCTGGGCCGACGCCAGGGTGGCCGGCGCGCCCGACAAGTTCCGCCTGGGGTTGAACTGGGAGACGAGGCTGACCGAACTGTGGCAATTCGTCGAGGACGACGACGGCATCGAGGTGGAGGTCTCGCTCACCAGGATCTGCTGCCTCACCAGCCTGAACCACTGGTCGTTCACCGTGCGCCTGCCCGTCATCGACAACGACGAGGTGGTGTTCCTCGACGGCGACGGCGTTGAGTTGGGCCGGACGAAACCGTGCCTGCTGCGCTATTGCGACAACATGGCCCCGGGGAGCCCCGAAGTGCGCTCTGACGGCGGCCTCGACCTCACGAACCTCGGCGTGTACGGCGACTCGATCGTGGCGACCATCTCGGGTGAGGCGTTGGCGACTCCCACGACCGCCACCGTCGAGTACTGCGTCCGCTACGGCCTCCACGGGTGCGGCCCGTCGCAGTGCGCCCGCGCCACCTACCTGGGCGCACCCAACGCGGGCGTCCCCGACTGGTCCGCGCACATCCCGCCCGCCACCTACCGGGCGACGGAACACTGCCCGCCCCACGGGAAGGTCGAAATCGAGGTGGCGGACATCACCCCCGACTCGTTCGAGCGGGACCTGGCCGACTTCGACGACCCGGATTGGGAGGTCGACCCCGATCTGCTCGACGACGTCGAGATCGACGTCACCTCGTCGGTGTGGCTGTACCGGCCCCAACCCGCAGCGAACCTCCCCGACCCGCTTCCCGACCACGCCACGCTCCTGGCACTGTGGTGCTACCCCGACATCGAGAACGTCACGGCCTCCCTCACCGGAACCTCCTACGAACAGATATTGCTTGAGGCGGGCACGTGGGTTCAGGCGATGTACGACGCGGACCCGGCTTGGCCGTCCACGGGGCTGGCCTCCCACTCGAACAACACGAGGTTCCTGGAGCTGTCCGCCAGACAGGAGCACGATCTGAACAACGACGGGGTAGCGGATCTCACCTGGGGTCCGCTGAGCGCTGGCGTGAGCGAAACGGAAGATGAGGACAACCCCGGGGTATTCAGTCTCGGTAACGCCGCGGATCTGGCCGCCGAGTTACTGGTGCGACACTACGAACTCGCCTATCACGGCCACTGGGACGGGCCCGATCCCTGGAGCGGTCTCGTGACGTCGGAGTACCGCCAGTACATCGGTCTGGTCGAGGAGGTCCACCCGTTCCTGCCGGTGGGGCGCCGGCTGGTGGTGACGGGTCCCGTGGCCCAGCAGAACACCTGCCTGGAGACCGAGCCGCGCATCGTCGCCGTGTGGGGCACTCATCCCGGCATCACCAACTCCGAGGGCGGGACCCCGTTGGCGACGTGGGGCGACGGCCTGTGCGGCGTCTCCTGGGAAGGCGGCGTCGGCGAACCCGATCCCGGCGTGAGCGAGTGGGCTTACTTCGACCATCAGTGTCCCCTCGACCCCCTCGACCCCCTCGACCCCGCCGACCCCGACGACTCCGACACCCCCGTGCCGCCGGCCCGCTCCTGGCTGTCGGACGTGTGGGTCGACTGGGAGAAGCCCCCCCGCGACTCCTCCCATCCGCCGTGGACCCTCGGCGAGGAGTGGGAACGCGCCCTGGAGAATGTCGTGCCGTGCCTGAACGCGAACGCCTGCGACGCCTGGGCGCCCCAGATCCCCGGCTTCTACCAGGTGCGCTTCGAGATCACGAAGCCCTCCGCTCCGCCGCCGGCGTCGGAGCCGGTGACGAGATGGCACTACCTCTACCTCAAGAGGAGGTTCTCGGCAGACCTCGTCGACCCGGACCGGTGGCGGGATCTCGGCTCGTCCGGCGGCACCTGCCCCTCCGACGGCTGCCCGCCGATCCTCTTCGACGACCTCGTCTGGGTCGCCCCCCTGCGCCTCACCGGCTTCCGCTGATGCCCGCGCCCCGGCACCCGTCGGGTGGGGCGTTGGGCCGGAGTGCGCGGTTTGTGGGTGTGTGGAGTATGTAGACTCGCCGCTGCTGTGTGTGGGAATACACTCAGTTGTCGGAATCTCTGCGATGGATCAGGAGGTATCGCTGTTGGCACGTAAGGAAGTTTCCACGGAGAACTCGAATGCGGAGGGTGGGCTCACGCCGGCGACCGCTGAGCGGGCCAAGCGCGCCACGTCGACGTCGACGAGGCGCGTCCTTTTCGTCGTTGTGGGTGTTGTTGTCCTCGTTGCCAGCGTTGGCGGGTTCTATCTCACTTCTGATGCTTTCGATGAGCGCACCGAGGTGTTGGTGGCGGCGGTGGATATTCCGGCGGGGACGATCCTCAGCGCCGGCGATCTCACGGTCGCGCTCGCCGATATGGGATCGATTCCGCACTCGCCGTGGGTGGCGGGTCTTGATGAGGCTCTGGTGGGGTTGCTCGCGAGTCAGGACATCCCGGCGGGGGCGGTTGTGCAGCAGGCGACGCTGGTTTCCCCCGACACGGTGCCTGACGGCGACGAGTTGGAGGTCATCGTGCCTTTGGATGCCTCGTTGTCGCCGTCGGGTGTCGCGGAGGGTGATCTTGTGTTGCTCATCGACCCGGGCGTGGCGCCGGTGCCCGGCGACGCGGGGCGGCCTCGCGGGGTGCTCGAGCCGCTCGAGTTGAAGGATTTCGACGGGTCGGCGATCCGGTTGTTCGTGCCGCCGGAGGAGTGGGCGCGCTGGCGGGCGTTGCCCGGCGAACTCGGCGCCACGCCGCAGATCCTGCCGGTGTCCCCCGGCGGCGATCCGGAGGTGTTGGCGCAGTCCCTCGATGCCTTGTGGTACGAGGAGTGGTCCGGCGCGGTGGCCGAGTTGGCGGCGGCGGAACCCGTGGAGGTGCCCGAGCCGGCGGCCGGTCCGGGCGAACTCGAGGTGATCGTCCCGCTGGACGCCTCGCTGGTGCCCTCGGGTGTGCAGCAGGGCGACCGTGTGCTGCTCATCGATCCCGGCGTCGCGGCCGCCGGCAACGACCCGGGGCGGCCTCGCAGCGTGCTGAACGCGGAGAACCCGCTGCTGCTGGACGACTTCGACGGGTCGGCCATCCGGTTGTTCGTGCCGCCCGCCGAGTGGGAGCGCTGGCGGCGGTTGCCGGCCGAGTTGGGTGCCGTGCCTCTGGTGTTGCCGGTGCCCGACGGCAGCGACGCCGCCGACATGGCGCGGCGCCTCGACGCCGAGTGGTTGGGGGAGTGGGAGGTGTCCGCGGCCGCGTCCGCGGCCGCCGTGGCCCCGCCCGAGCCGGGACAGTTCCTGGTGACCATGCCCCTCGACGCGAGCCTGTCGCCCGGCGGCGTCAGCAACGGCGATCAGGTGTTCATCATCGACCCCGGCGCGCCGGGCGACGCCGAGACTCCCGGCTCGCCGCCGCGGATCATGGAGACCCGCACCCTCGAGGGCTGGGACGGCGGCGTTATGCGCTTTTGGGCCGACCCCGACCGCTGGGCCTACTACACGTTCCTGGCCGAGAATATCCGGGCCGTGCCGTGGGTGATGGCCGTGACGGTGCCTGTCTCTGAGAACGAACTCGCCGACCTCGTCGACGACGTCAACGCGGCGCTGGCCCGCTGGTACCCGACCCGGTGACCACCGTGTCACCCCGGACCTCCCCACGCCCCTGACGATGGTGCTACGCGACGAGATCTGGCGGGAGGTCCTGCCGCAGGTGCAGGACTACCGGCTGAACGCCGAGACCGCCGACGACACGGCGGGCTACGCCGAGGTGGGGGAGGCCTGCCGCCAACTCGCCCTCCGCACGATCCGCACCCGCCAGGCGGAGGAGTTGAACACCACGGGCCGCGTGCTCGCCCCCGACGACCTGGAGTGGGTCTGGGAGCAGCTCTCCGCTCTGCTGGGCGCCGGCCCGCTGCAGCGCTTCCTGAGCCGCCGGGACGTGGAGAACATCTACTGCTTCGGCCCGAAGATCACGCTGCTGGCCCTGTCGGGCGGCCGCCAGGAGGTCGTCGGTGAGCCCGTCTTCAGCGACGAGGACGAGATGATCCGCTACGTCGCCCACCTGGCCACCACCCACGGCCAGACGGGCCGCCGCTTCGACCAGTCGGCGCCGCTGCTGGACCTGCGCCTGCGCACCGGCGAGCGCGTCTTCGCGGCCATGGAGGTGTGCGGCACGCCGTTCCTGACGGTGCGCTGCCACCGTCACCGCTCGATCCGCCTGGAGGATCTCACCGAGGGCGGCTCGCTGTCGGCGCAGGCGGCTGACTTCCTGCGCGCCGCGGTGCGCCCGCCGGCGCCGTCGAACGTGCTGGTGTGCGGGGCTCTGGGGGCGGGCAAGACGACCCTGCTGCGGGCGCTGCTGGCCGAGGTGGGTCCCACCGAGATCGTCTGCACCCTCGAGCAGACCTTCGAACTGTTCCTGGATCAGTCGCACCCGTTCACGTTCGCCTCCGAGACCCGCGAGGCCAACAGCGACGGCTCCGGGGAGATCCCCATGGAGGAGCTGGCCAAGCGGTCGCTGCGCTCGGGTGCGGACCGGGTGATCGTGGGCGAGCTGCGCGGCCCCGAGGCGGCGACGTTCCTGTCGGCCTGCGGCACCGGCTCCGACGGCTCGATGGCCACCATCCACGCCTCCTCGCCGCGCCAGGCTCTCAGCCGCCTGGTGCGCTACTGCATGTCCTCGGGCGTGGCCGGGGCGCAGGCGGCGCTCGTGCAGGAGGCCGCCGAGGTGATCCATCTGGTGGTGCACCTCCGGGGCGATCCGCGCACCGGTTTCCGGGGTGTGAGCACCATCTCCGAGGTGATGGATTCGGAGGGCGACCGGTTCAAGATGCACGACATCTTCGGGCGCCGCCAGCGCGGCGGGCCGCTGACGCTGCTGGGCCGGCCCCACAACCCCGAGGTGATCGAGCGACTGTTCGAGGGCGGCCTCGACGTCTCGAACTGGCCCGAGAGGAACTGAAACCCGGTGTGGCCGCCGCGCCCGCTCCGGCGCCGGACGGGGGCGCCGCGTCGCCGCCGCCGCGACGAGTGCGGTCTGATGACTCTGGAGTGGCTGTTGATCGTGGCGGCGGTGGCGGGTTTGTCCGCGGGGACGGTGTTGGCGGTGCAGCGGGTGTTGGATGAGACCACCGATGTGCCGGTGCGTCCGGGGGTGTCGCTGATCGATGCGGAGGTGGCTGCGGCGCTCGTCGTCACCGAGGCGCAGGGGGCCGAGTTGGCGGGAGACTACGTCGACGTGGTGTTCGAGGTTCGTTGCGTGTCGGACATCCCGGCGGCCTTCGGCGATGTCGTGGTGTCCGCCGAGTGGTCCCCGAGGGATCCCGACACGCTCGCGCCGCCCCGCTGCGTCGTCACGGCGCGCTCCGACCTCAGCCCGTAGCCCGGTCGCGGTGGCGTTGGTTCCGTCCTCGGCTGCTCGTTGTCGTCACGGCTCGGGCGTCGCCGGTGGTGGCGTTCTGCGGCGGCGGTGGTGGCGGCGGCGTTGTGGGGGCGCGGGGGCGTCGGGGGGGCGGTGTGTGGGGGCGTCGGGGTGGCGCGGCGTTGAGGGCTCGGCGTCGTTGGAGCTGGTGCTGCTGGTGCCGGTGTTGATGCTGCTGGTGCTGTTCGTGCTGTGGGCGGGTCGGGGTGGTCGGGCGACGTTGACGGCCGATCTGGCCGCCGAGGAGGCGGCGACGGTGGCGGCGCTGTGCTGCGACGAGCACGACGTCGAGGGCCGGGAGCGGGCCGTGGAGGCGGTGCTGGGGTCGCGGCCGGGGTTGGATTTCCTGTGCATCGGGGGGCCGCGCCCGGTCGGTGAGAGGTTCGTGTCGCAGGAGTCGTTGTACTTCGATCCCACCGACGGCGGGTCGTTCGGCGGCGTGGGGGTGCTGGAGGTCGCCTTCGCCTGCGAGTCCGACGGTGCGGTTGCGCCGTTGCGGGGGGTGTTCCCGACCGTGACGTTCGAGGGCCGGGCGTCGGAGGTCGTGCTGCTGTCGCCGCCGCTGGGCGCGGTGTCGGGTGTGCCGCTGGTGAGCGTGGCCGACGTGACGGTGCTGGAGGGCGCGGGTAGGGCGGTGTTCGTGTTGGAGCTCGATGCGGTGAGCCACTTGGATGTGACGGTGTCGTACCTGACGGCGGACGGTTCGGCGACGGCGGGCCCCGCCGGCGACTACCTGCATCGGGCGGGGACGGTGACGATGTTCGCCGGCGAGCGGTCGGCGACGGTGGAGGTGCCGATCATCAACGACCTCCTCGACGAGCCCGCCGAGGAGTTCTCCTTGCTGTTGTTGCATCCCCAGAACGCCACCCTGGAGCGCACCGCGGCGGCGGGCACGATAGAGGACAATGACGGCCCGGTGCGAGTGTCGGTGACGGCGGGTCCGGCCGTGCCCGAGGGCGAGGAGGTCGAGTTCTACGTCGAACTGGACAAGTCCTCGGGTTGGCTCGTGTCGGTGGAACTCGACACCGCGGACCTCTCGGCGACGGCGGGCAGCGACTACGGGGAGTTGGTCGACCACCTGGTGTCGTTCACTCCGGGGGAGACGTGGAAGCAGGTGCCGGTCTTGACCAAGGCGGATGAAGAGGCCGAGGAGGACGAGTCGTTCAGGGTGCGGTTGTCGAAGGAGATGAACGCCGAGTTGGCGGTGGACGAGGCGGACGGGTGGATCCTCGACAACAACCCGCCGCGGGTCTGGATCCGCGACGCGATCGGGATCGAGAGCATCGACGGGACCGTGACCAAGATGACCTTCGAGGTGGCGTTGAGCCGGCCGTCGGACGACGTGGTGACGGTGGACTGGGCGACGGAAGACGAGGATCCGCCCGGCGACAGTGCGGCGGAGGGGGGCGTGCCGTGCGGGAACGCGCTTCACAAGGACTACCAGATCGCGTCGGGCTCGGTTGAGTTCGCGGTGGACAGGGCACTGACGCAGACGATCGAGGTGGACATCTGCTACGACGACGACGACCCCGGCGGGGTCGACGAGGACGACGAGACGTTCCGGGTGGTGTTGTCGAACCCGGTGAACGCCGAGTTGGACCAGCCCGGGCCGGACGTGGATCCCGCCGAGGACGCCGTAGGCGTGGGCACGATCGCCGCGCAGGGTGCGGTGTGGGTGTCGGATCCGGAGCCGGTGTTCGAGGGCGACGGCGTGTTGCAGTTCGACGTGAGGTTGACCGGCGAGTCGACCGTGCCGGTGTCCGTGGACGTGCAAACGGCTGACGGCTCGGCGCTGTCGAACGAGGACTACACGCCGTTGACCACGAGAGTGACGATCAGTCCCGGCGAACCCCCCGTGGTGGTGGTGGCGGTGACGTTGAAGGACGACGCCGACTGCGAGAGCCCACGCGAGGAGACCTTCACGTTGACGCTGTCCGTCCCGTCGGAGGACACGCGGCTGATCCCGGGCCGCGAGTCGGCGACGGGCACCATCGTCGACGACGACTGTGTGCCGCTGGTGGACATCGACGGCGTCGAGTCTCCCGGCGCCCATGACGCCTCGGGCGTCGAGGGCGAGACGTTGAGTTTCCGGGTGTGGTTGACACATCCCAGCCGCCTCCCTGTGTCGGTGGACTGGAGGACGCGCGAGCACTCCGCCACCGGCGGCGATCCGTGCGACGAGGCGGGAGCGGGCGACTACGGGACCGTCGACTCGGACACGGTGAGGTTCGACTTGGTTCCCGGCTCGGACTACACGGGCACCGAGTTGTTCGTCGAGGTGGTGACCTGCGACGACGACGTCGACGAGTTCGTCGAGACCTTCGATGCGTTGTTGACCGGCGCGACCAACGCCACGCTCCGCGGCGTCGAGCCGTCGGGACTCGGACGCATCGAGGACAACGACGAAGTGGAGATCTTCATCGACGGCGACGAGCATGACGACTGGGACAGCGCGTCGGGCACCGAGGGCGAGAGGTTGCGGTTCCGGGTGCGCCTGAGCAATCCCAGCAGCCGTGAGATCACCGCAACCTACGCCACCGTCGAGTTGCGCAGTGCCGGCGACGCCGCGGCGCTCGGCGGGCCGACGTGCACCAGCGCCGACGCCCGGGACTACGAGCAAGTGCAAGCGGTCCATCCGGGCACGGTGACCTTCGACCCCAACGACACCGTGGCGACGATCGAGGTGGTGACCTGCGGCGACGACATCGACGAGACAGACCTGGAGAGGTTCAAAGTGGAGTTGCTCACAGCGGCCTACTCGAGCGAGACGATCACCGACCGGATCGCCATCGCCGGCGATTCCGCCATCGGCACCATCCGCGACGACGACGACCCGCCGACGGTCAGCGTCGCCGGTGCCGAGGTCACAGAGGGCGGGGTGTTGGAGTTCACGGTGACCCTGAGTGAGCCCGCGGGCCGGCCCGTCACCGTTGACTGGGCCACCGCCCTCGACGGCTCCCCCGGCGCGCACGCCGCCACGGGCGGAGGTCCGTGCGGGGAGGCGGGAGAGAGCGACTACGTGACCGCCTCAGACGACGAGGTGACGTTCGCCGTGGACCCCGACACGGGCGCCACCGCCGACGCCGACCTCGAGGCGACGATCGCGGTGCAGACCTGCGACGACGACCTCTTCGAGGGCGACGAGACGATGCTGGTGCGCCTCACCGCCGCCGCCAACGCCGACCTCGACCCCGACCCCGACGGCGGCAGCGAGGCGACCGGCACCATCGTCGAAAACGACTGGCCGACGGTGACCGTCGGGGACGTCAGTGCCAACGAGGGCACCGCGGATGTCGTGGACGGGGAGGAGTTGATGTTCACGCTGGAACTCGACAAACACGTCGTGCGACCGTTCACCGTCACCTACTGGACCACCGAGTTGGCCCCGGACGACCCGGACCGGGCCAGCGCCACCGCCGGGGACGACTTCGAACCCATCGACTCGCCGGGGGGGACCTTCACGTTCACCGTGGGTGCTCGTAGACACGAGGTCACGGTCACCGTCGAAGACGACGACCTCGACGAGCCCGACGAGAGTTTGCTCTTGAACGTCGAGTACCCGACGGCCGGCGAGCCCGCCACCGTCACCGCTGTGGGCACGATCGTCGACGACGACGTGCCGTTGCTGTCCATCGACGGCGTCGAGCATGACGGCTGGGAGGGCGCGTCGGCCACCGAGGGCGAGACGTTGCGGTTCCGGGTGCGCCTGAGCAATCCCAGCACCCGTGAGGTGACCGTCATGGTCCGCACCGTGCAGCAGCGCACCGGCGACTTCGCCGTCGGCGGCGCCTCGTGCGGGGCGGGCGTCGACTACGAGACCGTCGCCTCGGACTCGCTGACGTTCGCCGTGGACCCCGCCACGGGCACCACCGGCACCGAGGCGACGATCGAGGTGCGGTCCTGCGACGACAGCTTGGACGAACCCGACGAGACGTTACTCGTCCAACTCTACGACCCCAACGAGTACGCCTTCATCGCCGACGAGTACGCCACCGGCACCATCGAGGACAACGACGACCCGCCGACGGTCACCCTCGTCGCCGGTGCCGCGGTCGACGAGGGCGGGAGGTTGTCCTTCAGGGTGCTCCTCAGCGGCTCCAGCGGCCGGCCCGTCACCGTTGGCTGGGCCACCGCGCGCGACTTGTCCCCCCGCGCGTCCCCCGCCACGGGCGGCGGTCCGTGCGGTTCGGAGACCGAGCGCGACTACGTGACCGCCCCAGACGGCGAGGTGACGTTCGCCGTGGACCCCGCCACGGGCGCCACCCTCACCGGGCAGGTCGTCGAGGTGCGGGTGCAGACCTGCGAGGACGACCTCTTCGAGGGCGACGAGACGATGCTGGTGCGACTCACCGCCGCCGGCGGCGCCGCCATCGCCGTCGGCGGCGGCGAGGCGACGGGCACGATCGTCGACGACGACTGGCCGACGGTGAACGTCGGGAACGTCAGAGCCAACGAGGGCGACGAGAAGTTGGAGTTCACACTGAGGCTCAGCAACGATGTCGTGCGACGGTTCACCGTCTCCTACTGGACCACCGAGTTGGCCCTGACCGCCCCGGACCGGGCCACCGCCCCGGATGACTTCTCCTCCGTCCAGCGCTCCGACGTCGTCTTCGAGGTCGGGAGCCGGTCACGCGTCGTCGAGGTCACCGTCGTCGACGACGACCTCGACGAGCCCGACGAGAGTTTGCTCTTGAACGTCGAGTACCCGACGGCCGGCGAGCCCGCCACCGTCACCGCTGTGGGCACGATCGTCGACGACGACGTGCCGCTGCTGTCCATCGACGGCGTCGAGCATGACGGCTGGGAGGGCGCGTCGGCCACCGAGGGCGAGACGTTGCAGTTCCGGGTGCGCCTGAGCAATCCCAGCACCCGTGAGGTGACCGTCATGGTCCGCACCGTGCAGCAGCGCACCGGCGACTTCGCCGTCGGCGGCGCCTCGTGCGGGGCGGGCGTCGACTACGAGACCGTCGCCTCGGACTCGCTGACGTTCGCCGTGGACCCCGCCACGGGCACCACCGGCACCGAGGCGACGATCGAGGTGCGGTCCTGCGACGACAGCTTGGACGAACCCGACGAGACGTTACTCGTCCAACTCTACGACCCCAACGAGTACGCCTTCATCGCCGACGAGTACGCCACCGGCACCATCGAGGACAACGACGACCCGCCGACGGTCACCCTCGTCGCCGGTGCCGCGGTCGACGAGGGCGGGAGGTTGTCCTTCAGGGTGCTCCTCAGCGGCTCCAGCGGCCGGCCCGTCACCGTTGGCTGGGCCACCGCGCGCGACTTGTCCCCCCGCGCGTCCCCCGCCACGGGCGGCGGTCCGTGCGGTTCGGAGACCGAGCGCGACTACGTGACCGCCCCAGACGGCGAGGTGACGTTCGCCGTGGACCCCGCCACGGGCGCCACCCTCACCGGGCAGGTCGTCGAGGTGCGGGTGCAGACCTGCGAGGACGACCTCTTCGAGGGCGACGAGACGATGCTGGTGCGACTCACCGCCGCCGGCGGCGCCGCCATCGCCGTCGGCGGCGGCGAGGCGACGGGCACGATCGTCGACGACGACTGGCCGACGGTGAACGTCGGGAACGTCAGAGCCAACGAGGGCGACGAGAAGTTGGAGTTCACACTGAGGCTCAGCAACGATGTCGTGCGACGGTTCACCGTCTCCTACTGGACCACCGAGTTGGCCCTGACCGCCCCGGACCGGGCCACCGCCCCGGATGACTTCTCCTCCGTCCAGCGCTCCGACGTCGTCTTCGAGGTCGGGAGCCGGTCACGCGTCGTCGAGGTCACCGTCGTCGACGACGACCTCGACGAGCCCGACGAGAGTTTGCTCTTGAACGTCGAGTACCCGACGGCCGGCGAGCCCGCCACCGTCACCGCTGTGGGCACGATCGTCGACGACGACGTGCCGCTGCTGTCCATCGACGGCGTCGAGCATGACGGCTGGGAGGGCGCGTCGGCCACCGAGGGCGGGACGTTGCAGTTCCGGGTGCGCCTGAGCAATCCCAGCACCCGTGAGGTGACCGTCATGGTCCGCACCGTGCAGCAGCGCACCGGCGACTTCGCCGTCGGCGGCACCGAGTGCGGGGCGGGCGTCGACTATGAGACCTACGAGACCGACGACACCGAGCCGCTGACGTTCGCTGTGGACCCCGCCACGGGCACCACCGGCACCGAGGCGACGATCGAGGTGCAGTCCTGCGACGACAGCTTGGACGAACCCGACGAGACGTTACTCGTCGAACTCCACAACCCCAACGAGTACGCCCTCATCGCCGACGAGTACGCCACCGGCACCATCGAGGACGACGACGACCCGCCGACGGTCACCCTCGTGGACGACGCCGCCGTCACAGAGGGCGGGGTGTTGTCCTTCAGGGTGCTCCTCAGCGGCTCCAGCGGCCGGGAGGTCACCGTTAGGTGGGCCACCGTCGAGTCCTCCGGCGCGTACCCCGCCACGGGCGGCGGTCTGTGCGGTTCGGCGACCGAGCGCGACTACGTGACCGGCGCGGGCAGGCTGACGTTCGCCGTGGACCCCGCCACGGGCGCCACCGCCGACCTCGAGGCGACGATCGAGGTGCAGACCTGCGGCGACGTCCTCTTCGAGGGCGACGAGACGCTGCTGGTGCGACTCGCCAACCCGTCCGGCGCCGCCATCGCCGACGGCGGCGGCGAGGCGACCGGCACCATCGTCGACGACGACGTGCCGCTGCTGTCCGTCGCCGCCGGCTCCGCCGACGAGGGCGAACCGTTGGAGTTCCCGGTGATCTTGAGCGATCCCAGCACCCGTGAGGTGACCGTCATGGTCCGCACCGTGCAGCGGCTCACCGGCGACTTCGCCGTCGGCGGCGACTCGTGCACGGCGGGCGTCGACTACGAGACCTACGAGACCGACGACACCGCCCCGCTGAAGTTCGCTGCGGGAGAGACGAGAAAGACCGTGCGCGTGCAGTCCTGCAGCGACAGCTTGGACGAACCCGACGAGACGTTCCTCGTCGAACTCCACGCCCCTGTCGGCGCCCTCATCGACGCCGACGGCGGCCGCACCGCCGTCGGCACCATCAACGGTCAGTGCATCGACGTCGGCAACCCCGCTCACGGCGTGCCGGGGATCTTTCCCCACGGGAGGTTCACGTTGGACGAGGGCGCCGGTGCCCCATTCGTCGCGTTCGTCGCCGATCCAGCATTCTGTCGGGGATCCGTCGGGCAGATGTGGCTCTACACCCGCGACGTGTCGGCGTCGGTCGACGTGTTGCCGGCGGTCGGCGGCAGAGGCTTCCTCGATGATGCTGAGTGCAGCGGCCTCGGCCTCGACTACGTCTTCAGGGAGAGGGAACGCGTCAGTTTCCATGGTCCCGATAGCCGATTGACCGTGAATCAGCGCATCTGTCAAGACGACGTCGACGAGGGCAACGAGACGTACGAGATGGTGCTTGAGTGGAACGAGGACCGGATGCCCCGGAACTATCACGGCCTGGGCGAGGTCTTGGTCGCCACGATCACGATCCTCGACGACGACAACTCCGTGGTGTCGGTTGGCGCGGCCGATGCGCGGGAGGGCGAACCGTTGGAGTTCCCGGTGACCTTGAGCAATCCCAGCACCCGTGAGGTGACCGTCATGGTCCGCACCGTGCAGCGGCTCACCGGCGACTTCGCCGTCGGCGGCGACTCGTGCACGGCGGGCGTCGACTACGAGACCTACGAGACCGACGACACCGCCCCGTTGAGGTTCGCTGTGGACCCCGACACGGGCACCACCGCCGACCTCGGGGCGACGATCGAGGTACAGTCCTGCAGCGACAGCTTGGACGAACCCGACGAGACGTTCCTCGTCGAACTCCACGCCCCTGTCGGCGCCCCCATCGACGCCGGCACCGCCATCGGCACCATCAACCCGTGGTGCGTCCAAGTCGACAACCCCGCTCACGCCGCACCGAGTCTCGTTCCCGTCAGGGGGCTCAGGGTGCGCGAGGACGCCGGTATCTCAACCCTCATGTACCGCGTCGATCCACCGTTCTGTCCCGGATCGCACGGGCGGATGCGGTTGAACACCCGCGACGGGTCGGCCGCCGGCGCACCGTCGGCCAGTTCTAGGGGCGATCCTCTCAGGTGCGACGGCGACTACGTCCACGACCGTTTGAGGGAAGTTCGCTTTGATCAGTCGCCGACGCTGGAATTGAACTATTCCATCTGTGACGACCTCGTCGACGAACCCGAGGAGAGCTTCGAGATGGTGCTTACCTGGCGCCGGAGCTTGATGCCCGAGCACTATCGCGACCTGGGCGAGATCGCTACCACGATCACGATCCGCGACGACGACACCTCGGCGGTGTCGGTTGGTGCGGCCGCTGCATCGGAGGGCGAACTGTTGAGGTTCCCGGTGACGCTCAGTCCGGCGAACTCTCGGGACGTGACGGTGAGCTACACGACCCGCGACAGCAGGGCGGCGAACGCGGCCACCGCGGTCGACGACTACACGCCGCGGACTGGCACTGTCACGATCCTCGCCGGCGCGACGGGGGCCTCCGTGGAGGTGCGGGCCCTCGACGACGACGTCATCGAGGGCGACGAGGTGTTCTTGTTCGAGATCACCGGCGCCACGGTCCCCGCCGAGGTCCCCGGCGGCGCCATCAACCTCGATCTCGATGGCGCCGCCGCCGTCGGCACCATCAACGGTCAGTGCATCGACGTCAACATCGCTGCTCACGGCGTGCCGGAGATCGTTCCCGTCGGGGAGTTGAGGTTGAACGAGGGCGACGATCGCTCAGTCATCAGCTTCCGCGCCGATCCAAGGTTCTGTGAGGGATCCGTCGGGCGGACGCAGAACCCCACCCGCGACGTGTCGGCCGTCGGCGGCAGCCGGGTGTTTTCCGGCGATGCTCGTGTGTGCGAGGGCCACGACGGCGACTACGTCTCCTGGCCGGTGTGGAGCAACGTCAGTTTCACTGATTCCGACCTGCAGAACCTGACTATGCACGCCTGTGACGACCTCGTCGACGAGGGCGACGAGACGTTCGAGATGGTGTTCATCTGGAGGGAGGACAGGATGCCCCCGCACTATCACGGCCGGGGCGAGGTCTTGGTCGCCACGGTCACGATCGTCGACAACGACACCTCCGTGGTGTCGGTTGGTGCGGCCGATGCACTGGAGGGCGAACTGTTGGAGTTCCCGGTGACGCTCAGCGCGGCGAACTCTCGGAACGTGACGGTGAACTACAGGACCTCGGTGGACGGCGATGCCGACCATCCGGCGACGCCGGTGCTGGATTTCGAGGTGCCTGTGTCGACCGCCACCATCGTCATCCCCGCCGGCGACACGAGCGGGACGATCCGGGTGCAGTCCCTGTCCGACGAGCACGACGAGCCCGACGAGACGTTCTTGGTGGAGTTGACCGGCGTCGACCACGGCCAGTTGGGTGTTCCCCACAGCGCCGTCGGCACCATCAACCCGTCGTGCGTCGACGTCAACAACCCCGCTCACGCCCCGCCGAGGATCGTTCCCGTCGGGGAGTTCAGGTTGAACGAGGGCGGCAGTGACCCATCCATCGGGTTCCGCGCCGTTCCAGGGTTCTGTGAGGGATCCGTCGGGCGGACGCGGAACTACACCCGCGACGTGTCGGCCGTCGGCGGCAGACGGGTGTTCTCCGGCGATGCTCGTGAGTGCGAGGGCCACGACGGCGACTACGTCTCCTGGGTGAACAGCAACGTCAGTTTCTTTCATTCCCACAACACGCAGACCCTGTCTATGAACACCTGTGACGACTCCGTCGACGAGGCCGACGAGACGTTCGAGATGGTGTTCACCTGGAGGGAGGACTTGATGCCCCCGCACTATCACGACCTGGGCGAGGTCATCGCTGCCACGATCACGATCATCGACGACGACACCTCGGCGGTGTCGGTTGGTGCGGCCGATGCACTGGAGGGCGATCTGTTGGCGTTCCCGGTGACGCTCAGCCCGGCGAACTCTCGGCCCGTGACGGTGAACTACAGGACCTCGGTGGACGGCGATGCCGACCATCCGGCGACGCCGGTGGTGGACTTCGACGTGCCGGAGGCGACCGCCGCCATCGTCATCCCCGCCGGCGACACGAGCGGGACGATCCCGGTGCAGTCCCTGCCCGACGACGACGACGAGCCCGACGAGACGTTCTTGGTGGAGTTGACCGGCGTCGACCACGGCCAGTTGCGTGATAGCACCGCCGTCGGCACCATCAACACGTGCGTCCACACCGACAACCCAAATCACGCCCCGCCGAGTCTCACTCCCATCGGGGAGCTCACGTTTGACGAGGGCGCCGACAACCCACACATCTTCTTCCGCTTCGTTCCACGGTTCTGTCCCGGATCGCACACGTTGAATTGGTACAGGTCCGACGACGGCGCGTCCGACACGCCGGCCACCGGCGTACCGTGGACGAATTACGGGGATCCTCTCTGGTGCGTCGGCGGCGACTACATCAGCGGCCCCGGGGGCACTTTCTCATCGCTGTCGACCGTGGGTATGGATATCCACATCTGCGAAGACTCCGTCGACGAGGGCGACGAGACGTTCGATGTAGTGCTTGTCTGGGGCGACTCGATGCCCCAGCACTATCGCGACGTGGGCGAGACCTTTGCCGGGACGGTCACGATCCGCGACAACGACACCTCGTTGGTGTCGGTGGACGACGCTTCGGCCGCCGAGGGCGACGCACTGAGGTTCCCGGTGACGCTCAGCGTGGCGAACTCTCGGGACGTGACGGTGAGCTACAGGACCTCGGTGGACGGCGATGCCGACGATCCGGCGACGCCGGTGTTGGATTTCGACGTGCCGGAGGCGACGGCCGCCATCGTCATCCCCGCCGGCGACACGAGCGGGACGATCTCGGTGCAGTCCCTGTCCGACGACGACGACGAGCCCTCCGAGACGTTCAGGGTGGAGTTGACCGGCGTCGACCACGGCCAGTTGCGTGATAGCACCGCCATCGGCACCATCACCCCGTGCGTCGACGTCACCAACCCCGCTCATGCCCCGCCGAGTATCGTTCCCGTCGGGGGGCTCACGATGGGCGAGGGCGCCGGTCGCTCAAACATCCAGTTCCGGCTCGATCCACCGATGTGTGACGGATCCACCGGGTGGCTACTGTCCGTACCTTCTCCCACCGGGTCGGCCATCGGCGCAAGCTTCGTATTTCCCGTCGAAGATCCCCAGTGCAGTGACCGGCTACCACCGCACACCGAACCCGGCGTCGACTACATCTACTACCTGATTAACCACTTGACTTTCGTGGGTTCCGCGGAGGTTTCGGATCGTTTCCACATCTGCGAAGACTTCGTCGACGAGGTCGACGAGACGTTCGAGAGGGTGGTTACCTGGATAGAGAGCTCGATGCCCCCGCACTATCGCGGCCTCGGCAGCACGTCTTTCACGTACACGATCCTCGACAACGACACCTCCGCGGTGTGGGTGAGCAGCGGTAGGGCCGCCGAGGGCGCCGCACTGAGGTTCACGGTGCGGCTCGACTTGGCGAACTCTCGGGACGTGACGGTGAGCTATACGACCAGCGACATCGCCGGGTTGGCGAACGCGGCCACCGCGTACGACGACTACACGCCGCGGACTGGCACTGTCACGATCCCCGCCGGCGAGATGGACGTCGTCGTGGAGGTGCAGTCGCTCCACGACGACGTCAGCGAGGGCGACGAGATATTCTCGTTCGATATCACCGGCGCCACGGTCCCCGGCGGCGTCATCGACTTCTATCCCGGCGTCTATCCCGGCGTCGAAAGCAGCATCCGCGGCACCATCTTCAACGTCATCTGCGACGAGCGCATCGCCGCCGCTCCCCCGCCCACGCTCAGCATCGTCCCCACCGAAATCAGAATCACCGAGGGGGCAAGCGTGCCGGTCACGGCGACCATGTCGTCCCTGCTCTGCCGGGACGTGGGGGTGAAGTTCCCCGTCGTCGCCGGCACGGCCACACCCGGTGACTACCTGGCGACCACGTTGTGGGGCAGCAGTTACCAGATTTCGGCAGGAAATAGGCAGGCCATCCGCTACCTGCACACCAACGAGGACAACCTTGACGAGGAGGACGAGACGGCCACGTTGCTCGTCAGCTGGACCGAACACCCACAGTTCGACATGCCGTCGCACTACCTGGACGTGCCGGCCATCGAGATCCCCATCGTGATCCTTGACGACGACGACCCGCCGGCGATCTCCGTCGCCGGCGCCACGGCCAACGCCGGAACTGCGGTGGTCTTCGAGGTGACGCTCAGCGAGCCCAGCGGCCGGCAGGTCACCGTGGACTACCGGACCATCGCGGTCGGGGGGACAAACGGCGGGACGGACTGCGGGTCGGCCACCACCGACTTCGTGCACACTTCGGGCACGTTGACGTTCGATGCGGTCAGCACCCGCGGCGACGGGTTGCCGCGGGTGCTGACCGTCGAAGTGCCGACGTGCTCCAACCTCGGCGACGAGGGCGACGAGACGTTCCTGCTGGAGTTGACCAATCCGGTCAACGTCGATCTCGGTGACCGCAGCGCGGTCGGCACCATCCGGGGCGTCGACTGTGTCCGGGTGGACGACGCCACCCGGTCGCCGCCGACGTTCACGATCGGCTGGTCGAGCTTCTTCGAAGACGTCGCCGCGGCAGGCGTCAGCATTATGCCGTTCACGTTCAGCCACGAGCTCTGCGAGGACTTCTTTCTGGAGTTCGAGTCGTATGCCACTTCGGGATCATCGAGTGCATCCACAGCGGTTGACGGCCTCCCGCCGGAGGCCGATTTCAACATCGTCACAGGGACGAACGTCGTCTTCCAACAGCCGAACCCCTACCCTCCGGACTGGAGCATTAGCCTGTACTTGCGCTTTGTGCTCGACGACGCACTCGACGAGGACGACGAGACGTTCGGGATCCGGTTCAACTGGCACGACACGCTGATGCCCTCGCACTTCCAGGACGAGGACGGCGTCGAAGTCGTGGTCACGCTCATCGACGACGACCCGACACCGGTGATCTCGGTCGCCGGCGCGTCCGCGCTGGCGGGCGAGGAGATGGTCTTCACGGTGCGGCTGAACGCGCCGACCGGTCGTCCGGCGACGGTGGACTATGCAGTCACCGGCGTCACGGCCACGGCGGGCGCGGACTTCGTGGCCACCAGCGGCACGCTGCGGTTCGAGAAGAAGCCGGGCAACCAGCCCAGCGAGACCGAAATGACATTCACCGTCAAGACCGTCGACGACGGCAGCGCTGACGGCCCCGAGACGTTCTCGGTGGTGCTGTCGAACCCGCAGAACCTCGACCTGGGCGCAGCCACCGCCACCGGCACCATCCTCGACGCCGTCGATTGCGTCAACCCGAACAACCCCCATCACGACCCGCCGACCATCACGGCCGGGACATCCCAGAGAGGAACGGAGGGACTCGCGCCGGAGGCGTTCACGCGGATCGAGTTCGGGCTCAGCGTGCCGTTCTGTGAGGATCGCGACAACGTTTGGCGGTGGGAGACCGTCGCCGGCACGGCCACCGCCGGGGAGGACTACACGGCCTCCTCCGGCGTCGGCTCGGTGACCGCCTCCAGCAGCATCCTGGCGGTGGGGACCATCCCGATCATCAACGACGCACTCGACGAGGACAACGAGACGGTGTACGTGCGGGTCAGCTGGCACGAGGACATGCCGGAGCGCTACCAGAGGCCCGGCCACGTCGACATGGTGAACGTGATCCGCGACAACGACCCGCCGCCGGCG
The DNA here is from genome assembly GCA_965220035.1 of Acidimicrobiales bacterium. Classification (GTDB taxonomy): domain Bacteria; phylum Actinomycetota; class Acidimicrobiia; order Acidimicrobiales; family CATQHL01; genus VXNF01. The sequence continues at coordinate 485,860 of CBDCPC010000001.1, forward strand.
CTGATCTTCGCCGACGCCGCAGCCGACGAGGGCGATTCGGTGGTCTTCAATCTGGGGCTCAGCGTGCCCAGCGGCCGGGGGGTGTCGGTCCAGTACCGGACGGCTGACCAGCGGGGGAACCCCGACGGGGCCACGGCGGGCGACGACTACCTCTACGGGGAGGGGACCGTGGAGTTCGCCCCCGGGGAGGTCTCCATGTCGGTCTCCGTGACCACCGTCACCGACGGTGACGACGAAGAGGGGTCCGAGAGGTTCCTCCTGCAGTTCTTCAACCCAACCAACGCCGCCATCGTGGGCCGCGACCACGCCATAGGCACCATCGACTAGTGTCCTGAGGCGTTAGTTCGTTTGGTATTCCGAGGACTGCTGCAGCGAGCCGGCCTGCGCAAATGCGAATCGCGAAGCCGTCGAGAAGCGAGCGAACTTCCGACTCGGGACACTAGTGTCCTGTCTGGGGAATTCGTTGGATATATGTGGCGAGGTTGTCGAGTATCTCGTCTGCGGTCTTGCGCCATATGAAGGGTTTGGGGTCCTCGTTCCAGCCTTCGATCCAGGTGTTGATGGAGTCTTTGAGGTCGGTGACGCTGGTGTGGGTGCCGCGGCGGAGCCATTTGGTGGTGAGTTCGGCGAACCAGCGTTCGACGAGGTTCATCCAGGAACTGTAGGTGGGGGTGAAGTGGAAGCTGAAGCGGGGGTGGCGCAGCAACCAGCGCCCGATCGTGGGGGTCTTATGGGTGGAGACGTTGTCGAGGACGATGTGCACGTCGAGGTGTTCGGGGACTTCGCGGTCGATGAGGTTCAAGAACTTTCTGAACTCCTCGCAGCGGTGCCGGGGCGTCATGGAGGCAATGACGTTTCCCGAGGCGACCTCGAGGGCCGCGAACAGGTTGGTGGTGCCGTGGCGGCGGTAGTCGTGGGTGCGCCGCTGGGGAGCGCCGGGCATCAGCGGCAGGATCGGCGCGGCGCGGTTCAGGGCCCCGATGCCGGTCTTTTCGTCCACGCATAACACGACCGCGGCCTCCGGGGGGTTCAGGTACAGCCCCACCACGTCCCGTGCCTTGTCGATGAACTGGGGATCCGGCGACAACTTGAACTCCTCGACGAGGTGCGCCTTGAGCCCGAACGCCGCCCAGATGGCGTGCACCGACGACCGTGAGATACCCACCGCTGCGGCCATCGACCGCGTCGACCAATGCGTCGCCCCCGGTGGCGCGGACTCCAAGGTGCGCACGATGACCTCCTCGACCTTGGCGTCGTCGATGGTGCGCGGCGGGCCCGGGCGCGGATCGTCACAGAGCCCGTCGAGGCGGCGCTGCGCGAACCGCGAGCGCCACTTCGTGACCGTCGCGGGATGACACCCCAACGCCGCGGCGATCTCCTTGTTGTAGCGGCCCTCCGCCGCGGCCAACACGATGCGGCACCGCAGCGCCAACGCCTGCGACGACTTCGGCCGCCGCGCCCACCGCTCCAGCGTCTCACGCTCCTCGCCGCTCAACTCCACCGCCACCGTCGGCCGTCCCCGCCGTGCACCCATCGTCGCCTCCAATCATCGCCTCCAATCATCGCCGACGACAACCACACTACCACACAAACGCGACGAACTAACCAGACGGGACACTAGTGTCCCGGGTCGGAAGTTCGTTTGGTTGTCGATGGCTTCGCGAGTCGCATTTGCGCTGGCCGGCTCGCTGCGGTGGTGCTCGGAGTATCAAACGAACCAATCGCTTGGGACATTGCCGGCGTTGGCCGGGTCCTCGGCGGTCAGCGGTGGAGGCCCGCCGATGCGCTGTTCCCGAACCATCGACTCGCCGTCGTGGTGTTGGCCGGGGTTCGGGTGGTCGGCGGTGGAGGTTCGCCGCTGCGCTGTTCGGGGACCGCGGACTTGCTGTGGTGGCGTTGGCCGGGGTTCGGGTGGTCAGCGGCGGAGGGGTTGGTTGATGTCGTTGGGTTTGTGTCCGGGGCGTTGCATGGTGTATTTGCCGTGGGGTTCGCGGGTGATGGTGGCGCCGCGTTTGGAGTGGATTTCTTTGTGGTGGCAGTGCCCGCAGAGCAAGCAGAGGTTGTCGATGTCGGTGGGGCCGCCGTTGTCCCAGTACTTGACGTGGTGGGGTTCGCAGAAGCTGTTCGCCATACCGCAGCCGACGCAGCCCTTGTCGCGCACCGCCAGGGCGATGCGCTGCGCGGTGGTGGCGTCGCGGTATTCGCGGCCCAGCCACAGTGGTTGGCCCTTCGTGTCGAACAGGGCGGGCAGGATGTGCGCCTCGAGGGCGAGTTGGAGGAACTCGTCGGCGGCGAGTGGTGTGCCGTCGGCGAGGCGCGGGTCGGCGAGTTGGTCGGCGAGGGGGTCGTAGTCGGCGACGACGACCAGCGTCGTCCGGAGCGCCTTGGCCTTGCCCTGTCGGGTGACGAGCGTCTCGAGGACGTCGGCGTAGAGCTGCGTCGTGGTGGGTCGGTTCTTCGGGTCCGCGGCCTTGAACAGCCGGCGGTACTCGGCGCCGAGCGCGGTCTGGACCTTGGCGCCGGCGAGGGGGTCCAACCAGCCACTGAGGCGGTACATGCCGTCGGCCTGGGGGCGCATCGAGAACTCGCGCCGCGCCCGCTGGCGGCGCCGCCGCGCCTCGAGTTCCTCGCCCGCGGTCCGCGCGTTGAGGTGATCGCGCACCGTGCGACCGAACACATCGATCGGCTGGTGGGCGGCGGCGGCGAGGAGTTCGCCCTCGTCGATGGAGACCTCCTCGGCGGCTTCGGCGATCATCCTCGCCTGCTGGGCGGTGATCGCCCCACCCGCCAGAGCCTCCGCCGTCGCGGGCAACCACTCCAGGCGGCCCGCCACTCGCACATCCCGCTTCGCCTTACCGCGGGACTCCCGCAACTCCTCGCGCACCGCCTCGGCGGCCCCCGCCTCGCCGCGGCGCCCCGCAATGGCGCTCACCGTCTCGCAGCGCAACGCCGCCACGACGGACTCGGCGCGCCCCACCAAACCCAACCGCTCCTCGAGACGCTCAGCTCCCAACGAGCCGAGACCCTCACGCAGCACCCCCAACAGCGCCGCCAACCAACCCGCCGGATCCTCGCCGACCCCCGAGGCGTTCACGCCGCCACACCCACACAACGACGCCGCACCGCCGCCGGTGTCCTGCGCCGACATGTCGGCTTCAGCGTTCGAACCGACCATGGACCCCGGCCCTCGCCGCAACGACAGATCGGCCGACCCGCCGCCGGTGTCCTGCGCCGACACGTCGGCTTCACCGTTCGAACCGACCATGGACCCCGGCCCTCGCCGCAACGACAGATCGGCCGACCCGCCGCCCGCCGACCCGCCGCCCGCCGACCCGCTGCCGGACAACCCGTTGCCGTTCGCGACCGGAGACACCGGCGCCCGGGCAGCCCCCCGGGGCTCGGCAGCGGTCAGGGCCGCCACGGCCTCGGCGCACGCCGGCGGCGCGGCATCCCCAGCGGCGTCGATCACGCCGACCGCGGCGTCGCTGCGGTCGGGGCTGTCGCCACGGTCGCCACGGTCGGCGCTGTCGGGGCTGTCGGGGCTGTGGGCGCTGTGGGCGCTGTCGCCGAAGAGGGTGGGATCGGTCACTGGTCACTCCCCGCGGGTGTTCGGTCGGACTCGGGTCGACTCCCGTCGACGAGCCGGTCGGGGAAGACCGACCCCGCTGCGAGCGAGGTCAGTGACCGGTACCCCCTACCCTACCAACCCCCTGCGACACTCACAACATCTGTTCGCTGTTCAGCGGAAATATCTTCTCAAAGTTCAGACTTACCCGTCAACACATCCCACAAGCGAGCCGACCACGCCGCCGCGCAGCACCTCGACGCCGCAGCGTTCGACAATCGGGCACGACCGCGGGCGCCTCGGGAGACCACGCCGCCACGCAGGACCTCGACGCCCGAGCGTTCCACAATCGGGCACGACCGCGGGCGCCTCGGGAGACCACGCCGCCACGCAGCACGTCTCGCGAGGCCACCAATAACCAAACGAACTTCCGACTCGGCCGCCTAGATGAGTAGTTCCAAGGGGTGCACACGCGGGTCGTCGAATGACAGGGGCTTTGAGCCCTACCCGCCGCGGCGAGCAGCCAGTTCCGGCCGTACCCGCCGAGGCCGCCCAACGAAGTAGGGGGGTCCATCGCTGGGTGGGTGAGGGTGTCCAAGATCTGGGGTGTGAACATGCGCCGATCTTGGAGGATTTGGCATGAACCCGGACTTGGACACCTTCGTGACTGCACTGTACGTGACGGTTGATGATTTGTTGGTGGCGCATCCGCAGTGGGCGCCGCCGCGGCCCACCGTGGGGATCGCCCCGAAGCTGTCGGATGCGAACTCCTGACGTTGGCGGCGTTGCGGGCGCTGTTGAGGTTCGATTCGGAGGCGCAGTTCCTGCCCGGCTCGCCGGCCCTGGTCCCATATAGGGCGTGCGCGCCAGTGGGATACACTGGACCCATGAGCGAGCAGCGCCTCCTGGCCGCCCTCGAGGGCCTCCCGGGCTGTACGGCGCCGCCGCCCTGGAGCGCCGCGCTGCTCAACGAGTTGCACCGGACGCGCCAGGATGTCATCACCATCACCGAACTCCATGCCTACCGTCCCGACATCGGCGGCGCGACCGTGGCCCGCACCCTGCGGCGCAGCGGATGGCTGGAGCCCCTGTGCACGCGTGGGGCCTGGGCGGTCAACTGCGTCATCTCCCCCGCGGGCCTCGGCGCCTTCGTCGAACTGCGCGCCCGCCTGCGGACTCACCCCGATACGCCGGCTGCGGTGGCGGGCAAATCGGTGGCGTTGGTGCATCGGTGGTTGCGCCGTCCCACTGCGGCGACCATCGGCTGCCCGTCGGGCGTGCGGGTACCGCGTTGCCTCAGCGACTACCGCATCTGTCGCTGGCGGCCCCGCGTGGCCCCCGAGACCGTCAGTGGCCTGCCGGTATGGCGGCCCGAGACAACACTCGTCTTCATGGCCGCCCGGCCCGCACAGTTCGACTGGTCCGACATCGCGGACTGGCTCGGCGACATCGCGGGCGCCGTCGAGGTCGAGGCGCTCTGCGAGGAGTTACAGGACCTGTCGCGGGCGGTGTGGATGAAGACCGCCTACCTCCTCTCCGAGGGCGGCTCCGGTGTCGCGAGCGACCTCGAGGCGCTGGCTCCAGCCGGCGCGCCCGGACCCTACGTGCTCGGCCATCGCGAGTGCCGATCACCCTCGCAGGGCGCACCGCCGCTGTGGTCCAAGAGGTTCGACGTGCTCGACGCCCTGCTCCCGGCCTGGTCCCCCGCGGCGCGTTGAGGCTACCGTGAGCGGCTTTCTGACCGAGGCCCACCTCCGGCGCGCCTATCCTGATGCCGGGCGGAGCGGGGTGTCCCGGGACATCTTGGCCGCGGCGGCGCTCGATGTGGCCTTCGATGTCGTCCTGCACACGCTCGCCACGAGCGGCGTGCTGCGCGAATGCGGCCTGGTTTTCAAGGGGGGCACCGCCCTGCGGAAGTTCTACATCGGCCACCGCGGGCGATTCTCCTTCGACTTGGACTTCGCGACGCCCGAGGACGCCGCCACCGTGGCGGCACTCATCGGCGAGGCACTCGCCGCCAGAGAGGGCTTCGGCTCCTTCGGTTTCGCCATCAGCGAGCGCCGTGGCCACCACAGCATCGAGGTCACCACGCCCGTCCTGCCCGGTGAACATTGGGTCGTCAAGATCGACTTCTCCGATCGGCCGCTCGCCCTGGCCCCGGTGGACATGACCCTGCTGCCGACGCCGCTGCACGACCTCTATCCGTTCCCCACGACCTTCACAGCGCCCGTCATCGCTCTCGATGAGAACGTCGCGGAGAAACTCAGCCGATGGCGCGCCACGCCGCTCGTGCGGGACCTGAGCGACCTCTCGACGCTCGCGGGGCGCGTCTCCTCCCACAGTGACGTCGCAGCCATGTATGTACTGAAGTCCTACATCGGTTGGGCGGCCGCGGCCCCGAACAGGAGGCAGCCGAGGCCCGCCGCGCCGCTGTGTGAGAGTTTGGCCACACTCGACCTCGGCGCGCTCGATGCCGCCGATCTCCTCGTGCCGACCAAGGTGGACGCTGAGGACAAGGAGCGACTCATCGGGGAGTGGATCCGGAGGTTGCGTCCCCTGTTCATCGAGGTGGACGCCCACGCCCGCTCCGTGGCCCTCCGGAGGTTCACCGGGGACCGCACCGGGCGCCTCGCGCGCCTCGCCTTGGAGGAAATGGCCGCCCTCGGCGCCTCTGACGGGACGGTAGGGCGCGACACAGACGTTCCGTCGCCCGTGGTGCCCACAACCGTCCCCGGACTTTGGATTGACTGAACGGCGCGGAGGAGGTCGCCTGAGGCTGTCAGACCATGCCACGATCGCCGGGAGGCCGGGCCGGCGCGGGAGCACTGCGGTGTCCTCCCACCTCATCGCCATATGCCCGACAGCGCTCCCGTTTGGAACTACTCATCTGGCAGCCCGCCTGCCCGCCGTCGTTCCGGCGAGGGCCGGAACCCGTTGCCCGGCGGCCCGGTCCGCATCCGGGCGGGCGCGGGGGCCGGTCAGCGGTTCTGGGCGAGGGTCCAGTCGACGTCCTCGAGGTTGTCGCGGCTCGCCACCAGCGGGTCGAGGACGACGTGGCCCGTCTCGAGGCTTCCTGCGAGCAGGAAGTCGCCGCAGCCGCGGGCGCCGTGGTAGGCCTGGTTGGAGTCGCCTTCGATGAGGGCGGCGATGACGACGCCTTCGTAGATGTAGTCGCCGAGCAGCGGGGACATGTGGAACCCGATGGTGTACACGTCGCCGTAGAGGAGGTTGGTGCCGATGGCCCGCGCCACGGCCTCGGTGCCCTCGTCGGTATGGAAGATGATGTCCACGTCGGGGTTGTCGAATATCCAGTTCTCGGCGGCGCTGTAGGCCACGTCGGGGTCGAAGCCGTGTGACTCGACGTCGGCGGGGCCGTTGGCGAAGTCGATGTCGGGCAGGAACTCGGTGAGGCCGTCGATGAAGCCCCGCATCCGGTCCTGCGCCCAGCGCTCCTCGGCGGCGCCGCTGAGGACGGCGGCCCTGCGGATCAGGATGCGCTTGTCGGTCGCCCACTGGCCGGCCACCCGGCCGGCGAACGTACCGGCGGCCAGATCGTCGAGCCCGTAGAAGGTGAAGTGCTTCGCGGACGGGGTGTCGTCGCCGACGGTGACGGTGGGGATGCCGGCGTCGACGGCCTTGTTGACGACATCGACGAGGGCGTCGGCGTCGACCGCCTGGACGCCCAGGCAGTCGATCTCGCCGGCGTCGATGAGCACCTCGAGGCCCGCCACCTGAGCGGCCACGTCGCCCTCGATGGGGCCCACCACGCGAGCCGCGATCTCGGCGCCGTGCTCGCCGGCCGCCTCCGCGGCGCCCCGCGACCAGCCGTCGTCGAGCGCCACCCCGGCGGGCACCCCCGTCGCCTCCAGCGACAGCACGAAGTTCAGCGTCTCGCCGGCGTCGAGTTTGGCGGCGATCCGATCGGCGAGGTTGAACAGGCCCCACGGCATCCGAGCGGTGTGCGGCGGCCCGTCCGGCCGCGGTTCGGGGGGCGCGGCCGTTGTTGGCGGTGGCGGGGGTTCGTCGGGCGGTGGCGGGGGTTCGTCGGGCGGTGGCGGGGGTTCGTCGGGCGGTGGTGGGGGTTCGTCGGGCGGTGGTGGGGGTTCGTCGGGCGGTGGTGGGGGTTCGTCGCCCGCACCTGCCGGCGCCGGCGCCGGTGCCGGCGCCCGAAGTGTTGCCCCCGGCGTGTCGCCGTCATCACCGCCGCAGGCGGCGGCCACGAGTGCGACGGCGACCATCACGGCCACCGCTGCTGCGAAGAATCTGGTCCGCATCGACATTTTCCTCCTGTATACCTCGAACCGGTCTCCGGCCCGGCCGCGCGGCAGGCCGGGCACATCGTGTGCACAGGACCGCGACCGGCGAGACCGGTGCGCAACTCTACACAGCCGATGTTGAGTATCGTGTTTCGCGTGACATATCTCCGGCGCCCCCCCGCACGCCGCCGCGACGAGAGCGGCGAGACGCTGGTGATCCTGATTCTGTGGCCGACGCTCATCGTGGCGATCCTGCTGTTGCTGGTGCACACCTTCATCGTGGTGAACGCCGGGGCGGAGGCCGAGGTGGCGGCATCGGCGGGGCTGCGGGCGGCGTGGCGCTCGGCCGCCAACGCCGACTTCCTCACCGACCCCGTCGGCCGGGGCCCCTACACCGATGTCAACGTGGCGCACCCCGCCACCGCCGAAATGGCCGCCGCCGCGCAGGACGCCGTGGCACGGGCGGCCGCCACGAGGACGGGCTGGCGCTGGTGGTCCCCCGGCGCCGCGGTGGTGCAGAGCAACTGGTGCACCACCGGGTCCGGCTCGATCGACAGACCCGGCGAGCGCGGCGATCCGGGGTGGGTGCGGGTCGTGGTGTCCGGCGAGGTGTTCGGGCCGCTGGCGGCGCTGTGGCCGAACCGCCTGGACCGGGTGTACGCCGCGGCGCTCGGTCCCGCCGTGCTGTCCGCCACGCCGCAGGCCGGGCTGGTGGACCTCGGCGAACCCCCTTCCGCCGCCGCGCAATGGGAGGCGTGGACGTGCTGAGCGCCACGCCCGCCGCCACGGTCGGCGCTGCGCCGGCCGCCCCGGCCGCTGGTGCGCCGGCCACCCCCGCCGCGGCTCCTGTTGTCGTTCCCGCTGCTGCTCCCTCCGCTGCTGCTCCCTCCGCTGCTGCTCCCTCCGCTGCTGCTCCCTCCGCTGCTGCTCCCTCCGCTGCTGCTCCCTCCGCTGCTGCTCCCTCCGCTGCTGCTCCCTCCGCTGCTGCTCCCTCCGCTGCTGCTCCCTCCGCTGCTGCTCCCTCCGCTGCTGCTCCCTCCGCTGCTGCTCCCTCCGCTGCTGCTCCCTCCGCTGCTGCTCCCTCCGCTGCTGCCGCCCGCCGCCACTGGCGCCGCCGGGCCGCCCGGCGGCGGCGCGACGAGTCCGGCGGGGCGTTGAGCCTGTGGGTGGTGCTGATGGTGCCGGTCTCGGCGTTCGCCGCGGTGGTGGCCCTGGCGGGACCCCAGCGCATGGCGGCGGAGGCCTCGATGAACGAGGCGGCGGCCGACCTGGCGACGCTGACGGTGGCGTGGCGCGACGGCGAGCAGTTGCCGGCGGGCGCCATCGAGGGGTTCCCCCCGGAGTGCATCAGCGGCGACGCCGTGCTGGTGGAGCGCTGCCAGGCCATCATCGAGCCGATCCTCGCCGATCTGGGCTACGCCGGCATCGACATCAACTCGCTGCGGGGCTTCTACAGCGACTCCTTGTCGACCGCGACCAATCCTCTGGCGCCGCCGTGCGGCATCCCCGACCGGGAAATCGTGCTCGACGCCGCCCACGTGGCGCTGGTCGCCGACTGGGCCCACGCCGGCTGGGCCGCCGCGCAGGTCTGGCCCGACGGGCTGCGCATGGGCGGCGAGTCCATCGCCCGGTTGAGTATCACCGCCAACGAGGAGACGTTCGATCCCGACAACCCGCTGCGGCCCGAGGACTGCGGAACGCGCCTCGACGTGGTCGACGCGCAGGGAGTACCGGTCCGGCTGGCCGCCCCCAACCCCCCGTCGAGAGTGCTGTCGCAGTCCGCGGGCCGCACGGCGTTCTCCGGCTGAGCGGTCGGGCCGGCGTTGCGGAGGCAGAGCGTGATCTCGCCGGATCTCGTCGAGATGTCACGCCGGCGCTATCCGGTCGGGCCGGCGTTGCGGAGGCAGAGCGTGATCTCGCCGGATCTCGTCGAGATGTCACGCCGGCGCTATCCGGTCGGGCCGGCGTTGCGGAGGCAGAGCGTGATCTCGCCGGATCTCGTCGAGATGTCACGCCGGCGCTATCCGGTCGGGCCGGCGTTGCGGAGGCAGAGCGTGATCTCGCCGGATCTCGTCGAGATGTCACGCCGGCGCTATCCGGTCGGGCCGGCGCTGAGGAGGAGGTAGGCCAGCACGGCGGCGCCGCCGGCCACCAGGCCCGGCGCCCAGCGCACCTTCGCCGTGCGGCCGTGCCGGACGGCGGTGACCAGCGCCACCGGCCACTCGGCGACCGCACCCGCGCACAGCGCCCACCACGACCACTGCACGCCCCACCAACCCGCCAGCAGGCTGTTCACGATGATGAGGCGCACGTCGCCGAAACCGATCCGGCCCGGCAGCAGGCGGTAGATGACCTCCAGGAGCAGACCGACCGTGGCAGCGCCGACGGCGGCCCAGGCGAACCTCAGCGGATCGCCCAGCACGCCCGCGGCGGCGCCGAGCAGCGCCGCAACCGCCGCCCCGCCGCCCCACACGGCCCGGCGGGGGATGATCGCCCGGCGCAGGTCGGTGACCGACGTGTACACACCCACCACGGTCCACGCGCCCACCGCCGCCAGCACCAGACCCCCGGCCATCACGGGGCCATAGTGGCACAGGCACCGGGCGGGGTGCGTTCCACCAGGCGCGGCGAGCAGGGCCTCACCACGCTGTCCTGGCTGCTGATCGTGGCTGCCGTGGCGTCGATCGCCGCGCTCGCGGTCGTTCTCGTTGTGCGCACCGTGGAGGACACGGGCGACCGCATCGTCGACAGCGAGGCCCGCCTCGTCGCCGCCCGGCTGCTGGCCGCGAAGGTCGAGGACGACGCCAAGGAGGCATCGGCCGACGACTACCCCACGTGGTACGACTGGGAGCGCTACTTCACCGGGCGGTGCGCCAGGATCGGCATCACCTACAGCGACGCATCGGTCGTGGTGACGGCCGGCAACTTCGAGCGCGCCACCGGCGGCGGCCCCGCCTTCGACGCCACCGCCGCCGCTGCGGCCGACGCCGCCGGGGCCACGTCCTCGAAGGCGCAGGTGCAGTGCGTGGTGCAGTAGGGGTCGGGGCGGTGTGCGCTGTGGAACATATTGGCTTCCCCATGATTTATCGACAACATGGAGGGGTCTACATATGTTTTCTCGGCTGAGGCGCTAAAGTCTCGGGTCGTCGATCGTTGGGAGTTCGTCGTGCCACGGAGGTACCCGGTTGCATTCCTGCGCTGAGAGTCAGATGAGATCAAGGCGGCGCGTGTTGTGCGCCGCCGGTGTCACAGCGGCACGTACGGCCGCGGGGCAGGGTCCCCCGCCCGGCCGCGGGCCCGTGTCACCGCTGCGCAAGTCCCGCGCCCGGCCGCGGGGCAGGGTCCCCCGCCCGGCCGCGGCCCCGTCTCACTGCTGCGCAGGTCCCGCGCCCGGCCGCGGGGCAGGGTCCCCCGCCCGGCCGCGGGCCCGTGTCACCGCTGCGCAGGTCCCGCCCGCGAGCGCCCGCGAGCGCTCGACGGTGAGCCCGTGCTAGCCCTCGTTTCGACCCGGGGCGTGCAGCTCGACGCCGGGTCGGTCGCCTTGGCGCTGTCCCGGTGCTGGAGCGGGGCCGGCCGCGACGTGCTGTTCGTCGACGCCGATCTCGACGCCACGGCGCTGGCGGAGCGCTTCGGCACGGTGGTGCGATCGGACTTCTCCCCGGCGGTGCGCGGTGTGCCGTCGCTCATCGCCGCCGGCGAGCCGCCGACGCTGGAGTCGGTGGCGGCGCACTCCTACAGCCTGGGGGGCTCCGGCGATGCGCTGTGGCTCCTGTTCGCGCCGTTCAACGTGACCGGTGCGGGGTATGCGGCAGCCTGGCTCGTGGATCGGGCCGCCGACCTGCTGGCGCTGAACGCGCAGCGGCGCGTGGTCGTCGCCTCGGTGCTGCTGCACCATGACGAGCGCCTTCTGCCGCTGCTGCGGGTCGCACCGACCGTCGTCATCCTCGGGGTCGCCGCCAACGAGGAGCAGGTGATGCGGTTGCGGTTGCTGTGCCGCGAGGCGGGCCTGCTGAGCCTCGGCCCCCAGCACCGCCTGCTGCTCGTCGAGGGCTCGTCGCCCTACGGCGACGACGAACTCCGGATCGCCACGGGTCTGCACGTCGCCGGCAGGCTCCCCGTCATCGACGACGAGAAGATTCTGCGCCTGCCGGGCACCGGCAAGGCAGCCGGCGGCGGGCGGGGCGCCAGGCGTTTCGCCGAGCGGCTCGCCGCGGTGGCCGCCGATCTGGAGTCACTGCTGAGCGACGAGCGGACCGCAGCGGAGGCCGACGACTTCCAGCCCCCGCTGCGCATCGTGCCCGAGGTGCCGCCCGAGTCGCAGCCCGCCGATGTCTGGGGTGCCGCCGACGGGGGGACCGCGTGAGCACGACGCCGCGAGAGTGCCCGCTGGGGTGCCGCCGACGGGGGGACCGCGTGAGCACGACGCCGCGAGAGCCCGGCGGGGGAACGGCCCCGCGGGTGGCGCGCATTCCCGACACGATCGGCCGGCGCAGCGAGGCGCGGCCGGCGAACGGCCCTGCGGGGGCGTGTCGCCGATGAACATCGTGATCTTCGGCCTCATCTTCGCCGCCGGCCTGGCCGTCGTGGTGCTGGCGCTCACCGGCGTGCTGACCCGCGAGCGGCCCGCTGCCGCCGAGCGTGCCGAGGCCCGCGCCAAGGCCGCCCGGCCCAGGGGCGAGAGGCGCCTCGAGGGGCTGCACGTCGTGCAGATCGTCGCCGGCGTGCTGGGCATGGTGGGGGGCTACGCGGCGACCGATCTGCTGGGCATGGCCGTCCTCGTCGGCGGGCTGGGCGTGCTGCTGCCGCCGTTCATGGCGGCGCCCCGGCGGCGGCGCCGGCAGTCGCGGGAGGCGGAGGCCTGGCAGCTGTGGACCCGCCAGCTCGCCGAGATGGCCCGCGCCGGCGCCGGCATGGCCGACCTGCTGCGCGGCAGCGTGGGGCACGCCCCGCGCCCCATCGCCGCCACCGTGGAGAAGGTGGCCGTCACGGCGGAGGTGCACGGCATCGAGGCCGCCCTCGACGAGCTCGCCGCCGCGGGCAAGGTCTGGGAGCCGGAGGTGGCGGCCGGCCTGCGCATGGCGGCCCTCTCCGGCGGCACCGTGATCGGCCCCCTGCTGGACCTCGGCTCCCGCATCGGCGACGTGGTCGACCTGCACCGCACCAAGACCGAGTCGGTCGTGCAACTCTGGACCCAGACCATCGCCCTGCTGTGCCTCGCCGGCGGGGTGGTGCTGGTGATGTACCGGAACAACCCCGCCTACTTCGAGCCCTACCGCGGCGGCGGCCAGCTCGTGCTCGTGGCGATCGCGCTGCTGCTGCTGCTCTCGACGACGTTCCTCGTGCGGCACTCGGTGGTCCGCGAGGAGAACTCCATCCTGGTGCCCCCCCGTCGGGAGAGCCGGGCGAAGGATCCGATATGAGCCTCGCCGCCATCCTGGCGGGACTCGCCTTCTTCGCCGGCCTCGGCCTGCTGGTCGCCGGGATCGTCGTCGGCCGCCGGGGTGAGGCCACGCCGCGCCCCGGCCCGTCCCTGCGCGACGCCCTGCCCACCGTGTCCGAGGGCGAGGAGCAGAACCTGTACCTCGCCGGCATCCCGCCCGAGAAGTTCGCCCGCCAGCGCATCGGGGGCCTCGTCGGCGGTGCCGTCGCCGGGTTGATCCTCAGCATGCTGCTGGGGCGGGGCCTCGTGGGCACGATCGTGGTCACCGCCATCGCGACGGCGCTCGGCTGGGTCCTGCCGCTCATGGGCGTCCGCGACACCGCCCGCAAGGCGCGGGTCGAACTCGACAGGATCGTCCGCCTCTGGGTGGTGCTGGTGGCCCAGCAGGTGTCCGCCGGCGTGGACCCGTCGACGGCGATGCTGGCGGCCGCCCGGGCCGGCGACCGGCCCAACTGGCGGCTGCTGTACCGGTTCCTGCTGGCGGCCCAGCAGGAGCGCCGCCAGCCCTGGGAGGGCCTCGTCGACCTCGTGGAGCGCTACGGGATCTACAGCCTCACGTCGGTCACCTCCGCCCTCGGCCTCGCCGCCCAGCGCGGCACCCGCATCTCCGACGCCGTCCTCAGCGCCGCCGACACGCTCTGGAAGGAGACCATGTCCACCGAGCGCGAGAAGGCGGCCCGCCGCGCCCAGATCATCGTCGTCCCCGCCACCGGCATCGCCCTGGGCCTGGCCGGCATCCTCGTCTACCCCCCGTTCACCTCCCTCACCGGCGGCGGCATAGCCGGGATCAATTGATGCCCCCAGACCTCGCCTCGACGCCCTCGCCCCGCGCCCTCCCGCACGCACCGCGCCGCCGCGACCGCCGACCGGACGGGCAACGACTCCCATCGAACACACCGAACGGCACAAGAGAGGACAAGCGGTGACACCCATTCTCAAAGACCATCAATCCAAAGCGAAAGGACAGGCAATGATGGAAGGCAAGGCAACGGCAGAAGAACAAGCAGCCAAGAGCGCGCTCGGACGGCGGACAAAGTCCATCCGGCGCAAACTCCGCCGCGGCCGAGCCGACGAGAGCGGCCTAACAACCCTCGAATGGCTCCTAATCGTCGCCGCCGTAGCCGGCCTGGCCGCCCTAGCAGTCGTCCTCGTCCAGGGCGTTGTGGACGAAACCGCTGAGCAGATCACGGATAGCAGCGCCCGCTTGACAGCCGCAAAACTCGCTGGAAACAGAATCACCAACAAGGCGGCTGCTGATCCACCGACAGATGACACGCTAACAGCGGCCATATTCCTGGCCCGGTCCAATGAGTACAAGGAGGACTGTGACCGCTTAAAGATTACGTACGGGGATATTGATGACCTCGCTGTAAATTGGGAGTACATGGCACCAGGCACTTTCACAGCGGAGACCTGGCTGGAGGCGTTCAATGATCCGGTGACGGAAGGATGCCTAGTCAAGGTTACGTAGTCGTAGCGAGGGGGACTTTCGTGCGCGGCGCCGCTCGCTGCCCTCAGCGAGTCGGACGCGGCAGTCCGCTAGTGTCCCGAGTCGGAAGTTCGCTGGCGTTTCGATGGCCCCGCTATTCGCATTTGCGCAGGCCAGCTCGCTGCAGCAATCCTCCGAATACTAAACGAACTAATCGCTCAGGACACTAGTGGTCTGTCGCGGATTTGATGAGATGGCTCGAACACAACGAGCACCTCGATCACCAGCGCGAATCACCGCGAACGACCGCACCGCTACTTCGACGACAGACCACTAGTTGATCGCCCGGTGTGTGGCAGTGGCTGAGTTCCTGCTGCCGCACACCGGCCGTCTCGGCGTCGTCCGTCGCTGCGGGAGGGTTGGTTCCGGCTCTGTCTGTCGTCGGCGATGTCCGTACTTCCGCAGCGGCCCATCGGGTCGTCTCCGGCAGCGGTCGACAGCCCGGTGTGCGTCCTCGGCGTCGTCCGTCGCTGCGGGAGGGTTGGTTCCGGCTCTGTCTGTCGTCGGCGGTGTCCGTACTTCCGCAGCGGCCCATCGGGTCGTCTCCGGCAGCGGTCGACAGCCCGGTGTGCGTCCTCGGCGTCGTCCGTCGCTGCGGGAGGGTTGGTTCCGGCTCTGTCTGTCGTCGGCGGTGTCCGCACTTCCCCAGCGGCCCACCGGGTCGTCCCGGCAGCGGTCGACAGCATGGTGTGTGTCCTCGGCGTCGTCCGTCGCTGCGGGACGGTTGGTTCCGGCTCGGTCCGCCGTCGGCGATGTCCGTACTTCCCCAGCGGCCCATCGGGTCGTCTCCGGCAGCGGTCGACAGCATGGTGTGCGTCCTCGGCGTCGTCCGTCGCTGCGGGAGGGTTGGTTCCGGCTCTGTCCGCCGTCGGCGATGTCCGTACTTCCCCAGCGGCCCATCGGGTCGTCTCCGGCAGCGGTCCACAGCACGGTGTGCGTCACGAAAGGAGCAAGCCTCCGGCCCCCGACGCCCGAACCCCACTCGACGGGAGGTGAGCCGCCACCGCCACTCCCGGTGGCGGCACCGCTGAGGGCAACAAGACCTGGAGGGGCCGGGGCCGGCGACCCACTAGACACCCCCGGCTCCGGTCCCTCCGCCAACTCGAGACGAGGTGAGTTCCCAGGGCGCGACACCTGAGACTCAAACACCTCTCTCGATCACGCACAACGTGCGTGATCAGGCGTGCGGCAGCGAGGAAAGCCCTCCCCGCTGCCGCACACCTCCACCAGGCCACACAAGCAACCCACCAAAACCCCCAACCCACCATTCCGATCCCCACCCACAATTCCGGCCCCCACCAGTCATTCCGGCCCCCAGCAGTCATTCCGGCGAAGGCCGGAATCCAGGATCCAGCGGTTCCACCGGTCCCTGCCATCCCCGACTCAGCACACACTCCGTCGCCACCGCCCGACCGACGTGCTCGAAACCGGATGAGCAACGACCCTGAGAACAGCACCCGCAATCCGAGATGCTGAAGACCATCCAACGCCCAACCGATCTGTAGGGAGTCCGAGCAACCCGTGGAAGACATCGTCGGCCAGGTCGGCGAGTTGAGGCTGCTGGCGACGATGGCTGTGCTGGCGGCGCTGTTCCTCGGGAACATCCTCAAGGACAAGAGGCGACCGCTGAGCGAGGCGGCCCGCAACACCGCCGACATCACAAAGAGAGAGTGGAGATCCGAATGCAAGAATGGTGGATTCTGGCCGACACATCCACAGCCCAGATCTGGGCATTCTGGCCAGAAATTCTCGTGTTGCTGCTACCCCTCTCCGCACCAATCCCCAAGGCTGTCTGGAATTGGATTCGTCGTCGATGCGAACGACTCAAGACGACTCGTCGAGACCTGTCTACTCCCTCTGAGCCTTCAGGACTCCGAGGGGCATTGCGTAGTGCGAGTCACCTGAGGCCTGTATCGGGGACGGATCCGGAGCAGATCCGCCGACTCCGGCGAGTCCCACTGGAATACAACTTGGGGATCTCGCGACTGACGGACATATTGGTATACATCCGCGCCTTCTTTCTCAGGCCGACGTATCCGAAGCCGGCTTTTGCGGTTACGCGTTTCGAGATTGTCCCCGAGTCAGTGCTCGTCCATCAGCAGCAGGACGCAGACCATCAGCATGCGTTCACGCCGGGCGGGTATCGCCTCTACGTTTGGCTGGATCCCGGTGAGAGCCGACGACATTTCATGCGATCTATGCGTGCCGGTACACTGACCGGCGAGCGAACTATCGTCGTGTGCTCACCCGAAGAACTTGCTCACCCATGGAATCCTGTGCGGCGTTTCAACGTATACGCCCCACCCAAGAAATCTAAGGCTTTGCCGTTCCCATGTCTCGTCTTGTACTCGAGGGACCCTCTATTCTCTGGGATGAGCCACGAGGAGTACCGCACACCTACGAGCGTATCAAATCGCGCGATATGGTTGGTCGACGTGGGTCCTCGTGGCGCAGAGCAAGGTGAAGCTCAGAGCGATGAGGAATCACGGGGTTCGCCCGCACTGCCGAAGCAATTCCCGGTGCCACTATGGCGGAGATTTGTCTATTTGTTGACGGTTGTGGTTGCCGTGCTCTTGGTGATCCGGTTCGTGCTGGTAGTCAACTTCAGCATCGGTGGGCCGATCGGGCTCGAATGGTATGACGGTCCTGCCATAGCCACCTTTGCCTTTCTGACCGCACTCACTATCGAGTACTTGCTACGGCACGCGCTCCCGGAGTACCTCTTGGCTCGGTACAACGAAATTAGCTGGCGGCGCGGTCGTGGAGAGCAGGGGAGTGGCAGACGTAGATGCTTCCAATGGCCACAGTCAACGGGAAGGTGGACTGCAACGACAACCCGTTGCATTGCTGATGGATTCGCTGTCAGGAATCGAGTTCCGAATCCCCGCAAGCAGTTGGAAGGACTACCCGTGCACCTCGATGCCAGCAAAACCCCAGAAGCCATACGCTAAGCGCCGTTCTCGGCCGTGATCGCTACTGGCCAATTCGCGGATTGTCGGAACGCCGCTGTGAACCCGCTGAACTCACGAGCGACGCAAGCAAACCTAGTTCGGGCGTTGCCAGCATGAGCCGGCGGCCGAGGGTGTCACGCTGCACGCTGTCGGCGAACGCCTCACCGTGCGAGCGGAGACGGCGGGCTGGGCGTGGCTGCGCGTCCCCTGGGATCTGGATTGGCGATCTGTGGATGGCACCCCGGTGCGAAAGGGCGGCCCCGGGCATCTGGTCGTCTGGGCGAACCGCGGTGTCACCGAGGTGCGCTGGGCGGTGCCGAAGGCCGTGGACATGGCCGCCATCGTCACGACCGCTTCCGCCGCAGTGGCGGTTGCCCTCCTCGTGCTTGTCGATCGACGCCGTCGACGTACGGCCGACAGGAGTCGCGCGATGCACGTGCCCGGCGCCGACCGGGTCGTCTCCTGACCGTCATGGGGCATTTGGGTCTGGGGGTCCGCTCAATCCGCCGAGCGCGCTCCGACGCTCATCGCTTCTGCTGTCGCTTCGCGATGCAGCCCACTGCGCTCCGCTTGCCGAGCGATCTCTTTGCGAAGTGAACTCTCGGCAGAACGCGTCTCGCTCACAGCGGCCTTGATCGACCCGATCCGGAGGGACGGGACTGGGCGGACCCTCCGGTCGCCCCTTCGCCAACTCGGGATGGTTGTGTCTGCGTCGGTCTGTTGTTTCGCCGGGGCTGCCGATGGTACGATTTGACGAAGTTTCCCCCTGACAGAACGAATCCAGGCCGCGGAGCCGCTCCGGATCGCGGCGCGGGAAGCCTGTGACCCGACGCCGAATGGCCGTGCCGCCACGATCCGCTGCCGCCACGGCCGCCACTTGAGGCGAGGTGTCGCCGGGCTGGTGTCCCCGGCCCTGCGCACCTCTCTCGATCACGCACGCAGCGGGTGATCAGGTGCGCGGCAGCGGTAGACCCCTGCTTCCGCCGCCGCATACCCCTCGCCCCCGGCCACTGACGAAGGCGGTCATTAGGGCCGCCGGGATCACCAATGGGTAAGGGGATCTTGGCATGCACGGATGGGCGATTCTGGCGCAGACATCCACAGACGGAATCTGGCAATTCAGGCCGGAATTCCTCATCGCGTTGGCACCCGTCGTGCCGTCGGCCGTCAGGTCTCTCCGGAATGCGTTCGGCTCTCGCAACAGGCAAGGCAGAGCGTCTGATCGGATCCGCCGGTACTTGCATGATCCGTCGCGGCCCGGAGGACTCCGCAAAGCGCTGCGCTCCGTCAGTTGTCTCCGGCCTGTCCGGGGGATCGATCCGGAGGAGATCCGCCGGCTCCGGAGAATCCCGTTGGAGTACAACCTGGGAATGTCGCGGCTGTCGGATCTGTGGGTCTATCCACGGCTGTTCTTCCTCGGTCCGAGTTACCCGAAGCCTGCCTTCGCGATCACGGACTGCGAGATCGTGCCGGAGTCGACGATTGTGCGGCAGCAGCAGGATGCGCGCCACCGGCAGGCGTTCACTGCCGGCGGGTACCGCCTCAATATCTCCCTGGACCATGGCGAGAGCCGGCGTCATTTCATACGTTCGATGGTCCTCGGCGCGGCAGCGACCGGGCGAACGGTCGTCGTGTGCTCACCCGAGGATCTTGCACACCGGTGGAATCCTGTCCGCTGCTTCGACGTCTATGCGGCACCCGGGCAATCCAGGGCGCAGCCGTTCCCGGTCGTCACGTTGTTCTCGAGGGACCCTCTCTTCTCCGGCAAGAGGCATGGGAAATACAGCAGCCCGGGGAGCGTCCCGGACGGTGCGATTTGGCTGGTCGACCTGGGCCCGCGTGGCACAGAGGAAGGTGGACTCCGGGGCGGCGTGGCAGCACGGAAGGCGCCGGGACTGCCCAGGCAATTCCCGGTTCCGGTGTGGCGGAGATTCGTCTATCTGGTGACGTTTGCAGCTCTCGCGTTCCTGGTGATCAGGATCGTGCTCCTCGCCAACTTCAGCATCGGCAGTCCGGATGTGCCGGAGTGGTATGACACGCTCGCAGTCGTCAGTTGCGTCTATCTCCTGGTCCCGGCCACGATCTGGTACCTCGTCAAGGTGACTACATACGTGGCTAGCCGAAACGGCGGGTGACCTGCGGTTTAGCACTGTCACACCCCCTTGCCATACTGTAGGTATGAGTAAGGCGTTTGAGATCGTCAACAACGGGATGTCGCTGGCGGGGTTCTTCCGCCGCTACCCGGACAACCAGGCCGCGGAGGCGCAGTTCGAGGCGTGGCGCTGGCCGGACGGCCCCGAGTGCCCGCACTGCGATGGCACGAACATCGCGACCGTGGCGAGCCGTCGGCCGATGCCGTACCGGTGCCGGGCGTGCCGCAAGCACTTCTCTGCGATGAGCCACACGGTGATGCACGGCTCGAAGCTGGGCGCGCAGACGTGGCTGCTCGCACTGTTCCTGATCTTGGCGAACCCGAAGGGGCGTTCGTCGGTGCAACTGGCGCAGGACTTGGGGATCACGCAGAAGTCAGCGTGGCACGTCGGCCACCGGATTCGCAGCGCGCTGCGCGAGGGCGCGTTCCCCGGATTCGACGGGCCTGTTGAGATCGACGAGACCTACATCGGCGGGAAGGCGAAGAACATGCACGCCCACAAGCGAGCCCAGTTGACCGGCCGCGGTGGCGTGGACAAGGCCGCCGTCGTCGGCGTGAAGGACCGGGACAGCGGCAAGGTGACCGCTCGCCCGGTCTCCGACACGACCGCCCGTACCCTGACGGGGATCGTGACGAGCGTCGCCCGGCCGGGCGCAGCGGTGTTCACCGACGGCCACCGGGGATATGACCCGCTGCGGGCACTCGGCTTCGAGCACGGCCGGGTCATGCACACCGCGGGCGAGTACGTGCGCGGCAAGGTGTCGACGAACGGGATCGAGAACTACTGGTCGCTGCTCAAGCGCACCTACTTGGGCACGTACCACTACTGGTCCGACGACCACCTGGCCCGCTACGTGGACGAGCATTCGTTCCGCTACAACCACCGCACCGAGCACGTGTTGACCCGCATGGGCACCGCGGCGAAGGCGATGAGCGGTCGCCGCTTGACGTGGGACGACCTCACCGCGCAGCGGGCAACGGTGCCCGCTGGCGACCCGTTCTGAGCGGGTTGGTGGAATAAGCTAGGCCCGTGACCAGGGCCTATGCCGCGCGAGCACACAGATATCGCATATGTGACACAGGTAGCATCGCTGGCACCTGCTAGCGTTGTGGACAGATAACGCGGAGGTCACGGGATGGCAGCAGTAGACGAGGAGACGGTCACGCTCGAAGGACTTGCCCGCACCGTGGACAATCTTGCCCATGAGGTGGACAATCTTGCCCATGAGGTGCGCGCGGGTTTCAATGCCGTGAATGAGCGTCTCGACAGCATCGATCGGTGTCTTGACGATGACCTCGGGCCGCGCCTGACGGGACTACAGGACGCGGTCAAACGCATTGAGGACGGTCTGCCGCAATGAGCGGCCCCGAGGTGCCTGTGGCGTGCCTGCCCGACGAGGAACCCCTCATCGACGCCGACCTGTTCGAGCGGGCCGGCAGGGTGCTCGTCGCCACCATCCCCGACAGCGACGACGACAGCACCTCGGACTGACCCGCTAACCCCTCACCGGGCCGCGACGAGCGTCGTGTGAACTCGCTCGGCTAGTTCGGCGTTGTACTGCTCGGCGTGGCCGCGGATCGCGAACACGTCGATCAGCGCCCAGATGAACAACCCGCCGAACGTGAACAACTTGCCGTAACCCGCGCCGGTCTGGTTGAGATAGAACCGGTCAAGGCCAGCGATGCCGCCCAGCAGGCTGACGAAGTGCACGATGGCGGGGTCGCGGCGATGCTGCCCGTAGATCAAGTCGAACTGGACGCGCTCCTCGCTAGTGAGGTCGCGTTTCGCTTGGCCGATCTGGGCGAGTTCGGCGTTGTGGACAGTCATGGGTGGCTCCCTTCGGAGGGTCGAGCATCGTTTTGCCGTCGCGATACCCACATGACCGGGCCCGAAGGGAGCCGCGGAACGTACTCATCCCCGCGTCCGGTCGTGGATGGCCATTTCGCCGCTGCCGCAAGGTGCGGGTGTGGCCGGTTCGGCGGCGGCGGTCGACGGCGAGGTGGTCCGGTGCGGCGATCAGCGGCGCTTGGGAGGTTGGCGGGGAGTGTTGGTGGTGGGGAGCGTCGTGGGGGATCGGTGACCGCGCTCGGCGGGTTGCTGGTCGGTGTGGCTTCGGGCGCGCAGGTCATCGGTACCTGTCGGGGGTCGCCCCGTCGGGAGCCCACAGCGCCGGTGGGGGCGACGTTGTCGGTGGGTCCGGGTTGCCTGTTCGACCCGCACTGACCTTGGCGCTGGCGAACTGCGGCGGCGGGGCGACGTCGTCGGTGGGTCCGGGTTGCGTGTTCGACCCGCACTGATCTCGGCGCCGGCGAGCTGCCGCGGCGGGGCGACGTCGTCGGTGGGTCCGGGTTGCGTGTTCGACCCGCGCTGACCTCGGCGCCGGCGAGCTGCCGCGGCGGGGCGACGTCGTCGGTGGGTCCGGGTTGCGAGTTCGACGGTTGGATGGTTGAGTTCCCCGGTTTCGGGGGCGGTTGGGTGACGGTGTTCGGGGTCTCGTTGCTTGGTGCTGGGGATTTACTGTGGATTTCGTAAGTTTCCCGGCTATTGACTTGACTAGTGGTACAGGTGTTGGTAGTATGACAGGCATGGAACTTGTGAACGGCGGGCGGCATGTGAGCTTCGAACCGCAGCGACGCGAGCCGGTGAGCCTGGAACGGTTCTGGGACGAAGTGGCCTGGGAGCGCCGCAACCTCGAGGAGGGCGACACGCTGGTGCCCGACGCCGAGCGTCGTCGTTTCACGGTGCGCTACCGGGCGGGGGGCCTGCCCGCGCAACGCCGCGCGGAGGTCACCGCAACCGGCGCCGAGACGACGTTCTTGTCCCAGCATCAGTGGGGCGAGGGCACCGGGCGGGTGGGTTGTGGGGACTGCGGCGCGCTGGTGCGGGTGTCGCGCAAAGATCCCGCCAAGCTCTCCGGCGGGGAACTGGCGGACCGGGTCGTGGACCTCGCCGAAGCGCGGGCGCGCCTCGACGGCGAGTACCTGGCGGCGGTGGGCGAGTTGGCGGCCCGCGACGGCGCGCAGGGCGCCGCGCACGTGCTGGGGGACATGACCCGCATGACCTCCGTGGCGGCTCGGGGTGACGCCCGCCTCGCCCTGGACCTCCACGACAACGACTACAGCGACACGCTCGAGGCGATGCGCGCCGGCGAGGTGAACCTCTCCCACGCCCGGGTGATCGCCCGCGAGGCGCCCAAGAAGCACCGCCGCAGCGAGACCGAGTTCCTCGAGCTGTGCCGCGCCTACCCCGCCGACGTCGTCGCGAAGCATCCCTTCGCCTATCAGAGCGAAGAGATGTACGCGGACCTCGCCGCCGAACAGGCCGCGAAGAGCCGCGAACCCGCCGACGCCGAGTACGCCCTCCAGCGCGCCGAACGCAAGACCACCTTCAACTACGGCGCCGACGGCATGTGGCACCTGCGGGGCCGCTTCGACTTCCTCACCGGCCGGCGCATCAACCAGGCGCTCGCCGCCGCGATCCGCTCACGCAAACAACACGACGGCGCCGCGGACCACACGCATGCCCAGCTCGCCGCCGACGCGCTCGCCGATCTCGTCTGCGGCGAAACCCGCGCCGACACCCAACTGCTGATCCTCGCCGACTACGACCACACCGCCGACACCCTCGGCAACCCGCGCCTCGACGACGGCACCCCCCTGTCCGCGGAACTCCTCGCCCAACAGGCCCTCGACGCGGAGGTCTACTGCGGCGTGTTCAACGCCGACTGGACCAACCTCGCCCTCGGACGCACCCGCAACGCCAACGACGCGCAACGCCTCATCCTCGCCGCCCGCGACGGGGGCTGCGCCCACTGCGCCGCCCCCACCGAACACACCCACGCCCACCACCGAACCCCCCACGCCGCCGGCGGCCACACCACCATCGACAACCTCCAACTCCTCTGCGCACCCTGCCACACCCACCACCACCAAACCGACGACCACCACCGGCCCGGCCACGACGAACACCCCAACCGCAGCGACCAACCCCCCGCCCGGCCCCCCGACACGCCCACCCGAACCCCGCCCACCACCGCCGGCACCAACACCCCCACCACCCGCGGCCCCTGAACCCGATCGGGGCGGTCACGACGCCTCACCGCCGGCACCAACACTCCCACCACCCGCGGCCCCTGAACCCAGTCGGGGCGGTCACGACGCCTCACCGCCGGCACCAACACCCCCACCACCCGCGGCCCCTGAACCCGATCGGGGCGGTCACGACGCCTCATCGCCGACACCGGCACCAACACCCCCACCACCCGCAGATCATCTTGGGCATCTTTTTCGTCGTATAGCCCAAGTTTTTCGCCCCAAGTTCCGGAGGCAACGAGGAGCACCCCGAACCGGTCAATCCGGCGGGATGGGGTACTCACGGGAAGTGCCTCCCGATCTGTCCCGGCAGTCGCTTGTGTTCACAGCTATTTGCCCAGGTCAGAGAGTCACTCGGTGGACCCCCCCGCCCTCGAACCCAACCCCCGTCGGTGGATCCGGGCTGAGTGAGCTGGACACGTCGTGGCAGTGCTCCTACGTGCTCTGCGAGCGTGGATAGCGCGACACGCGAGCTGCCCGATCTAGTGGAAGTCGGGGCCGGAGCCACCCTCCGGCCCCGACTCTGCCGCGGCGGCTACTCGACGGCGGTGAGGACTCCGGTGCGTCCCTTCACCTGGCCGACGCTCTCGGCGAGGCCCACGACGGCGTCGGTGAGGCTGTTGAGGCGCGCGTCGGGGCGATCCGTCGAGGTCTCGATCTTCCTGTCCGTCGCCTCCCGCTGGGCCGCGAATCCGGCGGTCTTCACCGCGTCAAGGACCCCCCACCCACCAACGCGTTGCCAACGTCATGGCCCGGTACACCTACGGGATTGCCATCCGGTAGCCGACGCCGGGCTCGGTGAAGATGTAGGTGGGGTCACGGGCATCGTCGCCCAGCTTGCGGCGCAGATCCTTCACGAAGGTGCGGACACGCTGCGCGTCGGCCGCATAGTCCTGACCCCAGACCCGCTGCAGCAGGTGGTCGTAGCTCAGGACCCGTCCGGCGTTGCTGGAGAGTTCGAAGAGCAGCCGGTACTCGGTCGGGGTGAGCTTCAGCGGGCGCCCCGCGAGCGTGACGCTGCGCTCCACGTAGTCGATCATCAGCTCGCCGACCAGGTAGGGGGCCGTCTGCTGGGAGACCGCCCGTCGCCGCAGAGCCGCCCTGATCCTGGCCAGCAGCTCGGTGGGCGAGAAGGGCTTGACGACGTAGTCGGCGGCTCCTATTTCGAAGGCCTTGGCGATGTACTGGTCGCCGCCGCGTCCCGACACGACGATGACCGGCACGTCGAGGGTTCCGAGAATGTGTCTCATCAGCTCGAACCCGTCGGCTCCGGGCATGACCAGGTTGAGCAGCACGAGGTCGGGGCTCTCCGTCTCGAGGAGATGGTCCACCTCGCTCGCGTCGGCGGTCAGAACGGGCGAGTGCCCGGCGTCGGAGAGCGCGTTGCGAATGTACCGCAGTATCTGCGGGTCGTCGTCGATGACGAGAATACGGCCCAACGGCAGCGGTGCCTGCCCGGTGCCGGCGGCGACCGGGGCGGCCTCGGCCGTCACGAGGTCGGTGGTGTCATCGACCACGGGAACGGTGAACGTGAAGCGCGTGCCCTGGCCGGGACCGTCGCTCACGGCCCGGATGCGGCCGCCGTGCGCCTCCACGATGCCCTTGCAGATCGCCAGGCCGAAGCCGTATCCGTCGACGTGCGTCTCCCCGGCCTCGCCGTAATGTCGTGAGAATTTGCTGAACAGGCGCGGCAGGTGCTCGGCGGCGATCCCGACGCCCTCGTCGGCGACCGAAACCGCCACGTGCGGGTCCTCCAGCGACGCGCTGACCCTGATCGTGGACCACTCCCGCGAGAACTTGGAGGCGTTCGAGAAGAGATTGTAGAGGACCTGCAAGATCCGCTGGCGGTCCACCACGATTCGTGGCAGGTTCGGCATCAGGTTGACCTCGATCGTGTTGCGGTGGCCGCCGCTTCCGAACACGTTCCTCGCCTGATCGATCACCGCTGCGAGATCGGTCGGCTCGGGAGCGATCGGCAAGGATCCCGACTCGATCCGTGTCAGATCGAGGAGGTTGTTGATGAGGTCACGCATCTGGTCGGCCTGCTCCTCGATGATGCGGAAGAACTGGCGCACCTCACCGGGGTCGAGCGGGCCGGAGGCGTCCAGCACCGTGGCGGCGGAGCCCTTGATGGACGTCAGCGGTGCCCGCAGTTCGTGGCTCACCATGCCGAGGAACTCAGCACGCAGCCGTTCCAACTCCTCCAGCGGCGTGATGTCCTGGATGGTGACGACGACCGACATGATCTCGTCATCGTCGGATCGGATCGGCGTGGCGTTGACGAGCGTGGTGACCGTCGCCCCGTCGGCGCGTTGGATCACGATCTCCTCGGCGCGCACCGTCTCGCCCCCGCGCAGCGCCCGGGCAAGGGGAACCTGGGGGCGCGGAATCACCCGACCGTCGATCCACCGGAAGGTCGTCTGCTTCAGGAGTTGCTCCGGAGCGGTGTCGTGCCCGTGGACGCCGCCCAGAATCCGGCGAGCCTCCCGATTGCACTTCACCACGTCCCGCGTCTGCGCATCGAAGACCAGGACACCCACCGGTGACGTGTTGATGAGCGCCTCCAGGTCGGCGTTGGTCCGCCGCTCGTCCCCGTACCGGCGGGCGTTGGTGATGGCCATCGCCGCCTGCGTGGCGAACATCTCGAGGGTTTCCTCGTCGTCGGGCGTGAAGTCCTCGCCGCCCTCCTTCTCGGCAATGAAGATGTTGCCGATGTGCTTCTCCCGGTCGTGGATCCGCGTTCCCAGTAACGTCCGGACCGGCAGGTGACTGTCGGGAAACCCCACCGATCTGGTGTGGGCCACGAGATCCGCGATCCTCAGCGGCTCTCGAAAACCCGTCAGGTAGTCGAACAGTGCCCAGCCCTCCGGCAGGCTCATGAGTGCCTGCTTTTCCTCGGGTGTCATGCCAGCGATGAGCAGGTCCTGCAGATCCCCGGAGTCGTCGAGGGTGGTGATGGCGCTGTACCGGGCGTCGGTCAGCGACCGGGCGCTGTCCACGATCTCCTCCAGGACCGCGTCGACATCGAGGTCTTCACTGATGCTGAGGATGGCCTCGGTCAGTCGGGCGAGACGCCGTCGCAGCGTCTCGTTCTCCGCTTGCAGGCGGTCGTGCTCCATCAGCGCAACGCCTGCCCGGTGCCGGGTTTGGCGGAAACGAACTCCCCGAGTGCGACCGCGGGGCGTCCGCTGGTGATGTGATCGTCTGGTGTCATGCCTTTACGTTAGGCGGCGTCTCCGTGGGTCCGGCGGGTGAGGCCGACTCGGGGTGCCCACCGCGCTCGCCGCGCGCCGCCGAGGCGAGTGCCCGCGCCGCCGGACATCGGCACGGGCAGCCGCGCAGATCGAGTAATTATCTGTGGAAAGAGAAGATTTCCGATTGTTATCCACCGATTTGTCACTTGGTGTGGAGGTTGTCGAAATCCGGACGAGACTGTTGCCCAGGTTTCCGACTATGAATCGCCGCTCTCTCGAAGGCACAATCGAAGAAACCCGCAGACGGGGTTGCCTTCTGTGAGGGTTCCCTGATCGAGACCGACCCGCGGACGTGACCTACGGAGCGTCCCCGCAGCCGCCTGCACCTCGTCGTGCTGGCCGTAACGAACAGCGTCACTGGCGCGTGCACCTACGGAGCGTCCCCGCAGCCGCCTGCACCTCCGCCGGCACGTCCGCCCGCCCGTGAGGAGCCCGCCGTGAGGAGCCCGCCTCCGAGGAGTCCGCCGCCGAGGAGTCCGACGTCATGGTGCCCACGGAGGAAATCGCGCCGCCATCGTCCGATACGGCCGTAGAGGACGCCACGACCGACGCTGCTCCCACGGAGCGTCCCCGCCGGTGCTAGCGACGGCGGCGCCGACGCCGAACGGACACACAGTCGAACACAGAACACCCGGGCGCCTCGTCGACCACAGCGGCCGCCGCTCAAGCCCCACCAAACCCCGAAACGGTGGATCCAGGCTAAGAACGTGCGCGGATAGATCGTCCCAACCGACCGGTCATCTCCGTCGATTCCCGTTGCCAGCCCGCCCACCAGCAATTGCGCCTGAGCCAGCCGAACACCAAAACTCCTGGTCAGGGTCTATCCGCGCGGCCTCTAAGCCTGGATCCACCGGCGGTGGGTTGGGTTCAAGGGCAGGGATCCACCGAAGTGACTCTCTGACCTGGGCAAATGGCTGTGAACACGAACGGCTGCGGGTTCGGATCGGGAGGCACTTCCTGTGAGTGTCCCATCCCGCCGGATTGACCGGTTCGGAGTGGTCCTCGTCACCTGCGGTTCTTGGTCGAGAAACCTGGGCTATACAACGAAAAAATGCACCAAGAAAGTCTGCGATCGGTGGATCCAGGCTAAGATGATGGCGCGCGGACACTGTCATCTAAGTATCGACAGTCTGTCTCCTGGTGTCGTGAGTGGTTGGTTCGTTCAGCATTGTGCTTCGCTTGGTCGTGCCGTCCGTGACGGTCTCGGGGCGCCATCTCCTTCTGTGCGCGAAAAAGCCGCCCTGAACGGCAATTTTGCGCCGAGAAGGCGACGACGACATCCTCGCGACCCTCGCCACGTATCTTCAACGAATGACCGACTCTGGACACTAGGGACGGCTGTTCGGAGGTAGGCGGCCCATTGGTTCATGAGGTCGCGCGTCCGGTCGCGGACGGGAACACCAGCCCGGACGCATGTGCTGTTAGCGCTAACATCTGCGCAGGCGCGGGCTTCTGCGAGGAGGGCGAGGGCGCGCCGGCTGAGCGGCACGACCGGATAGCTGCCCAGCCCGATCATGACGGGCTTGGCGTTGCTGCGGAGCCGCCGGCTCCACGTTATTGACAGCCTCCCGGTCGCCGTCGGCTTCACGAGGAGGCTGAGGCCGTGTCCACCTCGCCCGTCGCCGTGGCGGCCCGGTCGCTCTACGGTCCGCACGAACGAGGCGCTCAGTGTCGCAGGCCGCTGGACCGGTACTCCCTCCGAGGCGCTCAGTGTCGCAGGCCGCTGGACCGGTACTCCCTCTGTTACTACCGGATCGTGGAGACTAAGCGGCGCACCGCGCAACGTCAAGCACTTCCAAACCCCTATTGTACAGGGAATACCTGCACAATATGAACCCCTGAGGGGTACCTTGAAACCCCCCGTGGTGGAGCTGATGGGACTCGAACCCACGACCCCTTGCTTGCAAAGCAAGTGCTCTAGCCAGCTGAGCTACAGCCCCTCGTCACCTCGCTCCGGCGGATCCGGCGCGTCCGGCTCCGTTCAGGCTAGCAACGGCGACGAGCGGCTCCTGTGCGAACGCCTTCGGCCGGCGAGGGCGTAGACGAGACCGACGGCGATGCCGGCTGTGACGAGGATCGGCAACTCGTGAAACCACAGGAGGTGGGTCGCCAGGGCACGACCGGCGATGAGGCCCCACGGATGAGGGGTTCCGGGGTGCGATCGGCGGAGCGTGGGAGGTGTGGACATCACGCGAGTGTGCGCCCGGTGCCGCTCCTGATCGGCCGTTCGCCCTCGTCCCCTGCCGTGGGCTCATCCCACCTGATGAAGTAGACTGACCATCGACGGAGTAAGCTCAAGCAGCTTGGAATATCGGGACGATGTACGGAGAGCAGGACCGATGGCCGTCTCTACGGAAGCCGTGGCGACCCGGACGCTGAGTTTGGTCGACGAATTCATCCTGACACTCCTCAACGAGGAGAGTGGCTACTTCCACCAGGTGCCCGGCTGGGATCTGAACTGCGCCGTTGCCGGCGCTGCCCTGGCCGAACTGTCGCTCCGCTCCCGCATCGACACGGACATGGACTCCCTGATCCTTCTGGATCAGACAGAGATTGGCGATCCGGTCCTTGACCCCATTCTCGAGAAGATCGCCGCCGAATCGGGCAACGGGAACGCCCAGTATTGGGTCGAACGGCTCGCGATCCGTGCGGAGTCCATCGTTGACTTGACCCTGGACCACTTGGTCGGACTCAAGATCCTGGAACGCCACGACGGCGACTTCTGGACGCTGGCTCGCACCGGCTGGCAGGCGGAACTCCACGCCGGCTCCCTGGGGGGGGGGACCGCGGCCGAGTTCGTCACAACCCGCCTCAGCAGGGTGCTCTTCAATAACGAGATTCCCGATCCGAGAGATGTCATCATCATCTGCCTCCTGAACACGTGTGACGTCTTGCGCTTCATTTTCCAACTCGATGACGAGTCGGAGGAACGCGTTCAGTTCATCTGCAAGATGGACTTGATCGGCCGGTCCATCGCCGAAGCGATCGAGCACAGCCTGGCCGGCCCGTTGCTTCGACGTGCCGCCTTGGCCAAGAAGATTCCGACTGTGTCACTGCGTAAGTTGCTGCGCAATCCGCATACTCGCGGCGGCAACCTTCCCGCGCTCTTTGCGGATCTCGCAGAAGGATATGGCCCGATCTTCAAGGTCCGCATTCCGTTTGCGGAGCCCCTACTCTTCCTGGCTGGACCCCGGACCAACCGCTGGGTTCACAGGAATGGACGCATGTTCCTAAGAGCCAGGGACTACTTCGTCGACTTCGAGAAGGTCTACGGTGCGTCCGGACTGATTCCTGCTTTGGATGGCGCTGATCATTTCCGCCTCCGCAAGGCTATGCAACCGGGCTATGCACGTGGGCGACTCGAATCGCGGCTGGATGTCCTGATCCACCATGCCCGGAAATACATCTCGGATTGGGCTCCCGGAGACATCCTGCCTGCGGCGCAGATGGGTCGGCGGTTGATCAACTCGGAACTGTCGCCGCTCTCTGTCAGTATCGATTCGCAGGACATCATCGACGATCTGATCACGTATAAGGAACGGGCTCTCACCACTCACGTCGCGAAGGTTCTTCCCAAATTCATGCTGCAGACCCCGGCAATGAGACGCCGGGCGAAACTCGTCGCAGTGGTGCTGGACCGGGTCCAGAGCGTGCATACACCCGCGCAGCGAGAGGGATGCCCTCGGGATCTTGCGGATGAACTGCTGGGCCTGCACGCCAGCGATCCGCAGTTCCTCCCCGAGTCGAATCTGCGATTCGCTCTCTCGGCGCCGCTGCTCGCCGCCATGTACCTCGGTGACGCGCTCGGCTTCGCCATCTACGCCATGGCGACCCAGCCCGAACTCTACGAGAGGATCCGGAGCGAAGCCGATGCCCTATTCGCCGGCGGCGATCCGGATCGCGAGGCCGTCACCGGACCCGAGACCGACGTCACCCGTCGCTTCGTCATGGAGTGCATGCGCATGTATCCGATCGTCCCGGCGTCGATCCGGAACGTGATGAATTCGTGCGTCGTCGAGGGCTACGAACTGCCTGAGGGGTCACGGCTCCACATTTTCACGACCGCCTCACATTACATGAGCGATGTCTTCCCCAATCCGTTCACGTTTGATATCGACCGCTACCTGCCGTCGCGCGCGGAACATCGCAGCCCCGGATACGCCCCCTACGGGCTGGGCACACACACGTGTCTCGGCTTCCGGTGGATGGAACTGCAGTTGATCGTGAATCTGCTGCTGATCGCGCACTACTTCACGCTCGAGATGTCCCCGGCGGACTACGAGTTGAAGATCAGCCCGTTCCCGTCGATGTCCCCGGACAAGAAGATGAAGTTCGTCGTCTCCGAGCGCCGGCACGAGGTGCCTGCCTGAAAGACGGCCCCGGGGGCCGGCACAGCGAGCGGGGTCGCCGGCGTTCAGAGCCCTCGACCGGATGCCGCTCGGAGGAGCCCGAGTCCGGCTAGTGGCTCGCCTGGATCTCGTCGGCGGCCACGTCGAGGTCGTCCCACATGCGCTGCACCTGCGAGCGCAGCTTCATGTTCTGATAGGCGCCCCAGACCGTCATCATCGGCGGCACCAGCAGCACCGCCACGATCAGCGAGTAGGCGATCGACAGGGCGGCCGTGACGGCGAACTGCTGCAGCCCCCGCAGTGGCGAGAACACCATCACCCCGAACCCGAACGCCGTGGTCAGCGCGGAACCCAGCAGCGCCGAACCGGTGGTCTTCAGCGTCGCGATGGCCGCCTGCTCGGGATTGCGCAGGCGCGTGAACTCTTCCCGGTAGCGATGGATCACGTGGATGGTGTAGTCCACGCCGATACCGATCGAGAGGGCTGTGATGATCGACGTGACCAGGGAGTAGGGGATGTCCAGCAGTGCCATGGTGCCCAGTACCCAGATGAGCACGAGCACAATCGGCGCCACGGCGATGAACGCCAGAATGGGCTTGCGCAGCGTGGCCCAGAAGAAGATGGCCAAGACCCCGAAGGCCACCGCGATGGTCACGGCGATCCCCTCGGTCTGCCGCTCGGTGATCTCGTCCTCGACGGTGACCGCGATGATGGCCGGTGACGTCGCCGTGATGGCGGTGTCGTCACCCAGCCAGAGTTCCTCGAGTTGGGGCTGGATCAGCTTCGATTCTTCGCGGGTCCGCGTGTAGGCCGGGAACTGCAGCAGCACCGTGTCGACGCCGTTGGGATTGTTGACCAGCCCGTGCGCCAGGGCAGGATCCATCTCTCCGAGCCTGTCCAGGAACTCCTGCATCAAGGTGGCATCCAACTGGAGGCCTTCAGAGGCCTCCTCGAAGAGCGCGGCCAGTTCCGCGTCGTACTTGTCGCCGGGCTCCCCGCTGTCGGTGGTCCAGTCCTGCACGAGTGCCACGTAAGACGGCTCGAGCGGACCGGCCGCCGCCGTGGGGCGGAGTGATTCGTCGTCGAGGGCGTGGCTCAGGTCCTGGATGTTCAGCAGTGTGCGGGTCTCGGTGGCCTCGGCCCTCGTGAGAACGCCGATCATCTCCGTCGATCCCCCGACAGCGCTGTCCAGAGTCTCGATGTCCCTCAGCGCGGTGCCGTCCTTGGGCAGGATGTCGCGGATGCTGAACTCGGTCTTGAGGTTCGGGACGGCGAACCCCAGTCCCACCGACACGGCGGCGACCGCCAGGATGTAGGGCGCGGGCTTGCGGGCCACGCTCGTCCCCAGTACTTCCGCGAGCCGCTCCACCCCGGGCAGCGCTTGGGCGAGCGGGCGGGGGTCCTTCAACTTGCCGCGCGCCTCGCGGCGCCGGTCGATGATCATGCGCCCGGCAGGGACGAGCGTCAGCATCACGATGAGGCTCATCCCCACACCCAGCGCCGCCACCACGCCGAAGTCCGCGATCGCTGCGATCGGCGAGAACAGGTTCGCCAGCAGGCTCACGATCGTGGTGACGGCGGCCAGCGTCAGCGGGATGGCCACGTGCCTCAGCCCCGTCCGGACGGCGGGTAGCACGGTCTGGCCGTCGAGCCGTTGCTCGCGATAGTGCGAGACCGCCTGGATGGCGTAGTCCACGGTCAAGCTGATGGCGATGATCGGGACCATGCCCGTGAGGGAACTCGGCGGACCGATCCACCCCAGCGCGTTCGGGCCGAGCCAGCCCTCCGCTCCCACGACCCAGACGATCGAGAAGATGAGTCCCAGCATCGTCAAGAGCAGATCTGAGAACGAGCGCATGAACAGCAGGGTGAGCACCGCGATCAGAATGAGCGCCAGCCCGATCAGCGACGTCATGCCCTCCTCGGTGGCCTTCAGGTACTCGTCCTCGATCACCACGAAGGAGACGCTGCTGGCCTCCAGCGGGCCCTCGTCGCCGGTCGCCAACTCTTTGATCCGCCGCTCGGCCTCGGCGACGGTCTCGTCGCCGGTGTCGATCAGGCGGATGGTGCCGACGGTGACCTCCGAGCCGTCGTCGTCGATGCCGGTCATGACGGCCAGCGCCCCGCCGATCTCCGGGATGCCGCGGGCGCCGTCGATCTGCGCCTGCGTGACCGACTCGAAGCCGTCGGTGCCGAGCGCGAAGCCGATCAGCGAGGAGGGCGTGATGACGGGGTTGGCCGGGGCCAGTATCCCGCCGATGGCCGGGTCGACGACGATGTCATCGATGAGGGTGTCCATCTGGGTCAGCCCGCCGGGTGTGAGCGCCTCGCCCCGGAAGACCAGCGTGACGACCCGCACCTCGCCGGCGTTCCCGAACAGCTCGTCGATCTCCTCGATGGCGGCGCCGATGGCGCTGCCGGGCGG
The DNA here is from genome assembly GCA_965220035.1 of Acidimicrobiales bacterium. Taxonomy (GTDB): domain Bacteria; phylum Actinomycetota; class Acidimicrobiia; order Acidimicrobiales; family CATQHL01; genus VXNF01. Next base: position 519,833 of record CBDCPC010000001.1, read on the forward strand.
CAGGAAGTCCTCGGTCTCCGCCGGCGGTGCCCGCCTCGTCGCCCCCATGGCCAGCAGGACGGTGACGATGACGACGAGGAGGATCGTGAGCCACGGCCGGGCTGTCACCAGTCGGGTGAACCTATCGAGCAGGCGGCTCATGGCATGTCACTGTATCTTCCCGGCCGCGACGGTGGAAGAATGCTCACGGAGCTTTCGAGGAGATTCTGGCGTTCAGTGCTTTACCTTCCTGAATCGCCAGCCGTACATGATCCGCCCGTAGTAGTTGAAAGCCTGCCTTGCCGCGGGATCGTCGAAGTGGTAGTCGGCGCCTAGCTGCCTCGCAGTGGCGAGCCCAGTGACGAGGCAGGTTTCCTGGCTGTTGATCAGCGTGTGGGCACCGCAGTGCCACGCCCGTCTCTTGCCCTGAATGAAGCGGAACAAATTCACAAGCAAGGCGACGTGACGGACGTCATGGACGACGTGCTGGAACCACCACTTCTTGACGATCTTTTGCTCATCGATGGGGCTGATCGGGTTGTAGGTTACCAGGCAGGGCTTGTCGGACCGCTGAGCCCACGGCTGCTGGTTGTGCATGATGTAGGTGATTTCATAATTGTCCGGCCTCGCGCCGTACTGCTCAATATGGTTGCTCCGCGTCGCCAAGGGCTTCACTTCATTGTCCGGAAGGACTGAGAAGTCGGAGTGGATGACCGCATGGTTGTGGAGTTCGCTCTCGTACCGGATTGACGAGAGGATCGAGCGTTCAAGAATTGTCGGTTTGTCAAGGATCATCAGCGTCTGATTCGCATTGCACGCGAAGACCACCTCGTCGAACGTCTCCTGTATACCGTCCCCGTCCTCGACGACCACGGAGGTACCTTCTCTGTAGACCTTCTGGACAGGCCGGTTGAGATAAATCTTGTCCTGGAAGTTGGCCGAAAGGTTCTCGTAGATGCGCCGTGTGCCTTGGTCCCACGTCTGCATGGGTGTAGCGCGTTCGATATCGAAGAATTCGAGATATCTCGTGAAGAGCGCAGCAGGCATATCGAAGACGTTTGTTGCCATCACAAAATTGACGAGCATGGGCTTCAGGATCTTGTATCTGAAGTCCCCGGAGAATCCCCCGAGGTTCAGTACCGTCGCCATGCTGATGTAGTTGAACGGGTTGAGGGCGTTGATGAACTTCGACTGAGAACGGGTGAACCAAGCGAACTGATGCAGGCGCCGTAAGACTCGTTGGAATCTCGTAATCTCGGCTTGTAACTGCTCCCTGATGTCGGAATCGAAATCATGGGCGTAGAGTTGGCCACCGTACTTCACGCTGTAGCTGAATCTGGTGTCGATCAGTTTGATGCCGAACTTCTCCATCAGCAACACGATGTGGTGATAGACCGACGGGATACAAGCGGTAACCGAAATGTCGAAGGGAATCGAGCCGCCGTCACCCTGTGGCATGTCAGCGGTCATCGCATTCCCGCCGATTTGATCCTGGGCTTCGAAGAGGCGAAAATCAAATCGATCCGGGTGATGATGCAGTGCCCATGCGGCACCCAGCCCTGACACACCTCCACCAACAATGGCAATTCGGCGCGGCATTGTCCTTGTCTCGCCGGCTGCTATGGCCTGCCGTCCGACGCCCGTCGTTGCTGCCGGCCAATCAGCGACACTTCCGCGCCGGCTGCCACAACCGGCTGGTCGGGATAGAACTGGGCGCAATAGGTTCGGTAGGCCATGATCTCGCCGTCGGAACGGCACAGGCGCGGGCGGGACCGGTACTGTTTGCGGCTCCAGATGGTCACATCCTGCAGAACATCTCGCCGTTGCAAAGACGCCATGATCTTGCTCATGACGGGGGCACGCAGCCTCGGTGGGAGGAACCCCAGGCCTACAAGCCGCCGCCTCGGGTTGCGGATCTCCCGCACCTGAGAGACCACCGACAGGTCGATGATCGTTCCGTCGACAGGCGTCGCCAGTATCCACACGCGTATGTCCATGGGGGTCGAGCGCTCGCGTACCTTCACGAACGAGTAGCCCAGCCCGAGGACAAGGGTGCTGGCGGAGAGGTCAAGCGTGAGGATCGGGATTCCGGCAATCGTCCGGGTGCTTCTGAAGTCGAAGCGGCTCTCGAGACAGTGCCCATCGACCGACACCGGTTCAACGCGGTCCACGCTGTCGTAGCCGTGGACGTACCGGAAGTGGGCCAGATCCACTGCGTTCTCCGTCGTCTCCTGGGGATGGCCCCGAAAGCGGGTGGTCCAGATCTCGAGGTTGCTCCAACCGGCCTGGTCCGGCGAATCAGCGGGCAGGTTCCATAGCGGAGCGCGTCCGCCGATCCCCCACCAGGCGAAGATCATGCCGGCGACTTCGGTTGTCTCGAAGACTCGCAATCTGGCGGCCCTGGGTGCGGGGGCGAAGGGAGTGGCGACGCACTGGCCACGTGCGTCGTACTCGAAGCCATGGAAGGGACAGACGAGACGGCCGTCGCGTATGCGCCCACCCGCGTCGGGGCCCAGATCGGATCCCAGGTGCGGGCAGGTGGCCTCGGCGACGCAGACGCGCCCGCTCTCGTCGCACCAGGCGACGATGTTCTCCCCCATCCAGGTCTTCTGGATGAGCCTGGCCTTCAGTAGAGCTTGACGGCTTGCGACGAAGTACCAGCCCTCGGGAAACGGGGAAATCAATGGGGCGTTCGCGGGCCCGCTGAGTCGGCTTGTCATCTTTCGACGTTCCTCACCCGGGTTCTCGGCTCTTCGGAAACTCGCGGGCCTTGTGCCTGCGTTGGGCGGAGTGGGGCCTCCGGTACCGGGTTTGACGCACGCGGTTCAACGAGGCCCCTTGCGGGTGAGAATCCTACGCGCGTCCGCGACTCGACCGGCGTTAGGGCGACATGGCGGTCTTCGCCGCCGCCCTTGGAACCGTTGATGTCCGGGCGCCGCCTCGCTCTGGCTCGGAGCGCAACTCGACCGTCGCCCAGCACTGGACCCCCTAGCGTGGTGGCGTGCTCGCGCGCCGCATCTGTCTTCTTCTGGTTGGGTTCGGATTCCTCGCCGCAGCCTGTTCGGGCGGTGACACAACCGCGGTGCCCTCGCCTCGCACCCCGGCGCCGGCCGTCGGGTCGGATACCGATGTTGTCGAGCCACAACCGGTCGACCGTGTGGAGTCAGATCCGGATGTGGCCGAGTCGCAGCCGGCCGATGGCGTGGGGTCGGAGCAGGATGTTGCCCGGTCGGAACCGGCTGACGGTGTTGGGTCGGATACCGATGTCGTCGAGTTGCGGCGGGCCGACGGTGTTGGGTCGGTCGTCGAAGTGGAGCCGGCGGACGCCGTTGGGTCCGATGAGGGCGTTGCACAGTTGCACCCGGTCGAGCGCGGGGCCCTGCGGAACTTCCGCGGGTACGAGTTCCCGGCCGCACCGGACGCGCCAACAGGCCCACTCGCACAGAACGCGGCCGACGACCTCGAGACCATCTGGTCGGGCTTCGAGACCGAGGTCGACACTGCCGCGGTCGCCAGGCTCGGACAGTCGGGAGACCCGAGACTGGCCTGGATACTCTCCGACCTCCTCAGGTTCTTCTACATCGGCGACGTCCATGACGCGGCGATCTCCGCCTTCGAGACGTTGGCGGGCGTGAGCCTGGCCGATGACCCCGTGTCCACCAGGAGCCCCTGGCAATCCGTCACCGATCACCTGATCGCATGGGATCTCCCCGCCTTCGACGGCTACGTCGACTACAAGGAGCGACTCTTCACGCTGGTCGAGCCCGGCTGGCAGCCGTTCTTCGATGACGCCGACGCCGCCATCGACTGGCGTCTCGTGAGCTGGGGCGGCGTGCGGATCGACGACCGCCCGCTCGGCGACCCGAACCCGTGTCCTCGGGGCTGCATCCCCGCCCGCGACGACCCCCCGGTCACCGACGCCGCCGGGGGCTCCTGGTATCCCGACGACGGCATCGTGTTCGCCATCGTCATCGGCGACGAGGCCCGGGCGTATCCGAAGAACTTCATGGAAGTCCACGAGATGGTCAACGATACGCTCGGGGGGCGCAGGATCGGCTTCCCGTACTGCACGCTGTGCGGCTCCGCCCAAGCCTACTTCACCGACGACGTTCCCCCCGGCGTGGTCACGCCCGTTCTGCGGACCTCGGGGCTGCTGTCGCGATCCAACAAGGTCATGTACGACCTCGTCACCAAGTCGGTGTTCGACACGTTCACCGGGGAAGCCGTGTCGGGCCCACTCCGCGAGAAGGGAGTGATCCTCAATCAGGCGACCGTCGTGACCACGACTTGGGGCGAGTGGAAGGCCGCCCATCCCGAAACGACGATCGTCGCCCGGGACGGAGGGATCGGCCACAGCTATCCGCTCGACCCGCTACGCGGCCGTGACGACGACGGGCCCATCTTCCCGATCGGAGATCTCGATGAGCGCCTCGGTGTCCACGACCAGGTCTTCGGGGTGGTTCTCGACGACGGCACCCCCATCGCGTTCCCCGTCGACGCCGCGGCCGCCGCCCTCGAAGACGGTGGGACCGTGGCTCTCGGAGGTGTCACGCTGCGCCTCGACGGCGGCGGGGTGCGCGCCGTCGACGCCGTCGGTCATGAGCTGGAGGGTCACCAGGCGTTCTGGTTCGCCTGGAGCCAGTTCATGCCGGACACACTCCTGTGGGAGCCCTGAGCCTGCAGCAGGCAGCCTGTGCCATTCCAACCCTGCGTTCCCTGACCAGTTCGTGCCGTCGCGGCGGTGCGCGGCGGAAAATGCAGGTCGCGGGCTAAGCCTGAATCCACCGATCGCAGATCATCTTGGGCATCTTTTTCGTCGTATAGCCCAAGTTTCTCGCCCCAAGTTCCGGAGGTGACGAGGACCACCCCGAACCGGTCAATCCGACGGGATGGGGCACTCACAGGAAGTGCCTCCCGATCTGTGCCGGCAGCCGCTTGTGTTCACAGCTATTTGCCCAGGTCAGAGAGTCACTCGGTGGACCCCCCGCCCTCGAACCCAACCCCCATCGGTGGATCCAGGCTAAACGCGCCTTCGCGATTGTGCTAAGTACGCAGATCGCTGATTCAGTAGGGGAACTATAACGGTGGGTAACAACCCGGCCCGCTAGGCGGGCGGCTAGTCGTCGTCGGGGTCGGGCCAGTTCACCGGTGGGGATGGTCGGAGAAGCGCGCGGGCGAGTTCCTCGGGCGTCGTGTCGGGCGGTAGGACGACGATAGGTTCTTCAAGTTCAGCTTGGGTGGGCCTGTAGTCGGGGTCGTCCCAACCATCCCACCTATCCGGGGTCTTCGGGGAAGTCATGGCGGCGGGCGACTAGGTTGACTCGTAGTCGGGTTGGCCAAGGCGGAGTCCGTTGCGAACGTCATCCATGAGGCCGCGCAGATTTGTGAGATCTCCCCTGATGCGCCAGTCAATGTCGTGATCCTCCGCTACGAGGGCTAGGGCGCGTTCCTGCATTTCAAACAGGTCCGAGATTTTCTTGAAGAGGTAGAGCATTGATTCCTGTTGCTCTTCGATCTCTTCAATTCGCTTAGCGATCCCTTCGAGTGTCGGCGGCTCTGAGGGATCGGAATTGGGTGTCGTGGTCACGGTTTCGGCCTCTGCGACGGTACTAGACGATGGGACAATCGTAGCATCGTCTAGAGGTTGACTGGCGCAGCGTTTGCCCTGGTCACAAGCTCACGCTACCCGAGGACGGTTCGTGGATCGCTGGGGCAGTCATCGGAAACCCCCTTTCTTGCTGGATCAGCATCCGATGAGGGGTCTCCACAGTTCGGTGTCAAGGCCGACACGCCTACGAGCGTCGTCAATCTCGGCGCACAACTGGTTGGCAGCGGCGGTGAGGCGATTGGCGGCGGTGAGGATGTCGGACGAGATGGGGTCGCCTGTGCAATAGTTGTCGCCGAATCGGTCAAGGGCCTCGCGCGCGGTCATGAGATGGTCGGCGCTGGCGCGGAGTCCGTCGGCGAGTGTCGGGTTGTTCCCCGCGACAGGGCTGGCGATCCAGCGGGCGGCGCTGCGGGCATCGTCGGCGGCGCGCCATGCGGCGTTCATGGGGTCGGAGAGTTCTGGTGGGGTGAGTCCGCAGATCGTGACATTGGTTTCAACGGGCGTCTCGGCGATGGCCCGGATCGCATCCACAATCGGGTCCGACCCCGCCGACGCTGCTATCCGCCGACTCGGACCGGACGGCCAGACGATCTCCGTCGTGGCCATACAGTCACCGCCAAGTGCCATAAAGCCATTACGCCCCACGCGGTCACACCAGTCGTACACCGCCCAGATGGCGGCGACACGATCCCACATCGCCACCCGGTTAGGCACCCTGTCCAGCATCGTCTCGAAGTCCGCCCGACTGTCATAGTCCGCACGGTCCCAGAAGCGGGCGAACGCATGATCGGGGTTCCGGTAGTAGACGGGGTCGCTGCGGTCATCGAGCACGAGCGCCACCAGCGCCTCGGCGAACAACTCAGGGCGAAGCACATCGGGATACCGCGCCATGTACTTGAGAGACGGCCGGGTCCCCGTGTTCACCGTCGACATGTGGTCGAACGCGTGGGCGATCTCGTGCAACAAGGTCTCCTCGGTGCTCCAAAGCGGACGCCGCGGCAGAGCGTCGCTCACGAGGACGATTTGTCTATCACTCCGCCGGTAGCAGCCCGCGGTGGTGCCGGGAGTCTCATCACATTCCTCGGCAGTCCCGAACCGATAGCCGCCAGCCCAATCCAACGTGGCACCAATCCACGGCCAGAACGGGGCGAGCATCGCCAGAAACGCGTCAAGATGCTCACGATAAGTTGACGCCCCTTCCGGCGGCGTGCAGAACAGCAACGCGCCGCCGGGGTCGTCTGGGGTTCCGAACGCGCATGTTCCCGGCGGCCAGAACCACGACGCGAGACCTTCCAACTCCTCGCTCCGCTGGCTGAGCATCGGCGCCGGCGACGATTGCCACCACTCGCCGACAGCAGCGGCCCCATAGGGGAACACGCTGCTCTCCGGCGAGAACAGGGCGATATCAACATCGGGCGTGAATGGCCACACCTCGACGCCGCCGTCAGCGAGCCGACGGACGGAGACCATCACGTCAATGGCGCCCTCCGACGGATAGTGAACGGTCACGTACGAGGTGTCGAGCCACTTACCGACAGCGACAGTGGCATAGGGGAACATACGGACACGCGGCAGCGTGGTCTCGCCCGCGACACGGACGCCGACCTCGACCTTGCCGTTCGCGAGCTTCCGAGCCACAACACGCAGAGAATCGTGACCGGTCGCCTCAACCGGCGGCGCAGGGACACCAATCGCGAGTGCAGCGACAATGACAGCAACGAGCAGGACGGCGAGGCGGCGCACGTGTACCTCCCTTCGCGGCGTGGTTCGGCCGCTTGCTGCTGCTACACGAAACCCCTAGACGCCCAAAGGCAGACGCGCATCGTACACGCAGCAGAGGAGGCATGGCTACGCGATTCCGCCTCGGCTAATAGCAGGTCTGTAGTTACAAGATTGTGCTTTGACCTGCGGGTTTGCCGTGCTAGATTGTGCGTGGAGCACCCATACGCGAACCAACGGGAGGCACGATGGGTACGTTCATCGTCATCTCGCAGGGTCCAGACCAAGAAGCAAACGAGAGAATCCGAGAACGCATCGATAAGGAATACTCCAGAAACGCGAGCTATGAGATAGATGACCGTATCCACCTGATTGCAGGCCCCGACTTCACTCAGGACATTCTGGATGCGCTAAGGCCCGAAGGCGACCCCGAAACGCACTTTGTCGTTCTTAGCCTGAATGGCTCATTCGGCGGCCGCTCTCGGACGGATCTGTGGAACTGGCTCCGCGACGCGGATAGGGCTTTCCGATGAGCGCCGATGTCTCCGACGCCGTCCAAGTCGTGAAGATCGACTACGTCGGCCTCAGCGAGAAGATCGCCCGATTGGAGACCTTCCGGGATGAGCACAAGGAACAGCACACCGAGAATGTCGCCACTCATGGGTGGGTCTACAAGCAGGCCCTCATCCTCCTAGCCGCTGCTGGAGCTGTCGGGGCAACTCTGGGAGGGGCCATCATCCGCGCCATCTTCGGATAGGCGTATCGCAGTCGCCGCCTAGTGTCCTGAGTCGGAAGTTCGCTGGCGTTTCGATGGCCCCGCTATTCGCATTTGCGCAGGCCAGCTCGCTGCAGCAATCCTCCGAATACCAAACGAACTAATCGCTCAGGACACTAGAACGGGTTCCCGGCGGGGATCGGATCGGGCGTCGGTTGTGGCACCGCCGTTGTGAGGGTGGTGTAGGTGAGCCGCTTGCCGACCATCCCGGCAGCGGTCCGTTCCATCATCGCCTCGGTATCCAACGGGCGCGCATTGTGCCGGCCAGCGAACTCGTTGACGTACCGGTGCAGATGCTTCGCCGACATGGAGTGGTGCGTTCCGTGGAATCCGCGCTTCAACCCGGCCCAGAACGACTCGACGCCGTTGACGTGCGCCATGCCGTTCACGTATTCGCCCACCGAGTGCCGGACCGTCGCATGACGCGGCAGGCCCCGATACCCGCGGTGGTCATCGCTGTACACCATCGCGCCCTTTGACGTGTGCTCGGTCACGAATCCTCGCAGCGTCGCCCCATCTGTCGTCTCTACGACCTTCGCGGCGACCCTGCCAGTGCTGCGATCCCTAACGCCGACCACCGGGGTCTTGTCCACGGCGCCGCGGCCCGTGATCTTCTCCCGCCGGACTTTGGCGTGCATGTTCTTCGCCTTCCCCCCGACATAAGTCTCATCCACCTCCACCGGGCCGCGCATCGGCTCGACACCCTCGGCGGCCCACGCCTCGCGCACCCGGTGCGCCATGAACCAAGCGCTCTTCTGCGAGATACCGAGGTCGCGGTGCAACCGCAGCGACGACGTGCCCTTGATGTTCACGTTCATCAAGAACACAGCGATGGCCCACTTCTGGTAGCTGATCTTGCTGTTCGCCATGACCGTGCCGGTCTTCACGGAGAAGAACTTGCGACACCCGCCACGGCGGCACCGGTACGCCATCTTCGGGTGCGCGGTGGGGTGCTGGATATTCTCGTGCCCGCACTGCGGGCACTCGGGACCGTCAGGCCAGCGCACCGAGGCGAACCACGTCTCCCGGTCGCGTCGTCGGGGAACATCCGCACCAGATCGACGACTGTGAGGCCTTGACGGTAGTGCTTTCCAGGTGATGCCATACTCACAGTATGACAGGGGGCTGTGACAGTGCTATCGGCCGCTGACCAGCGGATTGTTACCCACCGTTATAGTTCCCCTTAGAAGGAATATTGTAGAGTGGTCGTATGGGAGATCGAGTACACGGACGAGTTCGGGCGGTGGTGGCAGAACCTCTCGGAGATTCAGCAGGACGCCGTCGTGGCGAGGGTCGAGTTGCTGATGGAATACGGCCCCAACCTGCCGTATCCCTTCTCCTCGGACGTCAAGGGCTCACGGCACGGGGTCCTGCGTGAGTTGCGTGCCCGAAGCGCCGGCAGGCCGCTGCGGGTGTTCTACGCGTTTGACCCGAGGCGTACGTCGATACTCCTCATCGGCGGCGACAAGACAGGCAGGGACAGGTTCTACGAAGAATACGTCCCGGTGGCCGACGATCTCTATGACGTGCATCTGGACGAGCTACGACAGGAGGGACTGATCGAATGAGCGGACATCGGCCGTTTCAGGATCTGACGAAAGACTTCGCGCCGCAGCGCCGCCGCCGCATCGAGGCGATCAAGGGCGAACTGCTCGCCGAGATGCCGTTGCACGAGTTGCGCCGTGCGCGGGCGTTGACCCAGCGGGACGTGGCAAGGTCACTGAAGGTGAACCAACCTGCTGTCGCCAAGCTGGAGCACCGGACCGACGCTTACGTTTCGAGTCTCCGTTCCTATATCGAGGCGGTGGGTGGTCGGCTGAAGATCGTCGCCGAGTTCCCTGAGGGCGAGATCACCATCACCAATTTCTCGGAGGTGGGGGACGATTGACACCCGCTGCCCGAGTTGGACTTTTGCGGGCTGGGTCCGGAGAACTCAGGCGGCGAGGGGGCGGCCGAAGGGGAGTTGCTCTCTCCAGGTACCCAGGAAGCTCTCGGCGTGATGGCAGGCGCCCAGGAAGGCGCCCTCTGGGTGGCCGGCGGTCTCGCTCACCAGGTTGGCGATGGCCTCCAGTGCAGCGGCCTCTACGCCCGCGGGCGTGATGGCGTCACCCTCGAGGCCGGCCAACTCGCCCGGCCAGGCGGCGAAGAGCGGTCCCGCCAGGCACAGGAAGTCCGCCAGCACCACCGCCCCGGCTGCCTGAAGGATCACCAGCGCCCGGGTCGTGAACGGGATGGGGTGCAGGCACGCCACGGCGGACACGTCCAGTCCGCCGGCGATGTTGTGGCCGAGAGCGCCCATCCTGGAGCCCACGAGCAGCACGTCGGTGGCGGCGCTCCACACGTCGCCCGGCTCGGATGAGGGAGCGTCCAGGTGCTGCACGAACGCAGCGCCGTGCTCCGTCCAGGCGCCGCGCAGCGCCGAGGCGTCGAGTCCGCCGACGCCTGCAGCGGCGCAGAAGCCCTTCTCGGTTGCCACGCCCGCCAGCACGGCGCCGCGCTCCGCGGCGGCCTCCGCTGCGGCCACGCCGGCGGGACCACATCCCTCGATCACGAGGCGGCGCCCCTCCAGGCCGTCAAGGGCTGCCGCTGTGGCGGCAACAGCCCCGTGGCCGGCGAGACGCTCGGCGAAGCTCGTGCCGCCGGCGTCGCTGAGACGGATCGGATGGCGCGGGTCCTGCGCCTGCAGCGGGGCGAGGTCGCCCGCGGTGAGTCCCTTGCCGGGGTCGGGTAAGAACTCGCCCGTCGTCACCCAGGGCTCACACTCCGCCACAAACGCCTCCACGGCGCTGTCGCGACCGTCGGGCCGCGTGTTGATGCCCCCCGACGCCCCCGAGCGCCGCAGGCCCACGGCGGCGAAGGTGTAGGTGGCCGAGCGGGCCAACTCCTTCACGCCGCTCGGCAGGATCTTCGGGGCCAGCCTCATCAGGCCCGACGACCCCTCGGCACCGTCCAGGTCGACCACGACGAAGGCGTCGGTACCCGAGAGCTTGCGCATTGCCATCAGGCCGCCCCGATGTCGGCGTGGTGCCCTTCGATCACGGTGCGAATCAGGCCACCGGGTGGCAACTGGACCGTCATCAATCGGTCGACTCGCCGGTGGGGTTGGCCTCGTCGCTGTCGGGGGGCGCCGCTGCGCCGTCGGCGTCCAGGGAGAGGTCCTCCAGACCGGCGACGATCTGCGTCACCTGGGTCTCTGCTGCCACCAGACGCTCGCGGCAGAAGCGCAGCAACTCGGCGGCGCGGTCCACGTGCCCGGCCAGAGCGTCCACGTCGACATCGGGCGCCTCGAGGGCATCGAGGATCTTCTGCAGTTCGGCCAGGGCAGCGGCGTAGCCGTCCGCCGGAGCCTCACGCGGCTCGCTGTCAGTCATCGTCGCTCCCGGTCTGTTCGGTCGGTGACACCGACACCACGGTGCTGGTGACGGTTCCGTCCCGCATACGGGTTTGCAACCTAGCGCCGGGAGTGATCTCGTGAACCGACCGCATCAGCCTGCCGGCACCGTCGGTGGTGATGCTCCATCCCCGCTCGAGCGCCCGCTGCGGGTCGTAGGCGCGCACCTGCGCGTCGAGAGCGTCGACCAACCGGTTCTGGGCGCCGAGGGCGACTGAAGCGTCCAGGTGCAGACGGTCGGCGATGTTGTCCAGTTGCCGGCAGTGCGCGGCGAGGCGCGCCGCGGCCCGGTCGCCGGCTCGCGCCTGCTGGCGGTCGAGGTGCCAGCCGGCCCGCTCGGTACCGTGGCGTGCCGCCCTGCCGATGTTCAGCGTCAGCCGGCGCACGTCGCTGCGGGCGCTCCGGCAGGAGACCGCGACGGCAGTGCCGGCCCGTTCGGTGGCGACGCTCAGCCGCTGCCGGTCACCGGCAAGCCTGCCGGCGACGGCTCGCTCGATGCGCCTCCAGGCGTCCAGCACGTTCCGGTCGAACCGCCCGGCGTGTTCCACGAGCGCCGTCGCGCAGGCGGTCGGGGTGTTGCAGGCGGTGTGCGCCACCACGTCGGCCACCGAGCGATCGACCTCGTGACCGATGCCGGTCAGCACCGGCACCGCCCGTGTGGCCACGGCGCGCGCCACGGCAGCACTGTCGAACGGCGCCAATTCGGTGCGGGCACCTCCGCCGCGCACCAGGGCGATCACATCCACGCCGAGCCGGTCGGCCAGTGCCAGCGCCTCTGCGATCCGCTGCTCGCTGCCGAAACCCTGCACGGCGGTGTCCACGACCACAACCTCCCAGGCCGCGCCACTGGCCGCCAGCACGTCGCGGAAGTCGCCTTCCGCGGCGCTGCCGGCGCTGGTCACCAGACCTACCCGGAGCGGCACGAGCGGGAGTCGCAGCGCCCTGTTGCGTTCCAGCAGTCCTGCTGCAGCCAGTTCCCGCAGCACCCGATCCTGGTCGTCGGCCAGCCTGCTGAGTGTGTAGTCGGGGTCGATGGTCTTCATCTGAAGCTGGAGTTGCCCGCGCGTCTCGTAGAGGGCGACCCGGCCGCGTATGCGGACCTCCACCCCGTCGATCATCTGCCCGGCGGCGCCGGAGCCGAGGACCCGGTTCACGATCTTGCGGTACCAGTCGAACAGCACCACCGGCAGCGTGGCTTGCGGGCTCCTGTCGGGCGAAGCCGGCGTCACCAGGTCGAAGTACACGTGCCCCCTGCGGGAGCGGCGGTTGAGGTTGCGGATCTGGCCCCGGATCCAGATGTCCTCGGGGAACGCGTCCTCGACGGCCTCGGCCAGCATGCCGACCAGCTCGGCCACGTCGTAGGTGGTCGTGTCGCCGTCGAGCGTCACCGGGGTGTCGCCGGCCGGGCTGTGCATGCCCGGAACGTCGCTCACGATGCCACCCCGCAGGTCGTCGTGTCGCCGTCGTCCGGCATTGACCAGCCGGCCGCCGATGCGGGACCCATCTCGGTGCCGCTCACAGGGCCGCCTCGGCGCGCACCAGCGTGCGGTAGAGCTTGGCATAGAGCCCCCCGGCGGCAAGGAGGTCGTCGTGGCGGCCCTGCTCCACCAGCCGGCCCTCGTCCAGCACGACGATCCGGTCGGCGGACGTGATCGTAGACAGCCGGTGCGCGATCACGAAGGCCGTCCGCCCGGCCAGGGTCGCCGCCAGGGCTTCCTGCACGGCGGCTTCGTTCTCGCTGTCCAGGTGGCTGGTGGCTTCATCCAGGATCACGATGGCGGGATCCTTCAGCAGCATCCGGGCGATGGCCAGGCGCTGCTTCTCCCCACCCGACAGGCGGTAGCCCCGCTCGCCCACCAGCGTGTCGAAGCCCTGTGGCAGACCTTCGATCACGTCGAGGATGCCCGCGTCCCGGCAGGCGGCGGCTATCTCGGCGGCGCTGGCGTCGGGTCGGGCGTAGCGGAGGTTCGCACCCACCGTGTCGTGGAACAGGTGCGGGTCCTGCGGCACGACGCCGACGGCGGCTCGTAGCGACTCGCCCGTGACGTCGCGCAGGTCGGTCCCGTCGACGGCGATGGCGCCCTCGTCGGGGTCGTAGAGGCGCAGCAGCAGCGCCGTGAGGGTCGTCTTGCCCGCTCCGGACGGTCCGACCAGCGCCACCAACTCGCCCGGGGAGACATCCAGACTCACCCCGTCCAGCGCCGGCCCCGCGGGCTGCTCACCGTTGGCCGCCGACTCAGCCGGCGCCGGCGCCAGAGACGCCAGGGCGGCGGCATCCGCGGAGGGATAGGTGAACCGCACGTCGCGCAGTTGCACGTGGCCCCGGGGGCGGCCGAGAGAGGCTGCGTCGGGGCGGTCGGGGACGGCGTTGGGGGTGTCGAGCACCTCGAACACCCGCTCGAACGAGACGAGCGCCGTCATGACGTCCACGCGGGCGTTGGTGAGGCCCGTGAGGGGTTGGTAGATGCGCACCACCAGTAGGCCCATGGCGGCCAGCGTGCCGATCGTCACCGAATCGGAGATGACCAGGTGTCCCCCCACCCAGTAGACCGCGGCGGTGCCCACGGCGCCCAGCAGGGTGAGGGCGATCATGAACACCCGGGCGTACATGGCCGTGCGCACGCCCAGGTCGCGCACCTTTCCCGCCTTGTCGCCGAACGCCTCCCGCTCGGCGTCGTGGCGCCCGAACAGCTTCACGAGCAGCGCTCCGGCCACGCCCAGCCGCTCGGTCATGAGCGTGTTCATGTCGGCGTTGTGTTCCATCTGCCGGCGGGCCAGAACCTGCAGGCGCCTCCCCACGCGTTTGGCGGGCAGGATGAACATCGGCAGGAGTGCCAGGGCCAGCAGGGTGAGCCGCCAGTCGAGGATGATGAACATCGTCAGCAGCGTGATCAGCAGCACGCAGAAGTTGGACACCAACTGGCCGAGCGTGCCGGTCATGGCGCGTTGCGCGCCGATCACGTCGTTGTTCAGGCGGCTGATGAGCGCTCCGGTCTGGACGCTGGTGAAGAACGACACCCCCATGCGCTGCACGTGGTCGTACAGCGCCACACGCAGGTCGTAGATCAGACCCTCGCCGATACGGGCCGACCACCAGCGCTCGCCGAAGGCCACCAGCGCCTCGGCGAACGCCGCCCCCAGGATCAGGCCCGCCAGCAGATTCACCGCGCCCCGGTCGGAGTTGACGATGGCCACGTCGATGATCTCCCGGAACAGCAGCGCCGGCACCTGGCTCAGCAGTGCGCCGATCAGGATGACGACCACGAATGCGCCGATCATGCGCCGGTAAGGGCGGGCGAAGTCCAGCACGCGCCGCGCCACCGCCCGGTCGACGGTACGTCCCTTCACCGCCTCCGCGTCGCGACCCAGAGCCGCGTGCAGCCCCCATTCCATGCCGACAGGCTAGGGAGCGTCCGGCGACGCATAGGTGGACGGGGCGATCGGCAACTGCGCGCCGATCGGCTCGACCTCGAACTAGCTGCCGTTCGCGGCGTCATCCAGGCTGGTCGGAACCGGCCGAGACTCGGTCCCGCAGCACGGCCAGCCGACCGGTCGAGTCCAAGCTCTCGTAGAGCTTGCATTGGCCGTTCGCGAGCACGACGCCATCGGCGCAGGTGGCTTCGATCAGGCCGTTGCCGAATTGCTCCCGGTACAGCGTGGCGTAGGTTCGGCCCCGGTCGAGGAGGGTGTCGTGGTCGCCCGATTCGACGATCCGGCCGCTCTCGACAACGTGGATGACATCGGCGGCTTGGATGGTGGAGAGCCGGTGGGCCACGGCCAGGGTGGTCCGGCTTGCGATCAGCTCTCCCAGCGCTCGCTGGATACGGCGCTCGGAGGCCGTGTCGAGCGCCGAGGTTGCTTCGTCGAGGACGAGGAGGTGGGGATCGTGCAGCAGGACCCGGGCGATGGCGATCCGCTGCCGCTCGCCGCCCGACAGCCGTGAGCCCCGCTCGCCCACCACGGTGTCATAGCCGTCGGGGAACTCGAGGATCCTGTCGTGGATGGCGGCCGCCCGGCAGGCCTTCTCGATCTCGGCGTCGGAGGCGTCGGGGTCTCCGTAGACGAGGTTGGCTCGCAGGGTGCCGGCGAACAGGTAGCTCTCCTGGGTCACGTACCCGACGAGGCGGGCCAACGAGGCGCGGCTCAGTTCCTGCACGTCGACCCCGTCGATGCGGATCTCTCCCGTGGTGGTGTCATAGAGCCGGGCGGCCAGACTCAACACCGTGGACTTGCCGCTGCCCGATGGTCCAACGAAAGCCACGAGCTGACCGGGACGGGCGGTGAAGGTCACCGCATCGAGCGCCTGGTGGCCGGGGTCGGACGGGTACGAGAAGTGAACGTCGTTGAACGCCAGCTCCCCTCGAAGCCGGGCAACATCCAACTGCACGGCGTGTGGGGCCTCGACCATGTCCGGCTCGGTGTCGATGTAGGCGAACACTCGGCGGAACAGCGCACGCGAGGACTGAAGCTCGACGGTGGTCTCCAGCAGCCGGGCCACGGGAAAGAACAGCCGGCTCTGCAACGTGGTGACAGCCACGATGGTCCCGGCGGTGAGACCGGTGCCGCGATCCAACAACAAGCCCGCGACGAGATAGACCAGGACCGGGAGCGCCGAAAGGAAGGCCCCTATCACCGTGAAGAAGGCCTGACCGATCACCTGCTGGGCCGTCGCCGCGGCCGACAGGCGCTCGTTGGCGATCCTGAATCGTTCGATCTCGCGGTCTTGGCGGCCAAAGAGTCTCGCCAGAGTGATTCCCGACACCGACAAGGTCTCCTGGGTGATGACGCTCATCTCCGCCGTGGCTGCCTGGGTCTCGTCGGTGTAGCGCTCCCGGCGGCGGCCGACCCACCGTGTCGACCACACGAACAGCGGCAGGGTGATCAGCGACAGCAGCATGAGCTGCCAGGACAGGACGGCCATGGCCACCACGGCCGACACGAAGATGATCGCGTTGGACAAGATGTTCGAGATCGTCGTCGTGACCGCTGTCTGTATCCCGCCCACGTCGCTTGTGATCCGAGATTGGAGTTCGCCCGTCGGAGTCGACGTGTAGAACCCGAGCGAGAGCTGCTGCAGATGGGAATACAGGCGGTTGCGGAGGTCGCGCAACACGTTCTGCCCCAACCGGTTGGTGAGCACGGTCTGCACGACCCCGAGCCAGCCCCCGGCGACCGTGACGGCCAGCATCACCAGCGCCAGCCATATCACCAGACCCAGATCGACGCCGCCGTCGGCGGGAAACAGGGCGTCGTCGAAGACCACCTGGATCAGCAGCGGATTGACGACGCCCAGGATCGAGACCACCGACACCAGAGCAACGACCACGAGCACTCGCCCCCGGTGAGGCGCGAACAAGCCGAGAACCCGCCCCCAACCAACACGATCAGCATCGATCGGCGCTGTCATCACATTCCTCCCGTCCTGTCCGGGCGGAATGGCTAGTCGAAGATGTCGGATCGGGATCCGATCGGTCGGCGTCCGGGGGCGGGATTCGGGACGAGCACCTCGCCTTCGAGCGCGTCGGGATCGCGGAAGAACAGGCTGAGCTTGCGTCCGAAGTCGGTGATGATGCCGTCAGTGGCGCCCGCGTCGGTGAGACGCTTGCGTATGTCGGCGAAATGGTCGAGGCTGGCGGCGCGCAGGCCGATGTGGTCGAGGCGGCCGCGCCCGAACATCGGGGTCTGGTGGTCTGCTTGGTTGTTGCCTTCGATCTCGAACACGTTGAGTTCGGTGCTGGGTCCGATGTTGATGACGGTCATGCGGGGCCCGCCGGGGTACTCCTCTCCGTCGTATTCGATTGTGGCGTCGAACATGTCGATATAGAAGCGTTGGAGAGCATCAGAATCATTCGTGATGACTGCTACGTGATCGAGTCCAATCGTGAGCATGGCATTGTCCTTTGTGATTGGCGGGGCGCCTCGGCACCGCCGCCGGCTAATGTAAATCACCGGATCCTGCATCCCATTCCATAGCCGGCGGCGCGCCCCCGGGGGGTGGATTGGTTCTTGGATGCCGGAACCCGGATCGCGGAAAATCCAGTAGGAGGCCGCGCAAGATTCAGCCGATAAAGCCGGCCTCCTTGTGTGAACCGTCGCAGAGTGGCTTGGCGGCCGAGTGGCCGCAGCGGCACAACGTGACGCGGTTGCGTCTCTCGAATGGCTCGCCGTCCGAGCGGTCAACGGGTATGCCGCCGGTCAACCACAGCGGTCCGTCGGGGATCACCGCTATCTCCACCGGCAGTGTCGGCTCGACCAACTCGCCGTCGACGGCGTAGGTCAGCGCGCCCGATGGACATCGCTCCACCATGGCCATCACCTGGCCTCGCACCACTGTGTCGCCGGTCTCGGAGGCCATCTTCCAGATGTTGGACACGCGGTTGCCGCAGAATCCCGCGTGCACGCAGATGGCCCGGTCGTCGGACACTTCGATGCCTACGCCCCCGAGGTTGGTGCAGCGCTGTTCGAAGGTGTCGGTCGGCGCTGCCTCGGTGCCGTCGAAGTCCGCCTCGGCGTGGGACCCGTCGCAGTAGGGCTTGCGCGAGGACTCGCCGCAGCGGCACAGCGCGTACGCCGGTCCCCGGTCGCTCACTTCTTCGGCCCGCCACGCCAGCGGCTCACCGTGCTCGGACATGATTGGCCGCCTCAGCCGCAACGGTACGGCCCCGGACACCACATACGGCCCGTTCGGACGCACCACCACTCTCGCACCGTGCTCAGATGATGCGGCCTCTTTCTCGAACATCGCTACGAGCATAATGTTGTGTACCCGAGAAGGTTTTGCATCGGGAGTGGTACCGGGCAGTCGGCGTCAGTCAGCGGCGGCGCGCTCCTCGGCCACGCCGGCGATGGCGGCGATCACCCTTCCGTAGCCGGTGCAGCGGCAGAGGTTCCCCGAGATGGCCTCGCGGATCTCCAACTCGGTCGGTGACGGATTCACGGACAGGAGGTGATCGGCGGCGACGATCAGTCCGGGCGTGCAGAACCCGCACTGCACGGCGCCGTAGTCCACGAAGGCCTGCTGGAGGTCGGTCAGCTCACCGTCGTCGCCGAGGCCCTCCACGGTGACGATGTTCCGGCCGACCGCGGCGGCCGCCAGCATCATGCACGAGCACACCGGCACGCCGTCGGCCAGAACGGTGCACGACCCGCACTCACCCTGGTCACAGGCGTTCTTGGTGCCGGGCAGGCCGAGGCGCTCCCGCAGCACGTACAGCAGGCTCTCACCCAGCCAAGCGTCGCCCACGTCGCGGTCCGTGCCGTTCACGTGCAGCGTGTAGTGGAGCATGGCCTCGCCGCCGGGGCTTGGATCGACGCTCACGAGAGAACCCTCGCCAGCGCCCGGCGGGCCATGACGGCCACGGCGTGGCGCCGGTAGTCGGCCGTGCTGCGGTGATCGTCGATGGGGCGGGCCACCGCGGCCACCAGTTCACCGAAGCGGGCCGAGACGTCATCGGCGGGCGGTTCCGGGGAATCCCAGTCCACGGCGTCGGCGATCCATTCCTCGGCCTCGCGAGCGCGCACCGGCACCGGCGCCACCGAGCCCAGCGCAACCCGCACGTTGCGTCGCACCCGGTCGAGGACCAGCGCCACCGTCGCCACCGAGATGACCATGGCGTTGCGCGTCCCGACCTTCAGGAACTCCTGCGGGCCGTCGAGTGCAGGGACGGACACGCTGCGGATCACCTCGTCGGGCGTCAGGGTGTTCTGCTTGGGGCCGACGATCAACTCGTCGAGGCTCAGTTCGCGCGTGCCCCGGACCGAGCAGACGGTGACGCGGGCGTCGAGGGCCGCCAGCGGGGGCAGCGTGTCGCCCGCCGGCGAGGCGGTGGCCAGATTGCCCCCCAACGTTCCCGCATTGCGGATCTGCGGTGAGCCGACGGTTCTTGCCGCCTGCGCCAGCGCCGGCACGTAGGCGGCGAAGAGTGGGTGCTCCATCTCGGCGTAGGTCATGGCCGCGCCCATCTCCACGTCGCCGTTGCGGTGCCGCCAGCCGGTCAACTCCGGGACGCGATCCACGGCGATGACCGAGGTCGGCCGGCGCCGGCTGTAGTTGACCTCCACCATGAAGTCGGTACCGCCGGCCAGGAGGCTTGCCGACGGATCGGCTGCGAGCAGGTCGCACACCTCCTCGAGGGACCCCGCAACGTGCACGCTCACCCCCCCATGATGCCCGTCGCGGCCGTCGAACGCACACCGGCCTGCCCTGCAGAGGCACCGTGCGCCGCTTCGGCCGCACCGCGCTTGTCGAGTGGCGGTTCTGGCATGTCCCCCCGCCTCCGGGGGCGGTTCCAGTGCCCGATCGGGCGCTCAGGATTGCCCCGGACCGGCGGGTAACATTGGCCTCGCCGACCGCCGCGTGCCTCGCGGGCCATCGGGCGGCATCGGAGGGTTCCGCGCCCCGGCGCTGCACCGGCGACGGGTGGCAGATCGGAGACACGATGGACAACGTCGTACGGGCCGCTCTCGTCCAGCAGGCATGGACGGGTGACGCCGATTCGATGGTCGATGCCCATGTGGCCTGGGCGCGCTCCGCCGCCGAGCAGGGGGCGCAGGCGATCTGCTTCCAGGAGTTGTTCAACGGCCCCTACTTCTGCCAGGTGCAGGACGATTCGTTCTACGCCACAGCGGAGGCGGTGCCCGACGGCCCCACCACGAAGCTGGCCTGTGAACTGGCCGCCGAGTTGGGCATGGTGATCGTCCTGCCGTTGTACGAGGAGGAGCAGCCCGGGGTGCTCTACAACACGGCCGCGGTGATCGACGCCGACGGCACGTACCTGGGCAAGTATCGCAAGACCCACATCCCACAGGTGAAGGGCTTCTGGGAGAAGTACTACTTCCGGCCCGGCAACCTCGGCTACCCGGTCTTCGACACGGCGGTCGGCAAGGTCGGGGTCTACATCTGCTACGACCGCCACTTCCCGGAGGGCTGGCGGGCGCTGGGCCTCGGCGGTGCGCAGATCGTCTTCAACCCCTCGGCCACCAGCCGCGGCCTGTCGGCCTATCTCTGGAGGCTCGAGCAGACCGCCTCGGCCGCGGCGAACATGTATTACGTCGGAGCCATCAACCGGGTGGGCGTCGAGCCGCTCGGCGAGAACGACTTCTACGGCACGTCGTACTTTGCCAACCCCCGCGGCCAGTTCGTCGGTGATGTCGCCTCCGACACCGAGCCCGAGGTGATCGTGCGCGACCTCGACCTGGACCTCATCGGTGAGGTGCGCAACCAGTGGGCGTTCTACCGGGACCGCCGCCCCGACGCCTACGACTCGCTGGTCAACGGCTAGCGCTGCGCCTGCACCGGGGGGAGAGGCTCGTGCCCGAAGAACTGCTCACCCGCCACCACGGCGTGATGCCGAGTTGGCTCAGCCTGTACTACGAGGAGCCCATCGAGTTGACCCGTGGCGAGGGCTGTCGCGTCTGGGACAGCGAGGGCCGCCGCCACCTGGACTTCTTCGGCGGGATCCTCACGACGATGACCGGCTACGACGTGCCGGAGGTGATCGAGGCCATCCGCACGCAGGCCACCAAGATGCTCCACACATCCACGCTGTACCTGATCGAGCCGATGGTCTCGCTGGCCGAGAAGATCGCCGGGCTCAGCGGCATCGACGATGCCAAGGTGTTCTTCACCACCTCCGGCACCGAGGCCAACGACGCCGCCCTGCTGCTCGCCACCAACTACCGGGCCAGCCACCAGATCCTGGCGCTGCGCAACAGCTACCACGGCCGCTCGTTCAGCACCCAGGCCATCACCGGCAACCGCTTCTGGTCGGCCTCGCGGCTCTCGGGTCTGTCGGTCAACTTCGTGCACGGCGGCTACCGGATGCGCAGCCCCTGGCCCGACCACGACGACGAGTCGTACACCGCGGCCTGCGTGCAGGACCTGCGCGAGGTGATCGACATGTGCACGACGGGCCACGTGGCAGCCCTGATCGCCGAGCCGGTGCAGGGCGTGGGCGGCTTCGCCTCGCCCCCCGACGGGTTCTTCGGCGCCATGGCCGAGGTGCTGGACGAGCGCGGCATCCTGTTCATCAGCGACGAGGTGCAGACCGGCTGGGGGCGCACCGGCGAGCACTTCTGGGGCTACCAGGCGCACGGCATCGTGCCCGACTTCCTGACCTTCGCCAAGGGCGTGGGCAACGGCCTGGCGCTGGGCGGCTTGGTGGCCCGCGCCGAACTCATGGACAGCCTCGGGGCGAACTCCATCTCCACGTTCGGCGGCAACCCGCTGGCCTGTGCGGGCGCGCTGGCCAACCTGGAGTACCTGCTGGACCACGATCTGCAGACCAACGCCGCCAAGATGGGCAACCGTCTGCGCCTGGGGCTGGAGCCGCTCGCCGGCGAGACCCCCGAGATCGCCGACTTGCGCGGCCGCGGGCTCATGCTGGCGATGGAGCTGAACCATCCCGGCGGCCGCGAGCCGCATCCCAAGGCGGCGGCGGCACTGCACGAGGGCGCCCACCGGCGCGGCTTGCTGATCGGCAAGGGCGGGCTCTACGGCAACGTGTTGCGCATCGCACCGCCGCTGTGCGTGACCGCCGACGAGATCGACGAGGCCGTCGACATCCTGACGGCCGCCGCCGCCGACCTCCGCTAGAGATCCGGGAGAGCCGATCGCGACGGCACGAGGTCATCACCCGGGGCGCCGCCCCGGCAACCACTGAACAGGAGGAGGCCATGCGCACGCTCATCGCCGACGGGACCGTTGTCAGCGCCACCGGCCGCGTCCGGTCCGACGTTCTGGTGTCGGGGGCCACGATCGAAGCGGTCGTGGCGCCCGGCAGCGAGCTTGCCGAGACCCTGCGCCGCAGCGGCGACGTGCGCATCATCGACGCCGCCGACCGCTATGTGGTGCCCGGCGGCGTGGACGTCCACACCCACATGGAGTTGCCCTTCGGGGGCACCTACGCCTCGGACACCTTCGAGACCGGCACTCGCGCCGCGGCCCACGGCGGCACCACGACCATCATCGACTTCGCGGTGCAGCGCGAGGGCGAGGACGTGCGGGAGTGTCTCGATGCCTGGTTCGCCAAGGCCGAGGGGCAGTGCGCCGTCGACTACGCCTTCCACATGATTCTCGGCGGCATCGACGAGCGGTCGCTCAAGGAGATGGACACGCTCGTCGACGACGGCATCACCAGCTTCAAGCTGTTCATGGCCTACCCGGGCGTGCTCTACAGCGACGACGGCAAGATCCTGCGGGCCATGCAGAAGGCCCACCACAACGGCGGGCTCATCATGATGCACGCCGAGAACGGCATCGCCATCGACGTCATCGCCGCGCAGGCCGCCGCCAGAGGCCAGACCGACCCGGTGTACCACGGCATCACCCGGCCGCCCCGGCTGGAGGGTGAGGCCACCAACCGGGCCATCCAGCTGGCGCTCGTGGCGGGCACGCCGGTCTACTTCGTGCACCTCTCGGCCTCCGACGCCCTGGCGCACGTGGCCGCCGCCCGCAACGAGGGCTACAACGTGTTCGCCGAGACCTGCCCGCAGTACCTGTACCTCAACCTGGAGGAGCACCTCGGCGCTCCGGGATTCGCCGGTGCCGGCTTCGTGTGCTCGCCGCCCCTGCGCAGCCGCCACGAGACCCACCACGCCGACCTGTGGCGGGGTCTGCGCACCAACGACCTGTGTGTGGTGTCCACCGACCACTGCCCGTTCTGCATGAAGGAGCAGAAGGAACTGGGCCGTGACGACTTCCGCCTCATCCCCAACGGGCTCGGCGTGGTGGAGCACCGGATGGACCTCATCTACCAGGGCGTCGCGCAGGGCGAGCTGTCACTCGAGCGCTGGGTGGAGACGTGCTCCACCACGCCGGCGCGCATGTTCGGGCTGTACCCCCGCAAGGGCACCATCAGCCCCGGCGCCGATGCCGACGTGGTGATCTACGACCCGAGCGCCGTCACCCGCATCAGCGCCGACACGCACCACATGAACATGGACTACTCGTGCTTCGAGGGCTTCGAGATCGCCGGGGCGGTCGAGACGGTGCTGTCGCGGGGGCGGGTGATCGTGGACGGGGGCGCCTACCACGGCAGCCCCGGCGACGGGGTCTACATGCGGCGGGGACTGTCGCAGTACCTCTTGTGACCCGGGACTCTGATGTGGACGACCGGGATCGACGAACGATGAGCAGGGAGACGGCATGAAGCGCATACATCACTGGATCGACGGGAAGCTGACGCCGGGCACCGGGGAGCGCCGCGGTGCCGTGTACAACCCGGCCACCGGCGCCCGGACGGGAGAGGTGGACTTCGCCTCCGTTGCCGACGTGGATGCCGCGGTGGCGTCCGCGCGGGAGGCCTTCGCCTTCTGGCGCGAGGTCCCCGTGAGCCGTCGCAGCGAGATCCTGTTCCGCTACCGGGAACTCGTGCACCGTCATCGCAACGACATCGCCCGCCTGCTGACCGCCGAGCACGGCAAGGTGCTCGCCGACGCGGCGGGGGAGGTGAGCCGCGGCCTCGAGAACATCGAGTTCGCCTGCGGTGTGGGGCAGTTGCTGAAGGGGGAGCACACCGAGCAGGCCTCGACCGGCGTGGACGTCTACTCGATCCGCCAGCCGCTGGGCGTGGTGGCGGGCGTCACGCCGTTCAACTTCCCGGCGATGGTGCCCATGTGGATGTACCCCAACGCCATCGCCTGCGGCAACACGTTCGTACTGAAGCCCTCCGAGAAGGACCCCTCGGCGCCGCTGTTCACGATGGAACTCCTGGCCGAGGCCGGCCTGCCACCGGGCGTCGTGAACCTCGTCCAGGGCGACAAGGTGGCCGTTGACCGGCTGCTGACCCACCCGGACATCGCCGCGGTCAGCTTCGTGGGATCCACGCCGGTGGCTCGGGCGATATACGAGGCCGGCACTCGCAACGGCAAGCGGGTGCAAGCGCTCGGGGGCGCCAAGAACCACATGGTGGTCCTGCCCGACGCCGACGTGGAACTCGCCGCCGACGCTGCGGTGAGCGCCGCCTACGGCTCCTCGGGCGAGCGCTGCATGGCCATCTCGGCGGTCGTGGCCGTGGGCAACGTGGCCGAGCCGCTGGTGGCCGCCATCGATGCACGCTTGGACAAGATCCGCATCGGTGACGGACTCGAGGACCCCGACGCCGAGATGGGCCCGCTGATCACCGCCGAGCACCGTGACCGCGTGGCGGGCTACATCGACAGCGGCCGGGCGGAGGGCGCGGTGGTCGTGCGGGACGGTCGCCCCGACGCCGCCAACCTCGACGGCTACTTCCTGGGCGTGTCGTTGCTGGACCACGTCACGCCGGACATGGCCTGCTACCGCGACGAGATCTTCGGGCCGGTGCTCAGCGTGGTGCGGGTCGACGGCTACGACGAGGCGGTCGGTCTCGTGAACGAGAACCCGTGGGGCAACGGGACCGCCATCTTCACCCGCGACGGCGGCGCGGCCCGGCGCTTCCAGTTCGAGGCCGGAGCCGGCATGGTGGGCATCAACGTGCCGATTCCGGTGCCCGTGTCGTACTACTCCTTCGGCGGCTGGAAGGGCTCGCTGTTCGGCGACACGCACATGTACGGCCCCGAGGGCATCCACTTCTACACCCGCGCCAAGGTTGTGACCAGCCGCTGGCCCGATCCGGCCACGAGCAGCGTCGACCTGGGCTTCCCGCGCAACCGTTGAGCGGGATCTCGGAAGAGACCTCGTCGGAGAAAGGAGCCGGCATGGATTTCGGCCTCGTCCTGCAGACCGACCCGCCCGCGCGGCGAGTGGTCGAACTCACCGCTCGGGCGGAGGAACTCGGCTTCAGCCACGCCTACACGTTCGACTCCCACGTGCTGTGGCAGGAGCCGTTCGTGATCTACGCCCAGATGCTGGCGGCCACCGAAACCATGGTGGTGGGTCCGATGGTCACCAACCCCGGCACCCGCGACTGGACCGTCATCGCCTCGCTGTTCGCCACGCTCAACGACACGTTCGGGGAGCGGACCGTGTGCGGCATCGGGCGGGGCGACTCGGCGATGCGGGTCATCGGTCACCGCCCGTGCAGCCTCGCCACGCTCGCCGAGGCGATGGGCGTCATCAAGGGGCTGGCCGAGGGGCGCGAGGTGGACTACAACGGCCGGCCGCTGCGGATTCCCTGGCGGGGCGAGGGCTCTCTGCCGATCTGGATGGCGGCCTACGGGCCGCGGGCCCTGGCGCTGTGCGGCGCTCAGGCCGACGGCTTCGTCCTTCAACTCGCCGACGTGGACATCGCCGCCTGGACCATCGGCGCGGTGCGGGACGCAGCCGCCGAGGCCGGCCGTGACCCCGACGAGTTGACGATCTGCGTGGCGGCACCCGCCTACGTGGGTGACGACCTGCCGCACCAGCGCGACCAGGTGCGCTGGTTCGGCGGCATGGTCGGCAACCACGTGGCCGACCTGGTGGCGCGCTACGGCGGCGACGGCTCGGGTGTGCCGCGGGCGCTCACCGACTACATCGCCGGCCGGGCGGGTTACGACTACAGCGAGCACGGGCGGGCCGGCAACGTCCACACCGACTTCGTGCCCGATGCGATCGTGGACCGGTTCTGCATCCTCGGGCCGCCCGAGACTCACGTCGAGCGGCTCGAGGAGTTGGCGGCGCTGGGTGTCGACCAGTTCGCCATCTACCTCATGCACGACCAGCCGGACGAGACGCTGGAGGCGTACGGCGGGATCGTCGCGACGATGACCGGGGCGGGCTGAGCCGGCTGTGGCCGACGCTGCGCCGCCTCGCCGGGAGAGAACCCGCCGGACGCTGATCTTCGCCGTCTTCGTGGTGGCGCTGGCCCTGCTCTACACCGGCTACAAGGCCTTCGGCCAGGCGATCCACGACAGCCAGCGGGACTGGTGGCTGGTGGGCTCGTTCCTGCCGCGCAGTGACGACAAGAACATGCCGCCGGTGCTGGACATCCTGGCCGAGTTCGGCGAGGCCCCGCGGGAAGGCGGCACCACCATTGGCCGGCTCACCCTCGACGGCGCGCTGTTCACGCTGCGGGAGGCCGCCGTGGGGTTCGCGGCCGGCACCATCATCGGCCTCGCCATCGCCGTCGTGCTGCTGCAGTCACGGCGCGCCGAGCGGGGCGTCCTGCCCTACGTGATCGCCAGCCAGACGGTTCCGCTCATCGCCATCGCGCCCATCGTGGTGGTGTGGGGGCGTACCAACTTCGGCTTCCTGCCGTGGGAGTGGAAGGACTGGATGTCGGTCTCGCTCATCGCCACCTACCTCACGTTCTTCCCGGTTGCGGTGAACGGTCTGCGCGGGTTGCAGTCGCCGTCGCCGGAGGCCACCGAACTGATGCAGTCCTACGCCGCCGGCCGCCGCCAGGTGTTGCGACGGCTGCAGTTGCCGGCATCGCTGCCGTTCCTGTTCCCGGCGCTGCGCATCGCCGCCACGGCCAGCGTGGTCGGCGCCATCGTGGGCGAGATCTCTGCCGGCGTGCGCGGCGGCCTCGGCAGGCTGATCCTGGACTTCGCCGGCAAGTACATCACCGGACCCGAGCGGCTCTACGTCGCGATCATCGGCGCGTGCATCACCGGGCTCGTGGCGGTGGGGCTGGTGGCGCTGGCCGAGCGGCTGGTGCTGGCGCGACGCGGGCAGTTCGCCCGGTGAGCGGTCCCGAACCGGAGGGAGGAGCCGGAGAAGTGGCACAGGAACTGGTCCTCGAGGTCGCCGGCCTGGAGAAGACGTTCAACCCGGGGCGGCACAACGCCGTGACGGCCATCTCCGGTGTGGACCTGTCGGTGCGGCCCCGGGAGTTCGTGTCGATCATCGGCCCCTCCGGGTGCGGGAAGAGCACCCTGCTGCGGCTGATCGGCGGACTCACCGAGCCCACCGCCGGCGATCTGTCCGTCAACGGCCGCAGCGCCGGCGAGGCGCGCCTGCAGAGGGACTACGGGATGGTGTTCCAGGCGGCGGGATTGCTGGACTGGCGTTCGGCGGTCCGCAACGTGGAGTTGCCACTGGAGTTGATGGGGTGGTCGAAGCCCCGCCGCCGCGCCCGTGCCACCGAGATGCTGGAGCTGGTGGAACTGTCGGGTTTCGCCTCCCACTACCCGGGGGAGCTCTCCGGGGGCATGCAGCAGCGTGTGTCGATCGCCCGGGCGCTCTCGTTCGGGCCGGCGCTGCTGCTGATGGACGAGCCCTTCGGTGCTCTCGACGAGATGACCCGCGAGCACATGCAGGCGGAGTTGCTGAAGATCTGGCGGGAGACGGCCACGACGGTCATCTTCATCACCCACTCGATTCCCGAGGCGGTGTTCCTGTCGACGCGGGTGGCGATCATGTCGCCGCGGCCGGCCCGGATCGCCGCCGAGATACCCATCGATCTTCCCGAGCGGTCACCGCAGGTGCGCGACACCGAGGAGTTCTTCCACAGCGTCTCCCTGGTGCGGCGCACGCTCCGATCGGTGGAAGGCCAGTGAAGCTGCTGCACGGCGGCTCCTGGCTGCCGCCCACGGTCTTCGGGGCGGGGGCACTCGGACTCTGGGAGTTGGTGCTGTGGCTGACCGACCCCGCCGGGTTCGTGCTGCCGCGTCCGAGCGAGATTGCAGTCGCCCTCGGCGAGAACATCTCCGAGGTGTGGACGGGAGCGCGGGTGACCGGATTCATCATCCTCACCGGGCTCGCCGGCGGCGTGGTGCTGGGTGTGGTCGCCGCGCTGGTCGTCATCCGCTTCCGCACCGCCAACGAGACGCTGACCCCGCTGGCGGTGGCCATCAACGCCATCCCGATCATCGCCCTGGCGCCCCTGTTCAACAACTGGCTGGGGATCACCTCGCCACGGTCCAACCAGGCCGTGGTGGTGCTGCTGGTGTTCTTCCCCGTCTTCATCAACACCGCCCGAGGCCTTGTCGAGGTGGACGACGAGCAGGTTGAACTCATGCACTCCTACGCGGCGAGCGACTGGCGCATCATGCGCACGGTCCGCATTCCGAATGCCCTGCCGTTCTTCTTCACGGCGCTGCGCCTGGTTGCGGCGCTGGCAGTCATCGCCGCCATCGTGGTGGAGTACTTCGGCGGCCGCCAGGACACGTTGGGCAACATCATCACGCAGAACGCCCAGTTCACGCGTTACGACGTGGCCTGGGCAGCCGTCGTTGCCGGCAGCATCGTCGGCATCGCCCTCTATTTCGCCGCCCTGCTCGTCGAGCGGCTCGTGACGGGGCGTTACTCCCGGGCGGCGGCGACTACCTAAGGAGGCGACGCTGGGGCAGAATCTCGAGACGGGATCCTCGCAGCCCGTCCGCCGCGAATAGGGGAAGACAATGAAAGAGCAAGGGGAGACGATGAAAGAGAATGGGGAGACAATGAAGACTCCAACAAGAAGAATCACCTGGCGCCTGCTGGCGGTCCTGCTGACCGTCGGGCTGGTCGCCGCTGCGTGCGGCGGGGACGACGAGGAAGCGGCGCCTCCGCCTGCTCCTCCGCCCGAGCCGGCGCCTGCTGCCGAACCGCCACCCGCACCCGAACCGGCACCGGCCGATGAGGGCTGTGACGGGCTGACCGAAGTGACGGTGCAGTTGCAATGGTTCACCCAGTCGCAATTCGCCGGGTACTACGCGGCCCGCGACCAGGGCCTGTATGAGGATCTGTGCCTCGACGTGACCATCCTGGAGGGCGGCGTGGAGATCGTCCCGATCCCGGTGCTGACCTCAGGCGGCGCCGACTTCGCCGTCTCGTGGGTGCCGCGGGCGCTGGTCCCCCGTGAGGAGGGGCACAACGTCGTCAACATCGCCCAGATCTTCGAGCGCAGCGCCACCCTGCAGGTGTCCTGGGCCGATTCGGGCATCAGTTCCGTTGAGGATCTGCGCGGCAAGAACGTCGGCAACTGGGGCTTCGGCAACGAGTTCGAGCTGCTCGCCGGGCTGCGCCGCAACGGCATCGACCCCGCATCCGATGTCACCCTCGTGCAGCAGAACTTCGACATGTCGGCGCTGCTGAACCGGGAGATCGATGCCGCGCAGGCCATGATCTACAACGAGTACGCCCAGGTGCTGGAGGCCATCAACCCCGACACCGGCGAGCTGTTCCAGCCCGAGGACCTCGTGGTCATCAACTGGAACGACGTGGGCACGGCCATGCTGCAGGACGCCCTGTGGGCCGACGCCGATCGGCTGGAGAGCGATGCCGCCTACCGCGACACCGCCGTACGGTTCGTGCAGGGCACGCTCGCCGGGTGGATCTGGTGCCGTGACCAGGCGGGCGCCTGCGTGGAGGTGGTCCTGGACAACGCCCCGACGCTGGGCCGCTCGCACCAAACGTGGCAGCTCAACGAGATCAGCGCCCTGATCTGGCCGTCCAGCAACGGCATCGGCGTCACGGACGAGTCCCTGTGGGACCAGACCATCGACGTGGCGGTGGCGGAGGAGATCCTCTCGGCGCCACCGACCGGCGAGGCCTACCGCACCGACATCGTCTCCGAGGCCATTGCCAACCTCGAAGCCGAGGGTCTTGACACCGGCGGCAGCGGCTGGACCCGCGCCACCGTCGTCCTGAACGAGGGCGGCGAGTAGCCGAACCGCTCAGGGAGTCGCCGGCGGCCCACAAAGCCGCCGGCGACCCCCCACCGCGCACGGTTCCGGGCGCTAGCCAGGACCGTCATTCCGGCGAACGCCGGAATCCAGGTCTGTAGAGGCCCGGGCAGGGATGCCGTTGGCGCTCCGGCGGCCTCTGAAGTTGGCCGCCTGCGCCGGCCCCCGGCACCCCCACCCTCGGGGGTCTGCGGCCGTCCGCCTACTCCGGAATGTCGAGGATGCGGCCGAGTACCTCGCGAACCTGGCCGAGCGCCACGGGGCCAATGTGGCCTGTGCGCCCCTCGATACGGCTCGTGGCGATGGCGCGGACATGGTGACATTGAATGGCGGAGTCCTGTGACAGACCATTGAAGGGGTCGGGCTCCACATGGACCTCGGTGTCGAAGCCGCGAACCGTCGAGGTGATGGGAACCACGTGAACCACGGCGGGTGAACCGTCGAGCAATCGCTGCGCGGTCACCACGACCGCCGGTCGGCGGAAGCCGGCCTCCCGCTCGGCCGGAACGCCGAGGTCCAACTCGACGACGTCACCCGAGGTCAGCATCGAGCCACGCGATGTCTTCCGGGGTCAACTCGCGGTTGAGTTGGGTCCCCATGCGCTCTTGGCTCAGGTGCCTGACCGCCAGAGCCACCGCCGCTCCGACGGTGGTCTCCAACGCTGCGGCCAGCTTCTTGAGTTCGCGATGGGTTGCCAGGTCGACTCGGACACTCGTTGTCTGCATGTGGTCATGCTACTCGGATGTAGCTGATTCTGTAGTCAGAATTGCAGTCAGGCGCGGCCCATCGTGTAGAACTCTTCGTTGGGGCGCATCGCCGTGAGGTGGGCCATCCGGTTCGACATGGCGAAGAGCGCCGTGATGGCGCCGATGTCCCAGATGTCCTCGTCGCTGAAGCCTTGGGCGCGCAGCTCGTCGTGGTCCGCGGCGTTGACTGCAGCCGGCTCGCGGCACAGCTTCAGGGCGAAGTCGAGCATGGCGCGCTGGCGGTCGTCGATGTCGGCCTGCGCCGGGTCGATGGCCAGCTGGTCCGCCAGCAGCGGATCCTTCGAGCGGATCCGCAGGACGGCTCCGTGGGCGACGGTGCAGTACAGGCAGCCGTTGGCGGCGCTGGTGGCCACCACGATCATCTCCCGCTCGGCGAGGGTCAGGTCGCCGTCACCCCCCATCAGGGCGTCGTGGTACGCCAGGAAGGCCCGCAACTCCGCCGGCCGGTGAGCCAAGGCCAGGAACACGTTGGGTACAAACCCGGTCTTGGCGGCAACCTCCTCGATGCGCTCGCGCAGATCCTCCGGGATGTCGGCCAACTCCGGCAGGGGAAACGACGAAATCGCCTGTTCGCTCATGTTGCGATCTTACCGGTGGGGCCGTCTCCGGCTGTCCGGGTCGGTGCCACGCACCGCCCTGAGCCGGTTATCATTCCTCGGTCACGGAGAGGTGGCCGAGTCCGGTTGAAGGCGCTCCCCTGCTAAGGGAGTAAGGGTCACAAGCCCTTCGTGGGTTCAAATCCCACCCTCTCCGCAGCGCGCTGTCAACAGATGAAGCAAGCCGATCGCGGCCGAGGAGTCGGTCCCGTCCTGTTGCGGACGGGACGTGCAGCGCCATCGTGCGGGAGATGCAGAGGAATCGTGTGAGACGGTACGTGGCCGCAGGAGCCGTGGTGCTGATGGTCGCGGTGGCCATGGCGTGGGGGCAGGCGGCGGCGCAGGAGGAGACGCCGCAAGACGCGGTCGACGTGTGCTTGACAGCGCGGCGGTTCCTGGACGGGCGCGTCGAGGTCGCGTTGCAGCGGCGCTCGGAGCACGGAGCCTGCGGCGAGCGCCTGCTGCCGAGGAGCCGTTTCCTGCCTGTCGGCGGCGAGGCCGGGCGGTGGCTGGTGACCTCGCCCGTGACGCTGGACGGCTATGAGCTTCGCGTCGCCGCGCGGCGGTTCCTGGACGGGCGCGTCGAGGTCGCGTTGCAGCGGCGCTCGGAGGACGGCTCCTGGGGAGCGCGACTGCTGCCCCGGCGCCGCTTCGTGCCCACCGTCAGCGCGGCCGGCCGCTGGCTCTCGTCCTCGCCCGTGGACGCCCTGGCGGTACCGGAGGGCTCCCTCCTCGAAGGTGCCCAGGTCGTGTCCTTCTACGGCCATCCCACCGCGCCGGCGATGGGGATTCTGGGCCGTGGCGGCCCCGAGAGCGTCGCCGATGAGATCGCCGTCTGGGCGGCGCGCTATGACCGGCTCAACGGCACGCGTGAGGTGATCGCCGCCTTCCACCTGATCAGCGGCGTCGCCCAGGCTCACCGGACGCCGGATGGAACTTGGCTGGGCCGGCTCTCCGCCGAGCGCATCGCCGAGTACGTCGAGGTTGCCCGCGAGCGTGGGATGCTCGTTTTCCTGGACAACCAGATCGGCTGGAGCGACCCGCTCACAGAGGTGAAGCTGTTGGAGCCGTTCCTGCGTGAGTCGTTCGTGCACGTGGCCCTGGACCCGGAGTTCGCGACGAAGCGCCAGGGCGTGCGGCCGGGCTTGGCGATCGGTTCGGTCAGCGCCGGGCAGGTGAACGAGGTGCAGCGCTACCTGGCAGGCCTTGTTGAGGAGGAGGGGCTTCCTCCCAAGATCCTGATGGTGCACCAGTTCACCCCCGGCATGCTGCGCGACCGCGGCGCGGTGGAGGATGTGGACGGCGTCGATCTGTCGATCGACATGGACGGCTTCGGCGGCATCGCCATCAAGCTGGCGGGATACGACGCGTTCGCCCTTCGCGAGCCCTCGGAGTGGCCGGCGCTGAAGCTGTTCTTCAAGTACGACACGCCGGTCATGACCCCCGAGCAGGTCCAGGGGCTCGACCGGGCGCCGGACCTGATCATCTACCAGTAGCCCGGCAACTATCCCGAGAGCCCCGAAGCCCCACGTGACGCCGCCGACACTCCCGGCGCCGCGCGGGAAGGCGCCGACACCAACGCGCCTTCCGGTTGGCGCACAACGCGAGTTCGCCTAGCGCTCACTTGCCAAGCCCCGTCGGCCTCACCGAGCCCCAAAGTGGCGGCTGTACGATGGCTGACGTGCTGGAGCGGATCTACATCCACAACTACAAGTGCCTCGTGAACTTCGAGTTGCAACTCCAGGAGACCGCTCTGCTACTCGGTGCCAATGGGTCCGGCAAGACGGCCGTGCTCGATGTCGTGTTCGGGATTCGCAAGCTGCTTGAGGGTGAGGCCAAGATCACCGATCCGGTTGCGTTTCATCCGTCGACGCTGACTCGCTGGCAGACGGGGCTCAAGCAGGTGTTCGAGATCGATGCGGCTGCCGGCGGCGAGACCTTCCGCTACCGGCTCGAGGTTGAACACGACGAACTCGGACGCCACGCCCGCATCGTGTGGGAGAGCCTCGTGGCCGGCGCCACGATGCTGTTCGAGTGTGCAATGGGCGATGTTCAGCTCTACCGCGATAACGGATCGAAGGGGCCGACGTACAAAACCGACTGGACCGAATCGGCGCTGGCTCGCGTCGTGCCCCAGGCGAGCAACACCCGCCTTACCGCGTTCAAGGAGGCCATCCGGGCAACGGTGGTCTGCAACATCCGGCCGGCGCTGCTGCGCCCCGAGTCGACCGGTGAGGAGCCGCTGCTGGACCGCCACGCCGAGAATTTCGTGGATTGGTATCGCCACGCCATTCAGGAGAATCCCGCGTCCGTCGTAGCTCACGAGGCCGCCCTTCGAGACGTGATCGACGGTTTCAACAGCATTCACCTCCAGCGGTCAGGCTTGGACAGCCGCGCGTTGATGCTCGATTTCGCAGGCGACCACATCGGCGGAGGGACGAATTTCAAGCTGCGCTTCGACGAGTTGTCCGACGGCCAGCGAGCGCTGGTCGTGCTCTACGCGCTGTTGCACCTCCGCCAAGACGGCCGCGGCGTGACCCTGTTCCTCGATGAGCCCGACAACTTCCTGGCGCTGGAGGAGATCCAGCCGTGGCTGCTCGAACTGGTCGACCTTTGCGACGACACATCATCCCAGGCGGTTGTGTGCTCGCACCATCCCGAACTGATCGACTACCTCGGGCCGCACTCCGGCGTGCTGCTCGTTCGCGAGGCATCCACCGCAGTCACGGCGCGTCCTCTCGCGGAACCCCCGGCGGGCAAGAGCCTCAAGCTGTCCGAAACTCTGGCACGGGGCTGGGACTTGTGAGCCGCAATGTCCGGATCGTCCTGCTCTGCGAGGACGAACAGCACGAGGCCTTCGCTCGGCGCCTTCTTCGCGGACTCGGCTGGGAATCGCGGGACATGCGCGTCGAACGGTCGCCGTCCGGCAGAGGTTCCGCTGAGCAGTACGTTCGCGAGCGCTTCCCTGCCGAAGTCAACGCCGTGCGGTCCAAGCGTGGCGAGAATTCGCCGGCGGGAAGGCGGTCAACCCTCTCTCAGCGAGCCGCTGCAGTGACGACCGGTCCAAGGCCTACAGGTTCGATACCCAACGACTCGTACGTCGCCATGGGGAAGTAGTCGATCCCTCGAGCCTCGAACTTCGGGCCTGCGAGTTCGCCCCGGTCCACGAGCGTCACCGCTGCGACGGTCTCGGCACCCGTTTGCTCGACGACGTCGAGAGCCTTGAGAATCGACCCACCCGTCGTGACGACATCGTCGACCAGCAGGATGCTGTCGCCCGGCCCGATCTGCGCGCCCTCCACCCAGCGCCTCGTCCCGCGCTGCTTCGGCTCCTTGCGAATCGAGAACCACCGGGTGTCGCTCACCGCGGCTATCCCCACGGCGAGAGCATCAGCACCCATGGTGAGGCCACCGACCGCATCGAACCGATGGCCGGCGTCTCGCACGGTCTCGGTGATTGCCTCGCACGCGGTGCGCAGGTCGCGCCAGGCGGCGAGAGCCTCCTTACCGTCGACGAAGTCCGAGGACCACGCACCCGATGCAAGCTTGACCGGCTCGTCGAGTTTGCGATGGCCTCGAGTCCGCAGGATCTCCAGCAGCTGTTCGCGACGTGACAGCAGGGTGGACCCCCCTTTGCGCCGATGGCGCCACGCTGGGAAGAACGCGCCGACACCGGGTGGATGATGGTGGGACTGATCGAGGTGGGAGCCGGTGGCCGTGCCGCGAGGAGGTGGCGTCATCATATGGCACGTGCACGCCACGCGCCCAGGATCGCGGGGGAACCCCAGCACCGGCTGTTCGGGGAACCCCAGCACCGGCTGATCGACGGCGACGGACGAGCTGTGCGCGTTGGCGACCGTGGTGCCGGCGCGGTGAGCCTCCGCTCAGCCTGAATCCACCGATCGCAGATCATCTTGGGCATCTTTTTCGTCGTATAGCCCAAGTTTCTCGCCCAAGTTCCGGAGGTGACGAGGACCACCCCGAACCGGTCAATCCGGCGGGATGGGGTACTCACAGGAAGTGCCTCCCGATCTGTACCGGCTGTCGCTTGTGTTCACAGCTATTTGCCCGGGTCAGAGAGTCACTCGGTGGACCCCCCGCCCTCGAACCCAACCCCCATCGGTGGATCCAGGCTCAGAGACCGGCCAGGAGGTGTTCGTAGTCCTCGGGCGTGGCGAAGGAGAGTTGCGTTCCGGGGCGGGTGACGCTGTCGGCGGCGACGGTGGTGGCGATGCGGACGGCGTCCGTCTCGCTGCGGCCACCGGCCAGGGCCCAGATGAAGCCGCCGACGAAGGCGTCGCCGGCGCCGGTGGTGTCGACGGTGTCGACGGTGGGGGCACCGATGCGCTGAACGGTCCCGCCCGCGCCGACGAGCGCCGAGCCGGCCTCGCCGAGGGTCACCAGCAGCCGGCAGCCGACCCGGTCGGCCACCGACCGCAGGAGGTCGTCGCCGGGCAGGTCGTCGCCTGCGTCCTGTCCGGCCAGTGCGGCCAGTTCCACCTCGTTGGGGATCAGCCAGCCCGACGCCGCCGCCAGTGCGGGGTCGAGCGGCGCGGCGGGGGCCGGATTCAGGACGGTGACCGCGCCCCTGCGCCGGGCGGCGGCGAAGGCCGCGGCCGTGACGCTCTGGGGGATCTCGAACTGCCCGGCGACGACGCCCGGCGGTGCCCCGTCGTTCACGGCGGCGACCGCCACGTCGGGATCCATCGCCAGGTTTGCGCCGGGCAGGATGATGATCCGGTTCTCGCCGCTGCTCTCCACCCAGATGGGGGCCACGCCGCTGGCACCCGGCACCCGGCGTGCCCACGTGGTGTCGATGCCCCGGTCGGCGAAGTTCGCCAGCGTCTCGGCGCCGTAGCCGTCGGTGCCGACGCAGCAGACCATCGACACGTCGGCTCCCAGCAGCCGGGCCATGACCGCCTGGTTGGCGCCCTTGCCGCCGAACCCCGTCCGGAACGACGAGCCCACGACCGTCTCGCCGGCCTCGGGCAGCCGGTCGGCGTAGGCCACCAGATCCATCATGGTGCTGCCCACGATCATGATCCGCGGCGCCCCGGCGCCTCCCGGCGGGGTCATGGGGCTACGCGAACATCTCCGGGTTCAGGGCGATGATCGTGAAGACCGCACCGTGCGGGTCGTTCACGACGGCGAACCGGCCGGGCGGGATGTCGGTGGGGGGCACGCACACCTCCCCGCCCAACTCGGTGACCCGCGCCGCCGCCGCGTCGCAGTCGCTGACCGCGAAGTACACCATCCAGTGCGGGGGAACCTCAGCGGGCCAGTGCTCGTCCATCGTGATGATGCCGCCGATCGGGGAATCACCCGACTGCAGCATGATGTAGTCGAATCCGGGTCCTCCGTCTTCGGTCGGACCGCCGACCTGGTTGGCCTCCCACCCGAACAGTGTGTTGAAGAAGCTCACTGCAGTGTCGGGTTGGCGGGTGTTCAACTCGACCCAGCAGAGGGCGTTCGGCTCCATCCGCACCTCGGCGCCGATGTGGTTCCCGGGTTGCCACAGCGACAGCGCCGCACCGCTCGGGTCAGCGATAACGGCCATGCGGCCGGCGTCGAGCACGTCCATGGCGCCCATCAGCACCTGCCCGCCGGCCGCTGCCGCCGCGGCGGCGGCTTCGTCGGCGTCGGCGACGGTCACGTAGGTGTTCCAGAAGGGCGGCATGTCGCCGAATGTGGGCCCCAGACCTGCCACGGCGGCGTCGCCCAGCATGAAGACCGTGTAGCCGCGGGCCTCGGGCTCGGGGGACGGCTCACCGGTCCAGCCGAACAATGCGCCGTAGAAGGCGCGGGAGGCCTCAGGATCGGGGCTGGCGAGGTCCGTCCACGAAGGGGTGCCGGGCTCGTACTCGGTGCGTCGTGCCATGGGCGTTGTCTCCTTCGTGGCTTCCGGTCAGAACGCCACAGTCTGCCAGCGGCGTTCGGGCGATCCACCGCCGCCGATGGCGAGCGGAGGTGGCTCCTCGTGTGCCGGGGTGAGCCGGATCGAGGCTCGCTGCGACACCTGCCGGCGCCGTAGTCTGCGAGGAGCAAACGCTCGCCGCCGGCGGGCCGCCGCGCACTGCGGCGACCTGCGGCTGCCGTGCCCCGGAGTGACAGGAGCGACGCGTGCACGAATCCCCCGTGTGGTCCTCGCCCGTCCTGCAGTCGGTCGCCGGGGTGGTCGAACGGTCCCGTCACGTGACCACCTCCGTCGAGGCTGTCGAACGGGTGGCGTCGTGGATGGCGTATGAGGAGTTCACCTTCCCGTCGGGCGCGATGGACGGGGCGTTCAGCGACCGAACGGACCCCGCGGAGATCATCGACGTGTCGTTCTTCTACGCGGTGATGAACTTCGCCTTCAGCGACTTCGACACGGGCGTGAAGTTCGCCACCACCCACATGGGCCGCGAGTGGTCCGACAGCGAGGCCATGTTCGCCTGCGTGAACCGGGCGCTCGATGCAGGTGTGCCGCTCGTCGACGGTGACTACCTGGCCGGGATGGACGGCGACGACCTCGATGCGGCGTTCGACGGCAGCATCCCCATCCCGATGGCCGACGAGCGAGTGGAGATCCTCAACGCCGCCGGCCGCACCCTGGCGGAGCACTACGAGGGTGCCGCCCACCGCTTCGTCGCCGACTGTGCCCCCGCCATGTACGCCGGCGGCGACGGGCTCCTGGAGCGGCTCGTCGTGGAGTTCCCCCGCTTCAACGACGTCAGCATCCACGACGGCCACGAGGTGCAACTCCACAAGCTGGCGCAGCTCTGGCTGTGGCAACTGCACATGTCGCTGGCGGCCTCGGGCACCTTCACCGTGGCGGACCTGGAGCGGATGACGGCGTTCGCCGACTACATCGTCCCGGTGGCGCTACGGCTCATGGGCATCTTCGCCTACACCCCCGAACTCGAGGCGGCGATCAACCGGGGCGACCACATCCCCCGGGACAGCGCCGAGGAGGTGGAGATCCGTGCCCACACCCTCTACGCCACGGCCCTGCTGACCGACGCCATCAACCGGATCCGCCCCGCCCCCCTGGCCCTGGTGGTGCCGCAGCTGGACTTCCGCCTCTGGAAGAGCTACCACGCCACCTTCTGGCCCCACCACCTGACCCGCACGATCATGTACTGAGCCCGGCAGAGGGTGTCCCGCTGCCCTTCAGTGTGCCTGTCGATAGCTGGCGGTGGTACCATATATGGCATGAACAAGACGACGGTCTACCTACCGGAGGCTCTGAAGCAGGGTGTGGAACGGCTGGCGCAGCAGCGTGCGTGCTCCGAGGCGGAGGTGATCCGCCAGGCCATTCAGGATGCGATAGCGCGTCCCAAGCCCCGCTCCGGGATCATCCCCGGTGACAGCAGCTGGGCCGAGCGAGTGGACGACTACCTGGCCGGCTTCGGCGAGCGATGATCATCGCCGACACCGGCGGACTCGTCGCCTTCTTCAGCGAGTCCGGTTCACAGCACCAGGCGGTGGCGGCGTGGGTGGAGGCCAACGATTCCATGATGGTTGTCTCCCCCTACGTCCTGGCCGAGGTGGACTATCTCGTGGCGACCCGCAAGGGAGTGGACGCCGAGTTGGCCGTGCTGGCGGAATTGTCAGGCGGTGCCTACGAACTGGCAGGGATGGATGCCGAGGACGTGGCCGCGGCGCGGCGCGTCGTGGAGCGCTACCGGGACCTCGGCGTAGGTCTGGCCGACGCCTCCTTGGCAGTGCTCGCCCAGCGCTACCGGACCCGCACCATCCTGACCCTGGATCACAAGCACTTCAGCGTCATGCGTCCGCTGGACGGAGGCAACTTCAAGATCGTCCCGTAAGCGGAGGGTGTGCGCATTGTGTCGCTTGTTCCGCTCGGTTCCAGGGCGCGGCGGTTTGAATGGAATCGGCTGCTCGAGGACTACGTCGGCTGTGCGGTTTCGGGTCTTGGCGCTACGCCGGACCCACCCTGATCCCAGCCCCAGACTGGCACCAAGACTGGTCCCGGAGCTTGCGCGGCGAATTGCTTGTAGCCGCGTTCGAGCCCGACGAGGGCGCCGAATCCGATGGCCCACCGAGGCGCATGGCGATGTCTGCTTGGGAGAGCGTCTCCACCGGCCTACTGGACCCCAGGGTGTTCGTCAGGCTCTCGTCCGGGGTGAGTGTGCAGTGTTGCGGTGTTTCGACTGGCGGCGTCGTCGGGTGATCGGGTCGCGCTGCGACTGAGGAGTGGCATCGCGCGGTAGTCCACTGCGAGGCCGAGGTGGTCGCTGGGATAGCCGTCACGTTGGCCCCCGATCGTCCAGGCGTGGGCAGCGAGGAGGGTCTCGCCCCGGATCATCTGGTAGTCGAGGGTGTAGTCGAAGGCGTCCGGGCGTCCCGGGAGCCCCGTGTGGGCGTGGCGGTAGCGCGTCAACTCGGCGCCGGGCAGTCGTGGGTTTGCGTCGACAATCGTCGCACGTGATCCCAGGCGTGGACGCCGGCGCCATGTGTCGATCCAGCCGCAAGCGGTGAGGTGTCGATACTCGGCGCTGTCGGGCAGCAGATTCAGGTCGCCGCACAGGAGCACGTGATCGCCCGCAAGTGCGGCCGCGGTCCCGCTGAGCGTGGTGATCTCGTCGATCCGCTGCGCCACCGAGGCGATCGGGGCGCGGGTCTCATACGGCGGGTACGCGGCGGCGAGGCCTGCGTCGGGCGTGCACATGAGGTGGGCGCTGATGGCCCACACGGTGCCGAGCGGGGTCCTCAGTTTCACTGCGGCGGCGGCTCTGCCGGCGTTGCTTGCGCCCAGCTGGAGTGTCCGCGCCTCGACGATGGGATGTCGGCTCGCAACGGCGCAGCCGAGCCCAGTGGCCGGCGGCGGGAAGCCGGACGGCGCCCAATGGCTGTGGAGTCCGAGACGCTCGGCCAGGGGTTCGTGCGTGGTGGCGAGGATTTCCTGGACGCACACGATTTGAGCGTCGAGGCGCGCCAAGGCATCGGTGAGACGGTCGAGCCGCTGCCGCTGGTCGCGGTACAGGAGATTCCAGGTCACCACGCGCAGGTGGCTGCGGTTCACCGGTGTCGGGCTGCCGCTGTTCAACGCACTGCGGCCGGCAGGTGGAGTCGGACGTAGCTCCGATCGTCGGGACCGTTCGTGCCGGGTCGCCAGTTCTTGGCCATGCGGACGAGTTCGCCGATGCACGCCGGGTCACGCTCCAGAGCGCCGCGCAGGCGCGTCTCCGCGTCCGCCAGGTCGCGTCCGAAGGACGGGTATCCATCGGACATGAGTGTCACGAACACCGGGTCATCCTGCAGTCGGAACGTCTCGATGAATTGCTCGGGGACTGTGGTGCCGTTGAGGACGCCGTAGCCGTAGTTGCCGGTGTAGTTGGCAAGCCGGCGCTGGGCATCGATGAGCGGTCGGGTTGCCAGGCGGCCGGGGTCGCGGGCGCGGAGATCGTCGACGGTGGCGCCGGCCGCGAGGGCGGCGTGATTGATCGCCGCCCGGTAGGAGGCGTTGGCGTGATCGACTGCCTTGTCACCGAAGTATTCGGTCTCGCCGATGCGCAGGTGGCAGTCTCCGATGCGCCAGATCTCGCGGCGACTGACGGACAGGCACGCGATGGATGCTCCGAACAGCACATCGTGGTGCTTGCGGCTATCTGCTTCGAGGGCCGCGGTGAAGGTCTGCACGGCCTCGTGGACCGTGGCGTCCGCGGAGAGCCGAAGCGTTGCCGCGGCGAGGCGCGCCGCGGCGATCCGACCCGGCGGTTCGCGGTCACCGCTGTCGTTTCCCAGACTCGCGGTCATGCCGTCGATGACGGCAATGTGGGTGTCGGTCAGAACCACGGCGTCTTCACAGCGGCTGGTGTCGTCCTTGGCGATGATGCTCACCTCGAGGAGGTCGTAACCCGGCGATCGGCGGTGATCGGTGCAGGCTTCGAGGCTGGTGCTGGTCACCGCCGACTCCCTCGCCAGAGCAGGCGACCGTCGCCCGTGTCGAAGAGTTCGATGGCCGCAGCGGGGGCCAACAGCCGGAGTCTTGTACCGACACGCGATGCTTCGCCGCTCACCCTGACTCTGATGAGGTTGGTCGTGTCGGGCGCGCCGTCGATGATCGGCGCCACCTCGAGCAGCGTCTCGGACCCGAGCGGCTCGGCGAGGTCAACTTCCACTTCGAGGTTGAGCGCTCCGCAAGCGCGGGCGACATCGGTCTCGACGAGTCGGGCCGTGTCGGGCCTGATCGCCACGGAGACTGCGTCGGGTAGCTGGGGTGCACCCTCGAGGTCGAGCGTGGCGTCGCCTACGGCGAGGGTTCCGTCTCGAACCGAGGCGGCGATGAGGCTGCGCGGCGGCGATCCGACGAATGAGGCGACGAAGGCGCTGTTGGGGTACCGGTAGAGGTCGACGGGCGCGGCGATCTGCTCTATCGAGCCGCTGCGCATCACGACGACGCGGTCGGCCATGGTGAGGGCCTCGGCCTGATCGTGTGTGACGTAGATCGTGGTCACGCGGGCGGCGCGCTGCAGGCGCCGGATCTCCTTGCGGGTCTGGTCCCGCAGGCGTGCGTCGAGGTTCGAGAGTGGCTCGTCCATCAACAGGACGGCGGGGTCTCGCACCAGGGCGCGGGCCATGGCGACGCGCTGCTGCTGGCCGCCGGACAGGGCGCCGGGTTTGCGTGCGAGGAGTTCGTCGATCTCGAGAAGCGCAGCGACGTCGCTGATCCGCCGCGCGATCTCGTCCCTCGGGTGTTTGCGGATCCGGAGCGGGAAGGCCATGTTCTCCGCCACGGTCATCTGCGGGTACAGCGCGTAGTTCTGGAAGACCATGGCGACGTCGCGTCGCTTGCCGGGCACGTCGTTCACGATGCGGCCATCGATGGTGACGGTGCCGTTGGTCGGTTTCTCGAGTCCGGCCACGATGCGCAGCAGGGTCGACTTTCCGCACCCCGACGGGCCCAGCAGGACGACGAACTCGCCGTCGTCCACGCTGAGGGTGACGTCTCTGAGCGCTGTGACGTCGCTGCCGAACACCTTCCCGATGTCGGTGAGTTCGACGCCTGCCATGTGCGCTACCTCCCCGAGCTGAGGGTGAGGCCGCTCATGTAGCGCTTCTGCAGCAGCAGGAACACGATCATCGGCGGGATCGTGGCGAGCAGGGCCGCCACGAGGACGGCTCCGGGCACCGGGACGGCGCCGAGCGCGTCGTTGGCGAGATCGATGCGACGGATGCCCGCCTGCACGACCTGCTCGTCGGGGTTCTGGATCACGAGCAGCGGCCAGAGGTAGAGGTTCCAGCCGGCGAGGAACATGACCATGAACAGCGACGCGATCGTGTTCCAACTCATCGGGATCAGCACCCGGAACAGGAACCGCAGCGGTCCGGCGCCGTCGAGTTGGGCGCTCTCGGCGATCGAGCCGGGGATGCGCAGGAAGTGTTGGCGGAAGACGAAGACCCCTGCCGCGGTCGCCATGGCGGGGACGAGGACGGCGGGGTAGCCGTCCAGTGCGAGCGTCCCGGTGACGAGGCGGAACAGGCCGATGATCAGCACGTCCTGGGGCAACAGCAGCGTGGCCATGATGATCGCAAAGATCGTCGTCTTGAGCGGTATGTCGAAATAGACGAGCGCCGCGGCCGCCAGAAGTCCGAGGATCACCTTCGCCGAGGCGATGACGGTGGCGAGGAACAGGCTGTTGAGCATGAACCGGAGGAGGTTCTCGTCCAGGGCGACCTGCACGTTGTTCGCCAGCCCGGTGCCGGGCGTCATCGCACGGGCGACGAATTCCGACG
This sequence comes from Acidimicrobiales bacterium, assembly GCA_965220035.1. GTDB lineage: Bacteria > Actinomycetota > Acidimicrobiia > Acidimicrobiales > CATQHL01 > VXNF01. Next base: position 562,917 of record CBDCPC010000001.1, read on the forward strand.
CCGTCTGGGTGGCCCCGGTGATGGTGTAGTAGAGCGGGAAGCCGAGCACGACGACCGCGATCAGCAGGGCTGCGTGGGTGCCGATCCCGGCGCGCCTGTTGAAGGTCAGGGTGCTCATGAGGCGTACGTGATCCGGCGGTCGGAGGACTTGAACTGCAGGACACCCACAGCGCCTGCGATCAGCAGGAGCACGATGCTCTGGGCTGCCGCCCGCCCCAGGTCCTTGGCGAGGATTCCCTGGTCGTAGATGTTGTAGATGAGATTCTCCGTGCCGACGACGGGACCATCGCTCGTCTGGTTCTGGATGATCCCGAATGTGTCGAAGAGCGAGTACACCGTGTTCAGGAAGACCAGGAACAGCACGATCGGGGCGATCGAGGGCAGCACGACGTGGCGGAACTGCCGCCATTGCCCCGCTCCATCCAGTTCGGCGGCGTCGAGCAGGTGGGTCGGCACGTTCTGCAGCGCCGCTACGTAGAAGAGGATGTTGAAGCCAATGACGTTCCAGGAGGCGGTGAGGGCGATTGCCACGAGTCCGAGCGCGTTGTCGAGCAGGAACTCGGGTCCTTCGACGCCGAAGAGGCCGAGGCCCTTGTCGATGACCCCGTCGGGCGTCGTGAACATCGCCCGCATGATGATGGCCGAGGCCACCGGTGAGAGGATGAATGGCCAGATCAGCAGCGCCCGGTAGATGCTTGCGCCACGGAACCGGCGGAACGCGAACCAGCTGATCGACAACGCCACCACGTTGGTCAGACCGACGATCATCACGGTCAGCACCAGCGACCGGAACAGCACTCCGGAGAATGCGGCACCGTCGACGCGGAAGAAGCTGCCGTCGCTCAGGATGTGGTACTCCGCACCGCCGGCGCGACCGGTCAGCAGTTCCGAGTAGTTCGACAGGCAGGCCGGCGCTGTCCTGTCGATACCGAGTCGGGCGACCTGTGTGCCCGTGCGGAGGAGCTGCGCGGCGGGCGTGTAGGTGAACATGACCACGTGGACGAGCGTGGGCAGCAGGAGCAGGACCGGCACGATCCGGGGGCTGCCGAAGTGGCCGCGTTCGGCGCCGGCGCCGGGGCTGCCGATGGCGCTCACGCCGAGGCGGCGGGATACGGCGCCTCCGACGTACAGGAACCCGGAGCCGAACAGAATGCCGCCGCCGACCGCCACGGCGTAGGACCCGTTGATGGTCTGCGTGGCTCCCAGGATGTGGATCGCCGCGGTGTCGTGAAAGCTGCTGTCGGTGACGCAATAGCCGGTTGTCCCCGACAGCAGGTGCAACCCGCCGGTGCCACACGCCGCCCCCACCGTGGCGCGCACCGATCGCCGCCCGTCGGGCCAAACCCTCAGGGCGATGCCGGCGACCGCCGCGGCGGTGATGGTCGTCATCACAACAAGCGTCATCGTCGGATCCTGTGTCGCTCAGCCGGATGTTCATCCTCGCAGCCGCTGCGCCGCTCATCCGATCGCCCGGGGCGCCGGTGCGGTGCTCTCAGGCTCTCGACGCCCGCTCGGTGGGAAGACGAGCCGGGCGTCGAGAGCCTGAGAGGGGTGGGCGAGAGGTGAGGCCGAACCCTGATCTATCCGTCCACGAGGAGGTTGTACTCCTCCATGAGAGAGTTGATCTCGACTTCGGCGGCCTCGAGCGCTTCGACGAGGTCGCCGCCCTCGTTGATCACGCGGGTGACGGCGTTCTCGTAGATGCCGCGGTAGTCGCGGAAGCTCCCGAACAGCGCACCCGAGTTGGACGGCGTCGTGCCCTCCACGAGTTCGAACGCCTCGGTCAGGGCACGCCGCCACGGCTTGTCGTCGTAGAACCCCTCCTCCTCGAGGATCCGGTTGGCCGCGGGGGTGATGGGCACGTAGCCGAGGACGCGGGTCAACTCGGCGGCGTGTTCGGGCTGCACCATGAAGAACAGGAACTGCAGGGCGGCCTCCTCGGTCGCCGGGTCGAGCCCGTCGGTGAGATAGATCGTCGAACCACCCAGTGTCTGGCCCTGGTTGGGACCGTCGGGTGCAAGGAACGGCGCCGCTCCGAGCGTGAACCCACCCTCGGCGGCCGAGCCCTCGAAGAGCCCGAAGGCGCCCGAGGACAGCGGGAAGAAGGCCAGTTCGGAGCCGCCGAAACGTCCCGCGGCCGCGCCGAAGTCGCCGTATGCGGGGAAGTCGCCGGAGGCGGCGCTGTCCACCCAGAACCGGCTCGGCGCAAGGGCCGCCGGGCTGGTCAGGCTGATCTCGGTGGCGCGCCGTTCGCGGCCGTTGCCGTTGTTGACGAGCAGCGCGCCCTGCTGCACCATCGACATCTCCAGCCACCACGACGAGGTCGGCCACCAGAAGCAGTCCACGTCCTCCAGGCTCGTGCGGATCGTCGCGCAGGCCGCCGTCATCTCGCTGTATGTGCGCGGGATCGATTCCACGTCACCCACATCGGCGGCGATTCCCGCCGCCACGAGAACATCCATGTTGGCGAACGTGAGCGCCGTCGAGGCGTTCCACGGCAGCGAGTAGTACTCACCGCCGGCGAGGTAGTAGTTGGCGACACCGTCGAGCATCTCGTCGAGGTTGACGGGAACGCCACCGATGTCGGAGCGCCCGGCGACGGCATCGGCGATGGGCTTGAAGTAGCCGGTGTCGCGCGCCTGCTGGGTGAGCACCTCGAAGAGATTGAGGATCGCCGGCTCGTTGCCTTGCTCCTCGGCCAGGACGTAACTGTCGAAGACGGCGTCATAGCTGTCGAACGTCTGCAGGTCGACCGTGACGTGCGGGTAGGCCGCCTCAAACTCGGCAATCACACCCTCGATGAACTCGCCGAGGAACTCAGCAGCGTACATCTTCACCGTCACGGGCTCCGGCGGCTCATCGGCCGGAGGCGGAGGCGGGGGCGGTTCCTCGCTCGGCGGGGGCGGAGGCGCTTCCTCCGCGGGCTCGTCGGATACCGTCTCCGCGGCCGTCGAGTCGCTCGCGGGTTCCTCGGCGGGTGGCGGCGGCTCTTGGGCTGCCGTTGGCTCGTCGTCGGGTTCAGCTGCCGGTGGCGGCGGCTGGGGCGGTTCGCCGGTCGTTGTCTCGTCCTCCGTGCCGCCACATGCCGCGGCGACAACAGCCACAGCGAGCATTATGGCGAGCAGCCGCCGGAGCGTCACGGGATGTCTTCCTCGGACCATGGTGTCCCCTCCTCAAGGATTGAATGTTTGACACCGATTATGGATAGATTGCACCTTACTGCCATGATTCATCCGATGTCCAGTCGATCAACAGAATTAGTTCAGTGATTTCTCTGAATTGGTTGGACTCTCCGGCATGACGCCACGAGGAGTTCATAACATTGAATGAATCCGGTACGGTATGCGCCGAGACACGCGCCGAGGAGTGAACATGGGCACAGCGTCCGAACGAGCTGAGGCAGCCCTGCGGGAGATGATCGCAGCGGGCCGGTTCTCAGCCGGGGACCGGCTGCCCAAGGAGGACGACCTGGCTACCGAGATCGGCGTGTCGAGAGGAACGCTGCGCAGTGCCGTTGCGGCCCTGGCGGGCTCCGGCGTGCTGCGGGTTCGCCAGGGCGACGGTACCTACGTCAGCGAGCTCGACGCGGAACTCCTCCTCAGGCCCCTGGCGGTGGCCATGCCGCTACTCAACGACAAGGCAGTCGCCGAGCTTCACCAGTTCCGCACCCTGGTCGAGCCGGCAGCGGTGGCCTATGCGGTGCCGAACTTCGACAACGACCTCGATGCCGAATTGACCGATCTCGTGGAGCGCATGGAGCGCGATGCGGCGGACGCCGACGAATACCTCGATCTCGATGACGCTTTCCACGCGCGCCTTGTGGACGCTCTGGGCAACCAGGTCATGAGCGAGTTGATGCGGCTGGTCTCGGTGCAGGCGCGACGTGCGCGCGTTTGGCGGTTCGAGACCGACCCGGACGCGCTGGCGACTGCCAACCTCGACCATCGCACGATCCTGAACGCCGTTCTCGAGCGCGACGTCGAGGCGACACGAGCAGCGCTTCACCTGCATCTTCGCGATGGCGAACGCTGGCTACGTCTGGCGATGCAGCACGCGCCGGGCCACCGACTCGGGGGCGGCACCCGCTAGGAAGCTGCCAGCACGTAGTCGACGCAGACGCCAAGGTGGTCGCTCGGCCACACGTCGCCGGTGCCTACGCCTACGGGCCGACCGAATGTCCAAGCGAGACCCGCCTGCAGACGATCGCCCGACACGAACTGATAGTCGAGGCAGAGCCCCGGGTCGTCGAGTTCGACGCCTCTGTCACGGGCGACCCGGCGATAGCGGGCCATTTCCGTGGCGACGTACGGGCAGTCCGACGGCGTCGTGACCCAAGAACCCAGCCGGGGCCGTGCCCGCCACGCATCCACGAAACCCGCGTCCACAACGGCCCGGTACTCCGCGGAATCCGGCAGGAACGCCCAGTCACCGGCCACGACCGCCGGGTTGGCAAGTTCGCCGGCGAACTCTCGCAGGTCAGCGATCTGGGCGCGCCGAGATGCCACATCGCGGGAGTCCGGCTCCATGAGGTCCAGAGCCACCTCTCCTGCGTTCGGCGTCCGGGTGAGATGTACGGACACCACCCACACGGCAGTGTCCTCGAGCCGAGTCCTGACCGCGACGGCGACGCGCCGCATGTCCTCCGCCTTGACCATCGGCAGCCACCGATGCGCCCGCCCGTCAATCGCCCCTCGCACCAGCACGGCGTTGCCCATCTCGGTCCCGCCGCGCCCCAGCGGGGCACCCGCATAGTGGAACTCCATTCCGAGGCCCGCCGCGAGGGCGGAGACCTGGTCCGGCGAACACTCCTGAAGCGCGACCGCGTCCGCTCCCACGGCCTGCAGATGTTGCAGCACGAGCGGCAGTCGGACCTCGGGAGACGCGAACCGCCACATCACGTTCCAGTTCGCAACGCGAATCCCGGATTTCCCCGAAGACGGCACGTGTCGCTACTCGCCTACGACGCCTGAGCCGCGAGGCGGATCTTGGCGTGGGTGACGTGCGGCATCGCTACTCGCGTTCCGCAAACTCGAGGAGGCACGGTGCGATTATCGCTCCCAGTCCACGAATCGACACGCGTCCTGAGGTACCAACCGTGGCACCAGGACACGAACGATCTGTTCAGAGGCCATTCGTGGCGGAGGGTGTGGGATTCGAACCCACGGTGACCCGGAGGCCACAACGGCTTTCGAGGCCGCCCCATTCGTCCGCTCTGGCAACCCTCCGCCGGACAAGCTAGCGGCGCCGTGCCGAGAAGAACTCCTGCAGGAGTTCGGCGGACTCGTCTGCCAGCAGGCCACCCGTCACCGCCATCTCGTGGTTGAGACGCGGATCGGCGGCCAGGTTGTAGAGCGATCCGCAGGCGCCGGCCTTGGGATCGGTGGCGCCGAAGACGATGCGATCCAGCCGCGAGGCCAGAGCCGCGCCGGCGCACATCGGGCAGGGTTCCAGCGTGGACACCAGCGTGGCCCCATCGAGGCGCCAGGAGCCCCTTGCCGCCGCTGCGTCGCGCAGCGCCAGCACCTCGGCGTGTGCCGTGGGGTCACGCTGCAGCTCGCGCTCGTTGTGGCGCCGGGCGATCACCTCGCCGTCGAGCAGCACCACCGCACCCACCGGCACGTCGTCGTGGTCCGCCGCCGCGGCGGCTTCGAGAAGGGCCAGGCGCATGGCCGCGATGTCGGGGTCAGAGTCCATGTGCCGTCCGTTCCGGCCGTCGCTCAGGCGGCGGCCCGTCGAGGACGACGCCGGCTGTGGGCGCTGCGGGCCTCGCGCCCTCGCAGCCCGCCCGAGCGGAGGGAGTGTCGAGCAAGTCGGGGCTTCAGTTAGTTTCTCGGGCGCCGGCTGTTCTCCAAAGCCCCAGCGTACATGCAATGTCTATCCCGCTATGGGCCCTTGACGATCCAGCGAACCCCCCGAATCTCACAGATTCAGTGGCACCAAAATGGGCACCACCAGTCCCGCGGAAGACGTCACGAGCCGCCCACAACGGCTCACCGCGGCGTTCGTGCGCACCGTTTCCGAGCGCATCACGACGCTGGCGGGTCCGTTCGTCTGGAGGAACGGAGGCCCCAACAGGTGATGGTGCCGTCGATACGCAGTGCGCACGAATGCCACGATCCCGCCACCGGCGAGATCGTCCCTTTCGTGGTCGTCACCGACAGCCACGCATTACCACTGGTGTCCGCGAAACTGCCCGCCAGCTCCCGATGCGTCACGGTGCCGGTGTCCAACACCGCCACCGTCACGCGGCTGGTTCTTCGCGAGGAGCTGCGGCTGGGTCGGACAGAATCAGGGCACGCCACGCGAGAGTCGCTGAGTTCCGATGCCGTGTGCTGGACGGGTTGCAGTCCGGTCCTCGACGGTCGTTAGCCTGACTCACGATGACGAACCTGTTGACACTGCAGTCCGCAGCGACCGGCTCGCTGTCGGTCGCTATTCGTCTTGACGTTCTTGACGTCGCCGCGTGCTCGGTCGCTTCATTGCGATGTGGATGATCGACAGCGCGTATCTGCCGCGCACACGCCGCGCTCGCAGAGCGCGTGGCGCGTACCGTGGGCAGCGGAGTTTGGGCCAGCAAGACATTCTCCGGCATGAACGGGCGCTGAGAACGTGATGCGTGTAGGCGTTTACGTTGATGGCTTCAATCTGTACTACGGCGGACGTGCCGTGGTGGCCGAAGGCCGGCGCAACCGGCCCGGGTGGCGTTACCCAGTCGAGCAATTCGCGAAGCCAGCCGACTGGCAAAAGAAGACCCGGCCCCTAAACCTGGATCCACCGGCGGTGGGTTGGGTTCAAGGGCAGGGATCCACCGAAGTGACTCTCTGACCTGGGCAAATGGCTGTGAACACGAACGGCTGCGGGTTCGGATCGGGAGGCACTTCCTGTGAGTGTCCCATCCCGCCGGATTGACCGGTTCGGAGTGGTCCTCGTCACCTGCGGTTCTTGGTCGAGAAACCTGGGCTATACAACGAAAAAATGCACCAAGAAAGTCTGCGATCGGTGGATCCAGGCTAAAGGGCCGGGTGGGTGTGAACACGACTGTAGCGCTAGGCGATGCGCCGCGCAACAATTCAACCAGTAAGCCCCGCAGTCCCCGGCGTCCCGTTGCAGCCGCCTCGCCCGGTCCCCGCCATCAGCCCTGCCCCGTGTCAAGCAATCGATACATTTTCGGGGTCTGGGGGTTGGGTGGTCGGGGTCTGTCGGTAGCCAGGCACGGGCCGTTGCGGGCCAGTACTCGGTACATCGTCGAATCCGACACCGGCGCCGCGGCGACGTCGTCGATGCCGAACCGCTTGGGGGCGAGGTTCAGCCAGCCAGATGATCCCGGCTTGAACCGTCGAGACCGCCAAGCTCGCTACAAGTCCACGACCTGGCGAGGCCATTGCGGCACCAAGACTGGCGCCAGAATAGAACACCGCAGGTCAGAGGCTACTTTGAGCGGAGGGAGTGGGATTCGAACCCACGGTGGCCGCAAGACCACACACGCTCTCCAGGCGTGCCGAATCGTCCGCTCTCGCATCCCTCCCGGTCACCCCCGCGCCGGGGCGCAGAAGGTCGCGCAAGGGTAGCCTGTGCCGGTCGGTGCCCGTCCTGGGACGTGGCGGCCGGGTCCTGTGCGACCGGGCCCCGCGAACCGAGTCAGAGCCGGGAGGCAGCAGCTCTCAGCGGAAACCCCGGAGCGCCGCAGGCAGCCTGGCCGCCACTTCCGAGGGCGGGCACCTGTGGCTCCCCGGTGATCGGGCGCATCAGCATCGGCGGCACTGGCTCCGGCCGCCACTTCCGCGGGAGGGCACCCACCGCACCGACTCGCCCGATGGCTGTCGCAGGGGCTCAGTAGGCTCGGCCACGATGGTGCATCAGTCCCTCTACCGGCGCTACCGGCCGGCGCGCTTCGGCGAGATCATCGGCCAGACGCATGTCGTGGCGGCGCTTCGCAACGCCGTCGCCACCGATCGGGTGGGCCACGCCTACCTCTTCAGCGGCCCCCGCGGCACGGGGAAGACGTCCACCGCCCGCATCCTGGCCAAGGCCCTCAACTGCGAGAACCTCAGCGACGGTGAACCCTGCGGGACGTGCGAGTCCTGTACCTCCATCGCCGCGGGAACGTCCTACGAGTTGCACGAACTCGACGCCGCCTCCAACAACAAGGTGGACGACATCCGCGAACTCGTCAGCAGGGTCGCCATCGGGACGCCGGGGCGAGCCAAGGTGTACGTGCTGGACGAGGTGCACATGCTCACGCCGGGCGCGGAGAACGCCCTGCTGAAGACACTCGAGGAGCCGCCGTCCCACGTCGTGTTCGTGCTCTGCACCACCGAGCCGCACAAGGTGACACCGACGATCCGCAGCCGGACGCAACACCTTCTCTTCGACTTGCTCGCCGCCGACCTGCTCGAGCGACACGTGCGGGCCGTGGCGGCCGATGCCGGGCTCGACGTCTCCGAGGAGGACATCGCCTACGTGCTCGCCTCCGGCGGCGGGTCGGCCCGCGACGCCCTGTCGGCGCTCGACGCGGTGGCGGCGGCAGGCCGGGCGCCCGACGGAGGCGACACGGTTGCCGCCGTGCTGGAGGCCGTGGCGACAGGCGACACCGCCGCGGCGCTCACTGCCGCCGACGCCGCCGCCCGCGCCGGCCAGGAGCCGCGCATCGTCGGCGAGGCGCTGCTCGGGCGGCTGCGCAACGCCTTCCTGGCCTCGGTCGAGGCACCGCTGGAGCACCTGGCGGCCGCCGACCGCGCCGCCGCCGGCGACTTGGCGCGGCGGCTGCGCCCGCGGGCTTTCACGTTCGCTCTCGAGTTGCTGGGGGAGGCGCTCGTCAAGATGCGCGAGGCGCCCGACCCTCGGGTCGATCTCGACCTGGCGCTGGTACGGCTCACCAACCCGGAGATGGGGCTGACGCTCCATTCTCTGGCAGAGCGGGTGGAGCGCCTCGAGCGGTCCGGCGGCGCACCACCGGACCGCCCGCCCGCCGATCCCTCGCCGACGGAGACGGTCCCTGCACGGTCGGCTGCGCGCCGCGACAGGCGCCAGGAGCAGGCTGAGCACCGGTCGGCGCAGGTCGCGACTGTGCGGGAGACCATCGCCCGGGCGTCTGCGGCCCAGCAGGGAAGCGGCGCAGAGTCCTCTGTGGCCGGCGACGCATCTTCTCCGGTCGAGCCGAGAGCCGCCGGTCCACCGGAGGGGACGCCGCCGGAGGAGCCTGCGAGGCCATCCGGAGCGTCACGCCCAGAGCACCCTGCCGGTGAGCCCCACGTGACAGAGCCGTCCCATGCCTATGCCCCGAGGCCATCCGGGCAGATCGCCGCGGAAGCGGCCGCACGGTCCACGGCCCGAGCGCACGGTGACGCAGGTGATGGGCGCGCGCCGGCGCAGCCGCCCCCCGATCGCGACGAGGCCGTGCTGGCCTGGGCCCAGGAGGTCCTGCCGACCCTGCCCAAGCCGGCTCGTGCTCTGCTCGCCGGCGGGCGCTTCCTGCCGAATGCCCCCGACGCCCTGCGGTTGGCACTGCCGACGCCTGGGTTCCTGGCCCGATGCGAGCCCCATCGCGCCGACGTCGAGGCCGCCTTCGGGCGCTGCTTCGACCGGCCGGTGACGGTCGAGTTCGTGCGGGACGACGGCAGCGCGCCGGGTCCCCCGTCGGCCACCGCCGACCGCACGGCGCTGGAGTCGCCGCTTCTGGGGGAGATCGTGGCCTCTCCGGCACGACGCTCGCCGCGCGCGGCCGAAGAGGATCGCAGTGGTGTCGTTCAGGTGCAGCAGGCCTTCCCCGGCGCGCGACTCATCGAACTCGAAGACTCCCAGCAGGGCGCGCCGTGACGACAGGTGGTTACGCGGCTCCGATCCTGGAGTTGATCGATCAGCTCGGGCGGCTGCCCGGGATCGGCCCGAAGTCGGCCCAGCGCATCGCGTTCTGGCTGCTCAAGGCGCCTGTCGAGGACGTCGAGCAGCTTGCGGAGGCCATCAAGGTGGCCAAGCGCACCGTCCGGTTCTGCCGACGATGCTGCAACATGGCCACAGACGACCTGTGCGACATCTGCAGCGACCCGCGCCGCGACGCGGCACTGCTCTGCGTCGTGGAAGACCCCCGCGACGTCGTGGCCTTCGAGCGCACGGGCGAATTCTCGGGGCACTACCACGTGCTGCACGGGGCGATCAACCCCATGGAGGGTGTGGGACCCGATCAACTCCGCATGGCGGAGTTGCTGCGGCGCTTCGGTGACGAGCCGATCTCCGAGGTGATCGTGGGCACGAACCCCAACCTCGAGGGCGAGGCGACTGCCATGTACGTCGCCAGCGTTCTGGCTCCGCTCGGCGTCAGTGTCACCCGCCTGGCGAGCGGTCTCCCCGTGGGGGGCGATCTGGAGTACGCCGACGAGTTGACCCTGGGTCGTGCGCTCACGGGCCGCCGGGACATCCTGCACGACTGATACCGCGGGAGGGCTGGAGGAATACGGTCGAGGCGCTCCTCGCGGGCTGCTGGGCGCGGGCTACGTTGCAGCCCGGCGAGGCAGCGCCCCGACCGTCGCACCGGGGGAGGGGAAGATCGTGCAAACCCCGATGAGAACCACGCCGGTTATGTTACAGACTTCACGTTGCAATGTCAAGCAACCCGACGAATAGTCTGTTTCTCCTGTTCAGAGCGAATTGCGAAAATATGACACTTGTAACGTGTGCGCTACGAGGTCGGTGAGACCCTGACCAGGGCGGCATCACCCTGACCACCGCCGCCGCACAGGGCGGCCGCGCCGAGGCCACCACCCCGGCGCCGGAGTTCATGCAGCAGCGTGAGGAGAACACGGTTGCCCGAGGCGCCGATGGGGTGGCCGAGGGCCACCGCCCCACCGTTCACGTTGACCACGTCGTGGGGCACGCCCAAGGCGGCCATGCTGGCCAGCACCACGGCGGCGAACGCCTCGTTGATCTCGAAGAGGTCGATCTCCCCCAGTTCGGCGTCGGCGCGCACGAGCGCCTTGTCGATGGCCGCTGCCGGCTGCACCAGCAGCGACGTGCCGGGCCCGGCCACCTGGCCATAGCCGACGAGTTCGCCGAGAGGGTCTGCACCGAGCCGTTCGGCGGCGTCGGCTGACGCCAGAACCATGGCCGAGGCTCCGTCGGAGATCTGCGAGGCGTTGCCCGCGGTCACGGTGCCCTCCGCATCGAAGGCCGGCCGCAGGCGGGCCAGCGACTCGGCGCTCGCGTCGGGCCGGATGCCCTCGTCGTGCGCCACGACCACCGGCTCGCCGCGCCGCTGGGGAACCTCGACGGCAACGATCTCACTGTCGAGCAGCCCGTCCTTGGTGGCCCGCGCCGCCCGCTCGTGGGAGGCGGCCGCGAAGGCGTCCTGGCTCTCGCGGCTCATGCCCCCGAGGTTCGCCAGGTGGTGCTCGGTGCTGAGGCCCATGGAGCGGCCCTCGATGGCGCACGTGAGGCCGTCGTGCATCATCGAGTCCACGAGCGTGGCGTCGCCGATCCGCAGACCCGCGCGCGCTCCCGGCGCCAGGTAGGGGGCCCCGCTCATCGACTCCATCCCGCCGGCCACCACGATGTCGGCGTCGCCGGCGGCGATCATCCGCCCGGCCAGGTACACGGCGTTGAGCCCCGACAGGCACACCTTGTTCACCGTGGCCGCGGGCGCGGTCAGGGGGACACCTGCCTTCGTGGCGGCGGCGCGTGCCGGCGCCTGTCCCTCGCCGGCCAGCAGGACCTGACCCATGAAGACGTAGTCCACCTCTTCGGGCGGCACGCCGGTCGCTTCGAGGGCGGCACTGATGGCGAGTCCCCCGAGATCGGTGGCGGTGAAGGACGACAGCGCGCCGGCGAACCGGCCGATCGGTGTGCGGGCGCCTCCCAGGATCAATGCTGAACTCATCTCGACCTCCGTGGCCACCGGCTGCGGTTGTGCCGGCCCACGCTAGCGGCGCGCCGCCGGGCGCAGCGGGTCGGTCCGCGGCGCGTTGGGCGACCGCACCGCAGCGGGCATCATGGAGCCGTGCTGCTCACACAGATCGACCACGTGGCCATCGCCGTGCGCGACCTCGAGGCCGCCGTGGACTATCACCGGCGGGCGTTCGGCGCCACCGTGGCACACCGGGAGGTGGTCGAACGCGACGGCGTCGAGGAGGTCCTCCTGGCGGTGGCGGACTCTTATATCCAGCTCGTCGCACCGACGCGGCCCGACTCACCCGTGGCTCGGTTCGTCGAACGCCGGGGCGAGGGGTTGCATCACGTCGGCTACCGGGTGCCGGACTGCGCGGCGGCGCTGGCCGCCATGGTCGCCGCCGGAGCCACTCCGGTGGATCGGGAGCCGCGGCCGGGATCGCGTGGTACCACCGTCGCCTTCGTGCATCCGCGAGGCTCCTTCGGCACGCTCATCGAGTTGGTCGAGGAGTAGGCGACCGGCCGGACGGCGGCGCCGGGGGGCGGGGACACGGTGCAGGTACACCTCATCGACGGGACGTACGAACTGTTCAGGCAGTTCTTCGCCCGCCCGTCGCATCGCACCGCCGCCGGACAGGAGGTTGCGGCCACCCGGGCGGCGGTGAGCGGCCTGCTGCGACTGGTCGCGGAGGGAGCGACCCACGTCGGCGTCGCCACCGACCATGTGATCCCGTCGTTCCGCAATGAGATGTATCCCGGCTACAAGAGCGGCGAGGGCGTGGATCCGAACCTCCTGGCGCAGTTCCCGCTGCTGGAGGAGGTCGCCGCCGCGGCAGGTTTCACGGTGTGGGCGATGACCGACTACGAGGCCGACGACGCCATGGCGACGGCCGCGGCCCGGGCGGCCACCGATCCCGCGGTGGATCGGATCATGATCTGCACCCCCGACAAGGACCTGGCCCAGTGCGTGAGCGACGACGGCCGGGTGGTGCAGTTCGATCGCCGGCACGGCCGGATCACCGACCGGGGCGGTGTCGTGGAGCGCTTCGGCGTGGCGCCGGCGTCGATTCCCGACTACCTGGCCCTGGTGGGCGACAGCGCCGACGGGTTTCCCGGACTGGCGGGTTGGGGGGCGAAGTCGGCGGCCGCGGTGCTGGCCCGTTACGGCCACATCGAGCACATCCCCGATGCCTCCGGGCAGTGGGACGTTGCGGTGCGGGGGGCGGTCGCTCTGGCGGCGCGGCTGGCGGCCGGCCGCGATGAGGCCTACCTGTACCGGCGGTTGGCCACGCTCGTGACCGATGTGCCCGGGGTCCTCGACAGCCGGGTGCCCGGGGCCGCCGGAGCCGTGGACTCCCTGGCCTGGAATGGCCCCCGCCCCGGTTTCGCCGAGCTGTGCGCCGGCATCGACGCCGAGCCCATGGCGGCGCGGGCAGCAGCGCTCGCGGCGGGGCGCCGCGCCGGCCGCTGAGCATCACCGCGTCGCGCCCCACGATGACCGCCGACTTCACGACCGTCGAGGTGGACGGTCGGGAGGTGCGGATCTCCAATCCGGCGAAGGTCTTCTTCCCCGCCCGGGGCGAGACCAAGCTGGATCTCGTAAGGCACTACCTGACGGTCGGGCCGGGTGTTCTTCGGGGCGTCTGGTGCCGCCCGACGGTGCTGCATCGCTTCCCCGACGGTGCCGGGGGCAAGAGCTTCTACCAGAAGCGGGTTCCCGAGCGGCGCCCGGATTGGCTGCAGACCGCCGTCGTTGCGTTCCCGTCAGGGCGCACCGCCACCGAACTCTGCCCCACCGATCTGGCGCACGTCGTCTGGGCCGTCAACCTGGGTTGTCTGGAACTGCACCCGTGGGCGGTGCGGCGGTTCGAGCCGCACCGCCCCGACGAGTTGCGCGTCGACCTGGACCCGGCGCCCGGCCTGACCTTCGAGGCGGTCCGGCGGGCGGCGTTCCTGCTGCGCGAGCTGCTGGACGAGTTCGGGCTGTTCGGCTGGCCCCGCACCTCGGGGGGTCGGGGTATGCACATCGTGGTGCGCATCGTGCCGACCGCCGGGTTCACCGAGGTGCGCGACGCCACCCTGGCGCTGGCGCGGGCCGCCGAGCGCCGCGCACCCGACCTCATCACCAGCGCCTGGCGCAAGAAGGACCGGGGCCGGCGGGTCTTCGTGGACTACAACCAGAACGCCCGTGACCGCACCCTCGCCTCGTCCTACTCGGTGCGCCCCGGTCCTGAGGGGCAGGTGGCGGCGCCGCTGCGCTGGGAGGAGGTGGCCGGCGCGGATCCCGGCGACTTCACCCTGGCCACGATGGCGCAGCGCTGGAGAACAGCCGGGGACGTCGAAGCGGCGCTGGAGGATCGGGCCGGCTCGCTCGGCCCCTTGCTGGATCTGGCCCGGCGCGATGCCTCGGCGGGCGTGGCCGACGCCCCGTGGCCGCCGCACCACCCGCGCCCGCGCTAGCGCCGGAGCAGAGTCGCCGACTCGCTAGTTGGCGTCCCCGCCGTCCGGCGTGGGGTCTTCCGCTCCTGCCTCCGACTGCTCCGGCGGCGCTTCTCCGGACTCGCCGCCCGTCGTGCCCTCCTCCTCGCCGGCGTCCGGCGCGTCCCCGGTCCCCTCGGCGGTCTCGCCGGGAGTCTCGCCGTCCGGTTGGCCTTCCGACCCGTCGGCCGGCGGTTCTGCCTCCTCGTCGGGGAGATCCTCCGGTTCGGGCTCGAGGGGCGGATCGACGCACTCGATGTCGAAGCCGGTCGGGTTGTAGAAGCGAGGCTCCTCCACGAAACCGGTCCCGGGACGGTCGGTCTCCAGGTAGGCCTCGATGGCGTCGGCGGTGGCCGCGGCGGCCACGGTGATGTACTCCTCGGTGGCGAAGAGTTCGGCCTCGGAGGCGTTGGTGAGATAGCCGTACTCCACGAGCGCCGACGGCGTCCGCGGGTGCCTGATCAGCGCGTACGTGTCGGTCCCATCGGGCACCAGGACGCGCTTGACGCCGGCGTCCGGGAGGGCGCTCCACTGGACTTCCTCGAAGGTGCTGAGGGCCTTGGTGATCTCCTCGTACAGGAGCCCGCCGAGGCGGGCCGACGCGGCACGCGCCTCGGTGGGGGACTCCGACTGCACGTAGACCTCGGTGCCCGGGGTGTCCTGCAGGTCCCAGGTCGGCCCGTTGTGGTGGATCGACACCAGCGCCTCGCTCTCCAGGGCATCCGCGAACTCGACCCGAACCCCGAGCTGGACCATGTAGTTGCCGGTGCGGGTCACCGCCGCGCCGATGCCTCGCTCATTGAGTTCCATCAGAACGGCGTCGGTGAGATTCAGGTTCAGATCGTGCTCGATGAGGCCGTTGGGACCGACCGTGCCCGTCTCGATGGGTCCGCCGTGGCCGGGGTCGAGCACGACGCGCACCGGTCCGATCGGATCGCCACCCGCCACCTCGACGGTGTTGCCGCACGGTGTCAGGACGAGGTAACCCGACTCGGTGGGCTCGATGACCATGACCGGGATGCCCGCCGGCGTGAGCAGGGCCACCGGCGGCGGTGGAGGCGGTTCGGTCGTGGTGGTCGTGGGTGGGGGCGGTTCGGTCGTGGTGGTCGTGGGTGGGGGTGGTTCGGTCGTGGTGGTCGTGGGTGGGGGTGGTTCGGTCGTGGTCGTCGTCGGCGCGGTGGTCGTCGGTGGCTCGGTCGTCGTGGAAGTGCGCTCCGCGGGTGGCGGCTTGTTGGGGTCGTCCTGGGGCTCCGCCGCTTCAGGGGGCGGAAGGTCGGAGCTTCCCTCAGCCCGCGCCACCGGATCGTCCGGCGCCTCGACGGCGTCTCCGGTCGAGCGGTCCGGTTCCGCACCGTCGTCGGAGCCGATGCGGACGGCGGCGATCACGATCACGACGATGGCGAGGACGATCCCCCCGAGGAGCATCCATCTCCGCCGGCGCGGGTCGTTCGCGGGGGCGCCGCCGACGTAGGGGTCGTGCTGCATCAAGTGCTGTCTAGCGGGTGGTCACCCGGCTCCGGCGGAACTCCGCCGGTTGGCGGTTGGCGGGCGCCTGCCGGTGGCTGTCGCGCCACCCGCCGGCCATCAGGCCGTCGCCGGCCGGGCGGCGCCGAAGATGTCCGCCAATTCCACCGGTGGGATGCGGGCGAGCTGGGCGTACGTGCAACTCTGGGGCACCCGGTCGGGCCGCCAGCGCAGCAGGCGCGTGCTGTGGCGGAACCTCCCCGACAGGACCGCGTCGTAGGCCACCTCGGCCACCGGCGCGCCGGCCAGCGGCACCCAGGCGTCGGTGCCCGAGCGCCAGCGGTTCGGCGCCCCGGGCAGGCGCCCCGCGGCGCCGTCGGCCAGCCACGGGTGGCGTGCGGGATCGTCGAGGTGGTGGCGCGCCAGGCCCTCCAGCAGTTCGACTCGCCCGTGTGCCGTGAACCCCGACGCGGCGCCGACGTAGTGCAGTGCGCCTCGGGCATCGTGCAGACCCAGGAGCAGCGAGCCCACGCCGTCGCCGCTGCGGTGCATGCGATAACCGGCCACCACGCAGTCGGCGGTTCGGCGGTGCTTGAGTTTGAATTGCGCCCGGCGGCCGGCCAGGTAGGCGTCGCGGGCAGGTTTGGCGATGACCCCGTCCAGCCCGGCCCCTTCGAAGCGCTCGAACCACTCGGCGGCGACGGACCGGTCGGTGGTGGCCGGGGTGAGGTGGACCGGCGCCGCGAAACCGGCAGCCACGTCGGCCAGGATCCCCCGGCGCTCGGCGAACGGCCGGCCGGTGAGGTCGCGGTCGCCCAGAGCCAGGATGTCGAAGGCCACGAAGCGCGCCGGCGTCTCGTCTGCGAGCCGGGCGACGCGGCTCGCGGCGGGGTGGATGCGGGCGCTGAGGGCATCGAAGTCCAGCCCGCCGTCGCTGCCCACGATGACCACTTCGCCGTCAAGGACGCAACGCTGCGGCAGCCGTGCCCGCAGCGGTCCCGGCAGTTCGGGGAAATAGCGGGTCAGCGGTCGCTCGTTGCGACTGGCGATCTCCACTCCGGCGCCGTCCCGGAAGACGACGGCACGGAACCCGTCCCACTTGGGTTCGAACCACAACTCACCAGGCTCGACCTCCGGCAGCGATTCGACTGCCCGCGCCAGCATGGGCGACACGGGAGGCATGACCGGAAGCTGCACAGCACGTACGGTACGCCGCCGCGTGTGCAACCTCAGCCGAGCGCCACGAGCACGAGTCCGGCGGTCGCCAGCACCATCCCGACGATCTGCGTGCGGCTGATGTGCTCGTCGAGGAAGATCCGCGCCGGGATCACGGTGAAGGCGGGTGAGAGCGAGGTGATCGGTCCGACGATCGACAGCAGGCCCCGGGCCAGGGCCTCGAGCAGCAGGGCATGCGCCAGCAGCAGCAGGAACCCGCTCACGACCACCGGCACGAGTGTGCTGCGCCGGGGCGCCCGGAGACGGGGGGCTCCGGCTCGTCGCCGGACCACCAGCAGGATGAGCAGGCTGAGGGCCACGCCGACGGCGCGCACAACCAGCAGTGGCGTGAGGCCCGCCGCGTCGCCGATCTCGCCGATGGTGGTCTGGAAGGTCGCCAACGACGCTCCGGCGGCGAGTGACAGCGCCAACTCGCCACCCAGCCCGAACCGTCGGGCGGTCTCGGTGCCCCCGGGCGGCGCTTCGGCCGCTCGCGGCGGTCGCGAGATGAGAATCACGGCCACGATCGCCAACCCCACACCCGCCAGAGCGAGCTCGGACGGGCGCTCGCCGCGCACCAGACCCGCCGCGAACGTGAACACCGCGATCAACGCGGCGGTCACCGGTGCGATCACCGCGATGCGGCCCCACGTGAATCCGGTGTACATGAAGCCCACGCCGAGCGTCACTGCCCCTCCGGCCAGGACCGCCAGGAGCATTTCTCGGGTGCCGCCGAGAGGCTGCCACGTGGCCAGCAGGTAGATGCCGATGATCACCCCGCCGACGACTTGGACACCGGCGATGGTGCGGATCGGCCCGGTGCGCCTGCCGGACATCCCGCCGAAGAAGTCGGCGAGCCCGAGGCCGGCAGCCACGCCCACGCCCAGAAGGACGTCCATGCCCTAGAGGTGGCGCCCGGCGGCGCTCAGAAGCACCCGGCAAGGCTAGTGCCCTGCCGCGGCGTGTCCCGGGTCTCGCTCTCAGCCGAGCGCCACGAGCACCAGTCCGGCCGTCGCCAGGACCATCCCGACGATCTGCGTGCGGCTGATGTGCTCGTGGAGGAAGATCCGCGCCGGGATCACGGTGAAGGCGGGTGAGAGCGAGGTGATCGGTCCGACGATCGACAGGAGGCCCAGGGAGAGAGCCTCGATCAGCAGCGCGTGCGCCACGATCAGCAGTAGCCCGCCCACCATCACCGGCACGAGTGTGCTGCGCCGGGGCGCCCGGAGGCGGGGGGCCCCGGTCCGTCGCCAGACCACCAGCAGAACGAGCAGACTGAGGGTGCCGCCGACGGCGCGCACAACGAGCAGGGGCGCAAGGCCCGCCGCGCCGCCAATCTCGCCGATGGTGGTCTGGAAGCCGGCGAAAGAGGCTCCGGCGACGACCGACAGCGCCAGCTCGCTGCCGAGGCCGATCCGCCGCGGGGCACCCGCCTGCCCCAGTGACGCGTCGGCAGCCCGCGGCGGGCGCGAGATGAGTACCACCGCCACGATCGCCAGCACAACGCCGGCCAGGGCAAGCGCGGTGGGGCGCTCCCCGCGCACCAGGCCCACCGCGAACGTGAACACCGCTACTGCCGCCGCGGTCACCGGCGCCACGACGGACATGCGACCCCAGGTGAGCCCTGCGTACATGCATCCGGCACCGAAGGACAGTGCCGCGCCACCAATAGCTGCGAGGACCGTCTCGCGAACGCCCCCGAGTGGTTGTGACGCCGCCAGCAGGTAGATGCCGATGATGGCGGCTCCTGTGAGCTGAACCCCGGTGATGGTCCGCAGCGGCCCGGTGCGCCGGCTGGCGCTCCCGCCGATGAAGTCGGAGAAACCCAGGCTGGCGGCCACCCCGACGCCGAGCAGGACTTCCATTCAGCGGGGACGCCGCGAGGTGGGGGCTGGTATCCGGCGAGGCTAGTCCCGCCCTGGCGCTACGTTCGGTGTCGATGGACCTGCGCGCTGTTCCTGCGATCGCCCTCGGCGGTATGGCCGGGGCCGCGGTGCGCTGGTGGCTGCACGACGTCTGGCCCGGCGATTCGACGTCGTGGGCGACGCTGATCGTGAACGTGGCCGGCAGCGCGGTGCTCGGCTGGCTGGTGGCGGCCGAGGGTGGCCACAGTGCGTTCGCCAGGGTCGCCGGAGCGGGTTTCTGCGGCAGCTTCACCACGTTCTCGGCGTTCGGATTGATCGTGGCCGAGCACTTCGATTCGGGCCGGATCGGTGCAGGCGTGCTGTATGCCGCCGCGTCGCTCGGCGCGGCGATTGCGGCGGCCGTTGCGGCCGGATTCCTGCGCCGCTGGTTGGGCCGGTCGTTCCGGCGGGTGGCCACGTGACGGCTGTCGGATTCCTGGCGGCGGCCGGGGCCGCGACCCTGCTGCGCGTGGCGGCATCGGCGCGCCTCAACCGGGAGACGTTCCCCTACGGCACGCTTGCGGTCAACGTCATCGGGTCGTTCGTCCTCGGGCTGCTCGTAGGCGCCGGGCAGGCGACGACGGTGATCCTGGCGAGCGGTGCGCTGGGTTCGCTCACGACCGTCTCGACCCTCGCGGTCGAGACGGTCGAGTTGTGGCGGGGCGGCCGGTGGCGAGCCACCGGGTATGCGATTGCCTCACTGGTCAGCGGCGTGGCGGCCGCCTACCTCGGCATCCTCATCGCCCCCTGAGCGGCCGCACGGACAACGGCTCCGGCACCGGCCCCCTTGGCGCGCCGTCGCAGGGCTCGCCGGCGGAAAACCCGCCGCGGCGTGACCTCTCGGAGGAACCCGCTAGCCGAGTGCCAGCAGCGCCAGCCCGGCGATGGTGATGACCATGCCTGCGGCTTGAACGCGGCTGACCGGCTCGCGCAGGAAGAGCCATGCGCCGAGCACGGTGAAGGCAGGCGTGAGCGACGTGATCGGCCCCACGATCGAAAGGAACCCCCGGTTCAGGGCTTCGATCAGCAGAGAGTGTCCCAGGATCAGAAGTGCTCCTGCGACGACTGTCGGCACGAACGCCCGCTGCCGCGGCGGCCGGGGCCTCCCGCCGCGGGCTCGCCTGTGGGCCACCGCAAGGGCGGCCAGCCCCAGGACACCGCCGACACCGCGCACGACGAGGAGCGGCGCCGGGCCGTTCGCCACCCCGATCTCCAGCAACAGGATCTGGAAGACGACGAAGCCGCCGCCCGCACACATCGACAGCGCCAACTCGCCGGCGAGCCCCAGACGCCGGGGGGCGCCCGCGCCTGTGGCCTCCCGCCCGAACTCCCGGGCTGGACGGGAGACGAGGACAACCGCCACGACGATCACGGCAACGCCGGTGAGGGCGAGCCCCGAGGGACGCTCGCCGCGCAGCAATCCGCTGAGGAAGGTCAGAACCGCCACGGCGGCGAACGTCACCGGCGACATGACCGTCAGGCGACCCCAGGACAGGCCCGTGTAGAAGCAGATCGCGGCGAACGCCAGGACCAGGCCTCCGGCCACCGCAAGAAGTGTCTCTCGCACACCGCCGAGAGGCTGCATCGTGGCTAGCAGGTAGATGCCGATGATCGCCGTGCCGGTGATCTGCACGCCGGTCGTGGTTCGCAGCGGACCCGCCCGCCGCCCGGCCAGGCCGCCGATCACGTCGGAGACCCCCATGCTCACCGCCACCGCCAGCCCGAGGAGAACCTCCAATACTCAGGTGCCCGATCGGCGGGAGGGGCGGCGCATCCGGCGAGGCTACTCAGCACCCGGCGTGACGACCCGGTCGCGTCTCAGCCCACGCCGATGAGCACGAGGCCGACGGCGGCGAGGCCGAACCCCGCGATCTGGCCGCGGTTCATCCGGTCGTCCAGGAACAGCCGTGCCCACAGGACCGTCGCCGCGGGGAAGAGCGCAGCCACCGGGGCCACGAGGCTCACGAATCCCTGGCGGAACGCCTCGATCAGCAGGCAAGTCCCCAGCGTGTCGAGCAGTGCGTAGGCCGCCACGAGGCGGACGCCGGTGGCCGTCAGCCTCCCAGGGGGTCTGTCGGCGCGAAGACGCGAGAGGACGAAAGCACCGGCCAGGATGCCCGTCGTGAGGCGCGACGAGGCAACCGGCCACATCCCGGCGTCGTCGCTCGCTGCGGCAAAGAACACCTGCACCGCGCCGAGCGCCAGCCCGGCTCCGACGGCCAGAACCATCTCCTGGGCGCGGCTGGCGACGATGTGACGGGCGTGCGCCTGTGGGGCACCGACGTCCGTGTCGTGATGCTCGGCGACGCGGGCGATCAGCACGACGGCCGAGATCGCCAGCACCACACCGATCACGGCGCGCACCCCTGGGCGTTCGCCGATGATGAACCCGTAGCCCACGCCGACGGCCGCGCCGAGAGCGGCGGTCGCGGGTGCCACCACCGACATCCGGCCCACCGCGAGCCCCCGCACCAAACAGCAGATGCCCACCACCATCCCGCAACCGGCGAAGACGCCCAGCAGGAGGTCCCATGCCGCCGGCAGGGTGCGATCGGTGGCGGCGATGAAGATCCCGAGCAGGATGAGGCCCCAGAGTTGTGACAGCGACACGACCACCGACGTGCGCATGCGGCGCGCCGCGAGCCCGCTGAGGAAGTCCCCCGAGCCGATGCTGACGGCTACGAGCACGCCTAGCAGGACCGCCATTGCGCCTCAGGTGGTTCTGCTGAACAGCTACGTGATGCCGGCGCGACGGTCCGCCGGCTCAGGTGTCACGGGCCGGACGGCGGTAAAACAGCGTCAGCAGCAACGCGGCCGCGACCAGCCCACCGCCGAGGCTCACGGCGAGCCCCACCCAGCCGTCCAGCACGTCGTCGATGCCTGCGACGCTGTCCAGTGAGAGTTCACCCGGTCCGAGCATGGCGACGGCCACGGCCACCGTGGCGAGGACGGCCGTGTACTCCCAGCCGTCGGACATGACGAAGAAGCCCTTGCCCCGGTGCGCCACCCACAGGGCGACGGCCATGAGCCCGACGAATCCGGCCGCGGCCGCGGTCGTGAGCAGCCCGGCGGCGAGCGCCAGCCCGGCGCCGATCTCGCTCAGCGCGGCCAGGACGGCGTGCCGGCGGCCGGGCCGCATGCCGATGCTCTGGAACCAGCGGGCGGTGCCGGCGATGCGCCCGCCACCGAAGAACTTGTTGTACCCGTGGGCGGCTAGCGTCAGGCCGACCACGACCCGCAAGAGCAGCAGTGCCCAATCGACCTCTTCCACGGCCCTCCCGTCCAGCCTCGGCGGACACTGCATGCACGGGTGGTTCCAAGGCCCGGGACCTCATCGTGCGCGGTCGATGATCCTAGTGCGGTGCCTCGCACGGCCCCATCGGGCCCTCGCTGATCTCCGAGCGTGCACGAGCCGCTGATTCTCGCCGCGGGCCGCAGCCCGTTCGGTGCCCGGCACGGCCGCCTGGCCGGTCGGCATCCCGCGGACCTCCTCAGCGCCGCCTTCGAGGCCACCCTGGAGCGGGTCGCCGTGGATCCCGCCGGCGTCGACGAGGTGTTGGTGGGATGCGCCACTCCCGTGGGAGCGCAGGCCGCCAATCTGGGCAGCCAGGCGGTCCGGTCCTGCGGCCGCCTGCAGCGCGTGCCGTCCACTGTTGTGAGCACGCAGGACACGTCGTCCCTCATGGCCCTGATCCGTGCGGTCGATGCGGTGCGTTCGGGACGCTGCGGGATGGTGCTGGTGGGCGGGGTGGAGTTGATGAGCACGGTGCCCGCCGGCGCCGACATGACCCAACGGGGGTTCGGTCTGCCCGCCCCGCCGCCCGGCGATGGCTCGCCGCTGCCCCCAGGCCCGGCTGCCGAGGAGTGGGCAACCCGCCACGGCTTGGATCGGGAACGTCTCGAGGCGGTGGCGTGGCGGAGCCGCAGGCGCGCCCTGCAGGCGCAGGCCGACGGCCGGTTCGCCGCGGAATTGCTGCCTGTTTCGGGTCGGCCGTCGCCCGCGCTCGACGCCGCGCTCGACGACGAGTTGATCGTTGCGGGCGCGGACGGGAAGCGGCACGCAGGGGAGTCGGGCTCCGAGGGCGTGTACAGCCACGACGGTCTGCTGACCGCTTCCACGGTGGCGCCGATGGCCGACGGTGCCGCCGCAGCCGTGGTGGTGTCGTCAACGGTGGCGCGCCGTTGGGGCGTCGAACCCTTGGCCCGAGTGGTGGCAACCGCAGCGGTCGGCGGTGATCCCCGTGCCGGTTGTGGGGCGTCACCGGAGGCGGCGGAGCGCGTGCTGGCAGCCGGTGACCTGCAGAGCCGGGACGTCTGCCGGGTCGAGTTGGCGGAGTTGTTCGCCACCAGCGTCGTGGCTTGGGACTTCGCCCGAGCCGACTTGGCCGACGTCGTGAATCCCGACGGGGGCTCCCTGGCGCTGGGGCATCCACAGGGCGCGACGGGCCTCAGTCTCGTGGCGCGGCTGGGGCGGGCGCTGGCAGGCCTGCCGGGAGGTGGCTACGGCGTGGCTGCCTGTGACGCGGTCGACGGGCACGGGGTGGCCGTACTGTTGGGGGCATGACCGTCGCCGCCACGTTGCCGGTCGACATGGCCGGCGTGATCGTCCTGGCCGGTGCGCTGGCAACGGTGCTCAAGGCGATCGCCGCGACCCTCGGGGGCCTGCTGATCCTCTGGCTGGGCATCGGGGCGCTGCGGATCCTCTCGCAGCCTCAGCCCGAACCGCCGCCCCCCGGCGAGTTGCGAAAGGTGCGACTTACCTACCGTTGCACGTTGTGCGGTGCCGAGGTCCGCATGACGATCGCGCCCACGGAAGACCCTGAACCTCCCCGCCACTGTGGAGAAGAAATGTCAATCCTGGCCCCGATCGAAGATTGACGGGGCCGTCCACCGGCGTTTCCCACAGGCTGTGGATAAACTAGGGGGAAGTACCAATGTGTAGTTTGTTGACTCCGGCGTGCCGCCCGTATGGGCAGCCGCGTGTCCCGTCCCTGGGAGGTCGACCGTTGAACCCGGGAAGCCCCCTGAGGGACACCCCGGCGGCGGGTTCAGTGCAGTTGGGTTGCGGTGATGACACCGCCGAGGATGAGTCCCAGACCTGCCAGCAGCCACCAGTTGCTCGTGCCGCCGGGGATCCACCCCAAGTAGTTGATGATGATGAGGACCGTTCCCGCTCCGAGCAGCGTGAACAGCAGAACCGGAATCCAGACGGGACTCACCTTGGCTTCGGGAGGCAGGAACTGCTCCCCGGCGGGCCGTGTCCCCTTGGGGGTCACCCTGCCCCCCTGGACCTTGCGCTTTGGAGGATTCGCCATGCCCGCAGGATAGGCGCCCTATACCCTCAACACCTGTGCGTCGCCAGGTGCTGGTCCTCGACAACTACGATTCGTTCGTCTACATCCTGGTTCAGTACCTCCGCGAGCTGGGCGCGGAGACGACCGTGGTGCGCAACGATGAGATCACCGTGCGCGAAGCCGTCGCTCTCCGACCGGACGCACTGCTCGTGAGCCCCGGGCCCGGCCGTCCGGAGAACTCCGGGATCTGCTGCGCGGCCATCGAGGAGTTGGCGGGTCGCTGCCCGATCCTCGGTGTGTGCCTGGGACACCAGTGCATCGCCCACGTCTTCGGCGGCAGCATCGTCCGCGCTCCTGTCGTGATGCACGGCAAGGTTTCGGAGATTCGCCACGATGGCGACGGTGTGCTGGCGGGAGTCGCCAACCCGCTGCGGGCCACCCGCTACCACTCTCTGGTGGTGGAGCCCACGTCCGTCCCGGACAGCCTGGAGGTGACCGCCACGACTGCCGACGGCGTCATCATGGGTCTGCGCCATCGCACTCTGGCCATGGAGGGACTGCAGTTCCATCCGGAGTCGCAGATGACCGTCGACGGCCACGCCATTCTGGCGAACTTCCTCGGATTGCGAGAAGCGGAGCGTCGCCGCGCCGGCTAGCCCCCCTCCGGTGCCGGTCGCTCGGGCAGCCCGGCCGGATCGGTTCCGCCCTCGATGGGCGGGGCATCGGTCGGGGTGGCGTCGGTGGTCTCGCCGGTCGACGGCGCGCCTTCGC
Source organism: Acidimicrobiales bacterium (assembly GCA_965220035.1). Classification (GTDB taxonomy): domain Bacteria; phylum Actinomycetota; class Acidimicrobiia; order Acidimicrobiales; family CATQHL01; genus VXNF01. Next base: position 587,920 of record CBDCPC010000001.1, read on the forward strand.
CGGGTTCCGTCTCCCCGGGTTCGGTGTCGCCGGGTTCGGGTTCGCCGGTGACGTAGAGGGTGAGGATCGAACTGGGAGCGATCGGTGCTCCGACCGCGGGCTCCTGGGAGACGATCAACCCGGGCGTCTCGTCGGGCAGGGGCGCCACGGCCACCACGTTGGCGGTCATCCCCAGCGTGTCGAGCTGGATGAGCGCAGTCGTGGGGTCGAGGCCTGTGAGGTCGGGCATCAGCACGACGGACGGCCCTGAGGAGACGTAGACGAAGATCTGGCTGCCCTCGGCCACCTGGGTTCCCGCCGGCGGTTGCGTGCGCGTCACCAGGCCCTCGGCGGTGGTCTCGGAGGGCTCGGACTGGGGGGTGACCTCGAGTCCGGCGTTGGTGATCGCCACAGCCGCGGCGACGTCGTCCATACTCGCCACGTTGGGGACGAGAATGGCCGCGGGACCGGCTGAGATGTTCAGCGTCACCGGCGCGCCGATCTGCTGGGGCACGAGGGGGGAGGGCTCCTGCTGCAGGACCTCCCCGGCGTCCCTCTCGCTCGCCACCTGGACGAGGTTGACCGCGAATCCCGCCGTTCGCAGTGCGCGTTCGGCATCGATGGCCTGCCAGCCCAGAACGTTGGGGACCGGGACAGCGGACGCCCCGGCGCTGATGGTGAGGGTGATCGTGGCGCCGGGGGCGAGTTTTGCTCCGGCGCGCGGCTCCTGGTCGAAGACGCGGCCCGCGGGGATCTCGGCGTTCTGTTCCCGCACCGTGATCACGGCGAAGCCGGCGGACTCGAGCGTGCGAACGGCGACCGCCTCCTCGCGCTGGAAGACAGACGGGACGGCGATCGTTGCTGGCTCGCTTGTGTCGGTTGTGTCGTCCTCGCCGGGACTCAGCAGGTCTACAAGGAACAGGGTCAGGATCAGGAGCACCACGAGCAGGACGGCGAAACCGACGTAGAACAGGCCGGACCGGCGCTGCCGCTCGAGGCGACCGTAGATGTCGCGGCTCCCGCCCCGGTGGCCGCCGGGGCGCTCCCCGTACCCGGGCGGCCGGCGCGCTGCCGGAATCCGCCCGGTCCACCACTGGGTGATCGCTCTCGGCGGGGCGCGGTGCACCTGCGGTCTGGGGGGCCGCTGCCGGGCCGGCTCCGGGGCGCGGGGCCGCTGCCGTGCCGGGCCGGGTGCGACCCTCCGACGTGGCGGTGGGGTCACCGGCGGCGGTGGAGGAAGGGGACCGGGGGTCGGTGGAGGAAGGGGAGCGGGCGGGGGTGGAGAAGTCGCTCGTTGCGACCTCGGCGGCGGTTGGGCGGAGCGGTCGGCCGCGTCCTGCTCGAATCGCTCGCGGATGATCTGCAGGTGCTCACGCAGGTCCTCGGCCCGCGAGTAGCGATCCTCGGGATCCTTGGCGAGCAGCCGCATCGTGATGCGCTCCAGCGCCCGCGGCACGTTGGCGCCGACCTGCCCGAGAGGTGGTGGCGGGTCCTGTACGTGCTGGTAGGCGACTGCCACCGGCGTATCGCCCCGGAACGGGGGACTGCCTGCCAGCATCTCGTAGAGCACAACGCCGAGGGAGTACAGGTCGCTGCGGGCGTCGGTCGGCTCGCCGCGGGCCTGCTCGGGCGACAGGTAGGAAGCCGTCCCGACCACGGTGCCGGTCTCGGTCAGGCCGGCCGAGCGCCCGGCCCCCATCATGGTTGCGATCCCGAAGTCGGTGACCTTCACGTGCCCGTCTGCGCTGAGCAGCACGTTCGGGGGCTTGACGTCGCGATGCACGATGCCGTCGCGATGCGCGAAGGCCAGCGCCGCCGCCACCTCGAACGCAACTGCGGCGGCGGCCTTCGGGTCGAGGGCGCCGCGGGCGGCGATGATCTCGGCGAGGCTGTGGCCGCTGACGTACTCCATGACGATGAAGTAGCGCTCGCCCTGGCGTCCCCAGTCGTAGACACCGACGATGTTGGGGTGGCTCAGCCCTGCCGCGGCGTGGGCCTCCCGGCGCAGGCGCTCCGCGAACGTCGGATCGGCAGCGAACTGTGGATGCAGCATCTTGAGCGCCACGTGGCGATCCAGCTGCCGATCCCGGGCCAGGTAGACGCTTGCCATACCCCCCTGGGCCAGGCGGCGAAGGAGTTCGTAACGCCCGCCGAGCACGGGAGGGTTCTGAGCTGCCATAGCTGCGAGAAGTCTACGAGTGCGGTTCTGTCGCCTCGGCGCAGCGGAGGTTCACACGAGCCTCCGGCGAGCACGCTCGGTGACATCGGCGACGATCACCGTGATGTTGTCGTGCCCGCCCCGGTCGTTGGCCGCCTCCACCAGTTCGGTGGCGACCGATGCCGGAGCATCGACGGCGGTGAGGATGTCCGCGATGAAGCCGTCGGGCAGTTCCCCGGTGAGACCATCGCTCGCCAGGAGGTAGCGGTCGCCGTCGACGGCGTCGAATGTCCAGACGTCGATCTCGCACGGCTCGGGGAACGCCCCGACGACCCGGGACAGCGAAGCTGCACCACTCATACGCCACGCCAGCGAGGGTTCCATACCCATCCGCATGTACTCGTTCGCCCAGTTGTGATCCCAGGTGACCTGCTCCAGCCGCTCCGAACCGAAGCGGTAGATGCGGGAGTCCCCGACGTTCGCGAGAACGACCCGGCCGGCCGGGTCCAGTGCCAGCGCGCACAGCGTGGTGGACATGTCGGTCAGTCCCGGGTCCTCGGCAGCGCGCCGCTGCACCGCCCGGTGTGCCTCGGCGAACGCGTGGCGGAGGCTCTCGGGATCGGCCGAGGCACCCGAGGAGTGCAGCGCCTCGACGGCGGTGGCGGACGCCACGTCGCCGCCGGGATGTCCACCCAAGCCGTCGGCGACCGCCACCAGGTCGGCGGTCAGGAGATAGGCGTCCTCGTTGCGCTGTCGCCGCCGCCCGACGTGGGTGCAGGCATCGGCGTCGAGCCGAAAGGCCTTCCGGGTCATCCCGCAACGACCGGTGGTCGGCGGCACGCGCGATCTTCGCCGCTCGCGGGTCGACGTCCGGGCATCCGGCCGATTGTACGCGCCGAGCATTGCGGCTCACCCCGGACCTGCCACGCCCGGAGACCCGGCGCGGTACGCCACGCGAGAGTGCCGCAGTGGGTGTCGGGGAGTAACCTTGCCGACCCGGCGCGAGTGGCGGAATTTGGCAGACGCGCAGGATTCAGGTTCCTGTGTCCATCATGGACGTGAGGGTTCAAGTCCCTCCTCGCGCACCGGCCCGGCGTCGGCCTCGGCGTGCGCCGGCGAGCGATCCGAGCCTCGCGTCGTGTCGGCGCGCTTCAGTCGTTGCCGCGCGCTTCCGACGGTGGGGGGACAATGGGCAGACGGCCTCGGGGCGGCGGCTCGGCGTTGACGAGGTGTGTCGCCGCTCGCTCGAAGTAGCCGAGCAGTTCCTCCGCGAGGTCCCCAGGGGCACCGGAGGCGCGAACCGCTGCACCCATGTGGTTCATCCAGGCGTCTCGCTCGCGCCGGCCGATGCTGAACGGCAGGTGGCGTGCTCGCAGCATGGGGTGACCACGACGGCGGCTGTAGTCGTCCGGTCCTCCCCAGTACTCGATGAGGAAGTCCCGTAGGTTGCGTTCGGCGCCGGTCATGTCCTCGGGATAGAGCGGTCGGAGCACCGGGTCGCTCGCCACGCCTGCGTAGAAGCGCGCCGCCAGCGCGTCGAAGAACTGGACACCACCCAACTGCTCGTAGACCGATGCAGGGGTGGTGCCGGTACTCGGGCCCGTCATGGCTCAAGTCTGGCCTGTTCGAGACGGATGCCGCGCTCGGCGCCGGAAACACGACGCCGGAGGACTCATTACAGTGCGCCCATGGCACTCTCCCTCCCAGAACTCCTCGAACCCTCCCGTACCGCCGTCGTGTTGCAGGAATGCCAGAACGGCATCATCGGGATCGAATCCGGCCTGCCGGCCCTCGCCGAGATCGCTCGCTCCTCCGGCTGTATCGACGCGGTGACCCGGCTGGTGCACGCCGCCCGGGCAGCAGGCGTGCGCGTCATCCACAGCGTCTTCCATCAGCGCCCCGACGGGTGGGGTGACAACACCGACCTGGAGCTGTTCAAGGTGATCGACGAGTCTCCGGTGAAGCTGTATCCCGGCAGTACCGCGGTGCAGGTCCTGGACGAGATCGGTGTGGAGCCTGCCGACTTCACCATCGTCCGCCACCACGGGGTCTCGCCCTTCCCGGTCAGCGAGTTGGACTCGCTGCTGCGCAACGAAGGCGTGAGCACCATCGTCCCGGCGGGCATAGCGGTGAACTGGGCCATCACCGGCCTCACGTTCGACGCCATCAACAGGGGCTACGACGTGGTGATTCCCCGTGATGCCGTGACGGGCATTCCCACCGACTACGCGGCGATGGCCATCGATCACTCGCTGGCCTTCGTGTCCACGATCTCCGTCACCGACGACGTCGTTGCCGCCTGGTCGGGAGACTGATCGCCCTGACACTTCAGCGGCCCGGCGGACGAAGTCTCGAGTCCGGGCAGGGTGCCCGGGCGTCAGAGGCGGTCCTGCAGGAACGGGAAGCGCTCGCGTGTCTGCGTGACCAGCGCCGCATCCACTTCGGCGATCAGCGTGGCCTCCACCTCGGCCCCGCCGGCCAGGATCTCACCCGTCGGATCCACGATGCGGCTGTCGCCGGCGTAGTCCAGCCCACCGCCGGCCCCGACGCGGTTCACGCCCACCACATAGGCCTGGTTCTCGATCGCCCGGGCCACGAGTAGCGCCTGCCAGTGGGCGCGTCGCGGGCGCGGCCAATTCGCCGGCACCAGGTACAGGTCGGTCTCGAGGGCCACGGACCAGAACTCCGTGGCGAAACGCAGGTCGTAGCAGACGAACAGGCTGACCCGCAGGTCGTCCACCTGCACGGTCACGGGCTTGTCCCCGGCGGCGTAGACCAGGTGCTCGTTGCCATAGCTGAACGGATGGATCTTGGCGTAGCTACCCAGCTCGCCACGGGGCCCCGCCAGGATCAGGCGGTTGCAGGGGCGCGCGTCGCCCGGCGCCAGGATCGGGATCGACCCGCACACCCAGACGTCGCGCTCGGCGGCGGTCTCGCGCAGGAACCTCGTGCTGGGCCCGCCGGGTGTCTCGGTGATCCGGTCGGCGTCGAGGGAGAAGCCGTAGCTGAACATCTCGGTGAGGACCACCAGCCGCGCTCCGGCCGCGGCCGCGCCGGCGATCATCGGCTCCAGGCGGGCGAAATTCGCGTCGCGGTCCTCCCAGACGATGTCGTGCTGCAGTGCGGCAACCTTCACCGTTGGACCTCCCTAGGTGCTGCACGGAGTGTGGCCAGCCTCTCGGCTGCTTCGGCGATCACCTCGGGTCGCTTGCAGCAGGCGAAACGCACGAGTGGCTGCCCCACGTCCTTGCTGTCGTAGAACACCACGCTGGGCACGGCCACCACGCCGCAGCGCTCCGGCAGGGACCAGCAGAACTCCACGCCGTCGCTGTGGCCCAGGCCGGCGAGGTGGGTCGTCACGAAGTACGTGCCGGCCGAGTTCCACACGTCGAATCCGGCGGCCTCCAGGCCGGCGCACAGGCGGTCACGGCAGTCCCGCAGGCCGTCGGCGAGCGAGCGGAAGTAGTCGTCATCGAGGCTCAGGCCCTCGGCGATGGCGTACTGGAACGGGCCGCCGCTCACGTAGGTGAGGAACTGCTTCGAGGTTCGCACGGCCGTCACCAACTCGGGCGTGGCGCACACCCAGCCGATCTTCCACCCGGTCGTGGAGAATGTCTTGCCCCCCGAACTGATGGTGATCGTCCGATCGCGCATCCCCGGCAGCGTGGCGAGGGGAATGTGTCCACCCTCGAAGATGATGTGCTCGTAGACCTCGTCGGTCACGACCAGCAGATCGTGCCGGATGGCCAGTTCGGCCACGTGTTCGAGCTCGGAGCGGCTGTAGACCTTGCCGGTGGGGTTGTGCGGCGAGTTCAGCAGGATGAGGCGTGTGCGCGGCCCGATCGCTGCCTCCAGTTCCTCGGGCACGTAGGAGGATTCGGGGCCGCGCAGCAGCACCGGTCGCCGGATCGCGCCGGCGATGGCAATACCGGCGGCGTAGCTGTCGTAGTACGGCTCGAAGCAGACCACCTCGTCACCGACCTCGCAGAGTGAGATCAGGGCCGAGGCGATCGCCTCGGTGGCACCGGCGGTGATGAGCACCTCGGCGTCGGGGTCGTAGGAGAGGTCGTAGAAGCGCTTCTGGTGCGCGGACACCGCGTGGCGCAACTCCGGGATGCCGATCCCCGGGGGGTACTGGTTGCGGCCGCTCCCGATGGCGTCAACCGCGGCCTGCAATACCTCGGGTGGCCCGTCGGTGTCGGGGAACCCCTGGCCGAGGTTGATGGCCCCGGTGCGTACCGCCAGCGCCGACATCTCCGCGAAGATCGTGGCCCCGAATCCCTGCAGGCGGGTGGTGAGGTACGGAGCTCGTGCGGCCATGCCGCGAGCCTACGGTCGGCTGTGCCTCAGCGCCGGACGCTCACTCGCCGACTTGCGTCTGGAGGTAGCGCTCGATCCCGATGTCGTCGATGATGTGCTGCTGGGTCTCGATCCAGTCGAGATGCTCCTCCTCGCCGACCACGAGGTGTTCCAGCAACTCCCTGGTGCCGGGATCACCCTCTGCGAGGGCCAGCGCCACGCCCCGGCGGTACATGGCGACGGCGTGTTCCTCCAGCACCCGATCCACGGCAAGTTGCTCCGAGGGGGTCTCGCCGACGCGGACGCTGTTCAGCCGCTGCACGTTGGGCATCCCCTCGAGCAGCAGGATGCGATCCATGAGCTTCTCGGCGTCGTTCATCTCCTCGATGGACTCGGCGCGGTACTTGGTCGCCAAGCGGTGATATCCCCAGTTCTCGCAGATCTTGGCGTGCGCGAAGTACTGGTTGATGGCCGTCAACTCCGACGTCAGCGCCTCGTTGAGGAACTCGATGACCTTCGGTGACCCCTGCATGGGGTCAGCCTAGCGGGCAGTGTTGAGCACGAGCGAGGCCGGCCGGCGCTGGCGGGCCTCGTCGAGAACCTGCTGGATCGACTCCCGGCAGTTGCCGCAGCGTGCCCCCGCGCCGCACCGTGCGATCACGTCCTCCACGGTCACCGGCTCACCGCCCGCGACGGCCTCGATGAGGCGGTCGTTGATGGCCAGGCAGTGGCAAACGATCATCGCTCGGGCCTTGGTGCTTTCCGTGGGTCGCTGGTTAGGTGCCCCTAACCTAACCCGTCGCGGCTCCGGCTTCAACATCGCCTCGCGGGGGCGACGCCGGGCTCTCCGGGAGGCTGCGTGAGCGAGCCTGCCGGTACCACCTAGCCCGCGCGCCGGCGACCGCTTCGGGACAGAGCCGCCAGCGCGTCGTGGGACTCGTCGAGCAGTCGCTGCATCTCCGAGCGGACGTGCGCGGACAGGGCACGTCGCTGCTCGCGTCCCCCGGCCACCCCCGCAGTCACCTGCCCCGGCTCGATGGGTTCGCCAACGGTGACCACCACGCGCCGGGGTCGGGCGATCTTGGCACGCGGCGGCATGGCCTCTTCCGTTCCGGCCACACCGATGGGAATGACTCGTGCGCCGGTCGTGGTGGCCAGGAAGGCGCAGCCGTTGTGTACGTCGCCGATGCTGGGGCCCGAGCCACGCGTCCCTTCGGGGAACACGAGCAGCATCTCACCGCGTTCCAGCAACGCTTGCGCCGTCTCCATCGCCACCCGGTCCAACCGGTCGCGCTGCACGGGGAAGGCGCCGATGGACGCCGAGAACCAGCGGCTCACCGGTCCCCGGAACATGGCTTCCTTGGCGAGGGAGCGCAGGCGCCTCGGGCAGTGGCCGGAGATGAGGGGCACGTCCAGGTTGGAGCGATGCACCGGCGCAAGGATGGCGGGTCCCGGTGTCCGGAGGTGCTCCTTGCCGCGGACCATGATCCGGAAGTAGAACAAGCCGGCCAGCAGGCCGGCGTTCCGAGCCAGCCAGTAGACACGTAGCGAGGGCCAGCGGTCGGCGGTGGTGAGTACCTGCCGGTGGAGACGCCTCGAGGCTGCGATCGTCACGACCCGATCTCCCGGTGGCCCGCTTCCCCAGCCTGTGCGCCTGTCCGGAACTTCTGCCGGTGGCCGGCTAGTGTCCGGAGTCGGTAATTCGTTGGAGATATGTGGCGAGGGTCGCGAGGATGTCGTAGTCGCCTTCTCTGCGCAAAATTGCCGTTCAGGGCGGCTTTTTCGCGCACAGAAGGCGATGACGCCCCCAGACCGTCACGGACGGCACGACCAAGCGAAGCACAATGCTGAACGAACCAACCACTCACGACACTAGATGGTCTTCGACGGGCGCCCAGGACCTTCGGTCTCCCGGCCGCCCATGTCGGCGTTGAGCCGGGCGTCGGCCATCAACGAGCGCACGACGTCACCGAGTTGGGCGGGATCGCCGGGCTGGGTGGTGATCGGTCCGAGCCGCCATGCCTCCGAGATGCCCAGTTGATCGCCGCTGACGTGGAACACGCGCCCGGTCACCCCCGATGCCTCCGGACTCGCCAGCCACGTGGCGACGACCGCGATCCAGCGGGGCGACCAGGACTCGACCAGCTTCTCCGCCGCCTCCTCGCCCACGAGGGGGATGGTCAGCCGGGTCAGGGCGTTGGGGGCCAGGCAGTTCACGGTGACGCCGTAGCGGGCCAACTCCATGGCGCAGATCACGGTGAACGCGGCGATACCGGCCTTGGCGGCGCCGTAGTTGGACTGCCCGACGTTGCCGTAGATGCCCGATGGTGAGGAGGTGTTGATGACGCGGGCGTCGAGGGCGCGGCCGTCTTTCGCCTGCTGGCGCCACCAGGCCGCCGCGTGGTGGGTGGACGCGAAGGTGCCCTTGAGGTGCACGGCCATGACCGCGTCCCAGTCGCTCTCGGACATGGAGAAGACCATGCGGTCCCGCAGTATGCCGGCGTTGTTGACGAGGATGTCCAAGCCGCCATAGGTGTCGATGGCCTGATGGATCATGTCCTTGGCCTGACCGAAGTCGCTCACGTCATCGCCGTTCACGACCGCCTCCCCGCCGGCCGCGGTGATCTCGGTGACCACCTGCTGGGCGGGCGTGATGTCCATGCCCCCGCCGGCAGCGTCGCCGCCGAGATCGTTGACAACCACCTTGGCGCCCGCTGCGGCGAGCATGAGCGCGTGCTCCCGCCCGATGCCCCGACCTGCTCCGGTGACGACAGCCACCCGTCCCTCGCAAAGTCCGGCCATGTGTCTCCCCTATCGTCCGTCCTCGCACGCGGGCACCGCGATGCCGGCGCCATGTTACGGCGTCACGGCTTGACCAACAGGAGCGGGCGATGGCGACACACGACGGCACGACGCGGCGGAACCGGCAGTGGCTCCTGGCACCCGGGCCGGCCGAGGTGGTGACGTCCAACGACCCCTCCTACGCCCCTGGTGACCTCGTGTTCGGGATGCTCAGCTGGTCGGAGTACGTGAAAGGCCGGCGGTCCCGAGAAATGCCGCTGGCTGCTCGAGCAGGCGCGGCTCGACGACGCGATCGACTACATGAGCAGCGACGTGCGGAGTCGGCTGCACGAGACCTGTCCCGACGGCTTCGAGAACATTCCGGCGACGTTCTTACGACTTTTCACCGGAGCCAACGAAGGGAAGCAACTCCTGCGGCTCTGAGGAACCGCGCCGCTCCGGGCTTCGCGAGCAGAAATTCGGCAAGTTATTGCCCGAATCCGGGTCGAACCGTGGCCCCGGCGCCGCGCGTGCGCTACGGTTGTGCGGCGTTGGAGTGTCGGACCGGAGAGGCGCGCGCAATGAGGGTCAAGAGAATTTTCGTACTTGCTGGAGTGGTGGCCCTGATGGGGCTGCTGTGGGCAACGCCTGCGGTTGCCGACAGCCACCTCCCGTCGATCACGCTGGACCCGGCGAGCGTTCCCGCCGAGGCGGGTGACGTCACCATCACCGTGTCCGGTTCCAACTGGACCGAACCGACTCCGTTCTACGTCACCGCATGCACGGGGGCCCAGGGCGACCCGTCGCCTCTCGTTGACGTAACGGGCGTCCTGGCGAACTGCCCGACCATCACCGGCGACTTCAGAGACGTCACCTGGGACAACGGCAGCTTCACCACGGAGGTGACGTTCACCATCACGCAGGCCGAGATCGATGCCGGTGGGCTCGTGATCCTCGCCGGCTGGCTGAGCGCGAGCGCCACGTCGGAGGACGCCGCCGTCGCCATCCTGACCATCGTTGATGAGGAGGCCGCCGCCGCTGCCGCTGAGAGGGCTGCCGCTGAGGAGGCTGCCGAGGCCGCCGCCGCGGCCGCTGAGGAGGCTGCCGCGGCCGCTGAGGAGGCTGCCGCCGCGGCCGCCGACGAAATGCCCGTGACCGGTGCCGAGAGCAACCTGCTCGTCGTTGTCGGCGCAAGCATCCTGGCCGCCGGTCTGCTGGTGATCGGCGCCGGGCGGCGCGTGCGCACCGCCACCCGCTAACGGTCCGCCCGCACGACGGGCACAACTGATCAAAACCCGCGAGGGCCGGACAGCCGTCCGGCCCTCGCTAGTTGCGGGGGATCTTGCTCCAGGGAATGTCCCGGTCGACCTGGGGTTCCTTCGGCAGGCCCAGCACGCGTTCACCGAGGATGTTGCGCATGATCTCCGACGTACCGCCCTCGATGGAGTTGGCGCGTGCCCGCAGGAACATGCGGCTGGTTTCGAAAGATCCGGCAGCGCCCGCCTGCTCGGGCCGCACCATTGGGTACCCGTGAGCGTGCAGCATGCCGAGGCTGCCCCTCATGTCGAGGGCGCACTCGAGGAGTTCCTTGTTCAGCTCTGCTGACAGCAGCTTCCCCACCGACCCCTCGGGGCCGGGCACGCCCGCCGACGCCGACTCCCGTGCGCGCAGGTTCGTGAGGCGCAGAAGTTCCGCCTTGATCCAGAACCGCGTGACCCGATCGCGCGCCACGTGATAAGCGGCGCTGCCCGCCGCCGGTGCATGCGCAGTCCATTCCTTCATGAGCGTCCCGATGTTCCCGGAACCTCGGGCGGGCACACCACCGCCGAGCGCTACCCGCTCGTTCATGAGCGTGGTGATGGCGCCGCCCCAGCCTTTCCCCCGCTCGCCGAGGCGCATCGAGTCCGGGATCCGAACGTCGGTCATGAACACCTCGTTGAACTCGGCCTCGGCGGTGATCTGGAACAGCGGTCGCACCTCCACGCCCGGCGCGTGTATGTCCATCATGAAATACGTCATGCCCGCGTGTTTCGGCTGTTCCGGGTCGGTGCGCGCCAGCAGCATCCCCCAGCGCGCCACGTGCGCCAGAGTCGTCCACACCTTCTGACCGTTGACGATCCACTCCTCGCCGTCGAGAACCGCGCGCGTGGCGAGTCCGGCCACGTCCGAGCCGGCTCCGGGCTCGCTGAACAACTGGCACCAGATCTCCTCGCCGGTGAAGCAGGGTCGCAGCAGCCGGTCCTTCATGTCCTCGGTACCGTGGGTCAGCACGGTCGGCATACCCATCCCGATGCCGATGGGGTTGACCGCCAGGTTGTGGTAGTGCCGCCTGCTCGTGCCCAGTTCGCCGTCCACCACCGACTGAGCCTCCGGCTGCAGGCCCAGCCCGCCGCGTCCTTCCGGGAAATGAACGCACGCCAGCCCCCGGTCGAACTGCGCGCCCCGGAACGCGACCATGTCCACCTCCGGCTCGTCCATGTCGGCGACGAGGTCACGGGTCATGTCACGCAACTGTTCGGTGCTGATCGTGCTCATCGTCGGTGCCGCCCTTCCGGTCGTTCCCCTCTGCGATGGCTGTCTGCGAGGGCCTGCGCTTGTCGCCGAGAGGTAGGCAACGAGCGCTCCCAACTGCCAGAATGCTAGCCATTGCACTTCGTGGCCGGCTCGGAACCGGCGTCATGGCGCTGTGCCTGCTCGCCGTTGCCGGGTGCGCGACCGGTGAGTCCGGGCAGCAGCCGCCGGCACCGCCCGCGAGCGAAGCGCCGGCCCCGACGACCGTTGCGACGACGGCACCGGAGCCGCCTGCTGCACCATCGGTGGCCGAATCGCCGGCTGCACCTGAGAGCGAGCCGTCCGGAACCGCGAGCGCTCCGGCTCCGACCTCCGCCGGGACTCTCGCGACGACGACCTCCGCCGAGGTCACCCCGCCGAGTCCGCCGGCAACCCCGACCGAGGCGCCCGCGCCGCCGCCCCCGACCTCCGTCGCGTCGCCGTCTACCGCGGAGCCGGCACCCTCGGAGTCCGGTGGAGCAGCGGCCAACACGGTCGCCGCCGACTCGTCCCCCGCGACGACGGTTCCCGTCGTGACCCCGGCCGAACCACCCCCGGCGGAACCACCCCCGCCCGTGACGACCGAATCCCCGCGACCCCCGACGAACACGACGGTCCCGCTGGATCCGATCACTGAGGATCCTCCGCCCCCGACGACTGAGCCTCCTCCACCCCCGACGGCCACCGCACCCGCGGCCGACGTCGTCATCTCCGTTGTGCTCACCGACGGGCGCATCGAGGCCGAGCGCCGCTACCAGGCCGCCCTCGGTGACACCGTGGAGGTGCGAGTCACGTCCGACGTGGCCGAGGAGGTCCACCTCCACGGCTACGACCTGCTGCTGCAACTCGAGGCCGGCGCAGAGGTCACTCTGGTCTTCGAGGCCAACCTCCCGGGCGTGTGGGAGGCCGAGTTGCACCCCTCGCACCGGGAACTCTTCCAGTTGCAAGTGTCCTGAGAGTCATGGGTGCTTCGGCAGGCGTGCTGGCACACGGCATCGGGGTGCGCGGCGACCTGCCGCTGCCGGTGTGGATGTTCGCCTACATGGCGGCGGCCGCGCTTGTCATCTCGTTCCTGTTGCTGGGAAGTTTCTGGCCGAAGCCCCGCCTGGCAGGCCGGTTCGCACCCCGACCGCTGCCGGACGCCACCCAGCCGGTGGCCCGCGGTCTCGCCGTGGTGCTGCGCCTGTTCGGCCTGGCGATGTTCGCGGTCGTGCTGTGGGCCGGGTTGTTCGGCGAGCTGGGCGCCTACGCCACGATCGCCCCGGTGGCCGTGTACGTGGGGTTCTGGGTGGGCCTGCTCTTCGTCTCCGCCGTCTTCGGCGACGTGTGGCGGCTGCTCAGCCCGTGGGAGACCCTGGCGCTGGTGGGAGCCGCGGTGCGCCGGCGCTTCTTCTCCCATGTCCGGGCGCACCGGCTCTGGCGTCCCGACCCCGTCCGCAGCGGCTGGCTCGGCGTGGCGACCCTGCTGTGCTTCGCCGCTCTGGAGCTGGTGCACCCCAACCCGCCGGAGACCAGGTTGCTGGGTGTCGCCGTCGCCGTCTACTCGGTGCTGATGCTGGCGGCGGCGTCGCTGTGGGGCCGGGAGTGGCTGCGCCACGGAGAGGGGTTCGGCGTGGTGTTCCGCCACGTGGGCGCCATGGGGGTTCTCTGCGCCGACGGCAAGGGTCGCCTGGCGGTGCGGCCGCCGCTGGTCGGCCTCGCCAACCTGCGCATGACCCTGCCGCACGCCTTCGTCCTCCTGCTCATGCCGGGAACCACCAGCTTCGACGGCGTCTCCCGCACGGAATGGTGGGCGGGGCTGCTGGGGGCGCGCATCGGCTGGGAGACGGTGGGTTTCGGCACCTTCGGGTTGCTGCAGTTGGCGGCCGACTTCGTGGTGCTGTACATCGCCGCGATGGCGGTCGGCGCAGTCGTCACCCGCACGCCGCTACGGGACATGCTGACCACCTTCGCTCCCTCCATCGTGCCGATCGCCTTCGCCTACCACGTGGGGCACTACTTCTCGCTGGTGGTCTTCGAGGGCCAGAACTTCCTGGCGCTGCTGTCACGCCCCCTCGGCGGGACCGCCGACCTGTTCGGCACGGCGCACTTCGGTGTGAACTACCTGCTGGTCTCCACCGGAGCCATCGCCCTCGTGCAGGCCCTCACGACAGTGGCCGGCCACGTGGTCGGCGTGGTGCTGGCGCACGACCGGGCGGTGTCCAGGTTCAAACCGCGCGATGCCGTGCGTTCGCAGTACGGGCTCCTGGTGATGATGCTGGTCTTCACCATCACCGGCATGTTCCTGCTCCTCAACGCCTGAGGGGTTCACCCTCCCCGGCGGCCGCGCCGTCGGGCTCGGCCCCGGTGGCCACCGCCGTGAGCCGCTCCCACTCGTCGAGCAGGCTCGAGTCCACACCCCGTACCAGCGCTCCCAGCCAGCCGGTCAACTCGTCCAGCGGCGGGGTCCGGCGCTCGGTCGGAACGTTCTGCACCAGCGCCCGGTAGGCGTCGCTCAGGTAGCGGAGCAGCAGCCCCTCGGAGCGCTTCAGGCCGTAGTGGTTCACGTACTCGCCGAAGTTCATGGCCCGCTCGTGGATTTCCCGTGCGATCGACTTGGGGCGCACGTTGTCGCCCTCCACCCAGGGGTGGTGCTGCCGGAAGATGTCGAACGATCCGTAGAGGAACTCCCGCAGCGGCTTGGGATGCTCGACGGCCGCCAGCCGCTCCATCCGCTCCTCGTACGGCACCCCCTGCGCCTTCAGCTCACCCAGCAGGTCGCTCCGCAGGCGCTCGATCTGGGCGGCGATCACCGGTCTCGGGTTCTCCAGCACGGACTCGATCACCGAGAGAACGTCGCTGGGGTAGCCCTCGTCGTCGGGGTCCAGCACCCCGAGGGCCTCCACGGCGAACAGCGAGAGCGGCTGGTGCAGGGCGAAGCTGTCCTGCAGGTCCACCGTCACCCGAACCATCCGGTTCCACTCGTCGGGGGACTCCAGCACCTCCACGACCCCGGCTTCGAGAAGCGAGCGGTAGATGGCGACCGCCCGGCGGATGTGGCGACGCTGGCGCCGGCGCGGCTCGTGGTTCTCCACCAGCAGGCGCCGCAGGGCCGCGCAACCGTCGCCGGGCCGGTCCAGCAGGTGCATCACCATCTGGTGGCTCACCTCGAAGCTGGACACCAGGGGTTCGGGCTCCGCAGCCACCAGCCGACCGAAGGTGTCCTCGTTCCAGTGGGCGTAGTTGCGTTCCGGGGGCCGGCGCTTGACCACCTTGCGTTTGCTCTTCGGGTTAGCGGCCGCCTTCTCCGCCGCGATGCGGTTGTCGATCCAGTGAGCGGGGGCCTGCACGCGCACCCAGCCCTGGTCGTCGAATCCTGCCCGACCTGCCCGGCCCGCGATCTGGTGGAACTCCCGGGCGCTCAGCAGCCGCGTGCGCTGCCCGTCGTACTTGCAGAGCTGCGTGAACAGCACCGTGCGGATCGGCACGTTCACTCCCACACCCAGGGTGTCGGTACCGCAGATCAGCTTCAGCAGGCCCTGCTGCGCCAGCCGCTCGGTGAGCAGGCGGTACTTGGGAAGCAGTCCCGCGTGGTGCACACCGACGCCGTGGCCGATGAGGCGCCGGAGATCCTTGCCGATGGGCGAGTCGAAGGCGAAGCCGCCGACGGCCTCTGCCACGCGGTCACGCTCGGCGCGGCTCAGGACCCCGATGCTGGTGTAGGCCTGCGCCGCCTCGATGGCCTCCCGCTGGGTGAAGTGCACGACGTAGATCGGCGCCCGGTTGCGCTCCAGCAGGTCCTCGATCGAGGCGTGCAGCGGCACGGTGCCGTACTCGAAGCGCAGCGGCACGGGTCGTTCGACCGAACGCACCGTCACCGTCTCGCGCCCGGTGCGATCGGTCAGTTCGGTGGCGAAGCGGTCCGTCGGCCCGAGTGTGGCCGACAGCAGGACGAACTGGCACTGCGGCAGCGTCAGCAGGGGCACCTGCCACGCCCAACCGCGCTGGGGGTCGGCGTAGAAGTGGAACTCGTCGGCGATGACGACGTCCACGTCGGCCTCGGTGCCGTCCCGGAGGGCCCAGTTGGCGAGGATCTCGGCGGTGGCGCAGATGATGGGGGCCTGCGGGTTGACCGAGGCGTCGCCGGTGATCATCCCGATCCGGTCGGCGCCGAACGCGGCGCACAGCGCGAAGAACTTCTCGCTGACGAGCGCCTTCAGGGGGGCCGTGTACACGCTGCGACGCCCGGCGGTGAGGGCGGCGAAGTGGGCGCCGGCCGCCACCAGCGACTTCCCCGAGCCCGTCGGCGTGTTCATGATGACGTTCCGGCCGTCCAGGATCTCCAGCAGCGCCTCCTCCTGGGCCGGATAGAGGGAGATCCCCTCCGACTCCACGTAGTCCACGAACCCGTCGAGCGGCGACGCGGCTGCGAGGCGTGCCGCCAGGGGCGCGAGGGCCGGACCGGCTGCGCTCAACGGCACCATGGCGTCTCCGGAACCGGCCGTGGCATCGCGCTGTGCACAGGTGCGCTGGGGAGAACGGAGGGGATCTTGACTAGGATGTCTGTACCAGAGCCGGCGCCGGGGGAGTGCTCGGCTTCTCGGGTTTCAGCAGGAGGACGTGCTTCAAAAGGGGGCAAGACGATGGTACAGGCCACGAACGGGCAGACGCCGGTGTTCCGGACTTTCCAGCGCCGCAACATGGAGGACATACCCGGCTTCGACCGTCTGACCGAGCACCAGCAATTGGTCACCGACGTGGTGTCGCGCGTCCTCCCCTTCAAGACCAACAACTACGTCTGCGAGCAGCTGATCGACTGGGACAACATCCCCGACGACCCGATCTACCAGCTCACCTTCCCCCAGGAGGGGATGATAGATCCCGAGCACTTCGCCACCATCGCCGACATGGTGCGCGCCGAGCTGCCACCCAAGGAAATCGACGAGGTGGCGCGCAACATCCAGCGCAGCCTGAACCCGCACCCCAGCGGCCAGGTGGCGATGAACGTGCCCCATGTCGACGGCGAGCCGATGCCGGGCATGCAGCACAAGTACGACGAGACGGTGCTGTTCTTCCCCGCCCAGGGCCAGACCTGCCACGCCTACTGCACGTACTGCTTCCGCTGGCCGCAGTTCGTGAAACTCGACGACCTGAAGTTCGCCACCAAGGAGGGCGGCAACCTGGTGCGCTACCTGCGGGCACACCCCGAGGCGACCGACGTGCTGTTCACCGGGGGCGACCCCATGATCATGCGCACCGAGGTGCTGCGCCGCTACATCGACCCGCTCCTCGAGCCCGAGTTCGAGCGCCTCACCATCCGCATCGGCACCAAGGCGGGGGCCTACTGGCCGCACCGCTTCGTGGACGACAAGGACGCCGACGAAACGTTGCGGCTCTTCGATGACATCACCGCAGCCGGGCGGCACCTCGCCATCATGGGCCACTACTCCCACCCGGTGGAGCTGTCCACGGAGGCCTCGGAGAAGGCCGTGCGCAACATCCTCAACACCGGGGCGGTCATCCGCTGCCAGGCTCCGCTGATCCGCCACGTGAACGACGATTCGAAGATCTGGGCGGACATGATGCGCCGCGAGGTGAAGCTGGGCTGCATCCCCTACTACATGTTCGTCGAGCGCGACACGGGGGCGAAGCGCTACTTCGAACTGCCTCTGGAACGGGCCCTGGAGGTCTACAACGGGGCGTTCCGGGACGTCTCCGGCTTGGGCCGCACCATGCGCGGACCCTCGATGTCGGCCACGCCGGGCAAGGTGCAGGTGCTGGACATCATGGAGGTCAACGGCGAGAAGGTCTTCGCTATGCGGATGCTCCAGGGCCGCAACGCCGACTGGACCAACCGCATTTTCTTCGCCGCTTACGACCCCTCGGCGGTCTGGTGGGACGACCTCAAGCCGGCCCCGTTCGACGACGGCTTCTTCTTCGACCCCGAGTTGAACGAGATGCACATGGCGGCCGTTGCGGGCGCCTCCGACGGCTCGGTGAAGGTGAACATCGGCCGCAAGGAATCGGCGAACGCCTGACCGCCGCCGCGGGTCTGAGGCACCGCGCCCTCGCACGTCATTCCGGCGTAGGCCGGAATCCACTGCCGTAGCCTGTTGACCTGCACCTTCCTGTGACCTCCGGCGGAACGCTGCGCTTCGACTCCTTCATGGAGTTGGCGCTGTATGGCGAGCCCGACGGCTTCTACGCCTCCGGCCGCGGTGCGGGTCGCCGCACCGGCGACTTCCTGACCAGCGTCGAGGTGGGTCCGCTGTTCGGCCGGCTGGTGGCGCGGCTGGCGGACCGCTGCTGGGAGGAGTTGGGGCGGCCGTCGGAGTTCGCGCTCGTCGACGCCGGTGCCGGCAGGGGCATGCTGGCCCGCAGCGTGCTGGTGGCCCGTCCGCGCTGCGCCGATGCCGGGGCCCTGCGCTACGTGCTGGTGGAGCGCTCGGCCGCCCTGCGGCGGGAGCACGAGCAACTGCTGGAGCACCCGCCGGGTCCGTGCGCCGCCCTCGAGTCGCGGGCCGACCTACCCGACGGACCACTCGACGGCGTGGTGATCGCCAACGAGTTGCTGGACAACCTGCCGTGTCGCATTCTGGAGCGGACGCCGGACGGATGGGTAGAGGTCTACGTATCGACGGAGCATCCCAGCGGCGCCGGCGACCTCACCGAGATGCTGCGCCCGCTTGCCGCGAACGTGCAGGCCAGTGCGGATGCTCTGGCGCCCGACGCGCCGGCCGGTGGGCGCCTGCCGCTGGCCGTCGAAGCGATCGAGTGGGTGGGCCGGGCGCTCGCCCTGCTGCGCCGGGGGAGCCTCGCCGTCATCGACTACACCGACTCCAGCGCCTCCCTGGCCGCCCGTCCGCACCGGGAGTGGGTACGCACCTACCGCGCCGGCGTACGGGGCAACGAGCCACTCCAGGACGCCGGGAGATGCGACATCACCGTTGAAGTGCCCCTGGATCAGATCCTGGCCGAGCACGCCGGGGCCGAGGTTCGCGACCAGGCATCCTTCCTCCGCTCGCTCGGTATCGAGGATCTCGTGGCCGAGGGACGTGCGCTGTGGCGGGACCGGGCCGCTGTCGGGGACCTGCAGGCCCTGGAGGCCCGCAGCCGGGTGTACGAGGCGGAGGCTCTTTGCGACCCGGGGGGCCTGGGCGCCTTCACGGTGGCCGTCTGGCGCCGCTGACGCTCCCTGCCTCGGGTCGATCCCGGGGAGACGTTCCCGGTGCTCTCAGAGCCGATGACCGGGCCCGATGCTCCCGCGCGCGTGGTCAGACGCCCGGGGGTCCCGCGAGGAAGTAGGCGAGCAGTGCGCCGACCAGTGCGGTCGTCCAGATGTAGGTCTGGCGGTTGATGGCCTTGAGCATGCCGTTGCGGGTCTCCGCCAGTCCGGTGTCCATGCGGCCTTCGAACTCGGCGAACCGGGTGTCCATCCGGCCTTCGAACT
The DNA here is from genome assembly GCA_965220035.1 of Acidimicrobiales bacterium. Lineage (GTDB taxonomy): Bacteria > Actinomycetota > Acidimicrobiia > Acidimicrobiales > CATQHL01 > VXNF01. Next base: position 607,116 of record CBDCPC010000001.1, read on the forward strand.
CGGCGAACCGGGTGCCCATCCGGCCTTCGAACTCGGCGAACCGGGCGTTCATGCGCTCCTCGGTGGCCGCGAGGCCGGCTTTGGTGGCGACCTGGTCCCAGCCGCCCGGCGGGAGGTACTCCATCAGCGTCACGGCGGGCCCCTCCTCCAGCGCATCGACCAACTTCTCGAACAGCGCCAAGCGCCTCGTCTCACTCGGTGTCACGTCCTGCTCCCTGCTCTGATTCGCCGATCATCGGGGGAGTTCGTGCTCCCAAGTGGTGCGTGAACGTTAGCAGAGGCTCCTGCGGACTCCGCGAGCCAATGGTCACGAACCGGTGTGAGAATCGCCGTCGAGCAGCGTCGGGAGTCTTGGGTCGTCGCAGCAATCCCGTGGGTGCCCTCACCCCCGCGGCCGAGCCGGTGCCGCGAGCCCACGGAGGCATCGCACCTCTAGGACGGTCCTCCCGCCGAGCAAACGTTTGCACACCTCCTAACAGTTGGCTAGATTCCGCCCCCGGCACATCGCAGCACCGGGATTGCGCATGATCGAAGGACGAACCTCCGGGGGGGGGGGTTGGAAGCTCCTCCAGCCCACCGACCGGAAACCCATCACGACCGCTAGGTCTTGAAGCCCCGCGCGCCGTCGGCGCGCCTCTGAGTCAGCCGCAGTCCGCTCGTCGCGAGCGGTCCGCGAGTGGTCACGTTGCCTTCCGTCGCCGATCCGATCGGCTCCAGCGCTCCGCCACGAACTGCATGCTGTCGCCATGCCTCGTCGCCCCGGGGTCCAAGGGTAGAGGGCATCCGGGCCCAGCAGGGTCTTGCAGACCGACGGCTCCACGCCCGCCACGCGGCCGATCGTCCCCGCCGCCGACGGTCCGGCTCGTCGCACGGTTGCGAACCGGTCCCGCGAGCGCGCCACACCGCCGCCGGCTCCGGGCGTTGATGCCACCGATGACGAAACCGCGGCGCACCGAGCCGCGAGATGCCGACCGAACGGGGTCTCCGAACCCCGTCGACCAATGAGCTGGAGGCTTCCATGAGGTTCAGGACCCTTGCAACCGCGCTCGCCACCGTCGTGCTCTCGACGGTGCTTGCACCGATCGCCGTGTCGGCGCCGGCCCAAGCGCAGTCCCAGACGAACTGGTACGTCAACGATATCCCCACATTCCGCAGCCCACACAATGCCTGGGTTAGGGGTGAACTGGTCAGCTCGAACAAGGGGTACGGGCCTGCCAGGTATCACGGAAGCAATTATGCGTATGCAGCCCCCGCTGACGGAAGAGATCCATCGGGCAGCTACGTCGAATGGGACATGGGAACTCGCGTCGGCACCCAGGAAATCCAGGTGTTCGTTCCCGGGAATCATGCATCAGCGAGAGTTCGCTACAACATCGTTGCCATAACCGAGTCCAACGTGTCCATCATCTCCTTCCCAGACGTGGTTGAACAGGCGGACTTGTTCGGCTGGCACACGCTCAGAGACCCCAATGGAAGCAGCTGGGAAACCAATGGCCTCCGGATACGTATCGTAGCTCACTGGAACGAGACCGAGCACGCAAGAATGCAAGGTGCACACGATGAGTCCATATACAGAAGCCTTGGAGCAGACGCGATAAGGATGCGCTGCGTCTCCGACTGCGGATCATCCTCACCGCCGCCCCCGCCGCCCCCGCCGCCACCACCTCCGCCACCCCCGCCACCCCCGCCACCGCCGCCTCCTGGTCCAGATCCTGAAGTCACGATCTCGCTCGGCGCGAACAACTCGGGTTCAAATTACTGCCCGTACTCGCAGCTACCGTGCCGGTGGGTCAATATCACAATGAGGAACTTCTCTCGTGGGTCCTACCTCACGAAGTGCGTTTGGCTGCACAGCGAGTCGGGTTCCGAGCGAGTGCCGATCCGCCGGAACATAAGCCACAACGGCGCCGCCTCTGCGACGTTGAACAGAGTCTGTTCCTTCAACGTCCGCGAGGGGCGGTCGTTGCACGTCACCATCGGCGGCGTGAAGTCGAACACTCTCCCCTTCACTGGCGATCCGGTAGGTGGCTCCGAACCGCCCCCGCCGCGGAACTTGCGTTTGTGGGTTGATGAATCCGGGAACAGCAAGACGCTGGTTGCTTCATGGTTGGCCCCGGACGATGGCGGGTCGCCGATCACGAGCTACTCGGTGACGGTCTCGAGACCCGGCCGCACGTTCGGTCCGTACGATCGGTCCGCGAGTTCTCGAAGCTTCCGGTTCAGGAATCTCCGCGACGACACAACCTACACGGTGCAGATTGTTGCCGAGAATGTCCATGGATCAAGTCAAGTGGCGCGCGCCTCCGTACGGTCGACTGGTGAACCGCCCGCTCCGCCTCCGCCCCCTGTACCTCCGCCCGCAGAACCGGTGGAGTCCGTCACCTTCGATCCAGTTTCTGTAGATCCGCCGCCAACTACGTCAACGGTAGAATCCGATAGTAGCTCCCGGTCGTCCGGTTGGATCAGGGTGGGCGACAACTGTGGATTCTTCTTGGGTTGTCGTGACCACTACTATCTTGGGAGCGCCCACGATACAGCCACATGGTACATGGGTGACCTTCAAGGCGTCTTTACGTTCGCGTGGAAAAATCCAAAGGACAGTGTTACCAATCTCCATGGCCACGCAGTATGGAAGATCTACGAGAAACGAACTGGTAGCAATAGCTGGCGGCACGTAAAGACATTCCGCCCTAGTGTCCAGTCCGAGCAGAAGCAGGACAGGTGGTGGGGATTTAGAAACTCCAGACTTGAATTAGATGGTCAAGTCAAGATCGAAGTCAGCCACGACCACAACAAGCGTTACGGTTCGATCGGGATTAGGCGGGTAAGGCTGAAGTTTGTCGATATACTTCCCGAACTGAAACCCGCTGCAATTGAAATGTGTGACGCTGGAGTTGTGAAAGCACTCAGTCTTACGGCTGCAATACCTCTAAGTGTAGCGGCTGCGGTGATTATTGTAGCAGTGGCACCAGCCGGTGCATCGGCAATCGCCACGTCACTGTCGAAGGAAGGCCTAAGAAAACTTGTAGAGTATGGCGCCAAAAAGGGCGCGGAGGCCTTTGGAATATGGGCTGGCCAGAAGGCCGCTGGTGTTGATAACCCAATATCTAAGCTAACACTTGTAGATGCCGCAACTGAGCTTATTGTCGATTGGGCGGGAAATATCTGGAACAACGCGGTTAAGAGCTACCAGTACGGATGTCATGAGTTGCAGGCTGATTGGATCTACCGCGGAATTACGCGGGGCTATGGCAACTACGCCGATGACCTAGCCGAGGTGTTTGGTCGTCGTCGATGATGACTGCCCGGTCCAGTGATCATCAGCAAGTCACAATGATCATCAGCAAGTCACAATGGGTGACCGGTCGGCGTGCGGTGGCGTGACTCTAGCGGTGGGTACGATCAAAGGGAGTCGCCGTTTTCTGTCGGGCATTGGGCGGTGGGGACGGCCAGTTCCATCGGTCGGTGCACGGTTCCGGTCATGATGACCGGTGCCAGTTCCAGCACCGACCGATGGAGGTATCAGCATGCCAGGCGTACCGCTGGAGTTGCATGAACGCGAGGAGATCTTCCGCGCGCTGGTGGAGGATCCGCAGGCGAGTTGGGCCGCGATCGGCCGTCGGGTGGGCCGTCATCCCTCGACGGTGGCCCGGGAGGTGGGCCGCGGCGGCGGCCGTGGGCGTTACGGGCCGGCGACGGCGCAGCGCCGCGCCGATCGGCAGCGGCGACGACCGCGCGCGAGGCGCCTCGCGGCGCCGGGGCCGCTGCGGGACCGCATCACCGCCGAGTTGCGCCTGGGGCGTTCCCCCGAGGCGATCCGCGCGGACCTCGCCGCGGAGGGCGTGGAGGCGCCGCCGTGCGTCGAGACCGTCTACCAGGCGCTCTACAGCGGTGCCCTGGACGCGAAACCCGCTGAGTGTCTGCGCAGCCGCCGCCGGCGCCGACGCTGCGGTCAGCAGCGGAACCCCCGGTCGGCGCCCTGTGGGCCGAACATCGCCGCCCGCCCGGCGGCGGTCAACGAGCGCGCCGAGGCGGGCCACTGGGAGGTCGACCAGATCATCGGCGCCTACAACCGGTCCTCGATGATCTGGTTGACCGAACGCCAAAGCCGCTACCTGATACCGGTCACCATGCCCGACGGCTACGACGCCGACGCGGTCTTCGCCGGCCTCGTCGAGGGCCTCGACGCCGTCCCCGCGCACCTGCGGCGCAGCCTCACGTTCGACTGCGGGTCCGAATGGGCGAACTGGCGGCGCCTCGCCGCCCACTACGACCTCGACGTGTGGTTCTGCGACCCGCACTCGCCGTGGCAGCGCGGCCAGATCGAGAACCTCAACCGCCAAGTGCGCTGGTGGTTCCCACGGGGCACCGACCTGCGCCTCGTCACCCCCGCCCAAGCAGACCACGCCGCGCACATCATCAACCACCAACGCCGCCGCAGCCTCCACCACCACAGCCCCGCAGAACTCTATGCTGACCTCACCGTGCAGTGACCACTAGAACTGGCCGACGTCGGCGGAGGTTCTGGCGCGCGGCTGTGATGACCGGTATTGTCGCTGCGTTGAGCGTGGGGGCTTGGCCTACAGCGGTTGGGGGCCAGGGGGCCGATGGCGGCTCGGCAGGCGCAGGTCCTTGGATCGACACGTGGGATCGGGCGGCTGTGCTGGCGGCGCACCGGGCGGAGTTCGAGCGGGTTGAGCCGGATCCGGGCTACACGGGCGACGTCGGTGCCTGCGTGGCGGGGACGACGAGTCGGGCGTTCCGTGACAGCGAGTTGCAGCGGATCAACTGGTACCGGCGGATGGCCGGGGTGGACGTCGTGACCGAGCGTGCCGACTACACATCGGCGGCGCAGCACGCCGCGCTCATGATGGCGGCGGCGGGCGAGTTGTCGCACGCCCCGCCGCGGTCGTGGCCGTGCTACAGCGAGTTGGGGGCCGGTGGGGCCTCCAAGAGCAACCTGGGGTTCGGAAACTCGGGGGTGGCCGCCGTCGACTCGTACGTGCGCGACGGCGGGAGCGGCAATGAACCGGTCGGCCACCGTGGCTGGGTTCTTTCGCCGTACGTCCGCGCCGTCGGTATGGGCACGGCCCTTGATTCGTCGCGTGCCAATGCCTTGCACGTTCTCGGTGACCTGACGGGCAGCGCGGACCGGCTCCGCGAGGTACGCGGCTTCGTGGCCTGGCCGCCGCCGGGCTACGTGCCGGCCGAGGTCGTCTACCGTCGCTGGTCCTTCCGGGCGTTCGGCGATTTCGACTATTCGACTGCATCGGTCGCCGTGGTCGGTGAGACGGGTGCCGCCCTGACCGAGATCGTCCATCGCGGCCGGGCGACGTCGCACCTGTCACGGCCTGCGCTCGTGTGGGAGGTGGCGGACGTCCCCAGCTACGGCACCATGCCGGAGCCGACCGGCGGCGACGATTGCTACACCGTCACGGTCAGCGGTGTCCGCGTCGGCGGTGCCGTCCAGGAGCCGTACGAATACGCCACGTGCCTGCTCGACCTGAGCATCGAGTCCACGCAGGTCACCGGCCTGTTCGGACCGCAGAATCTCCGGGCGGCCGCCGTGGGCCACGACTCGGTGACGCTGTCGTGGGGACTGGCCCGCCAGCCGCCGGGTGTGACGGTCAGGAACCACCTCGTCGAGCGTTTCGGCGACGGCCAATGGATCGAACTCCACAGGTCGGCCACGGCGCTCACCGGTTACGAGGCCCGCGGGCTGCGACCGGCGACCGACTACCAGTTCCGGGTACGGCTCGACACGAGCGCCGGCGACGCTTCCGGCACCGTCACGGTAACCACCCGTGCCGCGCCCGCGGCGGGCGCCATCACCGACCCCGGCGGTGACGGCGGTCTCGGCGACCTGGACGTGCGGATCGTGGCGCGGCGGGTGGTTTCGGGGCGCGTCGAGTTCGCATTGCAGCAGCGTGAGTCCGATGGCGAGTGGGGTGCGCGCCTGCTGCCGCGGCAGCGGTTCTTCCCGGAGGGCACGCGGGTGGGACGCTGGCTGGTGAGCACGCCGTTGACCGTCGGCGGTGCAACGGTTGACCCCGAGGGCGATGAGGCGCAGGTGCGGATCGTGGCGCGGCGGGTGGCTTCGGGGCGTGTGGAGTTCGGGTTGCAGCAGTGGGCGCCGGACGGCGGTTGGGGGGAGCGGTTGTTGCCGCGGCAGCGGTTCTTCCCGGTCGGGACCCGGGTGGGGCGCTGGCTCGTGAGTACACCGTTGACGCTGAGCGCCGGGACGTCGGCCACGAGCACGGACCTGCCGCCGGGCGTCGACACGACCACCACCACAACCACGATCCCCGCGACGACCACCACGACGACGACCACCACCACGACGCCCCAGCCATCCGTCGATCCGGCGGAGGAGTTGGCGTCGCTGGTGCTGGCGGGGGCGAATCGCCTGCGTGGCCGCGCGGCGCCGCTGGCTCTCGACGCCGGGCTGTCGGTCGCGGCGCGGGCTCGAGCCCGGGCGCAGGTCGACAGCGGGGACTGGGACCACGGTTTCGACTACGGGCCGTTGCTGGCATCGGAGTGGGGTGTGTGGCGCGCGGGCATGTCGTCGTCGATCGCGACCAACTTCGACCGGTCGAGCGTGGCGCGTTCGCTGAGCGAGTCGCTGCTCGACGAGGACGGGCACGAGGCGCTGCGCTGCGAGTTGTGCACCCATCTCGGCGTCGGCGTCGCCTCCCGTGGCGGGCGGACCTACGCGACCGTGATCGTGGCCGGGCCGGCGCCGGCGGGCAGCGAGATCGCCGCGGCGGAAGCGCAGATGCTGGATCTCGTGAACCGCCTGCGCCAGAGCCTGGGACTCGAGGCGCTCGCCCATCACACCGACGTCGCTGCGGTGGCGCGCCGCTGGTCGCAGACGCTCGTCGCCGAACGCGATCACTACCACAATCCGCGCTACGCCGAGCAGTACCCGCCGGGTTACGAGCGGTACGCGGAGAACGTCGCCTCGATCGTCGGGATCACCTCCCTGCGCGACGCCGTGCAGGAATCGTTCGACAATCTGGTGAACAGCCCCGGCCACTACGCCAACATGACCGACCCGGCGTTCACCCACCTGGGAGTGGGCATCGCCGTCGGCGGCGGGCGCTACTCGGTCACGCAGAACTTCGCCCGCTACGCCGTCGCAACTCAGCCCGAGCAGCCCGAGCAGCCCGAGCCCTCGGAGCAGGCGGAGCCCCCGGAACTGCCCGGACGGGCCAGCGTGTCCGCGGCCGGCGGCGTCAACGAACTCTCCGCCCGCTGGTCGGCGGACGACAACGGATCGCCGATCACGCACTGGATCGTCGTCGGCACGCGCGTCGCCGCCACGACCACCGGCTATCACTGGACCGAGCGGCGTGCCGGGAGCTACACCATCACCGTGCAGGCCTGCAACGCGGCCGGTTGCGGCCCCGAGGGTTCGGACACGGTCACGGTCACCGACCTGACGCCGCAGGCACGAACCGTACGGCTGTCCCAGGGGCGGAACGCGCAGGGCGTCGATGCGGGCTGCACGAGCGCCAACTGTCACTTCATGCGCGTCGAACTCGTCGACTTCGCGCCCGGCAGCTACACCGTGTACTGCCTGCACTACGGCGTCGCGGGGCACCCGGCGGGCTACTGGGAGAAGTACACAACATCGAACACCACATCGGAGTACTGCATCTGGGGCTACGTGGGCCACAGCACCTACGTGCTCGTGGAGGACCCGGCAACCGGCGAACGCGTGCGGTCCAACGATGCCGCGTGGGGCTGATCGGCCGGTTCGCTCGGGTGGTGATGGCCTTGTGTGATGCTATGATATCACTTCATGCGAACCGTCATCACGCTGCCGGACCACGTGCACGCCAGAGCCAAGCAGCGGGCTGCGGATCTCGGGATCAGCTTCGCCGAATTCGTCCGGCGCCTCCTCTCCAGGGAACTCGACACAGCCGCACCACAGGCCGACATCGACTCGATCTGCGGGATGGTCGCGGGACCGCCGCTCGACATGACCCGGGACGGCAAGCGGGTCATCGCCGAGGCGCGCCACGCGCAGTTCGTCGACCGGGGCCGCTAGGAGTTGGACTACTCGTACGTTGACACGTCGGCCTGGGTGTCGCTGGCCGACTCTTCGGAGGTGTCGCACGAGCGGGTCGCGGCGGCGCTCCGCGAGCGCCGGGGCCGGCTCGTCACGGGTGACCACGTGTTGCAGGAGACCTGGACGGTGATGCGCCATCGGCACGGCTATAGGGAGGCGGAGACACTCGTCAACGCCATCCGTAGCGGTATCGCCCGCATCGAGCTGTCCGGGTTGGCGGACCTCGAGGTTGCCGCAGCGATCGGTACGGCGTTCGCCGACCAGGATTTCTCGCTGTCGGACCGGACGAGTTGGGCCGTCATGGAGCGGCTCGGCGTTCACGAAGCCGTGTCCTTGGACCGGGACTTCCGCGTGTACCGGTTCGGCCCCGGCCGCCGCCGCGCCTTCACCGTCGGACCCTGAGCCGGCAGGCCGCCCGAGGAACTCCCGCCGCGCCGGGGTTGTGCAACTACCTGCGGACCGGCGGGGGCGCCAAGGTCGGGATGCCGCGCTTGAGGTACTCGTCGAACTGGCGCCGCGGAGGAGGCGGCCGAGGCGCTCGCCGGTGAACTCGCCGTCGGCGGCGACCTCGATGCCGGACACGAAGGTGTGGCAGGGCGACACGATCATGCGGTTGATGGCGCGCCGGGTACGCTGCGCTCATTGTGAAACCCGAGCCGCTTCGCTATCCGTTCGCCGTCGACGACCTGGCGGGCGGCATCAGCGATGCGGCGGCGGCGTGGCTCGCAGGAGTTCGCTGGCCGGATGGGTCGCGCTGTCCGAGGTGCGGAGCGCCGCCCGCCGGCAGCGCGCCCGAGCCTGCTGGTCGGTGGTGGTGCGGTTCGTGCCGACGCCGTTACAGCGTTCGGACCGGTACGGCTCTGGAGGGAAGGAGGACGCCGCTGCGGGCGTGGGTCACCGGAATGGTGCTGTCGACCAACGGGCCGTTCGTCGTGCGGCCCGAGGTGCTGCGGGCGACCTGCGGTGTCAGCGCCGGGGTGGCCCGGGATGTAACCGACGGTCTCCGTGCCGCTTGCGGTGGGCGGGTCTGCCCGTACGACCGCCCGGAGCGTCTGGCCGGGCGCGTACTTGGAGTCCGGGCGGAGGCGGGCCACCGACCCGACAGTTCACCGGCCCGCCCGTCGCCGGGAAGCGTTCCCCGGACGCGTGCCGCTGCCGAAGCGTCCCCCGGGCGCGACGGCGCAACGGCGGCAGAGGGCGGCGTGCTGGGGGACTGGTGGCGCAGGCTTGATGACGCTTTGCCGGCGAGGCCCGCGGGGCGGGACCGTTGGCTCACGCCGCCGCGACCGATCGAGGATCTGGCGGTCGCGCCGCCGCCGCATCCCCGCCCGCGCATCACCGAGTCCGAGGTGCTGGTGCTCGGCGCGCTGCACGCCCATCTGGACGGTGTCGACTCGGCCGTGCTGGCCGGGATGGCGGCGATCACTCGGCGCCACGCCCAGCGTGTTCTGGCCGGACTGGCCGGCGATGGCTACGTCGCGGCTGAGCTGCGGACGATCCCGTGGCAACATGGCACCCGCCGGGTGCGCATCTGGAGTCTCACCGAATGCGCAGAGACGCTCAGCCCGTACCTGCCGCGCTTGCACCACTCGCGCCGCGCCGCCTGCCCGCAGCGGTTGCCCCCGGACCTGTGGCACCTGTTCCGGTCAGGCCCTGATCCTGCCGACATCCGACTGCCCCGGGACGCCCTGCTGGTGGCCAACCGGCTGCTGAACGGTCGCTTTCTGGACGCCGACGCCAAGCGGTGGGCTCTGCGGCACCTGCCGCTGTCGGCGCTGCGGGCGCAGACCGGCATACCCGGCTGCCCGCCCGATGTGGAGATGGCCGTCGGAGATCTCACGAGCGCACCCCGTGGCTGACATCGACGGCTATCACGATGTACTCAGCGCCCCGATGCGCGCCGTGTGGCCCCGAGCGGCCCGGATCGCCTCGGCAACGGGCGGCGTGCTGGTCGGCGGCACCGCCGTCGCCGTCCACCTGCGGCATCGCCGCAGCGAGGACCTCGACATCCTCACGCCCAGCGCCTTCGACACCGCAGCGGTCAGGGATCGGCTCGAAGCGGATGCAGACAGGTCCTTCGTCGCCTTGGCGCGCAGCCGCCACGAGGTCCTGGTGCTGCTCGATGACGTGCGTGTACACGTCTTCGAGGATCCCCAGGCCGAACACCGGCTGCGTGTCCCTCGCCCCCTCCAGCCGGGGCCGACCATCGACGGAATGCCCGTGGCGTCGCTGCCGGACCTGCTTGCCCTCAAACTCGACACCCTGCTGTGGCGCAGCAGTCTCCGCGACCTGCTGGACCTCGCGGCGATCGACAGCCTCACTGCCCACCGCCTCGAAGACGGCATCCGCTGCTACCGGCTCCGATTCGGCCCCGAACTGGACAGCGGAATCCTCGACAACCTCATCTTCAAGCTGCGGTTCCCGCCCGCCGGCGACGCCGACCCATTGTTCGACGACGCCCGCGATGCCACCGTCGCCTACCTCAAACAGCGGGCACGCGACGTGGAGGAGGAACTGCACCGGCAGCGCGCCACTGCGGCCATGCCGGCCGAACCACCGACGACCTCCGAACAGCCCGGTTCGCTCGACACCTGAACAGCACCCGGCACGCCGCGGGTGGGTGAAGTGTGGCCGGTCGGGACGTCCGCCGGGGCGGACGGCCGAGATCCTCCACTTGTGGGCCATCGCAGGTTGCAGGTCGACAGAACATCGGGCGGCTCGAGCGCGTGGGCCGGCTGCTGTCGCCGGTGCGGTCGCCGGCGTTGTCGTCGGTTCGTCAATCGGGCCGCGGTCTGGCGCCGCGGAGGAGGTGGCCGGGGCGCTCGCCGGTGAACTCGCCGTCGGCGGCGACCTCGGTGCCGGACACGAAGGTGTGGCGGTAGCCGACCGAACGCTGCTCGAGCCGCTTGCCGCCGGCGGGCAGGTCGCGGACCACTCTCGGTCGGGTCAGGCCCAGGGCCTCGTAGTCGACCACGTTGATGTCGGCCTTGTAGCCGGGTGCGAGCAGTCCCCGGTCGGCGAGGCCGTAGGCGAGCGCGGTGCGGCGGGTCTGCTTGTTGACGAGGAACTCCAGCGGGAAGCGCCTGCCGCGTGTGCGGTCGCGTGCCCAGTGCGTCAGCAGGAACGTGGGGTAGGCGGCGTCGCAGATGGTGCCCACGTGCGCCCCGGCGTCGCCGATCCCGCAGATCGTGTGCTCGTCGGCCAGCATCTCCGCCACGTCGTCGAGGCTGCCGCCGCTGTAGTTCTCGAACGTGTAGAGCAGCAGGTCGTCGCCGTCGCCGGCCGCCAAGAGGTCGAGGGCCAACTCCCAGCGGCTGAGGCCGCCCGCCCGGGCGCGGGACGCCACCGACGTGTCGGGGTGCGGCTCGTAGTCCAGGTCGTCGCCGAACTCGTAGGTGCGCCCGAGCGCGTACTCGAGCCAGCGGCTGTAGCCGTCGTCGGGCCGGTCGTCGATCAATGTCCGCCGCAGCGCCACGTCGTTGCGCAGCCGGGCCGCCCGCTCGGCGCCGGGCAGGTGCGCCACCTGCCGGTAGGCCGGGTGGTTGCCGAACGGGTTGACCGTGGCGTCCAGGCCCAGCAGCACGCCGATGGGCCGGCAGCCCACCTGCCCGTTGGCCGTCACGCCGTCCGCGTTGGCCGCGTGGATGTTGGCCAGCGTCTGGCGCCAGCGCTCCGGCCAGGCGTCCATCTGGACCAGCAGCGCCGACAGCGGCCGTCCGGCCAGCTCCGCGGCGGCCCGCATCAGTTCGAACTCGCCGGCTCCGAAGTCGGAGTTGACCTGGAGCACCCCCGCACCGGCGGCGCGCATCCCCCGCGCCAGCGCCGCCAGTTCGGGATCGCCCGCCGACAGCGACGGCGTCAGCCGCCCGTCGGCGGCGCGGTGCTTGGGGGTACGGGAGGTGGTGACCCCCAGCGCCCCGGCTCGCAACGCCTCCGCCGTGAGCATCTCGATCCGTTCCAACTCAACGCCGGAGGGCACTTCAGCGTGATCGGCGCCCCGCTCGCCCATGACGTAGAACCGCAGCGCCCCGTGCGCCAACTGCCCGGCCACGTCCATCACCCGCGGCGTGGTCTCCAGGGCATCCAGGTACTCGGGATAGGACTCCCAGGAGAAGTCGATTCCCTCGGCCAGCACCGAGCCCGGGATGTCCTCGACCCCCTCCATGAGGTTGATGAGGTAGTCCTCGGCGCCGGTCGCCACGGGGGCGAACCCCACGCCGCAGTTGCCGAACACTGCCGTCGTGACGCCGTGCCACGACGACGGTGTCATGTCGGGATCCCAGGTGGCCTGACCGTCGTAGTGGGTGTGGATGTCGACCCAGCCCGGCAGAACCAGGAGCCCTTCGGCGTCGACGACCCGCCGGGCACTTGTCTCGCTGTCGCCGTCACCGTCGCCCGCGACGCGCACCGACGAGATCAGGCCGCCGCTGACCGCCACGTCGCCCACGAACGCCGGCTCGCCGCTGCCGTCGACGACGGTGCCGCGGCGAATCAGCAGGTCGTGCACTCGCCCAGATTACTGACCCTCGGCGGGTTCGCTCTGCGGCCGGTGCGCTGTGCGGCCGGGGTCCGGGTGGGAGCAGGCGGAGCCGGATTCGTCTCTGCCCCTGCAATCGATCCGACCGCGCCCAGGCGGTCCCCGTCCTCGGGCCTCCGGTGCCGGCCTGCGGGTAGGATCGGCAGCCGCCTGACTCCGTGGTTGGGGACGCGGTCGGGACGCAGGCTGTCCCGCTGCGGAGCGAAGCGAGGTGAGACCATGGCCGAAGCGACCATCGCCGACTTCTACGTCGAGGAGCGGACGTTTGCGCCGCCCGAGGGATTTGCCGACGCCGCCGCGGCGCGGTCGTTCTACGACGAGGCCGCTGCCGACTACGAGGCGTTCTGGGCGCGCCAGGCCCGCGAGCTTCTCACCTGGTTCGACGACTTCGACACGACGCTGGAATGGGACCTGCCCTACGCCCGCTGGTTCACCGGCGGCACGCTGAACATGGCGTACAACTGCCTCGACCGCCACGTCACCGCCGGCCGGGGCGCCAAGGTGGCCTTCTACTGGGAGGGCGAACCGGGCGACACCCGCACCATCACCTATGCCGAGTTGCTCGACGACGTGCGCCGTTTCGCCGCCGTGATGCGCTCGCTGGGGCTGCGGGCGGGCGATCGGGTGGCCATCTACATGCCCATGATCCCCGAACTGCCGGTGGCCATGCTGGCCTGCGCCCGCATCGGCGTGGCGCACTCGGTGATCTTCGGGGGCTTCTCGCCGGATGCCATCGTGGACCGCTGCGAGGACGCCGAGGCCCGTCTGGTCATCACCGCCGACGGCGGCTACCGGCGCGGCGCACCCTCGCCGCTCAAGGTGAACGTGGACGAGGCCCTCGCCGCCGGTGCGCCCTCGGTGGAGAAGGTGGTGGTGGTCAACCGCTGCGACCTCGACGTGGACATGCGGCCGGGGCGCGACCTGTGGTGGCACGAACTGGTGGACGGCGCCGACCCGGACGATGCTGACCCGCCCGGCGGACCGGAGGCCTTCGACAGCGAGCACCTGCTCTACCTGCTGTACACGTCGGGCACAACGGCCAAACCGAAGGGCATCATGCACACCACGGGCGGGTACCTCACCCAGGTGGCGTTCACGCACCGCCACGTGTTCGACCTGCGCCCCGACAGCGACGTGTACTGGTGTGCCGCCGACATCGGCTGGGTGACCGGGCACAGCTACATCGTCTACGGGCCGCTCGCCAACGGCGCCACCTCGATCATCTACGAGGGAACGCCCGACACCCCGCTCCCGGAGCACCGCGGCGGCGACAGGGCCGGCTGGCCGAAGGACCGCCTCTGGGACATCGTCGCCCGCTACGGCGTCACGCAGCTCTACACGGCGCCGACGGCCATCCGCACGTTCATGCGCTGGGGAGCCGAGGAGCCGGGCCGCCACGACCTGTCCTCGCTGCGGGTGCTGGGCACCGTCGGCGAGCCCATCAACCCCGAGGCGTGGATGTGGTACCGCATCCACATCGGGGGCGGGCGCTGTCCCATCGTGGACACCTGGTGGCAGACCGAGACCGGCGGGCACATGATCAGCCCGCTCCCCGGCGTCACCGTCACAAAGCCGGGCTCGGCGACACATCCGCTCCCCGGCATCTTCGCCGAGCTGGTGGACGACGCCGGCAACCCGGTGGAGCGGGGCGGCGGCTACCTCACCATCACCCGGCCGTGGCCGTCGATGCTGCGGGGAATCTGGGGTGACCCCGAGCGCTACCGGGAGACCTACTGGTCGCGCTTCGAGGGTCGGTACTTCGCCGGCGACGGCGCCAAGCTCGATGAGGACGGCTACCTGTGGCTGCTGGGCCGCGTGGACGACGTGATGAACGTCTCGGGCCACCGCATCAGCACCACGGAAGTGGAGTCCGCACTGGTGGACCATCCGGCGGTGGCCGAGGCGGCCGTGGTCGGCGCCAGCGATGCCGTCACGGGTCAGGCCATCGTGGGCTACGTCATCCTGCGGGGCAGCGCCCGAGCCAGCGACGAGTTGCGCGAGGAGGTCCGCCGGCACGTGGCCACGAAGCTGGGGCCCATCGCCCGGCCGAAGGCGGTCGTGCTGGTACCGGACCTTCCCAAGACCCGCAGTGGCAAGATCATGCGCCGGCTGCTGCGCGACGTGGTGGAGGGGCGCAACCTGGGTGACACCACCACGCTGGCGGACGCCTCGGTGGTGGAGGAGATCCGTCGCCGGGCATCCGACGCGCCCGCCGAGGACTGAGCAGCCGACGGCACCCGGTACCCGCATGATCCCCGAGGGACGGCGGGGCCGTCGACCGCACGAGTCTCGGCCTCGATCGCATGGGTGACCACCCATCGCTGCCGGCGCACTGGACATGGCGAGCCGGCCCAGGCGCTCCGGGCGCGGCGGCCATCGTGGACATCGACGGCGTGCTGGCAGACGCCTCGCACCGCCAGTGGCATCTCGACGGCCCGGTGCGCGACTGGGACGGGTTCTTCGCCGCCGCCGCGGGTGACGCTTTGCTGGCGCACCACGCCGAGTTGGTGCGGCGCCTCGACGAGCAACTACAGGTCGTGCTGCTGACGGCTCGCCCGTTCCGCCTCCGAGGGCTCACGCTGGAGTGGATCGAACACCACGAGCTGCGGTGGGATCTGCTGGCCCTGCGCGGCCCCGCCCAGGACATGACCCACTCGGTGCAGTTCAAGCGCGAGGCGCTGGCGCTGCTGCGCTCGTTCGGTTTCGCTCCGTCGTTCGCCCTCGAGGACGATCCTCGTATCGTGGAGATGTATGCGGCCGAAGCTCTGCCGTGCCTCTACGTCCACTCCGGGTACTACGGCTGAAGGGGGCGGAGGCGAGATGCTCGACGCACCGAAGCCGAGCCCGGCCGGCCCGAACCCGGGCACAGAGGAGGCGATGTGAAGAACACCTTCAAGACGTTCGTCCTGTTGGCACTGCTGGGAGGCCTGTGCATCGGCATCGGGGGCATCTTCGGCACCCGCGGCCTCATCCTCGGGGCGATTCTCGGTTTCGTCATCGTGGGGTTCTCGTACTGGTTCTCCGACAAGCTGGCCATCGCCTCGGCCCGGGCCCAACTTGTCGAGCGCCATGAGTTCCCCGAGTACCACGCCGTTGTGGAGGACCTGGCGGCACGCGCCAAGCTGCCCAAGCCGCGCCTGTACGTCACGCCCAACCCGCAGCCCAACGCCTTCGCCACCGGGCGGAACCCCGAGAATGCCGCGGTGGCGATCACGGCCGGGCTCATCGAGCACCTCACGTGGCCCGAGATCAAGGGTGTCCTGGCGCACGAGATGATGCACATCCGCAATCGCGACATCCTCATCGGCTCAGTGGCGGCCGCCATCGCCATGGCCATCACACTCGTGGCCCGGATCGCCTTCTTCGCTGCCCTGTTCACCGGCGGCTCCGGCGGCCGCGACCGCGGCGGCGGCCACCCGTTCGTGCTCCTGGCGACGATGATCCTCGCCCCCATCGCGGCCGCTCTGGTGCAGGCGGCCATCAGCCGCACCCGCGAGTTCAAGGCAGACCGGACAGCAGCGCAACTGCTTGGCGACGGTGAGCCCCTGGCGCGGGCGTTGGAGAAGCTCGACCGGGCCGGGCGCCGCATCCCCACGCCGGTGGCCCGCGAGCAGGCCTCGCACTACATCATCAACCCGCTTGCCGGCCAGCGGGTGAGCTTCGCCGGCCTGTTCTCCACGCACCCCGCTACCGACGAGCGGGTACGCCGCCTCCGCTCCCGCGAATGGCGGGAGCGTTACCGCACCTGAGCGGCCTGGGGCGTGGGGCCACAGGGACTCGGCGAGGACGCTCGCCGCTTCGACTGGTTGCACTCGGCAGCCCGAGGGGTCTGTTTGCCCGAGAGGTATGGTCAGGAGTCTCCAGCGAGTATTCGTGCGCTTCGCCGATCGATTGCGATTTCGGAGGACTGGAGCAGTTCGGTCACGCGCTGCAGGTCGAGGCGGCTTAGGTCCCAGCCCTCGGTGAGGCCGTGTCGTAGCAGAGCCAGGTAGAGCCGGCTGGGAGTTGGCTCGGGGTCTTTGGCGAGCAGGTCGCGGGCGAAGTCATCGACAAGTCGTGAAGACGGCGCGCACGTCGGAGCGCGGGTGCCCGAGGTCGGCTGGAGCGTCAGCATCAGGTCCAGGGTTGCCACGTTCTCGAATCCCGAGGCGAGACCCTTGACCGACCGCTGACCCTTGTCGAGCACGGCAATCAGATCTGGAATCGTCTCCAGTCCTGCGCCTTCCAAAGCTCGCTGCAGTAGCTGCCACATGGCGCCGGAGCTGTTCCCGAACAGCAAGGTAATCCGTCCACCGGGTTTGAGCACTCGGCGACACTCACGCAGAGCGTTGACGAGCATCCGTTCGTAGCGAGCGGCTGTGCGGGGGGTGCCGGTGTCCACGCGGTCGACGACGGCCTCGGCGGCGGGGTCGGTCAACTCCGACAGCCAAGCCTCCTGAAACAGGTTCATGTCGGAGTAGAAGATGTTGGCGCCGAACGGCGGATCGGTGAACACGTAGTCCACCGAGTTGTCTTCCAGCGGGAGCTTGTCTGCACTGGCCAGGTGGTACACCACGTCTGGTCTGCCGGCACCGGGCGCGCCAGCGCCGTTGCGGCGCGTCCGGATCCATTCGTCGGATCGGATTGCCGCTGCGACCTTGCGCTCAAACAGATCGAACACGTTCCACTCGTAGAACACCGGGGCGACGTAGTAGTTGGCGTTGGCGGCATTGAGCGGCCGCTGCCGCGACCACTGGTAGCGCTTGCTTGCACGTGTCAGTACTGCGGTGAACGCGAAGAGCAACTTCGCGCGCATCTGGGGCTCGGTGACGGCTTCGATGGCGTCTCGCAGTGCGGCGAGCGCGCACAGGTTCCGTCGGGAGTAGAAGGCCCCGGTCGATGTCAGGCCGTTGCGCCCTAGAGCGGACGCGACATACATCTGGCGCGTTTCACCTATCGGCACGTCAGGCCAGCTCAGGCCCGAGGGATCGGGCAACTCCAGCGGTGACGTGTGCTCATGTTCGAGCTGAGTCCGCGAGCAGAGGCAGCGGATCGAGTCGCAGACGGGCTCTTCAGCTAGTCGTCGGGAGCGGGCGCCGAAGCCAGCGCCGCAGTTTGGGCACGCCAGTCGTTGCTTCGACCACGCCGCGTCCTCCAACGCCCGGTAGTAGTTCACATGCTCGCTGCAGCCCCGGCACTCCAGCACCGCCGACCACACGGTCTTGACGGTTTGCGCGGCAGAACCGCACGCCTCGCATTGCACTCCGTACACGTTGCCGATGCGTCGGGAGGCGCTCCTCAGCACCGCTTCGCCGTGACGGCGCATCAGGTCAGGGTCGACCAGGTTGACGTAGTTGGCGCCGATGTGACGGCCCAGCACAGACACGTCGAAGAGTCGAGCGCGCCTCCCGGTGATAGCGGCGGCCACGCCGGTCATTCCCGAACCGGCAAACGGATCGAGCACGACATCGCCCGGCCTAGTAAACGCCTCGATGAACGGCGTGATTGCGGCCACCGGTACCTTCGTGAGATAGGCGTGTGCCATGTAGACGGGGTCGCTGCGGCGGACCGAGATCGTGCCCGCCAACTCGGACGTCCCGTTTCCGGCGGCGTCTGAAGCCGGCGCTTTCGCGTTCGGCGGTCGTGCAGCGCTCCCGACTGAGGCCGCGTGGCCCGTAGCTGTCATCGAATGTCAACCCTACGCTCTCCAGATGGGGTTCAAGGAGGATGCCGACTTCGCCCGATTCGTCTCGATGGGCGCTGTTGGCACAGCCGCCGTGGCCTTTGACCTGAGCGACGAGCACGGCCATCGGATGGTCGAACTCGAGCGCTACGCCATGGCCAACAAGGTGTGGCAGACGAAGGTCAAGCGCCTCCGCCTGCCCGACCTCCTGTGCATCCGCTGTGGTTTGCGTGTCGAAGCGCGTGTCAAGTCCAAGCTGGGGATCGTGCTGTCGCACTCCGACGCGCCCGGCCGCGAGTGGCACGCGGGCGGAATGCGGGACGGTGACCTCTTCGCCTTCATCCGTACCGATCTGAGCCACTTCCCGCCATACGCAGGCGCGCCCGTCTGCTTCTCCAAGGCGGCGCTGAGGGCCAGCATCAACCAAGCCCGGCGGTCGGCGCCAAAAGCAGCATCGGAAGGCTCTGAGTCGACGCTGACCTGGCCGTGCTGGGTGCCGTCACGTCCCGGCAGATTCCTCGGAGTCGACGCCGATGGTCGCGTTTGCTACCACGATGACCTCGGCGCGCGGCGCAGGTACTGGCAGTGGCGGAACTGGACAGCGCCAAGGCACGTCTACTTGGAGCCTGGCGACAGGTTCGATGCGGGCGAGACGATTGTGGCTGGAGTGGTACAGCCGACGAGATCTCTCGCCTGTGAGGGTGATACCTGGAATTACTCGGCGGACCTGCGCTCCAACGATCCGGTGGATCGTTACGCCGCAGTCCGGGCGGTGGGAATGTCCGGACGCCGGGACTTGGTGGACGGGCTCGTCGCTATCGAGGCGGACACAGCGGAGGACTGGCGAACTCGGCTCGAAGCCCGAGCCAACCTCGCCCGGCTCGATGCCGCATCATGGGCTCCCGCGATAGCTGACGCCGCCGTTGGCGACGATGCCGACACGGAACGGCGAATGGAGGCCGTGTTCGCGCTGACGGAGTTGCGCGACGGCGCTGCGGCCGATGAACTGGCTCGGGTCGCCGATTCGTCAAGCCTTCCTCCGGAGGTACGAGCGGCAGCAGCCTGGGGGCTCGGCCAAGGCGGTCTGCGTCGACCCGACCTCCTGATCCGCCTCGGACTCGACAGCGACGAGATCGTTGCGCTTCACGCCATCGCCGCCATCGAGGAACTGCCTCATAACGTGCAGGAGACACTGACCGGTTGGCTCTCGTCAGAGGATGTGCGGCGCGCCGAATTGGCTGCCTGCCTGCTGGCGCGGCACCGGTGCATCGACTATTTGCTCGACGCCTGCGCGGGAGCCGGACAGGCGCGGTTGCTGGCGCTACGTGCCCTCGGCGATCTGCCGCGGGAGGCGGTGCGTCTTCATGCGGAGGAAAGGCTGACGCCTGAACTCACCGCAATCCTGGAACCGATGTGGTATGGACAGGACGCCTGGCTTCGGACCACCGGCCAGGAAGGTCTTGACGCACTCGATGTCCAGAAGGTGCGCTTCGATCCGGCCGCACCTCGGGGCCCTTGGATGAGCAGTACGGACTAGCGCCAGCGGTTGTCGGAGCACCCAGTCGGTTGTGACGGGGGTACTGTCGCAGATAAGCCGAGCCTGTGATCAGGCTGCCAGGCGGCGGACACCGGTGATGAGGTCCACCAGGTCGGCCGCGGTCACGTCGTCGATGTTGACCCGGCCAATTATCTTGCCGTGACGCAGGCAGCAGGCGACATCACAGACCGCCAGCACGTGCTGTTGCCGGGCGCGGGGCTAGCGGATTACCCGGGCGCCCTTGGCGGCGATGACGCGCTCCACCTCGGCCAGGGTGGCCATCGACACGTTGCCCGGGCTCGTCATCGCCAGGGCTCCGTGCGCCGCGAACCGTGCCGTGGAGTGGCTCTCTCTCAGCGGGTCACACCATGGGCCTGCTAGGTGGCTGGTGTTTTTCTCGGCGTTTGGGGTGTTGTGGTCTGGTAGAATTACAGGTGTGTGGTTCGGTGTTGTGGGGAGGTTGGTGTTGTGACGGTTGGTGTTGAGCCGTGTCAGGCTGATTTGTTCAAGGGGACGCGGTTTGTGGGCGAGCGGGTGGGTCCTGGTTCGATTTTTGCGGTGTTGTTCGGTGAGGGTGCCCGGTTGTTTCCCGAGGGGATGTTCGATGATTTGTTCTCGTCGCGGGGGCGGCGCAGTGTGCCGCCTCGGGTGGTGGCGACGGTGATGGTGTTGCAGCGCTGGTTCGGTTTGTCGGACCGTGAGGCGGTGGCGGCGTTCGAGTTCGATGCGCGTTGGCGTTACGCGTGCGGGGGTTTGGACGTCGACGGCGGCGGGTTCTCCCATACGGTGTTGGTGGGGATGCGGGCCCGGTTGGCGGCGTCGGGTGCGCCGCGGCGGATCTTCGACGCGACCCTCGAGGTGGCGCGCTCGGCGGGGGCGCTGTCTCAGCGGCGGGTGCTGGACTCCGCGCCGATCTACGACGCGGTCGCGACCCAGGACACCGTCACGATGCTGCGCGCCGCGATCCGCGGCGTGTTCGAGGCCGCGGATCGCGATCTGGGGGCCATTGTGCGGGGCGCCGTCGCCGGCGGCGACTATGCGTCGCGGTCCAAGCCGGCGTGCGACTGGGACGACGCGGCGGCGCGGGAGGCCCTCGTGGCGACCATCGCCGGCGACGCCGTGGCGGTGCTCGAAGCCCTCGAGGGTCGCGCGCTGAGCGTCGAAGTCGCGCAGGGCGGGGAGTTGTTGGCCGCCGTTGTGGGCCAGGACCTCTGCGAGGACCCCGAGGGGCGCCTGGTGATCGCGCGGCGCGTGGCGCGGGACCGGATCATCTCGGTGGTGGACCGCGACGCCCGCCACGGCCACAAAACCGCAGCACGAGGCTTCGACGGCTACAAGGGCCACATCGCCACGGACCCCGACTCCGAGCTGATCACCGCCACCGCGGTCACCGCCGCCAACGCCCCCGACGCCCGACCCGCCCCCGAACTCATCGCCGACCTGCTCACCGCCGACACCGCCGCCGACACCACCACCACCGACACCACCACCGACACCACCACCACCGGCACCACCGGCACTGCCGGCGACGCCGGGGAGGTTGTGGAGGACTTCGCGGGCAGGCCCACCGTCTACGGCGACTGCGCCTACGGCAGCGGCGACTTCCAGAGCCTCCTCGGCGAGCACCGCATCAACTCCAAGTGCCGCACCCAAGCGCCGCAGGCGCCCGCGGGACGCTTCACCAAGGACCGCTTCAGCGTCGACCTGGCCGCCGCGACGGTCACCTGCCCCGCCGAGGTCACCGTCGCCATCAACTACCGCCCCGACGGCGCCGGCACCGCCCGCTTCGGCGCCGACTGCGCCGACTGCGAACTCCGCGGCGACTGCACCGACGCCAAAGCCGGCAGAACCATACGCATCGGCGCACACGAAACCGCCCTCGCCGCGTCCCGAGCGCGCCAACAGAACCCGGCCTGGCGCGACGACTACCGCGCCACCCGCCCCAAAGTCGAACGCAAACTCGCGCACCTCATGCGCCGACACCACGGCGGCCGCCACGCCCGCGTGCGCGGCCAACCCAAAGTCGACGCCGACTTCAACCTCCTCGCCGCAGCCGCCAACATCGCCCGCCTCGGCGCGCTCGGACTGCACACCCGCGCCACCCACTGGGCACTCACCTGAACCCCCACCCACCCCCAACACCCCAACCACACCCGCCGGGAACACATCACCAGTATGAGTGCGAAGAGCCACCAGACAACAACCCATTCCACACCAGCCACCTAGCCCGCCTCGAAGCCGCCGTCCACGAAGACGGTCTGGCCGGTCATGTAGTCGCTGGCCGCCGAGGCGAGGTAGATCGCCGGGCCGACAAGATCCTCCGTCGTCCCGAGCCGCCCCATCGGGATGCGGCTGCGCACCCACGGCCCGATCTTCGGATTCTCGAAGATGCCCTGGGCGATGGTCATGGGAGTCTCGTGGTAGCCCGGCGCGATGGCGTTCACGCAGATCGCCTCCCGAGCCCATTCGACGCCCAGAGCCCGCGTCAGCGCCACAACCCCCAGCTTGGAGGCGCCGTAGGGCGCTATCTCGGCAATCCCGATCGCCCCCGCCAGGCTGGCGATGTTGATGATCTTGCCCCTGCCGACGCTCTCGGCGTCCCGGGCGCCCTCGATCCAGAGGCGCGCCACCTCCCGCGACACGAAGAAGACGGCCTTCAAATTGGGGTTCATGACGGCGTCCCAGTCCTCTTCGGCGAATTCGAGGGCCGGCTTGCGGCGGTTCAGGCCGGCGACGTTGACGAGGATGTCGATCCCTCCCATCCGCTCGGCGACCGCTGCCACCAGCGCCGCGGGCCGGCCGGGCTCGGTCAGGTCGAAGTTGCCGAACGTCTCGACGTCTTCACAGCCCGCCGCCTCCGCTGCCGCGGCGTTGTCGTCGAGGCGCTCCTGCGAGCGACCGGTGAGCGCCAGTCGGGCACCGGCCAACCCCAGGCCGACCCCCAGCGCCTTACCGATGCCGCCGGATCCTCCGGTGACAAGCGCCACCCGGCCATTCAGCCGGAACATGTCCGCACCCGTTCCTGTCATGTCCTCCCCTTTCCTTTCCGGTCCCACCGCCTGGGGCGGGATCGAGTGACTCGCCATCCGGCGGGGCGTGGATCCCCGCCGTCCTGCCAACGTCCGCTGTCAGTACAGCACCGGTCGCGAGAACTCGCTTCCGGCGAGAGTGCCACGCTACGGCGACCCGGCTGGACGAACTACCAGGGGGACAGAGCAGCGACTTGTATGCCGATCGGCGAACGACCCCGCCGCGCGAATGACGCGCCTGGGAGGCCGGGGTACGCTTGGCATAGCCCAGCGAGCCTCGGCGGCTTGGCGCGATCCGGTATGCAGGATGTGCATTCCGCCAAACCTGATGCGCCCGCGGGCTTGTGTGCGACGGGATCAGCCCCGGAGAGGAGATCGGTTTGCCCGCTGCAGACGTCGACGAGGCGGTCGCATCCTTGGACAGCGCTCGTCGGTCACTCGTGCTCCTCGGCGCGCTCCTGTACCCCCTCTCCGATGAACGCGCCGCATTGGCCGACACTGATGCCGCGGGTTATCTCAACGCCATTGCCGCACGCATGCAGGGTGTGTGCGGGCAGTCGCGGGCGGTCCTGGAGAACTCCCTGAAGACGCTCGCCACCGATGGCGATGAGAAGAAGCGACGCCGCCGCCGCCGAGGTCCCCAATCGCTCCCTCAGTTGCCGGACGGCGTGAAAACCGACGTGGAACGGATCTTCGCGGAGTGCGAGGTGCCCGATGCCCTCGTGTGGGTGTATCGGGGCGCCGGTCAGGGTCGCGATCCTGGCATTCCTCTGGAGGAACTCGTTCCGTTCGCGGCTCGCATTGCGGCAGCTGCAGTGCGCCTGGCCGCACTGGCGGCCGACCGCATCGATCCGTCCCCGGGGGAGTCGGGCGAGGTCACGCCGAGCGATGGAGGCAACGGTCATCAGAGGGCCGCAACCGTCGCGAGCGGGACCGGCCGTACTGCCCGGCGAATCGCGCCCGTGCTCGACGAGTGGGACCTGCTCGCCGAGAGCCCGACGGCGATGATCGGTTGCCCACCACCCCCGGGAACGGCTGCCGGTCCCGGCGGCCCGGTATCCGGGGGGCCGAATGACGGGCGTCGGTCTCTGGGCGTGGCGGCAGCCCTCGGCCCCGGCAGCGGGTCCACAGCCGCTACGTCGCCGCGCTCGGGGTTGCGCCGGAGCCGGACAGATGCGGTCTGGTCCAGCGGCGGCGCTGTGCAACGGGATTGAGTGGGCCGGGGAGGATTCGAACCTCCGAAGGCGTCGCCGGCAGGTTTACAGCCTGCTCCCTTTGTCCGCTCGGGCACCGACCCAGCAGACGGCCACGATACCGCTCACCGCTCAGCGAACGCGAGGAGCGGAGAGAATGCGCCGACCCATCATCTCGCATCTCGGCGGACGTCCGGCTCGACCCATGCGTTGCGCTGGGAGGCGGGAGGCAATATCCGTCGGGGATAGGTCGGGGCTACATTCGAGGCATGGGCGGATACGCCGGGTCCGGCAATGGGGGCGGGCTGCGCCGGCTGGCGCTGCGCGGTCGCCACGAGGCAGCCGGCGCCCGCTTCGCGCCCTTCGCCGGCTGGGAGATGCCGCTGCAGTACCAGGGAACCGTTCGTGAGCACGAATCCGTGCGTGAGCGCGTGGGCCTCTTCGACGTGTCGCACCTGGGGCGGGTCTGGGTGCAGGGGCCGCGGGCGGCGTCACTGCTGCGCTCGGTGACGACCTTCGACGTGACCACGCTGGAGGTACACAAGGCGCACTACTCGCTCTACTGCAACGAGGACGGCGGCATCGACGACGACATCTTCATCTACCACCTCCCCGGCGAGCGTTGGCTGATCATCCACAACGCGGCCAACGCCACCGGGGACTTCGAGCGCCTGCGCTCCGTCGCGACCGACGCTTCCGAGGCCATCGGGGACACGGTGATGCTCGCCGTCCAGGGGCCCGCGGCGATCAGCCTGCTCAGCAGCGTTCTCGGCGAAGCCCTCGGCGCGCTCGCGCCCCGGGATTGTGTGGAGTTGGACTGGGACGGTGCGCCCGTGCTCTTCGCCCGGACCGGCTACACGGGCGAGGACGGCGGCGAGTGCATCGTCGGCGCCGACCGCGCCGAGGCGCTCTGGGACGCTCTGCTCGCCGGTGGCGCCACTCCTGTCGGCCTCGGCGCACGCGACACGCTGCGGCTCGAGGCGGCGCTGCCGCTGCACGGCAACGACATCGACGACACCACACACCCTTACGAGGCCGGGCTCGGATTCGCGGTGAGCCTCGACGACGGGGCGCCCTTCACCGGACGCGAGGCGCTCGTCGAGGCGAAGGCCCGGGCCCGCACGCGGCGGCTCTGCCATCTGGCGGCTCGCGAGCGCGGCGTGCCGAGAGCGGGCCACGCGGTGAGCGTGCCCGGCGGCGACGTGGTTGCGCGGCTCACGAGCGGGGGGTTCAGCCCGACCTTGCGCCTCGGCATCGGCATGGCTTACCTTCCCGTCGAGCTTGCGAGCCCCGGCGTCAAACTCGAAGTCGATGTGCGCGGCCGCGCTCTCCCGGTGGAGGTCGTGCGCCGCCCGTTCTACCGGAAAGCGAGGAACCCGTGACGACAAACAGCGGTACCCCCGACGGCCTTCTCTACGCGCCCAGTCACGAGTGGCTGCGCCGCGACGGCGAGCAGCCGGACGAGGCCACCATCGGCATCACGGACTTCGCCCAGGATCAGCTTGGCGACGTGGTCTACCTGGATCTTCCCCCCGCCGGGACCTCGGTGCGCGCCGGTGAGTCCTGCGGCGAGATCGAATCCACCAAGACCGTCGCCGACCTCTACGCGCCGGTCAGCGGCGAGGTGATTGCCACCAACGGGGAGCTGGAGGACGCCCCGGAACTGGTCAACGCGTCGCCCTACGGCGAAGGATGGCTGATCCGCGTGCGCATCGCCGACGACGCCGCGCTGGAGGGTCTGCTCGACGCTGCCGCGTACCGGGCGCAGCTTCCCGCGAGTTGAGTGTGGTGTCCTCGCCGGTCGCTGGTTCGCCCCATCCGTACATCCCGGCCACGGAGGCCGACCGCGCCCGGATGCTCGAGCGGGTCGGCGTCGCCGACATCGACGCACTGTTCGCCGACCTGCCCGCGGCCACCCTCGATCCGACGATCCATCTTCCCCCCGCCCTCACCGAGCCGGAACTGATCGCGCTGCTGACCGAACGCGCCGCTGCGAACGCTGCCCCGTCGCGGCCGAACTTCCTCGGTGCCGGCGCGTACCGGCACGCCATCCCGGCCATCACGTCCCACTTGAGCGGCCGCTCCGAATTCGTCACCGCCTACACGCCGTACCAGCCGGAGATCAGCCAGGGGACGCTGCAGTCGGCGTTCGAGTACCAGTCGGTGGTGTGCGAACTCACCGGCATGGACGTGTCGAACACCGGCCTCTACGACGGGGCCAGCGCCACTGCCGAGGCGTGCCTCCTCGCCACCCGCGCCACGAAGCGCAAAGCGGTCGCACTGCTCGAGCCGATCCACCCCGGAACCGTCGACGTCGTGGCGACCTACGCCCGCGGCGCGGGGCTGCGAGTCGACGTGCTGCGGTCCGGGGATGCGGCGACGCCCGAACACGCCTGCCTCGTCGTCCAGCAGCCGGACTTCCTCGGCACCATCGTGGATCTCGAGCCTCTGGCGGAGGCACTGCACACCGACGGCGTACTCCTGGTGACGGTGGCCGATCCCTTCGCTCTGGGGTTGCTGCGGGCGCCGGGCGACGCGGGCGCCGACATCGTCACCGGCGAGGGGCGTGATCTGGCGGGGCCGCCGCACTTCGGCGGGCCGTCGCTCGGGCTGTTCGCGGCGCGAGCGGTGTTCCTGCGGCAGATGCCCGGCCGCATCGTCGGGCGCACGCGGGAGTTGCACGCCCCGCCGGAGGGCGACGGCGGACCGCGCACCGGCTACGTGCTCACCCTGCAGGCTCGCGAGCAGTTCATCCGGCGCGAGCGGGCCACATCGAACGTCTCGACGGCGCAGTCGCTGATCGCGCTCGCTTTCACCGTGACCCTGCAGGCGCTGGGCCCGCGGGGGCTGCGCGAGGCCGCCGAGTTGTGCTACCAGCGCGCCCACGATGCCGCGAGGCGCGTCGCCGCGCTGGATGGCTACGAGACGCCGGAGCGAGGGCCGTGGTTCTCGGAGTTCCTCGTGCGCGGCCCCCTGCCTGCCGCCGCGCTCGCCGCCGAGCTGGCGGCCCGGGGCATCGGTCCCGGACTCGACGTGTCAGGGAGACCGGAGCCTGAAGCGTCCCAGGCCCTGCTCTTTGCGGTGACCGAGGCCACGCCCGACGCGCACGTGGACGCGCTGATCGGTGCGCTGGTGGAGATCGGGGGCGAGGCGTGAGCGCGCCTCGGCCCGGCGGGGGGGACGTCGGCGCGCGCCTGAGCTTCGACCGGGGAGTGCCCGGACGGCGGGCGGTCGACGTCCCACGCTGGCGCGGCGAGACCACGCCGCTGCCGGATGCCGGTCTGCTGCGCGACTCGGTGCGGCTGCCGGAGCTGAGCCAGGGTGAACTCGTGCGCTACTACACCGAGCTCTCGGCGCGGAACTACGGCATCGACTCCGGCACCTACCCGCTGGGTTCCTGCACCATGAAGTACAACCCGAAGGTCGACGACCTCGTGGCGTCGCTGCCCGGACTGGCGGACGCGCATCCCCAGGCCCCGCCCACCGATGTCCAGGGCACCTTGCGCACGCTGGTGGAGCTACGTGACGGTCTGGGCGAGATCACCGGTCTGGGTGCTGTCAGCCTCGCTCCCGCCGCCGGAGCGCAGGGCGAGTTGGCCGGCGTGCTCATGATCACGCGCGCCCTCGAGGATCGCGGTGAGCTGGCGCAGCGGCGACGCATCCTCGTTCCCGACTCGGCGCACGGCACGAACCCGGCGACCGCCGCCATGGCCGGCTTCACGGTCACCCAGATCCCCACGGCGGCTGACGGTTCGCTGGACCGCGCCACCATCGAGCGCGAGTTGGACGGATCGGTGGCGGCGGTCATGGTCACCGTGCCGAACACGCTGGGTCTGTGGGAGCGCGGTATCGAGGAGGTGGCCGGCCTGATCCATGACGTCGGCGCTTACCTGTACGGCGACGGGGCCAACCTCAACGCCATCATGGGGCGCGTGCGCTACGGCGACCTGGGATTCGACGTGGTGCATCTGAACCTGCACAAGAGTTTCAGCACGCCGCACGGCGGTGGCGGCCCGGGCGCGGGACCGGTCTGCTGCGTCGAGGACCTGGCCTGCTACCTCCCGACGCCGGTGGTCACCGAGTGCGATGACGGCGTCGTGCGCCTCGTCGAACCGGAGCGCAGCATCGGGCGTCTCCAGCAGTTCGGTGGCAACGTCGGCGTCCTGATCCGTGCCTACGCGTACATGCGCGCCCTCGGCCTCGACGGTCTGCGAGCCGTCTCCGGTCAGGCCGTGCTGAACGCCAACTACCTGCGCGTGCTGCTGGGTGACCACTACGACCTGCCCTACGACCGGCCCGTGCTGCACGAGGTCGTCTTCTCGGGCTCGCGCCAGCGCCGCACCCACGGCGTGCGCACGTACGACATCGCCAAGCGCCTCATCGATCACGGCTTCCATCCGCCCACCGTCTACTTCCCGCTGATCGTCGAGGAAGCGCTGATGATCGAGCCGACCGAGACGGAGCCTCCCGAGGCGATCGAAGCTCTGGCCGCGGCGATGATCGCGATCGCCATCGAGGCCGAACGCGATCCGGAGACGCTGCACGGCGCCCCCTGGAGTGCACCCATCGGACGGCTCGACGAGGCGACGGCGGCGCGCCGCCCGGTGCTGCGCTGGCAGCCCGACGCCACCGACGGCTCGTAGGAACCCGACTCTGCCGGCGGGGCCGGCTCCGGAGGCGCCCGGGAGGGTTGGTACCGTTGTCGCATGGGCGCACAGATCCTGGACATGTCCTCCGAGGTGCGGACCCGTCTGATCCGGGTGGCGCTGGGCGACGAGCCGGCCGACGCAGTCCTCACCGGCGGGCGGGTGGTGAACGTCTTCACCGGCGAGGTCGTGACGGGCGACGTGGTGATGGCGGCCGGACGCATCGCCGCCGTGGGCGACAGTCGCCGGCAGTTGATCGGCCCCGATACCGAGATCATCGAGGCCGGCGGACGGTTCGTGGCGCCGGGGCTGATCGATCCCCACATGCATCTCGAGAGTTCCAACGTCACCGCCACCGAACTGGCCCGCGCCATCGTGCCCCGGGGTGTCCTCTCGGTTTGCGCGGATCCCCACGAGATCGCCAACGTGCTGGGAACGGCCGGCGTCGACCTGCTCGTCGCCGAGGCCGCCGACCTTCCGCTGAACTTCTTCCTGCGGGTTCCCGCACGCGTTCCTGCCATGCCGGCCGACCTCGAGACGTCGGGCCACGCCATGGACATCGCCGCGACGCTGGCGATGTTGGACCGCCCCGAGGCGGTGTGCCTCGGCGGCGACATCAACCCCGCGCTGCTGCTGGGCGCCGACCGGGAGCAGTTGCACAAGATCGAGGCGACCATCGAGCGCCACATGACCGTCGGCGGGCAACTCCCCGGCTTTACCGGAGCGGTGCTGGACGCCTCCCTGGTGGCCGGCGTGGAGGACACGCACGTGGCGGAATCCCCCGCCGAGGTGGTCGAACAGCTCCGCCGGGGTGTGCGGGTGCTGCTGACACCGCGCATCGACCGGCTGCCGGCCGAGGAATGGCCGGAGATAGTCGCCACCGTCGAGCGCCTCGGCCTGGACACCCGGCGCCTGGTGCTGTGCACCGACGACGTCCACCCCAACATCCTGATGACCGAAGGTCACCTCGATCAGTGGGTGCGCCTGGCTGTCGATGCCGGGTTCGACCCGGTGACCGCCGTGCAGATGGCAACCCTCAACGCGGCCGAGTTGATGCGGATAGATCGCCATCTCGGCAGCGTGGCGCCGGGCCGCTATGCCGATCTGCTGGTGCTGGACAGCCTGGAGGACTTCGCCCCGTCCGTTGTGCTGCACCGGGCCGAGGTGGTTGCCGCCGGCGGTTCCCTGGTGCAGGACCCCCCGTCGCCGGAGTACCCGGCCTGGTCCAGGGACACGCTCACCGTGGCCCTTCCCGCTCCGGAGGACCTCGCCCTGCGCGTCGACGCGCCCGACGGACCGGTGACGGTCAACGCCGTGGCCTTCACTGCCCCCAAGACCATGCACCAGGTGGGCCTGACGGTGCGTGACGGGGTGATCCACCCCGACGGTGCCGCCGACATCGCCGGCATCGCCGTGCTGGAGCGCCACCACGGCACCGGGAACATCGGCAAGGGGTTCGTCACGGGCCTCGGCATACGCGGCGGCGCCGTGGCCTCCACCGTGAACCACGACTCCCACAACGTGGTCGTGGTGGGCGATTCGCACCGCTCGATGGCCACCGCCGCCGGGGCGGTCATCGAGGCGCAGGGCGGGTACGCGGTGGCGGTCGGCGACGAGGTGGCGGCGGTCGTGCCGCTGCCCATTGCGGGCCTGCTGTCGCCCGAGCCACTGGCAGTGGTCGGCGAGCAACTCGCCGCCGTGGAACGGGTACTGATCGAGCAACTGGGATGCTCCATCGGCTACCGGCCGATCTACGCCCTCAACTTCCTGTGCCTGCCGAACATCCCGGAGGTGGGGTTCACCGACCGGGGGATCATCCTCACCGAGACGATGGAGATCGTCGGACCACTCACTGGAGCCGGCGTCTGAGGCGCGCCGCTCGGCGCGCTGTCGAATAGCCGGCTACAGGAGGCGCTGCATCACCGTGCAGTCCATCCAGCGCCCGAACTTGCGGCCCACCTCTCGCTCGGTGCCCACGATCTCGAATCCACACTCTGCGTGCAGAGCCACCGACGACTCGTTCTCCCCGGCGATCCGGGCGATCATGCTGTGAAAGCCGTGCTCGGCCGCCAGGGCAACCAGCCGCTCCAGCAGTGCCCGGCCGATGCCCCGCCGGAGCTTGTCGCGCCGCACGAACACCGAACTCTCGACGCTGGTGTTATAGGCGGGTCGCGGTCGGTACGGCGACAGGGAGGCGAAGCCGACGATCTCGCCGCCGTCCGTGGCCACGATCACCGAATGGGCGCCGGATCGCTCCGCCAGCCACTCCTGCTGCTCTGACAGACCGCGCGGCCGGAGGTCGAAGACCGTGCGCTCCCGGGTTGCTTCATGGTTGTAGATCTCTGCGATGCCCTCGGCGTCGGCTCTGTGAGCCAGGCGGATCTCCATCTCCCCGACGCTACCGCTCGCATCCCGACCGCCACGGGCCCGGCGGCCGCTCATCGAACCCGTGCCGGCACCGCCGGGCGCAGGTTGGGCGGCGCCCCCGTCCGTGGCATGATGACCTTTCGGCTCCCTTAGCTCAGTCGGCAGAGCGTTTCCATGGTAAGGAAAAGGTCGAGAGTTCGATTCTCTCAGGGAGCTCTGGGACTTCGGCCCGACAATCCAGCGGCGTAGCTCAGTCGGTAAGAGCGCTCGACTCATAATCGAGAGGTCGCCAGTTCGATTCTGGCCGCCGCTACGGTGCCCGCGCGCCCTTACCGGCGCGCGTCCTCCGTGGGGATGGGTTACCGGCGTGGTTATCCTGATCCTCTCAGAACCGCCACTTCCCGGAACGAACGGCCGAATCCGAGGGCAGTAGCTCAACTGGGAGAGCACCGGTCTCCAAAACCGGCGGTTGGGGGTTCGAGTCCCTCCTGCCCTGCCATGGAAATGAACAGACAGTTTCGCCGCATGGCCCGCAAGCAGGGGGCCATCGACGAGGAGGGCGCGCCCGTTGCCGAGCGGCGCCGGCAGCCCGCGCCTCGTCGAGAGCGCGCCTCGCCGGCGCAGTTCATGCGCGAGGTTCGCGCCGAGTTGCGCAAGGTCTCCTGGCCGACCCGCCCCGAGGTCGTCAACTACTCCATCGTGACTCTGGTCGTCGTGGTGATTCTCACCGCCATCATCGGGGCGCTGGACTACGGCTTCGGTGAGGCGATCCTGAAGCTCTTCGAACGATGAACGGATCCATGAACGAACCCTCTGCCCACGCCGAGACGAGCCTCGATGTAGCGCCCGAGCGCGTCGCCGAAGCGCCCGACATCGAGGCCGCCCTGCCCTCGGGTCCCCTGGCCGGCGAGGCCGGTCCTGCCCCGTCGGAGGGCGGAGCGCATTTCTACGACGTCCTGAGTGAGGACGACCTTCACAGTGCCGCCGAAGCCGAGGCCGAGGCAGAAGCAGAAGCAGAAGCAGAGGCGGTCGCGGCTGACAGCGAGCCGGCACCCCCGCCCGACGAGGACCGCCCGTCACGGCGGCCCGGACGGTGGTACGTCGTGCACACGCAATCGGGCTACGAGAAGAAGGCGAAGCAGGATCTCGAGGCACGGGTCCGCAGCCTCGACGCCGAGGACCTCATCTACGAGGCGCAGATCCCCACCGAGGACGTGGTCGAGTTCAAGGGCGGCAAGAAGGTGATCGTCCCGAAAAAGGTGTTCCCGGGCTATCTCCTGGTGCGCTGCCGGCTCACCGACAAGGCCTTCCAGGTCATCAAGGAGACCCCTTCGATCACGGGCTTCGTGGGTCACGGGCCGAAGCCGACCCCGCTCGGGCGTCGTGACGTCGAGACTTTCCTGGAGTCCAAGACCAGCGGCGACGAGGCCATCAAGCGCGGCCGCCCGCGGCTGCAATTCGAGGCCGGAGAGACCGTCAGGGTCCGCGAGGGGCCGTTCGCGGAGTTGTCGGGGGAGATCATCGAGATCAACGCCGACCAGTTGAAGGTCAAGGTGCTCGTCAACATCTTCGGTCGCGAGACACCGGTCGAACTGGAATTCTCCCAAGTCGCCAAGCTCTGAGCGGCGGCGGGAACCACCAACAGGAGAGCCGATCGTGGCCAAGAAGGTCCTAGCACTCGTCAAGATCAACATCGAGGCCACCAAGGCCACCCCGGCGCCACCCGTCGGCACAGCGCTCGGTCCTCACGGCATCGCCATCATGGACTTCTGCCGCCAGTACAACGACCGCACCTCGGATCGGGCCGGCCAGGTCGTGCCCGCCGAGATCACCATCTACGAGGACCGCACTTTCAGCTTCGCGCTCAAGACGCCTCCGACCTCGTTCCTGATCCGCGAAGCGGCGGGTGTCGAGAAGGGCGGGGGCGAAGTGGGCCACGAGTTCGTCGGCTCGATCACCGACGCGCAGGTGGCGGCAATCGCCGAGGTGAAGATGCCCGATCTGAACACGGACGATGTCGCCATGGCCATGCGCCAGATCGCCGGTACGGCCCGCAGCATGGGCGTCCGGGTGGTCCGCGGCTAGCCCTGCTGGGACGCCGCGCGGCGGGCCATACCCGGCCACGCGCGGTTGCCGAGCCGGATTTCGGACACTGGAGACCACGGCAACGCCCCGGCGAGGGGCTGGGAGCAAAGCCCGGAGGAGAAGGATGAACAGGGGAAAGCGCTACAACGACGCCGGTCGCCGCTACGACCGGCAGCGTCTGCACGATGCCACCGAGGGGCTCGACATGGTGAAGGGACTGCCGACGGCCCGATTCGACGAGACCGTGGACATGGCCATCTGCCTCGGGGTCGATCCGCGGCGGGCGGATCAGATGCTCCGCGGCACGGTCTCGCTGCCGTCAGGCACCGGCAAGGAAGTTCGTGTCGCCGTCTTCGCCGGCGGGGAGGCGGCGATTGCCGCCCGCAACGCCGGGGCCGACCATGTCGGCGACACCGACCTGGTCGAGGCGATCAGCGGGGGCATGATGGACTTCGACGTGGCCATCGCCACGCCGGACATGATGCCGATCGTGGGGCGCCTCGGTCGCACTCTTGGCCCCCGGGGACTGATGCCGAACCCCAAGAGCGGCACGGTCACGACCGATGTCGCCAAGACGGTCGCCGACTTCAAGGGAGGTCGAGTGGGCTACCGCACCGACCGCCAGGGCAACGTCCACGTGCCCATCGGCAAGGTGAGCTTCAGCACCGAGGCGCTGATGGAGAATCTGTGTTCGGTCATGGAGGAACTGAATCGAGTGCGACCTGCGGCTGCCAAGGGGCGCTACGTCCAGAAGGTGACGATCAGTTCGTCGATGGGGCCACCGGTCAAGATCGATCCGGCGAGCATCCAGGCCTCGTGAGGGCCGGGACGGCTGCACGGGGACCAGATCCGGGCGCGGCTCCGGCCTTCGCCGGAATGACGTATCGACCGGGCTGCCGGTGGTGGATGTCGCGAGACCTCCCGCTAGCCTGCGGCCCGGACAACCGATCGTTCGCTGAAGATCTCCGGTGCTCCTCGGAGCTGAAAGGGTCACCGCAGCATCCCCGCTGCCGCCCGCCTGACGAGGTGACGCCCCCCATTTCCCCCGGCGCCGCGTGATCTTCTGCGGCGCCGTTCGTCGTTCTGGCGAGCCCTCCGACATCGCGCTGGTCGTGGGTGTGGCGAGGCTCTGGAGCAGTTCGCATCGTGCATGGCGCCGCTGAACATCGCACAACTGCCTCAGACCGAATGCCGAACCGAGCCCGGAGCCTGCCGTGACCCAGACATCGAGTGAACAACCTCGAACGCCCCGGCCGGAGAAGGTGGCCGTCGTCGCCGAGATTCGTGAGCGGCTGGCCGCCTCCCGGGGAGCCCTGCTGACCGAGTACCGCGGTCTCGACACCGCGGCGATGGCCGCGCTGCGCGACGCGCTCGCGCCGGTCGGAGGAAGCTACAAGGTCTACAAGAACAGCCTCTTCCGCCTGGCCGCACGGGAGTTGGGAATCGACTGCGAGCACCTGCTCGTGGGTCCGACGGCCGTGGCGTTCGTGGAGCCCCTCGTGGACGGCCGGCCCGGGGACGCGGCGGCGGTGGCAAAGGCGCTGTTCGAGTTCCAGCGCGCCGACCGGCGGCTCATCATCAAGGGTGGCCTCCTCGGTACCGACCCCGTCGGCCCCGAAGCGGTCGAGCAGCTGTCCAAGCTGCCGCCGGCAGAGCAGTTGCAGGCTCAGTTGGCGGGAGTTCTGGCGAGCCCTCTGCGGCAGTTCGCCGGCCTCTTGGCCGCTCCGCTGCAGGACTTCGCCGGACTGGCCGCGGCCCCCGCCTGCACCTTCGCCGGCCTGGTCGGGGCCCTGATCGACGAGCGTTCGGAGAACTGAACGCGCTCGAGCACTTCGACGCTCTTGCCGGGCGGCCGGCGGGGGCGACGCAAACGCACCGAACCAATGACAAGGAGAATCCACCATGTCCAAGATCGATGAGGTCCTCGACACCATCAGCGCCATGACGGTGCTGGAGCTGAGCCAGCTCCTCAAGGAGTTCGAGGAGCGTTTCGGCGTCACCGCCGCCGCACCGTTGGCGGCCATGCCCGCGGCCATGCCCGCCGCCGCTGCCCCCGCAGCCGAGCCCGAGGAGGAGCAGACCGCCTTCGACGTCGTGCTTGCCGAGATCGGCGACAAGAAGATCCAGGTCATCAAGGAGGTGCGCACGCTCACCAGCCTCGGGCTGAAGGAGGCCAAGGAGCTGGTCGACACGGCACCGAAGCCGGTGCTGCAGGGCGTGCCGCGCGACGAGGCCGACAAGGCCGCTGAGGCTCTCGAAGCTGCAGGCGCCGTCGTCAAGATCTCCTAGGCCGCGGCGGATCTTCGCCACTTCGGGGGCGAGAGAGGTTGGCGGCTCGGGCGCCAGCCACTACAATTGACGCGCCGTGTCGCCGCTTTCCGCATAGTCATCCCCGTTTTCCGCTGTCTGGAACCCGGGTTCTGAACCTCGTGGTACCGTCGCGCGCCCCCAAGTCGGTTATATGCTTCCCCAGGAGTGAGATGTGTCATCTCCAGTTGTCGCTCGCCAGCGCTACTCGTTCGGCAGTCTTGAGGAGGTTCTCGAGCTTCCCGATCTGATTGCAATTCAGCGTGATTCCTTCGACTGGTTCCTGAGGAAGGGCCTCTCGGAGGTCTTCGCTGACATCAGTCCCATCAAGGACTATTCCGACAACCTGCTCCTCGAGTTCGAATTCGATCCCGAGGATGAATTCCTCCTGATGGAGCCCAAGTTCTCCGTGGAGGAGTGCAAGGAAAAGGACATGACCTACGGCGCCCCCGTCTTCGTACGGGCGCGCTTTCTGAACCGCCACACCGGCGAGATCAAGGAGCAGGTCGTCTTCATGGGGGACTTCCCCAAGATGACGTCCAAGGGCACCTTCATCATCAACGGCACCGAGCGGGTCGTGGTGTCCCAGCTCGTGCGGTCCCCCGGCGTCATCTTCCAGCCCGGCGAGCGCTACCGGCTGCGGAACATGTCCAAGCACCAGCTCGTGACGGGAACGATCCACCCCTACCGCGGCGAGTGGATCGAGTTCGACGTCGAGCACCGGCCCGGGAAGGACGTCAGCGCCGGCGTGCGGGTGGCCCGCAAGCGCCGCCTCAGCCTCTTCACGTTCCTGCGGGCGCTCGGGTTCGGCGATGAGGACACCTACCCCGGGTTCTTCAGCCGCTTCGTGGCCCACTTCGACTTCCTCGCGCCGCAGTGGGAGAACGAGAAGGGCAACGAGATGTCGAAGGACGAGGCCCTGATCGAGATCTACAAGCGGGTGCGACCCGGCGACCAGCCCAGTGCCGAGGCCGCTCGTGCCTACTTCACCGGGGCTTACTTCGATTCGCGGCGCTACGACCTGTCGCGGGTCGGCCGTTACAAGCTGAACCGGAAGCTCGGCAAGGAGATCGAACGCATCAGGGAGATTTTCGATATCGATCTCGAAGCCCCCGCTCGCGATCAGCCCACGCTCAGCGTCGCCGAATTGCTGGCGACGGCCACGTACCTGCTGCATCTCGTGCGCTACGAGCAGGGATACCGGCTCGACGACCAGGACCACTTCGCCAACCGCCGGATCCGCTCGGTCGGCGAGCTCATCCAGAACCAGGTGCGGATCGGCCTGTCACGCATGGAGCGCGTCGTTCGCGAGCGCATGACCACTCAGGACATGGAGGCCATCACTCCCGAGACGCTCATCAACATCCGTCCGGTCGTGGCCGCCATCAAGGAGTTCTTCGGTACCAGCCAGCTCAGCCAGTTCATGGATCAGGTCAACCCCCTGTCGGGTTTGACGCACCGGCGCCGCCTCTCGGCGCTCGGTCCCGGTGGGCTGTCCCGCGAGCGAGCCGGCTTCGAAGTGCGTGACGTGCACTTCAGTCACTACGGGCGGATGTGCCCCATCGAAACGCCGGAAGGGCCCAACATCGGCCTCATCGGAGCACTCGCCACCTATGGGCGGATCAACGAGCACGGCTTCATCGAGACGCCTTACCGGGTCGTGCGCGACAGCCAGGTGACCAGCGAGGTGGAGTACCTCACCGCCGACGAGGAGGAGGAGTACGTCGTGGCGCAGGCGAACGCGCCACTGGAAGCCGACGGGACGTTCCGCAACCCCCGGGTCCTCGCGCGGCGCTCCCCGCAGGCGGCGTCGTTGGAGGACCTGAAGCTGCAGCTCGAGGAGGAGCACTTCTTCGGCGCCACCACGGAGATCGTGTTCGCTCCCCCGAGTGACATCGAGCGCATGGACGTGTCGCCCAAGCAGATCGTCTCGGTGGCCACGGCGCTCATCCCGTTCGTGGAGCACGACGATGCCAACCGGGCGCTCATGGGCGCCAACATGCAACGCCAGGCAGTGCCCCTGCAGCGGGCCGAGGCTCCCTACATCGGCACCGGTATCGAAGGCAGGGCGGCTCGCGACGCGGCCGATGTGATCGTGGCCCTCGACGACGGTGAAGTTGTCGACCTCGACGGACGAGCCATCACGGTGTACTACGACCAACTGGGCCAAGTGACGCATCCCCTGGCGCGTTTCGCCCGCTCCAACCAGGACACCTGCATCCGCCAGAACGCGCTGGTGCCCGCCGGTCAGCGGGTCAAGAAAGATGAGTTGCTGGCAGACGGGCCCTCCTCGGACCACGGCGAGCTGGCGCTGGGCAAGAACGTCCTCGTGGCCTACATGTCCTGGGAGGGATACAACTTCGAGGACGCCATCATCGTCAGCGACCGGCTGGTGCGCGACGACGTGCTCACGTCGATCCACATCCACGAGCACGAGATCGACGCCCGCGAGACCAAGCTCGGCGCCGAGGAGATCACCCGGGACATTCCCAACCTCTCCGACGAGGTGCTCCTCGACCTCGACGACGATGGCCTCGTGCGCGTGGGTGCCGAGGTGGGCCCCGGCGACATCCTCGTCGGCAAGGTCACGCCGAAGGGTGAGACGGAACTCACCCCCGAGGAACGCCTGCTGCGCGCCATCTTCGGCGAGAAGGCCCGGGAGGTGCGCGACACCTCCTTGAAGGTCCCCCACGGCGATGCCGGCAAGGTCATCGACGTGAAGGTCTTCCGCCGCGACGACGACCACGAACTGCCGCCCGGCGTGAACGAGTTGGTGCGCGTCTACGTGGCGCAGAAGCGCAAGATCAGCGTGGGCGACAAGCTGGCGGGCCGTCACGGCAACAAGGGCGTGATCGCCAAGATCCTGCCGGTCGAGGACATGCCGTTCCTGGCCGACGGGACGCCTGTGGACATCATCCTGAACCCGCTCGGCGTGCCGTCGCGGATGAACGTCGGGCAGGTGCTCGAAGCTCACCTCGGTTACGTGGCGCGCTGGGGTTGGCAGCTGAACGGCGAGACGGTGGGTGACGAGCCGGTGCGGGGCACCGAACGGAAGACCCGTCCCAGCACGCCGCCGTCGGTCTTCATCGAGACGCCGGTCTTCGACGGCGCTCACTGGGACGACGCCCCGACGCTCGGCTCGACCGGCGAGAAGCCCTCGATCCGGCGGTTGCTGGAGAACATGCGCCCGGAGTCACTCGACGGGCAGCGCCTCGTCGGCGCCGACGGCAAGGCGGTTCTCTACAACGGCAGGTCGGGCGAGCCCTTCGATCAGCGGGTCACGGTCGGCTACGCCTACATCCTGAAACTGGCGCACCTCGTGGACGACAAGATCCATGCACGTTCCACGGGGCCCTACTCCATGATCACCCAGCAGCCTCTCGGCGGGAAGGCACAGTTCGGGGGCCAGCGGTTCGGCGAGATGGAGGTCTGGGCACTCGAGGCCTACGGCGCCGCCTACTGCCTGCAGGAGTTGCTCACAGTCAAGTCCGACGACGTACTGGGCCGCGTCAAGGTGTACGAGGCCATCGTCAAGGGTTCCAACATGCCCGACCCCGGCATTCCCGAGAGCTTCAAGGTGCTCATCAAGGAGATGCAGGCCCTGTGCATGGAGGTCGAGGTCTACTCCAGCGCCGGCGAGGAGATCGAGATCAAGGAGATCGACGAGGACATCTACTGGACCACCGAGGAGTTGGGCATCGACATCTCGCGCCCGGAGCGGGGATCCGACGAGGAAGACGCCCGCCGCGAGGCCGAGCGCCGTGCGCGCGAACTCGGCGTCGACCGGCCGGTCTACGCCGGCAGGAGGGAGATGTAGCCATGGAGCACAATCGACGGAGCACGTCCAGTGCCCTGGACGTCAACGAGTTCGGACGGCTGCGCATCGGTTTGGCGACGGCGGACTCGATCCGCACGTGGTCCAACGGCGAGGTCAAGAAGCCCGAGACCATCAACTACCGCACGCTCAAGCCGGAGAAGGACGGGCTGTTCTGCGAGAAGATCTTCGGCCCCCAGAAGGATTGGGAGTGCACCTGCGGGAAGTACAAGCGCATCCGCTTCCGGGGCATCATCTGCGAGCGCTGCGGTGTGGAGGTGACTCGCACCAAGGTGCGCCGCGAGCGCATGGGGCACATCGAGTTGGCGGCGCCCGTCGTCCACATCTGGTACCTGCGCGGAACGCGTTCCTGGCTGGCCTACCTCCTCACGGGAACCGAGCCACGCGAGGAGGTCAAGGCCAAGCAACTGGAGAAGGTCGTCTACTTCGCCGCCCATCTGGTGGTGCGGGTCGACGCCGAGCGTCGCGATGTCGATCTGGGTGCGCTCGAGCGGGACATGTACGAGGAGCGGCGGCTCATCGAAACCGAGTTCGACGAGCGGCGCGGCGAGGTCCAGCTCGCCCTCGAGCAGGAACTCACCGAACTCGAGGAAAGCGGGGGCACCGGCGCCGACATCCGCAACCGCCGGGCGGCCACCGAGCGCGAGCTGGAGGAACTCGAGGAGTTGCGGGCGGCCGAACTGGAGAAGGTCGAGAACGCCTTCGATGTCTTCAAGTCCCTCCACTCGCGGCAGATCATCGAGGACGAGGAACTCTGGAGCGAACTCAGGTACCGCTACGAGGACTACTTCGAGGGCGGCATGGGTGCGGATGCCATCGCCCGGCTCATCGACGGGTCCGACTTCGACGCCCAGGAGGAGGAGTTGCGCCGGATGGTGTCGCCCCCGGAGGGCACCAAGCCGCTCTCGGCGCAGCGCAAGCACAAGGCGATCCGGCGCCTGCGGATCGTGAGTGCCTTCAACACCCGCGACGAGCACGGTCGGCGTGTCAACGACCCCCGGGCGATGATCCTGGACGTCGTCCCGGTCATTCCGCCCGATCTGCGTCCCATGGTGCAACTGGACGGCGGCCGGTTCGCCACGTCCGATCTGAACGATCTCTACCGGCGCGTCATCAACCGGAACAATCGGCTGAAGCGCCTGCTGGATCTGGGCGCGCCCGAGATCATCGTGAACAACGAGCGGCGGATGCTGCAGGAGGCGGTGGACGCCCTGTTCGACAACGGTCGCCGCGGCCGACCCGTGACCGGGCCCGGGAACCGACCGCTGAAGTCCCTCTCCGACATGCTGAAGGGGAAGCAGGGGCGGTTCCGCCAGAACCTGCTCGGTAAGCGGGTGGACTATTCGGGCCGTTCGGTGATCGTCGTGGGGCCCACCCTCAAGTTCCACCAGTGCGGTCTGCCGCGTCTCATGGCACTGGAACTGTTCAAGCCCTTCGTCATGAAGAATCTGGTCGAGAACGAACTCGCGCCGAACATCAAGTCCGCAAAGCGCATGGTGGAGCGCCGCCGACCGGCGGTCTGGAGCGTTCTGGAGGAGGTGATCCGGGAGCACCCCGTGCTGCTGAACCGGGCGCCCACCCTGCACCGTCTCGGCATCCAGGCCTTCGAGGCGGTTCTTGTCGGAGGCAAGGCCATCCAGATCCACCCGCTCGTGTGCGCAGCGTTCAACGCCGATTTCGACGGTGACCAGATGGCGGTTCACCTGCCACTGTCGGCGGAGGCACAGGCCGAGGCTCGCGTGCTCATGCTGTCCGCGAACAACGTGCTGTCGCCAGCGCACGGCGCCCCGCTCGTCACGCCGACCCAGGACATGATCGTCGGCACCTACTACCTGACCCTGATGAAACCGAATGGCCGCGGGGCAGGACGAGTCTTCAGGGACAGCGACGAGGTCGTGTTCGCCTACGAGGCCGGCCTGGTGGAGCTTCACGCCCCGGTGGAGTACCGGATCCCCGAGTTGCGCCGGCCCGATCCCGCCGCCACCGACGGTGGCACCGGTGAGGGCAATGGCTCGAAGGTGAGCTACGAGCCCACGACGGTCGGGCGCATCCTGCTCAACCAACAGTTGCCCGACGACTTCGGGTACATCAATGAGGAGTTGAGGAGGCCGGCCGTGGGCCGGCTGGTTGAGCAGCTGGCGCGCAACTATCCCAAGGCGCAGGTGGCGCGCAGTCTCGACGGTCTCAAGGATCTGTGCTTCCGCTTCGCCACGCAGTCCGGGCTCACGATTTCTCTCGAAGACATCAAGGTCCCTGCGAACAAGCAGAGAATCCTGGACCAACATGAGCGAAGGGCGCAGTCGACGGAGAAACAGTTCCGCCGCGGGATCATCTCCGACGGCGAGCGCCGCCAGAAGGAGATCGAGACCTGGCTGGAGGCAACCCAGCAGGTGCAGGACTCCATGGTTGAGGCTCTGCGCAGCGAGGATCTCAACCCGGTCAACATCATGGTGGACTCGGGCGCACGCGGGAACATGATGCAGCTCCGCCAGATCGCCGGCATGCGCGGCGTGGTGGCCAACCCACGCGGTGACATGATCTCCCGGCCGATCAAGTCGAACTTCCGCGAGGGGCTGTCGGTGCTGGAGTACTTCATCTCCACGCCCGGCGCTCGCAAGGGGCTTGTGGACACGGCGCTGCGCACCGCCGATTCCGGCTATCTCACACGCCGTCTGGTCGACGTCGCTCAGGAGCTCATCATCAACGACGAGGATCCGTTCGAGCACAACGAACCCGTGCCGGGGATCCACGTCGATCTCCGCTCGGGCGACCGGCCTCTCGAGGTCCGGTTGCTGGGTCGGGTGCTGGCCGACGACGTCACGCTCGACGACGGCACCAATGTCCCGGCCGGCGAGATGGTGACGCGCCAGTTGATGGAGCGGCTGGCGGGCGACACCTCGCTGCGGCGGGTGCGAGTCCTGTCGCCGCTGACCGACAACTCCCTGCAGGGCATTTCCGCCAAGTCCTACGGCATGTCGCTTGCGACCGGCTCCTTGATCGAGACGGGCGAGGCGGTCGGCGTCATCGCCGCTCAGTCCATCGGCGAGCCCGGCACCCAGCTCACGATGCGGACCTTCCACACCGGCGGTGCCATGGAGTTGGGCCGGTCCGTCAGCGACATCGCCCGCGGTCTGCCCCGTGTGGTGGAGTTGTTCGAGGCTCGCACACCGAAGGGCAAGGCGACCCTGGCGCGGAGTTCGGGCACCCTCCGGGTGGACGAGCCGGACGGGCAGCAGCAGCGCCTCCGGGTCGTCAGCCCCGACGGATCCGAGGAGAAGCATCTGGCTGTCGTCGGAGCCCGCCTGGAGTTCGCCGACGGTGCCGAGGTCGATGCCGGGGAGGTACTCGTCGAGGGCAACGTGGATCCGAAGGAGTTGCTGGAGATCAAGGGGCTGCGTGCCGTCCAGCAGTACCTCGTTGACGAGGTGCAGGCGGTCTATCGCGAGCAGGGCGTGTCAATCCACGACAAGCACATCGAACTGATCGTCCGCCAGATGACCCGTAGGGTGCTGGTGCAGGAATCCGGGGATTCGGAGTTCCTGCCGGGCGAACGGGTGGACGCCCGCCGCTACCGGGACGCCAACCGGCGGCTCATCACCGAGGAGAAGCGCCCGGCGCAGGGCCGTCCTGAACTGATGGGTATCACGAAGGCCTCCCTGGCGACCGACTCGTGGCTGTCGGCCGCCTCCTTCCAGACGACGACGCAGGTGCTCACCGAGTCCGCCATCGAGTCGCGCAGCGACGACCTGAGCGGGCTGAAGGAGAACATCATGATCGGCAAGCTCATCCCGGCGGGAACGGGCATCGCGAAGTACCGCAACGTCCGCCCGCACGCCCCGGACTACGTGCCCATGGAGGTGTATTCCGAGGACTACGACGAGTTCGCGGAGGGCTACGCGGACGTTTTCGGCGTCCTGCCCGAGGGTCACGACCCGTTGGTGGCGCTGGAGACGGCCGACCGGGCCGCCGAGGGTGCCGGGTTGTGAACATCGCCGCCCGCGCGTAGCCTGAATTGTCGGCTTCGGCCTGTCCCCCGGACGCGCTCGCCGCGAAAATACGCTGCTGAAGGTACGTGTTCGAGCCAGGGCGGCCCACGATGTGTGGACCGGCGCCCGGCATCGTCCGGCGATGTGACCCGAAGCAGCCTTTGAGGCCCGTGCCTGCCGGCAGGCCCGCAGCCGATACCAGATTCGTCCGACCCCGAACCATCCAGGAGCCCGAGGAGCGCCGTGCCCACCATCCAGCAACTCGTGCGCAAAGGACGCGGGACGAAACCCCGCAAGGACAGCACGCCGGCTCTGAAAGGCGCGCCCCAGCGACGGGGAGTCTGCACCCGCGTCTACACAACCACCCCGAAGAAGCCCAACTCGGCGCTCCGCAAGGTCGCCCGTGTGCGCCTCACGAGCGGGATCGAGGTGACCGCCTACATTCCGGGGGAGGGACACAACCTGCAGGAGCACTCGATCGTGCTGGTACGCGGCGGCCGGGTGAAGGACATCCCCGGTGTTCGCTACAAGGTCATCCGCGGAGCCCTGGATTCCAGCGGCGTGGACGAGCGCCGGCAGGCTCGCAGCCGCTACGGCGCCAAGAAGGACTGAGCCGATGCCCCGACGAGGTCCTCCCCAGCGCCGCGAACTGCCGGCGGATCCGGTCTACGACTCGGTTCTCGTGACGCAGTTCGTGAACAAGGTTCTTCAGCGCGGCAAGCGCTCCGTGGCCGAGCGCATCGTCTACGACGCTCTCGACACCATCAGCGAGCGCACCGGAGCCGAGCCGGCCACCGTTCTCAAGCGGGCCGTCGAGAACGTGAAGCCCCAGCTCGAGGTCCGCAGCCGGCGTGTCGGCGGGGCGACCTACCAGGTTCCGGTCGATGTGCGGCC
Organism: Acidimicrobiales bacterium; assembly: GCA_965220035.1. Lineage (GTDB taxonomy): Bacteria > Actinomycetota > Acidimicrobiia > Acidimicrobiales > CATQHL01 > VXNF01. The sequence continues at coordinate 651,268 of CBDCPC010000001.1, forward strand.
GCGCCGCCAGACCACTCTGGCGATCCGCTGGATCGTGGGATATGCCCGAGACCGCCGCGAGCGCACCATGTCCGCTCGCCTGGCCGGCGAATTGCTCGACGCCTCCAACACCACCGGGGCGTCGATCAAGCGCAAAGAGGACTTGCACAAGATGGCGGAGTCCAACAAGGCCTTCGCCCACTATCGCTGGTAGTGGGAGCCTGATTCGTCATGGTTGCGTAACCATGGACGCATCTGACCGTCACCGCGCCTGAATATCTTCCAACCGGTCCGGTGACGGGGTCACCACCGGTCTGCGGGGCCCGATGCCAGCGGCCCCAACCCTTCAGCGGAGAGCGCCATCATGTCTCCACAACCCCTCGAACGAACACGCAACATCGGCATCATGGCCCATATCGACGCGGGCAAGACCACGACGACCGAGCGCTTCCTGTACTACGCCGGCGTGAACTACAAGATCGGCGAGGTGCACGACGGGGCCGCCACGATGGATTGGATGGCTCAGGAGCAGGAGCGCGGGATCACGATCACCGCGGCCGCGACCCATTGCACCTGGCGTGACAGCCGCATCAACATCATCGATACGCCCGGCCACGTGGACTTCACCATGGAGGTCGAGCGCTCGTTGCGCGTGCTGGACGGTGCCGTGGCGGTGTTCGACGGTGTGGCAGGCGTCGAGCCGCAGACCGAGACCGTGTGGCGCCAGGCGGACCGCTACAGCGTGCCCCGCATCTGTTTCGTCAACAAGCTCGATCGCACCGGCGCCGACTTCTTCTTCTGCGTCGACAGCATCCGCGAGCGGCTGGGCTGCACGCCCCTCGTGCTGCAACTGCCGATCGGTGCGGAGTCCGACTTCGCGGGCGTCGTCGATCTGCTCTCGATGCGCGCGCTCGTGTGGAACACCGCCGACTTGGGTGCCACGTGGACGGAGGTCGCCGTTCCGGACGATCTGCGCGAGCCGGCGGAGGCGCAGCGGGCGGAGATCATCGACCAAGTGAGTGCCATCGACGACGGCGTCCTCGAGAAGTACGTCGCCGAGGAGGACATCGGGGCCGACGATCTGCGACCGGTCATTCGCCGCGGCACCCTGTCGGGGGACTTCGTCCCGGTGCTGTGCGGCTCGGCGTTCAAGAACAAGGGCGTGCAGCCACTTCTCGACGCGGTCGTGGACTACCTGCCGTCCCCGCTCGACATGCCGCCCGTACAGGGGACCGTGCCCCGCACGGGTGCGGTGGTCGAGCGGAGCACCGACCACTCGGAGCCGTTCGCCGCTCTTGCCTTCAAGATCATGTCCGATCCTCATGTCGGCCGGCTCACGTACTTCCGCGTGTACAGCGGGTCGCTGTCCAAGGGTGGCCAGGTGCTGAACAGCCGCACGGGCCGCACCGAGCGCATCTCCCGGCTGCTGGAGATGCACGCCAACGATCGCCTGGACCGCACCGAGGTGAGCGCCGGGGGCATCGTGGCGGGGGTGGGTTTCAAGAACACGCGCACCGGCGACACGCTCTGCGACAAGAAACACCCGATCCTTCTCGAGCAGCTCGACTTCCCCGAGTCGGTGATCGACGTGGCCGTGGAACCGCGATCCAAGGCCGACCAGGACCGCCTCTCCAAGGCTCTCGGTGCGCTCGCCGAGGAGGATCCCACGTTCCGGGTGCGAACCGACAGTGATACCGGGCAGACCATCATCGCCGGGATGGGCGAGTTGCACCTCGAAGTGATCGTCGATCGGATGTTGCGCGAGTTCAAGGTGGATGCCTCCGTGGGTCGCCCCCAGGTGGCCTACCGGGAGACGCTGGCTGCGCCGGTGAGCAAGCACACCTACGTTCACCGCAAGCAAACCGGTGGCCTCGGCCAGTTCGCGGTCATCTGTGCCTCGATCGAGCCGCTCGGGCCCGGCGAGGACTTCGAGTTTGTGAGCGAGGTCAGGGGCGGGGCCATCCCGCGCGAGTTCATTCCAGCGGTGGAGGAAGGGGTTCGCCAGGCCCTCACCGCCGGGGTCCTTGCGGGCTACGCGACCGTCGGGATCCGCGTCGTGCTCAACGAGGGCCGTCATCACGAGGTCGACTCGTCGGAGATGGCCTTCAAGATCGCCGCGATGGCCTGGTTCAGGGAGGCGGCTCTCAAGGCGTCACCCATCCTGCTGGAGCCGGTCATGGCCACCGAGGTCGTCGCCCCCGAGCGCTTCCTGGGCGACGTCGTGGGTGACATCAACAGCCGCCGCGGGCGCGTGCTGGGCACCGAGCGGCGCGGCGCCAATCAGGTTGTGAATGCGGCGGTGCCGCTTGCGGAGATGTTCGGATACGCTACCGACCTGCGTTCGCGCACCCAGGGTCGGGCTACGTACACCATGCAGTTCGACTCCTACCAGCGGGTGCCGGTTTCCGTACAAGAAGAGATCGTTTCCCGCGTGCGCGGCGTCTGAATCAACCGGACGGCGTGGCCACGACGGAAGCGGCGCCGAGGCGCTCAAGGCGTACGGGTGACAAGAACCGAGCAGAACGAACTGCACGAACCGAAGAGAACCTCAACCCAAACGGAGTATCAGGAGCGAGACAATGGCCAAGGAAGTCTTCCAGCGCTCGAAGCCGCACATCAACGTCGGGACCATGGGTCACATCGACCATGGCAAGACCACGTTGACCGCCGCCATCACGCGGGTCCTTTCCCAGCGCGATCCGGAGTCCACGCAGTTCACCGATTTCGATTCCATCGACAAGGCGCCCGAGGAGCGGGAGCGGGGCATCACCATCAACGTGGCCCACGTCGAGTACGAGACGCCCAACCGCCACTACGCCCACGTCGACATGCCCGGACACGCCGACTACATCAAGAACATGATCACCGGTGCCGCCCAGGTGGACGGGGCCATCCTGGTCGTCTCGGCCGCCGACGGTCCTATGCCGCAGACCCGCGAGCACGTGCTGCTGGCCCGCCAGGTGGGCGTGCCCCGCATTCTGGTGGCGCTGAACAAGGTGGATGCCGTCGACGATCCCGAGTTGCTGGAACTGGTCGAACTGGAGGTCCGCGAGCTACTCGACGAGTACGGGTTCCCCGGGGACGACACCCCGGTCATGCAGGTCTCGGCATTGAAGGCCCTGGACGGCGACGACGAGGCCGCCGATCAGGTCGTGGCACTCATGGAGGCGGTGGACGACTACGTGCCCGAGCCGCCGCGTGACGTCGACAAGCCTTTCCTGCTGCCCATCGAGGACGTCTTCTCCATCACGGGCCGCGGGACGGTCGTCACCGGGCGCGTCGAGCAGGGGATCGTCAACACCGGCGACAACGTGGAGATCGTCGGCATCAAGGAGACCCGCAAGACGGTGTGCACCGGCGTGGAGATGTTCCGCAAGATCCTCGACGAGGGCCGGGCGGGCGACAACATCGGTGCGCTGCTGCGCGGCGTCGCCAAGGACGAGGTGCAGCGGGGTCAGGTGCTGGCCGCTCCGGGCTCCATCACCCCTCACACCCACTTCGAGGCCGAGGTCTACGTGCTGACCAAGGCCGAGGGCGGGCGGCACAAGCCGTTCTTCGACGGCTACCGGCCGCAGTTCTACTTCCGGACCACCGACGTGACCGGCTCCATCTCGCTTCCCGAGGGCATCGAGATGTGCATGCCGGGCGACAACACGCAGATGACCGTCGAGTTGATCGCCCCGATCGCCATGGACGAGGGCCTGCGTTTCGCCATCCGCGAGGGCGGGCGCACCGTCGGCGCCGGCGCCGTCACCAAGATCCTGAAGTAGCTGATCGTGGCCACGGGGCAGAAGATCCGCATCCGCCTCAAGGCGTACGACCACGAGGTCGTGGATCAGTCGGCGCGCAAGATCGTGCAGACCGTCAAGCGAACCCAGGCCGAGGTGCGAGGCCCGGTACCGCTGCCGACCGAACGGCACCGCGTCACCGTGATCCGCTCACCCCACAAGGACAAGGACAGCCGCGAGCACTTCGAGATGCGCATTCACAAGCGGCTGCTGGACATCGTGAACTCCTCGGCGAAGACGGTCGACTCGCTGCAGCGCATCGACCTGCCCGCCGGCGTCGACATCGAGATCAAGATCCTCTGAGGTGCCTTGCCTCGTCGGGGCCGGCCCGGGGAGGGAGCGGGGCGTCGTCGGTGGGCAGAGCGACGCTCGATGATTTCGGGAGCGTGCCGCGAGCGAGCAACAGCGCCAGGGTGCAGGCGATGGCACCGAACCAGAACGCCGACGTGATCCCGCCGAAGTGGGCGGCGACGGCGCCCGCGATGAAGCCACCGCTTCCGAACGCAATATCGAACGAGATGCTGAACGAAGCGACGGCCTGTCCTCGTTCGGCCACAGGTGCTGACTGGATGACCGACGCGAAGAGCGCCGGAAAGAGGAAGCTCTGGCCGAGCGCCATCACGGCGCTTCCGAGGTAGGCCCCACCGGGTGACCTCCAGGTCGCCATGACGGCGAGTCCCACCGCAGAGAACACCAGGGCAACCGTCGTGGTGGTGCGGGCGCCGAGGCGGTCGGCCAGGCGTGCCATCAGCAGCCGCAGGATCAGGACGGCGCCGGCGAACAACAGGAACACGCTGCCGGCATGCTGGATACCGACCTCCGTTGCCCAGAGCGCCGCGAAGGTCATGAAGCACGAGAAGCCCAGGAGCCCGATCATGAGCACGCTGCCCGGCCGCACGGCCGCCGGGTGCACCACGGGCCGCGAGAAGAACTGGCGGGTTCCGACCATGGGAACGCGATTCTGCGGGACGCGTAGGGCCAATACCGCGCCGATGCCGCAGAACACGGCACTGACCAACCACGTGGTGTTGTAAGAGAACCGCTCGATCAGCCACTCAGCCAGAAGCGGTCCCAGAGCCATGCTGGCGTACACGACGGCGGAAAAGTAGGAGGTCGCCTCGGCCCGCCGCCCTTCCGGGGCAAGGTCCTGCAGAGCGGTCGCGGCGCCGACGAAGAATGCGGCCTCACCGATGCCGGTCAGGGCACGGAAGAGAACGACAGTGCCGACACTGTCGGCGACCACGAGCCCCAGCACGCTCGATCCGGCCAATGACGAACCGAACACCATGACCCACCGCCGGCCCTTCGTGTCGGTTATGGGCCCGGCGACGATCCGCAGGACGGCCGCGGCGAGGCCGGAGACGCCCATGGCGGCACCGACGCCCCAGTCCCCTGCCCCCAACTTCTCGCTGACGAAGACGGGGACGGCCACGAGCATCATGCCCGTGCTGACGAAGTACCAGATGCATGCGGTGAGCAGCGCCGTGAACGTCGGCGTGACGAGCCGTTCGGTTCCTGACGCGGGTCTCGCCGTCACCCGGTGAGTATGGCGTGTACTTCCCCCGGTCCGTGGACCCCGATGACGAGCGTGCTCTCGATGTCGGCCGAGCGGGACGGTCCGGTGACGGCCACCAGCTGGCTCGGCAGAGCCTCCACGCAGCGCAGGTAGTCCCCCAGCGTGTCCACGATGGTGGCGGCGTCGATCACGAAGATGCAGGCCGGGGGCAGCAGGCTCGCTGCGCGTCCCCGGTTGTCGTCGGCGCGCAGCAGTACGGTCCCGGTCTGCGCCGCGGCAGCGACGGCTCGCACCACACCGACGGCGGCACGTGCAGCCGCCGGCACTCCGCAGTCCGGCCAGACGAGGTCGGCGCCGACGTGACTGCCGGCGGCGGCCAGGAGCGGTCCGTCGTGGCGGGCGGCGAAGGCGGCCACCGCGCCGGGGAGTTCGCCTGCGGGGATCCGTTCGGCCGTGCCCCCCAGAGCTCGCCACGCTTCCATGAACCCGTCCGGACCGCTGCGGCGGTAGACGAACCGCGCCCGCGGCGTGGGCGGTCCGCCCTCGCCGGAGCCGCCGGAGTCCCCCACCCGTAGCCGCTCCAGGAATTCGGTCCGCGGCGTGCCCGCCGACCCGTTCACGGCAACTCCCGCCCGCGCCACCGAGTTGTCGGCCATCGAGTCGCCCCGGGTCGTTCTCCCGTCATTCCGGCGGAGGCCGGAATCCACCGTCCAGCGGCCGGCTTCGCTCCGCCGGTCACGGCAACTCCCGCTCACGGTGCCAGGCACCCAGCCAGCCGATGTCCGGCAGGCGTGGCAGTCTCCGCAGCAACGGCAGTCCGATGCGGGCGGCGAGCACGGTGGCCCGGAAGATCCAGCGCCGCGACCAGGCCTGCGACCAGAGCCAGAAGCCCACCCGCCGGAGCACGGAGGCGTCCGAGCGGGCGTCCCGGTGGCGAAGCTGTAGCAGCAGATCGTGCAGCGGGATGCGCACGGGGCAGATCTCGGTGCAGGCGCCGCACAGCGAGGAGGCTTCGGACAGTTCCCTCGCCGGTGGTGAGTCGGGCAGTAGGAGCGGCGTCAGCACTGCCCCGATCGGCCCGCTGTAGACCGAGTCGTAGGTGTGGCCGCCAACCTGGCGGTAGACGGGGCAGACGTTCAGGCAGGCGCCGCAGCGGATGCAGTGGAGCGCCGAGGAGAAGCGGGTGCCGACCGCGGCGCTTCGTCCGCCGTCGAGCACGACCACGTGCAACTCCTCGGGGCCGTCGGCCTCGCCGGGGCGCCGTGGGCCGGTGATGATGTTCGTGTACACCGTCAGTGCCTGGCCGGTGGCGGAGCGGGCCAGCAGGTTGAGCATCACGTCGAGTTCGTCGAAGCCGGCGACGATGCGCTCGAGCCCCATCAGGGCGATGTGGGTCGGCGGGAGGCTGGAACACATCCGCCCGTTGCCCTCGTTCTCGACGAGGCAGAGCGAGCCCGTGGCGGCGACGGCGAAGTTCACGCCGGTGATCCCGACCCCGGCGTCGAGGAACGCCTGGCGGAGGCGCCGCCGTGCGTAGGCCGCCTCGGCAGTGATCTCCGGGCTCACCGGCGCGCCCTGATCGGCGGTCAGCAGGTCGGCAACCTGGAAACGGTCCTTGTGCATGGCGGGAGCGATGATGTGTGAGGGAGGCTCGCCGGCGAGTTGCTGGATGAACTCGCCCAGATCGGTCTCCACCACGTCGGCGCCGGCCCGTTCCAGAACATCGTTGAGGTGGATCTCCTCAGAGACCATGGACTTGCCCTTGGCGATGACCTTCGCGCCGCGCCGCGCCACGATGTCGGCCACGATTGCGGTGGCCTCGTCGGCATCGGAGGCCCAGTGCACGTGGCCGCCGAGCGCGCCGAGGTTGTCCGACCAACGTTCCAGCAGTTCCGGGAGTCGCTGCAGGGCCGCTGCCCGGATGGCGGACCCGGCGTCGCGCAACTCGTCGGCGTTGGCCAACTCCGAGATCGCGTCGTGGCGGCGCTGCACCATGAGGCCGGTCCCGCGGGCGATGGCTGCTCGCATGCGGTCGTCGCCGAGGGCGCGGCCGGCGCGACGGCCGAAGCTCACCGGGGTTGCGGTCGGGGTGCTCACGTCGCTGGCTCGTCGGCGTGGACGTGGGCGTGTCGGGCTCGCAGGGGGTTGATCATGCGGCGACTGGGAGCACTGCGGTCAAGTCTGACGGTGCGGGTCGTCACGTGCCCGGGTCCAGCACGGTGGCGACGTGGTCGAAGCGCAGCGGGAGGCCGCGGCGGCGGGCCCGCCCCTGCAGGTGCAGGAGGCACGACAGGTCGCAACTGGTGACCCGCTCGCAGCCGGTGGCGGTGAACAGGTCCAGCTTCTCGTCTGCCATGGCCACCGACACACCCGGCATCTTCACCGAGAACGATCCGCCGAAACCGCAGCAACGCTCGGTTCCCTCGGCGGTCACCGGGGTGCGCCCGGCGTCGGCGAGAGCACGCCGCACCGTCGCACCCGCTCCGAGTTCGCGCAACGCATGGCAGGAGTCGTGGACCACGACGGCCTCGCCGGCGTCGGAACTCTCCCCCGACTCGCCGTTGGGGGTCTTGGGTGGCCGCGGCTCGACGCTTCCGGTCGGGGTCATCCCCGTCAGGAACGCCGTCAGCTCGACCGTACGTGCGGCAGCCTTGCGCGCAGCCGCCGCGTCCGTGGTTCCTTCGAACAGCTCCGGCCAGTGGTGCGACATCATGGTGGCGCACGACCCGGAAGCCACGACGCACGGCTCGTCGCCGTCGCCGAGGGCGCGCAGTGTGCGCCGGGCCACGCGCCGGGCTTCGGCGGCGTAGCCGGCGTTGTAGGCCGGCTGGCCGCAGCAGGTCGCTCCTGTGACGGGTAGCGGCTCGTGCCCGGCGGCCCGCAGCACCCGCTGTGCCGCCTCGCCCACGTCGGGTCGCAGGATCTCGACGAGGCAGCTCGCGAACAACCGCACCGGCACGCCGGGCACCCTAGCCCGGCCTCGATCCAGCGAGACCGTCCCCCGGCAGGACCGGGCCGTCTGGCGCTGCTGCCGCTGGGGGGCGGGAACGGATGCTCCTGTACGCTTTTGCGCCTATGGCCGAGCATTCCATGGCCGAACGCCTGGCAGAACTCGCCAAGCGCAAGGAGCAGGCCCGTCACGCCGGCCCGGAGCGCGCGGTGCAGCGCCAGCACGCCAAGGGCAAGCTGCTGGCCCGCGAGCGCATCGAGTACCTCACCGATCCCGGGTCGTTCCACGAACTCGACATGCTCGCCCGGCACCGGGCCACCGAGAGCGGCCTGACCGAGCGCCCCTACACCGATGGCGTCGTCACGGGTTGGGGCACGGTGGACGGTCGCAAGGTGTTCGTGTTCGCCCAGGACTTCACCGTTTTCGGCGGCGCCCTCGGCGAGGTGTTCGCCCAGAAGATCCACAAGGTGATGGACATGGCCGTCACCACCGGGGCGCCCGTGATCGGTCTCAACGACGGCGCCGGGGCGCGCATCCAGGAGGGAGTCGTGAGCCTCGACTCCTACGGGGGGATCTTCTCGCGCAACGTGCGGGCCTCCGGTGTGGTGCCGCAGATCTCGGTGGTGCTGGGGCCGTGCGCCGGCGGCGCGGTCTACAGCCCGGCGATCACGGACTTCATCTTCATGGTGCGCGAGATGTCGCACATGTTCATCACCGGTCCCGACGTGGTGCGCACCGTGACCGGCGAGGAGGTCTCGCTGGAGGATCTCGGCGGAGCCCGCAGCCATGCCACCAAGTCGGGCGTGGCCACCTTCGTGCGCGATACCGAGTACGACGTGCTCGACGCCGTGAAGGAACTCCTCAGCTTCCTGCCGTCGAACTACCTCGAGCACCCCCCGCACTACGAACCCCTCGACTCGCCGGATCGGATGTGTCCCGAGTTGCAGGCCGTCCTTCCGGACAGCTCCAACCAGCCGTACGACATGAGGGACGTGGTCGCCTCGGTGGTCGACGACGGCGAGTACCTCGAGTACTTCCCGAACTGGGCGCAGAGCATCGTCTGCATGTTCGGGCGCCTCGACGGGCACACCGTCGGCGTGATCGGCAACCAGCCCCTTGTGCTGGCGGGGGTGCTCGACATCGAATCGTCCTCCAAGGCCGCCCGCTTCGTGCGCACCTGCGACGCCTTCAGCATCCCACTGCTGACCCTGGTGGACGTGCCGGGATTCCTGCCGGGCGTCGATCAGGAGTACGGCGGCATCATCCGTCACGGCGCCAAGCTGCTGTACGCCTACTGCGAGGCCACCGTGCCGCGCATCTCCGTGGTGACGCGCAAGGCCTACGGGGGTGCCTACGTCGTGATGGACTCGAAGTCCGTGGGTTCGGACCTGTGCTTCGCCTGGCCGTCGGCGGAGTTGGCGGTGATGGGCCCGCAGGGGGCCGTAGAGATCCTGTACCGGCGCGAACTGGCCGAGAGCGAGAACCCCATCGCCAGGCGCGACGAGTTGGTGGAGGACTACATCGAGCGTTTCGCCAACCCGTACATCGCCGCCGAGCGCGGGTACATCGACGACGTGATCGATCCCGCCGAGACGAGGCGCAAGGTGATCGCGGGGTTCGACGCGCTGCGCTCCAAGCGCGCCGAGCGCCCGCGGCGCAAGCACGGCGTCATCCCGCTGTGACCTCGCCGGGCGATGCCGCCGCCGTCGGGGATATGACGGTGACGCCGCCACCCACCGACGATGGCGAGGTGGCGGCGATCGTCGCCGCGGTGCGGCTGCTGCTACAGCGAACGGAGGTGCCCCGAGCCGTGTCGGCGCGTTCGGGCTGGCGGTTCGCCGGCCGCTGGTGGCGGTAGACGCCGGCGCGACGATGCCGTGTACCGCTTTTCTCGTCGTTCCGGCGAAGGCCGGAACCCACTCGGCGGCAACAGGATCTGCACCGCCGGGGGCATGTTGACCACGCTCCGAGGAGCCGGCGAGGTGTCCGAAGAGGTTGTGCCGACGGCGGGTCGGAATTGGCCCACCGCCGACCCCGGTTCGGATCTGCGGCTCGTCGGAGGCGCCGGCACGCTCCGGCGCCTGCTCCGTCCCGCGGTCCTCGAGCTGCAGCGCAGCGCCACCGGTCGGGTTCTGGACATCCGGGGACCGCTGGCGGGCGGGTTCGCCTACGAGTCGGCGCGAGAACTGGTCGTGGCGCCCGCGGCCTCGCCGGGTGATCGGACCGGCGAGCCGTTCGACACCATTTGCTCATTCGGCGCACTGGCCGCGGCACACCGCCTCGAGGATCTCGTGGCGACGCTGCGGCCGATCATGGCACCGGACGGCCGGCTGCTGTTCGTGGAACTCGACGGTGATGCCCGCCGCTGGCGGCGCCGGCTGGATCGCATCGCACGACGCTTCTGGGGCGTCTCGATGGCGGGAGACATCTCCGGCGCCCTGTGGGCAGGAGGATTCGAGGTGATCTCGCTGGACAGGCGCCCGCTGCGTTCGGGCAGGTCGGGGCTGCTGCGGGTGGTGGTGGGTGCTGCTCGACCGGACCTGGGCCGGGCCGATGAGCCGGGTGCGGTCCGCGGCGCGGCGGAGTCCGTGTCGTGAGCCGGGGCACCCTGGCGTTCGTCGGCGGGGGTGAGTTCTCCGCGGGCTGCGACTTCGACGCCATGCTGCTGGCGGAGTGCGCCGCGTCGGAGGTGGTGGTGCTGCCGACGGCGACCGCCTACGAGAATCCCGCACGGCTGCGGTCGCGTGCGGAGGGGTGGTTCGCCGCGCTCGGCGTGGGCTGCCGATGGCTGGACGTGTACCGCCGGGTCGACGCCGACGACCCTGCGGCGGCCGCGGCCGTGGCAGGCGCCTCCATGATCTATCTGACCGGCGGATCGCCCCTGCACGCCCGCTCCACGCTGCTGCGCACGGCCGTCTGGGAGGCCTTGGTGGAGGCGTCGAGCGCCGGGGCGACCGTCGCCGGGGCGGGTGCCGGTGGCAACGTGCTGTGCGACCACATGGTGGACGTCCGCGGCGGCGCCTTCACGCTCGGCCTCGGGCTCACCGACGAACTGGCCATGATGTCCCGCGCCGACACGCTGTCGGCGGAGCGGATCTCCCGCACCGTCCGGCTGGCACCGCCCGGCCTGCTCGTGGCCGCCGTGGACGAACGCAGCGCGCTGATCGTCCGGCCCGACGGTTCCTGGGAGACCGCCGGCCAGGTCACCCTCTACCGCAGCGGCACCAGAATCGCTCTGGACGAACTCGACCGCTGACCGGCGGATACAGTGTCCTTACATTGAGGAGATCGCGACGGGTTCGGGGTGTGCTCAGCGGGCGTGGCTGGAGCAGTTGCCCACCGGCAGTTACTTCCGACCCGGCGAGATGCCCGGCACCAGCAACTCAGCCGTGCATACCTTCCTGAGCCGCGAAGCGTCCAAGTCGATCTCCGAGGCCTCGTGCATCAGGGTGGCGCCGGGTCTCTACTGGGTTCCGCCCGCACACGGGAAGGCACGTCGCCCTGCGGAGGGCGAGGTGCTCGCCGCGTACGCCGGAACGGGATGGGGCTTCGCCGGCCACACGGCCGGTTGTCGGACGGGGTGGCTCACCCACCTGACGAAGCGCATCGTGTCGGCGGCGGTCGTCGGCAGGCCCGGCGCCGTCTGCCCGATGCCGAGGGTGAGGCTGTGCGGACGAGCCAACGAACGGCGACGACTGCTGAACCCGATCGAGATCACCTACATCGAGGCCATCTCGTTCTTCGATGCCTGCCCTGAAGTGGACTGGGCCGAGGCCCTGCGGACGGGTCGCCGCGCCCGAGTCGCCTCCCTGTCGCAATTCGTCAAGACCTGGGCCCACCGCCCGGCGGACCGCGACGCCATGTGCGCCCGGGTGCCGTTCGGGCCGAACCGCCTCGACCTGGTACGGATGCCGCCACGGTCCACGCCCTGTGCGACCGTGACGATGTGGTCGTCCCTGACTGGGTGTGGACTCATCGCTGGTCGGAGCACGTGTCCATGAGCGAGCGCCCGGCCATCGACGGTGGACTGGGCAGCCGCCTGCGCCCACATGGCCTACCGGTCTGCGCCTATCACCGCGTGTGGTTCCGGGCCGATCACATCACGGACCACCGCGTGCACGGCTTCTGGACTGCGAGGATCTCCGCATGAGCAACGCCGATCAGCCGGGACTGGACCTGAATCGGATCCTCGAACTCCTCGCCGCCCTTGCCGAGCACTAGATGAGTAGTTCCAAGGGGTGGGGGTCCGCGGTTGGGTGGTTGGGGGTGTCCAAGATCTGGGGGTGAGAACTGCCCCCGATCCTGGAGGACCTTGGCATGAACCCGGATTTGGACACCCTCGTGACTGCACTTTATGTGACGGTTGATGATTTGTTGGTGGCGCATCCGGGGTGGGCGCCGCCGCGGCCGGCGGTGGGGTTCGCCCCGAAGCTGTCTGACGCGGAACTGGCCACGTTGGCGGTGGTGCGGGTCTTGTCGAGATTCGACTCCGAGGCCCGCTTCGTGCGTTACGCCGAAGAGCACCTGCGGTCGTGGTTCCCGTATCTGCCCCAGCGGTCGGGTTACCACAAGCGCCTGCGTCGCAGCGGTCAACTGATGCAACACGTGCTCGGGGCGTTGGCGCGGGACTGCCCGTCGTACCACGACGACGTGTGGCTCGTCGACTCCACGCCGGTCGAGTGCGGGCGCAGCCGCGAGACCCAACGGCGCTCTGACCTGGCCGGATGGGCCTCCTACGGGTACAGCGCCAGCCACTCCCGCTACTTCTGGGGGCTGCGCCTGCACCTGCTCGCCACCCCGTCGGGTCTGCCGATCGCCTTCGCGCTCGCCGACGCGAAAGCCGACGAACGCGACATCTGTTTGGACATGATCGCCCACGGCGACCTGGCCCGCCCGGGCCAGACCCTCATCGCCGACAAGGGCTACCGCAGCGCCGCCTTCGAGCAGCAACTCGCCGACGCGGGCATCGCACTCATCCGCCCGACGACGAAAACAGAACTCGCCCGGCCCCACCAGCGGTTCCTGCGGCCGCTGCGCCAGATCATCGAATCGGTCTTCCAGACCCTCAAAGGCCAACTCGGCCTCGAACGCCACGGCGGGCGCACCCCCGCCGGCGTCGCCGCGCGCATCCTGCAACGACTCCTCGCCCTCACCGCCGCCATCTGGCACAACCAAACCACCCCAAGAGCAAGCCCCGCCCGCAGCCTGCTCGCCTACGACCACTGACCCCTTGGAACTAACCATCTAGGCGACGGTCCCGCCGTGAGCCTTCTGGCGGACGGTGGGGTGGCGATGATGACGGTCGTGCCAGGCCGGGTGTCGGTGGACGTCGACGTCCTCGATCGCACGCTCCACCGTCGCGCGCTCTCAGCAGCGGCTGCTGTTGCCGAGCGGGAAGGCCTTGCACCCGACTGGCTGAACAACGACGCTGCCCGTTACGTCCCCGAGATCGGCCGGGCCGACCGATCCGTGCTGTTCGAAGGCCGAGCGCTGACCGTCGAGATCCTCGGGCTCGAGGCACTGCTTGCCATGAAGCTTCTGGCCGGCCGAGAAAAGGACATGGACGACATCGTCACACTGATGGACAACGGGGATCACCGCCGAAAGGGCCCTGCATGAACTGATCCGGGAATGCTACGCGAACGTACGCGAGCTGGAATCCGAGATCGAGTGGGCCTTTGGTAACGTGACCAATGCCTGCGAAGAAGACGAAGCGAGGAAGCTGCTGGACTCCTCCGAAGGGCCACCGTCACCGACGTAAGTGAGGGCAGTGACTGACACCGTAGGCCGGTTCTGAGTTGGTGGCCGGAAATGGGCGACGAGGTCCGCACGTCGGAGACGCCGTCGCAGATCCTGGGGCAGGTGACGGTGGACGTGGCGGGCGCGTTCGGCGGTTCGGTGGATTCGTATGGGGCGACGGCGAATCGGAGTGGTCTGGTGTCGGTGTCGGGGTCGGTGGTGTGGAGTGCTTCGCCGACCAGGCTGACATGGAGCCGTGAGCCGCGACCGTCCCGGTCGAGCGATGTGCGGTTCGCGTGCGCCGGTGTCGCGGCGGATGCGGGGTGAGGTGCGGTTGTGTTGAGGGTTCCGTTGGCGGCGGTGTTGGTGCCGTTGGTGAGGAGGCGGCGGTGCTGGGCGCGGATCGGCGCGCTGCTGATCGTGGGCCTGGCTGCCGCAGCATGTGCGGCGACCGGCGACGGCTCGGGCGAACTCGGCCGCGATCCGGTCTCGGGCCGCGAGGCACCGGCACGGGAGGTTCCGCCTCGGGCCCCGGACGTATCTGTGCCGCCGCCGGAGACCTCTCCGCCGAGACCGGACGATTCGGCGCGGGTGTCGGAGGCTTCGCCGGCGGCGGCTGCGGCGGGTCGGGGCGATGGTGGCGGGTTGGGCGAGTGTGCTGGTGTGGAGGCGGCTTGCGGGTTCGTTTCGGTGAGTCTGGGCCGCGGTCACGGTTGCGGGTTGCGGGCGGGCGGCGAGTTGGTGTGCTGGGGCGGGTTCGGTTCGCTCTTCTGTGCTGTCGAGGCGGGCGGTCCGGTGGAGTGCGAGGAGACGGGCCTGGCGGGAGCAGCGCCGCCGCCGGGGCTGTTCAGCGCGGTGGACGCCGGTTCGAACTTCGCGTGCGGCGTGCGCGTGGGGGGCGCATTGGTGTGTTGGTCGTGGTTCAACGAGCAGGACTTGGGTCTCTCGGAGTTGATGTACGGGGGTCGCTTGCTGGGGGCGCCGCCGGTGGGCGCGTTCACGGCGGTGAGCGCGGGGGCGGGTTCAGCGTGCGGGATCCTCGTCAGCGGGGAGGTGTCTTGTTGGCTGGCTGCGTTCGGTATGGGCAATCACCCCCGGACAGTGCCGTCGCCGGAGGGTGCGTTCGTGTCGGTGTCGGTTGGTGAGGGCTATGCGTGCGGTACCCGCCCCCGGGGTGCGGTGGCGTGCTGGGGCGATGCCCGGTTGTCGGTGAGCGCTCTCGGTTCGGGGTTGTGGACGTTGGGTGTTCCGGCGACGCTGAGGGTTCCCGCGGCGACTCCGTCACCCGAGCCGCCAGTGGTGGTGGATCCCCCGGTGCCGCGGAATCTGCGCGCCGGCGCGACGACGGAACGCAGCGTGGCGTTGAGTTGGGACGCGGTGAGTCCGGTGACGAGATACGACTTGGAGACGACGGATCTGGGCTCGAACAAGTCGTGGGTCACCGACCTCGGGTTGCGCACGTCGTACAAGGTGCCCGGTCTGAGCGAATCGACGACGTACCGCTTCAAGGTGCGCGCCGTGAACCGCGGCCGCTCCTCGGCGTGGTCGGCCTCGGTCAAGGCGACCACAGATGCATCCAGTCTGCCGCCGCCGGTTCCGCTGGTTCTGCAGTTGTCGGGGAAGGTGGCGGTGCGGCGGATTTCGCCGCTGGGCACCGCGGGATACACATTGGAGTATTCGTTCGTCCCCACCGGGGGTTCTCGGATCCTCCCGAACAAGCGCTATGTGGTGTTCGCCGATCTGGGCGCGGCTTGGAAGCAGTCGAGCGCGGTGACAGGCCCGACTTCTCGAGGCGACCGTCGCTTCGGCAGGATCCGCACGCGGCGCGTCACGGCGGGCGGCAATCGGATTGAGGTGGTGTTCCGGACCGCCGGGGGAAGCGACATTTGGCCGAGCCCGAACCGCGTTGTGTCCTTCAACGCCATGACGATTGACAGGTGGTACAAGAGTTCGACGATCACCTTCACGATCCCGGTGTCGGCGAGTGCCCGTCGTGTCGACGCTGAGGGCGATGCGGAGGACATGCTCGCCGCCGTGGCCGGCGTCGAGACTGGTTGTGTGGAGTGTTTCGCCGAGCAGGCCGACATGGAACCGTGAGCCGCGACCGTCCCCGCCGCGTGATGCGCGGTCCTTGTCCGCCGGTGGCGCGGCGGGCGGGGCGTAGGGTGCGGCCGTGATGCAGGTGCGGTTGGGGGCGTTCGTGGTGCCGTTGGTGACGCTGTTGGCGGGTCCCTGCGACGCGTCCGACGCGAAGACTGCGACGCCGCCGCCGGCGGTGGACGTCGCCGCGCCGGGGTTCGTGGATGTGAGTTTGGGCGCGGACGACTTCGGTTGCAGTTTGCGGGCGGATGGTTCGGTGCAGTGTTGGAACTACTACTTGGGGGGTGAGTCGCCGGAGGGAATGTTTTCGGCGGTGAGTGTGAGCTACGGGAGTGCGTGCGGGATCCGTGTCGGCGGGTTGTTGGTGTGTTGGGGGCGAGATTCTGCGGAGGTGTTCTCGCCGCTGGACGGCGAGTACGTGGCGGTGGGGCACGGTCTGTGGACGACCTGCGGAGTGCGCGTGGACGGTGCGCTGGTGTGCTCGAACGGTGTGCGGCCGGCGGGCCGCTTCGTGTCGGTGTCGGTGGGGTACCGATCGGCCTGCGCGGTGCGCGCCGACGGGGCGGTGGTGTGCTGGGGCGGGTATTCCCGCGGCCCTCCGGAGGGGCGTCTCGTTGATGAGGGCCCGTTCGTGTCCGTGGACGTGGGTGCGAATCATGGTTGCGGCGTGGGCGTCGACGGCGCTGTGGCGTGTTGGCCGCCGGGTCGCGTGGGCGGCTACGGGGGTGCCCATCACGGGCAGTCGACGCCGCCGGCGGGGAGTTTCGCGGACGTGGCCGTGAGTTCGTTGTTCTCGTGCGGTCTGCGCGCCGACGGTGAGGTTGTGTGCTGGGGCGCGGCGCGCCCCGACCGATGCGGCGACATTGATAGGTGCCCGGGGTGGGCGGCTGATCCGATCCCGCCCGGACCGTTCATGGCGTTCGACGTGGGTTGGTCAGGGATTCTTGGCGCCGACGGCTCGGTGTGCGCCGTGCGCGTGGGCGGGGAGATCGTGTGTTGGGGCGATGGCGAGGCGCGCCTGCGCCCGCCGGCCGGGGTGTTCGCGGCGATCGACGTTAGCTATGACGCGGCGTGCGGCCTCCGCCCCGACGGGCGGGCGGTGTGCTGGGGGCGGGTGGACTGGCTCGGGGAGGTTCCCGGCGGGGCGTTCACGGCGCTCAGCGTGACCCGCTCGCACGCCTGCGGGCTGCGCCCCGGCGGCGACGTGGCGTGTTGGGGCGACAATACGTGGGGCGCGGCGGCGCCGCCGCCGGGCCGGTTCGTCGCTGTGGCTGTGGCCGAGAGGGGGGTCAGGAGGCAATCGTGCGGTCTTCGCCGCGACGGCGAGGCGGTGTGCTGGGGGTCGAACCGTTACGGCCTGGCGGACCCTCCGCCGGGGCCGTTCGTGGCGATCGAGGTGCCGCAGGGGCTGGAGGGCATCGTGGCGTGCGGTCTGCGTCCCGACGGCGAGACGGAGTGTTGGGGTCCGTCGTGGGTCGATGTCGAGCCCGAGGAAGTCTTCGCTTCACCTGATTTCGACGATCCGACGTGGCGGGGGACGTTCCCCGGCGGGGAGTTCAGTGCCGTCAGCAGCTACGGCAACTCTGCCTGCGGGATCCGCCTCGGCGGGGCGCTGGAGTGCTGGAGCCCGCGCTGGCACCCAGGCCTCGGCGTGCCCGACCCCGACGCGCCCACCGCCGTCGTCGAGCGTGACCAGGGCGGCGCCGAACCTGTCGGCGTGTCCGAGGATTTGGCGTGGGTGAACGGCGAGCTGCCCGGAGGGCCGTACGTCGCACTCGACTCGGGTTGGTATCACACGTGCGGCATGCTCGCTGACCACACGGTGGAATGCCACGGCACCGGCGGCTCCCCCGACGGCGAATTCACCGGCATCGACGTCGGCGCGTGGGAGGTCTGTGGGCTAGGTGTCGGCGGGGCCATCACCTGCTTGGGGTTCGTGCGCGACGAAGTTCGTGTGGTGGACCTCGCGCTGTCACCGTCTGAGGACTTGATCGACGTGGCCGGACGGTGCGGCCTGCTGGCCACTGGCGAACTCGTCTGTCCGGGCAGCGAGCCACCCGGTCAGGAACGAACACCGGGACCGTACGCGCAGGTCAGCGCCGGCTCCGGCTACGTCGTGCACTTCTGGGCCGCACACCCGTCCGAGGAGAGCAGCCACGTCTGCGCTGTCGACCGCGCGGGGCGGATCGAGTGTTGGGGCGGCAACGGGAGTGGCCAGACTGCGGGGCCGCCGTCGTGGTTGGACGACCCGCCCTACAGTGCGATTGCGGCGGGGTTCGCGCACACCTGCGCCATCGGCGCCTCCGGCGGGGTGGTGTGTTGGGGCGATGACCGCCACGACCAGACCGACAGTCCCCCCGGTGAGTTCACCGCTCTCGGCGCCGGTCAGTGGCACACCTGCGCGCTGCGCAGCGATGGCGAGATCGCCTGCTGGGGCGACGGCCCCGCCGATATCGACCAGGATTACGACGACCCGCCGCCCGGCGTTCCCCGCGAACCCCCACCGGGCCCCTTCAACGCCGTCGCCGCCGGTCAGTGGCACACCTGCGCTCTACGCCCCGACGGCACCGCCACCTGCTGGCTCAGCTACTGACCGGCAGCGGGCCGGCCGGGAGTTCCGCGTCGGCCCGCCCCGCACCTGATGCGCCGCTCCCCTGCCTACGTGAGACAACCGGGGAGGATGTCCCCGGTTGATGGGGGTGGTGGGTTCCCCGTTGGCGTGAGGTCGCTGGGTGCGAGGCGGGGAGCGCGCCGGCCGGATCAGCCCACTTCGACGCTGACGCTGTTGACGACGACGGGCGGATCAGGGGCGCCGCCGAGGGGATTGTCCGGGATGTCCACGTGGCTGTCGAGGATGTCGGCGAGTACGTCGAGGCCTTCGAGCACCTCGCCGAAGACCACGTAGGTGCCCTGGCTGTCGAGCAGCCCGGCGTCCGGCGTGACCGTGAAGAAGTACTGCGCACCGGCGCTGTTGGGTTCGCCACGGCGGGCCATCACCAACTGCCCCGGCCGGTAGGTGAAGCCGGTGCCCTCGTCCCACAACGTGTAGCCCGGGCCCGGGTCGGCGGCGCTGTTGGTGTGCGGCGAGCCGCCCTGCAGGATGCCGATGCTCGGAGCGCTGCGGTGGACCAGGGTGTCGTCGTAGTAGCCGAAGCGCGCCAGGTTGACGAAGCTGTTCACGGTGCCCGGCGTGTTGGTCACGTCCAGTTCCACCCGCACGACGCCCCGGGACGTGTCGAAGACGGCCGTATGGGGGACCGAGGTGTCGATGCACGCCATCGGGGCGCCGGCGAAGTCGAGCACCGGCGCGTCTGCTCCCGCGGGAGGAGCGCACGGCGCGGTGCCGTAGTTGCCCGGTGCGTAGGGCGTGTAGTTCGGACCGCCGGTCGGGGCCGCCTCGGCTGCTTCGTTGTCGACGCCCGATTCCTCCGACGCCTCGTCGCCGGAAAGGTCGGGTTCGGTGGATGGTTCGTCGGCGGGCTCGTCGGTCATCTCGTCGCCCTTGGAGTCCTCGGTCGCCTCGTCGCCGACGGTCGCGGGCACCGTCGTCGAGCCAATGGGGGCCTCGCCGATCATGGCGTCATCGGCCGTGCCGTCAGTGTCAGTCGTGCCGTCCTCCTGGCCGGGTGGCTCGGCGACGACGTCTGCACCGACAGGCGGCGGCGGGGCGGTCACTTCGGGTTCGTCGTCACCGCCGCTCAGCGTGATGCCGAGGAAGACGCCTACGACGGCAAGCGCGATGACACCGACCCTGATGATCGTGCGCCTTCTCTTGGCTCGCGCCGCCGCTTCCTTCGCCGCCTCCCGCCGGGCCTGCGTTCCAGCCTTCTGCCGGGCGCGTTTCTCTTTGCTCATGGCCTAGAAGCTACCGGTGGGCGGGGCGCAGAGTTGCGTCGGGCGGCGTTACCGTGGCGGCGATGGCACTACTGGTCCAGAAGTTCGGCGGCACCTCGGTGGCCACGCCCGAGCGCATGCGAGAGATCGCCGAGCAGGTGCAACTCCGGCGGCTGCACGGCGACGACGTCGTCCTCGTTATCAGCGCGATGGGCAGCGAGACCGACGAGCTGCTCCGCCTCGCCGCCGCGGTCGCCGACCGGCGCCCCGGCCGCGAGATGGACATGCTGATCACGGCCGGTGAACGCAAGGCCACGGCACTGATGTGCATGGCGTTGCACGATCGTGGCGTCTCGGCGGAGTCGCTGACGGGAAGCCAGGCCGGATTCCTGACCGATACGACGCACCAGAACGCCCGCATCGTGGAGATCCGCCCCGAGCGGGTGCGCGTTGCCATCGCCGAGGGGCGGGTGCCGGTCGTCGCCGGCTCGCAGGGGGTCTCGGTGGCCCGTGACGTGACGTTCCTGGGCCGCGGCGGTTCGGACACCACGGCGGTGGCGCTGGCGCACGTGCTCGGCGCGGACGCCTGCGAGCTGTACACCGACGTGTCCGGTGTGTTCACGGCCGACCCCCGCGTCGTGCCCCGGGCCCGGCGCATCGGCGGGCTGTCGTACGACGAGATGCTGGAGATGACCGCCACCGGCTGCCCGAAGCCGGCGATGCGCTCGGTCGAGGTGGCCCGCGCCCGGCGCGTGCGACTGCACGTTCGCTCGGCGTTCACCTGGGAGCCGGGTACCTGGATCGACGAGGAGGATCCCGACATGGAGCAGGCCATCGTCTCGGCCGTCACGCACGACACGTCCGAGGCCAAGATCACCGTCCCCGGCGTGCCCGACCGTCCCGGCATCGCCGGCACGCTGTTCCGCCGCCTCGCCGACCTCGACGTGAACGTCGACATGATCGTGCAGAACGTCTCCGAGCACGGCGTGACCGATATCTCCTTCACCGTGCCCCGAGGCCAACTCGAGGCCAGCAGGTCACTGGCGCAGGCCCTCGCGACCGAAATCGGGGCGGGAACCGTCACCATCGACGCCACTATCGCCCGTGTCAGCCTCGTCGGGGCCGGGATGAAGACCAATCCCGGCGTGGCCGCCACCATGTTCGAGACGCTCGGCGCCGCGGGCATCAACATCGAGATGATCTCGACGTCGGCCATCCGCATCTCCTGCGTCGTCGGCGAGAGCGACGTCGTGGGAGCCGTGACTGCTCTCCACGACGCATTCGATCTACAGCACCCGGTGGGCTCCGGCTAGCGCGCAGCCGGGGAGTGCCGCGACACGACTCCTCCATCGTTCCGGCGGCTGCCGGAACGACGACGCGCCCGCGTCGGGAATCGATCGTCGTCGCGCGGTCGGTGCCGATGGGCTACTCGGGGTCCCTCCGGTTGCCGCGCAACGACTCCGCCACGCCGGCGACGTCGTAGTCGCCGAACCCGGCTGCCGACGCGGCCTGCAGCGAGCGATGATTGCTGGCGATCTGCGGCAGGTCCACCCCGCACGCTGCGGCCAGATCCAGCGCCAGACGCAGGTCCTTGATGGCGAGGTCCAGGCGGAAGATGGCGGGCTGCTCGCCGGGACGTTCGTACCAGTCGCGCCGGTACTGGAAGAACGGTGAGCCCAGCGGGCTCGAGGCGAACACGTCGTAGGCCACCAGGCGGTCGATCCCGGCCTTCTCGGCCAGCACGAGGCCTTCGGCGATGCTGTTGACGAGACCGTGCACCAGCGTGTTGAGGGCCAGCTTCATGGCCGCCCCGGATCCCTGGCCGCCGACGTGGGCGATCCTGCCGCTGAAGGGCTCCAGCGCCGGCCGCGCCTGTTCGACGGCGTCACTGTCACCTCCGGCGATCATGAGGAGCACCCCGGCCTCTGCCGTCGAGACGCTGCCACCGGCCGGGGCGTCCACCAGTTTGGCGCCGGCCGAATCCATAACACCGGCGAGGTGATGGACGCACGTCGGGCTGATGGTGCTCATCTCCACGGCCACGGCGCCCGGCGTGATGCCCGCGGCCACGCCATTGGCCCCTGCGAACACTTCGGTGGCGGCGGCGTCGTCGGAGACGATGCTCAGAGTGGCGTCGCTTGCCGCCGCCACCTCCGCCGGCGTCTCGCAGATCTGCACGTCGACGCTGCTGTCGCCCGCAGCCGACCGCACGTGCTCCACGAACGCCTCGGCCTTGCTCCGGGTCCGGTTGTGGACGCGCAGCGGCAATCCCGCGGCAGCGACGTGGGCGGCCATCGGCCATCCCATGTTCCCGAGGCCGATGAATCCGACCCGTGGGCTTCCCGGGGCTGCGCCCGCGACTTCTGGACGGTCGTTCCCGCTGGCTGTCATGACGTCCCCCCCGGATCGCCGTCCCGGCCACCGGAACCCTAGTTACTTCCTCCCGAGGCTGCCTCCACCCCGGGCGGTGCTTCACGTCGTTCGGTCCAGCGCGAGCATCCTGGGTAGCATCGCCGCGTGGCCTGCGCACCGGATCCGACCGCCGTATCGTTCCCGGTGTTCCGGGCATCGGTCCCTGGCCCGGGGGTCGACTCGCGCAACCTCGCCCTGGGCGCGCTGTGAGCAAGCGCAAGACCCTGTACCTGGCGAATCCCTACGGGTTCTCGCCGGCCCAGCGTGCCGGGCCGCTCAACGAACTGATCGCCGCCCTCGAAGCGATCGGCGCGGAGCCGTGGGAGCCCTTCGCACTGGGTGACCAGGAGGGCTGGATCGGCCGGCCCGGGTGGGCCTACAACGTCGGGCAGAACGACCTGCGGCTCGTGCGCGAGGCCGACGGCATCTTCGCGGTCGTGAACGGCTGCCCGCCCGACGAGGGCGTCATGGTGGAGTTGGGCATGGCGATCGCCTGGGGCAAGCCCACGTTCCTGTTCCGCGACGACTTCCGGCGCTGCGCCGACAGCGAGACATACCCCCTCAACCTCATGCTGTTCACGGGATTGCCGGAGGACGGCTGGGAGGACTACTGGTACGGCTCGCCGGACGAGATCGCCGACCCCCACAAGGCCCTCGCCCGCTGGCTGCGAGGGGAACTGTAGCGAGAGCCCCCCCGGACTCGGCGGGCCACGACCTGCCCCTGCGCCGAAGATGATCTTGGCAATCTCCGCAGTCGAGAGTCCGCAAATCCAACAGTATCTAGTTCGCAATATCCTCATCATAACGCTCGCAAATAGTGCAGTGAAGAGTTCGCATTATTCAATGTTGCCATTTTGGCGGTAGCCTTCGCGGTATGGAGATCAGGTTTCCCCGCATCGTTGAGCGGCTGTTGGGCGACGAATTGCTGCCCGAGTTCCCCGCGGTGCTGGTCGTGGGCCCTCGTGGCAGCGGCAAGTCGACGTCCGCCGCCGTTTTCGCAAGCGACACCATCGATCTTTCCGTGCCGAGCATCTGCCAATCGGTGCGCGAGGATTCCGACGGGGTGCTGGCGTCGGCGGTCGAGCCCGTGGTCGTGGATGAGTGGCAGGAAGCGCCCGAGATCATCGGCGCCGTGAAGCGGGCGATCGACGCCGACCTCTCACGTAAGCCGGGGCGGTTCGTCATGACCGGCTCGGTTCGGGCTCCCGGCACGAGGGCCATGTGGCCGGGGACCGGAAGGCTCATCAGGGTACGGATGTTCGGCCTTACCCAGGGCGAGATCGAGCACGACAACACCTACAATCCCGTCGAGGCTCTGTTCGGTCCCCGCCTCCCTCAGTATGCGGCGAGCAACCTGTCGAGGAGCGACTACGTCGAACGTATTGTGGCGGGACGGCTGCCTGCGGTGCTGGGCCGCGAGGGTCGCGGTCGCGGCCGCTGGTTCGACGCGTACATCAGCCATCTCGCCGAGGTGGACGCCTCCACGGTGTCGGACAACAGGCCCAGGCCGCAGAAGGTTCGCGCGGTCCTCAACTCCTGTGCGGCACGCACCGCTCTCGAGCAGAACAAGCAGGCCACGGCACGCGATGCCGGCACCAGCCACGCCACGGTCGACGCCCATCTGCAACTCTTGGAGGACCTGTCGATCATCGTCCGAGTACCTGCTTGGCACAGTCGGCGCCTAAAGCGCCTCACCCGATCCCCCAAGATCCATGTCGTGGATCCGGGCCTGGCCGCTCATCTGCTCAACATCGACGCCGTCGGTCTCATTCGCGATGCCGCTCTCATCGGACAACTCATGGAGACCTTCGTAGTCAGCGAGTTGCTGCCGCATCTCGAGTCGGCATCGGAGCGCACAGAGATGTTCCACTATCGCGACCGCAACGGCAAAGAGGTGGACATCCTGCTGGAGCGCGGGGGCAGCATCGTGGCCCTGGAAGTGAAGTCCTCCACTGCGGTGGATCGGCGCGACGCCCGCAACCTGCTCTGGCTGCGCGACCAACTCGGCGACGACCTCCACCTCGGGGCGGTGCTCTACACCGGCAAGTTCCCCTTCCGCATCGACGACCGGATCTGGGCGCTGCCCATCGGAGCCCTCTGGCGCCCCGGCCGCTGAAGGATCGGAAATGTCGGCAGTTGTCGTGTCCGAGCAGCTCTTGTTGGGGTATTCGCCAGAAAACACAACTGAGGTCTTCGAAGGCGGGCATCGGCGTGCCGGCGGTTGAGTGAGCCACCGTCTGATCCTGCGGGCGAGCCCCGGCGGCCTGCTCGGTTAGCATCGCCGCCGTGCAGTATCCCCCCGAAGCGCTGGCCGGGGTGTTCCCGGTCTTCCAGACCCCCTTCGACGACAACGATGACATCGACGCCGCCGCCCTCGCCGCCGAGATCGATTTCGTGTACGAGTGCGAAGTCGACGGGATCGTGCTGGCGATGGTCTCCGAGGTGCTCCGGCTGAGCACCACCGAGCGCCGGGATCTCGCCGAATTGTCCTGCAGCCTGGGGCTTCCGCACGGGCCGGTGATCGTTTCGGTGGGGGCCGAGAGCACGAAGGTGGCGGTGGATCTGGCCCGCCATGCCGAGAGCGTCGGCGCCACGGCGGTCATGGCCATCCCACCCATCTCGGTGGGTGTGCCCGACGGCGAACTGTCGGCCTACTACGAGGCGTTGCTGGCAGCGATCGCGATCCCCGTGGTGGTGCAGGACGCCAGCGGCTACGTGGGCCGGCCGATGTCGATCAAGATGCAGGCCGACCTGCTGGATGCCTACGGCGAGCGCGTGCTGTTCAAACCCGAGGCGGTGCCCATCGGCCCGCGGCTGACCGAGTTGCGCGACGCCACCGGGGGCCGGGCGCGCGTTTTCGAAGGCTCCGGAGGGATCGCGCTGGTGGACAACTACCGGCGCGGCATCGTCGGAACGATGCCGGCCGCTGACACCCCCTGGGCGCTGGTTGCCCTGTGGCGGGCGTTGGAGACCGGCGACGAGGCGCGCATCGAGGTCATCGCCGATCCGCTGGCCCGCCTCGTGTCGCTCATGGACAGCCTCGACGCCTTCGTGGCGATCGAGAAGCATCTCCTGGTCGCCCAGGGGGTCATCCCGAGTAAGCGAAGGCGAGGGCCGCTGGGCTACGACCCCGACCCGGAGACCCTGGCGGAGGTGGACCGGCTCGTCGGGCGCCTGCGCGAGGCGGTCGGCGGCTAGCTGCCTGATGTCGGGCTTGCTCCGACCGCTGCCGTTCTGTCATTCCGGCGCAGGCCGGAATCCATCGGGCGGCAGCTCGCGTCGTGCTCCGACCGCGGGACCCCCCAGCCATCCGGGCGCGACAGGTTCGGACGACACAAATCGGCTGCCGCATTGACCGATCCGCAAGTTTTCGCCTCGCAGCTGTGTGCTCCGGAGGGCCCGACGGCCGGTCCCGGGGGATGGATCCTCAACGTCTGCTCCTTCACGAGGGACGAGGCCCGGCCGACCCGCGGTGGCGACATCACCGCCACCCATCAGAGCGCGCCGGGCAGGACGCAGCGGCTGTTCAACACCAGTGCGGAGGGTGTGGTGGGACTGCCCGCAGCGCTGGCGTTCGGCCCCGACGGGGCCCTGTACGTGACCGACGAGGGCCACCGGGCAATCCTGCGTGTCGGCCCCGATGGGGCGCGCAGCCGCTGGGTGGATTCCTTCGGCGACGAGCCGCTGAACGGCCCCAACGACCTGTGCTTCGACATCGATGGCAGTTGCTACCTCACCGATCCTTGGGGGAGTTCGCTGGAGAACCCGATCGGGGGCGTGTACGGCTATGACGCCCGCGCCGACGAACTGCACCGGATCGCGGGCGGCATGGCCTTCCCCAACGGCATCGCCCTGCGTGGCGGCCGTCTCTACGTGGCCGAGACCCTGCGCCGCTGCGTGTGGGTCTACGACGTGATCGCGCCCGGCCGGGCGGCGAACCGGCGACTGTTCTGCCGCCAGCCGGCGGTGCCCGATGCACCGGTCTCGGGTCCCGACGGGATGGCGTTCGACACCGAGGGGAACCTTCTCGTGACCCACTTCGGGTCGGGCCACGTGTTCGCCTACGACACCGACGGCGCCGAGGTGGACCGGATCCCCTGCGGCGGAACGTCACCCACGAACGTCTGCTTCGGCGGTCCGGACCATGCAACCCTGTTCATTAGCGTCGACGACACCGGGGAGATCGTCACGGTTGACTGGGGCGTGCGGGGCGAGACGCTCAACTTCTGCCCGACGGCGGTTTCCGGCACGCACCCGTTCGCTGCCATGATGACCACCGGTGAACCGCTGAACTGACCGGGAGGGACATGATCTGCAGGATCAACCGCAGCATGAACGGCGGGGCACCATGACCTCGGTCCGTATCGGGATAGACACCGGCGGCACCTTCACCGATCTGATCTCCTTCGACGCCTCCGACGGCACGGTCACCTCGCGCAAGGTGGCGTCGACGCCCGCGGAGCCACTGCGGGCGTTCCTGGGCGCCATCGTGGCCTCCGGCGTCGATCCCGACGCCATCGCCTTCCTGGTCCACGGCACAACCGTGGCCACGAACACCATGATCCAGCGAGCCGGCGCCCGGGTGGGGTTCATCTGCACGGCCGGTCATGAGGACATCCCGTACATCCAGCGTGTCAACCGTCAGTTCCTCTACGACCTGACCTGGAACAAGCCCCGGCCGCTGCTGGTAAGCCGGCGGGACTGTTTCGGCCTCGCCGAGCGCATCACGGCCGACGGTGAGGTGCTGACGCCGCTGACCTCCGAGGCAATCGACGACCTGTGCGACCGGATCGCCGCCAACGGCGAACTCGAGGCGCTGGCGGTGTGCCTCCTCTTCTCCTACCTCAACACGGACCACGAGCAGGCGCTGGCGCGAGCCTTGCGGGAGCGGTTCGGTGACCTGCCGCTGTCGGTGAGTCACGAGGTGGCCCCCATCTGGCGCGAGTACGAGCGCTCCAGCACCGTCATCGCCGACGCCTACGTCAAGCCGCTCATGCAGGGCTATGTGGCCGGCCTCGCCGCCGGCCTGGCGGCAGCCGACATCGATGTCAACTGGGCGATGATGAAGTCCAACGGTGGCCTGATGAACGCCGAGGCGGCTGCCGATCACCCGATCCACCTGGCCATGTCCGGACCAGCGGGAGGCGCCGTGGCCAGCCGTCACGTGGCCGGCCTGCTGGGGCTCGACAACGTGGTGACCATCGACGTGGGCGGCACCAGCGCGGATGTGGCGCTCATCCTGGGTGGTGAGGTGGGCTACACCACCTCCTACGAGGTGGAGTGGGGCATCCCGGCGGCGATCCCGCTCATGGACATCCACACGGTGGGCGCCGGCGGCGGCTCCATCGCCTGGGTCAACGCCGGCGGGTTCCTGCAGGTGGGTCCGCAGAGCGCCGGCGCCGACCCCGGCCCCATCTGCTACGGAGCCGGCGGGCGGGAGGTCACCCTCACCGACGCCAACCTGATGCTGGGCCATCTCGACCCGGACTACTTCTGCGGCGGGGCCATGCGCCTCGACGAGGACCTCGCCCGCCGTGCCACGGCCGAGATGGCGGCGGGGCTGGACATGTCCCCGCTGGAGTTCGCGCAGGCCGTGGTGGAGATAGCGGACGAGAACATGGCCAACGCCATCCGCATGGTGAGCATCGACCGGGGCCACGACCCGCGCCACTTCGCGCTGCTGGCCTTCGGCGGCGCCGGCCCACTGCACGGCGCCGCGGTGGCACGCAAGCTGCACATCCCCACGCTGGTGGTTCCCCCCTTCCCGGGAAGCTTCTCGGCGCTGGGGCTGCTACTCGGCGATCTGCGCGTCGACAAGCTCTGGACCCAGTCGTTCCGCTCCGACAGGGTCGGCCCCGCCGAGGTGGCCGAACGCTTCGCCACCATCGCCCGGGCCGCCACCGAGGAGTTGCGTACCCAGGGCTTCGAGGGGCGCTGCGAGTTGCGCTACGCCATCAACATGCGCTACCTGGGTCAGAACTACGAGACGGAGGTGGAGGTCCCGCCGATCGACGCCCTCGACGCCGAGGGCGCCGCGGCGCAGTTGCAACTGGCCTACCAGGCGTTCCACGACCGTCACCGGGCCATGTACGAGTACGTGATCGCCGACGCCGTCATCGAGATGGTCAGTTTCCGGGTCTCGGCCATCGGCGCCATCCCCCATCCGCGTCTGGCTCGCGTGCAACCGGAGACCGGCCGCCTCGAGGGTGCCCGGCAGGTGCACTTCGGCGGCGAGGGGCTGGTTCGGTGCCGCGTGCTGCACCGCCGGGCGGTGGCGATCGATGATGTCATCGAAGGTCCGCTGATCATCTCCGAGGAGGGTTCCACGACGCTCGTGGAACCGGCGATGCGGGTGCGCCGGACGCCGGAGGATGTCCTGATTCTGGAGGTGAGCCCGTGACCGCCCTGCTCGTGCCGCCGGAGAGCCCGCCGGGTGCCGCCGACCTCGCCCTCGATCAGGTCACGCTCACGGTCATCGACAACTACCTGGCCACGACCTGTCGCGAGATGGGCGTCGCCATGATGCGCACCGCCTACTCGCCGATGTTCAACGAGGCACTGGACTTCTCCTGCGTGCTGTTCGATGCCACCGGGCGGATGATCGCCCAGGCGGAGTTCTGCCCCTCCCAGATCGGGACGATCAAGTTCACCGTCGAGTGGATGCTCGACGAGTTGGGCCCCGACGTGTACAGGCCCGGCGACGTGATCATCATGAACGACCCCTACCGGGGCAGCGGCCACATTCCCGAGCACACGCTGCTGAAGGCGGTGTTCCATGGCGACGAGATCGTGGGCTTCGTGGCCAACTGCGCCCACCTGGCCGAGCCTGGAGCCAAGGCACCCGGCGGGCTGGCGGGAGATGCCACCGACATCTTCCAGGAGGGACTGCGCCTGCCGCCGCTGTGGCTGCAGCGGGAGGGCGTCCCCCAGGAGGACGTTTGGAAGATCATCTTCGCCAACCACCGCACGCCCAAGGTGACCTATGGCGATCTCATGGCCATGGTCGGCTCGCTGAACGTGGCCGAGCGGCGGCTCACCAGCCTCATCGGCACCTACGGCTACGAGACGGTGACGACAGCCACCGAGGATCTGATCGGCATTGCCGAGCGGCGGATGTCCGAGGAGATCCGCCGCATTCCCGACGGCGAGTACCGATTCAGCGACATCATCGAGGACGACGGCGTGGCCGAGGGGTCCTACGTCGTCGACTGCACGGTCGTGGTGGACGGCGGCGCTGTGACCTGCGACTTCACCGGCTCGGATGGCCAGGCGGCCGGCCCCATGAACGGCACCTACGCGGTGACGGCCTCGTCGGTCTACAACGCCTTCATGCACATCACCGACCCCACCATCCCGCGCAACGAGGGCTGCTACCGGCCGATCAACATCATCGCCCCGCCGGGCACCATCGTGAACTGCGAGTTCCCGGCGCCGCTGGTGGGCGGCAACACCGAACTCAGCCCCCGCATCACCGACATCATCTTCGGCGCTCTCGCCGATGCGCTGCCCGAGCGCATCCCGGCGGCCCACGGCGGCACTGTCTGCTGCTTCCTGTTCGGCGGCCGGCACCCCGACACCGGTGACCTGTACTCGCACTTCCACTTCGAGGGGGTCGGCTGGGGCGGTCGACCGGCCGCCGACGGCGACAGCCAGGTGATCGTCATCATCGGCAACGCCCGGAACACCCCCGTGGAGATTTTCGAGACCCGCTACCCGCTGCGCGTGGAGTCCTACCGCCTGCTGGAGGACTCCGGGGGCCCGGGGCTCAACCGCGGCGGCCTGGGCATCGAGCGCATCCTGACCATGGTGGTCGACGAGGTGACCGTCAGCGCCCTCTTCAACCGGATGCTGGTGGACCCGTTCGGGATCCATGGTGGCAAGCCCGGTGCGAACAGCGGCCTCTTCGTGCGCTTCGCCGGCGAGGAGTCCTGGAGCACGTTCCGCGAGAAGTTCGGGACGATGTCGCCGTCGAAGTTCTCCAACATCCTCCTCCACCGGGGCGATCAGGTCAGGATCCTGGCGCCGGGCGGCGGCGGTTGGGGCGATCCGCTGGAGCGCCCGGCCGACAGGGTGCTGGCCGACGTGGCCGAGGGGCTCGTGACGCCCGAAGCGGCGTCGCGCGAGTACGGCCTCGTCGTCGAGCGCTGCGACGGCGCCTGGGTCGCTACCCCGACGGCGGCGAGGGCTGCGGCATCGTGAGCCGAGTCGTCGCGGCTGTGTCCGCATCTGGCAGGCGGGGATGGTGCGTTGCCCGGTGCCGCACGGGCGGGCAAGGCCGGTCGACGAGGTGCTCGAAGGTCCCCTCATCGTCGCTGAGGAGGGGTCAACTACGCTCGTGGATCCCGGGATGCGGATCCGCAGAACCCCCGAGGACATTCTGATGGTGGAGGTGACCCCATGACCGCCCTGTTGACGCCGCCGGCGACCCCGTCGGTGGCAGCCGGTCTCGTGGCCGACCAGGTCACGCTCACGGTCATCGACAACTATCTGGCCACCACCTGCCGCGAGATGGGCATCGCCATGATGCGCACCGCCTACTCGCCGATGTTCAACGAGTCGCTGGACTTCTCCTGCGTGCTGTTCGATGCCAAGGGCCGTTTGAGCGCCCAGGCCGAGTTCTGCCCCTCCCAGATCGGCACGATCAAGTTCACCGTGGAGTGGATGCTCGACGAACTGGGTCCCGACGTGTACAAGCCGGGCGACGTCATCATCATGAACGACCCCTACCGGGGCAGCGGCCACATCCCCGAGCACACGCTGCTCAAGGCGGTCTTCTGTGGCGACGAGATCGTGGGTTTCGTTGCCAACTGCGCGCATCTGGCCGAACCGGGGGCCAAGGCCCCCGGCGGGCTGGCCGGCGACGCCACCGACATCTTCCAGGAGGGGCTGCGCATCCCGCCGCTGTGGCTCCAGCGCGAGGGCGTGCAACAGGAGGACGTCTGGAAGATCATCTTCGCAAACCACCGCACGCCCAAGGTGACCTACGGCGACCTGATGGCCATGGTCGGCTCGCTGAACGTGGCTGAGCGACGGCTCACGAGCCTGATCGACACGTACGGATACGACACCGTCACGACTGCCACCGAGGACTTGATCGGCATCGCCGAGCGGAGGATGCAGGAGGAGATCAGGCGCATCCCCGACGGCGAGTACCGCTTCAGCGACGTCATCGAGGACGACGGCGTGGCCGAGGGCTCGTACGTGATCGACTGCACGGTCGTCGTGGACGGCGGCAATGTCGCCTGCGACTTCACCGGTTCGGACGGTGAGGCGGCCGGCCCCATGAACGCCACCTACGCCGTGACGGCCTCGGCGGTCTACAACGCCTTCATGCACATCACCGACCCCACCATCCCGCGCAACGAGGGCTGCTACCGGCCGATCAACATCATCGCCCCGCCGGGCACCATCGTGAACTGCGAGTTCCCGGCGCCGCTGGTGGGCGGCAACACGGAGGTCTCCCCCCGCATCACCGACATCATCTTCGGCGCCCTCGCAGACCCCCTGCCTGAGCGGATCCCGGCCTCACTCGGCGGCACCTCCTGCTGCTTCCTGTTCGGTGGCCAGCACCCCGACAGTGGCGATCTGTACTCGCACTTCCACTTCGAGGGCATCGGCTGGGGCGGGCGGCCCGCTGCCGACGGCAACAGCCAGATCATCGTGATCAACGGCAACTGCCGCAACACGCCCGTGGAGGTCTTCGAGACCCGCTACCCGCTGCGGGTCGACTCCTACCGCCTGCTGGAGGACTCCGGCGGCCCGGGGCTGAACCGGGGCGGACTGGGCATCGAGCGCATCCTGACCATGGTGGCCGACGAGGTGACCGTCAGCGCCATCTTCAACCGGATGCTCGTGGACCCCTTCGGCATCCATGGCGGCAAGCCGGGCGCCAACAGCGGCATCTACGTGCGTCTCGCCGGCGAGGAGTCCTGGAGCACCTTCAGCGAGCAGTTCGGCACGATGTCACCCTCCAAGTTCTCCAACATCCGCCTGCGCCGCGGCGACCAGGTGAAGATCGTGGCGCCGGGCGGTGGCGGCTGGGGCGACCCGCTCGACCGCTCGGCCGACAGAGTGGTGGCCGACGTGGCCGAGGGTCTGGTGACGGCCGAGGCGGCGCAGCGGGACTACGGCCTGGTCGTGAAGCGCCGCAACGGTGCCTGGGACGCCGTACCGACGGCGGCGAGGGCGGCAGTGTCGTGAACCGCAGCAGGCCCACCACGCCGGCACCGACGGGAGCGGTGCTATGAGCGGCCGCTGGATCGAGCGGGAGCCCATGTACCTCTCCTTCGACGTGTACAACTGCGCCTACTGCGGCAAGAACGTTCCCCGCCACGTCTGGCTCGAGGACGTCGACGGGGACGACGTGCCGTTCTGCGCGCCGACAGTCGCCGACATCCATCTGCGGACCCGCATGCGCCACGACGCCACCGCCCGCCGGTCCGATGCAGATCTGGGGCTCACCGAGCAACTCCGGCTGGTGCGCGAGAACTGCAAGGCCCTGCGCCGGGACTAGCGGTCGGCGACGGTTCTCGTGCGGCACGGACTGCCACCACATCGTCATTCCGGCGGAGGCCGGAATCCATGGTCACGAGGCCTGATGGTGCCGCGACCGGTGCTCATCTAGCGGCTGGACCCCCGGCGTGCAGATCTTCGAACCCGACGACCTGAAGTTCACCTACAGCGGCGAGCACACCCCCATCGGCACGGTCGAGCCCGGCGAGGTCTTCGTGGTGGAGACCGAGGACTGTTTCACGCGGCGCTTCCGGCACCCCGACGGGTTCACCCCGGAGGCGCTGGCGTGGGTGCAGGAGAACCTCGACGGGGTGACCGGCCCCATCGTTGTGACGGGTGCCGGGCGCGGCGACGCCGTCGCCATCACGTTGCACAGCGTCGAGGTCACCACGCCGGGCAGCATCGCCTGGAGCACCTGCGAGGCGACGTCGCCGGCCGATTGGTGGGGTGAGTGGTACGCCTGCGACGGCTTGGAGGTGCGTGACGGTCATGTCCACCTGGGCGACCTTCGCATCGCGGCGCACCCACTCGTCGGCTGCATCGCCACGGCGCCGGACCGCGAGACCGTGCTGTCGAAGATGCAGGGTCCCTATGGCGGGAACATGGATTGCAACCAGGTCCGCGAGGGCGCCACGGTCGTCCTTCCCGTCGAAGTCGACGGTGCCTACCTCTACTTCGGTGACAGCAAGGCGCGCATGGGTGACGGCGAGGTCGTCCAGGCGCCCGAGGTGGGCACCCGGCTGGAGGTGTCGGTCGAGATCGCGCCCCGCCCGCCCGAGATGGCCTGGCCCAGAATCATGAGCGTCGACCAACTGGTCACAGTGGTGTCCGGCCGCACCATCGACGAGGGATCGAAGCAGGCCTTCGCCGAGATGCTGGCGTGGTGCACGACGGCCTCAGGGCTGTCCCGTGCCGACACCGCCCTGGTGCTGGGCATGATCGCCGACGTGGGCATCTGCCAGGTGGCCAACTCCCTGCCCACGGCGCGTTGCGTGGTGGACCGCGCCGAGCTTCCCTGGCCGGTGCAGGCTTTGTGAGCCCTGCCGAGGGTCCGCCGGGCCTCGGAGACTGCTGGGCAGTGCTGCGAGTTACCCCGCCCGCCGTTCCGGCGGAGGCCGGAACCCGCTTCCCAGCCACCTGCCTGGTGCCCCGGGCGGTCTGTTATGCAGACTCAGGAGCGCCGATGCGGATCCGCTACCTTCCGCCGGCATGATCCGGCCGTTGTCGGACCGTCACCCCGCCCGCCTCGTCCCTGATCTGCTAGCCGCCGCGGCCGCGTCGGCCCCCGGCCGGAACGCTGTCGTCGTCGTCGGTGAGGCGGTTACGTACGCCGAACTTGCGAGCCGCGTCGACCGCTTGGCATCGTGGCTCATCTCGACGGGGGTGGGGAGGGGCGATCGGATAGCGGTTCGCGCCGCCAACGGCCGGCTCCACTTCGATATCTACCTGGCCGCGGCCCGCATCGGTGCGGCGTGCGTGCCGATGGCAACTGAATTGGCGGACCCGGAGGTCGCGCGGCTGGTCGCCGATGCTCGTCCGACCCTGGCGTTCGCCGATGCGGCGGGCGCCGGGGCGCTGCGAGCGGCCGGACTCGATGTCGTCGTCGAGGGCGACCCGCGGCACGGCACGGCGCTGGCGACGCCCGTGGCCGGACTCCCGGTGCTGCCGGAGCCGTCCGACACCGTCCTGATCGTCTACACGAGCGGCACCACCGGCCGGCCAAAGGGGGTCTGCCTCAGCCACGCGGCGCTCACGACCAACGCGACGGTCAACGTCAGGTCTCAGGAATTCGGCGCACACGAGGTGTACCTCACGTCGACGCCGCTGCATCACACGTCGGCCGCCGCAAGGATCTTCACCATGCTCGCCGGGGCGCACACCCACGTCGTCATGGGGCGCTTCGATCCGGGCGCCTGGATCGAAGCCGTGGAGACCCACGGGGTGACCAGCGCCATCGTCGTGCCGACGCAGATCCGCCGCATCCTCGACCACGAGGCGTACACGCCCCAGCGGATGGCATCGCTCCGCCTGCTCGTCTACGGGACAGCGCCGAGTTCCCGGCAACAGGTATGGCGGATGCGCCAGGAGCTGTACTGCGGCCTTTACCACGGCTACGGGCTCAGCGAGACGGTGGGCGTCGTGACTGCGCTCACGGCCACCGATCACGCCGCGCTGGCGGGTCCCGACGATCCTCGGCTGGGTTCGGTCGGCCGTGCCATCAGTGGCGCCGAGGTCGTTGTGCGGCGTCCCGACGGCGCGGAGGTGACACCGGGTGAGGTGGGTGAGATCACCGTTCGCACCGCCAAGGTCATGTCGGGCTACTGGGGTGATCCCGCCGGCACCGCGGCCGCCTTCGCCGACGGCTGGTTGCTGACGGGCGATCTGGGGACCGTCGACGACGAGGGATACATGACGATCGTCGGGCGCTCGAAGGAGATCGTCATCTCCGGCGGCATCAACATCTACCCGGCGCAGCTCGAGCGGGTCATCGCGGCGCATCCCGCCGTCGAGGAGGTGGCGGTCTTCGGCATGCCCGACCCCGACTGGGGCGAGATCCCCGTGGCGGCGGTTCGGACCTCATCGGGCATGTCGATGAGGTCCGAGGACGTGATTGAACTCGTGACCGTCAACGTCGACCGCCGCAGCCGGCCCCGTCACGTGCTGTTCGTCGAGGACTTCCCCCGCACCGCCAGCGGCAAGATCCGCCGGCAGGACCTGCCGCTCCTCCTGGAGTGACCCTTCCGCACACGCTCGGTACGTTCGCCTTGAACGTGCCGCGCACGCAGGCCGGAGCCGGGACCTCCACCCCGTGGGCTGATGAGCACGCCCGAACCGTCGAGGCGGTTCAGGTATCGGCGAGACCGGTCCCGTGTTCCGATCCGCCACGCGCGAGATCGTCCGAGTTCAACGAAGCAAACTCGGGGACACTCACGGCGATCGTGTTCCAGAGAGTGTCGCGATCGATGTCGAGGTAGTCGTGGACGATGCGATTTCGGACGGCCCTCGCCTGGCGTATCGGCCAGCTGGGCCTGGCCAGGGCGAATCCCTCGGACAGTCGGCCAGCCGCCTCGCCGATGACCTCCAGCTGTCTTTCGACCGCGCTGCGGACGATCCAACTGTCGTCGTAGTTGTCCCGTCCCTTCGCGACGATGTCGGCGAGTCTGCGAGCAGCATCCAGGATGTCGTCCAGGCGTTCCTTGCCGGTCCTGCTCACAGGAGGATGGCGTCGTCCAGAATGCCGTGGTGCCTCTCCTTGAGCGCGGCCGCTTCGACAACGTCAACGTCGCCTCCCAGCATAGCGATCGTCTTCACACCGGCCGGTGTGCGGCGTGCGATATCGGTGCTGGTGCGCTTCTCCGGGGCCGGCTGGTCTCGATGCCGCGCCGGGCGCCGGGTTGCCGGTCGACGGCGGTCCGCTCAGGCCCGCAGGCCGCCGTCGAGGACGAGGCAGGTGCCGGTCATGTATTCGGGCGCCTCGCAGGCCAGGTAGCGCACGGTCTCGGCGACCTCGTCGGGGTCGGCGTAGCGGCCCAGGGGCACAGTGTGGGCGTACTCGGTGGGCAGGTCCAGGTCGCCCAGGGCCGAGACGATGCGGTCGACCATCGGCGATTCCACGAAGCCGGGGCAGACGGCGTTGACGACGATCCCCGCCGGCCCCAGCTCGAGCGCCAGCGAGCGCGTCAGGCCGACGACGGCGTGCTTGGAGGCGTGGTAGACGCCGGTGAAGGCGCCACCCGCCAGCCCGGCGCCCGAGGCCATGTTCACGATCCGCCCTCCGCCGGCCGCCTCGAAGATCCCCGCTGCCGCGCCGCACAGCCAGAACATGCTGAGCACGTTCACCTCGAAGGTCCGGCGCACGTCGGCCGGATCGAGTTCGGTCACCGGCGCGGTCGGCCCCTCGGTCCCGTGGGCGTTGACGAGCACGTCCAGCCCGTCGAGGCGCTCGTGCGCCTCATTCACCGCTGCACGCGCAGCGGATTCGTCGGTCACGTCGGCAGGGATGATCGGCACCACCTCGAGCGCTCCCGCGCCGGCATGTTCCGAGTGGTATCGCTCGGGCACCTCGTCCGCCTGCCTACCAAAGCCTGTCAACTCCTGGGCGAGCAGCGCCAGCCCCCCGGCATCGATGTCGCAGATGGCGAGACGGGCGCCGGCCGCCGCCAAGCCGCTGGCGATGTGCCGTCCGAGATGTCCGGCCGCGCCGGTGATCAGCACGTTCGGGCTGTGCCGCGGGAGTGTCACGATGGGCGGGAACCCGGCCGCGGGAGCGCTTTAGGGGGCTCTGGATGCGCCGCCGGGGATTGATCTATAGTCAGCATGCGCCTATGGCTCTCCCCATGGGGGTCGTTGAACGATGCTACAGCGCCGGGAGTTTCGACCAGGTGTGGCTGCTGCCTCTGCCTGCGACGAGGCCCAGCGGTGCTGAGGGGAGTGATCCGGGCGGGAACGAGTTCTCACACCGAGAGGGGAAAGACGGATGAAGATGTTGCAGAAAAGGGGCCTGTTCCTTGGGTTCGCAGTGCTGGCGGTGGTCGGGCTGCTGGCGGCCTCGTGCGGCGGGGACGACGACGGGTTCGAGGGCGTCACGCTGAAGTTCG
Source organism: Acidimicrobiales bacterium (assembly GCA_965220035.1). Classification (GTDB taxonomy): domain Bacteria; phylum Actinomycetota; class Acidimicrobiia; order Acidimicrobiales; family CATQHL01; genus VXNF01. The sequence continues at coordinate 688,696 of CBDCPC010000001.1, forward strand.
GGAAGGCGCCGCACGGCGAGGACGAGATCGCACTGTTCGAGGAGTGGCTCGCTCCGTTCGAGGAAGAGACCGGCATCAACGTCGAGCACACGGTCGTTCCGTGGGGCGAGGTCGAGTCGGCGTACACCGCCAGCTTCGCCGGCAACGACCCGTATGACGTGACGTACCAGGTGAGCACGCACCTCACGCTGTTCGGCGAGCGGGGAGCCTTCATGGACGTACTGCCACTGATGGAGGCTGAGGATTACGCCTCCGAGCGCGCCCACTTCATAGACAGCGCCATCGATGCGAGCCTGTACCAGGGCAAGCTGTACGGCGTCCCGATCATCATCGGTAGCACCGTGATGTTCGTGAACCTGGACCTCCTCGAGCAGGCCGGAGTCGGCGAGATCCCGACCACGACCGACGAACTCATCGCCGCGGCCCACGCCGTGCAGGAGAACACCGACGCGATCGGCTTCCACGTGCCAATGACAACCGTGGACTACAACTGGTATTTCAACCTGCAGAACGTTCACAACTTCGGCGGCGACATCATCTCCGACGACTACACGTCGGCCACCATCGACTCCGCGCCGGTGCGGCAGGCGACGCAGGCCGCCGCGGACCTCATCTGCAACGAGGGTGTGCAGCCGCCGCTGGGTCAGTACGACCGTGAGGGCGGCATCTCGCTGTTCAAGGGTGGCCAGCTGGCGTTCCTGCTGGACGAACCGCTGCGGGTCACCGTGTTCGAGGACGAGGGCCTGCCCTTCGAATGGGACATCGCACAGCCGGTGGGTTCGCCCGACGGGACCCGGACGATGTTCTCCACGACGGGCCACTGGTCGATCGCCGCGAAGAGCGAGAACCCCGAAGCCGCCTGGGAGCTGGCCAAGTTCCTGAGTTCGTCGGGGTTCTTGACCGACTACAACGAGGTCTACGGCTGGATCTCACCACGGGACGACGTCGACACCTTCAGCGACAACGAGAAGCTGGCGAGGAACTTCCAGTGGACGCTGGACTCCTGGGACGGCCTGGTCACGCACCCGAAGATCGCCCAGATCCTCGACGAGTACGGGAAGGCACTCGAGGCAGCCGCTTCCTGCGACACGTCGGTCGAGGATGCTCTGGCCGAGGGGCAGGCTCGCGCCGCGGAGATCCTGGCGCGCGACTGACCGAGGCACTGGCCGGCCCTGACGGTGCACACCGCGGGGCCGGCCGCTGACACCGACGGTACGAGGGCCGGCGGCGCCCGCAGGCGTCGCCGGCCCTCGAGCACGCCGATCACTCCGCAGCTATTGGAGATCGAGGCAGTCACGTGAAAGTCCGTGAGGTGCGACCTCCTGGGGAACACATCGCAGCGGGGGCGTCGTGACAGCGGTCGACGTTCCGGAGCACGAGGTGCTGGCGGGCGCCGACTGGACGGCACCGAGCCTCAGCGCCGTGGAGTACCGCCGGCGGGCCCGGCGCTACCGCCTGCGAACTGTCCGGCGCGCGGCCGGTTTCCTCTCCCCCTACCTCATCATCTGGGGGATCTTCCTGGCCTTCCCCGTCGGGTGGGGCATCTTCCTGAGCTTCAACCAGGGCGGCATCGTCGGCGAGCGGAAGTTCGTGGGCTTCGAGAACTGGACTCGCGCCTGGAACGACTCGGAACTCCGCACCGCCGTCAAGAACACCAGCCTCTACGTGGTCATCGCCATCGGTGTGGTGTTCGCCCTGGCGATCTTCCTGGCCTCGCTGCTGAACCGTTACCGGCGGGGCAGCAACTTCTACAAGGTGGCGCTCTACTTCCCGCTACTGGTGCCGCCGATCCTAGGGGCCATGATCTGGTTCTTCATGGTCCACTTCGACTTCGGGATCCTCAACATCATCCAGCGGCGGATCTTCCAGGGCGACGGCATCAACTTCCTGGGCGAGAACCCCCATGCGCTGTTGACCATCGTGGCGGTGGAGGTGTGGCGCGGTCTGGGCTTCTGGGTACTGTTCTACCTGGCCGGGCTGCAGAGCGTTCCCGAGGAGTTGTTGGCCGCCGCCCGCATCGACGGGGCCGGCACGTGGCGGCGGTTCCGGCGGATCACCGTGCCGACGCTGCGGCCGCTGCTGCTGTTCGCCCTGGTCATCGCCGTCATCTTCAACTTCCAGCTCTTCGACTCGGTGCAGGTGCTCACCGGGGGTGGCCCGAGCCTCGGCACCGCCACGGTGGTGTGGTTCGTCTTCAAGCGCATGTTCGCGTTCCAGGACACCGGCTTGGCGTACGCCGCCAGCATCGGGCTGCTGATCGTGGTGCTGGTCCTCACCGGTCTGTCGTTCCGGTTGCTGGGCAAGCGCCGCCAGCGCGAGGCGTGACGGGGCCGGCGACGTGACCGCGGACCCCGGCACGCTCGACGTGACCCCGCCGCCGGGGGGCGACGACGACGCATCCATGGCGGACCGCCTCGCCCAAGCGGGGCGCGCCAAGCGCCTCAGCGACCGCACCCGGATGATCCTGGCCTACGCGATCCTCACGCTGTTCGTGCTGATCGCGGTGGGTCCCGCCGTCTACCTCATCTCGCCGGCGTTCCGCGACAGCGTCTCGCTGTTCACCTACCCGCCCGAGTGGATCCCCCGCGAGCCGACGCTGGCCAACTACCGCTTCCTCTTCTCCAGCACCAGCTACGTGCGCTGGGGGATCAACACGCTGATCTTCGCCGGCTGCACCACCCTCCTCACCCTCATCACCAACTCCATGGCCGGCTACGCCTTCGCCCGCCTGCGCTTTCCCGGGCGCAACGTTCTGTTCTTCGTGATCCTGGCGACGCTCATGGTGCCGGTGGCGGCCGTTCTGGCGCCCACGTACCTGACCGTGCGCACCATCGGGGGCTGGCCGATCATCGGCGACTGGATCGACATCGACACCTACCTGGGTCTGATCCTCCCGAGCGCCGTCTCCCCCCTGGGCGTGTTCATGATGCGGCAGTTCATCGTGACCCTCCCCGAAGGCCTCTACGAGGCGGCGCGCCTCGACGGAGCGGGCGAGTGGCGCATCTTCACGAGGATCGTGCTACCGCTCATCAAGCCCGCCCTGGTGGTGCTGGGCATCTTCGTGTTCATGCTCACCTGGGCAAGCTATCTGTGGCCGCTGGTAGCGGCCTCGAGCACTGAATTCCGCGTGCTGACGGTGGGCATTGCCTCGCTGAAGGGACAGTTCGTCACCAACTGGGGTGTGCTGGCGGCGGCCGCGCTGCTGACGATCGTGCCGGTGACCATCGTGTTCCTGTTCTTCCAGAAGTGGTTCGTGCAGGCGTCGATGGCCGGAGCCCTGAAGCAATGACCCTGGCGGCGGGCCTGACCGGCCCCGAGTGTGGGCCGGCCCGGGGCCGAGCAACAACGATCATGAGACGACAACGGAGGCGTCATGGCTGAGGTAATCCTGCGCCAACTGACCAAGCATTTCGGCAGCGTGGAGGCCGTCGAGGATGTCACGTTGCGCATCCCCGACGGGGAGTTCCTCGTGCTGCTGGGCCCGTCCGGGTGCGGCAAGAGCACGATTCTGCGCCTCATCGCGGGCCTCGAGGACGCCACGCACGGCGAGATCCTCATCGACGGCGAACTCATCAACTTCAAGGACCCCACCAAGCGAAACGTGGCGATGGTGTTCCAGAACTACGCCCTGTACCCGCACATGACCGTGTACAAGAACGTGGCCTTCCCGCTGGAGACGGCGCGGATGCCGAGGGCCGAGATCGCCGAGACGGTGCAGCGGGCGGCGGAGATGCTGGAGATCGAGACGTTGCTGAAGCGGCTTCCCGAGCAGCTCTCCGGCGGTCAGCGCCAGCGGGTGGCCCTGGCCCGGGCGATCGTGCGCCAGCCGCTCGTGTTCCTGATGGACGAGCCGCTCTCGAACCTCGACGCCCAACTGCGCCTGCAAACCCGCCTGGAGCTGATGGGGCTGCACGAGCGCCTCGGCATCACCACGATCTACGTCACGCACGACCAGGTGGAGGCCATGACGATGGGCCACCGCATCGCCGTGATGCGCGACGGGCGCATCCAGCAGATGGGCGACCCCACGTCGGTCTACGACGTTCCGGCCAACACCTTCGTCGCCACGTTCCTCGGCGCCCCGCCGATGAACCTCATCGACGGAGCGCTGGTGCGTGACAACGGGCAGGTCAGTTTCCGTTGCGAGGGCTACGAACTGGCCGTGGACCCGGCGGTCTTCGGCATCGACGCCGAGGCGCTGGAGGGGGCGATCGGCGAGGCACGCCTCGGCGTGCGGCCCGAGCACCTCACCCTGGCGTCGCCCGACGGCGAGGGTCTGCCGGGCGTGGTCCGCTTCCTGGAGCCCGTGGGTTCGGACCTATTCGTGAGCGTGATGGTGGCCGGGCATGCGGTCCAGGTCCGCATGCCGCCCGACACGCAGGTGAGCACGGCCTCCAACGTGCGGCTGGCGTTCGAGCCCGCGCGCAGCCACATCTTTGGTGCCGACTACCAGAATCTGCGGAGTTGACGCGTCCTGGGCGGCGAGCCGCTGAGGGGTTACCGGCCCGGCCGTTGGTGCAGGCCACGCCGTTGTGGCGCGTGACCGTTCGGGTTGACCCGGTCGCTTCGGGCCGCAGGCGGCCCCGCCTGTGAGCGTGGTGTCGGTGCGCCCGGCCCCGGAGGGGTTCGACTTCCTGCCGGGCGGCCCACCGTTCTCCTGCTGGGTGGTGGCTCGCGACGGGTACGAGATCGTGCATGCCACGCTGCGGAGCCCATTGCCGTACCGGGCCGGCTTCGCTGCCGTCGCCGGGTTCCTGGCGATGAGGGACCGGCCGACCGCAGCGCTCTGCGGCATCCAGTTGCGCAGTCCGGCACCGCGCAGCTTCGACGGTTTCGCCGAGTTCAACGCCGGCTACGGCGAGGAACTCACCCGCTACGGGCTGTGGTTGGATGGCGACAACCCCTTGGCGCGGACCAACGTCGCCCCGGCGCACCGGCCACCGGGGGAGGTGTGCCTGCAGGCGTTCTCGTTCACGGTGCCCTCGTCGGGGCGAGGGAGGACGTTCATCGTTTCGGGCGCCGCCGAACTCCGAGATGATGTCCTCGCTGCCGATGCTGTCGTGCGCCCCGGCGAGACCGCGCTCGATGCCATGGCCGAGAAGGCGACGCACGTGATGGGAACCATGGGGTCGCGCCTTGCGGGCATCGGCGCCTCCTGGGACGAGGTCACGATGATCAACGTGTACGCGATCGATCAGTTTGCCGAGGTTGTCCGCTCCATCGTGCTGCCGCAGGCCGGGCGGGATGCCGGCAGCGTGCACTGGTATCCGAGCCTCCCACCGGTCGCCGATGTGCGGTGGGAGATGGACGTGCGCGGCGTGCGCCGCGAGCTGATGGTGGACCTCGCCGATGCATGACCTGGTGTTGGCCGGCGGGCATGTCGTGGACGGCACGGGCGGCCCGCCGTTCCGCGCGGACGTGGCCGTGGAGGAGGGCCGCATCGCCGCCCTCGGTCACGCCGGGGCGGCCCGGCGGGTCATCGACGTGTCGGGACATCTTGTGGCACCAGGCTTCGTGGACATGCACTCCCACTCCGACCTGGCGCTGCTGGCCGAACCCACCGCCGACGCCAAGGTGATGCAGGGCGTGACCGGCGAGGTGATCGGCCAGGACGGGCTGGCCTACGCGCCCTTCGACGACTTCACGCTGGCGGCGGTGCGCACCCAGACCGCCGGCTGGGTGGGCGATCCGCCCGGTCTCGACTACGAGTGGCGCTCGGTGGCGGACTATCTGGGTCGTCTCGAGGCGGAGCCGGCCTCGGTGAACGTGGCGTTCCTGGTCCCCCACGGGAACGTGCGCATGATGGTGGTCGGCACCGACGACCGTCCTGCGACGAGCGGCGAACTTGCGGGGATGCGCGCCATCGTCCGGCAGGGGATGGCCGAGGGCGCCCTCGGGCTCTCCACGGGCCTCACCTACACCCCGGCGATGTATGCCGGCACCGACGAGCTGGTGGAGCTGTGCGCCGAGATCGTGCCGTTCGGCGGCTACTTCTCACCCCACACGCGCAGCTACGGGCGCGGCGTGATGGAGGCGTACGACGAGATGGTCGACGTGTGCCTGCGCTCCGGCGCGCCCCTGCACCTCACGCACTGCCAGGTCAGCTTCCCCGGCAACGAAGGGCGCGCCGGCGAGCTGGTCGAGCGGCTGGCCGCGATCGACCCTCGCCACGTCGAGGTCTCCGCGGACAGCTACTGCTACGTGCCGGGCTCCACGTACATGGCCGCGTTCCTGCCGAACTGGGCGTGGACCGAGGGTCCCGAGGGGGTGCTCGCGCACCTGGCCGACCCTGCCGCCGCCGAGCGGATCCGTCACGAGTTGGAGGACGTGGGGACCGACGGGTTCCACGGGGCGCTGATGGACTGGTCGGCCATCGAGGTCTCCTCCGTTGGCTCCGACGAGGGACGCCGGTGGGTGGGCATGCGCGTCGCGGACATCGCCGCCGAGATGGCGGTCATACCCTGGGAAGCGGCCCGCCGTCTGATGTTCGACGAGCGACTGAACGTCAACATCCTCACGCACGTCGGCCACGAGGACAACGTCCGGACCATCATGCAACTGCCGTTCCACATGGGCGGCAGCGACGGGATCATGACCGGCGCTCGCCCACACCCGCGAGCCTGGGGCACGTTCGCCCGCTACCTGGCCCACTACACCCGTGACGAGGGTCTGTTCGGCTGGCCCGAGATCGTGCGCAAGCTGGCCGCCCTGCCGAACCTGCGGCTGCGGCAGTTCGACAGGGGGCTCCTGCGGCCCGGCTTCCGGGCCGACATCGTGGTCTTCGACCCCGACGGTGTGCGCGACACGGCCACGTTCCAGAATCCCCGGCAACACCCAGAAGGCATGCCTTGGGTGATCGTGAATGGCGAGGTGGTGAAAGACGACGACAGCCACACCGGCGCCCGGCCGGGCCTGGTGCTGCGTAATCCCAATGGAGTCGCGGCGTGAGCACGCCCGTCGAGCGGCTGCGCGACGCCGGGTGGGAGCTGCCGCCGCTGCCGACGCCGAAGGGGATGTACGTGCCCGCCCGGCGCCACGGAGATCTGCTGCACCTGAGCGCACACGGTCCGTTCGGCCCCGACGGGGGTTTTACGCACCGCGGCGTCGTCGGCGATTCTCTCTCCGTGGAGGAGGGACGGGCCGCTGCGGCCGCGGCGGCGCTCAGCCTGCTGGCGACCGCGTCCGCCGCGCTCGGTGACCTGTCGGCCGTCAGCGGCGTCCTACGGATGGCCGGGTACGTCAACGCCGCCGCGGGTTTCGGTGATCACGCCAGGGTCCTCGACGGGGCGAGCGAGGTGCTCGACGCGGCGTTCGGGCCCGACGCCCGTCCGGCGCGCTCGGTGGTGGGCGTTGCGAGCCTCCCGTTCGAACTACCCATCGTCGTGGAAGCGACGTTCGTGATAGGAGCAGACGATGGCTGAGCACACAGTCCCCGCCGGCGGCCTCCTGGACATCCCCGAGAGCATCGAGACACCCTCGCTGGTGGTGGACCGCACCCGGATGGAGCACAACATCGCCGACATGGCCGCCTACGCGGCCGGCCGCGGCATCGGCCTGGCGCCGCACGCCAAGACCCATCGAACGCCCGAGATCGCCCGCCTGCAGATGGCCGCCGGCGCCGAGGCGCTCTGTATCGCCAAGCTGGGCGAGGCGGAGGTCCTGGCCGATGCCGGGCTCGACAGTTTCGTGATGGCCTACCCGATCGTAGGCGCCGCCAAGATCACCCGCGCCCGACTGCTCATGCAGCGAGCACGGATCCTGCTGTCGGTGGATTCGTTCGCCGCCGCCGAGGCGCTGGGGGCCGGCATGGCCGCGGAGGGCATGACCGCCGACGTGCTGGTGATCGTGGACACCGGCTACCACCGCTGCGGCGTGGCGGCCGCCGAGTCGGCCGACTTCGGTGCAGCGATCGCGGGACTGCCGGGGGTCCGCCTGCGGGGGCTGATCACCCACGAGGGCCATGCCTACTCCGAGCCGGGCGACGAGGGGCTCCACAACGCCTCGGTCCACGCCGGCGAGTTGATGGTCGCCGCCGCGGCCGAGTTGCGCGGCCGGGGGTTCGACATCGATGTCGTGTCGGTGGGTTCCAGCGCCACCGCCCGGCACACCACCGCCGTGGACGGCATCACACAGGTCCGCCCGGGAATCTACGCCTTCAATGACTACGGGCAGGTGCTGCGCGGCGTGGTGGGGCTCGACCGCTGCGCCGCCCGGGTCACCTCGACGGTGGTGAGCAACGCCGCCCCCGACAGGGCCATCGTGGACGCCGGGTCCAAGTCGGTCAGCCAGGACCGCCTCGGCATCCACGTGCCCGGCGCGCCCGGCGGGCACGGCCTGGTGGTGGACCTGCCGGGCTGGGAGCTGTACCAACTCTCCGAGGAGCACGGCTGGCTGCGCTGGACGGGCGACGGCCCACCCACCGAGTTGAGTATCGGGCAGCGGGTGCAGATCCTGCCCAACCACATCTGCTCGGCGTTCCACATGCTCGGCCAATCGGAGATCATCGACGGCGGCGAGCACGTCGCCACGTGGGTCGCCACCGGCCGCGGCGAGAGCCGGTGACGCCATGCGACCTGTCCTACCTCGTCATTCCGGCGAAGAGCCTGCCCCGGACTCGATCCGGGGCCGGAATCCACGTCGGCCGGGGGGCTCAGCGGATGAGGACCTGGATGGCCCACCTCGTCATTCCGGCGGAGGCCGGAATCCATGCGGCTCGAGGCACCCGGAGTTGAGACCATGAGGCTCGACGGCAAGGTCTGCGTCATCACCGGGGCCGGCTCCGGGCAGGGCCGGGCCGCGGCGCTGCGCTTCGCCACCGAGGGTGCCCGGGTGGTGATCGCCGAGATCGACGAGGCTGCCGGCGCCGCAGCGGTCGACGAGATCGCCGCGGCCGGGGGAGAGGCGATAGCCGTCGAGACCGACGTGAGCGTGGAGTCCGACTGGGAACGCGTCGTGGCCGCCGCCGAGGAGCGCTTCGGGGGCGTCGACGTGCTCTACAACAACGCCGCGGTCGCCAGCGTCGAGGACGGCTCGGTGGTCGACGTGCCGCTGGGCGCCTGGGATCGCACCCTGGCGGTGAACCTCACCGGCCCGATGCTGGGCTGCCGCCACGCCATCCCGCAGATGCTGCGCCGCGGCGGAGGATCGATCATCAACACCTCCTCGATCCGGGCGTTCGTGGGCGGCAGCCAGCCGATCGACGCCTACACGGCCAGCAAGGGGGGCCTGATATCGCTCACCCGGTCACTGGCGGTGGTCTACGGGCCGCAGGGGATCCGCGCCAACGTCATCGCCCCCGGCACGATCCGCACGCCGATGGCCCAGGTGCACGACGCCCACGGTGACGCCGGCAGCCTCATGCGCCTGGCCCGCTATCCGGTCGGCCGCTTCGGCCAGCCCGAGGAGATCGCCGACCTGGCGCTCTACCTGGCCTCGGACGAGTCGCGCTGGACCAACGGCGCGGTCATGGTGATCGACGGCGGGGCAATGATCAACTACGTCTGACCCTCACGGGTCCGGCGACAGCGAATGGGAGGGCAAATGCAGACAGCGGAAGAAGCCGAGAGTTTCCCCTACGAGACAGGGCGCCCGCGCAGAGTGCTGCTCGGCTACACCGACCCGCTGGTGGTCCATCCGGGCGACGAGGTGCGGGTCATGGTCAGCTCCGAGTTCGACTCCTACGAATCCGAGGTTGTGCGGCTCATCCACGGGGATACCTCGCCCGAGAGCCCGGGATTCAAGGCCGAGCCGGTCGCCACCTCCGCCGACGGCAGCCACCCCGGCCGGCACCAGGAGACGCATATCGGGTCGTACGTGGAGGTGCCCGAACCGCCCGAGATCTCCGGCAGCTTCACGATCACGGCGTGGATCTGGCCGACGGTCCCCGAGGACGGGCCGCAGATAATCGTGTCGCACCGCAGCGGCTCCAGCGGCTACAGCCTGGGGCTCGGCATCCCGCGAGGAATGCCGACCGGACCGGATGTGGACAGCGCCGGATGCGTGCTTCCCCCGGAGGGAGAGGATGACGGGCTCACGCTACGTGTGGGTCGCGCGGACTTCTCCCTGGGCGCCTGGCCCCGCGAGAAGCGCTGGTACTTCGTTGCGGGCTCCTGGGACGCCGCCACCGGCGAGGCGCGCCTGGTGCAGAGGCTCGACGAGCGGGGCCCGGAGCGCTCGCTGGTGGCCGAGGAGGACCTCGGGCCGCTGGATGGCTCCTGGGCCGATCCCGTGCCCGGCGAACCGGACACGCCGTTGCTGCTGGCGGCCGGCTCGCGGATCGACGGCACCGAGGTAGGCGTCTTCCACAGCTTCAACGGCAAGATTGAACGGCCCTGCCTGTTCAACCGGGCTCTCAGTGCCGAGGAGCTGGAGGCCCTCGCCGACGGCGCCGACTCGCTGGCGATGGAGGGCGCGGCGGCCGTGTGGGACTTCGCCGCCACGGCGGCCTCGGGCGTCGACATCGCGGATGTCACCGGGTCGGGTCACGACGGCACGGCGATCAACTACCCCATGCGCGGCCTCACGGGGCACAGCTGGGACGCCACCGCCTTTACTCGCGAGGAGGCACCGGAGCAATACGGTGCCATCCACTTCCACGACGACGACTTCGACGACACGCGCTGGGAGGTCGACTTCGCCTTCACGGTGCCCGACGACGCCCGCAGCGGCTACTACGCGGTGCACCTGCAGGCCGCCGACGCGGCCGGCGGCGAGGAGGACCACATCCCCTTCTTCGTAACGCCCGCGCCGGGTGCGCCCCGGGCCCGCGCCGCCTACCTTGCGCCGACGTGCAGCTACCTGGCCTACGCCAACGAGCGGGTGCTGTTCAGCGGGGGCCACGACTTCAGCGGCCTCACCGACATCCCCATCGTGGTGGACCCCTACGACGCCTACCTGGGGACTCACGTGGAACTCGGAGGCTCCGTCTACGACGTGCACACCGACGGCAGCGGGGTGTGCCACTCCACGACGCGCCGTCCGCTCCTGTCCATGCGCGCCACCGCGCGCCACTGGGTGACGGGCGCTCCGCGGGGCTACGCCTTCGACCTCTACCTGGTGGACTGGCTGGAGCAGCAGGGCGCCGACTACGACGTCATCACCGACGAGGACCTGCACTTCGAGGGCCTCGACTGTCTGGCCGACTACAAGGTCATCATGACGGGCTGCCATCCCGAGTACTGGACCGGCCCGATGTTGGACGCCCTCGAGGAGTACCTGGACGGCGGCGGCCGGCTCATGTACCTGGGCGGCAACGGCTTCTACTGGGCGACGGTCTACGACCCCGAACGCCGCCACCTCATCGAGGTGCGGCGCGGCTTCGCCGGCAGCCGGGCCTGGGAGTCGCACCCCGGCGAGACGCAGTTCGCCTCCACCGGCGAGCAGTGCGGCATCTGGCGGCACCTGGGCCGCTTCCCCAACGCCATCGTGGGCACGGGCTTTGCCACCCAGGGCTGGGACTCCAACACACCCGGCTACCGGCGCCTGCCCGGCAGCTTCGACCCGCGGGCGGCATTCATCTTCTCCGGCGTCGGCGACGACGAGATCATCGGCGACTTCGGCCTGGTCATGAACGGCTGCGCCGGCGACGAACTCGACCGTGTCGACCACACGCTGGGCACGCCGTCCCACACCCTGGTCCTGGCAACCTCGGCGGGGGAGCACTCCGCCTACTACCTTGTCGCTCACGAGGACATCTTCGTCATGCAGCCCAACATCGACGGCACCAACAACGACAACGTCCGCGCCGACATGGTGTTCTTCGAGACCGCCAACGGCGGAGCGGTGTTCTCCGTGAGTTCCATCAACTGGTTCTCGGGCCTGTCGCACAACAACTACGACAACAACGTCTCCCGGATCACGTCCAACGTCCTCAACAATTTCCTAGCCTGAGCCTGGAGACGATTGAAGGATCTTCGGATTTGAGCGGGGAGTGGGTCCGCGGACAGGGCTCCCGCAAGGCTCGGCCTGTACCGCTGCGCATGACACACTGAGGTCGCCAGGCAACCGAACCCCCGCCTGCCCCACAAAACGCGGAGAGCCGCAATCCGGGGGTCGATCGGTCCTAGTGGGCTGTGGCGGGAGTGGGGATTGCCGGTTGCCGCGGAAGTAAGCTATTGCAGAATCTTCACTTCCATGAATTCACCGACGCGTACGCCGTTGAGAGCGGCGCGAATCTCCTCTGTGCGTAAACGCACGTAGGGCCACGCCGTTGACAGCAACACCACGACTGCCAACTGTCTGTCGGCGATATTCTGCTGATGGCGCATGTTCTGATCGGTGGTCACGAGGATGTCGTAGCCTTCCGACTCGGCTCGCTCGAGCAGTTCTCCGTTGCCCAACTCGGACCACCCTCGCTCTGCCACCGTGTCGACCGTGTGGTCGCCGAGATGTTGCCGGAGAGGCGCGGGTGTGCCCTGATCGAACAGGATCCTCACGAGGCGAACGCCCGCAGGGCCCTCGCCTCGTGATCGAGGACGGCCCGTACCTTCCACTCTTCCACTCCCGGGAACCAGTCCAGGAACTCCTCCACTGTGGCCCCGCTCGCCAGGTTCTCGAACAGGGCCGCGACTGGCACGCGAGTCCCCGTGAAGACACAGGCACCGCTCACCCTGCCGGGTACGCTCTCAACCCCTGCGCAGTCCCGCCATTCGGTCATGTGGCTGCCCAACTCCCTGCCGCGGAGCCGTCCGCGGCCTAGTCGCCGTCAAGGGATTCGCCAGCGCGGCACCCCACACCAAGCCTACGGCGTCGTTATTTCGACCCGTCGACGTATCAGTCTGCCAAGCGGCGCGCTCACTCGGCCGGGTCGAACGTGGATGGCCGCCAATTTGCGCGCGCTGTAACGTGACTTGCGGTCGCGGCGCCCGCCACCAGTCCCACAACCAAGGAGATCACGACCCATGGGGTTCCTCCGAAAGCTCTTCGGTGAGGCGAAGCCAGCGCCGGCGACCGACCGCCAGCGCTCATATCTCGACGACCTCTTCGATCGCTCCGGGACCCGGGAGATAGTCCTCAGCGAAGATGGAGAATTGAAGGTTCGAGTTCCCAAGGACAGCACGTTGACGGAGGTGTTGGACCGACGCTACCCCGGTCTTCTTTCGAAAGAAATTGCATCTCAGCTGATCGACGGCATCATTGAGCACAACAGGCAAGTTGATGAGGAGCGCCGGGACGAACTTCAAGCGCTAGAAGGCGTTCCAGCGAAGTCTCAGCGCTATGCGCAGATTGCCAAGCGGCTCAATGCGATCGACGACGAGGTTGGACTCAGCAGCGCCGACGAATTCTGGGACTACGTCGCTGATCTCGCTTGCAGCCTGAACAACTACGACGATTCGGCGGAGATCCCGTTCGAGTGTCCCGTCACCGCCGCGCTGCTTCGCCAGGTACTCAAGGGGATGGACGAACGGCAAGCTCGGGAACTGATCGAGTTCCTCGACGAGGAACTCGCAGATCTCCGGGAGTAGACAGCCAGCGTCGCTCGGCGGACGTTCGCGACGGACATGGCGACCGGGCGGTCACCCGAGCACCGACGTTCTCAATGGCTTCCTGGCGTAGCCTGAGCCGCCGTCAGAGGCCTATCCAAGAGAGGAGTCATCATGGCGAAGCAGCCGATCACCAGTGCGTCCGCACCCCAGCCGTCGGGGGCCTACTCGCAGGGCATCGCCGCGGGAGGGTTCGTGTTCCTGTCCGGGCAGGGGCCGTTCACGCCCGACGGGGAAGTACCAGTGGGCGGGTTCGGCGCCCAAGCGCGCCAGACCCTTGCCAACCTGGCCGCGGTGGCCGAGGCGGCAGGGGGTTCTCTGGCCGATGCCGTGCGGGTGGGCGTCTACCTGCACGACATGGGCGACTTCCCGGAGATGAACGCCATCTACCGCGAGACATTTCCCGAACCACTGCCGGCGCGCACCACGATCCAGACGCCGCTACCGGGCTTTCTCATCGAGGTGGACGTCGTCCTGCACCTCGGCGACTGAGCTACTCGCCGCCCTACGAGGGCGCGGCAACCAGTCAACTGAGTGTCATTCCGGCGCACGGCCGGCCCCGGACTCGATCCGGGGCCGGAATCCAGTGTGCGACGGCCTCGGTGCGTTGGCGAGAGGGCGCCGTCAGTTCCGCTCTGCCAGGAGTTCCTCGGCGATCTGCACGGCGTTGAGCGCGGCACCCTTGCGGAGGTTGTCGCCGACGCAGAACAGCGCCAGGCCGTTCGGGACCGTGGGATCGCGCCGGATGCGCCCCACGAGGGTGTCGTTGCCGCCGGTGGCGCCAAGGGGCGAGGGCAGGTCGTCCAGCACCACGCCGGGGGCGCCGGCCAGGAGTTCGGTGGTCTGCTCGGGGCTGAGTGGCCGCTCGAACTCGGCGTTCACAGAGAGGGCGTGGCCGGTGAAGGTCGGCACGCGTACGCATGTGGCCGACACCGCCAGGTCGGGTATCCCCAGGATCTTCCGGCTCTCGTTACGCAGCTTCTGTTCCTCGTCGGTCTCACCGCTCCCGTCGCCGGCGGCCCCGCCGCAGACCGGCAGCACGTTGTACGCCAGTGGCCCGCCGAACGGCCCGTCGGCCGGCACCCGGGCCGCGTTCGGGTCGAAGGCCAGTCCTGCCGCGGCCTCACCGGGTGCGGCGATCTGGTCCGCCAGGGCGCTGACGCCGGCCCGTCCGGCACCGGAGGCGGCCTGGTAGCTGCTGATGACGAGGCGCCGTAGACCGGCGGCGTCATGGAGGGGCCGCAGCACGGGCATCGCCACCATCGTCGTGCAGTTGGGGTTGGCGATGATGCCCTTCGGGCGGTGCGCCAGGTCCGCTGCGTTGACCTCCGGTACCACCAGCGGCACGTCGGGATCCATCCGCCACGCCGAGGAATTGTCGATCACCACCGCTCCGGTCTGTGCCACTACCGGCGCCAAGGACCGCGAAGTGGTCTTGCCCGCCGAGAACAGGGCGATGTCGGTCGTCGAGTAGTCGGCGGTGTCGGCAGCCTCAACGGTGATCTCGGTGCCGTTGAACGCCAGGCGCCGCCCCGCGGAGCGAGCCGAAGCCATGAACCGCACCCGCTCGGTCGGGAAGGCGCGCTCGATGAGCAGGGCACGCATCACCCCGCCGACCTGCCCGGTGGCGCCGACGACCGCTACTTCCATGCGGTCAGGCTACCGGCGCTGTTTCGGGTGACTCGTCGGGTTCGGGATCCGGGGCGTCGCGCAGCGCCCAGCCCATGAGGCGCAACATCGTCCGCGCCGTCGGGCGCACCAGATTGCGGCGCAGCGGCCCGCACCGCAGGTCGTGGAGCGCCTGCGCCCACGGCGGCAGGCTGTCGAACGCCGCCCAGAACAACACCCCGTAGGCCAGACGCGCCACGGGCGGCAGTGGGAACGCGCGCAGGAAGTACGCCGCCTGCCGGCTGAGTTCGGTGGCGGCGACGGTGGGACGGAACCCGTCGATGGTGCCTTCCAGTTCGGCGTGGCTGCGCGGCGGCTGGTCGATCCCCAGGCGCTCCGCCACCGTGGCCATCTCCGCCACGTAGCGATCGGGCAGATCGGCCGGCGACATCCCAGCACCGGCCGGGTCCTGCCGGCTGCCCGCAGGGCGGTTGCCGCCGCTGCGTGTACCCTCGCCGCGCCCGTGGCGCACGGGGAGGTTGGGGGCGAGGACCGTGCTCTTGCGCTGTGGCCGGCGGCCGTAGCGCAGGAAGGACTCCAGGAAGCTGTCCACCTCGGTTGCGTGCACCCACGCCAGCAGGTCCGGGTCGTCGGCGCGGTAGTGGCGCCCCTCCGGCGTCACCCCGGACACGCTCAGGTGTACCCGCCGGACGGCGGCGATGGCCGCCTCAGCCTCCGGGAGCGAGCAATACGTGGTGGTGCCCAGGAAGAACACGGTGCGCCGGAGCCGCCCGAGAGGATCGTTGCGGAAGTCGGAGTGCTCGCCGACACCCTGCATGGCGACGGGATGCAGTGACTGCAGCAGCAGCGCCCGGATGCCGCCGACCATCATCGAGGCCTCGGCGTGCACCAGCCACGCCGCGCCACCGGTGGGAAGCAGGGTGGGCGCCCCCGGAGTCGGGGCGAACTTCCGGGTGGCGCTGCCGGACAGCACCGTCCGGATCGACCAGGCCAGGCGGTTCCTCAGAGCCGCGGGAAATCTCATCGGCGCCGTACCGGCGCGCCGCGAGAACGTCCCGCGACAGCGAGAACGGATCCGCCGAGCCTGCTCATGGCCCGAGCAGCGTCAGTGGCGCCACCGCGACTCCATCGGCACGCTGGTAGCCGTAGCCGGTGGCGGTGATCACCAACAGCTTGGCCGGCTCGCCCATGCGGCCGGTGTCAACGCGGTCGCGCAATCTGAGGAGCGATGCCGCGGCGGCATCCACCGCGGCGACCCGACCGAGTTTCACTTCCGCTGCAAGCCAGGCGCCGTCTCGTCGTTGCACGACGATGTCGGCCTCGAGGTGGTTGCTGTCCAGAAAGTGGAAGACCGAGGCGCCGCTCGCCTGCGCATAGATCCGAAGGTCACGGACGGCCAGGGACTCGAATAGGTGGCCGAGAGTCTCCCGGTCGTCGAAGAGTTGCCGCGGGTTGGCTCCCAGTGCGCACACGGCGAGCGCCGGGTCGACGAGATGGCGTTTCGGGGCCTTGCGCAGCCGTGCCCGCGAAGAGAGGTGAGGCGCCCAGGCGGGCTGGTCCTCGACGATGAAGATACGCGTCAACGCATCGAGGTACGCGGTGAGGGTCTCGTGTGAGATGGGTCGCTCCCGGCCGATGTCGGCGGCGAGGGTCGCGCCGGTGGGCGAGGAGGCGGAGTGCCGTGCGAGCGACGTGATCGCCCGTCGCACTCCGAGCGGGTCGTGTCGTGTGCCGTCGGGCCGGCGTATGTCGAGGCGACAGATTTCCTCGATGTAGACGGCCAGGAACTCCTGCGCGTCATCCACCGGCAGGTGGCGGCATGCCGGCCACCCACCTCGGCACATGGCGTCGACGACGTTGCGCAATTCTGCGTCGGGATGCCTCGGGTCGCTGGGGCGGATCGGCCGGGCCGAGCACGCACCGCCGTCGAGCAGGGAGCCCAGGCTCACCGCACCGGTGGCGTCGCCCGACTCGAAGAGCGACATCGGGCGCATCCGAACGCGAGCGACCCGCCCCGCGCCGGAGTGGCGTGTGATGTCGTCGGTGGGTTGGGCTGAACCGGTGAGAATGAACCGACCGGGGCCTTGCAGGAGGTCGCTCGCGTGCCGCACGCGGTTCCAGGCCTGTGGGGCCAGCTGCCACTCGTCGATCAGGAGCGGGAACGGGCCGTCTCCGATCGGGAGCGTCCCGTGCTCGGCGTGGCCGCGGGCATTCGCATCGGTGTCGAGGAGCACTTCGCTGTTGGCGAGCCTGCGAGCGGTCGTGGTCTTGCCGCAGCCACGAGGACCCTCGACGAGCACGGTCGGCAGGATCCCGAGGCGCCTCTCCGCCTCGCCGTCGACCACCCTCGGCGAGTACTGGAAATCGTCAGGCAGAACGCTCAAGGGGTCTCCGCTGTCCGCTGGCTCTGCAGGTGATCCTATAGGCTGCGAACTCGATAGATGAGAGATTGCAGCGATAATATCTGAACTGTTGCAGGTCTGCCGCTCGACTGAATACAGCCAACCAGGTAGGGAAGGGTGCCGATCGAACTCTCGGAGCCGACCCGCGGACCGGCCCGTTCACCGAAGGCGACCACGGGACGCAGCCCGCCGGTGGTGCCTGCCGACAAGCCGTCTCGAAGTCGGCCGTACCTGGCCGCGCAGCCTCTGGTGGGTCGGGCAGGCGGGATTTGAACCCACGACCTCTTCGTCCCGAACGAAGCGCGCTACCAAGCTGCGCCACTGCCCGTTCGGCGCCGAGGATACCAAGCCCGCGCCGCGGCGCCGGGGCCCTCAGCCGACGCTCTCGTAGAAGGTGCCACCCTCAGCGAGCGCAGCGTGTCCGCGGCGCAGACGGAAGGCGTCGAGGGGTTTGATCAGCCACCCGTCGGCGCGAGCCTGCCTCGCCAGGAAAACGTCCGCCGATCGGTCGAGCAGCATCAGCACCTTCTGGTGCGGCAGGCGGCCGGCATCGCTCTCGGCCCGCAGCTCCAGGCACGACGCCATACCGCCCATGCTGCCGATCTGCAGGTCGAGGATCACCAGCTCCGGCTGCAACTCCTCGGTCACGGCCAGCAGATCCCGCCCCGAACGGACGCGGCTGACGCGGGTCTCGTCACCGGCGAGGGCGCCGGATACTTCGTCGAAGGTCCAATCGGCGTCGGTTGCCAGCAGAACGTCGGCCATATCGTGAGGCTACCGGGGCGGTAGCATCCCCGGCGAGACGGGAGGTTGCGGAGTGTTCGAGGTTCAGGTCGAGGTCGCGGAGGACCACACCGTCTGCCGTCCGATCGGTGAGTTGGATGCCTACACCGTCGGGGACTTCCGCGAGGCCCTCAACGGCGTCGATGAGACGTCGCGCCTCGTGGTGGACCTGTGCGGGGTTCCGTTCATGGACTCCGCCGGCCTCGGTGCCCTGATCGGCGGCATCCGCCGCGTGCGCGACGGGGGCGGCAGCATCTCCGTGCTCTGCGATCGCCCCCCGATCACCCGGCTGCTGCACACGACCGGTTTCGACCGGATCGTCCCCATGGTCGAGACCATGGGGGCGGCTCTCGAGGCGCTCGCTCCCGTCGACGAATCCTGATCGTTCGATGATCCGGAGTTCCCCTCGCTCTCCCGGCGCGCGCCGCCGCCCCGCCGCGACGCGACGGATTGTTCTCGGCCTGGTTGTAGCCGGTTCGGGCTGGCTGCTGGGGCTGTCGGGTCCGGCCGCCGCGCAGGCGCAGGACTGCCCCGAGGGCGCGGCCCCCGCTGCCGGGGCGCCATCGGCGGTCGCTTCGGGCGACGTCGTGCAGGTCGTCGAAGTGGTCGGGCTGATGGATCCCGTGCTCGCTGACTTCGTCATCGATCGGATTCGTGCCGCCTCGGCGCCCGGCAGCGACGTCCTGTTCGTGGTCCTCCGGGTCGACAGCAGGCGAGCCGTCGTCGACTCGACGGAACTGGCGGCCGTGGCACGGGCCATCGTCGACTCGGCTGTACCGGTCACCGCCTGGGTCGGCCCTTCGGGCGCCCGGGCCACCGGGGAGGTGGCCCAGCTCTTGGCGCTGACCGACCGCGTGGGCGTGGCGCCGGGTGCGCGGTTGGGCGAGACCGGCGGGCAGGTGCTGGACTGCGCCGAGTTCGGCCGGCTGTGGGGATCGCATGCGCCCCTGCTGGTGGACCGGACCGTCAACCACAGCGAGGCCGTCACCTCGGGCGTGGTGTCGGCGCCGGCGCCGACACTCGGTGAGTTCCTGTTCACCCTGGGGGACCTGGGGTTCGAGACCGTCGAGGTCATCGACGACGAGACGGGCGAGATGCGTCTCGAGCCGCAGACGTCGACGCGGTTCGTGAGCCTGCCGTTCGTCGGCGGGATCATGCACACCGTGGCGAGCCCACCCATGGCGTACCTGCTGTTCCTCGTGGCTCTCTCGCTGATCCTGCTCGAGTTCTACACCGCGGGTGTCGGTATCGCCGGCGTGGTGGGCGCAGCCTGCGGCCTCCTCGCGCTCTACGGCTTGGCGGTGCTGCCGACCAATGCATACGCCATCGCCCTCATCGTGTTCGCCTTCTTCGCCTTCGCCATCGACGTGCAGACCGGCGTCCCGCGCACGTGGACCGTCATCGGCACCGCGAGCGTCGTTGCCGGCACGCTGACGCTCTACGACGGCGTGTCGATGTCGTGGGTGCCCATGGTGGGTGGGCTGGTCGGCTTGATGCTCGGGGTGCTGGGCGGCCTGCCCCCGCTCGTGCGTGGCCGCTTCTCCACGCCCACGATCGGCCGCGAATGGATGATCGGGATGCAAGGCGAGGCCGTCGAGGCGGTGCAACCTCTCGGTGTGGTGCGCATCGCCGATTCCCTGTGGCGAGCTCGCACGTTCCGGGCGTCACCCATCGGGCCGGGCGAGCCGGTACGGGTCACTGGCATCGACGGGCTGCTGCTCGAGGTGTCGCCCGTCGACATCGGCGGCGAGGCCGGCGGCGACGGCGACGGCGGCGGGGATGCGGGAGATGACGCCGAGGCGCCACCGTCGGACTCGGAGGCGGACGGAGCCCCCGCCTAGCGGCCGTTCGGTGCCCGTCGGGCAGGAATCCCCAATCTCGTCTTGTGCTGGCTCGAATGCCGTCCTATGGTCGCCTTCGTGACAGGGGATTGCGGTGAGCGCGGTCGCTGACGGCGTTGAGTGGCAGATGCGGGCAGCCTGCCGGGGCCCGCAGTCCGTCGTGTTCTTCCCGCCGACCGTCGCGGAGGGCAAGGACGAACGGTCCGAGCGCGAACGCCGTGCCAAGGCCATCTGCGCTCAGTGCACGGTGATCACCGAGTGCCTCGAGTACGCGCTGCGGATCCGCGAGCCGCACGGCATCTGGGGCGGTCTCAACGAGCAGGAGCGCCGCCGACTGTTCTGAGCGGGTCCCGCCGGACGAGGTCGCTCAGCCGGCGTCGGCGGGTGGCGAGGCGAGACCGGGCAGGCGACGACCGGCGAGGCGAACGTCGCCGCGGCGGCGGGTCACGCCTGTGCCGTCCAGCGCCGCCAGCAGCGGCAGGGCGTACTTCCGGGTCGTCCCGACGTGGTCGCGGAACTCCGCCACGGTGAACCCCTCGGGCCGCTGTGCGAGAAGCTCGGCGACGGCATCGGCAGCCCCGCTGACCGCAGCGGCGGGGAAGACAACACCGTCGAGCGACACAACCAGGCCCCGCCGCAGCATCTCGCGCAGTTGGTCCGGTTCCACCGGTGGTGTGCCCGGTGAGGAGGGCTCGGGCGGGGAGAACGGTTGCTCGGAGAGCGCGGCGAGGAACGGGTGCTCGGCGAGCGTGTCGACCCGGCGGCGGGGATGCACCCGACCCGCCTCGATGACGACGCCGTCGAGATGCTCCGCGACGGCTCGCTCCCGGTCGCTGAGAGCGGCCATGTCGAGTCCCAGATCGGACGCCTCGGCGATCCGCGCCCTGATCTCGGTCTCCGCGGCCCGCAGCGCCGCCGGATCCACCACCCAGCCGGCCAGGGTCGGCTCCCGCCGCTCGCCGGTGAGCCGCCGGAGATCGTCGGGGCTAACCCAGCCACGCTCGGCAACGACCCTGTCAACGGAGCGATCGGGCCGGGCCACGGCAGCCGGAAGGCACGGGTCCACGTCGAGGATCTCGCCCCCGCCGATCGTCTCGGCGCGCCCACTCTCCCGCAGTATGAAGCGGTCACCGGGCAGTAGCGGCAGCCGGCGGGGCAGATGGAGGCGTACAAGCCCCTGCGCGCCCGGCGGCAGGGATTCCGTGCCGAGAATGCGCATGCGCACGCTGAACTCGCCGGCGCCGAGGTAGGCGACGTAGGCACCCCTCCGGGACACGTCGTGGTCCAGTGACGCCAGCACGCTGAGCGAGGCGTCCACTGTCGCGGCCAGGTGCCACTGGTCCGGCCGAACCACCACATGACCGCGGCCCACGTCGCCGTGGTTCACGCCGACGAGGTTGAGGGCGGCCCGGTGTCCGGGTCCGATGCTGGGTTGCGCCGCGTACAGGCTCTGGATGGCGCGCACCCGCACCCGCCGGCGTCCGGGACGGACGGCCAACTCGTCTCCGACACTCACGGCACCGCCCGTGAGGGTGCCGGTGACGACGGTCCCGGCGCCCGGCGCCACGAATGCCCGATCCACCCACAAGCGCGGCCGGCCGACGTCGGCCGCCACCGGCGTGCGGGCGAGCAGCCGGTCCAGGGCCGCGGTGAACTCGCTCATGCCGGTTCCTGACACGCTGTCGGTGGCCACGATCTCGGCCTCGGTCAGGAAGGTGCCCGCCAGGTGATCGGAGACGTCGAGGTGGGCGATCTCGACCAATTCCTCGTCGACGAGGTCGACCTTGGTGAGCACCACCACGCCGCTGCTGATGCCCAGCAACTCCAGGATCCGGAGGTGTTCCTCGGACTGCGGCTTCCAGCCCTCGGTGGCAGCCACCACGAAGATGCAGGCGTCGGTGGCACCCACACCCGCCAGCATATTCCTGATGAACCTGATGTGGCCGGGCACGTCCACGATGGCGCAGCGCCGCCCACTGGGCAGCGAGGCGGAGGCGAATCCCAGGTCGATGGTCAGGCCGCGGCGGCGTTCCTCCTCGAAGCGGTCGGGGTCGGTGCCGGTGAGGGCCTTCACCAGCGTCGACTTGCCGTGGTCGACGTGACCCGCGGTGGCGACGACGTGCACGGTGATCCCCGACTCCGACAGCCGCCTAGGTGGCTGGTGTGGAATGGGTTGTTGTCTGGTGGCTCTTCGCACTCATACTGGTGATGTGTTCCCGGCGGGTGTGGTTGGGGTGTTGGGGGTGGGTGGGGGTTCAGGTGAGTGCCCAGTGGGTGGCGCGGGTGTGCAGTCCGAGCGCGCCGAGGCGGGCGATGTTGGCGGCTGCGGCGAGGAGGTTGAAGTCGGCGTCGACTTTGGGTTGGCCGCGCACGCGGGCGTGGCGGCCGCCGTGGTGTCGGCGCATGAGGTGCGCGAGTTTGCGTTCGACTTTGGGGCGGGTGGCGCGGTAGTCGTCGCGCCAGGCCGGGTTCTGTTGGCGCGCTCGGGACGCGGCGAGGGCGGTTTCGTGTGCGCCGATGCGTATGGTTCTGCCGGCTTTGGCGTCGGTGCAGTCGCCGCGGAGTTCGCAGTCGGCGCAGTCGGCGCCGAAGCGGGCGGTGCCGGCGCCGTCGGGGCGGTAGTTGATGGCGACGGTGACCTCGGCGGGGCAGGTGACCGTCGCGGCGGCCAGGTCGACGCTGAAGCGGTCCTTGGTGAAGCGTCCCGCGGGCGCCTGCGGCGCTTGGGTGCGGCACTTGGAGTTGATGCGGTGCTCGCCGAGGAGGCTCTGGAAGTCGCCGCTGCCGTAGGCGCAGTCGCCGTAGACGGTGGGCCTGCCCGCGAAGTCCTCCACAACCTCCCCGGCGTCGCCGGCAGTGCCGGTGGTGTCGGTGGTGGTGGTGTCGGTGGTGGTGGTGTCGGCGGCGGCGGCGGCGGCGGCGGTGTCGGCGGTGAGCAGGTCGGCGATGAGTTCGGGGGCGGGTCGGGCGTCGGGGGCGTTGGCGGCGGTGACCGCGGTGGCGGTGATCAGCTCGGAGTCGGGGTCCGTGGCGATGTGGCCCTTGTAGCCGTCGAAGCCTCGTGCTGCGGTTTTGTGGCCGTGGCGGGCGTCGCGGTCCACCACCGAGATGATCCGGTCCCGCGCCACGCGCCGCGCGATCACCAGGCGCCCCTCGGGGTCCTCGCAGAGGTCCTGGCCCACAACGGCGGCCAACAACTCCCCGCCCTGCGCGACTTCGACGCTCAGCGCGCGACCCTCGAGGGCTTCGAGCACCGCCACGGCGTCGCCGGCGATGGTCGCCACGAGGGCCTCCCGCGCCGCCGCGTCGTCCCAGTCGCACGCCGGCTTGGACCGCGACGCATAGTCGCCGCCGGCGACGGCGCCCCGCACAATGGCCCCCAGATCGCGATCCGCGGCCTCGAACACGCCGCGGATCGCGGCGCGCAGCATCGTGACGGTGTCCTGGGTCGCGACCGCGTCGTAGATCGGCGCGGAGTCCAGCACCCGCCGCTGAGACAGCGCCCCCGCCGAGCGCGCCACCTCGAGGGTCGCGTCGAAGATCCGCCGCGGCGCACCCGACGCCGCCAACCGGGCCCGCATCCCCACCAACACCGTATGGGAGAACCCGCCGCCGTCGACGTCCAAACCCCCGCACGCGTAACGCCAACGCGCATCGAACTCGAACGCCGCCACCGCCTCACGGTCCGACAAACCGAACCAGCGCTGCAACACCATCACCGTCGCCACCACCCGAGGCGGCACACTGCGCCGCCCCCGCGACGAGAACAAATCATCGAACATCCCCTCGGGAAACAACCGGGCACCCTCACCGAACAACACCGCAAAAATCGAACCAGGACCCACCCGCTCGCCCACAAACCGCGTCCCCTTGAACAAATCAGCCTGACACGGCTCAACACCAACCGTCACAACACCAACCTCCCCACAACACCGAACCACACACCTGTAATTCTACCAGACCACAACACCCCAAACGCCGAGAAAAACACCAGCCACCTAGAGATGTGCCGAGTAGGCCGCAGGTAGCGCCGGCCGGGTCGCCGGCGAGTGGATTCCGGCCTTCGCCGGAATGACGGGAGAGTTCGTTCCCCGCGTCACCCGGCGGTCTCCGGGGCGGCGCAGGCCCGGCGGGCGGCGTCGGCCACCGCGACGTCGTCAGCCGGGTCGACGGTGCGCAGATCGAGATACGTTCGCTGCCCGGCGACCCGGGCGACGACCGGCACCTCCGCGCCGCGCAGAGCCGCGGCCCGGTCACCATCCAGAGCGATGCCTGCCGAGGGGATCTTCACACCCGGCAGTGTGCCCCCGCCGGTCGTGGCGGACATCGAGCACACCTCGCCCACGCCCAGTGCCTCGGCACGGGCATGCAGCTCCGATTGGGAGAGTGTCGCCATGCGCCAGAACGGGATCTCGTCGCCGCGGCGGTGCAGGTAGGTCATTGCCACGGACTGCAGTTCCGCCAGCACCAGGCCGCCGGCCCGGAACGCCCGAGCGAGGGGATGGCGCGCGCAGCGCTCCACCAGCTCGGGCCGTCCGGCGATGATTCCCGCCTGCGGGCCACCGAGAAGCTTGTCGCCCGAGAACGTCACCAGGTCGGCCCCGGCGGCGAGGGTCTGCCGGGCGGCGGGCTCGCCCCGCAACCACGCCGGCGGGCCGCCGCCCAGCCACTGGCAGGCCTCGTCGACGAGCCCCGAGCCGATGTCGACCACCAGCGGCACGCCCACTGCGGCTAGGTCGGCGACACTCGGCGCCTCGGTGAATCCCACGATGCGGTAGTTGGACTGGTGGACCCGCAGGCACAGTGCCACATCTCCGGCTGCGACGGCCTGCTCGTAGTCCCGCCGGCGGGTGCGATTGGTGGTCCCCACCTCCACCAAATGCGCCCCGGACTGCACCACGATCTCCGGTACCCGGAACCCCCCGCCGATTTCCACCAACTCGCCGCGGCTTACCGCCACGCCTCGCTGCGCCGCCAGCGCCGCCAGCACGAGCGTCACCGCGGCAGCGCAGTTGTTGACCACAAGGGCGGACTCGGCGCCGCACAGCCGTGCCAGGAGGCTCCCGGCGTGCGTGTGGCGATCTCCCCGGGCGCCCCGCTCGGTATCGAACTCCAGGTTGCTGTAGCGCATCGGCGCGGTGGGCAGACCGGAGGGAGCGGCGCCCAGCGGCGCCCGCCCCAGGTTCGTGTGCAGCAGGACGCCGGTGGCGTTGATGACGGGGCGCAGCAGTGACCGCTCGACGGCTGCGGCGCGCCCTTCGGCACCTGCCGGATCACCCGCGGCGATGGCGGCGCGGGCGGCGTCCACCAGAAGCGGGTGGGGCAGGCCACTGCCGGCCAGGGACTGCGCCAGCGAGTCGACGCTCGGCGGTCTGGGGCGACCTGTGCCAACGAGCGATGCCTTGGTGTCCGGGAGGTCGCTCACGCCGCCCAGACTATGCCCACCTCACAGCGCTCTCGGCGGCCTCCTCGAGGACGCCCTCCAGCACGCCACAGCAGAGCGCCGCCACCAGGATTCGCTCGTTGTTCAGCGTGGGAGAGCAACTGCTGCCACCCCCGGCCGGGTTCGCCCAGTACCAGGTCGTCGGGGACGAAGACGCGGTCGAGGTAGACCTCGCAGGAGGGAACCGCCTTCATTCCGAGCTTCGGGACGTTCGTCAGTTCCAACCCGTCACTCGGTTGCGGCACGAGGACGATCGTGGTGCCCAGGCTCTCGACTTGGGGCATTCCTTCTCGACCCAGTCGCGCAGCATCCGGCGGAACGCCGGTTGCTCGTCGCTGAAGCGGAAGTTCATGAGCGTTGGCGTCGCAGGCTGACGGGTGTCCCGGCGAGGTGGGCGCTGCAGGAGGTGGCGAGTGCGCCGGCCGGCACCAGCTCGTCGATGAGATGCCTGGCAACGTCTCTGATGGCTGCGGCGGCGGGTCCGTCACCGAGCACGAACGGCTCACCGGCATCGCTGGAGGTCGTGACCACCGGGTCGATCGGCACCTTGGCGAGCAGCGGCGTCCCGATCTCTGCTGCCAGCGCCTCGCCGCCTCCCTCGCCGAACAGGGCGTGCTGCGCTCCGTCGGGTGTCACGAAGGCGGTCATGTTCTCGATCACGCCGGCGATACGCAGGTAGTTGTTGCGACCCATGTTGGCGGCGCGCGCCGCCACGTTCTGCACGCTGCGAGAGGGGGTCGTGATGATGATCATCTCCGATCGGGGCAGCAGCTTGGCGATCCCCATCTGCACGTCGCCGGTGCCGGGCGGCATATCAACGACGAGGAAATCCATCGGGCCCCAGAGCACGTCCTCGAGGAAATGTCGGACGGCCCGGTTCAGGATGAGGCCGCGCCACATGAGCGCCGTCTGCTCGTCGTCGACGAGGAGTCCCATCGAGACCACCTTCAGCGTGCCATCGCCGACCGTCCGGATCTGAGGGAGGATCTTGCGCTCGGTCTCGGCCCCCTCGAGGCGTCCGGTCAGGTCCAGCATGCGCGGCACCGAGTATCCCCAGATGTCGGCGTCCAGCAGTCCCACCGTGAGTCCCTCGGTGGCCAGCGCCATGGCGAGGTTGACCGCGATCGAGGACTTGCCGACGCCTCCCTTTCCCGATGCGATCAGCAGCACCTTGGTCGTGATCGGGATCTCGGTGTCGGGCGCGCTCTCGGCCACGTTCCGCCGGGCGATCGCCATGGCGGCCGCCTTGGCCTCGGCGGAGAGTTCGGTCCAGGAGATCTTGACGCCGCTGACGCCCGGCAGGGACCCGACGCGGGTGCGCACGTCCCGCTGGATCTGTGCCCGCAGGGGGCAGCCCATCGTGGTCAGCGCGACGGTCACGGTGACCTGACCGTCGGGGGCCACCTCGGTCCCTTGGACCATGCCCAACTCGACGATGTTGCTGCCGAGCTCTGGATCCATGACGTCGCTCAGCAGCACACGGACCGCTTCGGGGGTCGGTGGAGGTGCTGTCGTGGGCACGGCGTCGTCGGTTGCGCCGGTGTCGGATCCCGCGCTGATGGGTGGTTCCGGGTCCTGCGTCACGGTGGCGGCCACGCCGCGGAGTCTACGGGCGAGCCCCGTGCCGGGGTCCCTGCGTCTGACGAGGCGACCTCGGGTAGACTCAATCTTGCCGGTTCGACCGCAGAATTGCCGAAGCAGAATTGCGGAACGACCGCTCCTCGAGACACGACCAAGGAGTGCCCCATGATCACGCTCACCTCCGCCGCGGCGAGCAAGGTCGGAGAATTGCTCGGACAGGAGGGTGAAGAGGATCTGGCTCTGCGCGTTGCCGTCAGGCCGGGCGGCTGCTCGGGGTTCAGCTACGAAATGTTCTTCGACACCGAGGTCAACGAGAGCGACCAGAGCGCCAGGTTCGAGGGCGTGTCCGTCATCGTGGATCCCTCCAGCGCCATGCTGCTGCAGGGCGCCACCCTGGATTACAGCGACAGCCTGCAGAACGCCGGCTTCTCGATCGACAACCCCAACGCGCAGCGCACCTGCGGCTGCGGCCAGTCGTTCAGCTGAACACCCTGCCGGCACAGGCCGGCGACGACATCACCCTCACTGTCGACGGTCGCCGGCACACGGTTCCGGCATCCGGCGCGTCGCTTCTCCGGGTTCTACGCGAGTACCTCGGCATCTCCGGGGTGAAGGACGGGTGCAGCCCCCAGGGACAGTGCGGGGCGTGCACGGTGCTCGTGGACGGGGCGGCGCGGGTCTCCTGCGTGACTCCGGCGCGGCGCGTGGCGGGCCGCGAGATCACGACCCTGGCGGGCCTCGATCCGCTCCGCCGGCAGGCCTGGGCCGAGGCCTTCTGCGCCACCGGAGCCAGCCAGTGCGGGTTCTGCACGCCGGGCATCATCCTGCGCCTCGAGAGCCTCGCCCGGCGTTCGCCCACCGCCGACCCCGCCGGCGCGCTCGCCGCCCACCTCTGTCGCTGCACCGGCTGGCAGACCATCCTGGAGGCCACCCGGTTGGTCGGATGCGGCACCGGCGCCGGTGCGCAGGAACCCCGGGACTATGCAGCCGCAGCCCGACGGGCGGCGCTCGAGGGAGGGCGCCCGCAGGCCGTCGGCCCGCACGTGGCGTGCGGTGAGGGAGGATTCGCGGACGACACCGCACCGCCTGACGCCCTCGTGGCGGTCCCGGCGCCCGGCGGCGGCTGGGCACTTGGAGAGACACCGGCCGAGGCGCGCCGCGCCGCGGGCTCCGTCGAGGGCCGCCGCAGCACCCTGCGGGCGGAGCCGCCGCTGGAGGTCCCGCCGGGCGACTGGGACTGCACCCTGCGCACCGCCTGGAGCGAGCCTGCCTATCTCGAACTCGACGCCTCGTGGTGTGTCCCGGGAGGCGAACCTGCCGACCCGCTGGCCAACGGCGGGGCGTTCGGCGCCAAGACTCGGTCCGAGGCGGCCGCCGCGGCCCGCAAGCTGGCCGACGAGACGGGGCGGGCGGTGCGCGTCCTGTACTCCCGCCCCGACGCCACCCGTCTGGGGCCCAAGCGCCCGCCCACCGCCGGCGGCGCCAACGCCGACGGAACGGGGCGACTCGCCGTTGCCCGAACGCCCGGAATAGCCGAGGCCATCGTGGCGGTGGCGCCCGGGCTGGAGGTGGTCGAGGTCAACGTCGCCGGACCACCCACCTCCGCGGACATCCGTGCCGCGGGCACGCTCGAGGCGCTGGCTCTGCTGGCCGGGGCGCGCGGTGCCACCGGTCCGATCCGGCTGCCGGGCGGCGGTGAGGCAACCGCGCAGGTGGGGGAGGAGATCACCGTCGAGGTCTGCTGCGGGCGCCCCCTGGACGAGGTGGTGCTGCGCTCCTACTGCATCGGTGCCGCGCACATGGCCTACAGCCTCGTGACGTCGGAGGCGATCGCCACCGACAATGGCGGGACGGTGGTGGACCTGACGGTGCGATCGTTCGGCGTCGTGCCGGCGGCGCGCACACCGCCCGTCGAGGTCAGGATCGTGGGTAGCGAGGCCGAGCCCGTGAACGGGTCCGACGCGGTGTTCGTCGCCGTTGCAGCCGCCACCTGGCTGGCGCGAGGCTGCCCGGAAATCTGGCCCACGGACCGACGTTCCTAGCCGCCGGGTCATCCTCGGGGCCTGCGCTGGGATTTCGCGGCAATTCGGCGAGAATCGAGGCTCGCCGCGTGTCCGGTTCGCGACGCGCGACTTCTACACTGACCGGCGTCTCCAGCCAAAGCCGCCGGGGGACGACGCACAAGCCGTTATCGATTCGACCGGAGGCATCCATGGCTACCCCCGCAGACGTCGTCGCACGCGCAGCCGCAGAGGGAGTCGAGTTCGTCGACTTCCGATTCACCGACCTACCCGGTCTGCAGCAGCACTTCACCACCCCGGTGCGCGAACTCACCGAAGGCGTGTTCGAGGACGGTCTGGGCTTCGACGGCTCGTCCATCCGCGGCTTCCAACCCATCGACCGCTCCGACATGCTGCTGATCCCCGACCCGGACACCGGCTTCGTCGACCCCTTCTGCCAGCACAAGACCCTTGTCCTGCTGTGCACCGTGAAGGATCCGGTCACCGGCGAGAAGTACGAGAAGGATCCCCGCGTGGTGGCCGCCCGGGCCGTTGACCATCTGCGCTCGACCGGCATCGCCGACACCTGCTACATCGGCCCCGAGGCCGAGTTCTTCATCTTCGACACGGTGAACTTCCGCAACGATCCGCAATCCGCCGGTTTCGCACTCGACTCCGTGGAGGGCATCTGGTCCAGTGGCGACGTCCTCGACGCCGCAGGCCAGCCCAACCGGGGCCACAAGATCCGCTACAAGTCGGGCTACTTCCCGCTCCCGCCCCTCGACGGTCACCACGACCTGCGGTCGGAGATGGTGAGGATGCTCGAGATCTGCGGTGTGGAGGTCGAACTCCAGCACCACGAGGTCGGCACGGCCGGGCAGGCCGAGATCGACATGCGCTTCGACGATCTCCTGTCGATGGCCGACAAGGTGCAGCTGTACAAGTACGTGTGCAAGAGCGTCGCCGCCCGTGCCGGCAAGTCGGTGACGTTCATGCCCAAGCCAATCTTCGGTGACAACGGTTCCGGCATGCACACCCACATATCGTTGTGGGCGGACGGTTCGCCCCTGTTCTTCGACGCCTCCGGTTACGCCGGGCTCTCGGAGATGGCACGGCACTTCACGGGAGGCGTCCTTGCCCACGCTCCGGCCATCCTGGCGTTCGCGGCGCCGACCGTGAACTCCTACAAGCGTCTGGTGCCCGGCTATGAGGCGCCCGTGAACCTGGTGTACTCCCAGCGGAACCGCTCGGCCGCCATCCGGGTGCCGCTGATCTCGGAGAATCCGGCGGCCAAGCGCATCGAGTTCCGCTGCCCCGATCCCGCCGCCAACCCCTACCTGTCGTTCTCCGCGCTGCTGCTGGCAGGGTTGGACGGCGTTGCCAAGGGCACCGAGCCCCCTCCTCCGCTCGACGTGGACATCTACGAGCTCTCCGCCGAGGAGGCCGCCGGCATAGCGACGGTCCCCGGCTCGCTCGGCGCGGCGCTCGATGCCCTCGAGGCCGACGGCGACTTCCTGCGTGTCGGCAACGTGTTCAGCGAGTCGCTGCTCGAGTCCTATGTCGAGGGTAAGCAGGAGGAGATCGACGTCATCGGCCTGCGCCCGCATCCGATGGAGTTCGAGTTGTACTACTCGGTCTGACCGGCGGCGCCCACCGGAATCGACCCCAGGGCGGCCTCGGTAGCCTGACGGGATGCTCCGCGTCGGCATCTGCCAGTTGAACCTCACGGTCGGCGACCTCGACGGCAACGCCGAGCGGATGATCGCGGCGCTGGCGGAGGTCTCCGAGCGCGGCGCCGACGTGGCGATCTTCCCCGAACTGGCTGTCTGCGGCTACCCGCCGGAGGACCTGCTGGCCAAGCCCCGATTCGCGCAGGACTGCCTGGCGGCGCTCGAGAAGATCGCAGCGGCGTCCGGTCGCTGCGCGGCGGTCGTGGGACTCCCCGTCGCCGGCGACGGTGGTGCCCTGTTCAATGCCGCCGCGGTCTGTGCCGGTGGCACGATCGCGGGCATGGCCCGCAAGGCCCATCTACCCAACTACGGCGTCTTCGACGAGGAGCGCCACTTCACCCCTGGCACGCCGGAGGCGGTCTTCGAGATCGCCGGCGTGGCGGTCGGGGTCTCCATCTGCGAGGACGTCTGGATCGATGGCGGCGCGGTCGAGCAGCTCGTGGCCGCCGGCGCCGAGGTGATCATCAACATGAACGCCTCGCCCTACAGCATCGGCAAGCTCGACGAGCGACTCGCCGTCCTGCGACGGCGCATCGACCGGATCCGCCGCCCCGTGGTGTACGTCAACCTGGTCGGCGGGCAGGACGAGTTGGTGTTCGACGGCCGGTCGCTGGTTCTGGACGCCGACGGAGAGGTCGTGGCGCGGGCGGAGGCATTCGACGAGGAGCTTCTGGTCGCCGATGTCGTTCCAACCGGAGCCTCGGTGACCGGCGGCGCAAGCAGCCTGCCGCGGATCCACGTCAGCGCCCCTCCGGTGATCGTCCCGGCGCCGCTGCCGGCGACCGCGGTGCCGGCGCCTCTGGAAACACTCGACGAGATCTATGCCGCCCTGGTCCTGGCGACCCGCGACTACGTGACGAAGAACTCCTTCAGCGACGTCTGCGTGGGGCTCTCGGGCGGCGTGGACTCGTCGCTCGTCGCCACGGTGGCCACCGACGCCCTCGGTCCCGACCGCGTGCACGGCGTGCTCATGCCGTCGCGCTACTCCTCGGACCACTCCGTGGCCGACGCCGAGGCACTCTGCGCCAACCTGGGAATCGAGGGACGCAATATCGGCATCGAGCCCGCGCACCGCGCCTTCGAGGCGATGCTGGCGCCCGCGTTCGAGGGGCTGGCCCCCGGGCTCGCCGAGGAGAACGTGCAGTCGCGCGTCCGAGCGGTCGTGCTCATGGCGCTGGCGAACAAATTCGGCTGGCTCGTGCTGACCACCGGGAACAAGTCCGAGAGTGCGGTGGGCTACTCCACGCTCTACGGCGATACGGCGGGCGCCTTCGCACCGATTTCCGACATCTGGAAACTGCAGGTCTACGAACTTGCCCGGCGGCGCAACGCCACCGCCGGCCGGTCGTTGATTCCCGAGCGAGTACTCGCAAAGGCGCCCTCGGCCGAGTTGCGGCCGGACCAGCGGGACTCCGACAGCCTGCCGCCGTACGAGTTGCTGGATCCGGTGGCCCGCGCCTTCGTCGAGGGCGACAAGACCGTCGGCGAACTCATAGCAGCCGGCGCGGACACCGAGCTCGTGAGAACGGTCGGGCGGCTCGTGGACGTGGCCGAGTACAAGCGCCGGCAGACGCCGCCCGGTGTGCGGGTGACGCCCAAAGCCTTCGGCAAGGACCGCCGGATGCCCATCACGAACCGCTACCGGGGTGAGGCCCGGGATTGAGCGGCATGCCGCAGCTCCGACCCACCGCGAGGGACACCTCGGAGGTATCCCCATGATGATCGAGGAACTGACCGATGCGGTGGGTGGCTACGTCTGGCTCCAGCGGAATCTTGCGGATGCGTTGCACTCCTGGCGTGCCGGCGAGAGCGATGCCGAGGTGGCCGTGTACCTCCACAGCGCGGCGCGCCGGTTCGAGCAGCACAGCGCCGGCTGGGAGGCACTCCTGGCGGACTCACCGGCTCTGGCGGCCCCCGAGCGGGTGCGGGCGCCCTCGCCGGGATGGGACCGGTTGTTCGGGGGAACCGCCAGCGGGACGGCGGAGCGCCTCGTCATCCTGCTCCACATCGTGCTGCCCCGGATGTTGATCTCACTCGAGCGCTTCGGCGGACAACTCGGCGAGGTTTCCGAAGCAGCGGAGCGGCGCTTCTGCGTCGCCGTGGCCACCGATCTCCGCGCTCAGCAGTCGCGCGGCCTGGCGCTGTTGGACGAGCGGACACCGGCGCCGAGCCAGCGGCGGCTCTCGGCGGCGTTGGGCCGGCGCCTGGCCGATCTGTCGTGCTGAGCGGCCGCGCGGTTGAACCGGCCACCGCACTCGGTATTGTGAGTTCGCGGCGCCCGACCGGGGATGGTTCCGGGAGCCAGTTCCCGGCTACCTGCTGATTGATGGGGAGCATCGTCTGTGGCGAGAGAGCGGGTTGAGCGGGACGAGGAGGATCTCGTCCGTCTCTATCTGACCGACATCGGCCAATACACGCTGCTCACGAAGGACGACGAGGTCGACCTGGCCCAGAAGATCGAGGCCGGGATCGAGGCTCGGGAGGAGTTGGCGGTCGCCAAGTCGCTGCGTCCCAAGCGGCGTGTCGAGTTGCGCCGGCTGGTGCACGAGGGTGAGCAGGCCGAGCGGCAGTTCGTGCAGTCGAACCTGCGCCTCGTGGTGTCCATCGCCAAGAAGTACCAGGCCTCGGGCCTGCCGCTGCTGGATCTGGTCCAGGAGGGGAATCTGGGCCTGATGCACGCGGTCGAGAAGTTCGACTGGCGCAAGGGGTTCAAGTTCTCGACGTACGCCACCTGGTGGATTCGCCAGGCCATCACCCGGGGCATTGCCAACACCGGCCGCACGATCCGGCTTCCCGTCCACGCCGGCGACACCCTCACCCGCCTCCAGAAGGCCCGTGCCCGCCTCGAGCTGCGCTACGGCCGGCCGGCAACGCTCAGCGAACTCGCCGCCGAAGTGGAAATGCCCGAGCAGAAGGTGACCGAGGCACTGCGCTTCGCTGCCGAGCCGCTGTCTCTGTCCGAGCCGCTGCGCGAGGACGGCGATGCGGAACTGGGCGACGTTGTGGAGGATCGCTCAGCCGAGTCTCCCTTCGAGGTGGCGGCCACCTCGCTGCTCCCCGAAGAGATCAGGCGACTCCTGGCGCCGTTGGACGAGCGCGAGCGGGAGATCCTCACCCTGCGTTACGGGTTGGACCGCGGCGAGCCGCGCACGCTCGAGGAGGTCGGAGAGCATTTCAACCTGACCCGCGAGCGCATTCGTCAGATCGAGGCGCGGGCGATGTCGAAGCTGCGGCACCCCTCCTCGGACACCGGCGCCCGGGACCTGCTGGCCGTCTGAACCGAGCCACCCCGCGGGGTGGCGGCCCGGTCCCGCCGTCCGTCATTCCGGCGAAGACCGGAATCCAGAAGTTGGCGGCTGTGCTGACGTCTGCGGTCGATTGCTCACTCCCGTCTTGGCTGCTCCACCCCGCGGCGTGGCGGCGCAGTCCCGCTAGGGTCGCCCGTGGAGGTGTCCGAGCGCCTGGTGGGCTCCCCCGCCTTCAAAGCGGGTGGGACGGGCGATCCCCGTCCGGCGGGTTCGATTCCCGTCCACCTCCGCGTATGGGCCGTCCGGCAGTGGCCGCCGTCGTGCGGTGGCCACCCGGGGGACGCGGGATTCCCGTCCACCTCCGCGTATGGGCCGTCCGGCAGTGGCCGCCGTCGTGCGGTGGCCACCCGGGGGACGCGGGATTCCCGTCCACCTCCGCTGCTGCGACGACCGTGCGACTGGATGTCGCAGTCGTATACTTCTGTGCAATGAAGAAGTTCTTCCTCTTCGTCTTGGTAGCGGTACTTGTGGCCTGGGTGGCCAAGAAGGTCCGCGAGGTCTGACTTCCTGATTCTCAAGGCCCGCAACATCCGGGCCTGAGCACTTTTCCCCGGCGCATCGGGCGTCGCTTTCTCCTGCTTCCCCCGCAGACGAACTGACGGGCGCGTCGTTGCGCGCGTCCAGGAAGGGGAAGTGGACGATGTACGTTGCGTGCTGGTCGGTCAAGGGAGGCTCGGGAACATCGGTCGTTGCGGCCCTGGCGGCGCGCCGGTGGGCGGCGGTGACCGACGCCGGTGCTCTGCTGGTTGATCTCTGCGGCGACGCCGCGGGACTCCTGGGGGTGCCCGAACCCGCCACGCCGGGCGTCGCCGACTGGTTGAACGTCGGCGACGAGGTGCAGATCGATGCTCTGCGCCGCCTGGAACGGGAGGTTGCCGCAGGACTCTTCCTGCTGCATCGGGGGTCAGGACCACTCGATCGGACCGATCGGGCGGACGTCATGGCGCGGGAACTGGCGGCTGAGCACCGGGTGGCGGTGGTGGACGGTGGCTGCCTGTGGCGGCCCGGCGGCGAGGAGGCCGGGGGGACTGCTGCGGGCGCGACGCCCGACGACATCGATGTGCGGCGCCGGGTCGTCGCCGGCGCCCATCGATCCTGGCTGGTGACGCGAGCCTGCTTCCTGTCGTTGCGCCGGGCCGCCCGGGCGCCGCTGCAGCCGAGCGGCGTGGTGCTCCTGGTCGAGCCCGGTCGACCCCTGACGGCCGGCGACGTTGAGGACGTCGTGGGGGCCCCGGTCGTGCTCCGTCTCGACGTCGACCCGTCGGTGGCGCGAGCCGTCGACGCGGGGCTGCTGGCCACCCGGGTTCCCGCTGCCCTCGACCGGGCCCTGGCGCAGGTAACCCCGGCGTGAGCGTTGCACTCCCAGGTGCGCCCGCGGCACCGTGCCCGGACTCAGGGATCGCGGGCGGCCCGGAGCCGCTCGCGGCCGTCGAGCAGGACCTGCATCGCCTCGTCGTCGAGACGTGCCTCGCCGGCGAGCCTGCCGGGCTCGAGCAGATCGGCGAACTGGTGCGCCAGCGGGCGCCGCTGCTCAGCCCGCAGCTTCAGGAGCGGCTCGCGGAGCGTGTCTCGTCCCGGCTCGGCGGCCTGGGGCCTCTGGAGAGTCTCGTCACCGACGGTGCCGTGGACGAGATCATGGTCAACGGCGCCGGCGCCGTCTGGGTGGAGGAGAGCGGGACGCTGCGGCGAACAGCGGTGACCGTCGGCGAGTCCACTCTCCATCAGCTCGTCGAGAGAGTCGTGGCTCCTCTGGGTCTGCGGGCCGACCGCACGTCGCCCCTGGTTGATGCGCGGCTTCCCGACGGATCACGGGTCAACGTCGTCATGCCTCCTGTGGCTGTCGACGGGCCGTACCTGATCATCCGGCGGTTCCGGGCCTGCGACCTGGGACTCGAGGACTTCGCCCCGCCGCCGCTGGCGGAGCTGCTGCGCTGGATGGTGCTGTCCCGGGCGAACATCGTCGTGAGCGGCGGGACGGGAGCCGGCAAGACCACGTTCCTGAACACCATCGCCGCGCACATCCCGCCCGACCAGCGGATCGTCACCGTCGAGGATGCCGCCGAACTGAACCTGAAGGCCACGCACGTCGTGCGCCTGGAGTCGCGGCCACCCAGCGTGGAGGGACTTGCCGCGGTCACTGTCCGGGACCTGGTGCGCAACGCGCTGCGTATGCGGCCCGACCGGATCCTCGTCGGCGAGGTCCGGGGAGCGGAGGCGTTCGACATGTTGCAGGCCATGAACACCGGTCACGACGGGTGCCTGTCCACGTGCCACGCCAACAGCCCGCCCGATGCTCTCGGCCGGCTCGAGACGATGGTTCTCATGGCGGGCGCCGGGCTGCCGCTGCAGGCCGTCCGCGATCAGATCAGTGCCGCCGTGGACTTCATCGTGCATCTGGCACGGGGTCCGGCGGGCGCGCGACGGGTCGTCGGTGTCGCCGAGGTGCGTCGTGGCCCGGAGCGGCTGGTCGTGCTGGCCGACGCGTCCGGCTTGCAAACACTGCCGCAGGAGCCGCCGCGGGGATTCGACGCGCCCCCCGTCGACCCGGCCTGGCTGGATCTCTGAGACGGAGAGGGGAGAGACGTGACCGATGCGTTCGGCTACACGGTGGCGATCGTGCTGGCGGCGGTGGCGCTGCGCCGCATACCCGTCGAGTGGTGCCGCTGGCGTGCGCGACGCCGGAGCCGCCTGCTGTGCCACCGAACCGGAGGGGAGGAGCCTCGTGCGGGGAACGTCGCCCCGGCCCCGCCGCGCGCTGCGGGGGGAGCGGGCGCGGGCGGCGGTTGGCGCTTTCGCCACCTGCTGCGACGCGCCCTCGATGATGCGGTCGTGCCGAGCAGCGAGTCGCAGGCAGTCGCCGTCTGGGGCGCGGCTGTCGCCGTGGGGACCTGCGGTGGCCTGCTCCTGGCGTCGGGGGCCGGTGCCTCCGCCGGTGCCGGAGTCGGCCTCCTCGGACCTCCCGCAGTCCTGTGGGCCGCGCGACGCCGCCGGGCTCGGCTCGTCGTCGAGGCGCTACCGGGTTTTCTGGAGCGGGTGGCCCGCTCGCTGCGTGCCGGTGTCTCGACGGTGACGGCCATGGAGGAGGCCCTCCCTCCGAATGGTCCGCTGGCCGCGGATCTCAGCGGCGTGATGGCGGACGTGAGCGTCGGCCGCTCGCTGCCGGCGGCACTCGACCGCTGGCAGGAGCGGCACCCGTTGCCGGAAGTGAATCTGGCGGCTGCGGCGCTGTCCATCGGGGCCACCTCCGGCGGCCGGCGAGCGCCCGCCGTCGATGGCGTGGCTGCGACGCTGCGCGAGAATCGCACCGCACAGCGCGAGGTCGCCTCGCTGGCTCAGCAGGGTCGCCTGTCGGGACTGCTGATCGCCCTGCTGCCACTCTGCTTCCTCGCATTGTCGGCCATGATCGACGGGGCCTCCCTGGGCGTGCTCTATCGCACACCCGTTGGCGTGCTGTGTCTCGTCACGGGGCTCGCTCTGAACGTCGTGGCCTTCGTGTGGATGCACCGGATCACGCGGCTGCGATGACGGCGCTGCTGGCGGTCTGGTGGGCTGTGGTCCTGTGGGGTGCGCTGCTGTGGCGTCCTCCGCCGTCGGTGCGCCGCGCACGCCTCGTCGCCCTGCATCCGCCAACCCCTTGCCGGCGCCGGCGGCCCGTCGCATCGCTGGGGAGAGCGCTGCGCTCGGTTGTGGGGCGCCCGGCCGACCCTGCGGCTGACCGACGCGCCGGGCTGGTCGCGCTGGTTCTCCTCGCCGTCGCCGTCGTCGACGTCACGCTGGGACTGGTGGCCGCCGCGGTGTGCTGGCTCGTGCTGCGCCGGCGGGCAGCGCGGGAGCGTCGCAGGGTCGGCGTCGACATGCTGGCCGAACTGCCCGAAGCGGTGGACCTGTTCTCACTCGCCGCAAGTGCGGGCCTGAGCGTCCGATTGGCCGTCGATGCGGTGGCGCCGCGCCTCGCAGGACCCGTCGGTGGCGCGCTGGGCCGGGCTGCCCGGCAGATGCGGTTGGGAGTCGACACGGCGGAGGCCCTCGAGGCACTCACGGCCGCGCCGGCGGGCGACTCGTTGCGACTTCTGGTGCGCCCGCTGACCGATGCCCTGCGCTACGGCTCCCCACTCGGCCCCGCACTTGAACGCGCCGCCGCCGTGGCCCGGGCCGAGCGGCGCAGGCAGGCGGAGACGGCGGCACGACGCGTGCCGCTGCGCCTGCTTTTCCCGCTCACGTTGTGCGTCCTTCCGGCGTTCGTGCTGCTCACGATCGTGCCCACCGTGGCGCAGTCGCTGGACCTCCTTCAGTTCTGAAGGAGGTCTGGAGGGCTTGCCGGGTTCCCCCGCTCACCGACGTCTCCGGGTCGAGGTGACCGCGACGACATCGAGGCGAATCGCCCGGCCGATCCCAGCGGCTGCGGCGACCTGAGGACCCCGAACAGACCGGCTAACGGACAAACCAGGAGGAAACGGACATGACGCCATTCGCAGGAACCCTTCAGCGGACTCACCGGACAAGCCCCCGGCGGTTGGTGCGGCGCGTCGCCGACTCGGGCCAGGCCACCGCCGAATACGCCCTCGTGCTGCTCGGTGTGGCACTGATTGCCGTCCTGGTCCTGGACTGGGCCAGGAACACGAACATGATCAGCCGGCTCCTCAACACCGTCTTCCGATCGATCAGCAAACTCATCACGTGAGGAGTGCCTGCGGCGGGCGACGTCCCCGACGCGGGCAGCAGGGTCAGGCGGCCGTCGAACTGGCGCTGCTGCTACCGCTGCTCCTGCTGATGGCGCTGTTCCTGGCGCAGATGGCCCTCACCGCACGCGATCAGATCATGGTGATCCACAGTGCCCGCGAGGCGGCGCGCGCCGTCGCTGTGAGCAACGACGCCTCGCGGGCGCGTCCTGCGGCGCTGGCAGCCTCGCGCCTGGACCCCGAGCGGCTGCGGGTTCGCGTCGACCAACCCTCGGGGGCGGGCAACGTCTCGGTCCGGCTGGACTATCACTCGGCGGTGCGCTTCGCCGCGCTGAAGGTCGTGCTCGACGATCTGGTCCTGTCCGGCGAGGCGGTCATGCGAGCCGAGCGGTGAGGCGGGCCTGGCGCACCGGGAGGGTGGCGCATCCGCCTCCGCAGGAGCGGGGCTTGTTGCCGATCCGTGGTCCACCTTGGCCGGCCTCGGTTCGGGGCAACCGTGCGAGTGCATCTGCGTCGCGGCACCGGTACCGCAGTGGGGGCGTGCCGTCCCGGTACGGTGGACTTCTGACAGTCCTGCCCGCTCCTGTTGGGGACCTGTGCCGATGGCGGATTCAGCGCATGACCGCGGCGACGCGGTGGAGATCCAGATCCCACCGCGCACCGAGTATCTCGCAATGGTGCGTGGTTTCGTGTCGGAGGTGGTTGCCCGGGAGGCGGGTGTGGATGCGCAGCGACTCGAGGACCTGCGGGTCGCTGTATCGGAGGCGGTCACCAACTCCATCGCTGCCCATGCGAGACGCCGGATCGAGGACCCAATCAGGATTCGTTGTGTCCCCAGTCCGGGCCGGGTGGAGATCCAGGTCCACGATCGGGGCGAGGGGTTCGATCCGTCCCACGTCCCTGAGCCTCCGGATCCGGCCAACCCCCGCCGGTTGTACACCGAGAAGGGCATGGGGTTGTGGCTGATGCGGATCATGTCCGACGATCACGCCATCTCCACCTCGCGCCGTGGGACCGAGGTCCGCCTCGTGGTCCATACGTCGTCCTCGTAGCCGGTGGCGTGAACTGCGGCTGTCCCCGGGGGAACCGAGTCTCGCGTGCGACCGATCCACGTACCCATCGGGCACCGCAGCGTTACGCACGCGCCGTCGCGGGGTACCTCGCCTGCGAGGTTGGCTGAGCAGCGGAGCCGATAACGTGCCTGCGTCGTCGGGAGAGTCTGTCGGGAACGCTCATGTCGGATGATCGGAACATCGCAGGTGACGGGGACGCGGAACCGGCGGCTCTGGACGCCGGGGCCCGTGAGCGGCACGAGGACGAAGTCCTCGAGGGTGCGCCGCCCGACAGCGGGCTGACCTTCATCGGGCGTGACAGCGCCTTGGCGCGCACCGTGGGACGCCCCCTGTTGCGCTTCCTGCACATCGAGACCTCCGGTGGCATCCTCCTGCTGATAGCCACCGCCGCTGCGCTCATCTGGGTGAACTCGCCTGTCGGGGACAGCTACAGCCACTTCTGGCACACGCCCATCGAGATCGCGGTCAGCGACTTCGTCGTGTTCGACGAGGATCTGCACGGTTTCGTGAACGACGCGCTCATGGTGCTGTTCTTCTTCGTGGTGGGTCTCGAGATCAAGCGCGAGATGGTCACCGGACGGCTCCGCCGGCTGCGCGATGTGATGCTGCCGGCCGTTGCGGCGCTCGGCGGGATGGTGGTTCCGGCGCTGATCTACGTGGGGTTCAACCTCGGCGGTGACAATCTGCGGGGTTGGGGTGTGCCGATGGCCACCGACATCGCCTTCGCGGTCGGCGTCGTGTCGCTCGTCGGCAAGTGGGTTCCGGACTGGCTCCGTCTCTTCCTGCTGACCCTGGCGATCGTCGACGACATCGGGGCGATCCTCGTGATCGCCATCTTCTACAGCTCCGACATATCGCTGGGGTGGCTCGGCCTGGCGGCAGGACTGTGCGTGCTGGTCGCCGTGATGACGCGGGTCCGCGTGTGGCAGTGGCCCGTGTACATGCTCATCGGCCTGGTCGTCTGGTGGGCCACCCTGAACTCCGGCGTCCACGCCACGATCGCCGGCGTCGCCCTTGGCCTGCTGGCCCCGGCGAAGCCTTTGCAGCGGGAGTCCGACGCCCGCTCCGTGGCCCGCTGGCTGCAGGACAAGGCAACCATCTCGGTCACCGACATCCGCCGCGCCAACTTCGGGATCGCCGAATCGCGCTCGGTGGCGGAGCGCCTCGAGGTGGCGCTGCACCCGTACGTCAGCTATCTCATCGTGCCGATCTTCGCTCTGGCGAACGCGGGTGTGGTGCTGAGCAGCGACTCGCTGACCAACGCGCTCTCGTCGCCGGTCACCATCGGTGTGGCTCTGGGCCTGCTGGTGGGCAAGACCGTGGGGGTGTCGGGGTTCACGTTGCTGGCCACGAGATTCCGTCTCAGTTCGCTTCCGGCCGGCGTGACGCACCTGCAGGTCGTCGGGGTGGCGATCGTGGCGGGCATCGGTTTCACCGTGGCACTGTTCGTGACGACGCTGGCGTTCAACGGTGGCGCCGCGGGCGACGAGGCCAAGATCGGCGTCCTGGCCGGCTCGCTGATCGCGGCGGCGGTCGGGCTCGTGGTTCTGCGATTCGCGGCGCGCCGTTCCGGCGCCGCATCCGCTCCGGCTTCCGCCGGTCCCGCCTAGCCCGTATCTTGCATACCATGGCCTCAGCCGCCTCGCCCAAGCGCGTCGTCATCGTCGAGTCGCCAACCAAGGCCACGACGATCGCCCGCTTCCTCGACGACAGCTACACCGTGGAGTCCTCCCGCGGCCATGTGCGCGATCTGCCCACCAAGGCCTCGGAGATCCCCAAGACCTTCCGTTCCGAGCCGTGGGCACGGCTCGGCATCGACGTCGAGAACGACTTCAAGCCGCTCTACGTGCTGAACAGCAACAAGCGGGACACGGTGCGCTCGCTCAAGCGCCTCGTTGCCACCGCGGACGAGCTCTACCTCGCCACCGACGAGGATCGCGAGGGGGAGGCCATCGCCTGGCACCTTCTCGAGGTGCTCTCGCCCCCGCAACGGGTCACGGTCCGCCGCCTCGTGTTCCACGAGATCACCCCCGACGCGATCCGCGCCGCCCTGGCGAACCCCCGGGAGATAGATCGCCGGCTGGTGGACGCGCAGGAGGCCCGCCGCCTGCTCGACCGCCTCTACGGCTACGAGGTCTCGCCGGTGCTGTGGAAGAAGGTGGCGCCCCGCCTCTCCGCCGGGCGTGTGCAGAGTGTGGCGACGCGCATCGTCGTCGAGCGCGAGCGGCAGCGGATGGCGTTCGTTCCTGCGGGCTACTGGTCACTGGACGTCACCGCCGCCACGCGCGCCGACAAGCATTTCGGGATGGCCGCCAGTGCCCTCGACGGTGCGCGCCTCGCCAGCGGCCGGGACTTCGGCGCCGACGGGAACCCGAGCACTCCCGGAGTCGTCGTCCTCGACGGGGACACGGCACGGCAACTCGCCGCGGAACTGGACGGCGCGACCGCCGAGGTGACCTCCGTGGCGGCCAAGCCC
Source organism: Acidimicrobiales bacterium (assembly GCA_965220035.1). GTDB lineage: Bacteria > Actinomycetota > Acidimicrobiia > Acidimicrobiales > CATQHL01 > VXNF01. The sequence goes on from CBDCPC010000001.1 coordinate 731,122, forward strand.
TACCGCCGCCGCCCCGCGCCGCCGTTCATCACCTCCACGCTGCAGCAGGAGGCGGCGCGGCGCCTGCGCCTCTCGGCGTCCGCGGTCATGAGCGTGGCGCAGTCGCTCTACGAGCAGGGCTTCATCACCTACATGCGGACCGACTCGGTGACCCTGGCCGACGTGGCGCTGAAGGCCGCTCGCGCCGAGGTCGCCGACCGCTACGGCCCCGAGTTCGTGCCCCCGAAGGCGCGGCACTACCGCAGCAGGGTGCGCAACGCGCAGGAGGCGCACGAGGCCATCCGGCCCGCGGGCGAGATGTTCGCCTCCCCGGAGTCGCTGCGCGGCCGGCTGTCGCCGGTGGAGGCGGGTCTCTACGAGTTGATCTGGCGACGCACGCTCGCCTCGCAGATGACCGATGTCACCGGCGAGACGGTCACCATCGAGGCGACGGCACGGACTGCGAGCTCCTCGGAGGTGACGCTCGCCGCCTCGGGCACGGTGATTGCTCACGAGGGATTCCGTCGCGCCTGGGACCCGCTGCCCGCCGCAGGCGATAGTGGGAAGAATGGCGCCGGGGGCGAGGGCGACGAGGCGCAGCGGCGCCTGCCCCAGGTGGCCGCGGGTGACGTCCTGGATATCTCGGCACCGGAGATCTCCAGTCACGAGACCCAGCCGCCGGCGCGGTTCACGGAGGCGACGCTGGTCCGGCGCCTCGAGGAACTGGGCGTGGGCCGGCCCTCCACGTACGCCACGATCATGACGACGATCACCGACCGCGGCTACGTCCGCAAGAAGGGGACGGCGCTCGTTCCGACGTTCACCGCCTTCAGCGTGGTGACGTTGCTGGAGGGCCACTTCGCCGACTTCGTGGACTACGCCTTCACGGCCCGCATGGAGGACGATCTCGACGACATCTCCCGCGGCAGGCAGGAGTACCTCCCCTGGTTGTCCCTGTTCTACTTCGGCGCCGAGGGACGTCCCGGCCTCAAGGCCCGCGTGGAGGACAATCTCGACGAGATCGACGTCCGGGCGGTCAACGCCGTCGCCATCGGCACCCATCCCGACGGACGGCCCATCGAGACGCGCCTCGGGCGCTTCGGCCCGTACGTCACCTGCGGCGACCAGCGGGCCCAGCTACCCGAGGACACCTCGCCCGACGAGGTGACCGTCGATCTGGCACTGGAGCTGCTGGCCCGCCCCACGACGGGCCGGACGCTCGGAACCGATCCCGCCTCGGGTCTGCCGGTTGCCGCCCGAGAGGGCCGCTACGGGCCGTACGTCCAACTCGGCCCGCCGGAGGATGCCCCCGACGCCAAGGCGGAGAGGTTCGCCTCGCTGTTCAGTTCCATGAGTCTCGAGGACGTCACGCTCGAGGATGCGTTACGCCTCCTGAGCCTGCCACGGACCGTCGGCACCGATCCGGCCGACGGCACGGAGATCACCACGCAGGCCGGGCGGTTCAGTCCCTACATCAAGAAGGGATCCGAGACGCGCTCCCTGGAGACCGAGGAGCAGATCTTCACGATCAGCCTGGAGGAGTGCCTGGCGCTGCTGGCCCAGCCGCGCCGCCGGCGCGGCCAGGAACCCAAGGCGCCACTGCGGGAGCTGGGCGCGGATCCGATCACCGGTCGACCCGTCGTGGTCCGGGACGGTCGTTGGGGTCCCTATGTCACCGACGGGGAGGTCAACGCCTCGCTGCGCGCCGGCGACTCTCCCGAGACGCTCACGCCGCAGCGAGCCTCGGACCTGTTGGCGGCCCGGCGAGCCGCCCCGCCCTCGGCGGCCCGGAAGGGAAGTTCCCGGCGCCGGAAGGGGTCGCCCGCCCGTGACGGCTGAGAGGACGCCGGTCGAGCGTCGCCGTACGTGGACCGGCTTCCGGCAGCGGGTGTTCGCCACGCCGCAGTTCTTCCGGCTCTGGTCGGCGCAGGTCGTAACGTCCACCGGCGATTGGCTCGGGTTCCTGGCCATCTCGGTGGTTGCAGCACGTCTCGGGTCCGGAACGCCCGAGGCGGCGATCGGTCTGGTGCTGGCTGCCCGCCTGGTGCCGGGCATCTTCTTCTCGCAGGTGGCCGGTGTGCTGGCCGACCGCTGGGACCGCCGCCGTCTGATGGTCGTCTGCGATCTGGCTCGGGCGGGAATCCTGCTGGTCGTGCCCCTGGTGAACAGCGTCTGGCAGCTCGTGCTGGTGTCGCTTGCGCTGGAGGCGTTCACGCTGCTGTGGATTCCGGCCAAGGAGGCCTCCGTGCCGAACCTGCTGCCGGCGGGGCACCTGACGGCGGCCAACTCGCTGTCCATGTTAGCGACGTACGCCACGTTCCCCGTGGCCTCGCTGATCTTCGCCAGGGTCGCGAGCCGGCTCGAGGACGCATCTCCGGACGGCTGGTTGGGTCTGCTCTACCTGGACAAGCAGGGGCCCATCTTCTATCTCGACGCCCTGACGTTCGTGGTGTCGGCCGTGCTCGTGTTCTCGCTGCCGCTCCGCCACCGGCGCGACCCGAGCCGTCCGGAGCGCGCCTCGGTCAGGTGGGAGGGCGTGTTCCGCGAGTACCGGGAGGGCTGGCGCTACGTGGTCGTGAATCCCACGGTCCGCTCGGTCAACATCGGCCTGGCGACGGCTCTCATCGGCGGGGGGATGTTCATCCCGCTGGCGCTTGTCTACGCCATCGAGGTGCTCAGGGCCGGCGAGCAGGGCTTTGCCGACATCGTCACCGGGTTGAGCGCGGGCGTCGGCGTCGGCGTGCTGGTGCTGTCGCTGCTGCAGCGGCGCGTCCACAAGCAGCGCATGTTCGCCCGCTCGGTCACGGGGGCGGGGGTATGCCTGCTCGTGGCCTCCTCGTTGGGCTCGCTGCCGTGGGTGGTGCTTGTGGCCGGCGCCGTGGGGGTCTGCGCCGGTGGAATGTACGTGCTGGGATTCACGCTGTTGCACGAGAACACCGCCGACGAGGTCCGGGGCCGGGTCTTCGCGGGGCTCTACTCCCTCGTCCGGTTGTGTGTCGTGGTGGCGCTGGTGGTGGGGCCGCTGCTGGCGGCCGCTTTCGACCGCATCTCCGAAGTGCTCTGGAACCGCTCCCTGGACATCGGCTTCGTGGTGGAGCTGCCGGGTGTGCGCCTCACGCTCTGGCTGGCAGGGCTGACCGTCATCGTTGCGGGGCTGCTCGCCCGCCGCACGCAGAGGGCGCAGGCGGCCACGGACTCCGCCGGCGGAGAGTCTCTGGAAGACTGCTGAGCGATGGTAACTGCTCGGGGGGCACGACCATTCCGTCATTCCGGCGAAGGCCGGAATCCACGGCCGAGCGATGCGACCCGCATCGGCGCGGGATCGGTTGGCATCGGCTCGCCGGATAGTCCGAAACTGGGTGGGTCGGCGTGAGCGGCGGCCCGGACGCGGTGGCCCGGGGCCGGTTCGTGGTCTTCGAGGGCGGGGAGTCGGTCGGCAAGTCCACGCAGGCCGCCTGGCTGGCGTCAGGCCGCGGGGCCGAACTGACCGCGGAGCCCCAGAGCATCTTTCAACCTCAACTGTTCTATGAGCAGGTAGAAGTGACGTTTGAGCCTGGGGGGACGTCAATCGGTCAGGAATTGCGACGTCTGCTACTCGGATACGGCGGGGGTCGCCTGTACCCACTGACTGAGGCATTTCTGATGGCTGCCGATCGAGCGCAGCACGTTGCCGAGACCATCCAGCCTGCCCTGGCTGATGGACGCGATGTGGTGTGCGACCGCTATATCGGCTCGTCGCTCGCCTATCAGGGTTACGGGCGAGGATTGAATCTGGATACTGTCCGGCAGCTCTCGGAGATCGCCACCGGTGGACTCCGGCCCGATCTGATCATCCTGCTAGATATGGATCCCCTCCAGGCCCGCGAGAGGGATGACGCCAAGCCCGATCGGTTCGAAGCGCTCGACGAGGCCTTCCACCGCCGGGTGCGCGACGGCTACCTGGAGCTTGCCAAGGACGATCCCGAGCGGTGGGTCGTGATCGACGCCAATCGTCCCCCCGCCCAAGTGCGCGCTGAGGTGGTCGCGCTGGTGGCCGACCGGTTGGGCTGGATGTGACCGACCAGGGTTCGGGTCCGGGCCCGCTCGACCTGTGGGGCGAGCCCGGTCCACCCGCCGGGGGAGAGGCCGGGTCTTCGGCGGTACAGGTCGTCCGCCCGGATTGGCCACCGCTCGTCGGTGGGGAGAGACCGCTGCGTCAACTCGAGGCGGCGCTGGCGGCGCCGGTCCATGCCTACCTGCTCACCGGGACGCCCGGGGGCGACAAGCGCGCGGTCGCACGGGTGTTTGCCGCCGAGTTGCTGGCGGCGGCCGCGGCGGGCCAGGGAGCGGAGGAGGCCGGGCAGCATCGCCGGAGGGCGCTCGCGGGCGTCCATCCCGATGCCGTGCTGGTGGAGCCGGAAGGTCGCGCCCTGCTGGCGGCGGAGGCGACGTCGATCATCACCGAGGCGGCTCGCCGGCCGCTGGAGGGCGACCGCAAGGTGATCGTCTGCGATCGGTTCCATACCGCCTCACCCGCCGTGGCGGCGAGCCTGCTGAAGACGATCGAGGAACCGCCCGCCGCCACGACCATCGTGCTGCTCGCCGACGACATCCCCCCGAGCCACATCACCGTGGCATCCCGCTGCGTGACCGTCCGGTTCCCGGCGCCGTCGGCCGAGGAGATGCGCGAGTGGCTCGTCGCCTCGGGCGTGCCCCCCGGTCCGGCCCGGCAGGCGGCGCGTGCGGTCGCCGGGGATCCGGGGCGTGCCCGCGACCTGATCGCCGGGGGGAACCTGGCAGGGCGGCTCGAGGCGTGGTGGTCGGTTCCCGAGCGACTCGACGGCACGGGGGCGCGCGCCGCGAACACCGTGGACGAGCTACGCGGCCTCATCGACTCCGTGGCAACTGGGGACGCGGCGCGCGCTGAGCCCATCGATCCCGGCGACCGCGCCGAGGGGCAGAGGCGCGATCGTCGCCACCGGCGGGCGCGTGACGCCGAACTGCGATTCGGGTTCGCGGTGCTGGCCGAGCGCTATCGCGAGGAGCTGGAGGTTGCTCCCGAAGCGTCTCCCGAGGTGGCCGTGCAGGCCGCTGAGGCGATCGACCGGCTGAGGGGCGTCACCGCGGCGCTCGTGCGCAACCCCGACGAGAAACTGCTGCTGCAGAACCTGCTGCTCCACCTGCCCAGGCTCCGGGACTGACCCCGCAGCGATCCTCCGGCAGGAAGCCGCCAGGGAAGGGAAATCGCCCGGGAGGGCGCGTTGCACCGGTTGGTGCGACCGGGCTTCCGCGCGCCCTGGGTCGGCGGGCCGCGCGGACCGGATCGTCGTCCCGGAGAGTCCCTCAGCCGGCCGTACGGCGTCGAAGCACCTCGAAGAGGGCAACCGCGGTGGCGGCGCTCACGTTGAGTGCGTCCAGCCGTCCGCTGACCGGGATGCGGGCGGTCACGTCGCAGCGCCGGCGCACGAGGCGGGAGAGGCCGCGCCCCTCGGCGCCGAGCACCAGCGCCAGCGGCGCATCGGCGATGGGTAGATCCCAGATGGTCTGATCGGCCGTCACGTCCAGGCCCACAGACCAGACGCCCAACTCGGCAAGTGTGGCGAGCGCCGTCGGGATCCCGCTGACCGGGGCGAAGTGCAGATGCTCGATGGCGCCGGAGGCCCGCTTGGTCACCGTCGAGGTGATCCGGGCCGCCCGGTGGCGCGGCAGCACGACGCCGGTGACGCCGGCGCACTCCGCGGTGCGCAGGATCGCCCCGAGATTGCCCGGGTCGGTCACACCGTCGACGACCAGTAGCAGCACCTGTGAACTCTCGCCTGTTGCGGTCGCGGTCGGTGGCGCAGCAGCGGGTGCCGGCAGCGCAGCCGGGTCGGTATCAGGGTCGGTCTCTTCGTCCACTTCTCCCGGTGTTGCTCCGGTCACCTCTCCTGGCGCATCGGTGCTCCCGTCCTCCGTTGCGGGGTCGTCGAACAAGGTGCTCGACGGGCGCGGATCGGGTGGCTCGGCACCGGTCGATCGGTACAGGCCATCGGCTTGAGCAGATGCCCCGTCCGCCGACAGACCCGCGATGAGTTCCTCCAGCGCGTACTCCCGCAGCGGGGCGGCGAACGCCACGACGCCCTGCGGGGAATCCGTGGCGGCCATCTGATCGAACTTCCCGCCAGGCAACTCGCGGATGTCCACGCCGGCCTCGTCAGCCAGATCGATGATGTCATCCAGGATCGGGGCGGCGTCCTGATCGGCGGCGATGACCACCTGCCTTACTTTGCGGGTCCCTGCGAGGAGCAGTTCCTTGACGGCGTGTCGCCCTTCGACCCGGTCGCCGCCCAGACCGCGGGTCTCGCCCGAGTCGTGCTCGCGTTGACGGACCGGCGTGGTGCCGCGCTGGCCGGAACGCCTGTTGGGTGGCCCGCCCCGTCCCTTGCCTCGGTAGCCATCGCGCTGCTGTGGGCCGCGCCCGCCGCCGCGTCCGCCTTGGCCGCTGCGATCTCTTGGTGTCCAGTCACCGCCGCCGCGCCCGCCGCGGTTGTCGCCGCGTCCGCCTTGGCCGCTGCGATCTCTTGGTGTCCAGTCACCGCCGCCGCGTCCGCCGCCGCCGCGGTTGTCGCCGCGTCCGCCTTGGCCGCTGCGATCTCTTGGTGTCCAGTCACCGCCGCCGCGTCCGCCGCCGCCGCGTCCGCCGCCGCCGCGTCCGCCGCCGCCGCGTCCGCCTTGGCCGCTGCGATCTCTTGGTGTCCAGTCACCGCCGCCGCGCCCGCCGCCGCCGCGTCCGCCGCCGCCGCGTCCGCCTTGGCCGCTGCGATCTCTTGGTGTCCAGTCACCGCCGCCGCGCCCGCCGCCGCCGCGGTTGTCGCCGCGTCCGCCTTGGCCGCTGCGATCTCTTGGTGTCCAGTCACCGCCGCCGCGCCCGCCGCCGCCGCGGTTGTCGCCGCGTCCGCCTTGGCCGCTGCGATCTCTTGGTGTCCAGTCACCGCCGCCGCGCCCGCCGCCGCGTCCCCCTTGGCCGCGTCCGCCGCGTCCGCCGCCTCCGCCGCCGCGTCCGCCGCCTCCGCCGCCACGTCCCCCTTGGCCGCGTCCGCCGCCGCGTCCTCCGCGTCCGCCGCGTTCTCCGTCGCCGTGTCCGCCTCCGCCGCCGCCTCCGTCGCCGTGTCCGCCCCCGCCGCCGCCTGGATCGTCTCCGGGCCGTTGCCCGCCGCCCGGGCTATCAGAAGGTGTGTCGTCCATCTCCGCACCCTACGCCGGTGGGGGTGGGTTCCTCCCTCCTGAGTCGAGCCCCGTCGAGCCCAACTCCTGTTGAGCGGGCTCTTCTTGAGCCTCACTCCCTCGAGCCGGGCCATCTGTCCCGGGCACGGTCCCTGTCCCGGGCACGGTCCTTGTCCCGCGTTACTCCGACGCCCACGAGGCGTGGTTCCCTGTCTGGTCCCGCTCCCGGCTCGGCGAGGTCGCTGTCAGGCGGCGGGCGCGGGCTCCTCAGATCAGTACGGCCACTGTCCAGCAGGCGATTCCCTCGCCGCGACCCACGGCGCCCAAGGACTCGGCACGCTTGCCTCGCACGGTCACGGGCGCTCCGGCCGCTGCGCTGAGGCGAGCCTGCATCTCATCCCGCCAAGGGGCGAGGCGGGGGCGCTCGGCCACCACGGTGCAGTCGATGTTGCCGATGCGCCTGCCGGTTCGCCGCACTCGTGCGGCCGCCTCGGCCAGGAGGGCGATGCTGTCCGCATTGCGCCAGCGATCGTCGTCGTCGGGGAACAGACTCCCGATGTCGCCCAAGCCGGCGACCCCGAGGATGGCGTCGCAGCAGGCGTGGGCCACCGCATCGGCGTCGCTGTGGCCGGCAAGGCCGCGCTCTCCGTCGAACACCACCCCGCCGAGCACGAGCGGCCGGTCGGGGTCGGCGCTGAAGGGGTGAACGTCGAAGCCGATACCGACGAGCGGCACACGGCCGGTGTGCTCGACGGGGGGCCTGTTCTCGCTCGCGTCCTGCACCTGCTGGGAGACTGTCACATCGCCGGTGGGTGTGCTGGGAGGTCTGCTCTCGTCCTGCGTCCGTTCGTGTTCGCCGGCTGCGGTACCTCGGGCGCCAGCGCCGGACGGTCTGGTCCCACCCTCGCCGTGCACGTGTTCCTGATTGGCGATCGCCGCTTCGCCGGCCGGCGCGCTTGTGAGTTCCTGATCATTGGGATGCCCAGTGCCGGCTTTGCGATCGCGGGGGGCGCCAGGATCGCCTGCGGTCGCCGCCCGCGCCGCCAGCAGCGCTTCGGCAACCTCCAGGTCGCCGGGTGTGGTGATCTTGAGGTTGTCGGGATCACCGGTCACGAGGTGCACAGACCCGCCGGCGGACTCCACCAGCGTGGCGTCATCGGTCGCTTCCCCTCCTGCCGCGTGCGCATGGCGCAGGGCGTCGGCGCGGAAGGCCTGCGGTGTCTGCACGGCGCGCAGGCGAGCGCGGTCCAGCGGGCCGTCTTCGGTGTGGCGAATGGTGTCGGTCACGGCCACGGCCGGTACGGCCCCGTCGGCACCCGCGACGACTGCAGCCGTGACCGCGGCGAAGAGCGCACCGGTGGCCAGGGGCCGGGCCGCGTCGTGGACCACGATCACCTCGGCGTCGCTGGGCGTGGCGGCGATGCCGGCCCGCACCGACTCCGACCGGGTGGCGCCGCCCGCGGTCACGATGATCTGAGGACCTCCTCCCGGCGAGCCTTCTCCCGGCGACGCTCCGCCCGGCGAGCTTCCGGCGCCGTCCTCGGGGTCCAGGAGCGTCCCGCCACAGCCCGAAGCCACCAGGAGGGCGTCCGGTCCCTCGCGCAGAGGTTGCACCTGCTCGGGGGCGACCACGACCACGACGCCGTGGCTTGCCCCGGCGGCGGCGTCGAACGCCCAGTCGATCACGCGGCGCCCGCCGAGGGGCTGCAACTGTTTGGGCGCGCCGAAGCGCCGCCCCTCGCCGGCGGCCACAAGAATGGTCCAGGTCGCACGGACGTCGTGAGCCACGCTCATTAGCATGGCGTCCGTCATGGTGGACTCCAAGTTGCTTTCTCAAACGGAGATTTTCGAGGGCCTCGACGGAGAGTTGCTGGCCGACCTCGCGGTCTACTCCTACTGCCGCCCGCTCGAGCGGGGTGACACCCTGTTTTCGATGGGTGACCGTCCCGACGCCATGTACGTGGTGCTCACCGGGCGGATAGCGATCGTCACCACTGCTTCCGACGGCCGCGACTCGGTCATCTCGCTGATGGAGGAGGGCGATCTGTTCGGTGAGATGGGGCTGTTCGACGGCAGGGGGCGCTCGGCCAGCGCTCGGGCGCTGGAGACGTCAGAGGTGCTGGCGGTGCCCTACGGACCGGTGAGGAAGCTGTACGAGCAGCAGCCCGATCATCTCTGGCGGGTCGTGTCGATGCTTGTCCGGCGCCTCAGGGCGACCGGTAGTGCCCTCACCGATGCGGTGTTTCTCGACGTCGTGGGTCGCACCGCCAAGCGATTGCTGGTCTTCGCCGGCGACGACGACACGTTCACCCTGCCGGTCACCCAGGAGGAGTTGGCTGCCATGGTGGGCGCCTCACGGGAACGGGTCAACAAGGCCATCGCGCAGTTCGTGCGCCTCGGCTGGCTGGGCCGCTCCGGTCCCACCTACACCATCCGCGACCGTGTCCAGTTGACCCTGCGCAGCCGCTAGCTGATCGTCTTCGGACGATTCCTGTTCGCTCCGATCCCACCGCGACGCCGCCGCCCCAATCGACACCCGCGACCTGCTTCCTTCTCGCCAACCGTGCCCGCTCGGGAGTTCGTATTGTTTGTGCTGGAGAACCGGAGCCGCCCGCTTCGGGGACCGAGACGAGGGATTGGCGCACTGCGACCGCGCACCGTGACTCCTTGCCAACCAGGAGGTGAATCGATGGCCGAACCGTTCAAGGTGAGCTGGACGCAGATGAGTGAGGGCACCAGGGACGACTACGTGGTGCTCGACGAGTTGTACCGCGGGCACGCCCGCAGCGAACTCGTCGACAACCTGCTGGCGATGTTCCGGCTGCTCGAGGGTCCCGCTCTGGGCTACCAGATCGACAGGTCCCGCCACAGCCGCCAGACGGCGACCAGAGCGCTGCGCAACGGCGAGTCGACGGAGTTCGTCGTCGCTGCGCTGCTGCACGACGTTGGCGACGTTCTGGCGCCGGACAACCACAGCGCGGTGGCGGCCGACATTCTTGCCCCGTACGTGAGCGAGGAGACCGCGTGGGTCGTCCGCCACCACGGGCTGTTCCAGGGCTACTACTACTTCCACCACCTCGGCGGCGACCGCCGCGCCCGCGAGCGCTATGCGGGGTCCCCGTACTACGACCGTTGCATCGACTTCTGCGCCTCCTACGACCAGAACTCCTTCGACCCGCACTACGACGATCTGCCGCTGGAGGACTTCGTCCCACTGGTGGAGGAGATCTTCACCCGCACCCCACGGGATGACGGCGCCTAGCTGTACGAGCAAGCGCCGCGGCAGAACCAACTGTGCAAACTGCTGGCCAAAAGGGTCGTGACCTTGTGGGTCGGGCGGTTCGGATTGAAGCGGTCTCTGTTGCCGGCTCGTGACCGGAACCGGAAGGGGCCGGTCGGCAACGAGCTCGGTCCGTCGAGGATCGTCCCGGAGCGGACGGGCATGCTGTGGTAGAAGACGACAATGGCAACGACCCCCGCACGATCCGACCAGCAGCGCCTAATGGACGGGATCTACTGGTACGGCATCCCAACGCTGTTCCGCTGCGAGTACGACCCTGACCCGCACAACGCCGACATCGCCCTCGTGGGCGTGCCCCACAGCACCGGCAACGGCACCACCCAGCGAGACCAGCACCTCGGCCCGCGTGCCGTGAGGAACGTCTCGCCCATCGCGCGCCGCGTCCACGGCCAGTTCGGCATCGACCCGTGGGAGATGTGCCGGATCCGCGACCTCGGCGACGTTCCGCTGTCGGAGGGCAACAACAATGAGCGCTCGATCGAGATGATCACGGACTTCTACCGTTCGATCGACGCCGCCGGGGCGCGGCCTGTCTCGATCGGCGGCGACCACTCGATCACCGGTGGGATCCTGCAAGCGATCGGCGGGGCCGGCGCCAACCTGACCGGCGGCGGGCGGGCGTGCCTGCTGCACTTCGACGCTCACACCGACGCCTTCCACAACATCCCCCACTTCATGGGAGCCATCAAGTCGGCTGCGCACTGGGCCAGCTATCTCGTTACCGACGGCCACGTCGATGCGGAGCACAGCGTGCAGGTGGGCATCCGCGGCAACACCCGCAGCCTCGACTGGCTCGAGCCCAGCTACTCGCTCGGATACGAGGTGATCAAGAAGGCCGACTACGACGCGATGGGCGCCGAGCGGGTCATCGAGACCATCCATGACCGCATCGGCGACCGACCCGTATACATCACGTTCGATCTGGACTGCCTCGACCCGACCGTGGCCCCCGGGGTGGCCAACATCGAGGCCGGCGTCGAAGGCTTCACGATGGACCAGGCCATGGAACTGGTGCGATCGATGCGCGGCAGGAACGTGATCGGCGGCGACGTGGTCTGCCTGATGCCCACCGTTGACTCCCCCAACCAGATCACCAGCTACCGCTCGGCGGCCGTGATGTTCGAGATCCTCAGCCTGATAGCCGACCGCAACCACGCCTGATCGCACCGACCTCGCCCGGCGCAGCAGCACCGGCCGGCTGAAGCTGTTCGGCGCGCCGCAGCCGACGCAACCGCGGTTGCGCGCGGCGAGGGCGATGCGCCGGGCGGTGTTGGCGTCGCGCTGCTCGCGTTCCAGCCACAGCGGACCGCCTGTGCTGCAACAGCGTGACTGTGTAGACTATTCACTATTTTTATGTTATTTAATATCTGTTAGTCTTGCGTACGTGCGTGGGGTGCTGGTAGCGTCGGTGGCGTGTTCGGGGGTGTGCACCGGTGAGTGCGGTGGTGGTCGGCCCTCCTGGGGTGGACGTCGAGTATCCGGAGGGGCCCGGGGTGCCGGAGGGGGATCTGCAGACGCGCCGGCGGGCGGAGTTGCTGTTCGCGCTGCGTCACTGGCTGGCCGGCCGGCCCGGCGGTGACAGCGCCTGGGTGTGCAGCGACATCAACGTGTACTACAAGCAGGGCGACCCGACGGTGGTGGTGGCACCGGACGTGGCGGTGTCGTTCGGGGTCAATGTCGCCGCGCTGGCGGGGGCGGGCACCTACCGGGTGTGGGACGCCGGTGCGGCGCCGACCTTCGTGCTGGAGATCGCGTCGCCGTCGACTGTCGATGTCGACGTGCGCGACAAGCCGGCGAAGTACGCCGCGCTCGGTGTGGGCGAGTACTGGCGCCTCGATCCCACCGGCGGTGAGTTGCTGGATCCGCCGTTGCAGGGCGAGCGCCGCCCGGCGGGCCGCTGGGAACCCATCGAGGTGGCCGCAGGCGCCGGCGGTGCGCTGCGGGGCCACAGCGCCGTCCTGGGTCTGGACCTCTGCTGGGAGCCGCCGAAGCTGCGACTGTTCGATCCCGCCGCCGGTGCGTGGCTCCTCGATCCCGACGACCGCTTCGAGGCACAGCGCGCCGCCGAAACCCGCGCCGCCGCCGCCGAGGCGGAACTCGCGGCGCTGCGCGCGCGCCTCGGGCACGTCCCATCGTCCGGCGACGCAGACGGGTAGACAGAACCGGACTCACCCGGCCCGCATGGCGCTTTGCCTGAACGGGCGGGCGATTCGTAGCCGAGATCATGCGAGACGGTGAGCGGGCCTCCGTACTGTCGTACGTGTCCACGAGATCGACGGCCGCCAAGCCTTGGGCTTGCCGCTCGTTCGATCAGGACGGCTGGAAGCCGAAGCTGCCTCGATCGGACAAGCACCGATACCGGCAAGGCTTCGACCCCAACCAGAGACCCTCAAACTACACTTCAACTGGCGCCAACACACCTGCTGCGGCGGCTGGTGAAGGCCACCGGCGGCTGTACCACCTGGCTCTGCAGGAGGAGCGCCGGTCGGCGCTGGAGCGGTTCGCCGTCACCCTGAGCCGCCATCAGGCCGGGGCGCCGTCGCTGCGTCTTGCCGATTGGAGTTCAGACGAAAGCCAGCCAGCAGACGAGGTGCACGTCGTCGGGCGTGATCTCCGGCAGCGGCTGAGGCGGGGTGTAGGGCTCGAGGCCCAGACTGCGGACGACTCCCAGCACGTTGGCTGCTTGCTCGGCGGGATCCTCGGCACCGGCCATGGCGGCCCGGAAGGTGCGGATGATGCGTTCGGGATAGGGAGCGCAGATGGCGTCGATCGTCCGGTCGATCTCGTCCTGTGTGAGCCCCGCCGGCGGGTGGGACCGCAGGAGGTCGGCGGCCCGCCGCAGCGCCGGCGGCACCTTCGGCTCGAGATTGGCCTTGTCGGCGAGGAAGTTCCACCGCTCCACGATGTCGCTGCGGGCGACATCCCAGGCGTCGAAGGCGCCGCGGTGGGTGTCGTCGTCCAGCACCCGGGGCGTGTCGAACCCGTCGGGCGGCCGGGCACGGTCCAAGCAGGCCAGCGTCTCGGCGATCACGACAGGCTCGGCGTCCCCGCTGTCGCCCCGACCGCTCGTGCGGCTGCCATCTTCGCCGGCGCCGCTGCCGCCCTCGGCGCTACCCCGACCTCCCTCGCCACCCGCGCCGTCACCGGCCTCCACATACCGGAACAGCGGTTGGGTCCAGTTCCCCACCTGGACGCAGAAGACGTAGCCGGCCCGCCCGCCACCGCCGTCGGCCACTGCCATGCCCGACCCCGAACCCCACGGCAGTGCCTCGATCTGGTCCCGGCGGCCCTGCTCCACCGCCCGGCGGAGCTCCTGGCGGTACTCCTCGCCGGAGAGCACGCCCCGGACGGTGCCGCCCCGCTCGAACAGGGAGGCGTCTTCGCGGCGGATGCGCTCGATCTCCTCGCGGGTCTCGGTGAAGCTGATGTCACGCCCGGTCTGCTCGGGCAGCACCTCGCCCACACCGATGCTGGCGGCGGCCTGGGTGAGCTTGCGGTGCAGCCGCTCCTCGAGGCCCAGCAGGTCGTCGAGACGGGTGTCGAGGAAGATGCAGCGGATGAACACCTCGCTGTGGCGCGAGTCGATCCGGTCGATGCGGCCGTGGCACTGCACGAGCCGCATGGGATTCCACGGCAGGTCGTAGTTGATGATGTGGCGGGCCTGCTGCAGGTTGACGCCCTCAGCGAGCACGTCGGTCGTCACCACGATGTCGTAGCGATCCTCGTCGAGTCCGTCAGGGGCGTCGGTCGTCCGAGGCGCGAACCCCCACACCACTGCATCCTTGTTCGGCGATCCCATCGAACCCGAGAGGGAGGCGATGCGGCCCCGGTAGGCGGCGAGTCGTGGGTCGGTCTCACTCGCTTCGTCCAGGAACTCGACGATCCAGTCCACGGTGTCGGCGAAGTAGCTGAAGATCAGCACCTTGCGCCGGTCGCGGGTGTCGCCGGCGCCGAGCCCAGTGCTCTCGGCCTCCGCGGCGATGGCAGCGAGTTGCTCGGTCAGTGCGGCGAGAGTCGGATCTTCAGCGCGGGTCACGGTGCGGGCCGTGGCCGCCAGCGAGCGCAGCATGTCTCGGTCACGTGCGACGTGGAGGCGCAGCTTGTCGATCTCATACTGCGCGGCGTCGTCGGTCAGCCCGACGTGCGCATCGAGATAGAGGTCCACCTCGTCGATGTCGTCGGAGTCTGTGGCGACCCAGTCGGCGAGCGCCTCCCCGGTGGCAACCCGGCCGTTGCCCAGCAGTGAGAGGAAGGCGTCGTGGCCGGCCGCCATCCGCTCGCAGGTCCGGCCGAAGGAGTACGGCGACGACTCGAAGCGTTTCAGCAGCCCCGACCGCAGCAGTCCCGCCAGTTGCACCTCGTAGGTGTCGAGCGCCCGATCCAGCCGGTACTGCGACGGCACGTAGCGCGCCAGCGTGAGCGCTTCGGTGTCGGCCGGCGAGGCGTCGGGATCCAGGGCCCGGGCGATCCGGTCGAAGAACCCGGGTAGCACGGCGTCGAGGTCGTAGGTCACCCTCCGAACCCGCGGCGTCGGGAACGTGATGGGCTGGGGCCGCCCGTCGATCCGGACCGTGTCGTTGGGGTAGAACCGCTTGACGAACGACCGGGTGCGGCGCACCGCCACTGCGTCGAGGACGTCGAACAGGTGCTCGGGGGTGAGGTCGTCGGGGTTCTGCGCCATGGCGGCGGCGAAGTGGTCACGCAGCGAGCGGATCCCCACGTCGGCGAACGTGGCGTCGTTGCGCAGGAAGTAGCTCAGCAGGTAGTAGAGGTCCCAGAGGCTGTTGTTCACCGGCGTGGCCGACAGCAGCACCAGCTTCTTGGGCGGTGATCCGGCCAGCAGGCGGCGCAGTGCGTCGGCCCGCTGGGTGCTGGGGTTGCGGAGGTTCTGGGCCTCGTCGACCACCACCATGGCGTAGTCGTTGACGTTGGTGGCTTCGAGTTTCGTCCCGCGGGCGTGATCGGGGTTCAGGCGCTGGTCGCCGGCGAGGTCCTCGTAGGAGATCAACTCCATCGGCAGGTTGAACTCCGAGCGGAACGCCCGCCACGGTCCGTCGCGCAGCGTGGCCGGCGTGATCACCAGCACCCGCTGGCGCCGGTCCAGCGCCGCCTCGCGGATCAACTCGCCGGCCAGGAAGGTCTTCCCCAGTCCCACCTCATCGGCGATCAGCACCCCGTTGCGCTCCTCCAGGATGCGCCGCGCCCGCCACAGCCCATCGGTCTGGAACGACGTGAGATGGATCTGTGGAGCCCCCTCGGCGGCGGCCTCAGCCAACAGGTCGTCGCCGTAGAGCTGCCAAAGCATCCGCAGATAGATCAGTTGCGGAGGATGCGGCTCGAACCTGGCCTCGAACAGTGCGGCCAAGTCGTAGTCGACGGCCTCCTCCCACAGCTCCTCGAACCATTCCTGCACCTGCCGAACCACGTGTGGTGAGTAGTTGCCCAGGTTCAGTTCCAGGTTGGTGGACAGCCCCGCACGGGTGAAGTTCGACGAACCGGCCACGACACCGTGCGAGCGGTCGCTGACGAGGAACGCCTTGCCGTGCAGGAAGCGCCCCTCCAGCCGACGCACCTGCACGCTCGGCGACTGCAGCCAACCGACGAGACGGCGCACCGCCGTGTCGGTTTCCACCGAGAATCCCAGCAGATCCCGATCGGTCGTCAGGTCGCGCACCTGCCCTTCCAGCGCCCGCCGAAGCCGAGCGGCCGTAGCCCGTTCTGGCCTAGCCGACTCGTCACCCAGGGCCCGCGGGCGCCGCTCTGGCGGCGTCGGCTCGGCCCCCAGCAGCAGCCGCGCCCCGTTCAGTTGATCGAGCGCGTCCGCCAGCAGCGAGTACCCACCAACGTTGAAGTAGGCACTGGCGATGTCCAACCGCGTCCCACCAACGAACCCGGTCGCCGCATGTGTGATGTACCCGTTCAGCGCCTCGGCCACTGTCCGACCGGCCCGGTTGGTGGCCAACTCCGGCTTGGGCTCCATTTGTGATGGAGAGCGCGGGCTCACCAACGCGCCTTGCACCACTCGAATCATTGCTTCAGATGGCGTCGGTATGACTGCAGTGTGCTGTCCGCGTAGTTGCCCGTGCCGAGAAAGGCCTCGACGGCATCGTCGTCCCGCTTGCCGGGGGCGAGACCGTTGTCGAGGGCGTATCTCACCCACCTTCCGGCAACGAGTCGCTTCTCCGTGATGGTCTTGGGGTCGTACGATTGATCGTTGGCGAGGAAGGTCTGGGCTCGATATGCCCAGCGACGATCGCTCAAGGGACGCCCGTCGATCTTCCATTCCTGCCATCCGTCAGATGACCTCTTGGTCGCGTGCTTGCCCGCTCCGGACGGTGTATCGAATGTCTCCCCGTCGATCTCGATGTCCCCCTCGGTGGTGATCTTCGCACGATGTGTCACCCCACGATTGGTCAAGGTGATGACCTGTCCGGCGTGGAGAAGATCGGCCTCGATGAGGTGGATGATCTTCTCCCATGTCCCCTTCCTTTTCGTCACCGACGGCTTCTCGGGGCGCGTGTCCTGTCTAGGAATCTCCGGTGGCGGGAAAGCGAGGGAGAGCCGTGCGGCGAGTTTGCTGACGGCGTCCAGAGATAGACGGGCCTCCGAGTCGCCGAGCGCGAGTACGACTACATCGGAGTCCTGACGGATAGTGAGGACGCTCCTATCGATGCAACCGATGGGCTCTCCGCGTTCGATCATGTGATCCTCCTGAAGTGTTCGAGCACGGCGGCGTGGCGCTCGGAATAGTCGCGGCCCTCGTGGAAGGTCTCGTAGATGACGGCTAGATCGCTTTCGCCGAGGCCGTAGAGGAGGGCGACGCAGGCATCCAACTCGCAGATGAGATCCTGCTTCGTGGCTTCGTCAGGGACCGAGCCCACCTCGACGCCCACCCCGGCTGCCCACTCGGCGTACCGCTCGTCAACGGCGGCCAGCCGACCCGCGATCTCGACGACCCGGGCCGCTACGAGATCGTCGTCGATGCCAGAGTCCGGGATTGGGAGGTTGTTGAGGATGTGGAAGTTCAGGTGAAGCTCCACAACGCAGCGGGCGTACCAGTCGAGGATCATCGACGAGAGCACTCCGAGCAGGAACGCCTCGTCACGCGTGGTACCGCGCGGCCACAGCAAGTACGGAGCCTGGTTCGTGATGACTACTTCACCAGGGACGAGGGCGGCGATCACTGTGCGGGTGTCTGTGGAGCGGGCAATGTCTCGGAACGCGATCCGCGGCCGTCGACATGGCAGGGTGAGCGGATCTTCGATCCACTCGGCCTCAAACTCGCTGAACGGCGAGCGCGGGTTGTTGTGGCCCTTCTCCCGCTTCTCTTGAAGGTGCTCGGCGATCTTCGTCGAGCCGACGGACGCGTAGTAGACGCCGGTGTCAGGGTGCCACAAGTCGAACGACGCTCCCTTGTAGACGAGCCAGTAGCCGTCGGAGTCGGTCACGGCTGCGTTTCCTGCGTCGAGGATGAACCAGTGCTTGTCATTGGTGGCGTCGAGTTCTCGGTGCGGGCGGACGCGCCGCCGTCGAGGATGAATCGGTGCTTGTCGGCCGTGGCGTGAAGTTCCGCGAGCGGACGGACGCGCCACCGTCGAGGATGAACCGGTGCTTGTCGTTGGTCGCGTTGAGATCGCCCTGCAGGGGGCGTGTTCTCCAGTCGCGATACTGGAGACTGGCCAGTGGTCCGTCCGTCCGTCCGTCCGTCCGTCCGTCCGTCCGTCCGTCCGACCGACCGACCGACCGACCGACCGACCGACCGACCGACCGACCGACCGACCGACCGACCGACCGACCGACCGTCGAGACGCGGGTGGGCTCGCAGTCGGCGGAAGAGTCGCAGGGCGCCCGGGTGGTCCGGCAACTGCGGGAAGCTGGCGTCGTCCGACCACGAGACGAACTCGTCGGTCGGCACGGCTTCGCCACCGACCTCCCGGCGGGTTCGGTACGTTGCCCAACTTGAGTATGGCCCCGAGAGCGCCAGCGTGCCGGAGTGTTCGCTGCCCTTGCGCAACGAACACATCCCGACCGTGTACCGACCATCTACGTCATCGAAGACCCATCCGCCGGTGTTCAGCAGCACAGTTACATCGCTGAACGTCCCCTCGCTGAGTACTGCCTTACGCCATTGCTCTGACCCCTTCGTCTGCAGGGCGGTCCGGGGCAACACGATGCCGACAAGACCCGTGCTCGGCCGGATCAACTGCCAGTTACGCCAAGCGAATGCCTTGTACAGGTCGGTTCGACCTGATCCGAGGTCAGGAAACACGTTGCGAAGAACGGCGCGCATCTCCTCTGCGGCCTCCACCGCGTCCTCGAACTCGGCTTCGAGGTCTGGCCTCACCAAGCGGAAATCGAAGATCGCGTCGTTCATCTGGGCAATCGGCTGGCCTCGGATGCCGGGGAGATGCACGCCTCACCAGACGTGTTCCTGTACGACGACCTGCTCCCAGGGCGGATTGCCGAGGAGACAGTCGAACCCGGGGCTGTTGCGCAGGAAGACCTCAGGGAACGCGGCAGGAAAGTGGACAGGCTGGAGTGTTCGAATCGCCTTGCTCACACCGTCGGCCTGGCGTTGCTGGGTGAGTGTCGCCTCGTCGAATTTCTCCGGCAGAGGACTGGTTCCCGCGCGATGCGCAGCGACGAGATCGAACAGCGCGCGGGCTGTGCTGACAGCGGTATGGGCGTCGCGGTGCGCGTCTCGAGCTTCGTCGATTTCTTTCTTGGTCGCATCGGAGGTATGGGCCAATCGGCTGAGGGCGTTCTCGGCTCGAGAGAGCCACTCCAAGACCTGGGTGCGACGGAAACTGGGTGCGTCGGGATCGGCACCGGGTTCGAGGGCCGCGATCACCTCGTCAAGTGTTCCGACACCGGTGAGGCTGTCTCCGCAGATGAGGTTGTGATCGAGCAACGACAGTGGCAGCCCGGGGACGAAGGTATGCACCCAGATCGACAGGCGGGCCAGTTCCACGGCCACGCGGTTGCGGTCCACGCCGTAGATGCAGTGCCGGGCGACCTGGCGGCGCAGCAGCGACCCGGTCTCGATCTCGACGCCTGCCCCGAGGTCGCCGAGGGCCTCGAGGGCGGTGTCGCGCAGGCGGTTGAGTTCGGCGGTCACCGCGGGCACGGCGTGCAGCGCCAGCCACGCTGACAGCCGAGCCTCGATCCGGTCGAGTGCCGCCACGAGAAAGTGTCCGGAGCCCATGGCGATGTCCGCACACCGGAAGTCGAAGAAGGCGTCGGCCAGGGCGGCGTCATCGCCGGGAGCCCGGAGCGCTTCCAGCCGTGCGACGTGATCGTCGAGCGCAATCTCGAGCGCGTGATCGAGGAGGTGCTCCACCGCGAACGGTTTGGTGAAGTAGCTGCCCGTGGCCTTGCGCACGCCCGACCGGTTGTGGAGGTAGACGCCGTCGGCGACGACCTCCACGGGGTCATCGTCGGCAGCCGGGACGTACTGGTCCTTCCCTTTCACCTTGCGGACGGTGAGGTCGTCCTGCGCTACGGCCAGCCGCGATTCGAGCAGGCCCTCATAGATGGTGCCGAACTCGCGCACCGACAACGATCGGAAGTCCACCGGCCCGTACCCCTCGTCGCCCGTGTCAACCAGGAGTGCTCCCAGGGCCGGGGCGAATTCGGCATCGGTTAGCCGCAGCGCGGCCAGTGCCGCTCCCGACGGGCTCACCGCCGTGTCGTGCGAGAAGAGTCCGCCGTCGTAGGCGGGAACACCCCAGCCGGCATTCCCGGTGTCGACCGCCCGCCAGAGTTGCCTCACGTCGTCCCACAGGTCGGTGGCCTGTTCGTCGTAGTCGCCCCGGCCACTGCGGCGGTCCTCCGTCAGTCGAATCGCCATCATCTTCAGTGAGTGGTCGGCGTAGCGGCTGTTCGTGCGGTAGGGCAGCAGGTCCTTGTCCTCCGCGTATGCCACGAACAGCAACCGGAACAGGATCACCATGACCTGCTCGTAGGCGTCGTCCAAGTCGTTCTCGGTAGGCCGGTCGCCGAGCCGTCTGGCCACCGCCTGGGCCAGCATGGGCACGGTCTCGAAGTAGACGCGGTCGCGCAGCCGCACCGCCAGGCTGCTGGCAAACCTGTCGGACTCGTCGAGAATGGTCTCCAAGGTGCCGTTCTCGGCAAGGGCTTCGGCCGAGAACAGCAGGTCCAAGTAGCCGGCGAGGTCTGCGGGCAGTAGCGAGAGGTTCAACTCCACGAAGGTCTCGGCCCGCCCCTTGCGGCCCACGCCGGTGTCGGGGCGAGCCGCGTAGAGGCGGATCTCAGCGGCCCGTGTGAGTACCACCCAATCCACGTTGTGCCGGTCGGCGACGGCCAAGCCACGGGAAACCGGTGATGTTCCATCGAACCGCTGAGCCGGTGCGTCGAACGGCTCGTCCTCATCGCAGAACACGGCGATGGCCCGGTTGCGCCCGTTGACCGTCAGCAACGAGGTGTTGGTGGAAAGGACCTCCACACCGAATCCGAGGCGTTCCACCAGGGTGCGACCCCGCAGCCCGAGCAGCGGCCTGGACCGGCGGACCGCGGCTTCCCACCCGCCCATGTCAGGCACGCCGGCCCGAAGTTCCTGCGTTGCCAGCAGTCCCACGTTCCGCAGCCCGGGCATGTCGGAGTCCAGTTCGGGCAGCGCGGCCAGCAGGACCCGGGTAGCTGCATGCTGATTCGGCTCGTCGAGCGCCACGGCGGCCAACCGCTCCGCCTGCGACAACTCGATGTCAGGATGGACCGCCGGCTGCTCGCCCACCGGCCCGCAGAGCGCCGCCCTCCATTCGCCGTGGGCTTGGTACACGGCGACCAGCAGCACGGGGCTCACACGTCCCATGCGTCGCTTCGCCCATGCCGTTCGCAGGTCGGCAGCAGCCGGCCTGCGCGGCGCTCGAACCAGCACCACCTCCAGCCCATGCGGCGCGTCCTGCGTAAACAACCCGTCCGGTCGCAGCGGCGCCGGGAACCCCGATGGTGCCGCCCAAGTCACGGGATCCCGCTCGCTGAGGAAGTCCACGGCCGTCTTTGCCACGCTTGCCGCCACTCCCCATGTCCCTGGCCGAACGTTTGGCCGCAGAGAATAGGGGTGCCGCTATGTCATCGCACATCGATGTGGAAAGCGCACGACGGAAAGCGCGGCAGTCTGCCTCGTTGCCGCATCTCGCCGGAAGTGCCTCGCAGGCAAGCCGGATCAGTGGTCAGCGGATCGGTGGCCTCCGGTGGATCGCTTGACAACTTCGACCAGTGTCCCGAGTCGGAAGTTCGTTTGGTTGTTGGTGGCCTCGCGAGTCACATTTGCGCAGGCCGGCTCGCTGCGGTGGTGCTCGGAATAGCAAACGAACCAATCACCCGGGACACCAGGGCGAGTCCGCGGTTGTGGAACAGTGCACTGGCATCCCCTCCGCTGCTGACCACCGGGACCCGGCCAGTGCCACCAGGGCGAGTCCGTTGGAGCGGGGCAGCAACATGGGCCGGCGTGTCAGGGTCAGGCCGAACGGCGACGGCGACGTCGTCATCGTCCTGCCGGTCACCACCGACTGCGACACCCACGGCGCTGTCTGCACCGACGACGGGCGGGATGTTGTCCAGTTGCCTGGAACTGACGGTGGGCGGTCCATAGCGCCGTAGTGAGCGCCGACGCCGGCATTGGACAGACCGACGACGGCAGGCCTGGAGCTGACGGGCGGCGGGCCGGGCCTGTGGCACCACGCCGTCGGGAACACACACGCCACGGGCGCGCCGACCATCCGTCGAGCGCTCCCGTGGCGTGCCGCCCGGCTCGCCGGGACCGGCCGCGTCGCACCCCCGGGCTCGGCCGGGGAGTTTGCTGAGTAGTGCTGCGGGCCCCACGAACTGACATTCCGGCGGAGGCCGGAATCCATGGTCCAGCGGATCCGGCGGCGCCCGGCGTCGATTACTCAGCGCGCGCCGAGGACGGGTCGCTGGTCAACGGTTACGTGCGACCGGATGCGCTCGGGACGTCATTGCGGTGGAGAGCCTGCCCCGGACTCGATCCGGGGCCGGAATCCATGGTCCAGCGGATCCGGCGGGCGCCTGGTGTCGATTATTCAGCACGCGCCGATGCGAGCTTGTGAGACCGCCGGCGAGCGTTTGCTTGCCGCTGGGGGCGTCGAGGTGCTGCGCGACGGCGTGGTCTCCCAAGGGGCCCGCGGTCGTGCGCCGATTGTCGAACGCTGCGGGCGTCGAGGTGCTGCGCGACGGCGTGCCCGGCTCGTTTCTGGGATGTGTTGACGGATAAGTCTGAACTCCGAGAAGATATTTCCGATGAACAGCGAACAGACGTTGTGAGTGTCGCAGGGGGTTGGTAGGGTAGGGGGTACCGGTCACTGACCTCGATCGCAGCGGGGTCGGTCTTCCCCGACCGGCTCGTCGACGGGAGTCGACCCGAGTCCGACCGAACACCCGCGGGGAGTGACCAGTGACCGATCCCACCCTCTTCGGCGACAGCGCCCACAGCGCCCACAGCGCCCACAGCGCCGACCGTGGCGACCGTGGCGACCGCGCCGACCGCGCCGACAGTGGCGACCGCGGCGACGCCGCGGTCAGCGTGATCGACGCCGCCGGGGATGCCGCGCCGCCGGCACGCGCCGAGGCCGTGGCGGGACTGACCGCTGCCGAGCCCCGGGGGACTGCCCGGGTGCCGGTGTCTCCGGTCGCGAACGGCAACGGCTTGTCCGGCAGCGGGTTGGCCGGCGGCGGGTCACAGGATCTGTCGTTGCGGCGAGGGCCGGGATCCATGGTCGGTTCGAACGGTGAAGCAGACATCTCGGCGCAGTACACCGGCGGCGGGTCACACGATCTGTCGTTGCGGCGAGGGCCGGGATCCATGGTCGGTTCGAACGCTGAAGCCGACATCTCGGCGCAGGACACCGGCGGCGGTGCGGCGTCGTTGTGTGGGTGTGGCGGCGTGAACACCTCGGGGGTTGGCGAGGATCCGGCGGGTTGGCTGGCAGCGGTGTTGGGGGTGCTGCGCGACGGGCTGCGCTCGCTGGGCGACGAGCGCCTCGACGAGCGGTTGGGTCTGGTGGGGCGCGCCGAGTCCGCCGTGGCGGCGTTGCGCTCCGAGACGGTCAGCGCCATCGCCGGGCGCCGCGGCGAGGCCGGGGCCGCCGAGGCGGTGCGCGAGGAGCTGCGGGAGTCTCGCGGCAAGGCGAAGCGGGACGTGCGGCTGGCGGGCCGCCTGGAATGGTTGCCGACGACGGCTGAGGCGCTGGCGGGTGGGGCGATCACCGCCCAGCAGGCGAGGATGATCGCCGAAGCCGCCGAAGAGTCGTCCATCGACGAGGGCGAACTCCTCGCCGCCGCAGGGCACCAGCCGATCGATGTGTTCGGTCGCACGGTGCGCGATCACGTCAATGCGCGCACCGCAGGGGACGACCTCGAGGCGCGAAGGCGCCGCCAGCGGGAGCGGCGCGAGTTCTCGATGCGCCCCCAAGTCGACGGCATGTACCGCCTCAGCGGCTGGCTGGACCCCCTCGCCGGCGCCAAGGTGCAGACCGCGCTCGGCGCCGAGTACCGCCGGCTGGTGAAGGCCGCGGACCCGAAGAACCGCCCCACCACGACGCAGCTCTACGCCGACGCGTTCGAAGCGCTCGTCACCCGACACGCCAAGGGCAAGGCGTCGAGGACGACGCTGGTCGTGGTCGCCGACTACGACCTCGTCGCCGATCAACTCGCCGACCCGCGCCTCGCCGACGGCACACCACTCGCGGCTGAGGAGTTCCTGCGCCTCGCCCTCGAGGCGGAGATCCTGCCCGCCCTGTTCGACACCCAGGGACAGCCACTCTGGCTGGGTCGCGAATATCGCGACGCCAACACCGCGCAGCGCATCGCCCTGGCGGTGCGCGACAAGGGCTGCGTCGGCTGCGGCGCGGCGAACAGCTTCTGCGAACCCCACCACGTCGACTACTGGGACAACGGCGGCCCCACCGACATCGACAACCTCTGCTTGCTCTGCGGGCACTGCCACCACAAAGAAATCCACTCCAAACGCGGCGCCACCATCGCCCGCGAACCCGGCGGCAAATACACCATGCAACGCCCCGACCACAAACCCAACGACATCAACCAACCCCTCCGCCGCTGACCGTTCTGACCCGGCCAACGCCACCACAACGACTCCGCGGTCCCGGAACGGTGCATCGGCGAACCCCCGCCGCCGACCGCCGGGACCCGGCCAATGCCGGCAGTGTCCCGAGCGATTGGTTCGTATGCTATTCCGAGCACTACTGCAGCGAGCCGGCCTGCGCAAATGTGCCTCACGAAGCAATCGACAACCAAGCAAACTTCCGACTCGGGACACTAGCCTTGCCGCAGCATTTGGGAGCGGCTTCGAAGACTCCCCGTGATGTCCGGGCGTCGTGAGTCCAGCGGCGGTACTGTCGAATCGTGCGGCGAACACGAGATCGCGCTGATCGCCGGGGCGGCCGATCGAGGCGTCTGAGGACACTCGCCGCCCGCGCGGCCGGCACAGCAACGGGACGCAGGCCGTAGGAGGTCGAGATGGGAATCACCTACATCACCCAGGACGAGATCATCAGGCGCGTAACCGAAGCCGCCCAACGAGCGGGTCTCACGTTTGACGAGTTCATGGCTGAGGGGAAGGCCGGCACTCTGACCGACGGTGATCTCCGTGACCACTGGCTGATTTACGGCGATCTCATCGAGTCATGACCAATGATCCGCTGCGAACGCATGTCGAGGGGTTCGTCGACACATTGAACGAACTGGTCGGTGGGGTGCTCGACACATCCGCGAGATTCGAGGCCGAGTTCGTATCTGATCGGCAGCAAGCCATCGTTCGGCCTCCATATCCCGAGGCGGACAAGGTGCCAGCGATCCCGCTCATTCGTGCTGGGGACGACGCCAAGTCAGCCGCGTTGTTTCTTGGCGTCACGTACAAGGTTGCGATGGACACGAGGGGCACGCATCTGCAGGTGATCACGTCAACGATCAGTCTTCGGGTCGACGTGACCGGCGGTCAACGAGTTCCACGACCGCTTGTACGGGTGGAATACGACCGCGCTCAGCTACGGCCGGGTAAGACCGCCGCCCACGTCCACCTTCACGCCAATTCACCGGAGATGGCGTGGGTCTTCGGGTCGAGTGGTCAGGCAGCGCCCGATCTGCACGCGCTGCACTTCCCTGTGGGCGGGCGGCGCTTCCGGCCGACGTTGGAGGAGTTTCTCCTGTTCCTTGATCGGGAGAACCTCTTCAACGACTGGAAGGACGGCTGGAAGCCGAAGCTGATCCAGTCCCTCGAGGCATGGGAACGCCTGCAAGCTCGCGCGACGGCGCGGCAGTTTCCCGAGGAAGCCGTTGGCGCACTCAAGGCGCTCGGCTACGGCGTGACGGTGCCCCCTGCGGACTCCTCTAGCTGAACTCGATGCTCACTGCTAGATAGCTGCCGCGGCTGGTCAGCGCCGGGCCGGATCGGACCTGACCCTTCCCTTCAACTCTTGGGGAAGCGGCCTGCTGTGCACGACGACGAGCTTCTTGTTGGGGCGGGTGAGGCTGGTGTAGAGAGCTCCGTGCCGGCCGAGGTTCTTCTGGAAATCGGCTGGTTCTACTACCACGGCGCCGTCGAACTCCAGGCCACGGGCCTGCACCGCTCGCATGATCCTGAGGGTCGCTCGGCGGATGGGCTCAGCGCCCGATGCGAGAGGCTCGCGGAGCGTGAACGTCGTCCGGTTTGCCGGCCCCGACACACGCCGCCACCCCCACTCCAGGACGTGATCCCGCACCTGGTCGAGGTGATCCTGGCTCCAGACGATCACGGCCACGACGCCGTCGCTGAACTCCTCGGCGAGTTGTCTGGCCTCCTCCTCCGCTTTCGCGAACAGTTCCGCTGAACGGACCCGGCGCATCCGAACCGAGCCCTCGGTGCCGCCGCGCAGCGTTCCGTGGCTTCGTTCGTGGCGCGGTAGGAGCCACCCCGCGTATCGAAGGATCACGTCGTTCGAGCGGTAGCCAGTGTCCAGGACTTCAGGCTCCGGAGTTGGATCGTGTACCGGAACGAGATCCAGGTGTGTCAGAAGCGAAACCCATGAATCCCAGGTGACGTCAGCACGCCGCTGGTTCATGTCGCCGAACAGCGACCACCGCCCATCCGGACGCAGCAGCATGTCGAGGATCCTCCATTCTGCAGGTCGGAGATCCTGAACCTCGTCAACAATCAAGTGCTCGTAGAGAGCCTTGATCGACGGCGGCAGGATTGCCATGCCGATACTGGCGAGGAACAGGAGGTAGGAGGCATCTCTGCGTGCGTTCTCGTAGCTCCGGGCTGAACTCAGCCAGTCGCGGCACTCCGGTGTCAGGTCGTTGACAAGATCGCCTCCCACCGCGCACGCCTCGATGATGCGCTTCGCGACAAGTTGCATCTTCTTCTCGTCATTGGACAACCGCGACAGTTGGTCTCCCAATTCCACGACGGCACGGCTGGCGACGCGACCGATCGTCCAGTCGGTCTGGAAGGGGCGCTCGTTCTCGCGGTGCAGCGGTCGAGTGAACCCGCCGGCCGGGTTCACTCGAGCGAGCTTCCCCTCAGCCAGGCCCCGGATGAGGGTCTCGATACCGATGACTTCGACCCCTTGGGCGCCCGTCTCGTCGAGGACGCTGTACACGTGCGTCGTCCACTCGTCGGTCGGACCGACGAGCGCCACCCGTCGCAAGCGGTCCTGATTCTCGGCGTGCGTCAGGTAGGCGGCACGGTGCGTGGCGACGATTGTCTTGCCGGTCCCCGGGTGCCCCTGCACGGCGAGATGCTCCCGAGCGCTCCAGGTGACGTATCGGTACTGGTCCGGCTGGAGGGTTCGCAATACCGGGTGGAGCCGGGTATCCCGAGGGCGATTTATCGCCTCCCTCACGAGGCTGTCGGCCCGCGCGAGCCTCCCGCCGGTCCGGTCGTCGGGAAGCGTGGTTGCCGGCCCCGGCAGGTCCACATCCTTGCCGTGGGCGTCGAGATCGTCGTGCGGTTCTCCTCCCTCCGGCTCGGGAGTGACGACGGCGGTGCGCGAAGGCGGTTCCAGCGGCGGCCCCGGTCCGGCCGGAGGACCAGCGGGCGGTGGTGGGATGATCGGAGGCTCGGCGTCTCGCCGGAAGACCGAGCAGCAATCCGCGCCCGGCTCCAGATCATCGGTGAAGTCGGTGATGTCGTCGCCTCTGACTGCGAAGGTTCGACGTGCGAGCAGTGACCGTGGATCCGGGGCGGATTCGTGGTCCGGAACTCGTGCCGGGTCCCAGTCCGGGCCATCGTAGAACAGCCCGGCGAGAGGCCCGGCGTAGCTTACGAAGCGCACCGAATCGTCGTCGACGTGCGCCCGTGCGATGTAGAAGTCGTCGAGTTCGGCGTCCCCGCTGTCGAGTGCAACCCGACCGATCAGCGGCCTGCAGATCCGCCCGGTGCCTCTGGGTGCGGTTCGCCGCCCGCCCCAGATGGTGTTGACCGGTGCCGCAACCGCCGGGGCCGCTCTCGCCGCCCGCTCCGCCGCCTCCTGGCAGCGTCTCAGGTACGCCTCGTTTCTGGCCCGCTCGGCAGCGAGATCGTCTCTGCGAACGCGGTCAACTGTCATCTCACCACCTCCATCGAGCAGAGCGCGATCTCCGTGAGCGCCAGCGCTCCCGCCCTCGCTTCGTCCAGTTGTTGTCGAGCCTCCTCGTAACGATGTTGCTGGTTGTCGAGTTGGCTCTGGAACAATCGAAGGACCTGCGGGTTGGCTTCGGTGCCCAGCGCTCCGATACGTCCGCGAATTCCGGCGGTTCTCCGCTGGTGGGTTTCGGTGAGGCTGATCTGCCGCGCCTGCACCAACCGGCGGTTCTCGGCCTTGCGGCGCTCGTCCTCCTCGGTGTGTTTGGCATCAAGTTGGTCGGAGCAGGCCCGCACATGTCCGGCCTCCCAGTGCATCGTGTCGGGCGAGATGGGCTCGAGACGGGCTTCGGCCAGTGCGGCGAGCAGCGCCATGCCCGGCTCCTCGCCGGTCGGTTCACCGTAGGGCGTTGTGGCGGCGGTCCAGAGTTCGGTAGCCGGCCGGATGCCGGTCCAGCGGGCGACGACCACCAGCACCAGGTACCGACCCGGATCGCATTCCGCCGTGCGAACCCGCACCGCACCGTACGGAGTGCGTCCAGCGCGCGGCGCGCGCAGCGCCGCCCGGACCAGTGGGTGGGTGGCGCCGAGCAACTCGGCTCCCTGCCGGCGCGCCGTTTCCTGATCGAGGCAGAGTGCTATCTCGCTCTCGTTGCGGAGATCGGCATGCAGCGCCGCGATCTCGCTCGACGAACGCTCCCGGTCGGCCTCCAGGCCGAGAAGGTTCTCCGCCATTGCTGCGTTGCCGGTCAGATGCAGCCACGGACCGTGGTCGGCTCGGCGGCAGACCGCCCCGGGCGCCGACGCCGCCCAATCCTCCAGGAGCCAGACCAGTTCGGGCTGACCGACGTAGCGGCCCGTGACGCGCACCTCGTTCTCGAAGCCGTCCACCTCGGCGTTGTCGAGAATGTTGAGTGAGTCGGCTGCATTCTCGACCGCCTCCCGGATGCCGGCCTTGGTCTCGATAGCCGTCAGGGTCTGGTCGACCTTTCGGTCTCGTTGCTCGGGAGTGAGGGAGAAGTCGAACATCGCCCGCCGGAGGTTGGGCAACTCGGCGCGCAGGATGGGTTCCAACTCGCCGATGGAGGCCGTGAAGACCCCGATGCGCTGGTGGACGCGGGCGATGATGTCGGTCTCGATCGTCCCGGGCGTGTGGAAGTTGAGGATGTGGATCATCTCCTCCTGCTGACCGAAACGGTCGATCCTGCCGATCCGTTGCTCCACCTCCATGGGATTCCAGGGCAGGTCGTAGTTGACAACCGCCGAGCAGAACTCGAAGTCGAGACCCTCGCCGGCCACACGGGTCGCCAGCATCACGTTAAACTCGCTGTCCCGGAAGCGCCTGATTACGCTGCGGCGATCCCGCGGTGGCACGCCGCCGTGCAGCAGGCACGTCCGGAACCGTTCGGCGAGTCGCTCACTCAGGTAGGCGATCGTGGGGCGGGAGAACGTGAAGACCAGCACCTTCCTCCCTCGGCGAACGATCTCGGCGAGCGCGTCCACGAACTGGTCGAACTTGGTGTCGACGTTGCCGAGCGCGCGAGCCGCATCGACGACCTCCACCGGAGGAGAGTCCCAGGCGTGCGGATCGAACGTATTGCTGTCCGGTGCGGTTGTGCGATCCTCGCCAGCGGCGCTCGTGTCGTCGAACGCTCCGTCCTCATCGCCCCAGGTGGTCGTCCCGCCGCCGTTGCTCGTCCCGAGTATCTGCCGTTTCGCCGCTTGCAGGCAGGAGCCGGCGAGGCGCAGTGGCATCTGGCCGATGAAGCCCACGGGCATGTTGCGCGCCACGGCCCGGTTGCACTGCCAGTCGTGGATCGTGTCGTAGAGCGTGCGTTCGGCTTCGGTCAACTCGACAGCGGCCTCTTGGGGGTTGCGTACCGTCCTGTCCTCTTCGACTTCGGCCTTGCGGGTCCTCGTGACAACACTCGACAGCGTGTTCAATTCGGCAATGAGTCGGATGGCCTCGGCCTTGTCAGCGGGCTGCAGCGTCGGCAGAGTCAGAATCGCGTCGAGTTCGTCGTACTCGGGACGCCCGGTCACCGGACTCCCGAAAGTCAGATTGCGAATCGAATGCAGCAATGCCCGCCGCTCGTGGTTCGGAACGTTGTGAGCTGTCAGCGATGCCGCAATGCGGTTGAGGACGGCATTGGGTTCCAGCCGCGTCTGGAGGGTGTAGCGGTCGTCGAACTCGTCGGGGTTGAGCAGCGCCAGCAGGTTGAAGAGGTCGTCATTGCCCAAGTTCAGAGGTGTCGCCGACAGGAACAGCAGGGTTCCCGCCCAGTCGCTCAGCTGGGCGCCCAGCGCGTGGCTGCGCGTGCCCAGGTTCCGCAGGCCGTGGGCCTCGTCCACGATGATGAGATCGAAGTGAGGAGCGAGGCGGTTCAGCCGCTCCAGACCTTCCCAGATGCGTAGACGCTCCAGTGAGCAGAGGGCACGGAACCTCGCCGGAACGCGGTCGGCCTCGAACTGCTCCAGTAGTTCGTCGAGCCGCGCGCTGTCCAACCGTTCGGTCTCGAAGCCGAACCGCTCGGACATCTCTTGGTGCCACTTGTCCACGAGCCCGGACGGGCAGACGACGAGAACCCTGTCGGCTTGGCGTCGGGCGTCCAGTTCGGTCCAGATGAGGCCCGCCTCGATGGTCTTGCCGAGACCCACCTCGTCGGCGAGCAGCATGCTCCGGCGGCCTGTGTGGAGGAGCTTGATGACCGGGCGGAACTGGTATGCCCGGAAGACCGTCCGCGTGGCCCCGAAGGAGTAGACCGTGTCGGTCAGCCGCTCGGCCAGCTTCGCCCGAGTGAGCGTGGCCGCGATCTCCCGCACGCCGCCAGGGGATCGCCGCACCCACTGCAACGGGTCGTCGTCCACTTGGGCGTGGGCGAGCCCGCTCTCCCGGAGGCGCTGTCGGCGGCCATCCAGTCGAACGACGTAGAACCATTCGCCGCCGCTGAACTGCCGTGAGTACACGGTCGTCTCACGGCCACCAGGCACGGTCACGACAGCGGCACCCTGGGCGAATGCTGGTCGCGGGATCGCCTGTGCCTCAGCCCAGAGATGGTCGAACCAGCCGTGGGCACGATCGAGGAAAGTGTCACGGGCGGAGGTGGCGTCGCCACGTGCGGGGCCCACGGGGCCGGCCCCGGAGGTGACGAGCATCACGGCGCACCCGTCGGCGGTACGGAACACGTAGTTCCCGACCGGCAGCGCATCCGGCGTGCCCTCGGCGGCTACCCGCCGGAGGTCGGCCACGTCCTCGAAACCGTCGGGTAGGCCCTCGCCGTCGCGAAGCGGGTCGCCGACCAGCAGGAACCGCGAGGCCGAAGCGGTGCGCAGGACTTCCGAGGCGTCCGCCAGCACGGGGTGATACCCGAAGTCGTGCTCTTCGTACTCATCGGGATTCATTGGCCCTCCGGGGACTGGTGGAGGCCGCGGTGGCGGCCCGTTCTGGTGGCAACTGGCCGGTGAGAGTCCTTCACGTCGGCGGTTGATCAGCGGCAGCCGTCCTGCACGTAGGAGATTGCCTGCTCGGCGCCGGCGAGGCTGGGGAAGGTGGCCGTGCCGATCTCGTTGTCGCGGGCGTCGAAGAGCCTCCAAGCAAGCCGATCGTGACGTTGTAGGTCGGAGCGGAAACTCTGGTAATCGTCCAGGTACAGGTGGACGAATTCCAGGCCTGCGGAGGGCGCGAACCAGTCTCGTCGAATGATCGCGCCATTGTCGAAGCGGTATGCCACCTGCACGTTGTCGTTCCGATCGCCGCGAACTGCCAGGCCACCCAAGTACAGGCTTACGAGAACGTCCAGCGTCCTGTCGACGGCCGAGCAATTGATGAACAGCGCTGCTGGCTCCGTGTCGAACGGTGCGGCCAAGTTGTGCTCGAATGAGACCAGATACGCATACGGCAATGCGCCGTACAACGCATCGCTGTCGTCTTCACCGAGGGTCCAGTCGCTGACGGGAATCTCGAGGCCACCGCCTGCTCCACAGTCACGGAGGACCCGGTCGATGTTCTCCTTGCCGCTCGAGGCAGGAAACCTGATGGTTCCCACCTCGCCGCCATCGGATGTCCGGAGCGTGATGTGCAATGGCTCGGTGGCACTGGTCAGTTCGGCGAGCAAGTCCGGGAGCACACCGGCCGGGGCGACAACACCCTGACCGTCCAAGCTCAGCACCCAAGGGATGGTGACCGCTGACCCGAAGTCGCCGAACCGGAAGGAAACCGTGGCAACACCGATCCATGCCTCGTCGTCCCACGCGTACTCCCAGTCGATGTAGTCGCTCCAGAGGTAGACCGAGGTGTTGACGATGCCGTCGACGCAGCTCACGGCGAGAGTGCCGAGGCCATAGGACGACGACAGATCGTGCTGATCGGAGTGCAGGATCGCGTTGCTCCAAGCTCCTGCGTCCGGGTCCTCGCCGTAGGTCCAGCGCGAAACGTCGGCGGGGCGGACCGACACGGGGTAGGTGTTGGTCGTCGGCGAGAACTCGCCCACGGAGACCTCGTAGCCGCTGATGATCCAGAAGGAGCCGTCCTCGTTCACGACGTGGCCCGTCCCGTAGGGAGCCGAGTCGACGGGAACGGTGCGACGGTCGAGTCCGTGACAGGAGCCGCGGTCGGGCATCGCGCAGCCCTCCGCGGTCTGGTCGATCCAGTAGATCTCGATTCCCTCGTCGTCGAGGCCAGCGTCGTGCCAGCGACGCCCACCGGTGCCGCGCTTGCGTGCGCCGAGGGCCGCGAACACCCCGTTCGTCCCGGTCTCGGGATCGGCGAGCACCAGCAGTTGAGTGCCTGCTTCGCCCGGAGGGGCGAGCCGATAGTTGCGTGTCGCGCCCGGCCGGTGGATCGCCACATCGTCGGTGTCGATCCAACCGGCGGCATAGCGGTTGAAGGCGATGGTGCCAACGGTCAGCGTGCCACCGCTACCGGCCTCGTCGGGAAAGTCGGCCCAAGCCCACGACATCTGGTCCATCGGATTGTCGTATTCCCAGACGAAGCCATCGTCGTCGACCGTGCTGCCGGTGAACGAGTGCGGCCAGCACAGAGCATGGCCGAGTTCGTGCGCCACCACGCTGGGAGCCCGATACGCATCGGCGTACACAACGATCGAGCGCCCGCTCTCGGGCCAGGAGCGTCGCGAGTAGAGCCCGCACCATCCGTAGCCCACGGCGCCCTCCTCGGAGAGTTCCTCCCTCGCCGACACGATCAGCGCTCCGTCGGCGTCATTTCCGCGGGTCGCGTCGGCCACGGCATCCGTGCAGGCCTCCGGTTCGGCGCCGGGGGCTCTGACGACGCCCGCAGCGCGGAACACCGGCTCGTAGGCGCCATCGGATTGCCAGTCGAACCACGGAGCAACCCGCTGGCGGAACGCGTTGGCGTAGTTGGCCGGGTTGAACCGCGCGTCGCGATCCTCCGAGAACAGTCGTCCCGACGGGGTGTCGCAGAGCCAGACATCCCAGGTGTCCTGGCCGAGGCTGTAGGCGCTGGTGAACTCGAAGCCCGCAACCAGCCCCAACGAATCAGTGGTCTCGCGCCCGTTGCCGTCGAGCGGCAACGGCGTCGAGGCCAGCCATCGCCCGACGGTAGCGTCGGTGGGGAAGAAGCGCCGGTCCGGCAGCATCCGCTCGCTCCACAAGCCGGCACGGCGTTGCTGCAGGCTGAACTCGATCCTGCTGTCGCGGAGCCTCCGGGCGGCGATGCGTACTTCAGTGCCCGGGATGTCCAACGGCGACGAGGCCAGCCATCGCCCAGCCGTGGCGTCGGCGGGGAAGAAGCGCCGGTCCGGCAGTTGTCGGGCGCTCCAGTTGCCGGACTCGCGGTGCTGTAAACCGAACTCGATCCGGTCGTCGGCCAGCCGCCGCGCCACGATTCGCACTTCCGAGGTGCCCGTCTGAGCGGAGGCGGGATCGGAGTCGACGAGAACCAGCGACGCGGCACCGAGCAAGATCGCTGCGAGGACGGCCGCGGTGACCCAGCGCGTCCTGCGCAGTGGTGGCGTGCGTCGCTGTTCTGCGGGACTGGCCGAGCCGGCCCCGAGAGCGTCGCAGACCCCTGATCCGACCACCGCGCCGGCGGCACGGTCGAGGGCAGCGTCGCTGCCGGCGTCCGCGGTGAGGCCTCCGCGGTTCGTGTTTGTCGTCTCGTTCATCGGCGGTGCCTTCTTGCGCTGCTCGCTGTCACGTCGTCGGTGCGGAGGTATTGGGCGGTGACGGTTTGGCGCCACTCTGGCCCGAATCCGCGCCACGGGTGGCTGCGGGTGCGATCACAGTTTTTGTTATATAGATGATAACCCTAGAAGGTATTTGTCAACTCGACAACCAACAACCGAACTGTTAGTATGAGATCGTGCCGGCACCGCCCCACACGCCTATCACGACGCCCGAACCGCGCCCGGAGGGCTATCACCCTCGCGCCTTCCCGCCGGTCGCCGTGACCGTGGACATCGTGGTGATGACCGTGGTGCGGCGCCAACTGGAGGTTCTCCTGATCCAGCGGGGCGAGGAGCCCCACAAGGGGAAGTGGGCCCTGCCGGGGGGGTTCGTCAAGCCCGACGAGGATCTGGCCGCCGCCGCCGCTCGCGAACTGTTGGAGGAGACCGGTATCGATCAGGCGCGGAGCCTGAAGCAATTCCGCGCCTACGGCGAACCCCACCGTGACCCGCGGATGCGAGTGGTCACCGTGGCCTACTTGGCGATCGTGCCTCGGCTCGCCGGCGCGCCCCGCGGGGGGAGCGACGCGGCACACGCCGAGTTGGTCCCGGTCGAGGAGGTCCAGCGAGGCAAGCTGCCGCTGGCGTTCGACCACTTCGGGATCGTGCAGGACGCCCTGGCGGAGTTGGGCCGCGACCTCGAGACCAACGCTCCTCATTTCTGCGCGCCCGAGTTCACCATCCGGGAGTTGCGGGAGGTGTACGAGGCTATCCAGAAGAAGGGTTTCGACCCCGGCAACTTCCACCGCATGGTCAGGCGGCGGGAACGCCTGATACCCACCGGGGGCCGGGCGCTGCCGGGGCAAAAGGGCGGGCGACCGGCCACGTTGTGGCAGGCGCCGCCACCGGGAGAGCGCGCGGAGGACCGGCTGTTGGTGGGCAAGGCCGCCGCCCCGGCGTCGCCGCGGACAGACGAAGCAGTGAAATCCGAACCGGAGAGACGCGGAGCGGGAGAGTCGCGCCGCAGCGTGCAAGAGATTCTCCTCAGCATCGAGGAGATCCTCGGCGAGTTGCAAAAGAGCACCGGTCTCAGTGATCCGAGCATCACTTCCACCGAACGATCGAGTCGCCCGAGCGGCCCGCCCCGTTCGCACGACCCGACGGAGCGGCCGGCGAGCGGCCATCCACCGCAACCGAAGTAGTACGCCGCGCGCCCCTCGCTGCCGTGCCTGTCGGCGGCGGATTCGTCGGCCGCGAGGGCTCCGCAGGTGGTCGCGGTGTCAGGTGCGGCGGAGGAGGTCGGTGAAGTCGCCGACGGCGGGATGTGCGGTGCCGGCGACCGGCTGTCCGGGAGCCTGCGTGCCGAACAGTGCGGTCGACATCCCCAGGGAGCGGGCCGCGTCGAGCGTGCGGCGGTTGCTGTCGATCACCAGGCAGTTGGCGAACGGCACCTCGGAGACGCGGCGCAGCATCTCGAAGACGCCAGGGTCGGGTTTGCGGATGCCGATGTCGCTGCTGATGACCCAGGGAGTCACCTCCTCGAAGCCCGTCCAGGCCCGGAGGCGCCACGACCATTCCGAGACGTCGTTGGTAACACACCCCACCTCGACACCCCTCTGTAGCAATGAGCGGATGAAATCAGCAGCGCCCGTACTCACCGTCATGCGGCCGGTATAGGGGCCGTGGGTCCAGGTGGGCTCGCCGGCCAGGCCGCAGGCCTCCCACAGCTGATCGGGGGTCAGGCGCCCGAGGGTGGCGAGCCGGTAAGCCTCGCGAATCTCTGCCGGTGTTGCCGTCGAGCCGGACTGGCGCACGAATGGGATCAGCAACTCGCCGGCCGGATCCGCCGGCTGGAACAGCGCTCCCCAGCCGCCGATCACCACGAGCCGGAGAGCACGTGATGGCGGAGGACCCGCGGGAGCCGTCGGGGCGGCTGCGGGATCCGCTTCGGAGACGTCGACGGTCTCGTCAGGGGTCTCGTCGACAGCGGGCGGTTCATCTGCGGCATCTGGTTCGTCCGCGGCCTCCGGTTCATCTGCGGCCTCTGGTTCGTCCGCGGCATCTGGTTCGTCCGCCGTCTCTGGTTCGTCCGTCGCATCCGGTTCACCTTCGGCGTGTGGTTCGCGTGCGGCACGCGGTTCGCCCGCGGTCGCCGGCTCCACCGGGAGGGATTCCGTCGACGCCGTCGGTGCTTCGATCGATTCGGCGGAGATCTCGGCATCGGGTTGTTCTGCGTCGGGACTCTCCGTCGTATCGCCGGCCGGTGCCGGCTCGAGCCCCGGCGCCGGTTCGCCCGACTCCGGATCGGTGGCAACGTCGAGGGATTCGACGGGAACGTCGATGGTTGCGGCCGGATCGAACAGGCGCTCGGCCGACGTCTCCGGTTGATCCGCCCCAGACGGCTCCCGCTGTTCTGCTGCGTCAGGCTCCGGTGGACCCGCGGCGGGCGACTCAGAGGCATCGACGTCCGGTACCGCTCGGGCATCCTCCAGCGGAGTCTCCTCGAGCGACGCGGTCCAATCGTCAGCAGACGCGTCGGCGCCGGACACCGCAAGATCACCGACGTCAGCCACATCCGCCGAGAGATCCTCGTACTCGGCGCCCGCGAGATCCTCCCAGTCGATGTCATCGTCGACGTCCGTCACCGCTCCGGTCCCCTTGGGCGGTTCGAACTCCCCGGCAGGATCGTCACCGCCGGCGGCAACTGCGCTCCACGGTTCCTCGGCAGCGTCGACGTCCCAGAATTCCCCGGCATCCGCTCCGGCGTCGCCCTCGTCGCCTGCGGTGACAGCGACGGCGGACCCCGTGGCCACCGTCGGCAACTGCTCGCTGTCCGCTCGAGCCAGGAGTGCCCGCTCCCGCCGCTTGCGGTGGCGTCTGATGTACCACCACCCCAGCAGGTTCAGCAGGACCGCCAGGATGAAGAGAGCCGAGGCCGCGAGTCCCACGAGCCGCAATGTCCTGGCCGTCGTGTTCACCTCGGTCGCCACGAGGCGTACCGGTACTGACGGCGCGGTTGAATCCTCGGTGAGGCCGGCCCAGGTGTAGGCGTCTCCGCCGCTCCGCAACTCGCCGGGCAGGTCGATGCTCAATCGCATGGTGAGCCCGCTGGTGAGCTCGTCGCCACCCGCCCGGCCAACGGAGTCGCGGATCCGCTCCTCCAGCCCCCGGTTGAAGGCGAGCGTGTCGAGCAGTTCGGGAAATGCCGCGGCCGGGTCGACCTGACCGGCCATCTCCCACGTCTGCTCGGCGAACTCGGCCCGCCGCCGCAACTCGAAGCCCCGGAAGACGTCGGGCCCGGCAATCTCCGCCAGGATCGACGGGAGTTCCTCCGCGCTGCCGAAAGGCTTCGTGGCCCGGAGCCACAGCAGGTTGTCGGCCTCGCGCGCCGGTCCGCTGACCTCCCAACCGGCGAGCGCAAGATCCTCGAGGTCGATTTGGTTGGCGAGGTCGCCGAGCGCGTCGGCGGCGGCGCGGTCGAGGCTCACTCCCACCGACACCATGCCGGAGCCGTTCTCGGCCACGTCGATGTCCACCCCCACGTCGACCTCGCAGGCGGACGCCACCAGGAGGGCGCCGGCGAGTGTCGCCACCAGCAAGTACCGCTGGAGGCCGCGGCCTCCCCGGCGGGCCTCGGACGGTGAGGGGCGAGTGTGCGGGCCGCCGGAGTTGCCCAGGGACCCGTGCCGGCGTCGCACGGTCAGTGGGCGACCATCTCCTCGACAGCAGGCGGGGGTTCGAATCCCTCGACGGCCTTGAAGACGATGCGCCGCTTCGGCGTCCCGTCGGGGTTCGTTGCGCCCTCGGTGCCCTCTTCGGGCGGCTCGTCCGTGGTGTCCACGATCACGATCTGCCCGGCCCGGAACTCGCGTTGCAGCAACTGTTCCGACAGCGGGTCCTCCACCATCCGCTGGATGGCCCGGCGCAGCGGCCGCGCGCCGAGCGTCGGGTCGTAGCCCTCCTCGGCCAGCAGGACCTTG
Organism: Acidimicrobiales bacterium; assembly: GCA_965220035.1. Classification (GTDB taxonomy): domain Bacteria; phylum Actinomycetota; class Acidimicrobiia; order Acidimicrobiales; family CATQHL01; genus VXNF01. The sequence continues at coordinate 769,306 of CBDCPC010000001.1, forward strand.
GCCTCCGGGGTGATCTCGAGCCCCATCCCCTGGCCCGCAAGCTGATTGGCCACCCGCCGGATCATGAGGTCCACGATCTGGGTGACCTCCTCAGGAGTCAGTTCGTGGAACACGATCACCTCGTCGACCCTGTTCAGGAATTCAGGCCGGAAGTGCTTCTTCAGAGCGTCGGTGACCTTCTCCTTCATGGCCTCGTAGGACACCAGCTTGTCGGCGCGGGCGAAACCCAGCGTGGCCTTGCGCAGATCCTGCGTGCCCAGGTTGGAGGTCATGATGAGCACGGTGTTCTTGAAGTCGACCGAGCGGCCCTGGCTGTCGGTCAGGCGCCCCTCCTCCAGGATCTGCAACAGCGAGTTGAACACGTCCGGGTGGGCCTTCTCGATCTCGTCGAACAGCACCACCGAGAAGGGCTTGCGGCGAACCGCCTCGGTGAGTTGCCCGCCCTCGTCGTAGCCCACGTAGCCGGGCGGCGCCCCGATGAGCCGGCTGACGGCGTGCTTCTCCATGTACTCCGACATGTCCAGGCTGATCAGAGCGCCGTCGTCGCCGAAGAGGAACTCGGCGAGGGTCTTGGCCAGCTCGGTCTTGCCCACGCCCGACGGGCCGAGGAAGATGAACGAACCCGAGGGCCGCTTGGGATCCTTCAACCCGGCTCGGGTGCGTCGGACGGCCTGGCTGACCGACCTGATGGCGTCGCTCTGGCTGATGACCCGCTTGTGCAGCTCCTCCTCCATGCGCAGGAGCTTGACGGTCTCCTCCTCGGTGAGCTTGTAGACGGGGATACCGGTCCACACCGACAGCACCTCGGCAATGCCCTCCTCGTCGACCTCGTCGAACAGGTCCATGCCGGAACTGCGAGTCTCGGCCTCGGCAGCCTCGCGCTGCTCCAGCAGCTCCTTCTCGCGGTCGCGCAGGCGGCTGGCCTCCTCGAAGTCCTGGGACTCGACGGCCTGCTGCTTGCGGGTCGCCACGACGTTGATCTCGGCGTCGATCTCCAGGAGGTTCGTGGGGATGTTCATCCGCTTGAGGTGCAGGCGCGAGCCGGCCTCGTCGATCAGGTCGATCGCCTTGTCGGGCAGGTGCCGGTCGGAGATGTAGCGGTCGGCGAGATTGGCGGCCGCCACCAGCGCCTGATCGGTGATCGTCACCCGGTGGTGTGCCTCGTACCGGTCGCGCAGCCCCTTGAGGATCTCGATGGTGTCACCGACGGTGGGCTCGGCGACCTTGATGGGCTGGAACCGGCGCTCCAGAGCCGCGTCCTTCTCGAGGTGCTTGCGGTACTCGTCGAGGGTGGTGGCGCCGATGGTCTGCAACTCGCCGCGGGCCAGCATGGGCTTCAGGATCGACGCCGCGTCGATGGCCCCTTCGGCCGCGCCTGCGCCGACCAGAGTGTGCAATTCGTCGATGAAAAGGATGATGTCGCCGCGGCCCTTGATCTCCTTGAGGACCTTCTTGAGACGTTCCTCGAAGTCGCCCCGGTAGCGGCTGCCCGCCACGAGCGCACCCAGGTCCAGCGTGTAGAGCTGCTTGTTCTCGATGGTCCCGGGGACGTTGTCGGCCGCGATGCGCTGGGCGAGACCCTCGACGATGGCGGTCTTGCCGACGCCGGGTTCGCCGATCAGCACCGGGTTGTTCTTGGTGCGTCGCGAGAGCACTTGCATGACCCGCTCGGTCTCGCGCACGCGCCCGACGACCGGGTCGAGCTTGTTGTCCCGTGCCAGCTGCGTGAGGTTGCGACCGAACTGGTCGAGCACGTGCGACGTGCCCGAGGACTTGCCCCGCCCGCCGCCGGTCGGGGTCTTCTCGCCGCGCTCACCGCTGCTGCCGTAGCCCGACAGGAGCTGGATCACATGCTGGCGGACCTTGGCGAGGTCGGCGCCGAGCTTGGACAGAACCTGGGCGGCGACACCCTCCCCCTCCCGGATGAGCCCCAGCAGGATGTGCTCGGTGCCGATGTAGTTGTGACCGAGTTGCAGAGCCTCGCGCAACGAGAGCTCGAGGACCTTCTTGGCTCGCGGCGTGAACGGGATGTGGCCGCTGGGGAGCGTGCCGCCTTTGCCGATGATCTCCTCGACCTGCTCGCGGACCCGCTCGAGGGAGATGCCGAGCGATTCGAGGGCACGCGCCGCGACGCCCTCACCTTCGTGGATGAGCCCCAGCAGGATGTGCTCGGTGCCGATGTAGTTGTGGTTCAGCAGTCGCGCTTCCTCCTGGGCCAGCACGACCACTCGACGAGCACGATCTGTGAATCTCTCGAACATCGGCTCCTCCCGTTGTCGGCACGCCGGCGCATTGTGGCTTGGTTGGGTGCAACAACGCGGGCGGCGAGGTCATTCCAAGTGTACAGGTGAGGTCTCTCTCGGGGTATCCAGCCTTATCCTCGCAGCGTGGTGACGACCGATCCGGGCCTCGTTCTGCCCAGCCTGGATGTGGACCTCGCTCGTGTGGAGACGCGGTTGCGAGCCGAGGTGCACTGCGATCTGGAGTTCCTGTCCACCGTGGCGCGCCACCTCATCGCCGCGGGCGGCAAGCGCATCCGGCCGGGCTTGGCGATTGCAGCTGCGGGGATCTCCGATCCGGCGGGACGGAGTTGTTCCGACGACGTCATCGCAGGGGCCGTGGCGGTCGAACTGGTCCACATGGGGTCCCTCTACCACGACGACGTGATCGACGGTGCCACGACCCGGCGGAACGTCGCCAGCGTGAACGCCACCTGGGGCAACGCCACGGCGATCCTGGCCGGCGATTTCCTGCTGGCCCGCGCCAGCCAGATCGCCGCTTCGCTGGGCACCGACGTGGCCGATCTGCTGGCGGCCACCATCGGGAAGCTCTGCGAGGGGCAGATTCGCGAGTACCAGGACGCCTACAACTGTGACCGTTCGGTGCGGGACTACGAACTGTCCATCACCGGCAAGACGGCGTCGCTCCTCGCCGCCTCGTGCCGGGTCGGGGCGATCGTGGCGGGTCTCGATCACTCGCTCACCGAGGCGCTCTCGGACTTCGGCCACAGCTACGGGATGGCCTTCCAGATCGTGGACGACATCCTGGACGTGATCTCCACCGAGAACGAGTTGGGCAAGCCGGCGGGCCACGACCTGAGAGAGGGCAACTACACACTGCCCGTGCTGCTGGCTGTCCAGTCACCCCACGGGGAGCGGCTGCGCTCGATCCTGGGACCGGGGCTGAGTCCGGCCGAGGGAGAGCTGGCCCGCCGGATCATCAGGTCCGGGCCGGCCGTGAGCGAGGCCTTCGCGGCGGCCTCCGTCTGGGCGGACCGCGCCGCGGGTTCACTGGAGGTGCTGCCCCACACGCCCGCCGCCGCTGCCCTGCGTGTGGCCTCGGAGCAACTCCTCAGCAGGGTGGGTTACCTCGGCTCCTAGATGAGTGCTGAGTAGTTCAGCAGCCCGACTCTCGCGTCATTCCGGCGCAGACCGGAGTTCACTGTCCAGCCAGCCCACCTGGGCCGTCGGCGCTTTCTGTGCGCAACAGCGCCGCCCTGGACGGCAAGATTGCGCACAGAAGGTGCCCCGGACATCGCACGGCGACCCGCGGCTAGCGGTTCTGGAAGGAGGGCTTCCGTCCTTCCACGCTGGCCGTCACGGCCTCCTTGAAGTCGGCCGAGAACAGCGTCACCCGCTCCTTCTCCCCCGCGTACTCCAAGGTGGCCGCTCCCAAGACCTCGACCACCTTGTTGAGGATGCGCTTCGTACTCCTGATGGCCAGTCCCGGACCATCCGCGAACTGCCGGGCCAGTTCCATGGCGCGCGGCATCACCTCGGCCCGCGGCAGGCACTCGTTGATCAGACCGCAGTCGGCGGCCTGGCCGGCTGTCAGTGGTGCACCGGTCAGCAGGTGATACTTGGCACGGGGGATCCCGAGCTGAAGCGCCCACATCAAGAACCCGCCGTCTCCTGCGGCGATGCCCTCCTTCGTGACGTGCGGGTCGTAGATGGAGGCACCCTCGGCGGCGATGATGATGTCGCAGTAGAGGGCGATCGTGGCGCCGACACCGACGGCATCGCCGTTCAGCGCGGCGATGACAGGTTGATCCATGTCCAACTGACTGGTGACGATGCGGCGCATCTTCTGCATCCAGTCGTAGTTGAAGTCCGTCGGCTGCGCCAGCACGAGATCCTCGGGGTTGCCTCCGCTGCAGAACACGTCTCCTGCGCCGGTGAGGACCACCGCGTGCACGGCCTCGTCCGTGGCGATGTCATAGAAGATGTCCCCGATCTCTCCGTGCAGGGTCTCGTTCACGGCGTTGTTCACTTCGGGCCGGTTGAGTGTGACGGTGGCGACTTGTTCGTCGATCTCCACCTTGATGCACTCGTAGCGGTCGTAACGTGACATTCGATGGCCTCCTTGTCAGCCGGTCCTTTCGCGTCCATCCGGTCGTGCAATGCGCGCAGAAGTCCGCATGTCGACGAGTTCTCTACAGCCCGATGGCGGCGCGCTGGCCCTTGGGATCGCCGCCTCTCTGCTTGCGCTCGGCTCGGCCCGAGAGAGCCACCGCAATGATCAGGGCAACGCCGTTGAACAGGTCGTCGACCCAGAACGGCGAACCGGCGAGTTGCAGCCCCTTCACCCCGGTTGCGAGCACGTACACCGCAATCAGGGTTCCGACGACGTTGACGTGCCGGGACTTGAGTTGTGTGGCGCCCAGGAACACCGACGCGAACGCCGGCAGCAGGAAGGGTGGTCCCGCATCGAGTGATGCGGAGCCGATCCGCGCCAGGAAGATGACGCCCGTGATCGTGGCGACCGACGCGGACACCAGCAGGGCCACGACCTTGAGCGGGTCGGTTCGCACGCCGGCGAGCCGTGCCGCATCCGGATTCGAACCGGTGGCGTACAGGTAGCGCCCGATCTGGCGGTGCTCGAGGATGTACCAGAGGATGAGCGCCACCGCCAGCATGTAGTAGACGGGCAACGGAATCGTGAAGAGCTTGGTCGTACCCAGCTTCTTGAAGTTCTGCGAGATCCCTTCGACGATGAACTGGCCTCCGCTGACCCATTGGATCATCGCCGCGAGGATGGATGACATTCCCAGTGTTGCGATGAACGAGTTGACCCGGAACTTGACGATGACGACGCAGTTCACGGCCCCGATGAGGAGCCCCACGGCGAGCGTCAGGAAGATCGCGAGCACCGGGTTCATGGCGAACTCGAACTGCAGCCATGCGGCGAAGATGACCCCGGTTCCCATGGTTGCGCCGATCGACAGGTCGAAAGTGTTCGCGGCCAAGGGCATGATGAGCGACAACGCCATCAATGACGTGATCGCCTCGTTGGCGAGGATCGTCCGCGCCGTATTGACTCTCAGGAACGTCTCCGGTTCGAGCAGACCGAACAGGACGATGATGCCCGCCCAGATGTAGAGCAGGCTCAGATTCTCGATTCCGGGGAGTCGGAGGAGTTTCCGCAGTCCGGAGGCGGCGGGATGAGCAGGCTCCTCGTCGGCCGCCGGCTCGCGGTCCCCCACGGGGGCTTGCTTACGGAGGAAGGACGCCTTCGACAGCAGGCGTCCGGCAGTTCCGGCCCCGAGCATCATCGGTCCGAAGAGGGTTCGGGGGATGATTCGATGACCGCCAGGAGGGCCCCGACCTCGATCTCATCCTCGGGTTCTCCGTGAATCTCGAGTATCCGCCCCGGAGCGGGCGCCTCCAAGGCCGTCTCCACCTTGTCGGTCTCGATGGATACGAGATCGTCGCCTGCCACCACCGACTGCCCGACCGCCACGTGCCACTCGGCGATGTACGCGAACTGCATCTGCATTCCGAAGGCGGGCAGCCGTACCTCGACGGTTGCCATCAGCGCACCGGCCGGCTCATGGCCAGATGACGGGCGGCATCGAGGATGCGGTCGATGCCAGGGATCACCTCGGCCTCCAGCGGGGGCGTGAAGGGGATCGGCACGTCCTCGACCGCGATGACCTGCGGCGGACCGCGCAACGCATCGAAGCAGGCCGGATCCCCGGTGACGCGCGCCACGATCTCCGACGCCGCCGAGCACGTTCGCCGGGCCTCGTCGACGGCGAGAAGCAGCCCCGTCCTCCGTACCGAGCGGGCGACGGCTGCCCACCCCAGCGGATGGAGAGTCCGCGGGTCCACGACCTCGACCGAGATGCCTTCGGACTCGAGGCGGTCTGCCGCGCGCAGCGCTTGCCGGGCCATCAGGCCGATCGCGGCGATCGTGAGATCGGTGCCTTCGCGGAGCACGCGGCCCTCCCCCAGCGGCACGACGACGTCCTCGTCGTCGGGCACGTCGCCTCGCACTGCCCCGAGCGCCCCGTGGTAGAGCACGACGACCGGATTCGGGTCGCGGATCGCCGCCTTCAGCAGACCCTTGGCGTCCGCGGAGGTGGACGGCAGGACGATCTTCACGCCCCCCGAGTTCATGATCAGGGGGTGCGGGCTCTCGGAATGTTGGGCCGCCATGCCCGCACCGCCGCCGGTGGCGCCGATGATCGTCAGCGGGAAGTCGCAGGCGCCCCCCATCATGTAGCGGAGTTTCGCGGCCTGGTTGAGGATCTGGTCCATCGCCACGTAGAGGAACGTCGACATGAGCATGTCGACGATGGGCACGAGCCCCGTGGCAGCGGCCCCGAGACCCGCGCCGATGAAGGTGGACTCCGAGATCGGCGTGTCGCGGACCCGTTCCGGACCGAACTCCTCCGCGAGCCCCGCCGTGTAGCCGACGACACCCCGCCGGACGTCCTCACCCATGACGATGATCCGGTCGTCGCGTCGCATCTCCTCGAAAACCGCCGCCCGCATGGCCGCCGTCTGGGTCCGGCGGGCCACTAGGTGGCTGGTGTTTTTCTCGGCGTTTGGGGTGTTGTGGTCTGGTAGAATTACAGGTGTGTGGTTCGGTGTTGTGGGGAGGTTGGTGTTGTGACGGTTGGTGTTGAGCCGTGTCAGGCTGATTTGTTCAAGGGGACGCGGTTTGTGGGCGAGCGGGTGGGTCCTGGTTCGATTTTTGCGGTGTTGTTCGGTGAGGGTGCCCGGTTGTTTCCCGAGGGGATGTTCGATGATTTGTTCTCGTCGTGAGGTGTGTCTGAGAAAACCGCGGAGGTTGGTCTGAGAAATTAACCAACTCGTGTCGGGTTCTGGGGTTTGTGGTTGTGGTTGGTGCGATGGTAGTCGATGCGCTGTTGGTGGGCTCGTCGCAGGCCTTCGATGCGCGCTTGGCGGACCTGTTCGCCGCGGCCGTGGTGTTCGTCGTCGGGGGTGACGTAGCCGATGCCGGCGTGGAGGCGGGTCCCGTTGTAGTCGCGGCGGGTGCGGTCGAGTTCGGCGGTGAGGGTGGCGGGGTCGGTGATGGTTTCGAGATGGGGGTTCTCGGTTTTGATGTGCCCGAAGAGGCTCTCGATCCAGGCCTGATCGGTGGGCGCGCCGGGCCGGCCGAGGCGTTGCGCCACGGCGAGCGCGGCGAAGAACTCTCTGGTCGCTTTGGAGGTCATCTGGGGGCCGTTGTCCGAGGCGGCCAACAGGATCGGCTCGGAGTCGTTGTTGGCGAACGCGTCGACGCGTTCGGGTGTGATCAGCTCTGTGAGGCCTTCGGCGCCCAGGGCGCCCTCGAACAGGACCCGCACCTGCGTGGAGGTCTCCTCGATGGAGACCAGCGTGTCGATCCAGCGGCGGCTCACGACGTCGACGATCGCGAACGCGACCCGCCGAGCGGCCGGGAAGTGGGTCACGTCCCAGCACCAGATCTTGTTGGGCTCCCAGTCCAACCAGTCCGGCCAGGCGAGGCGAGGCGCCGGCGCTCGCGCCGGCGTCTCGGGCAGCACAAGGCCGTGAGCAGCCAGAACACGCCGCACCGTCGACGGCGACACCCACACCCGACCCAGGTAGGAGCCCCGGTGGGCCAACTTGCGGGAACTGCGATCGGTGGGCCCCCACTCCTCGACGAGCGCTAAGACCGCCGCTGTCTCCGCCGGGCGCAGCCGATGCAGCGCCACCCCGCCGGGCGGGCGATCCTCAACAGTGCCCGTCGCGCGCAACCGGCGCCGCCAGCGCCGCACCCGGTCATCGGAGGCGCCGAGCATCGAGCACGCCCAACGGTGCGAAGCGCCACCGGACACAGCGTCGTCGACCAGCTCGAGGATCTGTTCCTTCACCGCGCCGGGCACCCTCGCAGGCAGCGGACCGCTCAGGCCCAACCGACTTTTCCCCGCAACATCGCCAACTCGATGGCCTGCGCCTTGACCGCCTCGGTCAACTGCTCCACCTCCCGGCGCGCCGACTCCAACTCCCAGTTGCGCTCCTTCGCCGGCCGGCCCCGGCGCGCAACCAACGCAGCGAGCGCCGCGTCCTTCACCGTCCGGCGGATCCCAATGACCGTCGACACGTCCACCTGCCACTTGCGCGCCGCGTCCGCCTGGGTCATCTCCCGGGACGTAACCTGCAAGAAGATCTCCCACTTCGTCTCCGGCGACAGCACACGCCCCCGCCGACGAGTCTCGTTCTCGCTCATCTCTAACAACTCCTCTCAGAACACCCCGAGAGCATGCCAGAGTTGGGTATTTTCTCAACACCACTTCCGCGTCGAACTCAGACGCAACACACTCGCGGGGGCGGCGCAGTGTGCCGCCTCGGGTGGTGGCGACGGTGATGGTGTTGCAGCGCTGGTTCGGTTTGTCGGACCGTGAGGCGGTGGCGGCGTTCGAGTTCGATGCGCGTTGGCGTTACGCGTGCGGGGGTTTGGACGTCGACGGCGGCGGGTTCTCCCATACGGTGTTGGTGGGGATGCGGGCCCGGTTGGCGGCGTCGGGTGCGCCGCGGCGGATCTTCGACGCGACCCTCGAGGTGGCGCGCTCGGCGGGGGCGCTGTCTCAGCGGCGGGTGCTGGACTCCGCGCCGATCTACGACGCGGTCGCGACCCAGGACACCGTCACGATGCTGCGCGCCGCGATCCGCGGCGTGTTCGAGGCCGCGGATCGCGATCTGGGGGCCATTGTGCGGGGCGCCGTCGCCGGCGGCGACTATGCGTCGCGGTCCAAGCCGGCGTGCGACTGGGACGACGCGGCGGCGCGGGAGGCCCTCGTGGCGACCATCGCCGGCGACGCCGTGGCGGTGCTCGAAGCCCTCGAGGGTCGCGCGCTGAGCGTCGAAGTCGCGCAGGGCGGGGAGTTGTTGGCCGCCGTTGTGGGCCAGGACCTCTGCGAGGACCCCGAGGGGCGCCTGGTGATCGCGCGGCGCGTGGCGCGGGACCGGATCATCTCGGTGGTGGACCGCGACGCCCGCCACGGCCACAAAACCGCAGCACGAGGCTTCGACGGCTACAAGGGCCACATCGCCACGGACCCCGACTCCGAGCTGATCACCGCCACCGCGGTCACCGCCGCCAACGCCCCCGACGCCCGACCCGCCCCCGAACTCATCGCCGACCTGCTCACCGCCGACACCGCCGCCGCCGCCGCCGCCGCCGACACCACCACCACCGACACCACCACCACCGGCACCACCGGCACTGCCGGCGACGCCGGGGAGGTTGTGGAGGACTTCGCGGGCAGGCCCACCGTCTACGGCGACTGCGCCTACGGCAGCGGCGACTTCCAGAGCCTCCTCGGCGAGCACCGCATCAACTCCAAGTGCCGCACCCAAGCGCCGCAGGCGCCCGCGGGACGCTTCACCAAGGACCGCTTCAGCGTCGACCTGGCCGCCGCGACGGTCACCTGCCCCGCCGAGGTCACCGTCGCCATCAACTACCGCCCCGACGGCGCCGGCACCGCCCGCTTCGGCGCCGACTGCGCCGACTGCGAACTCCGCGGCGACTGCACCGACGCCAAAGCCGGCAGAACCATACGCATCGGCGCACACGAAACCGCCCTCGCCGCGTCCCGAGCGCGCCAACAGAACCCGGCCTGGCGCGACGACTACCGCGCCACCCGCCCCAAAGTCGAACGCAAACTCGCGCACCTCATGCGCCGACACCACGGCGGCCGCCACGCCCGCGTGCGCGGCCAACCCAAAGTCGACGCCGACTTCAACCTCCTCGCCGCAGCCGCCAACATCGCCCGCCTCGGCGCGCTCGGACTGCACACCCGCGCCACCCACTGGGCACTCACCTGAACCCCCACCCACCCCCAACACCCCAACCACACCCGCCGGGAACACATCACCAGTATGAGTGCGAAGAGCCACCAGACAACAACCCATTCCACACCAGCCACCTAGCCCGCTCCCCGCAGCGCCGCGGACGGCAGGTCGCCCGCCCAGACGTCCTCGTACGCCTCGCTGGGCTCGGGATACGGGCTGTTGCGGGCGAAGCGCACCGCAGCGGTGACCTCCGCCCGGATCGACCGCTCCAGTTCGTCGAGAACGCCGACGGTGACCCCGGATCGCTCCAAGGTCCGGCGGTGGAGCACCAGCGGATCACGCTCCCGCCATGGCTCGATCTCGTCGAGATCCCGGATCTGGCCGATGATGGCCTCGAGGCCTTCGGAGTGGTTGTGAATCCGGAACGTGATCGCCTCGATCAGGGTCGGGCCGTTGCCGTTGCGAGCTCGTTGCACGGCGGCTCGTGTGGCCTCGTGCACTGCGACGACGTCGTTGCCGTCGATCGCCACACCCGGGATGCCGTAGGCCGCTCCGTGCTGGGCGACAGAGCCGAGGGCCGCCACCTCCGCGGTGGGGGTCAGCTGCGACACGCCGTTGTTCTCGCACACGAAGATCACCGGCAGCGACCACACGGTGGCCAGGTTCAGCGACTCGTGGAACGTGCCGTGCGTGGAGCCTCCGTCGCCGAAGAACGACACCGCAACCTGCCCCGAGCCCCGCTGTGCCGCCGACAGCGCCGCGCCGACCGCGATGGGCATCCCGGCGCCGACGATCCCGTTTGCGCCGATGATGCCGAGGCCGGGGTCTGCGATGTGCATCGAGCCGCCCTTGCCCTTGCAGTAGCCGTCGCGCTTGCCGAACAACTCGGCCATGCAGCGGTCCATCCGCCCGTCCTTGGCGAGCACGTGGCCGTGGCCTCGATGGGTCGAGGTGATGTAGTCGTCGACCGACAGCGCCGCGCACACGCCGGCGGCGACGGCCTCCTGGCCGATGTAGATGTGCACTGCGCCGGGCAGCTCCCCCGTCGCTTTGAGGGCCGCGACCCGCTCCTCGAAGAAACGGATCCGCATCATGCGTCGGTGGAGGTCGACGAGGCGACTCCGGTCGCCGGTCGCCGGACTCCCCGCCGCGGCGCTCACAATGACGCCTGTGCCGGTGGAGCCAGGCGGCCCGCAGCGCTACGCGCCCTCATGCGGTCCCGGCCTGGGCGGTCTGGGCGCCGTCGACCGGGATGAGGGCCCCGGTCAGATAGGTCGGCCGGTCGAGCAGCAGCCAGGTCGCGACAGCGGCGATCTCCGCGGGCTGGGCGATCCGCCCGGTCGGGGTGACGCCCAGCAGCCGCTTCTCGGCCTCCTCCGGTGAGAGGCCTGCGAAGAACGGCTGCACCATCGGCGTGTCGACGGTGCCCGGCGCCATGGCGTTGACCGTAATCCCCAGGCGGGCCACCTCGAGGGCTGCCGTCCGGGTCAGGCCGAGGACCGCGTGCTTGGAACTGATGTAGCCGGCCATGTTCGATGCGCCCACCATGGCACCGGTCGATGCGGCGTTCAGGATCGCGCCACCCCCGGAGGCCACCATGGCGGGTATCCCGTACTTCATGCCCAGGAACACGCCCCGCACGTTGGTCCGGTACACACGGTCGAAGTCGTCGGCCGGGTAGTCGACGACCGGTGCCCGGACGCCGACGATCCCGGCATTGTTGAACAGACCGTCCAGCCGGCCGAACTCCCGCACCGCGGTGGCGATCATCGCCGCCGCGTCGGCCACGTCAGCGCGGTGCGCAACGACGCTCGGCCCGAGTCCCGCGCTGAACTCGGCCAGCCCGTCGGCGTCGAGGTCCACGGCGAGCACCCGAGCCCCCCGTTGCACCAGCACGCCGACGGTGGCGGCGCCGATGCCTCCTGCGGCACCGGTCACCACCACGCTCGGCGGGTCCCGTTCGAGCCCTGTGGCACTCAAGTGCCGTGCAGCGTCCTTCGCTCGACCAGCGGGGAGCGCGGGTCGCGGCCCGCTAGTCGACCAGCCAGAGTTCCTTGAATTGTTCCTCCTGGTTTACGGCGCCGGCCGGGTTCTCGGTCCCGGTTGTGTTGCTCTGGTCGACGAGCCGGATGGGCATCGCCGCGGTCATCCCGACCGTCGGATCGTCACCGATGAAGTGTCGAGCCAGGGCGTCGACCATCATCAACGCGATCCACGGTTCGGGGAGATTCAGGTACGTGTGCTGCTCGCCGTCCATGATGGCCTGCAACTCCGGCGGGCCGGGGTTCATGCCGCCGATCTTGACCGAGTCGGCCAGATTGGCGTCACGGAGGGCGGCGACCACGCCGGTGGCCATCACGCCGTCGGCGTACATCAGGTAGTTCACGTCGGGGTTCCGCTCGATGACGCTGACCGACAGGCTCGGAATCGTGGTCCCGATGTCGGAGATCTGGGTGTTGAGGATCTCGGCGCTACACGTGTCGCAGAGCCTCTCCAACTCGGACTTGAACCCCTCGCCGAGCGAGACGTGCACGGGGAACGGCGCCAGGATGGCCATGGCCGCATGGGAGTTCGGGCCACCGTCCGCGGCCACCCACGCCCCCAGGATCTCCCCGATCTTGAAGAACGTCTCCTTGTTGTTGATGATCGACACGAACGGCGCCGCGAGTTCGTCGGGAATGCAGCACGCCGCCATGGGTATGCCCACCTCGGCTGCGGTCTGTGCCGCGGTCTCGAACGCCGATCGGGGCACGCCTGTCGTCACGATGCCGTCGGGGGCGAGAGAGATGGCGTACTCCATCTTCTGGAGGATGTCCTCGGGGCTCCCGTCGAACTGCACCCCTTCCACGGTCCAGCCCAGCAGCGACGCGGCCGCGGTGACGTTCTGGATCGCCCGCGTGCACGTGGGGGCGTCGCACACGACGACCGCGAGGTGCTTGCCTGCCTCAGGCGTCGTGCTCAGCGGCACGTCGATGCCGATCGACGTCGGCTCGGCCAGAGCCGCACCGGCAATGGCCCGGGCCTCGTCGAGGCCGCCGTCGCTCGTGGGTGCTTCAGCGGACGGCTCGACTGCGGACGGCTCGGCTGCGGCGGGTGCGTCTGCCGGTGCTTCGGCGGCCGGTGCGTCCGGCGGCGGTTGAGCGGCGGGTTCGTCGCCGTCGTCGCCGCAAGCAGCGGCGACAAGGGCGAGTACGCAAAAGATCGCAATAGCGATCATGTGTCTGCCGGCGTTCCGCATCATCAACTCCTCTTGATGGTGCTCCGCCAACAGTGCCCCCGTGACCGATCACCCGCCACAGGCAACCCGTCGCTCATCCCCCCCGACGGAGTTGATTGAATGCAGCTGCGCACTGCACTAAGCGACGGAAGCTAGCACAATCGAACGATTTGCTACATGGACGCGAAGCACGGTTACTGTCATCGAGCGAGGGTCGATGACCGTGCGACGGGAATCCGGCCGGACGGGGGAGGGAAGCACCCATGGCAGGAAGCCTCGAAGGAAAGGTGGCTGCCATCACCGGCGGATCGAGCGGGTTCGGCGCCGCATCGGCGAAGCTCTTCGTCGCCGAGGGAGCCAGAGTCGTTCTCGGTGACATCCAGGACGAGCGGGGCGCGGCGTTCGCGGCCTCCCTCGGCGAAGCCGCGAGGTTCGCGCACTGCGACGTCTCGGTGGAGGACGATGTCGCCGGCCTCGTCGACCGGGCCGTCGGCGAATTCGGCCAACTCGACATCATGTACAACAACGCCGGCATCGGCGGCGCGCTCGGTCCGATCGACACGACCCCCTTCGCGGAGTGGACCGCGACCCTCGACGTCCTGCTCAACGGCACGTTCTTCGGCATGAAGCACGCCGCACGGTTGATGAAGCCGCGCCGGTCCGGCTCGATCATCTCGACGGCGAGCATCGCGGGCGTCACGGGCGGAATCGGACCGCACGCCTACACCGCGGCCAAGAGCGCGGTCATGGGCCTGACGAAGAACGTCGCCACCGAGTTGTGCCGTTTCGGAATCCGGGTGAACGCCATCGCGCCGGGCACCATGGCGACGTCGATGGCCGCGGCCATGTTGGTCGGCGACCCCGACGACATCGAGGGTCTGAAGGAGTTGCTGGCCAAGGACTCGCCGCTCGCCGGGCGTCCCGGACTGGCCGAGGACATCGCCAGAGCGGCCTTATGGCTGTCGTCGGAGAACGCGGGCTACGTGAGCGGCCACGTCCTCGTCGTGGACGCCGGCGTCACGACAGGCTCGACGGCCGGCCTGGGACCCTACGACGAGTACGTCGGGCTGTTCGACGAGTGGGCCCCGATGGCACGCGAGCACGGTCGGACCGGGCTCTGAGACACGACTCGCCGTCGAGGGTTCGCACCGCGGGCGAGGCGCCCGGCTCAGCCGGCCAGAGCGCCCTCGGCTCGGGCGGGTTGGCCTCGCAGCGTCAGCTCGGTCAGTTCGTCGGCGGTCGTGTTACGCGGGCGGATGGCGCGGACCTCACCGCCGACGAGCACGGCGACACGGTCACAGAGAAGGGACAACTCCTCGGACTCGGGCGAGGCGATGATGACGGCCGCGCCGAGCGCTGCCGCCTCACGAATGAACGCATGGATCGACGCCTTCGATCCGACGTCCACCCCCTGCGTCGGGGAGTCCAGAACCAGCGCCCGGGGTTCGAGGCGCAGCGCGCGGGCCAGCACCACCTTCTGCTGATTCCCACCGCTCAGGGTGGCGATGATCGCCTCCGGTCTAGGCGGTACGACCTCCAGCTTGCGTAGCCAGACGTCGGCCTCGGTTCGTTCCGCCTCCCGGTCGATGCCGATCAGGCCGCAGAACGGCGCCATGCGGCTGATCGTCGTGTTCTCCCGCAGCGTCATGTCCAGGAACGTGGCATTGGCCAGCCGGTCGGCCGGGACGAACGCCATGCCGCTGCGCATGCTGAGGTCCGGGCGGCTTGGCGACACCTCGACGCCCTCGACGAACACCTGCCCGGTTCGGGCGTTGCCGCCGAAGATGAGTCCGGCGATCTCCTCCCGGCCCGAGCCCGTCACGCCTGCGAACCCCACGATCTCTCCCGGGGCGACGTCCAGGTCGAGTCTCCGGATGATCTCACCGCCGAGCGAGCGCAGGCGCAGCGCGGGCTCGTGTTCGGCGTGTTCGACGCCCTGCCGCTCTTCAGGTATCGCCTCCAGCGAACTGAGTGCCCGCCCGATCGTGAGTTCGATCAGCTGGGACTCGTCGAGTTCCTCCGTCACCCCTGTTGACACGACGGCGCCGTCACGCAGCACGGTGATCCGTTCGCTGATCTCGAAGACCTCGCCGAAGTGGTGGGAAACGTAGATCAGGGCGACACCTTGGCGGTGAACCATCCGCAGCACCTCGAAGAGCCGGTCGACCTCCGCAGCAGGGAGCGAGGCCGTGGGCTCGTCGAGTACGAGGATGCGTGCCTGCTCCTCCCAACCCTCGAGCGCACGCGCTATGGCAACTCCCGTGCGCTCGGCGGCCGCCAGTGAGGCCACGGGGATGGTGATGTCGAAGTCGTAGCCCAGGGACCCGAGGAGTTTGCGCGCCTCCCGGGCCTCCCGGCGCCAGGAGATCGTGCCCGTCGGGCCCCGCAGGTAGCCCCGGCCGAGGGCAAGGTTGTCCAGCGTTCCGAGGGTCGGCGCCAGACCGAGGTCCTGGTGCACGAAGCGGATGCCGGCCTCGAAGGCGGCGACGGAGTCGCCGAGGCGGAACGTCCGGCCGTCGATGGTTGCCTCCGCGCCGGGGTCGGGATCGTGATACCCCGCCAGGATCTTGATGAAGGTCGACTTGCCCGAGCCGTTCTGACCGACGAGGGCATGGATCTCGTTGGGCTCGAGTTCGAAGTGGACGTTCTCAAGAGCTTTCTGGCCGGGGAAGGTCTTCGAGAGCCCGTCGATCGTGAGCAGGGCCGAATCGGTCATGGTCGGGCCGCTCCCGCCGCGTTCCCTGCGATCGGTGCGTGCGCGCGGCCCGATGGCCCCGGGGCAGGTCGTAGATACGTTGACGCGCTGGTCATGCCCGGCCCACTACAGCGATGACCGTTCGCACGGCAACGGTGGTGTCCTCCGGGAATCGGGTCTCGAGGAGGGTTCCCAACGTTGGTGCGCGCACGACATCGGTGACCTTGTCGGCCTCGATCTCGACCAGCGGATCTCCCTCGGCCACGATGTCGCCCGTCTGCGCGAGCCAGCGCACGATGGTTCCCTCTCGCATCCCCATTCCCCACTGCGGGAGGCGGATCTCCGTCTGCATCATCGGCTCCGCGACGACGCCGGTGTGTTCAGCGAGCGTACGGCGGCGATGATCTTCTCCGCGGTCGGGTAGAGGCCGCCCTCGAGGGCGCCGCTGAACGGAATGTTGACGTCCGGCGTGGTGATCCGCTTGATCGGCGCCTGCAGGGACGAGAACGCTTCGTCCGCCACGGTCGCGGCGATCTCACTGGCGGCGCTGCACGTTCGGTGGGCCGGGTCGGCGATCACCAACCGTCCGGACTTGGCGACCGATCCGAGGATCGTGTCCCAGTCCATGGGGACGAGCGTACGCGGGTCGACGACTTCGACGGAAACCCCCTCGGCGGCGAGGGTCGCGGCAGCGGACAGCGCGTGCGGCACCGAACCGGCGATGGCGACGACCGTCACGTCGGCGCCCGGGCGCTTCACGTCGGCCACACCGAGGGGAATGAGGTAATCCTGCTCGTCGGGGACCTCGCCGGAGGGGAGCGCCTCCCCCTCCTCGGCGATCGGGCCCTTGGTGGGCCAGAGGGAGCCGTCCTCGAAGACGATGACGGGGTCGTCGTCACGGACAGCGGTCTTGATGAGACCCTTGGCGTCGGCGGGCGTGGACGGGGCGGCGATCTTCAGGCCCGGAACGGTCATGAACGTGGGATACGGGCGATCCGAATGGTGGGCGGCCTCACCGTTGCCGTAGAACATGGCCGCCCGGTACACGACCGGCAGGTCGGCCTGGCCGCCGAACATGTAGCGGCTCTTCGCCACCTGGCTCACGAACTGGTCCATGGCGACGTACATGAAGCTGGAGAGCAGCATGTCGACGATGGGCCGCAGCCCGGTCATTGCGGCGCCGACGCCGGCTCCCACGAAGGCGGCCTCCGACATCGGGACGTTCCGCACGCGCTCGGGGCCGAACTGCTCGAGGAACCCGGCGGCGGTGCCGAAGAGGTTGGAGCGGATGTCCTCGCCGAGCAGGATCACGCGCTCGTCGCGAGCCATTTCCTCCCGCTGGGCCTCGCAGATCGCCTGCAGGTAGGTGAGTTGTCGCATCGGCGGCTCCGGTCAGCTTCCGCGCACCGGGAACGGGTTGGCGTACATGTCCTCGAACAGCGCCGACAGGTCGGGTGCGGGACTCGCCATGGCGAACGACACGGCGTCGTCGATCGCGGCTCCTGCTGCGGCCTCGATCCCGCTGAGTTCGGTCTCGTTGGCGTGGCCGGCGGCGAGGAGGCGCCGGTGGTGGATATGGATCGGATCCCGCTGCTTCCACCGCTCCACCTCTGCGGGGTCGCGGTAGGTGATCCCCACCGGCAGGCGGTAGGCGTGCTCGTCGAAGCGGTACGTCTTCGCCTCGACGAAGCTCGGCCCGCCGCTCGACCGCGCCCGCTCGACGGCGTCGCCCACCTCGCAGAAAACCGCCACGACGTCCTGACCGTCCACGACGATGCCGGGCATGTCGTACCCGGCGGCGCGTTCGGCGAGGTCCTGCTTCACGGCCGTGACGTCCGCCGCCGCCACGGTCATGGCGTAGTGGTTGTTCTCGCACAGGAAGACGATGGGCAGTCGCCAGACCGACGCCAGGTTCATCGCCTCGTGGAAGGCACCCTCGTTCACCGCACCGTCGCCGAAGAAGCTGAGGACCACCTTGCCGTTGCCCTGGATCTGGGCGCTCATGGCCGCTCCGACGGCGACGGGTATCGCCGATGCGACGATTCCCGACTCGCCGAGGCTTCCCACGGAGAAGTCGGCGAGGTGCATGGATCCGCCCTTCCCCTTGCACACGCCCGTTGCCTTCCCCATCAGCTCGGCCATCAGCCCCGCAG
The DNA here is from genome assembly GCA_965220035.1 of Acidimicrobiales bacterium. GTDB lineage: Bacteria > Actinomycetota > Acidimicrobiia > Acidimicrobiales > CATQHL01 > VXNF01. The sequence goes on from CBDCPC010000001.1 coordinate 787,414, forward strand.
GGTCGGCGCCCTTGCCGATGGGGTGCCCGTGCGACCGGTGGTTGCCGGTCATGTAGTCGTCCGCGCGTAGGGCGAGGCACGAGCCGACGATCTCACCCTCCTGACCGATCGAGAGATGGACCTCGCCCTCGAGTTCGCCGGAGTCGACGAGCCGTGCTGCGGATTCTTCGAACTTGCGGATCAGCCACATGCGCCGCTGCATCTCCAGCAGCGTCTCCGGTGCGACGCCGGCCAGGGCGTCGGCTTCGCTCACGACGGGCTCATGCCATGCCGAGCGCGTCGACGGTCCCGCGCCACGCCAGCGAACCGCCGTCGATGAGGATGACGGATCCATTCACGAACGAAGCCTTCGGGCTGGCCAGGAAACACACCATCTCCGCGATGTCGGTCGGCTCACCCATGCGGTGGACGAGGTGGCTGGCCACCATGAACCCCTCGACAGCCTCCCGATTCTCCGCTGCCTCGAGGAAGGTGGAGACCATTCCGGTGTCGACCGTCCCCGGGCAGTAGCAGTTGGCCCGGATGCCGTAGGGGGCGAGGTCGACGGCGAGGTTCTTGGTCAGCAGGGCGATTGCCGCCTTCGAGGGCCCGTAGGCCATCGCCATCGGGTAGCCGACCCAACTGGCGGTGGAGCCGGCATTGATGATCGACGGGTTGTCGCTCTGTTTCAGGTAGGGGAGCGCGGCCTTCGAGGCGGCGAAAGCGCCGCGCAGGTTGACGTTCAGCACGCGGTCGAACGTGTCGAGGTCCATGTCCTCCAGAGACAGTCCCATTGTGAACTGGGTCTCGTGGATGCCGGCGTTGTTGTGGAGTACGTCGATCCCGCCGAACGTCTCGGCCGTGACACGCATCAGGTTCTGCAGTTGCTCCCAGTCGCTCACATCGCAATGGCAGTAAGCCGCCTGCCCGCCGTCGTCGACTATCTGGCCGACGACGGCTCGCCCGGCGTCGTCGGCGACGTCGGAGACCATGACCTTGGCGCCATATCCGGCGGCGGTCCGTGCGGTGGCGGCTCCGATGCCCTGCCCGCTGCCCGTGATGACAAAGACGTGATCGGTGAGGCCTGTGTCGTGCATTGGTCCTCCGGTAGGACGTCTCGGATCGCCGGAGGAAATGGCCGGTGCCCGAGGAATCGGTGTCACACAGTACCGGCTCCCGGTACGTGGGCAGGAGTGGGACCGGCCGGCGCAGATCGTGGGACGACCCGGGGCGCCGGCGTGGCAGACTGGGGTGGCCGGGTGTGATCGGTGTGCTTGCCCGGCAGCCGTTCGACCTCGCCGACCGTGCCCGAGTTCCGCCGACCGCACCGCCGGAGGGTTCCCATGCCGCTGGACGACGTACGCACCGGACTCACCTACGATGACGTACTTCTGGTGCCTCGGCGGTCGCGCGTGCGCTCGCGCCGGCAGGTGAGCCTCAACACCCGGCTTTCCCGGGGTATCGAGCTCGATCTGCCCATCGTGGCGGCCAACATGGACACGGTCTGCGAGTCGGAGATGGCGATCGCGCTGGCGCGCCTCGGCGGTATCGGCATCATCCACCGCTTCCTGCCGACCTACGCCCATGCCCTCGAGGTCGAGAAGGTCAAGGCGGCCGGAGACGATCTGCTGGTCGGCGTGGCCGTCGGTACCGATCACGACATGATGGAGCGCGCCAAGAGCTGTGTCGCCGCGGGCGCCGACGTGCTGGTGCTCGACATCGCCCACGGCCATGCCGAGCACGCCATCGAAGGGGTGAAGCGCCTCAAGGACGCCTTCGCCGGCACCGATCTCGTGGCCGGCAACGTCGCCACGGCCGGCGGGGCCGCCGACCTGGCCGCCGCGGGCGCCGATGCCATCAAGGTGGGCGTCGGACCGGGCGGCGTCTGCACGACGCGACTGGTCGCCGGGGTGGGAGTGCCGCAACTCACCGCCCTCGACGACGCCGCCCGCGGCGCCGGCGACGTCCCGATCATCGCCGACGGCGGCATCCGTACCTCCGGTGACATCGCCAAGGCTCTCGCCGCCGGTGCCGACACCGTCATGATCGGCAGCCTGTTCGCCGGCACGAAGGAGAGTCCCGGCGAGGTGGAGCACTCGGCCAAGGGGCTCGTCAAGCGGATCCGCGGGATGGCCTCGCGGGAGGCCGTGGAGAGCCGGGCCGAGCGCCACGGCGACGAACTGGACGACGAATACTTCGAGCACCGGGCGCCCGAAGGTGTGGAGGGTCTCGTCCCGTACCAGGGCGAGGTCGCCAAGGTGCTGCATCAGTTGCTCGGGGGTGTCAAGAGCGCCATGAGCTACCTCGACGCCACCGACCTCGAGGAGTTCCGGCGCAACGCCGCCTTCGTGCAGGTCACCTCCGCCGGCCTCACCGAGAACCACCCCCATGCCGCCATGGGAGGCGGGAGTCCCTGAGAGGACCGGTGCCGGCCGCCGGCCGCCACACCGGTGAGCAGGTCCGGCGGGGTCGACGCTGCCATGATGGACCGATGAACGGCACTCAGCATCCAGGACGACTCGTGCTGCGCGGGGCGCGCTGGCCCGGCGACCTGGCGCTGGCCCGCGGTCGCATCAGCGCCGTCGGCGATGTGGCGCCCGAGCCGGACGACACGGTGATCCGCTGCGACGGCGACATCATCACCGCCGGCTTCGTCAACACCCATCACCACCTCTACCAGTGGATGACTCGCGGCCGCGCCGACGGGTGCGACCTCTTCAGTTGGCTGGTGACGCTCTACCCCATCTGGGGGCTACTGGACGCCGAGGACGTGGGAGCGGCGGCCCGGGTGGGCCTCGCTGAGCTGGCCCTCAGCGGCGCCACCACCGTCTTCGACCATCACTACGTGGTGCCTCGCGGCGACGACACCGTGTTCGACGCCATCGTGGAGGCAGCCGCGCAGGTGGGGGTGCGCCTGGCTCTGTCACGCGGATCGATGGACCTCGGTGAGAGCGACGGCGGGTTGCCGCCGGACCATCTGGTGGAGGACCGCGACGACATCGGCACCTCCACCGAGCGGCTCGTGGCGCAGTACCACGACGGCGAGTGGGTGTCGATCGTGGTTGCCCCGTGCAGCCCGTTCTCGGTCAGCACCGAGTTGATGGTCGAGGCCGCCGAGATGGCCCGCCGCCTGGGGGTGCGCCTGCACACGCACCTCGTCGAGACGCTGGAGGAGCAACAGCACTGCCTGGCGCGGTTCGGGCGCCGGCCGGTGGAGGTGCTGGAGAGCTGGGGTTGGATGGGCGACGACGTCTGGCTGGCGCACGGCATCCACCTCGACGATTCCGAGCTGGTCAGGCTCGGCGCCGCCGGCGTGGGAGTCGCCCACTGCCCATCCAGCAACGCCCGGATAGCGGCGGGGATGTGCCCGGTCGTGGGTCTGCGCGCCGCGGGGTCCCCGGTGGGCCTCGGCGTGGACGGCGTGGCCTCCAACGAGGTCGGCGGCCTGTTCCCCGAGTTGCGCCAGGCGCTCTACACAGCCCGCCAGCGCGAGCGCCGGGCCGACGCCCTCATGCCCTCCGACGTACTGGAGATGGCCGCAGCCGGCGGGGCCGCCTGCCTCGGGCTCAGCAACGAGTTGGGACGACTCGAGGTGGGTATGGCCGCCGACGTGGCGGTGTGGCCCGCCGGCGACCTGGGTGACATCGCCGACCCGGTCACGGCGCTGGTGCTCGGCCCCGATCGACGGGTGCGGCACCTCTTCGTGGGGGGCCGGCGAGTGGTGGCGGACGGTGAGTTGGTGGGTCTGGATCTCGGCGCGGCACACACCGAGTTGGCCCGCCGTGCCGCCCGCCTGCACGACGCCGCCTGAGAATAGCGGCGCCGCCGGAGGACTCTCCCGCAGGGCATCAACTGAACATTATTGAAATATCAGATAGTTCAGGAGTGCGTTACACTCGGCACCTGGAGGCGCGCCTCCAAAAAGGGAAGGGCCGAGACCAGCAACCCAAAGTCCTTCAACCGGACTGGTCTCGGCTCTTCTCATATTCGATCGTTCGCGATCGACAACTATCAAGTTACTGCCGAGTACTCTCGCTCTGCAACCTCCCAAACGGCCGGTTCGTATCCGTGCCTAGATTCACGAACGGCGCGGCCGAGCGCCGTACCATCGCCGCATGGAGTTGGCGGTGCATGGTGCCGAAGTGGTCTGGACGGGGCGCCGTGAGCTGGCCGGGGCTGAGGTGTTGTGCCGCGAGGGGGTGGTCGTCGGCGTCAGGAACGGCGCTGCGAGCCTTCTGTCATCGGCGAGTACGGCCGACCGGAGCACCGCCACCTCGGCGCCCACGGAGCGGCTCGACGCCTCCGGGTGCGTCGTCGTCCCGGGCCTTGTCAACGCCCACCATCACCTGCTGCAATCCGCCTTTCGCACGCTCGAGGGCACCCGCCACGTGCGGATGGATCGCTGGCTCGCAACCATGGCCGGCTACTACCGGCGCGCCCGTGTCGATCCCGAACTGACCGCCGCGGCAGCCGCCGTCGGCGTGGCCGAGGGGCTGCTGGCGGGAGTCACCACCGTGGCCGACCATCACCTCACCTGGCCGCCGGATCAGGATCCGACCGAACTGGCCGGAGCGACCATCGCCGCCGCCGAGGGGTTGGGGTCTCGCCTGGTGTTTGTGCGGGGAACCGCCGGCGATGATCCCGAGACGGCCGCCGCTTCCGTCGAGACCCTTGTGGGCCGCTACGGCCCCGGCGAGGCGCACGGGATGCTGCAGATCGCCTGCGGACCTGCGGGTGTGCACTCCGACCGCCCCGAGACGTTCGCCGCCCTGGCCGAGGTGGCAGCACGCCATGGATTGCGCCGCCGCACGCAGGCCAACGAGCAGGTGGACGTGGAGCGGGCCGCGGCGCGTTGGGGCCGCCGCCCGCTCGACCTCCTGGAGGAGTGGGGCTGGCTGGCCGAGGACGTGACCGTGGCGCACCTCTGCGAGATCACCGCCTCCGAGCGGGCACGGTTCGTCGCCTCGGGTGCCCACGCCACGCACGCCCCCGGCTGCGACGTGCCGATGGGCTGGGGGGTGGCGGAGGTGGGCGCCCTGCTGGACGCGGGTGTGTCGGTGGGTCTGGGCACGAGCGGTGGCGGCAGCAACGACGCCGGCAATCTGCTGGCCGACGCCCGCCTTGCGCTGCAGGTGGGCGGTCTGACCTCGCGGCCGCCGATGGCGCGGGAGGTGCTCTCCATCGCAACCACCGGATCGGCGGCCGGTCTCGGGCGGCCGGAACTGGGCCACCTCGAACGGGGTGCCGCCGCCGACCTGTGCTGCTTCGACGTGGCCGGCGTGGCCGACGCCGGCGTGGGTGATCCGCTGGCGGGCCTGCTGTGGGCCAACCCGGGGAGGCGACCCCGTCACGTCGTGGTGGGGGGAAGGGTCGTTGTCCGCGACGGCGAACTCCGGACCGCGGCGGCACCTGTGCTCGCCGAGAGGCTCCGGGACATGGTCTTCGACCGCATGGCAGACTTCGAGGCATGTCCCTGAACGGACCCGCCGACGTCGCCGTCCTGGGGGCCGGCCACAACGGGCTGATCGCGGCGGCGTACCTCGCCCGCGCCGGCCTGCAGACGCTCCTGTTCGAAGCCCGCACGACCGTCGGCGGCTGTGCCTCCACCGTGGAGGCGGTCGGCGCCCGCGTCAACATCTGCAACTGCGACCACACGCTGGTGCGGACCATGCCCATCGCGGACGAGCTCGAACTGGCGAGCTTCGGCCTCCGCTACCTGGATGTCGACCCGGTGGGTGTCCACCGGTTCTGGGACGGCCACAGCCCCTGGGTGGAGTGGCACGACCTGGACGTAACCCTCGACGGGTTGCGCCGGACCTATCCCGGCGAGGTCGACGGCTACCGCCGCTTCGTTGAGGCCGCGCGACCAGTCGCCGAGTTGCTCGTCGAACTGGCTCAGCAGCCGCCGGGCCCGGCCGCCGTGGCCGGGGTGCTGGGCCGCCGGCCGGCCGCGACGCGCCGCCTGTGGTCGTGGTCGCGCCGCTCGGCACAATCCCTGCTGGCCGAGTTCTTCGGCCACGAGGCGCTGATCCTCGCGGCATTGGCCACCGGCCCGATCGTGTGGGGTCTCGACGGATCGACCCCCGGCACCGGCCTCGGCAGCATCGGTCATGCGATGCGGCACCTGGTGCAGATGGGTCGTCCCGCCGGAGGCAGCGGGGGACTCACCGATGCGGTCCTGCGCTGCTTCGAAGCCGCAGGCGGACGTGTGTACTGCGGGACGCCGGTGCAGAGCGTGCTGCTGGACGGCGGTCGGGGCTCCTCGGCGGGGCGAGTGGCGGGTGTGCGCCTCGCCGGCGGGGAGGTGCGCGAGGTCGGTGCCGTCGTCGTGGCCTGCGATCCGGCGGCGATCGCGCTCGAAGGAGCGGGACTGCCGGAGCGCTTCGGTCGGATCTGGGCGCCGCCGGGCAAGGATGGGTACGAATCGAAAGTCGATGCCGTCCTGACGACGGCTCCTGCCTACTCCGAGGCCCTCGACGGGCTCGAGGAAGCCGGCACCCTGGTTCCGACGACATTCATCCTGCCGGGCATCGCGGGCCTGCGAAGCGCCCTGGCCTCGTCCGCGGCGGGGCGTGTGGCAGCCGATCCGGTGTTCCTCGCCAACGTGCCGTCGGCGCTCGACCCGACGATGCGTTCTCCGGACGGCGGCGAGGTCTTCAGCCTCGAGGTGCTCTACACGCCGTACGAGTTGCAGGGCGGCTGGACCGGTACCGCCGAGCCCGAACGCTGGCTGGCGCGCTACGGCGAATGGGTCCAGCCGGGGTTCACCGAGTCCATCGTCGACTGGCGGGTCATGACCCCGCTCAGCTACGAGCAGCAGTTCGGCATGCCGCGCGGCCACGCCGCGTCGTTCGCCGGGTCGCCCCTGTCGGCGCTGCTCGGCAGGCCCCGGCACCTCACCCGCTACACCACGCCGGTCCGTGGCCTGTTCTGTGCCGGTGCGGCCACGTTTCCCGGTGCGGGCGTCTGGGGCGCCTCGGGACGAAACGTCGCCTCGGTCGTGACCCGGGTTCTGTGACCACCGGGCAGCCGGACGACTGTCCACCCACACCGGTGGCAGTCCATCGTCAGTCTGGTGAACAGCCCGCCCCGGACTTGATCCGGCGCCGGAATCCATGTACCGGTACGGCGGCGGCCGCCGACAGGCACCGGTAGCGTGACCGCATGACCCCATCGAAGGATCCCGGTGAGCGGCGGCTGGACAACCTGACCGGCCCCGAGATCGCCGAGCGCATCGGCACCGCGTCGACGCTGGTGTGGCCGATCGGCGCGACCGAGCAGCACGGACCGCACCTGCCCCTGTCGGTGGATCACGTGATTGCCGACGAGTCCGCCCGTGCGGCGGTGGCGGAATGTGGCGAGGAGGCCGACGCCTGGCTCCTGCCGACCCTGTCCGTCTCCAAGTCCGACGAGCACGCCTGGTCGCCGGGCTCGTTGTGGCTGTCGAGCGAGACGCTGCTGGCAGTGGCCACCGATGTTGGCCGGTCGGTGGCGGCCACCGGCGCCGAGCGGCTCGTCTTCCTCAACGGCCACGGGGGGAACACGGCGCTGCTGGCGGTGGCCTGCCGGGAATTGCGGCGCCGCTTCGGCCTGCGGACCTTCCTCGTCCATCCATTTGTGCCGCCCGATCACGGCGGACGCTCCAGCACCGCCGACGAGTTGGGCATGGGCATCCACGGCGGCCACGACGAGACCTCCGTCATGCTTCATCTCCGCCCCGACCTCGTGCACATGGACCGCGCCGTACGGCGCGTGCCCGAAGGGCTGGCGAACCAGACGCACGTGCGCTTCGGCGGGCTGACCACGTTCGGCTGGCTGTCCAACGACTTCGGCCCCGACGGCCACATCGGCGACCCCACGGGTGCCACCGCGGAGGCCGGCAAGCGGCTCTTTGAGGCCGCCGTCGGCCTGGTCGCCGAGCAACTCGTCGAGATCAGCACCTTCGACTTCGGCCGCTGACGGGCTGCCCGCTGATCAAAGGCACGACACGATCGGACCATCGCGAGGGCCACGTGGCCTCCGGCGAGATACCACCGGCCACAGTCCGAGCCACTGTCGGCGGACCGGTGGGCGACACCTATGACTGTGACGGCATCAGGGGTGGAGCCTCACGTTGGTGGCGGTGGGCACGAAGAGGCTGGTTGCAAGCCGCGGTAATACTGATTGCTATCGCCTCTCCTAAGGAGGTCGCGCCGGAGTTGAACGACCCTCGACGCGCCGCGCGGCTCTGGCAGACGCCGGGGGGTGCGACGCTGCTGTTCGGTGACAGCTCGGCTTTGCTGGCTCTGCGCACTCATAGTGGGGGCAGGTTCCGCTACGACACGCCAAGTTGTGTCGGCAGCCCTACCGAATGGACTCGCCACGTGCCACCCCGGCTACGTTTGGCCGGGCAGTTGCCGCGCCGGTTCTGGCGGTGGATCGTGCTCATTGTGCTGCTCGTGGGGATGCGCTAACTCGAGCAGCGCAACGAGGAGGCCAACACGGCCTCTCAGATCGAGATCGGCCTGCTACGGCGCACAGGCGACCCGCGAGCGAGAGCGCCTACGACCCGGCGCAGGCGCTGACGGCTGAGGGCGTTCCCGCAGCGGACGCCATTGACGTCGTCGCTATCCTGGTGAGCCACGTCGGCGGTGCCGATGCGCGGGAGTTGGTGTTCCCGGGGCCCTGCGGGCAAACTCAACCCGTGCGCCGGCGCGAGACAGAGACCCAAGAGGGCGACGACAAGAGGCGCCGGACGCTTAGCGGCCGCCATGCCCTCCTCCGGATCTTCCTGGGACTGGCGGTGCTGATGGCGATGGGTTGGATGAGCGCGAACGGGGTGAACGTCACGCCCCTCTGGTGGATCATCATCGTGCTTGTCGGTGGGCCTTACGTCATTCGCTGGGTGCGGAAGCACTGGGACTCGGCGGGCAAGGACTAGTCCCCTGAGGTCGCCGCGGCCAGGGCGGCTTCGGCGTTGAGGCGGTCGCTGTTGAGGATCGACCGTACGGTGCTGGGATACCAGCGGCCGCCGCGGGGGTGGCCACTCCCTAAGCGGTGACCTGGTCCTCGATCTGCTGCAGGGTTGCGCATCTCGACCACCAAGCGGCGCGAGGTAGTCGGAGCGTGCTACCTAGGGTTCCGAGGGCCTGCCGGAGTCATGTGGCCTGTGTGATCGCTGCGGTGCCAGTGGCGGTGTCGAGCGCGTTCTGTCGTGTCATCATCCGCTGGCGGCCAGGAGACAGCCCGTGATTTGGTCGTAGCGCCGCGTCTCGTTCGACGCGGCCTACGGCCAAGAATAGAGCCTTCGCAAATGTGGGTTTTCGGTCTGCTGGTGTCGGTTGGGTTGATCGTGCCACGAGCAGTCCGTAGGCGAAGTTGTCGGAGTTGGTGAAGTCGTGGGCGGTGAGCGGCTACTCACTGCGCCGCCACTGGTCGAGCCCTATGAAGAGTGCCTCTTCGAGCCAAGGACCGAATCGTCGAACTGCTTCGTCAAGAGGCTCGTTGTCGTTGATCTGGAACGGATCGTCGGAAACCGTCTGCAACTCGATCACCTGCTGCTCGATGCCCTTGCCTTCGGTCTTCTGCTTGCGGTAGAAGCACATCGACGCCCCCACAAACCCTCCGTAGTCGCGACCCACCGTGTGGAACGAAAGGAGAATCTCCGAACGACCGGATTCCGTGATGAAGACGATCCGCACCCAGTCGTGGTAGTCGCGCATGTTGGCGAAGTAGTCGAGCCGTCCAGCGGTTTCCACAACTTGGTAGCGATGCCAGAAGTGCCGTTCGCTATCGTCTCCGCTGGTGTCCACGAAGACCCGACGTTCGGGCGCGGTGAAGTCGCGTGATTCGAGACCGGCGCGCACGTCGCTGAACTTGGCCTCGGCAATCGCCCGGAGATGCGTCGATGTCCGCTTTGCCTGCCCGGCATCGGCGCGTTGCCCCTCATGGCGGGTTCGGTACTTCTCGCCGAGTGCGTCCAGCATCTGGTCGAGGCGCGCACCCTCGCGTTGCACCTCCCCGAGGATGCTCAACCCTGCCAGGCACGCCCGCTTCTGGAGCGAGCCGATGAGTTCTGTCAGCGGGCCGAGGTCACCGGTGTCGGCGGCCTCGAGCGTGGCGATGTACTTCGGGCGGTCCTTACGGTTGACGACCAGCGGGAACCAGGCGGCACGGATGAGGACGAGCGAAGCAAGGGCGCGGGCCACGCGGCCGTTGCCGTCCTGGAAGGGATGAATCTGAATGAACCGGTGGTGCAGCCAGGCCGCCGAGAGGTCGGGCGGCACCTCCGGGGCGATGTGTTTGCCGTGGAAACTGATCAGCCGGTCCATCTCGGCGGCGATGTGCTCGGGAGGGCAGTACTGGTGTGTCTTCCCGTCGTCGCGAGTGGGGTTGTTGGGGCGCTGCTTGTAAGCGCCATGGCGGAGCTTGATCTTCGTGGCGCGTCCGAACATGTCGACGCCCTCGGCGTACTCCTGCTTCCGAGTCATGAGGTGGTGCAACTCTTTGATGAAGGACGTCGACAGCGGCCTCGCTTGACGGACCACCTCGAAGAGCCACTCGACTGCCTCTTGATGGTCCCGGATGATGCCGGCGATGAGTTCCGGCGAGCGGCCGTTGTCGTCGTGGGCGATGAGCGAGGCATCGATGCCTTGTTCGATCATCAGGCGGGTCGTGCCCTCATCGAGCGTGTAGATCCGCTCGATGATGCCGGTTTCGATCGCCCACTCCCGGTTGAGGCGCCCGTTGAACTCCGCCACTTGGCGTTCGGAGAGTTGCCCGCGGTGCTCATTCCACACCGACATGAGCGCAGGAAGTTCGCTGCTCGCCGCGTCGAGGTCTTCGTCGCTGAGATTGGTGATCGGAGCCCATGCGTGGTGCACCGGTTGATCGACCATGACTCGACGCTATCCCGGCCGGTGGCTCAGCCGGTGCAGCCCCGACCGTCGCCGTCGCGATCCAACCGATACGGATCCGTTCCGGGGCGGATCACGGTGACGGGCTTCTGATCCCCCCGAAGATCGCCGCAGTTCAGGGCGTCGCCGGGCAGGTTCGGTAGGCACGGTTCGTACGCCGGATGGCAGTCGCTCGCCGGCTGCGTGGTGCTCGTGGTGATCTCGGTCGCCGCTGATGGCGTATCCACAGCAGTCGGTGAGGCGTCAGGGACGATGCCCACGTCGCAGCCCGTCAGGCTGGTGACCACGACCTCGAAGTCCTGCGGGGTGATCGAGAGCCCCCAACGGATCTTCACGGTGGCGTACTGCACCAGATAGTCGCAGCGGGCCGCGGGCGCCGTGGGGTTGTACTCGGCGGGCCCCTTGGCCGACTTGGATCGGTTCTCACCGGCGGCGATGGCGTTCAGGTTGCCGAGATCGTTGCTGAAACGGTCCAGCAACTCGTCGGCCCACTCCCAGGCACCCGACACCCAGGCGTCGGCCAGTGCCACAACGTGATCCACGTCGAGATCGCGCGGGTCGGTGAACGTGCGGTCCGTGTAGGGATCGAACCATTCCCCCGAGTCCACGGCGCACCCCTCGGCGTTCATCGAGAAGTCGACGGCCTCGGCCTGCAGGATCTCGTGACGGGTGTTCACGCAGTCGCCGTCGGAGTCGAGCCAACCCGCGAAGTGGTCGCGGTCGTAGTCGGGGATGTTCGCATCCCGCTCCGCCACCAGTGGCCGCAGTTGCTCGATCAACTCTGCCGCGGCGTCAGCGACGACTGACTCGTCAGCTGTCACCGTTGCGGGAGGCTCGATCCCGGCAGGAGCGGGTGCCGCCGGGTTTGCCGCGCCATCGCTCGAAGCCGGCGTAGGTGCCGTCCCGGTGTCCGCGGCCGCGTTGTTCTCGGGTGTCGCCGGGGCCGCCGTGTCGTCGGGTGTCGCGGAGGCGGCCGCCGCGTCGGGTGGGGCCGAGGCGGCAGTCTCGTCGGCCGCCGCCGGAGGCGCAGGATCAGAGTCGCCGGCTGAGGCCTCATCGGAGTCGGCATCGCCCGCGGTGGCCGCGCCGCGCTCGACGGCAGAGTCCTGCTCGAGCATGCTCCCGGCGTCCGGCGTCCCGCCGTCGGGAGATGGGCCGGCCGCGGGCGCCGCCGCGGAGGGCGAAAGGGCGGTCCCCGCGACTGCCGGGTTGCGCGCCACCGTCTCCCTGCCGAAGAACAGGGCGCCCGCAATGCCGATCGCCACCCCGGCCACAAGCAGCAGAAGCAGGATCCGCACAGCCGGACGCCTCGGCACGAAGCCGCGCGAACGTTCTGGAGCCACCGTGGGCCAGATTAGGGCGCGGCAGGAGCCGGCGACTGCCGATCAGCCGGATCCGGCCGGACGAAGCGTTGTCCTACCTTTCCGGCGGCCGACTCTACGACGCTCAGTCGCCGCTGGCCGGCTTTCGGTGATCACCACACCGGCGGGTAGGGCCGGCTCCTAACGTGCTGCCCCTTCCCGCTGCGACAGCGGGTTCAGGCCCAGAGCACCGAGACGGGCGCCGACCAGATGCGGCCGGTGGTGGCGTCGTCCAGCGGGTGCGGCGGGCGGCGCCCGGTGTGCAGCACGACGCCGCCGGCGAAGGAATCCCCCAGTTGGTCCCGGAGCCAGAAGAGGTGCGTTGCCTCCTTGCGCCCGCCGTGCACTCCCGCCTTCACCTCTACCGCGACAACCCCACGAACGCCACCGTCGAGTACGAAGTCCACCTCCCGGCCGTTGCGGCGGAGGTGCCGAAGCCTGTACTGGACACCGGAGGCGAGGGTGTCGCCGCGCAGCTGCGCGGCGACGAACGTTTCCAGCAGCCGCCCGCGCAGGTCGGCGCTGCGGACGATGGCCTCGGTGCCCACTCCCCACGCCGCGGCCAGCAGACCGGCGTCCACCAGCAGCCGTTTCGGCGACCGGCGCAGATGGCTGATGCGATTGTGGTGAAACGACGGGGCATCGGCCACGAGATAGGTCCGCGACAGCAGGGATTCGTAAGCCCGGCCGGTGTTCGATGAGATGCCCACGTCGTCGCAGAGCCGCTGCAACGGTACGACACCGCCGGAGTGCAGCGCGTAGGCGGCGACGAAGTCGGCCAGCTTCGAGCGGTCGTGTCGCCCGACGAGGCTGTCCACGTTGACGGTCCCGTCGATCCGGTTCCGCAGCCGGGCGGCCCGCGCCGTTGGGTCGCTCTCGCTCATCGTGTTGGGGTAGCCGCTCTTCAGCGCGATGTCGATGTAGTCGTTGATACCGAGGTCAACGTCGTCGACTTCGATGTCGTGACCAACGAACAGCTTCTCGGCGAGCGGTGCAGTGAGGACACCCCGGCGCTCCGCCACGCTGAAAGGGAACATGTCGATGGCTTCGGCCCGCCCGGTGAGCGGCGACTGCTCCCAGTCGTCGTTGCGGAACGACCCCGTGATGATGAACCGCCCCGGGGTGTCGGACGTGTCAAGGTGCTCCTTGATCGCCCACAGCACCTCGGGGACCTCCTGCCACTCGTCTATCAGTACCGGGGTGCGCTGCCCGAGCAGGGCAGAGCGCGGGTCCCCGCGGACAGCGGCCGCGGTGTCGGGATTCTGGCAGGCGAACACCGTTCGCGCCACCTGCAGGGCGGTGGTCGTCTTGCCGACGCCGCGCGGGTCGCGCAGCTCGACCGCGCCCGATCTCGCCAGGGCGCGCTCGAGGTGGACGTCCACGAACCGGGGGATGTACGTGTCGGTCCCGCCGGGCGCTGCCGAGGTGAGTGCCGGCAACTCGCCGGAGAGTCTGAATCCACCGCCCGCACCTAGATGAGTAGTTCCAAGGGGTGGGGTCCACCGTTGGGTGGTTGAGGGTGTCCAAGATCTGGGGGTGAGAACTGCCCCCGATCCTGGAGGACCTTGGCATGAACCCGGATTTGGACACCCTCGTGACTGCACTTTATGTGACGGTTGATGATTTGTTGGTGGCGCATCCGGGGTGGGCGCCGCCGCGGCCGGCGGTGGGGTTCGCCCCGAAGCTGTCTGACGCGGAACTGGCCACGTTGGCGGTGGTGCAGGTCTTGTCGAGATTCGACTCCGAGGCCCGCTTCGTGCGTTACGCCGAAGAGCACCTGCGGTCGTGGTTCCCGTATCTGCCCCAGCGGTCGGGTTACCACAAGCGCCTGCGCCGCAGCGGTCAACTGATGCAACACGTGCTCGGGGCGTTGGCGCGGGACTGCCCGTCGTACCACGACGACGTGTGGCTCGTCGACTCCACGCCGGTCGAGTGCGGGCGCAGCCGCGAGACCCAACGGCGCTCTGACCTGGCCGGATGGGCCTCCTACGGGTACAGCGCCAGCCACTCCCGCTACTTCTGGGGGCTGCGCCTGCACCTGCTCGCCACCCCGTCGGGTCTGCCGATCGCCTTCGCGCTCGCCGGCGCGAAAGCCGACGAACGCGACATCTGTTTGGACATGATCGCCCACGGCGACCTGGCCCGCCCGGGCCAGACCCTCATCGCCGACAAGGGCTACCGCAGCGCCGCCTTCGAGCAGCAACTCGCCGACGCGGGCATCGCACTCATCCGCCCGACGACGAAAACAGAACTCGCCCGGCCCCACCAGCGGTTCCTGCGGCCGCTGCGCCAGATCATCGAATCGGTCTTCCAGACCCTCAAAGGCCAACTCGGCCTCGAACGCCACGGCGGGCGCACCCCCGCCGGCGTCGCCGCGCGCATCCTGCAACGACTCCTCGCCCTCACCGCCGCCATCTGGCACAACCAAACCACCCCAAGAGCAAGCCCCGCCCGCAGCCTGCTCGCCTACGACCACTGACCCCTTGGAACTAACCATCTAGTGTCGGATCGATCACGACAACCGGCCGGCGGGACAGAAGCATGCGACCTGCACGACCTGGAGCCTACTTCCTGCGCGTTTCAGCGGCGCTAACTTGCGCGATTAGTTGCATCCAACTTGTGCGATTTGAACGATCGCCGGTGCGCTCAGTACCTATCCCACTTGCCGAACAGGGCGAGGACCGCTCTGTCCGGACTGCTGTAGCTCTTGAACAGGGGCCCACACGGCGTCTCCGCCATGCGTGCCGACAATGCGATCAGATCGTCGGCGCCGTGGTCGGCACGGAAGTACCCGGCGAGACGGTCGAAGTCGTTCATGCTCCCCAGCAGGCTCCGGCCGGCGGTCTTCGCGTACGAGCCCTCACCCATGAGCCCGATTTCCTCCGAGATCACCGTTCGTCGCATGTTCAGCGCCCGCAGCACGAGAGCAAGTTGCCCGGGGAAGCGCTCCATCAGCGACGACGCCGGCGCCAGGGGCACGAACACCGGCAGCAGCGTGCGCTCGTTCATCACCAGGGCCACCTGCTGCGGCCGCCAGAAGATCGCGGTCGCATACCAGTTGCCGAGCAGCGGGGGTCGGCTCAGCGACCGGCGGTCCCATCGGCCCCTTCACCCGGTCCAGCAGTTTCTTCGTGGCATGGATCGTGTACATGGAAAGCAGTCTCCTTCGTGTGCGTACGCACGTCGCCTCGGGTGAGGTGATTCCGTCGTCCAATCCGCCGACCCTTGTCTCGCGCGTACGCAGGTTCTGGAAGTCCGCCGAAGCCTCCTGGGGATGATGTGCATCCTCGCCTCGCGCTTGCGCGGGTTTCTGACGGTCAGAACACGAGATTGAACTTGCGGCGTATCTTCTCCGGCACGGCGGCCAGCCGGCTCTCGATCATCGTGAGACGCTCTTTCGTCGCGGCCAGTTCGGCGTTGGCTGCTTCCAGATCCTGTTCTGATTCCTCCAGCCGGTCGCTGATCAGATCGTGGATGCCGGTCAGGCTGCTGTCGAGCGTGGCCAGAGTTCCCTCCTCGGAGACCAGGAACTTCAGCCACTCGTGGACGTCGTGCACCTCGCTGGCGGTGGTGGCGATCGTGGCGTCGTCGGCGAGCATGTCGTCGATGCGGCTGCGGATGTCGTCCACGCGAGTGCCGGTGGTGGCGATTGTGGCGTCGTCGGCAAGTATCTCTTTGACCTGGGTCTCGACGGCTTCTACTCCGGTTCGGATGGCGGTCAACTCGGCTCCGGTTGCCAGATTCTCGGCGGACTCCAACGCCTCACGCGTCTTGTCCAGCGCCGACCGCAGGAGTTCACAACTCTCGGTGACGGTCTCGGTCATTTCCTGGAGGCTGCTGGATGCGTCCGCCATCGACTCCGCCGCCTGCCGTTTCGTCTCGTCGGCCTGCTGCAGGCTCTCGATCGTCTCATGCAGTTGTCCAAGGGCTTCGGTCGCCTCGTCGAAACGCCGCTTGACCGTCTCGAACTCGATGGGCCCGTCCTGTGCCATGGTCATCCCTCCGTGTAGGTAGTGACCGCTGAGAACGCGAGGTCGCGGGCGGATTCGATCCCGTCCGCGAGCGGAAACGAGGCGAGCCCCCAGTCTTCTGTGCTCCGATCCGCGACGTATTCCTCGACCGGCTCGGACAGGACACCGGCGTAGTGGCACGCCCCGACGAGTCCAGCGATCCACTCGGGGCGCTTCTCAATGACCTCGTCGAACACCCATCGGGTGACCTCGGCCTGATATGGGTCGACGCGTGCTGAGCCCACCGATGCCGCAAACTTCGACTCGAACTCGCGAGCGTCCCCGTCAAGTCGCAGTAATTCACCTATTGCTATGCTGGCGAGCAGTCCGGGGTGATCTCTGCCATAAACGCCCAGTAGCCGTCTCGCTGTGCCCCACATCTCGTGTGCGTCGTCGTGCCTTGTGATCTTGTCCCACACGGGCGTCCATTCGTCGACGACAAAACTGCCAGAGTCGGCTATCGGTTCAATCTGCTGCGAAACGTCACCTTCAGTCATGTACGCGTTCACCCAGTCTCGGACCTTGCTCCCTGACCTACAATTCCGCACCAGACGCCACATCTCGCGAAGGGCATAACGTCGCGACGACTCAGCCGTACGGTAGACCGACTCGACTAGCTCCCGACCACACTGTTCGATCGCGGCCGCGACGCTGGAGCGGTTAACCTCAACGCGTTCACGGACCCCATCCCGCGCGTGCCGCTCATTCCGCTCGATATAATCCAGTAACATATCCACAACTTGATCTTGGGTGGTTCCCGCAATCCAGACGGTGAACTTCTTCGCGCCGTAGTTTACGGTGTAGTCATCCACTACACCAAGAACGGCGAGCCTATACAGCGCTCGTTCGCGGGCTTTCTGCTTGCCCGAAAACGCTAGATCCTGCTTTCTGACTTCTGGTTGGGGATCCAACTCGCGAATCACAGCAATCAAATCATGGATCTCCGGCTTTCTTCCGGGGAATGCCTGCAAATGGAAATAGAGGCCCGTGGTCACGTCGTCTTGTGCGTCCCATCCGATCAACTTATCGTTTCCCTTCGTGAAGTACTCTCGTAGAGTCTCCAAGTCAATACTAAGCAGTCTCTCATTTCGTGCTGAATTGAATTCTGTCAGTATCAGAACACACTCGGCATCGTCTCTATTGCGACCGGCTCGCCCCACTTCTTGGTAATACGATTCGATGGATTTCGGCAGCATGTAGTGGATAATCCATCTGATGTTCGGTTTGTCGATCCCCATACCGAATGCGTTGGTTGTCACAAGAGCCAGAACCGAATTGGCAACAAAGGCACCCGCATTGTGCCACCTCATCTTATGCCATTCTTCTGGTGAAATACCCTTTGGCGTGGTATCCCCGGCGAATATTTGGACTGAAGGGATTACTCCGCTGACAAGCTTAGCGATCTCTCGGAGAGGGCGCTTTCCATTCACAGTAGGGACAAAGATCAGACCTGAGAATGTTTGAGAGCCGTTGCACTCAAAGAAGTCGGCCTCCGGGTGATCGAATATGGCTGGTAGGTGGCCTATCTCGCCAAGGAGAGTGTCCGCGTCCTGATCCGTGCGAACGAGGACGCATCGATAGTTCAACTCGGGCCGATCCAGCGAGAGGGCACGTACGACGGAGTGTGTTGTGGTTTGTCCGATATCGAGTTGGGTATGGGACAGCATTTCGCGACGGACTGGACGCGAGGCTGTACCGGTGAGTGCGAGCAGTGGTGCAGGTCGAGTTGACGGGTTGACCCAGTCGGCTCGGAGGACACGCCCAAGATTGAGATATGCAGGTCGAAAATCGTGACCCCACTCGGTCACACAGTGGGCCTCGTCCACTACAGCGAGACTCACGGCGGTCTTGCGCGCGCCTTGCGTCAAACTGGATCGGAAACGTTGCATCCGCAATTGCTCGGGGGTGATCAGTATGAAGTACGCATTGGAATTGGCTACAGTCGCCAATGCTTGTGGGAGCTTGTGTTGTCGACGGGTCTCGCTAGTTATCTCGACCACTCGGTCGATTCCGTGTCGGCGCAACGCCTCACTCTGATCTTGGACCAGCAGCACCAAAGGATCGATAACAAGGGTCGTGCCCGGGAGGCACAGACCGGCCAGTTGGTATATGATGCTCTTACCGGCTCCCGTAGGCAGTTGCACGAAGCAATCGCGGCCCTGCAGCACTTCGGCGATGGCCTCGTACTGCCCCTCGCGGAAGTCCTTCTTGGCGAACACGGCGCGGAGCAGCTCTTGCAACGGACGCTTTGCGCCGCCCCCTTCGTCGTCTCCTTGGCGGACCATGGACGTCTCGTCGCTCTGCGCTGCAGGAACGGGATCGGACATGCGCACACCGATCCCGGTGGACCGGATCACCACCGTGGGTGTGTCGTCGCTTTCGGGAAGCGGGTGTACGGGCGTGCAGTCGCGTTGCAGAAGGACGCGGGCATCCACCGCGGGCACAGGCTCGTCTCGCGTGTTCTGGCGTTCATAAGTCTCGACCGGTGGATCGGATGCGCCACCGCCGTCGGAGGCAAGGGCTCCAGCGGTGTTTCGGTGATCGCCGGCTCCCTGCACGTCCTTCGTGATCCGCACGAATCGGATTTGCTGGCCACCGGTGCTGAACAGGACTTCTCCGGGAATGGTGGTGCCGGGACCCCACAGGCGGTCGAGGGCGTGCAGTGTGTCCAGATACGGGGTCACGAGTTCGACGGCCAAGCCGGTGGAATCCTCGATCTCCACGACCCACTTGGCCCCGCTGAGGAATCCACGGCGGATCGCCTCGCAAAGTCCCAAGACCAACCGGTGAACCTGAATCGCGCCCCAGACCAGGTCGGGGTATGATCTGCCATGGGCGTCGGCCGTTTCGTCGATCCCGAGCGTAGGTGGCGTTGAGCCATCCTCGACTGCCTTGGCGATCGATTTGAGCGTCGGGCCCTCGATGCCGTCCTTTTCGTACGTCGTCAGTTCTTGACTGCTGACGCGTTTCGTGGGTATTCCGATCTCGGCAAGGGCGTTGTCCCGATCATCGTCCACCGGCTTCTGATCGTCGTGCTGCTTGCCGTCCACCTCGATGACAAGTGGGTCGCGACCGGGTGGCGCCCAGAGGAAATCGCAGCGGCGACTGCCGCCGCTGTTTCTCCCTGCTGCTTCGAGCAGGCGGTCCAGTGAGGGTTGGGGGAGCAGCCAGCGAACGGCCTCGGGGTACTGCGCCTCGATCCATTGCATCAGTTGACGTTCTGCTGAGGACTCGGTCATGCCCGCGTCATCGGATGGGCCGGCGTCGATGCTTCGGTCTTCTGTGATCGGGACGGCAAACGCCTCTGGCTTCACTTCCGGTGGTTGTCGCAAGACCGGCGAGACGTCGCCCGGCAGAGGAGAGGTAGCGAGTTCATCCTCGAGTCCGACGGACTTGAGAAGCGCCCGTTCAGCAGCCGGGTGCAGAGGTGGGGTCGTCCCGCGGCGGAGCAGCTTCCCCATCACGTCGAGTGCGCGCCGAACGTCGGGATCGGCCAGAGCGCAGTCGGGGCGTTTCTCGCTCGCCATCCAACAGTTGGCGTGCTGGACGAAGCCGTCCAGCGGTATGGACCGCAGCGACGTCCCCACCATCGTGTATTCGACCCGCCAGCCGGGCCGACGGAACGTGCCGTCGTGCCAGGCGACACGCCTTTGCTGTAGGTCGGCGCCGATCTCGCCGTCGGGGTCCACGTGATAGGCGATGTGGCCCTTGCACTGCGGCTCGCGGCTGCACAGCCAGAACCATCGACCGCGTTCTGGCCCCTTGCGACCGTGGCGCAAGTCGGTTTGACTGCCGCACTTGGGGCACTCTGGAGCTTGACGGCTCACATGGTCACCCCGCCCGTGGGGGTGCACGTGCGTGTGCGAGGATCCGGCACACATGGACGACGACGTCCCGTGTCGTGTGGAGCCCGGGTCGGCCATGGCGAAGAACCGAGAGCGAGCCGCCGGTCTCGGTGGCAGAACACGGCCCAGGCGCTCACGGGCGCAGGAGGATCTTGCCGGTTGTGGCGCGGCCCTCGAGACGGCGGTGCGCCTCGGCGGCGTCGGTGAGGGGGAGTTCCAGGCCGATGCGGACATCCATGCCCTCGCCGATCCAATCGAACAGATCCTGCGAGCGGGCGAGCAGGTCGGCGCGCTCGGCCACGTGATCCCAGAGGGTGGGGCGGGTGAGGTAGAGCGAGCCCTCCTGCGAGAGCCGCAGCGGGGCGACCGGCGGCACCGGCCCCGAGGCGTTGCCGAACGTGACCATGGTGCCGCGGCGCCGCAGCAGGCCCAGGCTGGCGTCGAACACGGCCGCGCCGACCCCGTCGTAGACCACGTCCAGCGGGCGCGGTCCGGCAATACCGACGATCGCCTCGGCGAAGTCCACGTCGTTGTAGAGGATCACGTGATCGGCGCCCGCTCCGGCGGCAAGTTCGGCCTTGGCCGGCGTGCCGACTGTGGTGAACACCTCGGCGTCGAGACGCTTGGCCATCTGGATCAGCAGCAGGCCGGTTCCGCCCGCCCCGGCGTGGATCAGGCAGCGGTGTCCGGGCTCCAGCGGGAACGTGTCGATCACCAGATAGTGCGCCGTCAGGCCCTGCAGCATGGCGGCGCCGGCGGTGTCGAGTGAGACCCCCTGGGGAACCGGCACCACGCCGGAGGCGTCGAGGGCGCAGTGCTCGGCGTAGGAGCCCTGCCCCCCGCACCACGCCACCCGGTCGCCGGTCGCCACGCTGACGACATCCTCGCCGACGGCGGTGACCACCCCGGCGCCCTCCAGTCCCGCGGTGTACGGCACGGCGATCGGGTACAGGCCGATGCGCTGGTACGTGTCCACGAAGTTGACCCCTGCGGCGGCGACGTCCGCGACGATCTGGCCGGCGTCGGGAGTGGGGTCCGGCAACTCGGCGAGGGAGAGAACCTCGGGGCCGCCGTATTCGGAGATCCGGATGGCGCGCACGGTGCCTCCTTGGGTGCTTGGTCCGGGCTGGGTCCGCCAACCGTACGCGCTGCCGGCCGGTGCCGCCCACTCGTCGCCACCCGCACCTCCGGGGCGGTCGGTAGTCTCGACGGCGAGTGCCCGCAGTAGACCGGCCCGCCTCTGAACGGCCAGCTCGCCGATGGTCTCGCCCCCGTCTGCCCGCACCCGAACGAGCCGGAACCCGCAGCCGGAAGACCAATCTGGCGCTGCTGGTGATGCTGGTCATGGCCTGGGTGAGCGGTGCAAGTTCATTCCTGCTCGGCGGCGCCTCGACCGCCTGGCTCGTGGTCATGCACGGCGTCGTGGGATTCACGGTGCTGGTCCTGGCCCGCCCGAAGGTGCCCGTCGTGCGCCGGGGCCTGCGCCGGCGCCGCCCCAGCCGGTACGCCTCGATGGCGCTGGGCGTCTGCGTCACGGGGGCGTTCGCCACCGGGATCGTGCATGCCCTCGGGGTGTGGCAGGCCATCGGCGTGTGGTCGCCGATTGGTCTGCACCTGATATTCGCCATCGCGGCGGTGCCCCTGGCAGCGTGGCACGTCGTCGGCCGGCCGCAGCGGGTCCGCCCGGTGGACATCTCCCGGCGCACCGCGCTCCAGGCACTCGCCGTGGCGGGAGTCGCACTACTGGCCCGGACCGGCTTCGAGCGGCTGTTCGCCGCCGAGCGGCGCTTCACCGGCTCGCACGAGGTGGGCTCCGGCGAGCCGCGACGGATGCCCGTGGTGCAGTGGCTCGACGACTCCCCGCCGACCATCGACCCCGAGGAGTGGGTACTGCGGCTGCGCGGGTCGACGGAGCGCGACGTGGGCTACCGGGAACTGGTCGGCCACCGGCGCACGACCGAGGCCACGCTGGACTGCACCAGCGGGTGGTACAGCACCCAGACGTGGACGGGCGTCAGGCTGGCCGATCTGCTGGAGCCCGGCGTGACGGGCCGCAGCGTGGAGGTGCGCTCGGCGACCGGCTACGGGCGCCGCTTCCCGCTGAGCGATCTCGACGGCATGATGCTGGCCCACGAGGTCGGCGGTGCACCCCTGTCGCGCGGCCACGGGTTCCCGGCCCGCCTCGTGGTGCCCGGGCGCCGCGGGCTCTGGTGGGTCAAATGGGTGACGGAGATCCGCACCAGCGACCGGCCGTGGTGGGTCCAGACACCGATCCCGTTCACCTGAGTTCCGGGGATAGGGTCCTCGAAACGGCGCGCTCGGTGTGCAATTCGAGAATGCTCCCGAGCTTCAATACCGGTCTGTCGCGGGAGTTCGTGTGCTCTACCGGTGATCCAGTTGCTCGAGATAGGGGTAGCGCTCGGCGAGGGAGCGCTGAAACTGCCGGAAGGCGCTGAGGCTCTCGAGCGGTCCGAAATCGCTGATGAGGCCTGCGACACTCATGCGGCGCTCCACAATCGACCGCTTGAAGTTCTTGCCGCGCCGCCCGCTGGGTGAACCCGCTGCCTCAAAAAGAAGGCTCTCCAGGAGGTCTTTTGGTTCAGCGATTCCCTCGATTTCGGTGAGTTTGGGCACTGGTACCTGGGCTGACGGCGATCCGGCGGCCCTTGCGATCGCTGACCCGTCGAACAAGATCCATGCCTCTGACATCTTCACCGGAACGACGGCGACCACGTCTGATCGCGTGACCCGTTCGAACTCCCTCATGCGCTCTTCCAGCGGGATCTTCTCCGCGTCCCGATGGACGAAGATCAGCATTGCGGCGGAGTCACAAGAATTGAGGAACGCCGCGACGCTCCCTGATCGCCTCCGGAATTCCGGTTCGAGGATTTCCACCTCGGGATCGAGCCGATGTATTGCCCACTCGATGATTGGGACAAGCAGCCTGTCGGTTGTCCCGTCGGTGGCAACGGCGTAGGTCAATTGCCGGCTCACCTCGCGGATCCGAATTGGAGTTGGAGTTGCTCAACCCCGGTTCTGACCGGCGAGCCTCCGATGAAGTCGGCGACCGCCTGAGGGTCCATCGGCAGCGCCGAAGGCTCCTCGCCATTCGGCAGGTTGGTTCGCCACGTGCCCGAGACCGGACGGAACACACTGACCGACCCGTTCTGGCTCGTCCGTGCCCTCTCGACGAACACAATGTTCTCGTAGTCGAGTTGGCGCGCGACTTCGGGGGAATGCGTGTTCAGGATGACTTGTCGCAGCGGGTTGTCCGAGTCGACCGGCTCTTGGACATCGACCGCGTAGTCGCGCAGTAGGTCGACAAGGTGCGGTACACGGGACGGGTGGATCCCGTTCTCGGGCTCCTCGATACAAAGGACGGCGCGATCCTGGACATCCACCAGCATGAGGACCAGTGCGATGTACCGGAGTGTGCCGTCGGAGAGGGAGCGGCCGTACAGCCAGTTGTCCACGCCAGGGACACGAGCTCGTAGTGCAAGCTGATCCCGGACGTCGTCAGCGTGCACGTCCAGATCTTCCACATCGGAGTTGAGATGCCGGAGCCTGTTGACGATCTCAACCCGCGTATCTGGGTCGCGCGCTACCAGGGCATGAAGCGTCGCGGGTATGTGGGCACCCGACGCGGAGACGTGTGGAACAGCCCACCGAGTGTCGGGCGTTCTCATTGCGCTCGGCTCCAGGTGGAGTACCCGCCAAGACGACATCTCTCGCCTTGCCGCCAGCACAGTGGGGTAGTCGGCGGTGTTCGTCCCGCCGAGGACCGTCCGTGGTGATCTACCTACGGGTGCAGGGCGTCCTCGACTCCCGCCGTCGCCGTGGAGCGAGACTTTCTGCTCCTCGTGATCCGTGGAGATGAGGGCGCCACCTCTGCGCGCCCCATGAGCGACCGACTTCTGGAACCCGAGAGACGACGCGAATCCGGTGAACGCCTTGTAGTCGCCCCTCTTTGCGTGCGTCAAGGTTTCGCGATCCACAACCAGACGGTCGGTCTCTTCGGCGTAGCGCAAGGTCAGCGCGTACGTCAGGAGAGTGGTGCTGGCCCGGGCTGCTTGCCCGAAGTCGTCCTCGACCTCGAGCGGCACCACCATGTCCGCCGACAACTCGATACTCCGGCGGCGGTCGCGACCGAAGACGAGGTCAAGAGGTGAGTAGCTACCGTCACTTGTGCTCTTCACCTCGGTCGCTGCCTCTGATATCTCACGCTCCGCCAGCGCGCTGAGGAAGTGGATAGCGTCAAAGAGGTTGCTCTTGCCGGCCCCGTTGTGGCCTATCAGGCAGGTGACTTCGCCGAAGCGAATGCGTGCCTCCCGAATGCTCTTGAAGTTCTTGATTGACAGTGCCACGAGCATCGGCGCACCTCAATTCGACGGCTCGGGAGTGCCCTGACTCCTCGGTCTCAAGGGTAGTCACGGGATGTCGGAGGCGACGCTCGGACAGAGGGCCCGGGATGACGCTCCAAGGAACGGCGGCTAGAGCGCGCCGCCAACCAGCATGGCGGCTACGAAGCCGCTGTCGGCGTTCAGGTTGATGCCGTTGACGTAGCTCGCGGCCGTGCGGTGACCCAGGAACAGCATGGGCGGCGCCATCTCCTCGGGCTGCGCCACACGCCCCCTGCCGGCGTTCACAACGAGATCGATGATGTCGTCGCCCATGGCCTCGCGGAAGTCAGGCAGGATCGGTGTGTCGGTGACGCCGGGGCAGAGGCTGTTCATGCGCACCCCCCGGCTGATGGTGCGAGCAGAGCGCGCCATCGTGTAGTACTGCACGGCTTCCTTCGAGAACGAGTAGCCGTCGCCGACGAGGTCCGGGTGATCCTCGCACCACGCCGCGCCTGTGGCGAAGTCCTCGGTGGCGATCAGTTCCCTCAGTGCCGCGGCATTCTGCCGCCAGCGCACCCCGGCAACCGATGCCACGTGCACCACGGACCCGTCGGGCTCCAGCCGCTCCATCAACGCCTCGGTGAGCGCCCGCAGCCCCAGGAAGTTGATTCGCATCACGGCAGCCGGGTCGAAGCGAGTTCCGCCGGGCACGCCCGCACAATTCATGAGCGCGTCGACGCGAGTCGGCAGCCGTTCGGCAACCTCGGCGATGGCGGTCGGGTCACCGAGATCGCAGCGGTGGGCGGCGGTCACCTCGTCGCGCACGTCCGCGATGTCGACGGCATGCACGGTGGCGCCGGCGTTCAGCAGCGCCCGGCACGTTGCCGCCCCGATACCCGACGCCGCTCCTGTGAGGACAACGGTGTAACCGGTGTAGTTGAAGAGGTCGGAGAGCTCGTCCACGTGGTTCCTCCTGGGTGCCGTTCACTGTGCCGTCGCAACCGTACGGGAGTCCGCTCGGCCGGTCCGCTCATCGCTGAGGTAGCCGCCGTGCCCGGTGGCCCGAGCGTGGTGATGCGGAGCCCCGCCCGGTATAGTGCATCGTTTCCCCGGCAGCGATGCCTGGGGACGAATCGACGTCTGCGAAGGCCTGCGGTCGTGCCTCCGGGGCGCTTGGCGCAGGAACCACGCAGCAAACCGAGACCCGCTCCGCCCGGCATTGTCCGAGCGGAGTGTTCGCGTCAGCACGACGACGCGTCCGAAGACGAGTAGGCGCAACGACTACGGCGACGATATGGCGACCAAGGCGATCATCGGCGAGAAGGTGGGCATGACCCAGATCTGGGACGACAGCGACCGCGTCGTCCCGGTCACGGTCCTGCGCGTCGAGCCGTGCCGGGTGGTGCAGCTCAAGACGCCGGAGGTGGACGGCTACTCGGCGGTGCAGGTCACGTGGGGTTATGCCGACGCGGCCAAGCTCAACAGCCCCGGACTCGGCCATTTCGAGCGCTACGGCACCGAGCCGGGCCGAACGCTCGTGGAACTCCGCCTCGACGACGTGAGCGACTACGCCGTCGGGCAGGAGATCACAGTCGACATCCTCGCCGACGGCGAGTTGGTGGACGTGACCGCCGTGAGCAAGGGCAAGGGGTTCGCCGGCGTGATGAAGCGTCACGGGTTCAAAGGCCAGAAAGCCTCCCACGGCGCCCACAAGGTCCACCGTGCGCCCGGAGCGGTCGGCCAGTGCGCCACCCCGTCGCGGATCTTCAAGGGCCGCAAGATGCCGGGTCGTCACGGCGCCCGCAGGACCACCACCCTGAATCTGCTGGTCGTCAAGGCCGACGCCGAGAGGAACCTGCTGCTTGTGAAGGGCTCCGTGCCCGGTCCCCGCGGCGGGCAGGTCGTGATCCGCAACGCGGTGAAGAAGGCGTAGCGAGCCATGGTCGCCGTCCCCGTCCGCAACGTCACCGGCTCCGAGACCGGCACGGTGGAACTCGTCCCCGACGTCTTCGGTATCGAACCCAACGTGGCGGTGATGCACCAGGTGGTGACGGCACAGTTGGCAGCCCGTCGCAGCGGCACGCACAAGACCAAGACCCGCTCGGAGGTAAGCGGTGGCGGCGGCAAGCCGTGGCGCCAGAAGGGGACGGGTCGATCCCGGCACGGCTCCATTCGCTCCCCGCTCTGGCGGGGCGGAGGAATCGCCCACGGCCCCCAACCGCGCAGCTACGCCCAGTCCACCCCCAAGAAAATGAAGCGCCTGGCGCTGGTCTCGGCGCTTTCGGATCGCGCTGCCGACGAGAAGATCATCGTCGTCGAGGATTGGGGGTTCGAAGCGCCGTCCACCGCATCGGCCGTCCGGAAGCTGGCGGCACTCGGCGCGCACGGCCGGGTTCTCGTCGTGCTCGAGCGCGACGACGTCGCGGCCCACAAGAGCTTCCGCAACCTGCAACGCGTGCACACTCTGCCGGCCGACCAGATCAACACCTACGACGTGCTGGTGAGCGATGTCGTCGTCTTCACCAGCGCGAGCCTGGCGGAGGTGAACCAGCCGTGAAAGACGCCCGTGACGTGATCCTCGAGCCGATCGTCAGCGAGAAGTCCTTCGCGCTGCTCGAGCAGAACGTCTACACGTTCAAGGTCCACCCGTCGAGCACGAAGCCCGAGATCGCCAAGGCCGTCGAGCAGATCTTCGATGTTCACGTACTCAATGTGAACACGCTCCGTCGCCGCGGCAAGCGCATCCGCAATCGGCGCAAGCTCACCTACGGCAGCCGGCCGGACACCAAGAGGGCCATGGTCACTCTCGCCGAGGGCGACTCGATCGAACTCTTCGAGGTGTGAGGTCATGAGCATCCGGCGACGCAAGCCCACCAGTCCGGGACGCCGCTTCCAGACGTCCCACGACTTCTCCGAGATCACCCGCAGCACGCCGGAGAAGTCGTTGCTGGCCCCCCGGCCCTCCACCGGCGGCCGCAACAACGCGGGTCGCAAGACGGCGCGGCACCGCGGCGGCGGCCACAAGCGCCGCTACCGGATCATCGACTTCCAACGTCGCAAGGACGGCGTCCCGGCAAAGGTGGCGTCCATCGAGTACGACCCCAACCGGAGTTGCCGCATCGCTCTGCTGCACTACTACGACGGGGCGAAGTCGTACATCCTGGCTCCGGATGGAATCGCCGTCGGCGACGTGCTCGAGTCGGGCACCGGCGTCGAGATCCGTCCCGGCAACGCCCTGCCGTTGCGCTACATCCCGGTGGGTACCGTCGTGCACAACGTGGAATTGAAGCCGGGTGCCGGCGGGCGCATGGGCCGCTCTGCCGGGACCCGCATCCAGCTCGTGGCCAAGGAGGGCAGCGACGCCACTCTGCGCCTGCCCAGCACCGAGATGCGGCGGGTACCCATCGACTGCCGGGCCACGGTGGGAGCGGTGGGCAACGCCGAGCACGAACTGGTCCAGATCGGCAAGGCCGGGCGCAACCGCCACAAGGGTGTTCGCCCCCAGACCCGGGGCGTGGCCATGAACCCGGTGGATCACCCCCTCGGTGGTGGTGAGGGCAAGAGTTCCGGCGGTCGGCACCCGGTGTCGCCGTGGGGCAAACCCGAGGGTCGCACCCGCAACCGCAAGAAGCAGTCGTCGCAGATGATCGTGCGCCGCAGGCGCACCCGCGGGCGCCGGCGGTAGGAGGCTCACGATGCCCAGAAGCCTGAAGAAGGGCCCGTTCGTCGACCATCACCTCCTCGCCAAGGTGGATGCCCTGAACGATTCCGGCGAGAGGCGCGTCATTCGGACGTGGTCGCGCCGCTCCACGATCATTCCCGACATGGTCGGACACACCCTTGCGGTGCACGACGGACGCAAGCACGTGCCGGTCTACATCACCGAATCCATGGTCGGTCACAAGCTCGGCGAGTTCGCCCCCACCCGAACGTTCAGGTTTCACGCGGGCCAGGAGCGTGGGGGTAGGCGCTGATGGCCACTGATCTCGCCGCTCCCGGAGCACGTGCCTCGGCACGCTATGTGCGCAGTTCCGCCTCCAAGGTCCGTGTCGTGCTCGACTTGATCCGTGGCGAGTCCTACGAGCGCGCCAGCGAGATCCTGCAGTTCTCCGAGCGCCGGATTTCGCACACGGTGGCGCGCTGCCTGGACTCGGCGGCCGCCAACGCCGAGCACAACGTCAGCCTTCCTGCGGAGGAGTTGTACGTGGCGTCCTGCTATGCCGACGTGGGGCCGACGCTGAAGCGCTG
Organism: Acidimicrobiales bacterium; assembly: GCA_965220035.1. Classification (GTDB taxonomy): domain Bacteria; phylum Actinomycetota; class Acidimicrobiia; order Acidimicrobiales; family CATQHL01; genus VXNF01. The sequence continues at coordinate 816,092 of CBDCPC010000001.1, forward strand.
GCGACCGCGGGCTCGTGGCCGGGCAACGCCCATCATGAAGCGGACGTGCCACATCACGATCGTGCTGGAGCGCTACTCCCTCGCCGAGCGCGAAGCCCGCGCCGAGCGGGGTGTCAGCAGCGGGGCCGCGGCCGAGGTCAGGCGCCGCCGGGTGGCGGCCAGCCGCGCTGCCGCCGCTGAGCAGGCTGCCGCCGCTGAGCAGGCTGCCGCCGCGGAGGAGGACATCGCCGCGGAGGAGGACATCGCCGCGGAACAAGACGCCGCCGCTGAACAGGACGCCGAGTCGGACGCCACTGACGGCGACAAGGAGATCTGATGGGTCAAAAGGTCAACCCGTACGGGTTCCGCCTCGGAATCACGACCGACTGGAAGTCTCGCTGGTTCGCCACGCGCAAGGAGTACCAGGAGTTCGTGATCGAGGACTGGAAGATCCGCGACTATCTCATGGGCGAGCTGCCGCACGCCGCCATCAGCCGTATCGAGGTGGAGCGCACGAGGGATCGACTGCGCATCGACGTGCATACCGCGCGTCCGGGCATCGTGATCGGGCGGAAGGGCTCCGAGGCCGACCGGCTGCGCGGCGGACTTGCCAAGATCACCGGCAACAAGCGAGTTCAACTCAACGTGCAGGAGATCAAGCAGCCCGAGTTGGATGCCGCGCTCATCGCCCAGGGCATCGCCGATCAGCTCACCGGCAGGGTGGCCTTCCGCCGGGCCATGAAGCGAGCCGTCCAGAACGCCCAGAAAGCCGGTGCGCAGGGCATCAGGGTGCAGTGCTCGGGCCGCCTCGGCGGCTCGGAGATGGCCCGCACCGAGTGGTACCGGGAGGGCCGGGTGCCACTGCACACGCTGCGTGCCGACATCGACTACGGCTTCCGGGAGGCGCACACGACCTATGGTCGGATCGGCGTGAAGGTGTGGACCTACAAGGGCGACATCCTGCCGTACCGCCTCGACACCGACGAGAGGATCAATCGTGAGGCGGCGATGGCCGTCGGTGAGACCGCCGGACCCGCCCGCTCGCGCAAGGTCGTGTCCTCCTCCGCGGCTCGACGGCGGGGCCCCGCGCCCGCCCCTGCGCCCGCCCCCGAGGCCGACGAGCAGGAGTTCCCGACCGAGTTGGAGGAACTGCGCCCTCTGGTGGCCGAGGCCGACGAGGAATTCGAGCGCCTCCTCGAACAGGAGGAGGAAATCGAGCGGGCCTCCCGGGAGCAGCACGAGACGCCCCACTTCCGACCGGGGGATGCTGACTGATCATGTTCACGAAGGATGGCGACTGAATCATGTTGATGCCCAGGAATCTGGCCCGTCGCAAGCACCGCCCCGGCTTCACGAAGGATGTTGACTGATCATGTTGATGCCCAGGAAAGTCGCCCATCGCAAGCACCATCGCGGCCGCACGAAGGGCGTCGCCAAGGGCGGGACCACCGTGGCCTTCGGCGACTACGGGATCCAGGCTCTCGAACCCGGCTGGATCACCGCGCCGCAGATCGAAGCCGCCCGTGTGGCGATGACCCGCCACGTGCGCCGCGGCGGCAAGGTCTGGATCAACGTCTTCCCCGACAAGCCGGTGACCCAGAAACCGGCCGAGACCAGGATGGGATCCGGCAAGGGGAATCCCGAGCGCTGGGTGGCGGTGGTGCGTCCCGGCCGCGTGCTGTTCGAACTCTCCTACTCCGACCCTGTCGTGGCGCGAGAGGCCATCGAGCGCGCCATCCAGAAGCTTCCGATCCGGGCGCGGTTCGTGTCCCGGCACCAGGCGGTGTAGTCATGGCCCGATCCAAGGCACTGGCCGAGCTGGGCGACATCGAGTTGCTGGGCATGCTGGATCAAGCGAAGGACGAGGCCACCAACCTCCGCTTCCAGAACGTGACCGGGCAACTCAACAACGTGAACCTCCTGGCAGGTTCGCGCAAGCAGGTGGCACGCATCCTGACCGAGCTGCGCGCCCGCGAGATCAGCGCCGCCGAGACGGCCACGGCGCGCCAGGCCGACGGCGTGGATGCATCCAGCGAGGTCGGGGCCGACGCCGCCGGCCCGCCACGGGTGTTCAAGAGGAGGCGCCGCCGCGATGGCTGAGGAAGCACAGATGAGCGATCCAACCCCCGAGCAGTCGCCGGCCCCTGAGGCTGCGGAAGCCGCTGCACCGGCCACCGCGCGCAACCGGCGCAAGAGCCGGGAGGGCGTCGTGGCGTCCGCGTCCATGGACCGGACGGCTGTCGTGGTGGTGACCGAGCAGGTTCGCCACCGGCGCTACAACAAGACCGTTCGTCGCCACAAGCGGCTCTACGTCCATGATCAGGACAACGACCTGCGCGTCGGCGACCGTGTCCGGGTTGCGGAGACCCGCCCGCTCTCCAAGCTCAAGCGCTGGCGACTCGTGCAGATCCTCGAGCGGGCGCGCTGAGAGGGGGGCAAGGTGATCCAGCAGGAGACACGCCTCCGGGTGGCGGACAACTCCGGCGCCAGGGAGGTTCTCTGCATCAAGGTGCTGGGCGGCTCGCGCCGCCGCTACGCCTCGATCGGCGACGTGTTCGTGGCCACGGTGAAGGACGCCATCCCCGGTGCCAAAGTTCGCAAGGGCGACGTGGTGCGCTGCGTGGTGGTCCGCACCCGCAAGGAGAAGCGCCGGCCCGACGGCAGCTACATCCGCTTCGACGAGAACGCCGCGGTCGTGCTCGACGAGAACAACCAGCCCCGCGGGACGCGCATCTTCGGTCCCGTGGGCCGGGAACTGCGCGAGAAGCGTTTCATGCGCATCGTCTCGCTTGCCCCGGAGGTGCTGTGATGGCCAAGATCCGCAAGGGTGACCGCGTCGTGGTGCTCTCGGGGAAGGACCGTGGCAAGGAGGGCGTGGTCTCGGCCGTCTTCCTCGCCAAGGGCACCCTTCTCGTCGACGGCGTCAACGTCGTCCGCAAGCACCGCAAACCCAACCAGTCCGGCGTCATGCAGGGCGGCATCATCGACAAGGACATGCCCATCCCCATCTCCCGGGTGGCTCTCATCAGCCCTCAGGACGGCAAGCCCACGCGTGTGGGGTTCCGGATCACGCCCGACGGCGCCAAGGTGCGCATCTGCCGCCGCACCGGGGCGGACATCCCGTGACGGCGGCAACGGCCACGGCGCCGCGGCTCAAGCAGTTGTACCGGGACGACTTGCGTGCCCGGCTCCAGGCGGACCTGGGCCTCGACAACGTCATGCAGGTGCCCACGGTCGAGAAGATCATCGTGAACATGGGGGTCGGCGACGCGTCGCGCCAGGCCCGTCTGCTGGAGGGCGCCATTGCCGACATGACCATCATTGCCGGCCAGCGGCCGGTGACGACCAGGGCGAAGCGCTCGATCGCCGGCTTCCGCCTGCGTCAGGGGAATGCCGTGGGGGTGAAGGTCACGCTCCGGGGCGATCGCATGTGGGAGTTCTTCGACCGGCTCATCAACCTGGCGATCCCTCGCATCCGCGACTTCCGCGGCCTGTCCCTCAACTCCTTCGACGGGAACGGCAATTTCTCCTTCGGTGTTTCCGAGCAGTTGATCTTCCCCGAGATCGACTACGACAAGATCGACACCGTCCGCGGCATGGACATCACCCTGGTGACGACGGCACCCGACGACGCGACGGCGCGGACACTCCTGGAATCGTTCGGCTTCCCGCTCCGGCGGGACCAGGGCTGAGGGATTCGACGAACGATTCGACATATCGGTTGGCGAGAGAGACGACATGGCAAAGAAGGCACTGATCAACAAGCAGAAGCGCACGCCGAAGTACCGGGTGCGGGCGTACACCCGCTGCCAACGGTGCGGTCGGCCGCGTTCGGTGTACCGGAAGTTCGGGTTGTGCCGCATCTGCCTGCGCGAACTCGCCCATGCCGGGGAGATCCCCGGGCTCACGAAGGCCAGCTGGTAGGGGGTTGTCGCTGATGACCATGACCGATCCGATCGCCGACATGCTCACCCGAATCCGCAACGCCAACGTGGCCATGCACGAGGAGGTGCAGATGCCCTCCTCGAAGCTGAAAGAGGCCTTGGCGGAGGTGTTGCGGCGCGAGGGTTACATTCACGGCTATCAGGTGGCCGACATCGATGGCCCGGGGCGGATGCTGACCATCGACATGAAGTACTCACCGGATCGTGAGCGGGTCATCCGGGGTCTTCGTCGGGTCTCCAAGGCCGGACTGCGTGTGTACACCAAGGCCGACCGGGTGCCGCGGGTGCAGGGCGGTCTCGGCATGGCGGTGCTGTCCACCAGTAAGGGCCTGATGACCGATCAGGAGGCTCGCCGGCGGCGTATCGGCGGCGAGATCCTTTGCTACGTCTGGTAGGTGAGTCGTGTCTCGTGTGGGTAAGTCGCCGATCCCGGTACCTCCGAGTGTCTCGGTCACCGTCGCGGACCGTGAGGTCACGGTGACAGGTCCGAAGGGCACGCTGCAGCACCGCGTACCGGCGGTGATCTCCGTTCGCCAGGAGGGCGACTCGCTACTGGTGACCCGCGCCGACGACGAGCGGGAGTCGCGTGCGCTTCACGGCCTGACGCGCGCGCTCGTCAACAACATGGTGGTCGGTGTGCGCGAGGGCTACCGGAAGGACCTCGAGATCATCGGTGTCGGCTACCGCGCCACCGCCACGAGTCCCGGGCGCCTGGAGTTGCAGTTGGGCTTCAGCCATCCGGTCTCCGTGGAGGCGCCGGAGGGGATCACCTTCGAAGTGCCGTCGCAGACCGCCATCCGGGTTCACGGGATCGACAAGCAGGCGGTCGGGCAGGTCGCCGCGCAGATCCGCGCGCTGCGCAAGCCCGAACCCTACAAGGGCAAGGGAATCCGCTACGCCGGGGAGTACGTCCGCCGCAAGGCGGGCAAGGCCGCCAAGTGAGTCCGCCGCCGAGGCAGGGAGCAGATCAATGACGAACGTGTCCGCAGAACGGCGGCGAGGCCGGCTCCGGCGCCACCGGAGGGTGCGCAAGAAGATCGTCGGGACGGCCGAGCGCCCGCGCCTGGCGGTGTACCGCTCCAACCGCCACACCGTGGCGCAGATCATCGACGACGTCAGCGGTCACACCCTGGCCGCTGCGTCGACACTGGAATCCGACCTGCGGCAGAGCGAAGCCACCGGTGTGAGCGCTGCCGGCGCCGTCGGGCGCCTGGTTGCAGAGCGTGCCTCGGCCGCCGGGGTAACGACCGTCGTGTTCGACCGCGGCGGTTACCGCTACCACGGGCGAGTAGCGGCGGTTGCCGATGCCGCCCGCGAAGCCGGGATGCGACTCTGATGGCGCCCGCCGGTGCGCTGGCCTCGCGCTTGCAATTGCGCGATTCCCGCGTCATCCACATCAACCGGGTTGCCAAGGTGGTCAAGGGTGGGCGGCGCTTCTCGTTCTCCGCTCTCGTGGTGGTCGGCGACGGCGCCGGTCACGTCGGCTTGGGCTACGGCAAGGCCAAGGAGGTCCCTCTCGCCATCCAGAAGGGCACCGAGGAGGCGCGCAACTCACTGTTCGCGGTGCCCCTGGCGGGTACGACGATCGTGCATCCCGTTCTCGGGCGCTGGGGAGCGGGCAAGGTGCTGCTCAAGCCGGCGGCACCCGGTACGGGCGTCATCGCCGGTGGCGCCGCCCGCGCCATTCTCGAGGAGGCAGGTGTCGGCGACGTGCTCTGCAAGTCGTTGGGCTCGGCCAACCACATCAACGTTGCCCGGGCCACTATTGCCGGCCTGCGTTCGCTGATGCGCCCGGACCACGTGGGGCGCCTGCGCGGCCTCGACCCCAGCGAGTTCGTCCCTCCGGCGCTGCTGGCCGCCTACAACGAGACCGAACGTACGCGGCGCCTGGCTCTGCGCGACGAGGAGGGATGACGTGGCGCTGCGCGTGACGCAGGTTCGTTCCGGCATCGGGCGCAAGCCCCCGCAGCGGGGCACGCTGCGCGCCCTGGGGCTCGGGAGGATCGGCAAGTCGAGAGTCCTCAGCGATCGCCCCGATGTGCGGGGCATGCTGGCCAGGGTCTCGCACCTGGTTGAAGTCGAGGAGGTGCCCGAATCGTGAAGGTCCACGACCTGAAGCCCCCGCCCGGGAGCCGTACGCCGCGCCGTCGCGTCGGTCGGGGCATCCGGGGCAAGGGAGGCAAGACCGCCGGGCGCGGTATGAAGGGTCAGAAGGCCCGTGGCAAGGTGCCGGTCGGCTTCGAGGGGGGCCAGATGCCTCTCCAGCGAAGGGTTCCCAAGCTGCGCGGTTTCAACAACCCCTTCCGGGTGGCCTACCAGCCGGTCAACCTGGACGTGATCGAAGCTTCGGGCCTCGACGAGGTGACTCCCGAGACCCTCTACGCTCGCGGGCTCGTGAGCAAGGGTGCGCTGATCAAGGTGCTCGCCCGCGGCGAGGTGACCCGCTCGGTCACCGTCCGCGCCCATGGGTTCTCCGAGGGAGCTCGCGCTGCTCTCGAGGCGGTCGGGGCGACCGTCGAGGTCCTGCCCCTGCCGTGGGGCGACCGCCGCCCGCCGGCGCGGGGCAACGCCCTCACGAATCGCTAGAGCTTCCCGAGCTGCCGGAGGGAGAATCGCCCAGTGGCCCGAGTCCTGCAGAACATCGCCAACATCTTCCGCATCGAGGATCTGCGGAGCAAGATCCTGTTCACGCTCGGCATGCTGGTTGTGTACCGGCTGGGGGCCTTCATTCCGGCACCCGGGATCAACCTGGAGGCCATCCGCCCCCTCCAGGAGGCGGCCGAGGACGGCGGGATCCTCAACTTCCTGCAGCTCTTCTCGGGAGGAGCCCTCACGCAGTTCGCCATCTTCTCGCTGGGGATATTCCCCTACATCACCGCTTCGATCATCATGCAGGTGATGGGCGTGGTGGTGCCGCGCATCGAGCAGTGGCAGCAGCAGGGAGCCATCGGCCAGCGCAAGATCAACCAGTGGACGCGCTACCTCACGATCGGGATCGCGCTCATCCAGTCCACGGGATTCGCCTTCCTCTTCCACAACAGCGGCGGCGGCCTGGCCGGCGGGACGGGTATCCCCGATCTCCTGCCGGAGTTCACGGCGCCACGGGTGGGGCTCGTCGTGCTGACGCTCACGGCGGGGACCGCCCTCCTGATGTGGATGGGCGAGTTGATCACGCAGAAGGGCATCGGCAACGGGATGTCCATCATCATCTTCGCCGCCGTGGTGAGCTCGTTGCCCAACCAGTTCTCGCTCGTCAAGGGCAACTCGGGCTGGCCGGGCGTGTTCGAGGTTATGGCCATGTACCTCGTGCTGCTCGTGTTGATCGTGTTCGTCGAGCAGGGCCAGCGGCGCATCCCGGTGCAGTTCGCCAAGCGCGTCGTAGGCCGCCGAATGACGACGGGAGGCAGCACCTACATCCCGCTGAAGGTGAACCAGTCCGGCGTGATCCCGATCATCTTCGCCAGTTCGGTGCTGTACCTGCCGCAGTTGGTCGTCGTGGTGCTCCCCGCCGGCGGTTGGGGCGAGGCCACCCGCACCTGGGTCAATGATCACCTGCTGCGCTACGACGACCCGTTCTATCTGGTCTTCTTCGGCCTGCTGATCATCGGCTTCGCCTACTTCTACACGGCCATCAGCTTCGACCCCGTGAAGCAGGCCGACAACATTCGCAAGCAGGGCGGGTTCGTGCCGGGCATCCGACCCGGGCGGCCCACCGAGCGCTACCTGGCACACATCCTGTCGCGCATCACGCTTCCCGGTTCGCTCTTCCTGGCGCTCATTGCGCTGACACCAGCCGTGGTGATCGGGAACATCGTGCCCACCAGCACACAGGGCATCTTCAGCTTCACCGGGATCTCGATCCTGATTGCCGTGGGCGTTGCACTCGAGACCATGAAGCAGATCGACAGCCAGCTGATGCTGCGCAACTACGAAGGCTTCTTGAAGTGACCACCGGGAGCGCCTGACATGGGCGGCGTGATCGCCGTCCTGGGACGTCAGGGTGCGGGCAAGGGAACGCAGTGCGCAATGCTCGCCGAGCGATTCGACGGGGTGGTCCATGTGTCCACCGGGGACATGCTGCGGGACGCTGCCGCCTCCGACACCCCGCTGGGCCGTCGCGCCGGCGCCATCATGGCCGCGGGCGAACTGGTGCCCGACGACATGATGCTCGACGTCGTGGCTGACCGGCTCGGCGCGCTGCTGGCGACCGGAGCCACGGTCCTGCTCGACGGGTTTCCGCGAACACCGGCTCAGGCCGAGGCCCTCGCCGAGATGACCGCCCCCGATGGTCTCGCCGGGGCCGTGCTGCTCGAGGTCGGCACCGACGAGGTCTCGGGTCGGCTGATGGCCCGCGGTCGCACCGACGACACCGCCGCCGGCATTGCCCGGCGCCTCGAGCTCTACGAGACGCAGACGGCGCCCCTGGTCGGCTGGTTCGACCGGCGAGGTCTGCTGCACCGCGTTGACGGCATCGGCGAGCCCGCCGACGTCTTCGATCGGCTGGCGGGTGTGATCCGCGGGTTGGTGCCGCTGACGTTGCCTCGGTAGGCTGGTAGGTCGCGTTCGAGGCGGGAGTAGGACTCTGGCGAAATCCAAGCAAGACGCGATCCTCATGGAGGGGAAGGTTCTGGAATCCCTTCCCAATGCCATGTTCAAGGTCGAGTTCGACAACGGTCACCAAGTGTTGGCACATATCTCGGGGAAGATGAGGATGCACTACATCCGCATCCTTCCCGGAGACCGTGTGCAGGTGGAGTTCACGCCGTACGACCTGCAGCGCGGACGCATTACCTACCGGTACAAGTAGCGGAGTGCCCCGGCCGGAGCGGCGGGCGGTGAGCCGACCGACCCAACCGGACGAGCGACAAGTAGCGACACGAAGGCGGAAGCGGAGATGAAGGTGCGTCCCAGCGTCAAGGCCATGTGCGACAAGTGTCGGGTCATCCGTCGCCACGGTCGCGTGCGGGTGATCTGCGAGAACCCGCGGCACCGCCAGAGGCAGGGCTGACATGGCGCGCATCGCCGGCGTCGACATCCCGCGGAACAAACGCGCGGTGGTATCGCTCACGTACATCTTCGGCATCGGCTCCACCATCGCCGCGCAGACCTGCGAGGCGGTCGGAATCAGCCCCGACGTGCGGGTCAAGGATCTGACTGAGCAGGAAGTGGCCCGTCTCCGGGCCCACATCGAGCGCAATCTCAAAGTGGAGGGTGATTTGCGCCGCCGGATCGGCCAGGACATCAGCCGCAAGCTGGAAATTGGCTGTTACCAGGGCATCCGGCACCGCCGGGGCCTGCCGGTGCGGGGCCAGCGCACCCATACCAACGCCCGGACGCGCAAGGGACCACGCAAGACGGTGGCGGGCAAGAAGACCGTCATGAAGAGGAAGTAAGGCAGAAGTGGCTGCGGCGCCGACCGGAGCGCCCAACCACCACGACCGGTAGCCGCGCCCACCCGGGCGCGGCATCGCACCGCTCACGAGACGTACCGAGGGGTTATGGCAGAGAGACAGGCACGGCGGCCACGCCGGCGCGAGCGCAGGAACATCGGGCACGGTGTCGTGCACATCAAGAGTTCCTTCAACAACACGATCATCACGGTCACAGACCTGCGCGGCAATGTCGTCGCGTGGGCGTCGGCCGGCAATGTGGGCTTCAAAGGCTCCCGCAAGTCCACCCCGTACGCCGCGCAGATGGCGGCAGAGGAGGTGGCCCGGCGGGCCATGGAGTTCGGTGTGCGCAAGGTGGACGTGCAGGTGCGCGGGCCCGGCTCCGGGCGTGAGACGGCCATCCGGTCGCTGCAGAACCTCGGTCTGGAGGTCACCGGCATCAAGGACGTCACCCCGGTGCCTCACAACGGTTGCCGGCCGCCGAAGAGGCGGCGGGTCTGATGTCCCGCTACACCGGACCCAAGGCGAGGGTGTCGCGCCGCCTGGGGACCAACATCTTCGGCACCAAGGGCGAGGCGGTGGCGCTCGACAAGCGTCCCTACCCTCCGGGCGAGCACGGCCGCTCACGGCGGCGGACGACCGCCTCGGAGTACCTTCTCCAACTGCAGGAGAAGCAGAAGGCCCGCTTCACCTACGGCCTGACCGAGCGCCAGTTCCGCAACCTCTATGCCGAGGCGAGCCGCCGCTCGGGCGTCACCGGCGAGAACATGCTCAGCTACCTCGAGCTGCGCCTCGACAACGTGGTGTACCGAGCCGGCTGGGCTGCCACCCGACCCCAGGCGCGACAGTTCGTACGGCACGGCCACGTGTCGGTCAATGATCGCCGCGTCACGATCCCGAGCTACCGGGTGACGGCCGGCGATGCCGTTTCAGTGCGCGACAAGGCTCGCGCCATGACAGTGCTGCAGTGGAACGTCGATGTTCTGGATCGGGTGCCACCCGTCTGGCTCGACGTCGTCGAGGAGGGCTGGGCCGCGAACGTGGTGTCGCTTCCCATGCGGGACCAGATCGACGTGCCCATCCGCGAGCAGTTGATAGTCGAGCTCTACAGCAAGTAGCTCCAGCGAGGTTGCACATGCTTGAGATCAAACATCCCACGGTCGCCGCGGCCACTGCCGAGGACAACCGGCAGAAGTTCGTCATCGGTCCTCTGGAGCCAGGATTCGGCTACACGATCGGTAATGCGCTGCGGCGCACGCTGCTCTCGTCGATTCCGGGCGCAGCCGTGACGCACGTCCGCTTCGACGAGGCGCTGCACGAGTTCGACACTCTCCGGGGCGTCGTCGAGGACATCTCCGACATCATCCTGAACCTCAAGGATCTGGTGCTGCACAGCCACAGCCCCGAGCCCGTGCAACTGCGGATCGATGTGCTGGGTCCGGCGGAGGTGACGGGCGCGCATTTCGGCGTCAACCCCGACGTCGAGGTGCTCAACCCCGAACTTCACATCGCCACGCTCAACAGTCGGGCGCGCTTTGCAGTCGACGTCACCGTCGAGCAGGGGATCGGCTACATGGGCGCCGAGAGTCGCCCCGCCGGCGGGACAATCGGTGATGTCCCCGTGGACGCCCTGTTCTCGCCGGTGCGCCGTGTCGCCTACGAGGTCGAGGCCACACCGGGGGAGCGGGACGTGGCCTCCGACGAACTGGTCGTTGACGTGCTCACCGACGGGACCATCACGCCGGCTGAGGCGATGGCTACGGCGGGAGGCATCCTGCGCCGGCTGGCGCAACTCGTGGAGAATCTGGCCGAGGTGTCGCTGCCCGACGGTCTGGATCCCTCCGCGGCGCCCGACCTGCCGTCGGACCTGCTTCGCCCCATCGACGAGTTGGGCCTGTCGGAACGACCGCGTAACTGCCTGAAGCGGGCTCAGGTCACCACGGTGGGTGCGCTCCTCGAGAGGACGCCGCTCGAACTGCTGGCGATCCCCAACTTCGGCGAGAAGTCGCTGGAGGAGGTGACGGCCCGTCTCGACGAGTTGGGCCTCGCCCTGGCGTCCGGGGACTGAGAGCGAGCCGATCATGCCCGGCCGACCGCGCAAGGGCCGCCGCCTCGGCGGAAGTGCCTCGCACCAGAAGCTCATGCTGGCCAACCTCGTGGCCTCCCTCGTGGCGGCCGAGTCGATCGTCACAACCGAGGCCAAGGCGAAGGCCATGCAGCCCGTCGCCGAGAAGCTGATCACCAAGGCACGCAAGGGCGGTCTGCACAACCACCGTCAGATCGTGGCGTTCCTCAACGATCGCGAGATCGCCGACAAGCTGATCTCCGACATCGGTCCGCGCTACGCGAACCGCGCCGGCGGTTGTACGCGGATCCTGCGGGTCGGTCCGCGCTACGGGGACAACGCCCCGATGGCCCGCATCGAACTCGTCTAGCCGACGCACCGCGGCGTGGCTCGCCTGCGCCTTCGGGTCGCCTACGACGGAGGGGCGTTTCACGGCTTCGCTCCGAATCGCGGCGTGCGGACGGTCGGTGGTGTGCTCGCCGACGCACTCGGGCGACGACTCGGCTACCCGGTGCAGTTGACGTGCGCCGGGCGCACCGACGCCGGTGTTCATGCGCGCGGGCAGGTCGTGAGCCTCGACGTGGCCGACGAGGACGCCTCGCCCGAACGACTCGAGGCTCTCGGGAGCGGACTCAACCGCATGTGCGGACCGGACGTGGCGGTCCTGGCGATCGAGCATGTTCCCCCCGACTTCGACGCGCGCTTCTCGGCGCTGTCGCGGGAGTACCGCTACACGATCTGGAACGCGCCGGAGCCCGACGTCTTCCGGCGGCAGGTGTCGTGGCACGTCCCCGAGCCGCTCGAGATCGCTGCCATGGCTGAGGCCGCGGCGCTGCTGATGGACGAGCACGACTTCGCCTCGTTCTGCTCGCGGGCGACGCAGATCGTCGACGACGAGGTGCGAGTGGCGCCCACGACGAGGAGGGTTCTGCGCGCCGGCTGGAGTTCCCCCGAGCCGGGCCTCCTGCTGTTCGACATTGCCGCGAACTCCTTCTGCCGGCAGATGGTGCGATCGATCGTCGGGACCCTCACCGAGGTGGGTCGGGGGCGACGCCCTGCCACCGACATGGATCGGGTCCTGGCGAGCCGGGATCGGGCGGCGGCAGGACCCGTGGCGCCGCCGCACGGCCTGTGCCTGCAGTCGGTCGCCTACTCATGAGCCCAACCGGCCTTCGGGCGCGGCCGATTCCGGTGCCGAGCCCGTATCCTTTCGGTGTGCGCACGTACACCCCCAAGGCATCAGAGGTGGATCGCGTCTGGTGGATCGTCGACGCCGAAGGTCAGGTGCTCGGGCGTATGGCGACCGAGGTGGCCCGCATCCTGCGAGGCAAGCACAAGCCGATCTACACCTCGCATCTGGACTGCGGCGACCACGTCATCATCGTGAACGCCGACAAGGTCGTCACGACCGCAGGCAAGTCCGAACGGAAGATGCTGTACCGGCACTCCGGCTATCCCGGTGGTCTCCACTCCGAGACCCTGGCCACGGCACTGCAGCGGCGACCCGCCGACGTCGTGAGACGCAGCATCCGCGGGATGCTGCCGCACACTCGCCTGGGCCGCCAGATGCTCCGGAAACTCAAGGTCTACGCCGGACCGGTCCATCCCCACGAAGCCCAGAAGCCACAGCCACTGCTGGTCGGCAGGAGAACTCCATGACATCGCCGCTCGTCCAAGCCACAGGTCGCCGCAAGCGGGCCGTGGCTCGTGTCCGCATCGGGCCGGGTGAGGGCCGGATCGTCATCAACGGTCGGGAACTCGAGAACTACTTCCCGTCGCCCTCCCACCGCTCCCACGCCATCGAGGCCCTTCGCGTGACCGACACCGGGTCGGTGTACGACGTGGACGCCACGATTTCCGGTGGGGGTCTCACCGGACAGGCGGGGGCTCTCCGCCTCGGTATCGCCCGCTCGCTCGAGGCTCTCGACGGCGATTGCCGCGAGAAGCTCAAGCGTTCGGGCCTACTCACCCGGGACCCGCGCAAGAAGGAGTCCAAGAAGTACGGGCTCAAGAAGGCCCGGAAGGCTCCGCAGTACTCCAAGAGGTAGCGGCGCCTGCGCCGCCACGAGCCGTTGTAGCGGTTCGGACGTGTTCGGTACAGACGGCATACGGGGGCGCGCCTACCGTGACGTGACCCCGGAGATCGCCGCCCGCATCGGCGCGGCGGTCGTCGCCACCTTCGGATGCGAGCGGGTGATCCTCGGTCACGACCCACGGCCCTCTGCCGGTGACCTCATCGACGGGTTGCTGCGAGGGCTGCACGGCACCGAGGTGGACCTGCTGGGCGTGGCCCCCACCCCGGCGGTGGCGTTCCTCAGCGCCGTCGACGGGGTGCCGGGCATCGTGGTGTCGGCGTCGCACAACCTGTACCAGGACAACGGCGTGAAGATCTTCGGACCCGGGGGGCGGAAGCTCAGCGATGGCGAGCAGGAGGCGGTGGCGGTCGCCCTCGGGTCATCCGCCGGCCCCGACGCCTCCCGAGCGGTCGGCGTCGACGCCTCCGGCCGGCTCGAGGCGTACCTCGACGGCGTGGCGGCGACGGTGCGGCCCGGCGCGCTCGACGGGCTGCGACTCGTGGTCGACGGTGCCAACGGCGCGACCTCGGTGCTGGCGCCGCCGCTGCTGCGACGCCTCGGCGCTTCGGTGCGTACCGTCGCCTGCGCTCCGAACGGGCGGAACATCAACGACGGCTGCGGGGCGACCTCGCCCGGCCTGATCGCCGGCGAGACGCGTCCCGGTGAGATCGGCCTGGCGTTCGACGGCGACGGCGATCGGGTCGTGGCCTACGATCGGCAGTTGATCGACGGTGACCACATCATCGCCCTCTGCGGGATCGACCGCCACGAACGCGGCCGGCTGGCAGGCTCGACGGTTGTCGTGACGGTCATGAGCAACATCGGCCTGCACCGATCCATGGCGGAGGTGGGCATCGACGTCGTGACCACGCCGGTGGGCGATCGGCACGTCCTCAGCGCGCTGGAAGCCGGCGGCTGGGAACTGGGCGGCGAGCAGTCCGGTCATGTGGTCTTCCGGGATCTCGCCACCACGGGTGACGGCCTGCTCACGGCCGTGCAGGTGTTGGATGTCGCAGCCCGCCGGGGGGAGCGCCTCGGGGACCTGGCGACGGCGGCGATGACGCGTTCCCCCCAGGTGCTGCGCAACGTGGCCACCGGTCGCGGGGCGACCGGCGTGCTGGATGCCATCGAGCCTGCCGTCGAGAGGGTTCGCGAGGCGTTGGGCGAACGAGGACGGGTGCTGGTGCGGTCGTCGGGGACCGAGCCGCTGATCCGTGTGATGGTGGAGGCGAGCACCGAGTCCGAGGCCACGTCGGCGGCCGAGTCCCTGGCAGCCGAAGTGGCGCGGCGGGCTGGCTGATGTGCGGGATCGTAGCGGTTCTCAGCCGCCCGCCGAGCCACCGACCACCCACCACCTCGGAGATCCGGCGGCTGCTCGGCGGGCAGGGTGACGAGTTGCGCGCCGGTGTGCCGGAGGCGGCGCAGCGGCTCGCCGGACCGGCGGGGCTGACCTGTCTCGTGCGCGACGCGACGCTGCGCGCGGAGGTGGCGGAATCGGTCCGGCGTCTCGGTGGCGACGATGGATCCCTCGCTGACGCACTCTGGTGCATTCGCGAGGATCGGCTGGCGACCGCGTCGGCGGTGGCCGACTTCCTCGGGCACGACGCGCCGGGCGCGACGGAGGGGCTCGTCGCGGCGTGGTGGTCGATCCAGGTGGCGCTGTCGGCGCTGGATCGGCTCGAGGTGCGGGGCCGGGACTCGGCGGGAATCGCCGTGGTTGTTTCCTCCGGCGAGCCGGCGGTGACGAACCCCGAGGTGTCCGACGCTCTGGGTCGTTCCGGGAGCCGCTGGCAGGATGCGGCCACCTCGGTCCACATCTACAAGACGGCTGTGGAGGTCGGTGACCTGGGCGACAACACACGGGTGCTGAGGTCGGCTCTCACCGATGATGAGTCCCTGCGGGCGGCGCTGGCGCGGCCTGGGGCGCGCTGTGCAGTCCTGGCGCACACCCGCTGGGCCAGCGTGGGTCTCATCACCGAGTCCAACGCCCACCCTGTCGCCTCGCTCGCAGACGACGGACCACCCTGGGTGTTCGCCGCGGTCAACGGCGACATCGACAACTACGCCACCGTGGGCACCCGCTACGACCTTGCGTATCCCCGAGCCGTGACCACCGACGCTCGGGTGGTTCCCGGGCTCGCCCGCCGCCTGCGCCGCTCGGGCGGATCGGATACCGCGGCGTTCGCCGCAGCGGTCGCGACCTTCGAAGGTTCGCACGCCATCGTGTCCCTGACCACGGACGCCCCCGGACGTCTGCTGCTCGCCCGGCGGGGCAGCGGTCAAGCGCTGTACGTGGGTCTGGCGAACGACGCCTTCGTGGTGGCCTCCGAACCGTACGGGCTGGTGGAGCAGACCAGCAGCTACCTTCGCCTCGACGGTGCCGACGGCGGAGGCACCTCGGGCGAGGTGGTGCGACTGGACGCGGCTGAGGCGGGCCGGACCGACGGTGTGGCGCGCTGGTCCTACGACGGTGCCGAAGTCCCGTTGCCGCCGGTCGCCACGGCGGGCATCACCACGCGCGACATCGACCGCCGCGGCTACCCGCACTTCCTGCTGAAGGAGATCAGCGAGTCGCCCGGCTCGTTCGCCAAGACGCTCCGTGGCCGGCTGGTGGGGGATTCCGGCCGCCGCAGCGTGGCACTGGATGGGATCCTGCCGGCGACGGGGGAGTTGCCGCCGCGGATCGTCGTCATCGGGCAGGGCACTGCGGCGGTGGCCGCCCGGGCCATTGCCGACATCGTCGGCGCAGAGTTGTCCGGCGCGGGCGTGGAGGTCTCGGCGCGCCTGGCCAGCGAACTGTCGGGCTTCGGGCTGCTCGACGACATGTCGGATCACCTCGTCGTGGCGGTCAGCCAGTCCGGCACGACCACCGACACCAACCGCACCGTCGACATGGTCCAGGCTCGGGGCGCGTCGGTGATTGCCGTCGTGAACCGACGGGAGAGCGACTTGGCTGCCCGCGCCGACGGGGTGCTGTACACCTCCGATGGGCGCGACGTCGAGATGAGCGTGGCCTCCACCAAAGCCTTCTACGCCCAGGTCGCCGCCGGCTTCCTGCTGGCCTACGCCATCGCCGACGGCTTCGGACTGTCTCCTGACCCGGCGCGCCGCCAAGGGCTGCTGGAGGCTCTCGAACGTTTGCCGGCAGCCATGACGGAGGTCCTGGAGTCCCGCTCCCGGATCGCCGACATCGCGCAGCGACTCGCCCCGGCGCGGCGCCATTGGGCCACGGTCGGCAATGGGCGCAACCGGCTGGCGGCGGAGGAGCTGCGAATCAAGCTGTCCGAGTTGTGCTACCGGTCGGTGGCGTGCGACACCACGGAGGACAAGAAGCACATCGATCTCTCGGCGGAGCCGTTGATCCTGGTCTGCGCGGCGGGCCTGGACCGCTCCACGGCTCGTGACGTTGCCAAGGAGGTGGCCATCTACGCGGCGCACCGCGCGGCACCGGTGGTGCTGACCGATGACGCCGAGTTGGCGCGCGCCGCCGGGGACTCCGTGCTGCTGCCCGCCGTCCACCCGGACGTGGCGTTCGTGCTGGTAACCGTGGCCGGTCACCTCTTCGGCTACGAAGCGGCTCTCGCGATCGATGCGGGTGCCGAGCCGCTGCGGCGCACCCGCGGGGCGATCGAGGCCGCACTCGACGCCGCACCCGACGGTGCCGTCGCCGACGCGGAGGATCTTCTCGCCGGCCTGTCGGGGGAGATTGCCGCCGGTGCGGAACAATTCGGTCGGCAGCTGCGAGCGGGTCGTTACGACGGTCACCTGCCCGCGGGAACCGCCGCGCAGCTCGACGGCCTTTACCGCTACGCCACCGGTGTGCTCCCACTGGGTGCCTTCGAGATCGACTACGGCGAGATGGGGACGCCGGCAGGTGTGCTCGAGCGGCTGCTGGCCGCGCTCACCGAGGCCACCGAGGAGTTGACCCGACCCGTCGACGCCATCCGGCATCAGGCCAAGACGGTCACTGTGGGGATCTCCCGCAGCGAGGATGCATTGTGGAGCGTGCCGCTGGTAGCGGCCGTCCGGGACGCGGGCGCCGCTCCTGAACGTCTTAGCTATGACACGCTGTCGAGCTTGGCGGGACTCGATCCGGCGGTCGCGGAGGTCACCGGCTACATCCGCTATGTCGTCGACGACGAGCGCATCGAGATCGTCGACCGGTCGGGCGTGGCGGCCAGGATCGAGTCCCGCGTGGGCCGCGACCACACGTTGCGCGGTACGAAGCGCCAGGTCAGCCGGGAGCGCCGGGTGCTGCTGACGCGGGGCCTGCGGGATGGGCGCCTCATCGTGCTCGTGCCCGAGATCAAGGGTGGTGACACCGTGGGTGTGGTGCTGCTGCACGTCGAGTTGCACGAGCGGCTGCCCGCTGCCGCCGCCGCCGACGTCCTGCGGCGCTACCGCGACCGCTACAGCCGACTCCACCACGCCGTCACCGAGACCGAGTCATCCTTCGACGAGGCGCTCCTCGCGGATGTGCCCACCGAGGACCTGCTGGCGGGCGACCTCACCGCCGTGGCCGCGCGCTGGCGCAAAGCGTCGCCATGATCGGCGTGGACATCGTGGAGGTACCGCGCTTTCGTGCCCTGCTGGCGCGCCGCCCGCGCATCACCGAGCGACTCTTCACCCCCGCGGAGCGGGCCTACGCGGAGGGCCGCTGCGACCCCACCGAGCGCCTGGCGGTGCGCTTCGCCGCCAAGGAAGCCGCGATGAAGGCACTCGGCGCCGGTTTCGGAGACGTGGCGTTCAGGGAGGTCGAGGTTGTGCGGGCCCGCAGCGGTCAGGTCGGCCTGCGACTGAGCGGCCGGGCGGCCGCGCGCGCCGACCGTGCCGGGGTGACGGGCTGGCATCTGAGCCTCTCGCACACAGCCGGCCTGGCTGTCGCCGTGGCTGTGGCCGTCATCCCCGGTGGAGTCGCCCCGCACTGCGAGACGCGGGCCGACGATCCGTTGTGATCCGGCTCGCTGTCCCGAGACGTCACCCCGGCGCGGGGTCTGGCCCGGTCGTGATCCGGCGCGCTGTCCCGAGACGTCATCCTGGCGCGGGGTCTGGCCCGGTCGTGATCCGGCGCGCTGTCCCGAGACGTCATCCTGGCGCGGGGTCTGGCCCGGTCGTGATCCGGCGCGCTGTCCCGAGACGTCATCCCGGCGCGGGGTCTGGCCCGGTCGTGATCCGGCGCGCTGTCCCGAGACGTCATCCCGGCGGAGGCCGGGATCCACTGGCCGGCGGCTGGGCGTTGCGCTGCCGCTCGCCGGAGAGCGTCTCGTCGTGATTCCCGTCGTCACCCCTGCCGAGATGGCGGTCATCGACGAGGCCGCTCCCGAGGGCACGGACGTGCTCGTGGAGCGGGCGGGTGCCGCCGTTGCGGTGGCCGCCGTCGAGATGCTGACCGGTCGCAGCGAAGGTGCCGCTGCGGTGCTCGAGTCGGGTCGGCCATCCGGCGCCCTGCGGCAGGCGCTGCGTGGTCGCACGGTCATCGTCATGGCCGGACGCGGCAACAACGGCGCCGACGGCCGGGCTGCGGCCCGCTACCTGCAACGGGCCGGCGCCGAGTGCCGTATCGTCGCCCCCGGCAGCGCTGAGATCCCCCCGGGTGACCTGTTCATCGACGCCGCCTACGGCACCGGACTGAACCGCCCCTGGTACCCGCCCGCCGGCGCCGGCGGCCCGCGCAAGGTCCTGGCCGTGGACATCCCGTCCGGTGTGGACGGACTCACCGGTGAGGTGCGCGGCGGTGCGCTGGAGGCGACGCGCACGGTCACGTTCGCCGCCCTCAAGCCGGGCTTGCTGCTGCATCCCGGGCGCCGTCTGGCGGGCACTGTGAGCATCGCCGACATCGGGCTCGATGTCGGTTCGGCGACCGCGCAGCTCCTGACGACGGCTGACGTGGTTGATCTGTGGCCGCGGCGGCCCGATGACTCCCACAAGTGGCGCTCGGCCTGCTGGGTGGTGGCGGGCTCGCCACCCATGCGTGGCGCGGCCGCGCTGGCGTCGCTGGCGGCCCTGCGCTCGGGGGCGGGATACGTGCGGCTCTCGGTGCCGGGCGGCGAGGCGGACGCGGCCGTCCCCACCGAGGTTGTCTTCCACCCGCTGCCCGTCGAGGGTTGGCACGAGCACGTGGACAGCTCGCGTTTCGGCTCGCTGGTGGTGGGTCCCGGCCTCGGACCGAGCCCGCAGAACGCGGCCTC
Source organism: Acidimicrobiales bacterium (assembly GCA_965220035.1). GTDB lineage: Bacteria > Actinomycetota > Acidimicrobiia > Acidimicrobiales > CATQHL01 > VXNF01. The sequence continues at coordinate 835,733 of CBDCPC010000001.1, forward strand.
GGTGCGGGCGCTGGTGGCGTCGGCGACCGTTCCGCTGGTGCTGGACGGCGACGCCCTGCCGGCTCTCGGCGCCGACGCGGCGGCGATCCTGGCGGGGGCGCGCTCGCCGGTGGTCCTCACGCCTCACGACGGGGAGTACGAGGCGCTGGCGGGGCGACGGCCCGGCTTCGACCGGCTCGCCGCAGCGCGGTTGCTCGCCACTGCGGGCGCCACCGTGCTCCTCAAGGGACCGACCACCGTGGTTGCCGCGCCGGGGGGCGAAGCCCGCCTGGTGACTGCCGGGGACGCCCGCCTGGCCACGGCGGGAACCGGGGACGTGCTGGCCGGCATGATCGGCGCTCTCCTGGCGCAGGGTGCCGAGCCGCTGGACGCCGCCGCGCTGGCCGCTCACGTCCACGGCATGGCCGGCTCCCTCTCGCCGCCGGTCGGACTCATCGCCGGGGATCTGCTCGGAGCCATCCCCGCGGCGCTCGCCGCGGCGCTGGAGCCATCGTCGCGCTCGGTCGATCCCGAGATCGGGTCACGCTGATGCGACCCACCTCGGCCATCGTGGACCTGGCGGCGCTGCAGGCCAACGCCGCCGAACTCGCCCGCCGGGCAGCCCCTGCGGGGTTGTGCGCCGTGGTCAAGGCCGACGGCTACGGGCACGGGGCGGTGGCCGCGGCCCGAGCAGCGCTCGCCGGAGGTGCCACGTGGCTGGCGGTGGCACTGGTGGAGGAGGGCATCGAGTTGCGCCAGGCGGGTGTGACGGCGCCGATCCTCTTGCTGTCCGAGCCGCGACCCACGGAGATGGTGGAGGTGGTGGCCTACGATCTGCGCCCCTCGGTCTACAGCACCACTGCTCTGGCGGCTGCGGCCGCGGCGGCCACCACGGGCAACCGGCGCCTCCCGGTGCACCTCAAGATCGACACCGGCATGCACCGGGTCGGCGCCCACCCCGACGATGCCGTGCTGCTGGCGCGCGCCATCGCGGCCAAGGCTCAACTCCACCTCGAGGGCGTCTGGACGCACTGCGCCGTCGCCGACGAGTTGGGGAATCCCCATACGGACGTGCAACTGGAACGCTACGAGCAGGTGCTGAAGGCGCTCGAGGCCGACGACGGCGAGCGGGCATCGGGATCGTTCCGTCGCCACGCCGCCAACTCGGCCCTGCTGCTGGCAGGTGGCCGGTCGGACGCCTCAGCGATCCGGCGCCGCGGCCGCTACGACATGGTCCGGGCCGGGATCGCCCTGTACGGGCTGCCGCCGAGTGCCGACCTCCGGGGCGAAGTGGATGGGCTGCGGCCGGCCATGGAGCTGCGCACGCAGGTGTCGTACGTCAAGAGCGTTGCCGCAGGTGAGGGTGTCTCCTACGGGTTGGCGTACCGGCTCGACGCCGACCGGTACGTGGCCACGCTGCCCATCGGCTACGCCGACGGCGTGCGGCGTGACTACGGGCTGCGCGGCGGGTCCGTGCTGATCGGGGGCCGCCGGCGACCTGTGGCGGGGGTGGTGACGATGGATCAGCTCATGGTGGATTGCGGGCAGGAGAGCGACGTGTCCGTCGGCGACGAAGCCGTGCTGATCGGCACGCAGGGCGATGAGAGCATCAGCGCCACTGACGTGGCGGACCACCTGGGCACGATCCCCTACGAGGTGGTCTGCGACATCGGCCGGCGGGTCCGCCGCCACTACTGCTGAGACGAGCCCCGGTGATCGTGCACGTCAGAGGCTGCCGGCCGCCGCCGGTGTCGCTTCGGCCGCGGCAGTTCGGAGTGCCGCATCGGCGAACGCCCAGTTCGAACGCCCCGGGGACCGTGTCGTGCGGCACGCGGCTGCCGCCGCGCTCTCCGAGCGGTGCGAGTGGCGCACTCCGGCCGGATGCCGAGAGGCTCCCGGGGTGCCCCTCGTGAACCCGCTCCCGACATCCCCGGCGGTTGTCCGCGTCGGTCACTGGACGCACCCGAGCAGGCGCACCGGTTGCACCGTCGTGTTACTGCCCGAGGGCACCGTCGCCTCTGCGGAGGTGCGTGGCGGCGCTCCGGCGAGCCGCGAACTCGACCTGCTGTCCCCCGAGCGCACCGTGGAAGGCCTCAATGCCGTGGTGCTCTCCGGTGGCTCGGCCTTCGGGCTGGCGGCTGCCGAGGGCGTGGTGCGCTACTGCGCCGAGATCGGGCGCGGCTTCCCGACGCCGGCCGGAGCCGTGCCCATCGTCGCCGGCCTGTCGCTGTACGACCTGCGAGCCGGTGAGCCCCCGGTCTGGCCCGGAGCCGAAGCCGGCTACGAGGCGGCTCGCACGGCAGCCACGCCGGCCGGAACCGGCCCCGGTGGCGGCTGGCCCATCGGGCCGATCGGCGCCGGCGCCGGTGCCACGGTGGGATCCTGGCGCTCGGCACGGACGCCCAGCGGGCTGGGCTCGGCGCAGCTGCGGTTCGCGGCTGCAGACGGCAGGGAGGCCGTCGTGGTCGCGCTGCTGGCCGTGAATGCCGCGGGTGATCTCGACGACACCTCGGTGGAGCGCTCGCTGCGATCGGGCAACTTCCGGCCCCCTGAGCGCCCGCCCCTCGGCACCAGCACCACGATCGGTGTCATCTGCACCAATGTGCGGCTCACCAAGATCGACTGCCTGCTGGTCGCCCAGAGCGGCCACGACGGCCTGGCGCGCGCCCTGATGCCGGCGCACACCCGCTTCGACGGCGATGCCCTGATAGCGGCCTCCGTCGGCGATGTCGAGGCCTCCGTCGACGCCGTGCGAGTCGCCGCCACCGTGGCGGTCAGCGACGCCGTGCGCGCTGCCGTGGAAACCCGCCGGCACATCAGCACGCCCGGTAAGGGCCTCGAGCGCGCCGAGTGATGCCGCCGATCTCCTTATCCGTCATGCTGGCGAGTCAGACCCACCACAAACCGGGGATCCCAACGGCATGAGCGTCATTCCGGCGGAGGCCGGAATCCACTGTCCAGCGGTTCGATCCGCGCCTCCACCGGATCGCTCACGCAGGTAGGGATGGACGAGCCCTCACCGCCTCCCATGCCTGTCCCCGCGGGCCGGGGTGGCCCCCAACACATCCCGCGCCCGCCCGGCGCCCGCCCGGGCGCGCTGGCGCCGTGGACGGAACTCCCGACGGCGGCTCGCCGGGTCGATCTGGGCGTTCTGTCGCGCCGGCTGCGGGAGCGGCGTCCGGCGCAATCTCCCGAGACTGCGCAACGGCTCTCGGCGGTGCTGATCCCGCTCTACGTGGAACGGGACGAGACCACTGTCATCCTCACCCGCCGGGCGTCCCACCTGCGCACGCACAGTCGTGAGGTGTCGTTCCCCGGCGGCGGTCGCGAACCCGGCGACGCCGACCTGTGGGCGACCGCCCGCCGGGAGGCGCAGGAGGAGATCGGGCTGGATCCCGCCACCGCGGTCCGCATCGGCGAGTTGGACCCGTTCTTCACTGTGGGTAGCGACTTCCTCGTGTATTCCTATGTCGCCGAGTTGCCCGCCGGCCGCCTCGAGGGGCTGCGCCCCGACCCCGCCGAGGTCGAGAAGATCCTTCACGTGCCGCTGAGCGAACTGCTGGCACCGGAGACCTACCGCCAGGAGCTCTGGCCCCGTGACGGAACCATGCGGCCGATCAGTTTCTTCGAGATCCCGGGCGACACCATCTGGGGCGCCACGGCGGCAATCCTCCGGCAACTCCTCGTCCTCGCCACCGCAGCCACGCCTGCCGAGTAGGGCGCTGCTCGCCGGAACGGCCCTTTCTATCGTTGCGCCGGAGCCGGAGGCCACCTCTGGCGGAGGGTTGCTGCGGAGGCGCCGTACGGTTGTGCCCTGACCGCCCGCCGCTTCACGCGCCGTCGGCACGTGCGGATTCGACCCCCGCGACAGGTTCCCGCTGGATCTGCAAGATGGTCGATCAAGTCTCTGCAATATGGCCGGTCTTATCTTTGCAACATGGCCGGTACAGAGCCTGCAATGTGGCCGACGCGTGGATCTCGAAGCTAGACTCCAGCCATGGCTCACTTCGACGGCACGTCCGATGCTCCGGACGGACGGCCCGGAAGGATGACCCCGCAGGGCTACCTCGCCCGCGTCGCCGACAGGCTGGTCGGAGAGGCCTTGGAGATCGCGCCGATCGTTGTCGTGGAGGGCGCCAAGGGCTGCGGGAAGACCTGGACAGGGCTGCACCACGCGCGGAGCCAGATCCGTCTCGACCGGGACGTGGATGCAATCGCCGCGGCGCGCCTCCTGCCGAGTCGGGCGCTCGACGGCGCCCGCCCCCGGCTGGTGGACGAGTGGCAGCTGGCGCCAGGACTCTGGAACAGTGCCCGTCACATTGCCGACGCCGACCGCCGGAGCGGGCATTTCATCCTCACCGGCTCTGCGCACCCCACCGATGACCACACCCGCCATTCGGGCGCGGGGCGGGTCGTGCGGGTGCGGATGCGTCCGATGTCGCTGGCCGAGAGCGGGGAATCCACCGGGGAGGTCTCGCTCGGCCGCCTGCTCGACGGCGAAGAGTGCTCGGCCGGGCGCCCGCCCGCATCGGTGCAGGACGTGGTGGAGGCGCTGTGCCGGGGCGGATGGCCGCGGCACCTCGACCAGTCCGTGGGCAGGTGCCAGACGCTGCTGCGGGCCTACCTGCAGGAGGTGGCGCGCGCCGACATCCCCAGCCTGGGTCGCACCCGGCACAACCCCGAGGGAGTGCTGCGGCTGCTGGCGTCGCTGAGCCGGAACATCGCCACCGCGGCCGGCAGCACCACCCTGTCCGACGACATCGCCGGCGACGGCGCCCCGTCACGGAAGGCCGTGGCCGACTACCTCACCGCGCTGCGGCGGGTGTTCGTCGTGGAGGACGCCCCCGCCTGGCCCACCCACCTCAGGTCGAGGGCGAGGCTGCGCAGCACCCCGAAGAGGCACTTCGTGGACCCGTCGCTGGCGGCGGCCTCACTGCGCGCCGGCCCGGAGCGGCTGTGGCGCGAGCCGAGCACCCTCGGGCCGATGTTCGAGTCGCTGGCTGTGCGCGATCTCCGCGTCTACGCCGAGGCGCACGACGCCGCCGTCTACCACTACCGCGACAGCAACGGCCATGAACTCGACGCCGTGATCGAGTGCGGCGACGGCAGGTGGCTGGCAGTTGAGATCAATCTCGGAGCCGGGGAACGACTGGACGAGGCCGCCCGATCACTGTCGCGGGCCTGCGCACAGATCGACATGACCAGAGTGGGCGAGCCCGCCAAGAAGATCGTCCTCACCCCCGCTGGCTACGGCTACGAGCGCCCCGACGGCATCACCGTGCTCCCCCTCACCGCCCTCGGCCCCTGAGTTGCACGGGAGCGTGGCCCTCACCCCTGCACGCGGTGAGCAGGGGTCGCCAATGGGCGGCGATCAGCCACCGGGACGTGCGGGCAAGAGGTGCTGGACGCCGTCCGGCGCGGGCTTTGAGCGCCTGTTTCCGGCGAAGTCGGACGGGTCGGCCCCCCAGCAGGCGAGGGTGCCGTCGGTGCGCAGCGCGCACGAGTAGTCGAAGCCGAGTTCGATGGCCGCGAATCGTCCCTGCGGCATCGCGGGCAGGCCTCGCTTGTGCGTCGCGGCTCTACCCCAGCAGGCGATGGTGCCGTCGGTGCGCAGCCCGCAGAAAGGGGTGATGGCGGCGAACTGCCCGTCCGGCGGTGAGGTGTCGCCCCCGGCATCGCTTCCCCAGCAGGTGATGGTGCCGTCGGTGCGCAGCCCGCACGAATGAGAATGGCCGGCCGCGATGGCGGAGAATTGCCCTCTGGGCGCGTTGGCCCGTCCGTCGTAGTTGAGGCCCCAGCAGGAGATAGTCCCGTTGGTGCGCAGTGCGCAGGAATGGGCGGAGCCGACGGAGACGGCAGTGAACTGCCCGTCCGGTGGGGAGTCCTGTCCGGCGTGGCTGCCGCCCCAGCAGGTGATGGTGCCGTTGGTGCGCAGTGCGCAGGAATGGACGCCGCCGGTGGTGACGGCAGTGAACTGCCCGTCCGGTGGGGAGTCCTGTCCGGCGTGGCTGCCGCCCCAGCAGGTGATGGTGCCGTCGGGACGCAGTGCGCAGGAATGGACGCCGCCGGTGGTGACGGCGGTGAACCGGCCGTCAGGCGGCGTGATTTGAGTGGACATGTCGTTGCCCCAGCACGAGATAGTCCCGTTGGTGCGCAGCCCGCAGGCATGATCGGTGCCGGCTGAGACGGCCGTGAACTGCTCGCCAGGGGGTCGGGCCTGCCCGAATCTGTTGTCGCCCCAGCAGGCGATGGTGCCGTCGGTGCGCACAGCACAGGAAGCCCACCCGTCGGCGATGGCGGTGAACTGTCCGTCCGGTGGTCGGACCAGGTTGTACTCTTCGTCGCCCCAGCAGGAGATGGTGCCGTCGGTGCGAATCCCGCATGATCGGAGCCCGTCGCTTGTGATGGCGACGAACTGACCGTCGGGTGGACCGGTTCTGCGCCCGCGGAAGGAACCCCAGCAGGCGACCGTGCCGTCGGTGCGCAGCCCGCACGCATGACTTTCGCCCGTGGTGATGGAGGTGAATCGTCCGTTGGGCGGGTTTGCTTCTCCGTCGTAGTCGTGGCCCCAGCAGGCGACGGTGCCGTCGGTGCGCAGCCCGCAGGAACGGAATCCGGTGGTGCTGAGAGCAGTGAATCGCCCGTCCGGCGGGCTGGCGCGCCCGCTGGAGTTGTCGCCCCAGCAGGTGATGGTGCCGTTCGTGCGCAGCCCGCAGGACAATTCTTTGTCGACGGTGAGGGCGGTGAATTGTCCTGCGGGTGGGTTGGCCTGCCCTTCGCCGTTGTCGCCCCAGCAGGCGACAGTGCCGCTGACGCGCAGTCCGCACGAATGGCTACCGCTGGTGGTGAGGGCGCTGAATTGTCCGCCGGGTGGGGTGATCCTTCCCGGATCCCAACCGCCCCAGCAGGTGATGGTCCCGTTGGTGCGCAGCCCGCAGGAATGATCGTAGCCGGCGGTGAGGGCGGTGAATTGGCCGCCGGGTGGGCTGGCCTGCCCGATGTCGTTGTCGCCCCAGCAGGCGATGGTGCCGTCGGTGCGCAGCCCACAGGAATGACCGGAGCCGATAGCGATGGTCGCGAATCTTCCGTCTTGCCTGCGACTTCGCCTGTTCGGGGCATAGCCCCAGCAGGTAATGGTGCCGTTGGTGTGCAGCCCGCAGGAAGAACCGCCGGCGGTGACGTCGGCGAATTGTCCTTCCGGCGGGCTTGCATTCCCGACCCTGTCGTCGCCCCAGCAGGCGACGCTGCCATTGGTGCGCAGCCCGCAGGAATAGTCGTAGCCGGCGGTGAGGGCGGTGAATTGTCCACCGGGTGGGCTGGCCTGCTCTGCGTCGTTGTCTCCCCAGCAGGCGATGGTGCCGTCGGTGCGCAGCCCGCAGGAATGATTGGAGCCGGCTGTGATGGCGGTGAAGTGCTCGTCGGGTGGGCTGGCCTGCCCGTAGAAGTTGTTGCCCCAGCAGGCGATGGTGCCGTCGGTGCGCAGCCCGCAGGAGTGATGTCTTCCGGCGGCGATGGCGGTGAATTGCCCGTCGGGACCATCGCTCATCACAAGCGCCCTGTAGCTGAGCCGTTCTTGGTCGCTCTCATGGGCGAACACCTCATCACTGATCATGGTCCAGCAGGTAATGCTGGCGTCATTGCGTAGTCCGCAGTAATAGGTCTCACCTGCGTCGATGGCGATGAACCGCTCGTCGGGCACCTCATAATAGAACCCTCCCTGTACCAGCCAGTTGCCCGGACGAATCTGCCAGCCGGGGGGAAAGCGCAAGGTCAAGACACTCGAATCCCCCCAGCATCGAATGGTGCCGTCGGTGCGGAGCCCGCAGGAATGACTATTGCTAGCGGTGATGGCCGTGAATTGTCCGTCGGGTGGGTTGGCCTGCTCTACGTCGCCCCAGCAGGTGATGGAGCCATCGCCGCGCAACCCGCACGTGTGGTCGCTTCCGGCGGCGACCGCGGTGAATCGGGTTGCCGGCGTGGCGCTCGGTGTGGTGGCGGCGGTTGCGTGGCGCTCAACGAGATCGGTGAGCTGGCGAGCCAGCGGTCGACTCGGGCGGTGGTGGGGAAGAAGCGGACGCGGGGGAGTTGGCGGTCGCCCCAGGAGTTGTCGCTGTGGCGTTGCTGGAGTCCGAACTCGATTCTGCCGTTGGCGAGTTTGCGGGCGACGATGCGCACCTCGCCGACTGGCACTGTCAGAGGTGAGCTGGCGAGCCAGCGGTCGACTCGGGCGGTGGTGGGGAAGAAGCGGACGCGGGGGAGTTGGCGGTCGCCCCAGGAGTTGTCGGTGTGGCGTTGCTGGAGTCCGAACTCGATTCTGCCGTTGGCGAGTTTGCGGGCGACGATGCGCACCGCGTCATCGGCCTGCTGGCCGGTGGCGGCCGAGGAAACGACCGCAGTGCCGAGTAGGGCGAGCAGCGCCCCGATCGCGACGAGAACGAGTGACGCCTTGCAGATCCTCCGCACCCCGTGAGCATCCTTGTCGCGGCGGCGTGCGGCATTGTTCCCCGGGGCAAGGCAGATGTTGATCTTCACGATATCTCAGCCAGCGCGAATTGTCGGAAGCTCGAACTGTAGATGGCAGCCTTCATCTCGTCGAATGGCGAACCGAGACTTCCCTGGTGGCAGGATTCTGGGTCGTGAACAGCGCAGTCATGTTCCTCGTGAGGTCCCGGGAGCGCCGACTCCCGGCCTCGGCCGATCCGCTTCGCTCTCCTCGCCACGGGACTAGCGGCGCGCTAGAGGGTCGGGCGCGCGGCCCCCTGGTCCCCCGGGGCGTCACCGCTGTCTCGTCCCCGACCTGCGTGCTGATCGCCGCTGGACTGGGCGCGCTGCTGCCGCCGTGGCGCCATCTGAGCGTTCTGCCTGCGCTCCACCGCTGTCGGAGGCGCTAGACATTGCTCATGGACTTCGTCGACGACCACGGCGACCGCACGCCGCTCGACGACCCCGCACCGGTGGCGCCGCACATGACGCCGGAGGAGTTGCGCCTGTGGGGTAAGCGGTTCCTGGACTGGGTGGCGCGTTACCACGAGCAGATCGAGAGTTACCCGGTGCTGTCGCAGGTGAGCCCCGGAGAGGTTGCGGCCGGGCTGCCGGCGTCGCCCCCCGCCGAGCCGGAAGGATTCGACGCCGTTCTCGACGACCTCGACCGCGTCATCGTGCCGGGCCTCACCCACTGGCAGGCGCCGGGGTTCTTCGCCTTCTTCCCCTCACCGGCCACAGGCCCCGCCATCCTGGGCGATCTGCTCTCGTCGGGTCTGGGAGTGCAGGGCATGCTGTGGGCCAGCAGCCCGGCCTGCACCGAACTGGAGACCCTTGTGATGGACTGGCTGGTGGAACTGTGCGGGCTGCCTCGACGGTTCCGCAGCGACGGAGCCGGCGGCGGGGTGATCCAGGACTCGGCCTCCAGTTCGGCTCTGTGCGCGCTCGTCGCTGCCAGGGAGCGGGTGCTGGGCTCGGCGGCCGGTGCGACCCTCGCCGACCTCGTCGTCTACACCTCCAAGCACGCCCACTCGTCGATCTACAAGAGTGCCCGCATCGCCGGGTTCGGCGCCGACCGCGTCCGCTACGTCGCCGGCGACGACATCTACGCCATGAGCCCCGAGGCCCTTCAGGGTGCGGTCGCCGCCGATCGTGCGACGGGCCTGGTGCCGTGCGCCGTGGTGGCCACCTCGGGGACGACCTCATCGCTGGCGTTCGACCCCGTGGCGCGCCTGGCGGCCATCGCCGGCGCCGAGGGAATGTGGACGCACGTGGACGGTGCCCTCGCCGGCGCCGCGGCGGTCTGCCCCGAGTTCCGCTTCGTGAACCGCGGCCTCGGCGCCGTGGACAGCTACTGCTTCAACCCGCACAAGTGGCTGCTCACCAACCTCGACTGCACGGCCATGTGGGTGGCCGATCGCAAGGTGCTCACGGACGCCCTCAGCGTCACCCCCGAGTATCTGCGCAATCCCGAGAGCGACAGGGGGACGGTGATCGACTATCGGGACTGGCAGGTGCCGCTGGGGCGCCGCTTCCGCTCGCTCAAGCTCTGGCTGGTCCTGCGCTGGTACGGGGCGGCGGGCTTGCAGGCCCACATCCGCTCCGGGGTCGCCTGGGCGCAGCAGTTCGCCGGCTGGGTATCCGAGCACCCCGACTTCGCCCTGGCCGCTCCCGCACCGCTCAGCCTCGTGTGCTTCCGCCACCGGGGTGGCGACGAGGCCAACCGGCGTATCCTCGCCGACTTGAACGGCTCCGGGCGCTTCTACGTCACCCACACCGTGCTCGACGGGCGCTACACGCTGCGCCTGTCGGTGGGCACGGTCTCCACGCGCTTCCATCACGTGGAGGCCGCCTGGAAGGCCATCACAGCCGCTGCCGCCCGCCTCTGAACGTGCCCGGCGGCCCGGGCGGTGACGCCGGTGGCGCTCCGGCGGCCTCCGAAAATGGCACGCCTGCGCTAGCCCCCGGCATCACCGCCCTCGCGTGCTTGCCGGATTCTGGCGTCCCCGCCTCCGTCCGCATCCGGCGAGGCGGTGGATGCCCCGGATGGGTTGGTGCGCTGCGTATGCTCCGGGAGGGGAGGTGCAGCGGTGGCGGATATCGAGATCGGATTCGGTAAGAGCGGGCGTCGGGCGTACGGGCTCGACGAGATCACCATCGTTCCCGCCCGGCGCACCCGCGACCCCGACGACGTCGACATCTCCTGGGAGATCGACGCCTACCGCCGGCCCCTTCCCCTGCTCGCCTCGGCCATGGACAGCGTGGTGTCGCCGGAGACGGCCGCGCTCATCGGCCGGCTCGGCGGCATAGCTGTGCTGAACATCGAGGGCCTGTGGACCCGCTACGAGGACCCCGCCCCGGCGTTCGAGGCGATCCGGAGCGCAGCCGCCGAAGAGGCGACGGCCTGCGTGCAGGAGGTGTACGCCCCCCCGGTCATCCCGGAGTTGATCGGCGAGCGGGTGCAGCAGATCAGGGAGCACGCCTCGCTGGTCAGCGCGGCCGTGACGCCGCAGCGCGCCACGGAGTTGCTCGGCCGTCTCGCCGCCGCCGAGGTGGACCTGCTGGTGATCCAGGGCACGGTCGTGACCGCCGAGCACAAGTCGCGAGCCCGCACGCCGCTGAACCTGAAGAAGGTCGTGCGGGAGCTTCCCATGCCGGTCGTCGTGGGTGGCTGCGCCAGCTACGAGGCCGGGTTGCATCTCATGCGCACCGGAGCGTCCGGAGTTCTGGTGGGTGTGGGACCGGGCGCTGCCTGTACGAGCCGGGGCGTGCTCGGCATCGGTGTTCCCCAGGCGACCGCGATCGCCGACGTGCGGGCCGCGCGCATGCGCCACTTGGATGAGACGGGCGTCTACGCCCACATCATCGCCGACGGCGGCATGGCGACCGGCGGCGACATCGCCAAGGCCATCGCCTGCGGCGCCGACGCGGTCATGCTCGGCTCCCCGCTGGCGGCGGCCTTCGAGGCGCCGGGCGGCGGCTATCACTGGGGAATGGCGACACCGCACGCGGCGCTGCCTCGTGGCGCACGCGTGCACGTGGGCCGCCGCGGGTCGCTTGAGGAGATCCTTCTCGGGCCGGCCCGGGAGGCCGACGGGCGCAGCAACCTGTTCGGCGCCCTGTCAACCGCCATGGCAGCGAGCGGCCACACCACGCTCAAGGAACTCCAGAAGGCCGAGGTGATGGTGGCGCCGTCGATCGCCACCGAGGGCAAGGCAATTCAACGCCACCAGGGCGTGGGCATGGGGTTGTGAACGGCGTGGTGACCGCCGCCGGTGGGCGCGGCGGCGTGCTGGTCGTCGACTTCGGCGCCCAGTACGCGCAACTCATTGCACGGCGGGTGCGCGAGGCCCGCGTGTACAGCGAGATCGTCCCGCACGACATCAGTGCCGCGGCCCTGCGCCGTCGCCGGCCCACGGGTTTGATCCTCAGTGGCGGACCCGAGTCGGTGCACGCCCCCGGCGCCCCCCGCCTCGATCCCGAGATCCTGACACTCGGGGTCCCGGTTCTGGGCATCTGCTACGGGGCACAACTCCTGGCTGACGAGTTCGGTGGCAAGGTGGACCGCAGCGGCCTGGCGGAGTACGGCCGCGTGCAGCTCGACGTGACCCGCCCGGGGAGGATGGTCTCCGGCAGCCTTCCCGCCGCGCAGGAAGTCTGGATGAGCCATCGCGACGCGGTCGTACGTCCCCCGACCGGTGCGGTGGTGACCGCCGTGACCGCGGACTCGCCGGCCGCGGCGTTCGAGGATCCCGAGCGCGGCCTGTTCGGTGTGCAGTTCCACCCCGAGGTGGCGCACACCCTTCACGGTCAGAGCATGCTGGAGAACTTCTTGTACGAGGCCTGCGGCTGTGCCCCTGCATGGACGCCCGACTGCATCGTCGAGACCTCGGTCGCCGCGATCCGAGCACAGGTGGGTGACGGGCGGGCCGTGTGCGGGCTCTCCGGCGGCGTCGACTCGGCGGTTGCCGCCGCGCTGGTGAGCCAAGCCATCGGCGACCGCCTCACCTGCGTGTTCGTCGACACCGGGCTGATGCGCGCCGGCGAGACCGATCAGGTGCGCGAGACGTTCGGCGGCGAGGGGCTGGTGTTGGTGGATGCCGCCGAGCGGTTCCTCGCCGCACTCGCCGGCGTCGCCGACCCGGAGGCGAAGCGGCTCATCATCGGTGAGTTGTTCGTGCGCATCTTCGAGGCCGAGGCGCGGGCGCTCGGCGACGTGGCCTTCCTGGTGCAGGGCACGCTGTACCCCGACGTGATCGAGTCCGGGGGCGACGTGGCCGCCCGGATCAAGAGCCATCACAACGTGGGTGGGCTCCCGGACGACATGCAGTTGGAGCTCGTGGAGCCGCTGCGGGATCTGTTCAAGGACGAGGTGCGACTCGTGGGCGAGCGGCTCGGCCTGCCCTCCGAGGTGGTGTGGCGCCACCCGTTCCCCGGTCCGGGCCTTGCCGTGCGCATCGTCGGCGAGGTCACGCCGCCGCGGGTCGAGATGGTTCGTGCAGCGGATGCCATCGTGCGCGCCGAGATCCGTCGCGGGGGGCTCGACCGCGACGTATGGCAGGTGCTGGCGGTGCTGCTGGACGTCCGCTCGGTGGGCGTCATGGGGGACGAGCGCACGTACGGTCACCCGATTGTGATCCGGGCCGTGACCAGCGCGGATGCCATGACCGCCGACTTCGCGCGCCTGCCGTACGACGTGCTCGAAACCATGGCCGGGCGGATCGTCGCCGAGGTGCCCGGTGTCAACAGGGTCGTCTACGACGTCACGTCCAAACCCCCCGGCACGATCGAGTGGGAGTGACGCCGGCCGGCCGGGGTGGCTTCAGTCCGTGCCGGAGGGTTGTACGAGCATCGCCAGATTCACCGAGAACTCCAGCTCGCGTCGCTGACGATCCACCTTGGTGACCTCGGTGAGCACGCTGTCGCCAGGGACCACCACTTCCCGCGGATGCCGGATGGGGTGTTCGGACAACTCAGCGGTCGGTACGAGGCCCTTGATCCCGTCACCGACGGTCACGAACGCCCCGAACGGTGCCAGCGAGTCGACGGTGGCCTGATGTCGCTCGCCCGGACTGATTCCGGCCAACGGATCGTCGCCGATCCGCAGAGAGAGGTCGAGGCTCATCTTGGCGGGAGCGGTCTGCAGCACGCGCGCCTCCAGCTCGTCCCCCACCGATACGACATCGTTCGGGCGACGGACGCGGAACCAACTCAACTCGCTGCGGCGGATCCGGCCCCGGAGGTCGCCCTCGGCGAACACCAGCGCACCGAAGTCCTCGACCTTCGTGACCCTGGCGTGCACCACCGTCCCGGGCGCCAGTTCGGCGAGTCGCTTGCGGGCGGCCTGCCGCTCGCGGGTGCGCAACGCCGCCTTCCGGGACAGGATGCAGCGACCCTTCAGCTGGTTCACCTCGGTGACCTTGAAGTCCGCAACTGTGCCGACCAGCGACTCGAGGTCGTCGGATCCCGCCATTGAGGCCGGGACGAACGCCCGGATGCCGATGTCCACGGTGAGACCGGCTGCGACGGCGTCGGTCACGGTGCCTGAGATGATCTCGCCGGTCTTGCGGGCATTCGCGGCCGTCTCCCAGGCCCGCTGCTGGCGGCCCCAACTCCGCGACAGGACGATGCGCTGCTTGTGATCCTCACGCACCAGGACCGCGGCCTCGACGGTGTCACCGACCTTCGCCTCGACCGTGAGATCGACGTCGAGACCCGCCGCCCAATGCCGGCTGCCGATCACGCCGATACGCCTCGACCCCAGATCCAGTTCCAGCTCCCGGCGCTCGACGGAACTGACGACGCCCGAGACGATGTCCCCGCTGCTGAGGCCACCCGTGGTGGCAGCGGACGGGATCGGGGTGCCGATTCCTGGACTGCGGTCGTCTGTGGCCGGAGCCGGCCGGCCGGCCGGCGGCGCGGTGTCCGAGGTCTCCTGAGCCGCGGCGGCGACAGGGCCCGTCGCTGCTGTGGCGGCGGTCTCGTCGGCGATCCCGCTTGCTGTTGTTGTCGTGTCGGCTGTCTCTTCGGCGGTTGCGCTGTTCGTCGTTGCTGTGTCGGCTGTCTCTTCGGCGGGTCCGCTATCTGTTGTTGCCGTGTCGGCCGAGTCTTCAGCGGTTGCGCTGTTCGTCGTTGCTGTGTCGGCAGCCTCGCTGGCAGCTCCGCCGTCCGGCGCCCCCGTGGCGGCAACTCCGGCCGTCGTGTCCGGGGCATCCTCCGGAGCTTCGATGGCGGCGGGAACGTCGGCGGCTCCGCCGTCCGCGGCCACTGGATCGGCTGTGACTCGCTCGGTCGATGGCGATTCGGCACCCTCGGTCGAAGGCGATTCGACGTCTTCGGTCGCAGGCTGGTCGGCTTGTTCTGTCACGATGCCGATGGTACCGCCCACCTCTACGGCTCCCCGCATCGGGCACCTTGATCGGGGGAGGGGCGCTGTCAGCCCCCACGGATAGGGTGCCGACGATGGCGCCGCTCAACCCCGCCCAGTACGACGCCGTCCTGCACGAGCGGGGCCCGCTGCTGGTCAGCGCGGGCGCCGGGTCGGGCAAGACGCGGGTGCTGACGCATCGGATCGCCCACCTGATCACCGACCGTGGGATCTCGCCCTTCGCCATCCTGGCCATCACGTTCACCAACAAGGCCGCCGACGAGATGCGCAGCCGCGTGGTGGAACTGGTGGGACCGGTGGCGCACAGCATGTGGGTGCGCACGTTCCACTCCGCCTGCGCGCGGATCCTGCGTCGCGAGGCCGAGCGCCTCGGCTATCCCGCCGGCTTCAGCATCTACGACCAGGCCGACTCGGTCCGGCTGACGCGCTACGTCATGGCCGATCTCGGTCTCGACACGCGCCGTTCCACCCCCCAGGCCGTCCACGGTCGCATCAGCGCCGCCAAGAACGACATGATTGCTCCTGACGCCTACGCCCTGTCAGTCGCCGACTCGCGCCGCTATCTCGAACAAACCGCACAGGTCTACGCCGAGTACCAGCGCCGCCTTCAGCGCGCCGGGGCGATGGACTTCGATGACCTGCTGGGGCAGACGGTCCGCCTGTTCCGTGAGCACCCCGACGTGCTGGCCGACTACCAGGAGCGCTTCCAGCACATCCTCGTGGACGAGTACCAGGACACCAATCGGGCACAGAACGATCTGGTGTTGATGCTCGGATCGCGGCATCGCAACATCGTCGTGGTGGGAGACGCGGACCAGTCGATCTACCGGTTCCGCGGCGCCACCATGCGCAACATCCTGGACTTCGAGGACGCCTTCGAGGACACGACCGTGATCCTGCTGGAGCAGAACTACCGCTCGACGCAGAACGTGCTGGACGCCGCCAACGCCGTGATCGCCCACAACCTCGGCCGTCACCCGAAGCGACTCTGGACCGACGCCGACCGGGGCGACCCGATCACCTGGTACCGGGCCACGGACGAGGACGACGAGGCCCGCTGGGTGGTGCGGGAGATCGGCCGGCTTGCCACGGACGGCTATGCCCTCAGTGACGTGGCCGTGATGTACCGGATCAACGCCCAGAGCCGGGCGCTCGAGACCGCCCTGAACGGCGAGGACTTGCCTTACCAGGTCATCGGCGGGACCGCGTTCTACGACCGCCGAGAGGTGCGGGACGCCTTGGCGTATCTGCGCGCCGTGGTGAACCCTGCCGACGAGGTGAGCCTGAAACGGGTCCTGAACGTGCCCCGCCGCGGCATCGGTGACCGGTCCGTCGAGCGCCTGGACGGCTGGGCTGCCCAAACGGGGTTGCCCTTCAGCGAGGCTCTGCGCCGGCCCGCCGAGGCCGGCGTCCCCGGCGGTGCGCTGGCGGGAGTGCAGAGGTTCACGGCGCTCCTGGACGAGGCCGCCGGATGGCTCGACCAGGGCCCCAAGCCGGTGCTGGACTTCTTGCTGACCCGCAGCGGCTACCTGGAAGAGCTTTATGAGGATGCCGCCCAGCACGACATGGAGGCGGAGGGCCGTCTGGAGAACCTGGCCGAGTTGTTGGCGTCGGCGGAGGACCACGAGACGGTGGGCGACTTCCTGGAACAGACCGTGCTCGTGTCGCCCATCGACGATCTGGACCGCGACGAGTCCAAGGTGGTGCTGCTCACCGCCCATGCCGCCAAGGGGTTGGAGTTCCCCGTGGTGTTCCTCACCGGCCTGGAGGAGGGGATGTTCCCCAGGATGCAGGCGCTGGACGACCCCGAGGAGATGGAGGAGGAACGCCGATTGGCGTACGTGGGCGTCACACGAGCGCGTGAGCGGCTCTACCTCAGCGATGCCCAGCGTCGCACCATGTGGGGCAGTGCGCAGTTCAACCTTCCGAGCCGGTTCCTCGAGGAAATCCCCGCCGAGCTGCTGCGCGAGGTGTCGGGCCGTCCTGAGCGCGTGCCACGGCGCGACCACTCAGATCGGCTAGGTGGAGCGGATCTCGGCGACCGCCGAACGGCGAGGCGGGAGGCCGAGGTCGAGCGCGCCCTTCGCGGCACGCCTGCGACCTCTGTTGGTTCCGGGAGTGCTCTCGGAGCTGCGGAGCTACCGGTGGGCGCCGACGTGCGACATCCCGCCTGGGGCACCGGCGTGGTCGTCGACGCCTCCGGCACCGGTTCTGACGCCGAGGTGACCGTTCGATTCCCCGACATAGGGGAGAAGCGCCTGCTGGTCGCCTGGGCGCCCCTGGAGAGGGTCGCCCCCTAGCCGTCCTCGCCGACCGCGTTGAGATCCACGATCAACGGATACAAACCCCTGTAATCTCCACATCGACTAGAGAGGAGGAGTTCGTGACGGCAGCCACCGGGTCGGCGATCCAGCCACAACTCTTTGGACATAACCTGGATATTGGAGAATGTCCAGAGTACTACCGTGAACAAATCATCACGTATATTGGCAATAAGCGATCGCTACTCGGCCCTATCGGCGACGTCACTGCAGATGTAGCATCTCAACTCGGAAGAGAGAAACTACGGATTCTTGACGGGTTTGCCGGATCTGGTGTCGTTTCGCGATTGTTTAAGTCGCTCGCCTCGCAACTCGTTGTGAATGATCTAGAGTCATACTCGCGCGTTGTAAATAGATGCTACCTTACGAATCGCTCCTCCGTCAACATGGACAAGATTGCGGCAATAGTCGAGCGCCTGAACCAGCTAGTGGACTATGATGTCGGCGGCGATCCCGGATTCATTGAACGACTCTATGCTCCCAAAGACGATGACTCGATCGGAATAGGGGAGCGAGTGTTCTATACGCGGGAGAACGCACGGCGGCTCGATCAATTCCGAACACTGATCGGTGCTGAGACTCCGGAGCTATTCGACCTGTTGGTTGGCCCGCTTCTTTCGAGCGCTTCGGTTCATGCCAATACAGCCGGAGTCTTCAAAGGATTCTACAAGGACAAGCGTACGGGGAAAGGTAAGTTCGGAGGATCTGGGTCGGATGCTCTCGAGCGAATTACTGGGCAAATACGATTGCGAGCCCCAGTCCTTAGTTCGTACGATTGTGCTGTTGAGGTTCATCAAGTCGATACGAATGAATTGATCTCCGATGTTGGCGATTTTGATCTTGCATACTTTGACCCACCATATAATCAGCACCCCTATGGCTCAAACTATTTCATGCTCAATCTGCTAGTCGACTATATTGAGCCACAGCAAATCTCTCAGATATCAGGTATACCAACGAACTGGAACCGATCGCCATACAACCAGAAGCGTCATGCGTTCGGGAAGCTAGTGGTGTGTCGCTTATTTGTTGGACGGGTGTGGTAGGGTGTTGGTATGAGTCTTCCTGCGGCCCCGTTGGTGATGTCTCGCGAGCAGCGCGACGAGTTGGAGGCGATGAGCCGTTCGGGTGTGCTGCCGCATCGGGTGGTGCGCCAGGCGGAGGTGTTGTTGTTGGCCGCCGACGGGGTGGCGAACGAGGTGATCGCGCGTCGTTGCGGTGTGGCGCCGAACACGGTGCGTCGTTGGCGCAGGCGGTTCGCCGAGTCGGGTGTTTCCGGTGTGGGGCGGGTGGCGCCGGGGCGCGGCCGGCCGCCGGTGATCAGCGACGAACTGGAGATGGCGATCGTGGCCGATACCGTCGCCGCGGCGCCCGATGACGGGTCGGTGTGCTGGTCGACGCGCGCCATGGCGGCCCGCCACGGTGTCGGCAAGGACTCCGTGGCGCGGATCTGGCGCCGCCACGGTCTGCGGCCCTGGCGGATTGATGTGTTCAAGCTGTCGAACGACAAGAACTTCGAGGAGAAACTGCGCGACGTGGTGGGCTTGTACCTGGATCCCCCCGAGGCGGCGGTGGTGTTCAGCTTCGACGAGAAGACCCAGGTCCAGGCCCTGGACCGCACCCAGCCGTCGCTGCCGATCAGACGCGGGAGGGCCGCCACGATGACCCACGACTACAAACGCAACGGCACCGTGGACCTCTTCGCCGCCCTCAACGTCGCCACCGGCGAGGTCCTGCACCAGACCCGCCGCCGCCACACCGGCACCGACGTGTTGGCGTTCTTCCGCTGGATCGACCTGCACACCCCCCGCCACCTCGACGTCCACGTCATCTTGGACAACCTCTCCGCGCACAAGTCCGAACCCGTGCGGAAATGGCTCGCCAACCCCAAACGCCGACGATGGCACCTGCACTACACGCCCACCAGCGCCTCGTGGCTGAACCTCGTCGAAGGCTGGTTCTCCATCCTCACCCGCAAAGCCCTCAAACACAACAGCTTCTGTAGCGTCGCCGAACTCACCGAAACCATCGACAACTGGACCGCGCACTGGAACCACAACCCCCGACCGTTCATCTGGACCAAATTCCCCAACCCCATCATCGCCCAAACCCGCCGCGCACGCCTCACACTCAACCGCGCAACCAAATCCGCGACGCACCACTAGTGTCCTGAGTCGGGTATTCGTTGAAGATATGCGGCGAGGGTGTCGAGGATGTCGTCGGCGGTTTTGTGCCAGGTGAAGGGTTTGGGGTTCTGGTTCCAGCCGTCGATCCAGGTGTTGATGGAGTCTTGGAGGTCGCCGACGCTGGTGTGGGTGCCGCGGCGGAGCCATTTGGTGGTGAGTTCGGAGAACCAGCGTTCGACGAGGTTCATCCAGGAGCTGTAGGTGGGCGTGAAGTGGAAGCTGAAGCGGGGGTGGCGCAGGAGCCAGCGTTGGATGGTGGGGGTCTTGTGCGTGGAGACGTTGTCCAGGACGATGTGCACGGCGAGGTGGGCGGGGACCTCTCGGTCGATGAGGTTCAAGAACTTGCGGAACTCCTCGGAGCGGTGCCGTGCGGTCATCGTCGAGATGACCTTCCCGGAGGCGACCTCGAGGGCGGCGTAGAGGTTGGTGGTGCCGCAGCGGCGGTAGTCGTGGGTGCGCCTCTGGGGAACCCCGAGCATCAGTGGCAGCATCGGCGCGGTGCGATCCAGGGCCTGGATGCCGGTCTTTTCGTCCACGCAGAACACCACCGCGGCCTCCGGGGGGTTCAAGTAGAGGCCCACGACGTCGCGTACCTTGTCGATGAACTGCGGGTCCGGGGACACCTTGAATTCCCCGAGGCGGTGCGGCTTGAGACCGAAGGCCCGCCAGATACGACTGATAGCGGTCTGCGACATCCCCATCGCGGCGGCCATCGACCGCGTCGACCAGTGCGTCGCCCCCGGCGGGGCCTCCTCAAGAGTCCTCACGATCACCTCCTCGACCTGCGCGTCGCTGATCCTGCGCGGCCCACCCGGGCGCGGCTCATCGGCGAGCCCGTCCAGGCGCCACAACGCGAACCGGCCCCGCCACTTGGACACCGTCGCCGCACAACACCCCAGGCGCTCAGCGATGTCCTTGTTCAACTCCCCGGCCGCGGCGCCCAACACGATCCGACACCGCAACGCCAACGCCTGCGACGACGACGGCCGCCGCGCCCAACGCTCCAACGTCTCCCGCTCAGCCTCGCCGAGCTCAACCACAACCGCCGGGCGGCCACGCCGCTGAGCCATGATCAACTCCGATCACCGCCCACCTACCACCACCAACATAACCCACCCAACACCACATACCAACGAATACCCGACTCAGGACACTAGTGTCCCGAGTCGGAAGTTCGCTGGCATTTCGATGGCCCCGCTATTCGCATTTGCGCAGGCCAGCTCGCTGCAGCAATCCTCCGAATACCAAACGAACTAATCGCTCAGGACACTAGTGTCGTGAGCCGTTAATTCGTTGGTTTGAGGGGTTGGGTGTGTCATGCTGGTGGCGGCAAGGGGGCGGTGATCGGAGTTGATCATGGCTCAGCAGCGCGGCAGGCGTGCGGTTGTGGTTGTGCTCAGTGGGTCTGAGCGGGAGGTGTTGGAGCGTTGGGCGCGGCGGCCGTCGTCGTCGCAGGCGTTGGCGTTGCGTTCTCGGATCGTGTTGGGCGCCGCGGGTGGGGAGGCGAACAAGGACATCGCCGAGCGTTTGGGGTGTTGTGCGGCGACGGTGGGCAAGTGGCGGGGCCGGTTCGCCGTGCGGCGCCTCGACGGGCTCGCCGATGAGCCGCGCCCGGGTCGGCCGCGCACGATCACCGATGAGATGATCGAGGAGGTGCTCGTGAGGACCCTCGAGGAGGCCCCGCCGGGGGCGACGCACTGGTCGACGCGGTCGATGGCCGCCGAGGTGGGCATGTCGCAGAGGGCGATCAGCCGGATCTGGCGGGCCTTCGGCCTCCAGCCGCACCGCCTCGGGAGCTTCAAGGTGTCCCCGGACCCGCAGTTCGTCGACAAGGTCCACGACGTGGTGGGCCTCTATTTGAACCCCCCGGAGGCCGCGGTCGTGTTCTGCGTCGACGAAAAGACGCAGGTCCAAGCCCTCGACCGCACCGCGCTGATGCTGCCGCTGATGCCCGGGTCGCCCCAGCGGCGCACCCACGACTACCGCCGCTGCGGCACCACCAACCTCTACGCCGCCCTCGACGTCGCCTCCGGGCGGGTGATCTCGGCGATGACCGCACGGCACCGCAGCGAGGAGTTCCGCAGATTCTTGAACCTCATCGACCGCGAAGTGCCCGAGCACCTCGACGTGCACATCGTCCTGGACAACGTCTCCACCCACAAGACCCCCACGATCCAGCGCTGGCTCCTGCGACACCCCCGCTTCAGCTTCCACTTCACGCCCACCTACAGTTCCTGGATGAACCTCGTCGAGCGCTGGTTCTCCGAACTCACCACCAAATGGCTCCACCGCGGCACCCACACCTCGACCAAGGAACTCCAGGATTCCATCAACACCTGGATCGAGGGCTGGAACGAGAACCCCAAACCCTTCACCTGGCACCGCACCGCCGACGACATCCTCGCAACCCTCGCCACATATCTCACACGAATTAACGGCTCAGGACACTAGTGGTGCGTCGCGGATTTGGTTGCGCGGTTGAGTGTGAGGCGTGCGCGGCGGGTTTGGGCGATGATGGGGTTGGGGAATTTGGTCCAGATGAACGGTCGGGGGTTGTGGTTCCAGTGCGCGGTCCAGTTGTCGATGGTTTCGGTGAGTTCGGCGACGCTACAGAAGCTGTTGTGTTTGAGGGCTTTGCGGGTGAGGTGTGTCTGAGAAAACCGCGGAGGTTGGTCTGAGAAATTAACCAACTCGTGTCGGGTTCTGGGGTTTGTGGTTGTGGTTGGTGCGATGGTAGTCGATGCGCTGTTGGTGGGCTCGTCGCAGGCCTTCGATGCGCGCTTGGCGGACCTGTTCGCCGCGGCCGTGGTGTTCGTCGTCGGGGGTGACGTAGCCGATGCCGGCGTGGAGGCGGGTCCCGTTGTAGTCGCGGCGGGTGCGGTCGAGTTCGGCGGTGAGGGTGGCGGGGTCGGTGATGGTTTCGAGATGGGGGTTCTCGGTTTTGATGTGCCCGAAGAGGCTCTCGATCCAGGCCTGATCGGTGGGCGCGCCGGGCCGGCCGAGGCGTTGCGCCACGGCGAGCGCGGCGAAGAACTCTCTGGTCGCTTTGGAGGTCATCTGGGGGCCGTTGTCCGAGGCGGCCAACAGGATCGGCTCGGAGTCGTTGTTGGCGAACGCGTCGACGCGTTCGGGTGTGATCAGCTCTGTGAGGCCTTCGGCGCCCAGGGCGCCCTCGAACAGGACCCGCACCTGCGTGGAGGTCTCCTCGATGGAGACCAGCGTGTCGATCCAGCGGCGGCTCACGACGTCGACGATCGCGAACGCGACCCGCCGAGCGGCCGGGAAGTGGGTCACGTCCCAGCACCAGATCTTGTTGGGCTCCCAGTCCAACCAGTCCGGCCAGGCGAGGCGAGGCGCCGGCGCTCGCGCCGGCGTCTCGGGCAGCACAAGGCCGTGAGCAGCCAGAACACGCCGCAACGTCGACGGCGACACCCACACCCGACCCAGGTAGGAGCCCCGGTGGGCCAACTTGCGGGAACTGCGATCGGTGGGCCCCCACTCCTCGACGAGCGCTAAGACCGCCGCTGTCTCCGCCGGGCGCAGCCGATGCAGCGCCACCCCGCCGGGCGGGCGATCCTCAACAGTGCCCGTCGCGCGCAACCGGCGCCGCCAGCGCCGCACCCGGTCATCGGAGGCGCCGAGCATCGAGCACGCCCAACGGTGCGAAGCGCCACCGGACACAGCGTCGTCGACCAGCTCGAGGATCTGTTCCTTCACCGCGCCGGGCACCCTCGCAGGCAGCGGACCGCTCAGGCCCAACCGACTTTTCCCCGCAACATCGCCAACTCGATGGCCTGCGCCTTGACCGCCTCGGTCAACTGCTCCACCTCCCGGCGCGCCGACTCCAACTCCCAGTTGCGCTCCTTCGCCGGCCGGCCCCGGCGCGCAACCAACGCAGCGAGCGCCGCGTCCTTCACCGTCCGGCGGATCCCAATGACCGTCGACACGTCCACCTGCCACTTGCGCGCCGCGTCCGCCTGGGTCATCTCCCGGGACGTAACCTGCAAGAAGATCTCCCACTTCGTCTCCGGCGACAGCACACGCCCCCGCCGACGAGTCTCGTTCTCGCTCATCTCTAACAACTCCTCTCAGAACACCCCGAGAGCATGCCAGAGTTGGGTATTTTCTCAACACCACTTCCGCGTCGAACTCAGACGCAACACACGGGTGAGGATGGAGAACCAGCCTTCGACGAGGTTCAGCCACGAGGCGCTGGTGGGCGTGTAGTGCAGGTGCCATCGTCGGCGTTTGGGGTTGGCGAGCCATTTCCGCACGGGTTCGGACTTGTGCGCGGAGAGGTTGTCCAAGATGACGTGGACGTTGAGGTGGCGGGGGGTGTGCAGGTCGATCCAGCGGAAGAACGCCAACACGTCGGTGCCGGTGTGGCGGCGGCGGGTCTGGTGCAGGACCTCGCCGGTGGCGACGTTGAGGGCGGCGAAGAGGTCCACGGTGCCGTTGCGTTTGTAGTCGTGGGTCATCGTGGCGGCCCTCCCGCGTCTGATCGGCAGCGACGGCTGGGTGCGGTCCAGGGCCTGGACCTGGGTCTTCTCGTCGAAGCTGAACACCACCGCCGCCTCGGGGGGATCCAGGTACAAGCCCACCACGTCGCGCAGTTTCTCCTCGAAGTTCTTGTCGTTCGACAGCTTGAACACATCAATCCGCCAGGGCCGCAGACCGTGGCGGCGCCAGATCCGCGCCACGGAGTCCTTGCCGACACCGTGGCGGGCCGCCATGGCGCGCGTCGACCAGCACACCGACCCGTCATCGGGCGCCGCGGCGACGGTATCGGCCACGATCGCCATCTCCAGTTCGTCGCTGATCACCGGCGGCCGGCCGCGCCCCGGCGCCACCCGCCCCACACCGGAAACACCCGACTCGGCGAACCGCCTGCGCCAACGACGCACCGTGTTCGGCGCCACACCGCAACGACGCGCGATCACCTCGTTCGCCACCCCGTCGGCGGCCAACAACAACACCTCCGCCTGGCGCACCACCCGATGCGGCAGCACACCCGAACGGCTCATCGCCTCCAACTCGTCGCGCTGCTCGCGAGACATCACCAACGGGGCCGCAGGAAGACTCATACCAACACCCTACCACACCCGTCCAACAAATAAGCGACACACCACTAGCTGATCTGCTCAAGCGTGTAGACGCTCGATACGTTCTTCTCTCGTTCAACGACGAAGGCTTTGTGAGCCCCGAAAACCTCAGGGACCTCCTTAGTGGGTTCGGGCCCATCCGTGAGGTGCAGCTGGGTTACAATGCGTTCCGAGGAAGCCGCAATCTTCGAGCAAGGCGTACACACGTTACTGAGCATCTGTTCTTGCTGCGCAAAGGGTGAGACTCATGAGCAGGAAGGCCGACTTACGTAAGCAACGCGCCGGTACAGTTATCAATGTCAGTTCAAAGAAGCAAGAGTCTGATCTCTATATCGCTCTCGATAGAGTAATTGCTCGGCTCCAAGATGACTTCGACATCAGACTATACCACGAATCCGAATGGAAACTTGCGGGCGTACTTGCGGGCGTAGTTGCCTCACTGCGTGAATCGTTCCCGGGTATTGACTTCGAGTATCACTTTGAGAAGTCTAGCATGCGTCCTGATGGAGGAATACTATCCATCCTTGACCATGAGGAGATTGCTCGTCCTGTGCTGATCGCGGAGGTCAAGAATCAAGGTACAAATGATCTGCGTGCGGCAGAAGGAAAGAGTAAGCAAGCTAAGGGCAACGCGATAGAACGGCTCGGAAAGAATGTGATTGGATTTAGGACGGCCATGATGGCTGAGAGTATTGTGCCGTTTCTCTGCTTTGGCTACGGCTGTGACTTTGCGGAAGACAGCAGTATTCTTGATCGAGTGACGACGATCGCCATGTTCGGCCCACTAAATGAGATCAGTGTGGTGAATCGAGGAGAAAATGGCGTATTCAAATGGCGTATTCAATCGTGGGAGCTTTTTCTTCCGCGAAGCGGAGTGGTCAGTTGACGAGATGGAAGAGTTGATGTTCGAAGTTGCGTCGCGTTCGATTCACTACTACTTAGCCAGATATGGGCGTGATGCCTTTCGATCTCGTGAAGTCGAATAGGGGAATGACTCAATGCGACCTAGTCGCAACTAGTCGCAAGCCACGAGGCGGTTTGGCTCTCTCCGAATGACCCGGCGAACGCCTCGGACGATATCGATTCTCAACGAACAGCGGTTAGTGCAGTGATGTCGATTAACGGTATGTTGGCAAGGCCACGGAGAGGTAGTCGACTAGCCCTGATTGTTCACGGGGTGTGGGGTGGTGGGGGTGCGCGTCCGCGGAAATGCCTCTCTGACGTGGGATGATGCGTGTGTCAAGCACGTTTCGATCCCAGGAAGAGAGGCATTTCCGAGGTGAAGTCTAACAGTGTGCGGCAGGTGCGGGTAGAAGGCGGCGGCGGGGGGCTGGTTGGTCTTGTGGGGTTGCACGCTTTGGGGGCGTTTGCTGATCGGTTCGGTGTGGGGGCGTCTTTGTCGGCTGGTGTGCGCTGGGGCGGTGAGCGGGCGCCGGGCCATGATCGGGGCAAGGTGTTGACCCAGGCGATGTTGATGCTCGCCGGCGGCGGGGAGTGTTGTAGTGATATCGAGTATCTGCGCGCCGAGGGGGGCCTGTTCGGCGACGTGCCCTCGGCGCCGACGTTGTATCGGACGCTGCGGTCGCTGGACCCCGCGACGGTGGAGGATCTGTGGGCGCGCCAGGCGGCGGTGCGCGCGCAGGTGTGGGCGCGCACCGCCGCCGATGCCGCGGGGCCGGTGGTCTTGGACATCGACGCGACGCTGGTGGAGATCCACAGCGAACACAAAGCCGGCGCGGCGGCGCATTTCAAGGGCGGCTACGGGTTTCATCCGTTGTTGTGTTTCAGCGACGACGGCGACGCGCTGGCGGCGATGTTGCGTCCCGGCAACGCGGCGGCCAACAACATCGACGACCACATAGACGTCTTCGACGCGGCGCTCGGTCGGCTGCCGGGGGAGGTGGCGGCGGGCCACCGCCCCGGCGACGACGCCGACCTCGTGGCGCGCCCGGTGGTGTTGCGCACCGACTCGGCGGGCTGCTCGACGAAGATCGCCGCAGCCGCCCGGGACCGCAACGTGGGATTCTCCCTGGTAGCGCGCCGCAACGGCGCCATCGACGCGGCCATCGCCAAGGCGCCCGTCACCGACAAGCGCCGGCAGCCGGCGATCAAACAGAACGGCGCCCTGCGCCCCGGCGCCGCGGTCGCGGACCTCACCGAGTACATCGACACCAGCGACTGGCCCCCCGGGACGCGCCTGATCGTGCGCCGCGAGCCCCGCCACCCCGGCGCGCAACGCTCGCTGTTCGCAAGCGACGACTGGCGCTACTGGGGCCACTGGACCGACCGAGGGGGCCCCGCCGTCGACTGCGACGCGCACATGCGCGCCCACGCCGTCGTCGAGGACCACATCGCCGCCGTCAAAACCAGCGGCCTGTTGCGCCTACCCTTCGGGGACTTCGACGCCAACGCCGCCTGGGTCGCGCTCATCTGCTGGGCGCGCAGCCTCGTCGTGTGGTTCCAACAACTCGCCTGCACCGCCGGCGCCTTCGCCGAAGCCGCCGCCGAACGCCTCCGCTGGACCCTCTGGCACACCCCCGGACGCCTCGTCCGCTCCGGGCGCCGAACGATCATCCGCCTACCCACCAACCACCCCGGAGCACCGCACCTCGCCCGCATCTACAACCACATCGCCGCCCTCTGCTGAAACCCCACCAGAAGGCACCAAAACACCACAACCGCCACCACAAACCACCCGGCGGGCCAACCTCACACGCCCCCACACCAACCACAAACCCCAAACAACACCCCACCGGACCCCAAACCCACAATCAAACACCCCACCAACACCCAACACCCCGCCCAAAGACCCCACAAACAACCAAACCACCCCCCCAACCATTCTCATGAACAATCAGGGCTAGTGTGCGCACACTGAGCCCCGCGAGCACTCGGTTGAGTGATCGGTTCATGGCAAGGGCAATCAGCTTCCGAGGGTCGCCCCCTAGTGTCCCGAGTCGGAAGTTCGCTGGCGTTTCGATGGCCCCGCTATTCGCATTTGCGCAGGCCAGCTCGCTGCAGCAATCCTCCGAATACCAAACGAACTAATCGCTCAGGACACTAGCCGTCCTCGCCGACCGCGTTGAGATCCACGATCAACTCGCCGTCGCTGATGCGCACCTCGTAGGAGGGGAGGCCCTCGCCGTGGGCCTCCACAACCGCCCCGTCACAGGGGTCGGTGAACACCGCGGCCGCCGCCTGCCACTGGAGGGTGCAGTCCCTCCCGGCGCCCGGCCGGTGGGCGTCGAAGGCGTACCAGCGGTCGGTCGGGTCGGTCCCCAGGTGCTGCAGCCAGATGTCGCGTTTGCCGCCGGCGGCATCGGCGTACAGGATCGGCCCGTCCCGGGCGATGACGCGGCTCATCTCCGCCGGGTCGCCGGCCTCGAACGTATCGTCGCCGAGCTGCACCGTGACGTCGCCGGTGCTGGCCAGCCGGCTCATCCCCCACACCAGCGCGACTCCCGCGGCGACACCCACGAGTCCCACCACAACGGCCCGTTTCGGGTTCAGCGACAGTCTCGGCGCAACCGGCATGCCGACAAGTATGGGGCCTGTTGGCGTCCCCGTGGCCAGCTACTCGTAGCCGACGGCCTCCAGCACCTTCAGGCGTCCCGCCCAGATGGCGGGAAGGATCCCGCTGGCGAGTCCGGCCAGCGCCGCCACGACCAGGTAGATGATGATCTGGCCGACTGGGATGGACAGCGTGCTCACGACCGACTCCGGGATGATGTCCGCTGCCAGGACACCGAACGCCACTCCGAGGACGGTCCCCAGGATCCCGCCGAAGGTGGCCACCACGAGACCCTCCCAGCAGACCATGCGGCGCATCTGAGCCCGGGTCATGCCGACGGCCCGCAGCAGACCCAACTCCCGGGTGCGTTCCACCACCGACAGCGCCAGGGTCGCCACGATGCCCAGCACGGCGATGACCAGGGAGAGTCCGAGGAACACGTTCACCACGATCAGCGCCTGATCGATGTTGTCGGCGGCAGCGTCGCGGAACTCGGCGCGGGAGCGCACGGTCACCTGCGGGTAGTCGGCCGCTGAGGTGGAGATGGCTGCCCGCGCCGCCTCCTCGCTCACCCCGTCGGCGGTCAGGACCGACACGAACTGGTCCACGCTGGTGTCGAAATAGCGTTCCCATGTGCTCGGCGACACGACCCACGGACCGACGATCGCGTCGTCGGAGTAGACGCCAGCGACGTTCCAGGTGGCTCGCTCGCCGCCGAGGACCTCGACCTCCAGGCTGTCGCCCACGGAAAGTCCGTATTTCTCGGCCTGATCGACATGGGCGAGTATCTCGCCGAAGGGCGGGTCGTTCACCGCTCCGGCGACAGGGTCCACGTCCACGTGCGCGTCGAGTTCGGTGGTGTTCACCGCCATCAGCCCGTGCACGGTGCCGTCGCCGGGGGTACGGAAGGCGCCGCTCAGCCAGCGGTACGTCGCCACCGAGCCCACTTCCGGCAGCGCTCCGAGCTCCTCGCCGAGGCGGGGGCTGAACCCGCTGAACTGGTTGGTGCAGTCGCCGATGCAGACGAACCAGTCGGCGTTCGCCTGCTCGTCGAGCACCTTGGTGAGGCTGCTCTTCAATGAGTCGGCCACGACGCTCACGGTCACGACGAGCGCCAGCCCGATCATGAGGGCGGCCGCCGTGGAGGACGTGCGGCGCGGGCTGCGGGCCGCGTTCTGGCGCGCCAGGTGTCCGGGCATGCCGTCGATGCGGGCCAGTGGGGCGCCGAGCGCGCGGGCCATCGGTCGTGCGAACAGGGGGCTGGTCATGTTGATGCCCACGAAGACCGTCAGCACGCCGATCGAGAGGGCCACCAGCAGATGCGTCGTGCTGAGATCCGCGAACACGGTGGTGAGGAGCAGCGCCAACCCGACGGCGGCCACCGCCAGCCTTCCTGCCCACCAGACGATCCGCTTGCCCCCCCAGTTGGCGAGGATTGCGGCCAGCAGCGCCAGCGGGATGAGCGTCGGCCAGTCGCCGGCCAGGCCGAGCGCCAGCAACGCCACGCCTGCGATCAGGGCCAAGCTGCCGGCCACGGGGCGCCGGGCGACCACCGCGCTGGAGAGCCGGGCGTCCTCCCGCAGGGCTTCGACGGGCGTGATCCGCCGGGCCTTGAGCGCCGGCGACAGCGCCGCCAGCACGGTGATGCCCACGCCGACGGCGATGGCGACACCCACCGTGCGCCCCGACAGCAGCAGCGGGTCGATGGGCAACTCGCCGCCGAGGGCGCCGAAGATGGCCTTGAGCGCCGCGGACACGCCGATTCCTCCGCCGAGGCCGAGCCCCGTCGCAAGCACGCCGACCACAGCCGCCTCTCCCAGGACCGACCGCCTGATCTGGACGCCCGTGGCGCCCACGACTCGCAGCAGACCCAACTCGCGGATGCGCTGTCCGATCACGATGGAAAAGACGTTGTTGACGAGGAACGCCGACACCACGAGGGTGATGATGGCGAACGCCAGCAGGATGTTCTGGAAGATCGTGATGAACTCGCCGAAGTCGGCACTCTGCTCCTCGGCCACCTGCTCGACGGTCAGCACTTCGAGTCCCGGCGGTAGCGTCGCCTCGAGCGCGGCGGCGACCGCCGCGATGTCGGAGTCCCGGTCGACGTCGACGAGGATCTCGTCCCAGCCGGCGCCCCCGTTGAGCAGTTCCGTGGCGGTGGCGAGGTCGAAGGCGACGAACTGCACGCCCCCCGACTGGTCCTCGTCCGGGTCGGCCCAATTCAAGGTTCCGACCAGCTGGAACGACAGCGTGCCCTGGGGGAGGCTGATCCTGTACGATTCTCCGATCGCGAGATCGGCCAGTTCGGCGGTCCCGGCGTCGGTGGCGAACTCGTTCGGCCCAGCCGGCTGGCGACCCTCGGCGACGTAGAACTCCGTCAGGGCCGGTTCGTCGGACCAACTCACACCGGCTTGGGGTGGACCGAACGATTGCAGTGGCTCGCCGTCGGCGTCGATGATGACGACGTTCCAGGCGAAGATACCTCCGGTCGTGGCTGCGACCCCGTCGACTTCGGCGATCTCGTCCGCCAGGGCGGGGTCGACCGTGGGGGCGTTCAGCCGATCGCCGAACTCGATCTCGCTGCGCACCCTGAGATCGATCGACCCGGCGATGTCGTCGGCGATCTCGTCGAAGGCGGACCGCAGGCTGTCGGTCACGATGAAGACGCCCACGACGAAGGACACGCCGAGCACGACGCTCAGCGCGGTGCCGAGGAAGAGGAACTTCCTGGCGGCGATGTTCTTGAGGGTGAGTCGCAGCAGCACCATGGCGGAGGTTCAGCCCCTCGGGCGTCTCGTTGCGGTGTCTCGGTGACCCCGGCGCGGGGTCTCAGGCACCGATGGTCCTGACCTTGTCGAGCACACCGTCGACTGTGGGCTCTCTCATCTCGTCGACGATCCGACCGTCGTTGAGGAACACGATCCGGTCGCTGTAGCTGGCGGCCCCGGGGTCGTGGGTCACCATCACGATCGTCTGGCCCAGCTGCTGCGAGGCGCGCCGCAGGAACTCCAGGATCTCGGCTCCCGTCCGCGAGTCCAGGTTCCCCGTGGGCTCGTCGGCGAAGATGATGCGAGGTCGGCTCACGAGCGCCCGCGCCACGGCGACCCGCTGCTGCTGCCCACCGGACAGCTCGTTAGGCCGGTGCGTCAAGCGGTCACCGAGACCGACGGCATCCACCACCTCTGTCAACCAGGCGTCGTCGGGATCCTCCCCGGCCAGGGAGATGGGCAGCGTCATGTTCTCCAGCGCGGTGAGGGTGGAGAGCAGGTTGTACGCCTGAAAGATGAAGCCGACATCGCGGCGCCGCAGCAGGGTCAGCTCGCGGTCGCTGAGGGCCCCGAGTTCGGTGTCACCGATGAAGACCTGTCCGCCGGTGAGTGCGTCGAGTCCGGCCATGCAGTGCATGAGCGTTGACTTGCCGGACCCGGAGGGCCCCATGATGGTGGTGAGCTTGCCGGCGTCGAAAGTCACGTCGACACCATCGAGGGCGCGAACCTCGGTCTCGCCGCTGCCGTAGATCTTCACGGCGCCGATGGCACGCGCCGCCGGCTCGGTGTTCGCCATCGGTCCGTGCCCGTTGCCTGCCACTCTCGGCCCTCCACGCTCAGCCGCTGCGGACGTGGGCGAGCCTACCGGGGCGGTCTCCGGCTTCACGCGGCCCTTACGAACTATTTAATTCCGGTTGAAACTTATCGATTGTCAGGATCAATCAGTAGCCATCGAGCAGACCTCTTGTGGCTCCGCGCATCCCACCGGCCCAGACGCGCTGCACCCCCGGGCTCGACCCGGGGGTGCAGCGGTTGGAGCGATGGAGGTTGGCTGTCAGCCTGCTGGCTGGGGAACCACCCGGAGATAGGGCTTCTGCTCGTCCCAACCGCCGGGGAACCGCTCGGCGGCCTCCTCGTTGCTGAGCGCCGGCACGATGATCACGTTCTCGCCGTGCTGCCAGTTCACCGGCGTGGCCACCTTGTGCTTGGCGGTGAGCTGCAGGGAGTCGATGACGCGCAGCACCTCGTCGAAGTTGCGGCCCGTGCTGGCGGGGTAGGTGATCATCAGCTTGACGACGTTGTCCGGGCCGATGACGAACACCGAGCGGACGGTCATCGTGTCGCTGGCGTTCGGGTGGATCATGCCGTAGAGGTTGGCCACGGAGGCATCCGGATCGCCGATCATCGGGAAGTTCGGGGAAATGCCCTGGGTGTCGAGGATGTCCTGGGACCACGCCCGGTGATCCTCCACGGAGTCACAGGAGAGCCCGATGACCTTGACGTTGCGGCCGGCGAACTCACTCTGGAGCTTGGCCGTGTAGCCCAGTTCGGTGGTGCAGACCGGCGTGAAGTCCTTGGGGTGCGAGAAAAGCACCGCCCAACTGCCGCTCTTCCACTCGTGGAAGCTGATGGTGCCTTCCGTGGTGTCTGCCGTAAAGTCGGGGGCGACGTCCCCCAGCTGCACTGTCATGGTGCTGTGTCCTCCCTTGGTCGGTGGTCGTGTGACCGGTAATTCCAGACCGATTTTGTCGGCAATCAGGTTAGCGCCAACCAGCGGGAACACAACCGGGCGGCGGAGGCCAGGGCCTCGGGGATCCTGGTGGCCGCTGGCGGTCGTGGCGGCGGCGGTGATCTCGGTCGCGGCGACGGGCTGTCCTGGGAGCGAGGGCGCCGCGGGGGACGACGTTCCGCCAGACACCGGTGCCGTCGCCCCGACCACCACGCAGCCGGCGAACGCCGCACCGATCATCGCCGCCGACTCGTTCGTGTGGACCGTTGGTGAGCGACTCGATGCCCGCCTGTCGGTCAGCGACCCCGACGGCACGGTCGCAAGGATCGCCTGGCACCGGACGCCTCCCGGCTTCGCCGCCCCGGGTGGCGCCGCCACGTCGTTCTCCTGGACGCCGCCGGTCGCCGGCACCTGGAGGGCGGAGGTCGCGGCCACCGACGACGAGGGAGCCACTGCTACCGCCGAGGTCACCTTCGTGTCCCGTTATCCCCACCGGCAATACACGCTGGTGGCACTGGGGGACTCGGTGGCGGCGGGATTCGGCCTTGAGCTGACCGATGCGCTGCTGGGCGACCCCTGCTGGCGGGCGCCCCGAGCGGCTTATGCCACCCATGTCATGGACCGCCTCGTCGCGGCGGGCAGGGTCCCCCGCGGCGACGCGAGGGTCGTCCTCGTCGCCTGTGCGGGGACCTCCACCGGCGACGTCTGGGAGGCTCCGGCGTGGCCGCCGCCGGGCGCGCCCGACGGCGTGGGCGAGGGTGGCTGGAGCCAGCTCGACTGGGCGGTCCGCCTCAATCCGGGTTACGTCACTCTCACCGTCGGGGCCAACGACGTGGGCGTCGTGGATCTCTCGATTCTCGAGGGCGGGCAGCTTGACCGTGCCGAACTGGATCGCCGCCTCGCCGCGGTGGCGGGAGGTGTGGGATACCTGCTGGACGAACTCGTGGCGCGAACCGACGCCCGAGTCGTGCTGACCAACTACCACAACCCCACGGCCTCGAATCCCAGGGGTCTACGCGGCTGCCGCGGCGAGTGCTTCGCCGACCTGGGCGAGATCGTGCACGATGCACTGAATCGAACACTCGCCCGAGAGGTAGAGCGCCACGGCGCGCGGGTGCAACTTGCAGACATCGCCTCGCCGTTCGTCGGTCACGAGGCGGGTGATGCTCTCGGCCCCGACTGGCTGCGCGATCCGATCGAGACATTCCTTGGTGTGCAGGTTGGCGCGTACTGCTCCCAGGACGACCCCGATGGTTCCTGGATCAGCGCACTCGACTGCATTCACCCGACCGGCGACGGGATGATCGCCATTGCCGAGGTCATCGCTGCCGAATTGTCGGAGCCCCGGGGCTGGTGAGGGGAGAGAGCCTCAGGAGCCGGTGGCGTGATCCCCGGTCACTGCGTACTGCCGCCAGATCTCCCTGTAGTCGCGGTACACGAGATGATGGTGCCGTGCCCGGGCATAGTCGGCCCGCCCGAGCGCGGCGAGCGTTGACCGGGCGGCGGCCAACAGGGCGCTGAGTTCAGCTCGCCGGATCGGGTTGGGGTGCGCGGCAACAACCGCGTCGATTTGATCGGCGGCCGCAACGTCCGACAATTCAAGTGCCGCGTGAGCATCGTTGAAGCCGTCGGCGCTGGCACGGTCGAGGAGTTGTTCGTGCGCCGACAGCCAGGCCTCGAGTTCGGGTGCGTGCAATTGGTGCCATGCCTGCTCGGCGGCGGGATCCGTCGGCGCCGGCGTGAGTGCCGCGCCGACGATCCGGTGGGAGTGTTCCACGACCGCTGTGCGTCGTCGGCGCCGCCTCCGGCCGAAGAAGGCGAGAATCGCGCAGGCGGCGACGACCAGCGCCGGCAGGAGGTAGCGGACGTAGACGCTGCTCACTTCGCCAGGTCAGAGTGCTGTACAGCCGGCAGGTCGGGGATCCGCGCGGTGCCGGCGTTGCCTACGCCGGTGCGGGGACCTTGACCTGCAGCGGGGGTGCAATCACGGTGTGCGCCGAGTGCCCGCACGCCCAGCAACTGTCACCGAGCCGGCCACGCCACGTGACCTCGCAGATGCCGCAGGCCATCACGTTGAGAGTTCGCTCGCCGCCTACGGCGTTGGCCGAAGCCCCGGCGCTGTCTGCTGTCTCCACCGGCGTCGGATTGTACGCAGGCTCCTGATCGGGGTGGTGGATGCCCGGCCGGTGCCCCGCGGGAGCGACCGGCACGCGACTCATTCGGGTGGTGGGATGAACAACTCGTCACCGGCGCGGATCACGTCGGGGTTGGCGATGTTGTTGATTTCGATGAGCGCATCGACGCTGACGCCGAACTGCCTCGCGATGCTGTAGAGGGTGTCGCCCTGCTCGATCGTGTAGACGAGTCGGTCGCCAATGTCTCGCTCGGGCGGGTCCGGCGGTGCGGGCTGTGGGTCCGGCGGTGCGGGCTGCGGAGCGGGCGGCTGCTGCACGGCGATGGTCGACGCCGTCACGGGCGGCGGCGGGGGTGCGAGCGTGAGGACCGTGTTGCTACCGGTGCCACCCGTGTCGGTGGTGGGGCCCTCGGCATCGTCGTCCCCGCCGAAACAGGCGGTGAGGAGCAGTGCCAGCCCGATGGAGAGTCCGGCCAGAGCGTTGCGCCCTCGCGGGACGGTCCGTGCCACGATGAGAACGCTACACGACTTGACGATCCGTTGAGAGGACTGCTCGGGTTCGTCCGCAGGCGCCCAAGTCGCCACCGCCGGTCGGCGGCGAACCGGCGGTGGCAGTGCGGGCTCAGCCCGTCGGCGGGATGGTCAGCGTGTCGTCGACGTAGATGACGTCGGGATTGGCGATGTTGTTGAGTTCGATCAACTCGTCCACGCTGACGCCGAACTGCCTTGCGATGCTGAACAGGGTGTCACCCTGCTGCACCGTGTAGATGAGGGGACCCGTATCCTGCGGCGGCGGCTCCGGCGGCGGCTCGGGAACCACCGGATCATCAGGCGGCGGAGGCGGTTGCGGTGGATCATCAGGCGGCGGAGGCGGCTCGAATACCACCGGATCATCAGGCGGCGGAGGCGGTTGCGGTGGATCAACAGGCGGAGGCGGCGACGTCGCTGCCTGGGTCGTGGTCGTCGTGCCATCCGTCTCGTCGTCCCCGCCGAAGCACGAAGTGAGGACCAGTGCAATCCCGACCGTCAGTCCGATCAGAGCGAGATATCTGCGAAGACGGGTGCCACTCATGCGTCGAATCCTACACTCGCCGTCGAGACAACTAGGGGATACCGTGGCCTGACGTGCAAATCCCCCGGTCGAGCGGGGCTGAGGAGTACGTTTGTTGCATGGACGGGGTCCTTGCCGGAGATCCGGCCGGCGTCGGCGTGGCAGCCCGCGTCCGTGCGTTTCCCCGCGACGGGGTGAGCGAGGCGGTTGAGTGCGCGCACATGCTCTGTCGCGGGCCTGCGACGGCGCTCCTGCTGTTCGATCCACGCGTGGCGACCGCCTGGCTGGTGGATGCCGAAGGGGCGGTGCCCCGCGGGCTGCCCATGTGCACGGCGCACGCCGACCGGTTCCGGCCGCCGGTCGGCTGGGTTCTCTCCGACCAGCGCAGCCCCTTCGCGAGGGAGGCACCCGCCGGTGCCTTCGGAGCAACCGGATCGGAGGCAGCGTCGTCCGGTCCGGATTCTCCTGGAAACTCTCGAAGTGGCGACTCGCCGGCAGTGGCCGAACCGCTGCCGACTCCTCTTCTGAGCCGGGCTTTCCGCACAACTGCGCAAGCCTTGACCTGACGGCGCCGCCGCGGCGCGGCACACTGCGGGTTCGGTGATCTCCTCCTCACGGGCGGTTCGCGCCCGCGTCGCGCTCCTTGCGGTCCTGGCGGTGCTGGGCTTCGCGCTGCCGATCCTGCTGATCGACACGCCAGAGCACTCCGGCGAGGTTCCAGCCGGAGCGGCCCACGACCCCTTGCCGCCCGCCCCTGTGCCGCCGCCGGGTGTCGTGCAGGAGGAGCCGTTGTCGACCACCTCCACGGTCGACGCGACCGACCCGGAGGTAACGACCGCACCAACCGTTACCCCCGAGCCACCGGAGGTCTGGGTGGACCCCGCCTCGTTCGGGCTGCCGCCCGCCGGCACAACGCAGGGAGTTCTCACCTTCCGCGGCTCGCCGACGCGCAGCTGGTACGGGACGGGACCGGTGCCGACCAACCCGCGGCTGCTCTGGCGGTTCCCGCAGAACACCGACATGTGCGCGGAGTCCAGCTATCACGGTGAGATCGTGAAGTGGTGCGGCACCGGATGGACCGGCCAGACCGCAGCGTTCGAGCGCAACGGGCGAACCTGGCTGGTGTTCGGGGCGTTCGACAACAGCGCCCACTTCGTTGACGCCGCCACCGGCGAGCGGCTGCTCCCCGACTTCCCGACCGGCGACCTCATCAAGACGTCGGTCACGATCGATCCCGACGACTACCCCCTGGCGTACTTCGGATCGCGGGACAACTACTTCCGCATCGTGGCTTTCGACAGAGCCGAGGCCACCGAGTTGTGGCGCCTGGGCGCGTACGACTTCGAGCCCACGTTGTGGAACGACGACTGGGATTCAACTCCCCTCGTGCTGGAGGACTACCTCTTTCTGGGCGGGGAGAACAGCAGGTTCTTCGTGATCCGGCTCAACCGCGGCTACGACCCCGAGGGATTCGTGACGGTGGCTCCGGAGGTCCTCTTCCACTGGCCCGGCTGGGACGACCAGTTGCTGTCGGATCTCGAGGTGCCGGATCAGGGCCACTACAACGTCGCCATCGAGTCGTCGCCGGCCATCTGGGGTGACATCCTCTACTTCGCCAACTCGGGCGGTCTCATCACCGGATGGGACATTTCGGGGCTTCGCGACGGGGTCATGCCGCAGCAGGTGTTCCGTTTCTGGGCGGGCGACGACATCGACGCCACGCCTGTGGTGGACGCCGAGGGCTACCTGTACGTGGGCGTGGAGTACGAGGAGCGGGATACCGCGCGCGCCCGGGAGGTGGGCCAGCTCGTGAAGCTCGACCCGTCCCGTCCCGATGATCCGATCGTCTGGTCGGTGCACGACCCGGTCGGTCCGCAGCGCGGCGTCTGGAGCACGCCCGTCGTGTGGCGCGACATGGTGTTCGCCACGACGCACACCGGCAGGTTCTGGGGTGTCGATCGGGAGACGGGGGAGATCCGCTGGGAGAAGCGGTTCAACGACCTGCTCTGGAGCAGCCCGATCGTCGTCGACGAGACGCTGATCCTGGCCGACGGCGCGGGAAGGGTCACTGCCTACGACGTGAGCGACACGTCGGTCGAGCCGCCGGTCATCTGGCAGTTGCACGTCGGCAACGAATGGCGCTTCGAGTCCTCCCCGGTGATGTGGGACGGCGTGATCTACGTGGGGGGGCGCAGCGGCGCCATGTACGCCATAGGCGATGCTGTCGCCCGGTAGCGTGAGCGCCGCGTGGGCAACCCGGAACTCGATGATGCACTCGGCTCGCAGTTGGGCGTCGGCACCGGTGTGACCGATCCGGAGGTTCTGGCGCGGGCGGCGCGCTGCTTCCGCGACCAGGGGATCGTGCTGCCCACGTTCGCGGAGTTCGCGGATCCCCGACGGATGCCGGCCAGTGCGCTGGCGGGGCTCGCTCATCTCGACCGCAACGACGCCGACGCCCGCAATCTCTGGCGGGTGCACTGGTACAACGACACTGCCTCCGGCGGGCTGCGTGACGTCCCCGAACACGTCGCGTTGCCGCCCGAGTTCACCGGCGTGGCGCCTCGGATCCTGGTTGCCTTCGGGGACACCTTCCCCATGATCGGCGCCCACAAGGTGCTGGCCGCCTACGCCTGCCTCGTGCCTCGGCTGGTCACGGGAGCGTTCGACCCGACCGCGCAGCGAGCCGTGTGGCCGTCGACGGGAAACTACGCCCGCGGGGGCGTGGCCATCAGCCGGATCATGGGCTGCCGGGGCGTGGCCGTCCTGCCGGAGAACATGAGCCGCGAGCGTTTCGAATGGCTCCGCCGCTGGGTGAGCGACCCCGCCGACATCGTTGCCACGCCCGGCTCGGAGAGCAATGTCAAGGAGATCTACGACGCCTGCGCGGAGATAGAGGCCGATCCGCGCAACGTCATCTTCAACCAGTTCTCCGAGTTCGCCAATCACGTGGGCCACTACACCGTGACCGGTCGCGCCCTCGAGCACGTCTTCGAGCACCATGTCGAGCACGACCCGGCTCTGCGTCTCGCAGCCTTCGTGGCGGCCTCCGGCTCATCGGGGACGCTCGGCGCCGGCGACTACCTCAAGGAGCGGCACGGCACGCGCACTGTGGCGGTCGAGGCCCTGGAATGTCCCACGATGCTCTACAACGGCTTCGGCGAGCACAACATCCAGGGGATCGGCGACAAGCACATCCCGCTCGTTCACAACGTCATGGGTACCGATGCCGCGGTAGCGGTATCCGACGCGGCCACCGACGGGCTGTTCATGGCCTTCGGTCACGAGGCCGGGCGGCGGTTCCTCGCTGATAGCGGTGTTCCGGGCGAGGTGCTGGCGTCGTTGCACCACTTCGGGCTGTCGAGCATCTGTAACGTCCTCGCCGCCATCAAGTACGCCCGGACCGCGGGGCTGGGCAGCGACGACGTGGTCATCACCGTGGCCACCGACGGTGCCGCCCTCTACGAGAGCGAGCGGCCGCGTTTGACCGGCGCGCGGTTCGGCGGGTCCTTCGATGCCGGCGACGCGATGGCCCAGATCGACCGGCACCTGGCCGGCGCTGACACCTCCCACGTGCTGCTGCTCGACGACGTCGGGCGGAGCCGGGTCTTCAATCTGGGCTACTTCACGTGGGTGGAGCAGCAAGGCGTGTCACTGGAGGACTTCGAGGCGCGCCGGGAGGCTTCGTTCTGGGATCGGTTGCACGTCATGGCACCGGACTGGGACACCATGATCGACGAGTTCAACGCCCGCAGCGGCGCAGGGGCCGGCAGCTGAGCGTCTCAGGCGCCGACCGTCCGAGCCTCGACTCGCCCGGCGAGGACGATCGAGGCCGCGATTTCCGTCCGGTTCCCGCTCCCGAGATTTGCCTCGGCAGCGGGTTGGGGCCGGGTTCAGCCGCCGTGGCCCTCGTCGGGCGTGGCGCCCCACT
The DNA here is from genome assembly GCA_965220035.1 of Acidimicrobiales bacterium. Lineage (GTDB taxonomy): Bacteria > Actinomycetota > Acidimicrobiia > Acidimicrobiales > CATQHL01 > VXNF01. The sequence continues at coordinate 875,314 of CBDCPC010000001.1, forward strand.
CGATGATCTGCACCAGGTTGCCGTCGGGGTCGGACACGGTGCCGATCAGCCCGAAAGGCATCTGCTCCACGGGACGCTCCCAGGTCACGCCCTGGGACTGCAGGTGAGCCTCGAGATCCCGGCAGCCGGTGACGTCGAGGTTCAGGATGATGCGGTGTGGGTTCTCCGCCGCCCCGGAGACCTCGGAATGCTCCTCGATGAAGACCTGGCACCCTCCGAAGGCGAACGCGCCCATCTCGTTCTCCTCCGGCGAGAAGCACGCCCGGTACCAGTCCTTCATGACGTCTGCCTGTGACGATCCGATCAGCAGGCTTCCCAGGTTGGCAGTGCTCACTTGAGCTCCCTTCGGTTCACGCGGCACCACGGGTCGGGCGCCGTCAACGGGGCGCGATGCTACCGTGCGTCCTCCGATGATGCCCCCGCCCCGCCGACCCTTCCGACTTCCCGAAGCTGCTGCTCAGGGCTCCGGCCGGGGGCGCGCCCGCGGATGAATCGTCTGGCGCCGGCGGATGGCTGGTTGGGGTCGCCGGCCAGCGTCCCGTTCGACATCGACGCCGGCAGCGACAACCCGTTCCTGCGTTACCGCCACTTGCTGTGGGCCCACCGGAGGTTCGGTGAATCCGGGCGCAGCGACGCGGACTTCGTGGCGGCGGTGGAACGGCTCGACCGCCGGATCGCCGAGATCGACGGGCGGGGTTTCCGGGTGACCCCCACGGCATCGGCTGTGGCCCTGGGGGATTGTCTGGGGGTCGAGGTGTGGGTGAAGGACGAGACGATCAACGTCACCGGCACGCACAAGGCGCGCCATCTCATGGGCCTGGCCCTGCACCTCGAAGCCACCGGTGTGCCTCCGGAGAGCCGGCTGGCGATCGCCTCCTGCGGGAATGCCGCCCTGGCGGCGGCCACCGTGGCCCGAGCCGCGCACCGGCCCCTGGACGTGTTCATCCCCCCGTGGGCCGACGAGTACATCGTGGCGGCCCTCGAGGCCCTCGGTGCCCGCATCGAGGTATGTACCCGCCGGGCCGGCGAGTTGGGCGATCCCTGCTTCGGGCGGTTCCGCAACGCCACGGCGACGGGCGCCCTGCCGTTCTGCGCTGTCGCCACCGAGAATCTCTGGACCATCGACGGCGGCCGCACGCTGGCTTTCGAGATGATCGAGTCGCTCGCCCCTACCGGGGACTTGGAGGCGCTGTTCGTGCAGGTGGGCGGCGGGGCCCTGGCCTCCAGCGTCGTGCAGGGCTTTGCCGAGGCAACTGATGCGGGCCTCATCGGGCGCCTGCCCGCGATCTATGCAGTGCAGACCGAGGGGTGTGCTCCGCTGCGACAGGCCTGGGACCGGTTGCAGGCGCTGGGGACCGATGTCGGGATGGACGCGGCCCTGGCACGGGCCGCGGCGCAGCCCGAGCGCTTCATGCAGCCCTGGGCGCCACCGGAAGGGAACTCGCCGCAGAGCATCGCCACCGGAATCCTCGACGACGTGACCTACGACTGGTTGCCGATCGCATGGGGTGTGGCGGAGACGGGGGGCGACGTGGTGGTCGCTCCCGAGTCCGCTGTGGTGGAGGCCCATCGGCTGGCGCGGCGGTGGACCGGCATTGCCGTTGATCCCACCGGCTCGGCGGGTCTGGCCGGTCTGCTGGCGGCCAGGCGCGCGGGTCTCGTGGCCGACGGAGCACGGGTGGGTGTCCTGTTCACCGGCGCGGACCGTGCCGCCGCCGACTGATCGGGAGAAGCGAAGAATCCGCGTATGAATGGGCAAGGATCATTCGATGTTTCGCGCGCCTGCATCGATCCCGTGGCCTGCTTGACTTGAGGCCAGGAATCAACAGCAGGCCGTAGCGTTCGGATCAAACCGCGACTGGGCGGGCGGCCGCAACAGCAGGGAGGTGAGGACATGGACCGATCCTCGGGACCGCTGGCCTCTTCGATCCGACGCCTCTGGGGGTGGGCTCGACGCCACTGGATCATCAGCACGATCGGTGTCGCCGCAGCCATCGGCCTTGGCATCTGGCTGATCTTCTTCTTCTTCGCCGTGCAGACTCTGTTCATCGACGAGGAGGTGGACGAGGCGCTTCCGACGTTCGGCGCGCCGGCGGCTCCTGCGGAGGCCTCGGCACCCGCTACCGAGCCCGCCTCCCCGGCGCTGGCTCCCGAGCCGGCCGCCGCGACGCCCGCTCCCGCAACTGCGACCGAGTCGGCGCCTGCAGCACCTGCCCCTGTTCCCGCGGAAGGCTCGGCGCCCGCATCCTCGGACCCGGCCGCCGCGACGCCCGCTCCCGCTCCTGTTCCCGAGACGGCCGCCGAGGAGCCGGCTCCTGCCGACGGCACGGCCCCCGCGCCGCCGCCGGTCCCGGCCGAGGGGCCGATGGTTGCCGGACCGGGCGCCTCGGGCATGCCGGGCGACGAGATCACCCAGGAGATGGCCGACGAGATGAACGAGGCCGTGGCGTCGGGGGCGATGCCCCGCGAGGTCGTCATGAGTGAAGAGCGCCCGATGCCGGTGGAGTCGCAGATCGTCACGCTGGTGTCCGGCGAGTTCATCAGCCGCAGCCACGAGACCTCCGGCCGGGTGCTCGTCCTGAACGACGGCTCCGAGCAGCGCTTCCTGCGGTTCGAGGACTTCCGCACCGACAACGGTCCGGATGTCAACGTCTGGCTCTCCTCGGCCCCGCCCGATGCCCCGGCGAGGGACTTCCTCGATGACTGGGTCGACCTCGGCGACATCAAGGGCAACGTCGGCGCCCAGAACTACGAGATCCCGCCCAGCGTCGACCTCGATCGCTACTCGACCGTGCTGATCTGGTGCGTCCGCTTCAGCGTGGCCTTCGGAGCGGCCGGCCTGGCCTGACCCCAAAGACCGGTTCTCTCATCGTCATCCCGGTTCTCTCATCGTCATCCCGGCGAAGGCCGGGATCCAGAGACCAGCGGAGCGACCCGGGGCGACGATCCTGTTCGCTACGTCTCCCGCCGCCGGTGCTCAACCCGCCGAGATCTGCGGCCAGGTGTGTGGTACCTCGATGCCGGCGCGGCGCAACAGGTGACGCTGCGCCGCGGCCGCTGCTTGCCGCAGTTCGTTGACGTCGACGGTCGTGGAGCGGCCGTCGCGCACCACGAGACGCCCTCCGATGAACACGTCACGCACGCAGCGCCCGTCGCTGCCCCATACGAGCTGCAGTGCCACGTCGCCGCGGGGCGTCCAAGCCGACGACAGGCAGTCGTGGACTACGACGTCCGCCAGCTTGCCGGGCTCCAGCGAGCCGATCTCGGCGTCCTTGCCGATCGCCTCGGCCCCCCGGATGGTCGCCAGCTCGAGGGCGTCGTGCGCCCCGAAACCCTCGGGATCAACCGCCATGTCGCGTGCCAGCCCGGCCGCCAGTGCGGCCGCCCGCAACACGTCGGGCAGGTCGCCGGCATTGCCCGCGTCGCAGCCCAGCGCCAGGCGCCCACCGCGCCGTGCCAACTCGAGGTGACGCCCCGCCACGGTGACCCCCTGACCCAGCCGCAGGTATGCCCACGGGCAGTAGGCGATGGCGGACTCGGTGGCCAGCACCAACTCCACCTCGTCGTCGTCGAGCCACACGCCGTGGGCCAGCAGCAGGTGACGGCCCAGGATTCCGAGCCGGTTGAAATGGACCACGGGTCGCGCCCCGCGGTGGCGCAGGTAGCTCTCCGGGTCCGACGACGTGGGCGAGATGTGCATGGTCATGCCGCAGCCTGCGCTGCGGGCCAGGTCCGCCGCCCCGACGAGCAGTTCGTCGGAAGCCAGGTCATGGCCGACAAGCGTTACCCACCCCTCCACGAGGCCTCCGGTCGGGTGCGCCTCGAGGACCTCGCGCTGCCGGTCGAGAACCTCCTCGGCGGGCGCCGCGAACGGGACGCCGTCGATGTCCCATCCCCAGGTTCCGACGGTGCCGCGCACCCCGACGGCCGTCATCCCGGCCGCCACCCGGTCGGGATGCGCCACCGTGCCGGCTTCCACCAGCGTCGTGACCCCGCAGAGCGCGCTCTGCGCGGCGGTCAGCGTGGCCGACAGTTCGTCGTCGTCGCCCGTGTGGTGGCCGTGCAACGGCACGGACCACGAGAAGATCGATTCACCGGGCGCCAGCAGATCGGGGATGCAGCTGCGCACCAGGGGATCGCCGGTGAGATGCTGGTGTGCGTTGATGAGTCCCGGTGTCACGATGCAACCCGAGGCGTCCAGCTCGGTGGCTCCGGGATAGGCCGAACGCAGCGTGGAAGTCGGGCCCACTGCCTCGATGAGGTCGTTGGCGACCGCCACGGCGCCGCCCACGAGTACCTCCCGTCGGGCGTTCATCGTCACCACGTCACCGCCGGTGATCAGCAACACGACCCCCGTGGGCGCAGCGGATCCCCGGTTAGGGTTCATCACCGCGGCAGGTTAGCTGTGCCGTCCGGTCCGATACGCGGTGCCGGTAGCTCGCCAATCTGCGCAGCACGAGCCGAGAGGCAGAGCGCATGAACCACGTCAGACAGTGCGCATCGCTCGCGGTGCTCTTGACTGTTGCTGTCTTGGTGGCGGCATGCAGTAACGCCGGGTCCGGTTCCGAGACCGCCGAGGAGGCGCTACGAGAGGCGCGGGCTGCTGCGGCCGACGCGCAGGCCGCTCTCCTCGTGGCCGAGGAGGCGCGGGCGGTGACCAGCCCCGACCAGGAGGCGCTCGCTGCAGCTCTGGCCGAGGCGGAGGCCACCACGGCCGAGGCCCGAGCGGCGCTCACAGCGGCCGAGGAGGCCCGAGCGGCGGCAGACCTCATCCAGGAGAGCCTCGAGGGGGAACTCGTCAAGATCAACGCTGCTGCGGCCGACGCCCGGGCGGCGCTCGTTGCGGCTGAGGAGGCTCGTACCCCGGCCCGCCCCGGCGACGAGGAACTCGCTGCGCTGCTTGCAGAGACCCAGGCTGCGAGAGCGGAGGCCCAGGCTGCGAGATTTGATGCGGCCACGGCGCTTGCCGATTCAGCGGCGGCCGCAGCCGCCGCACTCGCTGCGCTAGTGGCTGCGGATGGCGCCCAGGCCTCCGCCGATCTTGCCCTGGCCGTAGCCGCGGCCACCGCATCCGCCTCCGGGGTTGACGCCAGTGACATTGCAGTAGAGGGACTCGCCGCGGCCTCCGCCGAGGCGCAGGCGGCAAGATCGGAAGCAGGCGTCGCGCTGGCCGATGCGGCGGCAGCTGATGCCGCCGCACACGCGGCGATAGCGGCGGCGGAGGCCGCCCAAGCCGCAGCCGAACTTGCCCAGGCCACAGCCGCGGGCAACAGCGAGGCTATTGCGGCAGCCGAGGCCGCTTGGGCGGATGCCCAGAGGTATGCCGATGCGGCTCGGGTCACCGCCGAGGTCGCAGAGGCGGTGGCCAGCGGCAACGAGGCCGAGATAGCCGAACTCGAAGCTCACCTCGCGCGGCTCGAAGCCGAACTCGCGCGCCTCTCGGCGCAGAATGCGGCAGGCGGCTCCGGCGGATAGGTCGTCTCGTCGTACGGGCGCCGCGGGTGTGCCTCGTGGCTCCGCGCCGGCGTCGCGGCACCGGCCCTCGCGGCGTTCCGCATCCAGCCGGGTTTGCACGATACCGCGCGGTAGGTTAGTTGTGCCGTCCGGTCCGAGAGGCGGTGCCGGTAGCTCGCGAAACTGCACAGCACGAGCCGAGAGGCAGAGCGCATGAACCACGTCAGACGGTGCGCATCGCTCGCGGTGCTCTTGGCCGTTGCTGTCCTGGTGGCGGCATGCAGTGGCGCCGGGTCCGGTTCCGAGACCGTCGAGGAGGCGCTACGAGAGGCGCAGGCTGCTGCGGCCGAGGCGCGGACTGCTGCGGTCGACACGCAGGCCGCTCTCCTCGTGGCCGAGGAGGCGCGGGCGGTGACCAGCCCCGACCAGGAGGCGCTCGCTGCAGCTCTGGCCGAGGCGGAGGCCACCACGGCCGAGGCCCGAGCGGCGCTCACAGCGGCCGAGGAGGCCCGAGCGGCGGCAGACCTCATCCAGGAGAGCCTCGAGGGGGAACGCGTCAAGATCAATGCTGCTGCGGCCGACGCCCGGGCGGCGCTCGTTGCGGCTGGGGGGGATCGCACCTCGGCCGGCCCTGGCGACGAGGAACTTGTCGAGGTGTTCTCGGAGGCCCAGGCTGCGAGATCGGACGCAAGCGTGGCGCTCGCTGATGCAGCGGCGGCCGCAGCCGCCGCATACGCTGCGCAGGCGGGTGCGGATGACGCCCGGGCCGCCGCTGAACTGGCACTGGCGATCTCTGAAGGAAATCGGCAAGCCGTCGCCCAACTCGAGGCTGAATTCTTGGACGCGAGCGCTCGAACCGATGCAGTGAGCGTCGAGGCCCCGCCGGCTGAGAGTTCTGCAGACGCGGCTTATCTCGAGGCGCAGGCGGCCGTTGCCATCGGCGAACTATCTCTCGCGACAGCGGAGGCGGCCATGGTCACCGCGTCGGGAAACCAGGAGGAGATCGCCAGGCTCGAAGCCGAGTACGCCCTGTTCAGAGCCGAAGTCGCCATACTCGCGGCCCAATTCGCGCAATTGTTGGCGCAGAACGCGGCGGACGCCTCGGGAGGTTAGGCCGCTCGCTGCGTGGGAGTCGTTGGCGCGCTTCTCGGTGTCAGGCCGCCGGCGAGCCCGTTGCTGCCTCTTCCGAACCGGCCCCCGGCTTTCCGCTCGATACTCTCTGCGCATGGATCTGGGGCTCAGCGGGCGGCGGGCGGCGGTGGCGGCATCCACCGCCGGCTTGGGCCTGGCGGTGGCGGAGGCGCTGGCTGCTGAAGGCTGTGCCGCGGTGATCTCTGGGCGGGATCCCGACCGTCTGGGGCGGGCGGCGGAGCGGATTCCGTCGGCCATCCCTGTCGTCAGCGACGTTTCCGACGCAGCCGGTGCCGAGGCGTTCGTGCGCGACGCCCGTGCCGCCCTCGGCGGGGGAATCGACATCCTGGTGGTGAACTCCGGCGGACCGCCGGACGGAGGCTACGAGTTGTTCGAACCGGCGGACTACCTGGCGGCTCTGCACCTCAACCTGATGTCGGTGGTGGCCATGTGCTACGCCGTCACGCCCGAGATGCGCCGACGGCGCTGGGGCCGGATCCTGGCCATCACCTCAGTCACGGTCCGCCAGCCCGTACCCAGCCTCATCCTCTCCAACACCGCACGCGCCGGGGCCACCGGCTTCCTCAAGACCCTGGCGGGCGAGGTGGCAGCCGACGGTGTCACCGTCAACTCCATCCAGCCGGGTTTGCACGACACCACCCGGCTGCGCTCGGTGTGGGGCGAGGAACTCCCGGCGGTGACCCAGAAGGTGCCCGCCCGCCGGCTCGGGGATCCCGCCGACTTCGGGCGTGTGGCCGCCCTGCTGTGCTCGGAGTGGGCCGGCTACCTGACCGGTGCGGCTGTGCCCGTCGACGGCGGCCTCGCCCAGGGTCTGCAGTAACGCCCGAGTCCCGGCCGGGCGGCTGCCGGTCGGCGGTGCGGTTCCGGCCACGCCCCGGCGACGGCCGCCGGATTCGCAGGCTGTGGCGGTCCGCCATCCGATGCGTCCGAACGGGCGGCATACTGCCCGCGACGTCCGCGGAGCATGCGAAGGAGCAGGCAATGCCGTGGCCCGCCATTCATGACGACCTGCTGTTCGGCCACATCGAGGCCGAGGTCGAGCGCCAGAACACCACCCTGCAACTCATCGCCTCGGAGAACTTCGCCTCGCCGGCGGTACTGGCCGCCACCGGCTCGGCGCTCACCAACAAGTACGCCGAGGGCTACCCGGGTCGTCGCTACTACGGCGGTAACCAGGTGATCGACGAGGTGGAGGAACTGGCCCGCACCCGGGTCCGCGAGCTGTTCGGCGCCGAGCACGCCAACGTCCAGCCGCACTCCGGCGCCAACGCCAACATGGCCGTCTACCAGGCGTTGCTGAAGCCCGGCGACACGGTGCTCGGCATGGCTCTCGATCAGGGCGGCCACCTGACGCATGGTTCGCCGGTCAATGCCAGCGGCATCCTCTACAACTTCGTCGCCTACGGCGTCGACCCCGAGAGCGAGCGCATCGACTTCGAGCAGATGCGAGAGGTGGCTGCCGAGCACAGGCCCCAACTCATCGTGGCGGGAGCGACGGCGTACCCGCGGCTGATCCCCTCCGAGTCGCTGCGTGCGATTGCCGACGAGGTGGGTGCTCTGCTGTTGTTCGACGCGGCGCACGTCGCCGGGCTCATCGCCGGCGGGGTGCACCCCGATCCGGTACCCCACGCCGACGTGGTGACGTTCACGACCCACAAGACGCTGCGCGGCCCCCGCGGCGGTTGCATCGTCTGCAAGGAGCCCCATGCCCGCGCCATCGACCGGGCCGTCTTCCCCGGCAGCCAGGGAGGCCCCCTCGAGCACGTGATCGCCGCCAAGGCGGTGGCGTTCGCCGAGGCCGCGCACCCCAGCTTCGCCGATTACGCCGCCGCCATCGTCACCAACGCCCGAGCCTTGGCAGGGGGACTGGCCGGAGAGGGGTTCCGCCTCGTCTCCGGCGGGACCGACAACCATCTGGCGCTGGTGGATTTGCGCACGTTCGACCCCGACCTCACGGGCGCCGAGGCGCAGAACACCCTGGACAGGGCAGGCATCACGCTCAACAAGAACACCATCCCCGGCGACGAGCGGTCCCCGTTCGTGACCAGCGGGCTCCGTCTCGGCACGGCGGCGGTCACCACGCAGGGCATGGGCCCCGACGAGATGGCCCGGATCGCGGCACTGATCGGGCGCACCCTGCACCACCGCCACGACGAAGCCGTGCTGGCCGCCGTACGCGACGAAGTACGCGCCCTCTGCGGCCGATTCACGCCCTACCCCTGAGCCGTCATCGCTGCGGGTTGCCGTCAGACTCGGAGCAGGTTCGGCAGCGAGTACAAAGAGTTTGCGTCAGTCCTCCTCGGCGGGCTGTGCGCAGCTGAGGTTGCTCCACTGGGGCAGGTCGTCAGGTAGGTGGGCAACGGTGTGGGCAGGCCATCGGACACTTGATCCTGAGTCTCGAAGGCACGGGCCCGACTTGCGGTGGAGGTGCCGGCTGCGGCCGCGCGGTTGACGGTCACCTCGGCGGGGATGTTGGCGGCGTCCCAGGTGAAAGCGTCGCGTATGTGGCACTCGTAGCGGTCGTTGTTCCAGAAGTGCGTATCACCGAACGTGGCGGTGATGGCCGTGGCCCCGTACTCGTTACGCAGCGGCGCGAACGAACCCGGATCGAAGGGACTTGCCCGCGAACGACGTGTACGGCTCCCCGAAACTGAGCACGATTTCGCTGGGGCTGATGGGACCTGGCCGCCGTGCTGTGAGGGGTAACTGCCTAACCTGCGGCCAAAGAACGAGAACCGCCACTCGTCGCCAGTTTCCTCACCGAAGCGGTGGCCGAGAAGAAGTCGCGCTTCAGCTCACAGGTGCCGGCGGCGGTCCGTGGCATCAATCGCACAACATGCTGCGGGGGCTACGGTGCCGCTGTGCGATCGCGGCGGTTGTGGTTCGGAGCGATGGGAGTATTGGTGATTGCAGCCGCGTTCGCCGTCGCCGCAGATGTGCTCCCGCCCGATGGTCCGGCAGTCGCTGAAGCGCAGACCACAACCGATTCATCGTGCGCCGCCGGTTACCATAGTCATCGTGGTCGGGGTGCGAGTAGGTGTCATCCGGTGAGTCAGCTGCATTGTGGGGTGTATGAGCACGCGCATGACGGTAGGAGTTGCCATTCGACGAGTGACGTTCACTGTCAAAGTGGTCAGCACACTCATAGCGGTCGGGGTGCGAGTAGGTGTCATCCGGTGAGTCAGCTGCATTGTGGGGTGTATGAGCACGCGCATGACGGTCGGACTTGTCATCCGACCAGTGACGTCCACTGTGGAAGTGGCTATCACAGTCATAGTGGTCGCGGTACGAGTACTTGTCATGCGGTTGATCAGTTGCATTGTGGGGTGTATGAGCACGCGCATGACGGCCGGAGTTGTCATCCGACGAGTGACGTCCACTGTGGAAGTGGCTATCACAGTCATAGTGGTCGCGGTACGAGTACTTGTCATGCGGTTGATCAGTTGCATTGTGGGGTGTATGAGCACGCGCATGACGGTCGGACTTGTCATCCGACCAGTGACGTCCACTGTGCGGCCGATGAACATCGACACGTCACCCGCACCGCCACCGATACTCTCGAGGAGCTTTGTCACGCCGAAGATCTGGCGCATTGTTCGTCCAATCGGCATGAACATTACTATCGTGAGCCTGCAGAGGCGGCCGGTTCCTACTACGAGATCTGGCACGTATATTGGCTCTCCGCGGTTGATGGGGCAGGTGGGGTTCGGTTGTCTGGCGGTCTCAGTGTGTCATGCGCAGCGGTACAGGACGCGGAGGCGGTAGTTGTCGGCGTTGGTGTAGCCGAAGCCTTGGCGTTTGACTGCTTTGATGATCCGGTTGATGCCTTCGGTGGGCCCGTTGGTGAGCCGCTCGTCGAAGTAGGCCAACAGTTCGGGTTGCCACGCGCGCAGGGTGCGGGCGAGGCGGTTCGTCTCGGTCACGTCGAAGGCGCCGGCGTGGTGGTACCAGTCCGCCAGCGCCGCCTCGGCGGCGGCGCGGTCGGCGCTGGCGTAGAGGTCTCGGAGCATCTCTTTGAGCGTCCAGGCGCATGCGAGTTCGTCCCACCAGTCGGCCCTGAAGGCGGCGTCGAGGCGCCCCCAGGCTGCGTCGGTGAGTTTCTCGCGGGCGCGCAGCAGGTCCCGGCGCACGGCGTAGAGCGGGTCGCCGCTGCGGCCGCGGTGCCCGGTGATTTCCTGTTGGCGTCGGGTTCGCACGTCGCTGAGCGCCGTGTTGGCGAGAGCGACGATGTGGAAGTGATCGGCGATGCGCGTCGCCTGCGGCGCCGCGTCGCGCACTGCGGCCTTGTAGCCGGCGTAGGGGTCGATCACCACCGCCTCGATGTTGCGCACACCCACCCCGGCTGCCTTCAGCCGCTCGACCAGCACTTTCTTGGATCGGCCCTCGATGAGATCCCACAGGTGGGGACCGTCGAGGTCCACGAGGCCGGTCATGAAGCTGCGATGTCGCCGGAACGTCGTCTCGTCGATGCCCAAGCGCCGCGGCGGCACCTGGGGCCGGCCGGCGAGTCTGCGCCGCGCGGCCGCCTCGATGGCCCGCCACGCCGTCGCCCAGCCCACCCCGAAGGTCCGCGCCACCGCGGCGGTCGAGCGGTCCCAGGCGGCTCGGGCGATCGCCGCGCACAACCGGGCGGTCACCCGGCGCCGCCGCGGCACCTGGCGCGTCGACTCGGTGAAGGATCGAACACAGCGCGGCGCCTCACAGCGGAACCGCCGCTTCGTCCACACCAACACCGTCGGGCGCTCATAGCTCCGACCGTCGCGCACCCGCTGAGTGCGATACTCCTTGACCCGCCGCGAGAACGTCCCGCAGTGCGGGCACGCCGCATCCGGGCGCGCCACGCGCACCGCCACCTCCAACACACCAGCGGCGGTCTCCGCCGCGCCGGTCACCTCGAACTCCTCCAACCCTGCCAGCACACGCGTAACATCAGCCATATCGGGGTCTCCTTGTCTCGACAGCTGTTACTGCCAGACTCGCGAGACCCCGACCCGCGCACGCGGACCCTCAAGATCCCCAGATCACGGCCCCTGCCCCATCAACCGCGGAGAGCCGGATTGCCACATGACAAGCCCGTTCTGGGCGCACTGTCTGACCGGTCAGCATCATCACGACGGGAGCAGTTGTCACGCCGCAGACTTGGTGCATCCGGCCGGCGATTGTCTACCCGGCTGGCATCGACATCCTGACCAGCCCGGCTACCACGACGAGGATGTCGATGCCTGTCACAGCACGATCCATCGTACACAATGCTGGGGAGGTGGGCACTCGCACGCAGGAGGCACTTGCGGAACGCCCCCAACGACCGCAGTCGCCCAGAGTCCTGTCACACCCGACGATGTAACCGAGCCCGCTCCAACGACACCGACGACCGATGCCTCCGTGCCAGTCATCTCCTCGACGGGTAGCATCTTTTCGGAGCTAGTTCGGGATGCGCCAACAGGATCGGATGAGCCGACAGGATCGAATCTACCGCTGCCGAGTCACGATCATGGCGACAGCTGGCTGGATTCTCTTCTCGACGGCTGGTTCTGGCGCTCCAGCACGAACCCGGGGGGCTGCACGGTCAGTGCCCATTGGCCGCATAGGTCGAAACATTTTCCCGGCACAATTTCCGCCGTAGTTGAGTTGGAATGCCGGAGGGTGGTGGAGGAGAACTACGTTGAGGCAAAGCTGTGGGAGGACCGGTGGTGGGGCTGGGACACCCTCGACGAAGCTACCTCCGCTCCTGGAACGCAAAACGATAGTGAAGTGCTCGTGAGCGCACCGTGCCGGGCGAACTGGATGCGGGTGACCGGGCGTGGCCACTACCACTGGGGAGGCGTACACCACCGCTCGGTAGAGCAGTTCGCGGTGAATTACGTCGACTGCTGAACGGTTACTGTTGCACGATGGACCACCTCGACTGGCCGCGCGTCCGTGAGTACGTGGGGATCATCGAACGCGCTCAGTCGGGTGGCGAGCGTCTCGTCGTTGATGCGCTTGTCGGGTTCTCATCTGCTCTGGAATCCATAAAATACGGTGGGGGGATTCCGGCCGGTCGACGGGATCGCGAGATCATGGATGAGGTTCTTGCGGCGGTCGGTTCGATGAGCGATGCGCTCGCCGAGCGGTTTGCCCTGCCGGCGGTGCACATGTCAACACCACCTGGAGACCAGGTCGACGAACGCCGCAGGAACGGCAAGAAACGCCGGAGGAGGGGCAAACAACGCCCAAGGGACGAGAAGGCAGTTGAAGAGTCTTGGAAACGCCATACATGGAAACCATTGGGCCAACTCTGGACGGCTCCGCTGGTTGAACCGGCGAGCGCATGGGCATTCTGGTGGGGGAGAGGCCGACCGTACACGGTGTGGGATCGTCAGCTTCGCTACGAGAGCCCCCCTCGGGCGTCGCGGGTCGTGGTTGACTCGTTGGCGAGTGCTGACGAACTGATCGGCGAGAGCTCGTTCGAGGAGTTGGCCCGTCGCCTGGAAGACTCCGGCATCGAGCGGATCGACTTCTCCTGGCGATGCGTGCTCGAAGCCGACTGCAGTGTCGTTCGGGGAGAGCGCGATGCGGCCAGATTTCCCTGCGAACTCGGGACCGAGAGTTCCATTTGGCTCGCAGCACCGGTGCTCATCGGTGAGGCACCGGTGCCAACACATGCGGAAATACTGCCGGTGCGTGAGCAACAGTAGGCCCCTCCGGGTCCTGCTCGACGACCCTCGAGGGACTCCGCTTGGTTCGCCGATGGCGGACTTGGCTCGGCGCGCCGCCTGCTCGGCGCGCCTGTTGGTTGTCCTGGTAGCGCTGGCAAGCTGTTCGTCGGCAGATGCGCAACCTTGCCCGGTTGACGCCACGCTGACGTACCTCTGCGTCGTCAATGCGGACGGAGCAATCCCGATCGACCGGCTGGCAGCCACGAACTTTGTTGACCGAACCCAGGACATTCGACCCGACCCCGAGAACCCGCAGAACAGTCTCGTTGACGTTCGAGTTGAGAAAGATTCCCCGCTCACGGTCGTGATCGGTCCGTCCGAGGGCCTCTATCTCGTAGAATTCTGGATCTACCCCTCGAAGTATGGACTTGACGAAGCCACGCCGCTCCTCACCGTTGAATGCGACGATCACGGCTGCGACAGCTGGAGCCGATCCGAAACGCGCCACGGCCAGCAATTTCGGATTCCTCCGGCCGATCTGGCTTCCGGGAATGTCGTCGTTGCTAGCGTGTTCGTCGATCGCGTCAACGAATCAGGAACGGTCTCGTGGGGTCTACTGATCGACAGCGACTGAGCAGCGGTCAGCATCACAACCACGCGAGCCACGCGCACCAGCACGGTCCTCAACCCGCCAAGACCTCGGCGGCTCGAGGCCGGGCGGGGGTTGTGAGCCGTACCCGCGGCCGATAGCTTGCGCGTGGTTTCACAAGCGGCCGCGCGGCCGGCGCGCGGCACGTGGCGAAGAGGCGAGTATGGACCAGCCTGATCCCCGCAAGCACGGCGCGCGCGTGACGCCGCACGGTGCGGGTGACGCACTGTCCACCGCCTTCGAGATGATCGCCACGCCCGCTCTGTTCGCCTTCTTCGGTCTCCTGCTCGACAGAGGTGTGGGAACCACGCCGCTGTTCACGCTGCTCTTCATGTCGATCGTGCTCGCCTACACCACCTGGAAGGTGTTCAAGCGCTACGAGCAGCGGATGCAGACGTTCGAGAACAAACTCCCGGGACGGCGAAGTGCCGATGCCTGAGACCAACCCCGCGAACGGGACCGACGAGGCGCCGAGCGCGCCCGAGCGCCGGGTCGCCACCGACATTGCGCGCCGGGGGCTGCTGGCCGGCCCGCCGCTCGTGCTGTTCTGCGCCCTGGGGTGGGGCCTCGACGGGCTGTGGTCGGCTCTGCTGGCGCTCGGGCTGGTCCTCATGAACTTCCTTGCCGGAGCAGCCATCATCGGCCTCTGCGCCCGTTTCTCGCCGGGTGTGCTGATGGGGGGCGTGCTCGGCGGCTACTTCCTGCGCCTCGGCATCATCACCGCGGTGGTCGTGCCGATCCGCAACGCCGAATGGTTCGACGCTCTGCCGTTCGCTCTGGTGCTGCTCGTCCTGCACATCGGTCTGCTGATCTGGGAACTGCGCCACGTGGCGGCCTCGCTGGCTCACCCGGGCCTCTATCCCGGCAGTGGCCTTTTCCGCACCGGTGCCCAGCGGCGGCCCCGGCGGAACCGCGACGGCGAGCCGGACGCCGGCGGCGCCCGGGTCAGTGAGGTGACGGTGTCGGCATGAGCATCTTCGCCCTTGATTTCCCTGCGATCACCCACCTCTTCGAGTGGCCCGACATCGCCTTCCGCGACACGTACCTGGCGCTCAACAAGACCTCGCTGATCTACCTCGTGGCGATGGTCCTCACCGTGGCCACGTTCGGCCTCGCCGCCCGCAAGCGGGCGCTGGTGCCCAGCGGCATCCAGCACGTTGCCGAGGGCGGCATCAACTTCGTCGAGCAGAACATCGTCATGCAGACCATCGGCTCGGAGGGTCGGCGATTCATGCCGTTCCTCACGTCGCTGTTCTTCTTCATCTTCTTCATCAACATCTTCGAGGTCATCCCGTTCATCCAGTTCCCGGGCAACTCCCGCATGGCAGTTCCCCTGCTGCTGGCCCTGGTGGTCTGGGTGATCTACAACTACATCGGGATACGCAGCCAGGGCCTCGGCGGCTACCTCAAGAACTCGCTGTTCCCGCCGGGCGTGCCGAAGGCGCTGTACCTCATCGTGGCGCCCATAAATTTGTTCTCGGACTTCCTGATCCGCCCGCTCAGCCTGGCGATCCGGCTCTGGGCGAACATGATGGCGGGTCACCTGCTGCTGGTCACCTTCGCGGTGCTGTCGGCTGCGCTGTGGGGCTTCGGCTACGTGCCGGGGCTGCTGCCGTTCTTCATGCTGGTGCTGCTGACCGCCTTCGAGATCTTCGTGAGCGCCCTGCAGGCCTTCATTTTCACGATCCTCACCGCCGTGTACATCGGCGGCTCCCTGCACGCCGAGCACTAGCAGCCCGAGAATCACCCGCACAGCCGGCCGCACCCAACCGATCGAAAGAAACCGCATCCCAGCACTAGGAGAAGCAACGTGAACCTCCTTGCCACAATCGGCATCCTTGCTCAGACAGAAGCAGGCGAGTTCCTCGATGGTCTCAAGGCCATCGGCGCCGGCCTCGGTTACGGCTTGGCGGCCATCGGTCCGGGCATCGGCATCGGCCTGGTGGTCGGCAACGCCGTCACGGCGATGGCCCGCCAGCCCGAGTCGGCCGGCATGGTGCGAACCACCATGTTCCTGGGCATTGCCTTCACCGAGGCACTGGCCCTCATCGGTTTCGTCGTCTTCATCCTGCTACTCCCGTAGCCGGCGAGGGACGTGCCATGAGAGCACCCATCCAAGACGGCGGGGGGGCGAGGCGTCCGTCGCGGCTGCGTCGGCGAGCGATCGCCGGCGCGCTGGTACTCCTCGCCGCGTTGTGGTTCGGCACCTCGCCGGTGGCGGCCAAGGGCGAATCCATCGGTTCTTGCGTGCTCGAGATCTACAGCGCCCATACCTACGGCGCCAAGACCGGCAACTACGCGGTCAAAGCGGCCAAGGAGGACAAGGCCAAGGGTCTCGTTGCCGCCGAGGAGAACATCACTGCCCTCGACGACAAGCTGGAAGGATGCCTCGAAGCCCCCAATCCGATCATCCCCGAGGTGACCGAGATCATCTGGGGCGGCATCGCCTTCGTCGTGCTGCTGGCGTTGATGCAATGGAAGCTGTTCCCCGCGGTGAAGCGGGGCATGGACCGGCGCGCCGAGAAGATCCGCGACGACCTCGATGCCGCCGAGACGGCGCGCACCGAGGCACTCGAGGTGAAGGCCGGCTATGAAGCCGAACTGGCCGACGCCCGAACCGAGGCCGGCCGCATCACCGACGCGGCGCGAGCCGACGCCGAGGGCGTGCGCGTCGAGTTGATCGCCCGAGCCGAAGCCGAGGCCGCCGAGTTGCGGCAGCGCTCCGATCTCGACGTGGAGGCGGCCAAGCGCCAGGCGCTCGCCGACCTGCAGGGCGAGGTATCGGCGATCGTCATCGGTGCCGCCGAGACGGTGATCGGTCAGAACCTGGACCACGACACGCAGGTGCAGCTCATCGAGAGCTACATCGACGAAGTCGGGTCGCAGAACTAGCCCGGCGAACCCAGGCAACGAGAGAGGCCGCGACGATGTCCGCCGACAGGGTGAGCAGCTACGCAGAGGCGTTGGTTGCCGTAGCGCAGGCCGAAGGTGACCTCGCAGCGACGGAGGACGAGTTGTTCGCCGTGGCGCAGGCTCTGGCGGGCTCCGATGAACTGCGCGAGGTGCTGTCCGACCGGAACATTCCCGCAGCCCGGCGCCAGCAGATCGTCGAGGATCTGCTGGGCGGGCAGGCCGGTGACGCCACCGTGGCGCTCGTGTCCATGGTGGTCGGCGCGGGTCGCGCCGGCGACCTCGTGCGGATCATCGAAGCGGCCGTCGAGCGCAGCGCGGGGCTGCGGAACAAGGCCGTGGCGGAGGTCCGCTCAGCGGTCGCGCTGAGTGACGATCAGCAACAGCGCCTGGCCCAGGCATTGCGGCGGGCCACCGGCAAGGACGTCACCGTCAAAGTGATCGTCGACCCCACGGTGATGGGCGGCCTCGTGACGCGTATCGGCGACGAGGTCATCGACGGCAGTGTCCGCGCCCGCATCAACCAACTTCGTGAAGCGTTCTAGGAGACACATGGCCACCTTCACCATCGACACCGGAGACATCAGCGCTGCGATCCGTCGAAACCTCGAAGGCTTCTCCCCCGAGATCAGCCAGACCCAGGTCGGGCGCATCGTCGAGGTCGGCGACGGCATCGCCCGCATCAGCGGGCTGCCCGGCGCCGCGGTCAACGAGATGCTGGAGTTCGAGGGCGGGACCGTCGGGCTGGCGCTGAACCTCGACGAGGACACCATCGGCGCCGTCGTGCTCGGTGAGGTCGACGAGATCGAGGAGGGGCAGGCCGTCCGCGCCACCGGGGACATCCTCTCGATCCCGGTCGGCGACGCGCTGCTGGGCAGGGTCGTGAACGCCCTCGGCGAACCGATCGACGGCAAGGGCCCCCTCGGCACCACCGAGACCCGCCGCATGGAGGTTCAGGCCCCCGGCATCACCGGCCGCAAGCCGGTGCACGAGCCCATGCAGACCGGTATCAAGGCCATCGACTCGCTCATCCCCATCGGCCGCGGCCAGCGGGAGCTCATCATCGGCGACCGCAAGACCGGCAAGACCACCATCGCCACCGACACGATCATCAACCAGCGCGGCCAGGACGTGCGCTGCATCTACGTCGCCATCGGCCAGAAGGCGTCCACCGTGGCCCAGACCGTGGCCACCTTCGCCGAGCACGGTGCAATGGACTACACGGTGGTCGTGGTCGCCCCCGCCTCCGACCCCGCACCGTTCAAGTACCTGGCGCCCTACGCCGGCTGCGCCATGGGCCAGCACTGGATGGACAACGGCGGCCACGCCCTCGTGATCTACGACGACCTGTCGAAGCAGGCCGAGGCCTACCGCCAGATGGCCCTGCTGCTGCGCCGCCCGCCGGGCCGCGAGGCCTACCCGGGCGACGTGTTCTACCTGCACAGCCGGCTGCTGGAGCGCGCCGCCAAGCTCAGCGACGACCGCGGTGCCGGATCGCTCACGGCCCTTCCGATCATCGAGACCAAGGCCGGCGACGTCTCGGCCTACATCCCCACCAACGTCATCTCCATCACCGACGGCCAGATCTACCTGCAGGACGACCTGTTCAAGTCGGGCATCCGTCCGGCCGTGGACGTGGGCATCTCGGTGTCCCGTGTGGGTTCTGCAGCGCAGATCAAGGCCATGAAGACCGCCGTCGGCACGCTGAAGGCCGACCTGCAGCAGTTCCGTGAGTTGGAGGCGTTCGCCGCCTTCGGTTCGGATCTCGATGCCGTCTCGCAGGCCCAGCTGGAGCGGGGATACCGGCTCACCGAGTTGCTGAAGCAGGGCATCAACAGCCCGATGCCCGTGCAGGAACAGGTGGTCTCGATCTTCGCCGGCACCAGCGGCCGCCTCGACGGCGTGCCCACCGAGGACGTGCCCCGCTTCGAGGCGGGTCTCCTCGAGTTCGCCCACAGCCGCCACGGCGACCTGCTGCGCTCCATCGTCGAGACCGGCAACGCCGATCCGGCGGCGATCGACGCCGTCGTGGCGGGGTTCGCCGAGCAGTTCCAGGCGACCGTTGGCGAGAGCGGATCCGAACCCGAGGCCGCCGAGCAGGCCGACGCCTCGAGCAGCATGGTCGATTCGGACCGCACGCTGCCCGAGGAGGAGATCGACCGCCCCGAGACCTCCGAAACCACCTAGGCGACCACCGACCGATGCTGCTGTCCACCTGTTCCGTCATTCCGGCGGAGGCCGGAATCCACTCTCCAGCGGTCCCGGCTGCGCTGCCGGCGGATTGCTCGGCACGCTCGTAGGCGGGCCGGAACGTGCCAGGCGGCCAGGAGCGGATCCTCAGGCGGCGGATCTCCTCGGTCCAGTCCACCAAGAAGATCACGCGGGCGATGGAACTGATCGCCGCCACGCGGGTCGTCAAGGCTCAGCAGCGGGCGCACGCCGCCCGTCCCTACGCCACCCGCATCACCGGCGTCATCGAGGATCTGGCCGCTGCCGGAGCCGCCGTCGACCATCCTCTGCTGCGCCGCAGCGACGAGATCCGCCGGGTCGGCTACATCGTCATCACCTCCGACCGGGGACTGGCCGGGCCGTACAACTCCTCGGTCATCCGGGCTGCGGAGCGAGAGATCATGGCCGGCACCCGCGAGGGGCAGGACTACTCGCTGATTCTCGTGGGCCGCAAGGGGCGGGACTACTTCAGGTTCCGCAATTACCGCATTGATGCCTCCTTCGAGGACATGAGCGACACCCCCACCTACGAGGACGCCCGGGCGCTCGCCCGCCAGGTCGTCGACCGCTTCGTCTCCGGTGCGGTCGACCAGGTGCTGCTGGTGTACATGGAGTTCGCCTCGCTGGGGTCGCAGAAGGTCGTGCTGCGCCGCTTCCTGCCGCTCGCCGGGATCGAGGAGATCGCCGAACTGGGCGGCGGGAGCGCCGAGGCCCGCGCCTCCTTCGAGTTCGAGCCGTCGCCGTCGGGTGTGCTGGAGGCGCTGCTGCCGCGCTACGTGGAGAGCCGCCTCTTCTCGGCGCTGCTGGACGCCGCCGCCTCCGAGCACGCCAACCGGCAGCGGGCCATGAAGGCGGCCACCGACAACGCCGAGGAACTCATCGTGAAGCTCACCCGGATGATGAACCGCGCCCGCCAGGACGCCATCACCACCGAGATCATGGAGATCGTGGGCGGGGCCGAGGCTCTGCGCTCCGCCTGATGCGGCCGTGAGCCGAACCCGAGACCGAACTCGGTGGCCCCCGGCGCCGCCGACCGAACACAGCACACAGGTGACGAGGAGACACAGATGACCAGCACCACCAAGGAAGGTCGGGTTGTCGCCATCGCCGGCCCGGTGATCGACGCGGAGTTCCCGCCCGACTCGCTGCCGGAGATCAACACGGCGGTGTCGTTCGACGTGACCGTGGACGGCGAGACCGTCACGGTGATGGCCGAGGTGGCCCAGCAGATCGGCAACTCCCGGGTGCGGGCCATCGCCCTGCGGCCGACCGACGGCCTGACGCGCGGTACGCCGGTGCGCAACCTGGGCCGGGGCATCTCCGTCCCGGTGGGCAACGTCACCCTGGGTCACGTCTGGAACGTGCTCGGCGACTGCCTCGACACAGACCGGGACAGCCTCGACGTCACCGAGGAGTGGGAGATCCACCGCCCCGCACCGCCGTTCGACGAGCTGGAGCCCAGCACGCAGATGTTCGAGACCGGCATCAAGGTCATCGACCTGCTCACCCCCTACAAGCAGGGCGGCAAGATCGGCCTGTTCGGCGGGGCGGGTGTCGGCAAGACGGTGCTCATCACCGAGATGATCCGCCGCGTTGCCGAGCAGCACGGCGGCGTCTCGGTGTTCGCCGGCGTGGGTGAGCGCACCCGCGAGGGCACCGACCTGTTCCTGGAGATGGGCGAGTCCGGCGTGCTGGAGAAGGCCGCCCTGGTCTTCGGCCAGATGGACGAGCCCCCCGGCGTGCGCCTGCGGGTCGGCCTCGCCGGCGTGACCATGGCCGAGTACTTCCGGGACGTGCAGAACCAGGACGTGCTGCTGTTCATCGACAACATCTTCCGTTTCGTGCAGGCCGGCTCGGAGGTGTCCACGCTGCTGGGCCGGATGCCCTCCGCCGTGGGCTACCAGCCCACGCTGGCTGACGAGATGGGCGAGTTGCAGGAGCGGATCACCACCACGCGGGGCCGTTCCATCACCTCGCTGCAGGCGGTCTACGTGCCCGCCGACGACTACACCGACCCTGCGCCGTTCACCTCGTTCACGCACTTCGACGGCACCACCGAGCTGTCGCGTGACATCGCTGCCCTGGGTATCTATCCGGCCGTGGATCCGCTGGCCTCCACTTCCACCATCCTCACGCCCGAGGTCGTGGGCGAGCGGCACTACAGGGTGGCCCGCCGGGTGCAGGAGATCCTGCAGCGCTACAAGGAGCTGCAGGACATCATCGCCATCCTCGGTCTCGACGAGCTGTCCGAGGAGGACAAGATCACCGTGTCGCGTGCCCGCAAGGTGCAGCGGTTCCTCTCCCAGCCCATGTTCGTGGCCGAGGTGTTCACCGGCATGGCCGGCGTGTTCACGTCAGTGGACGAGACGGTGGAGAGCTTCGACGCTCTGGTCTCAGGCGATCTGGATGACCTGCCCGAGCAGGCCTTCTTCATGGTTGGCGGCGCCGCCGACGCCCAGCGCAAGGCGGCGGAGTTGCAGGCGCAGGCGGCGTAGCGTGCCGCTGCACGTCGAGCTGGTATCCCCCGAGAAGGTCGTCCTCACCACGACCGCCTCTATGGTGCTGGTGCGCACCACCGACGGCGACATCGCCTTCCAGCCCGGACACGTGCCGTTCGTGGGGGTGCTACTGCCCGAGCGGGTGCGGATCTACGGCGACGACGGCGACACGCAGCTCATCGCCGTGCACAGCGGCTTCGTGGAGGTCGCCGCCGACAAGGTGGCGATCCTCTCCGACGTGGCCGAACTGGCCGGAGATATCGACGTCGACCGTGCGACCGCGGCAGCCGAGCGGGCCCGTGCGGCCCTGGCGGATGATCCCGACGATGACGAAGCGGCGGCGGCTCTCAAGCGGGCCGAGGTTCGTTTGGCCGTGGCTGCAGGTACAGCGATCTAGACGGTCGCCGGCAAGGAGCAGGTCGTGCGGACGGCGGCCGGCTGCGGCATGATGACAGGCACCGCCTAGCCTGCTGAGGTTCCCAGGCAGCCTTCCCGTGCGGCGTGCCCCGGAGGAGATCACCCGATGAAGCCAATCACGTGGAACCGGGCGCTCGTGACCGGGGCATCGACAGGCATCGGCAGGGCGATCGCCCAGGAACTGGCTCGCCAGGGGACCGCTCTCGTGCTTGTGGCGCGCAACGTCGAGCGCCTCGAGAAGCTCGCTGCATCGATGGACGTCCCGGCAGAGGTGCTGCCGGCGGATCTCACCGATCCGGGACAACTGGATCTCGTGGCTCGCCGCTGTGCCGCCACGGACGAGCCCGTCGACCTGCTCGTCAACAACGCCGGCATCTGGAGCTTCGGCGCCCTCACCGGCCCGGATGGGGACGGGGCCGACGCCATGGTGGCGCTCAACATTGGCGCCGTGGTGGTGCTCAGCCGGTCCGCCGCCAGGCAGATGACCGAGGCCGGGCGGGGCACGATCGTCAACATCTCCTCCATCGCCGGATCGCAGCCGTTTCCCTTCGAGGCGGTGTACGCCGCTTCCAAGGCATTTGTCACCTCGTTCGGGCAGAGCCTGCACGAGGAGTTGCGGGGGACCGGCGTGGGGGTCACCACCGTGACCCCGGGTCTGACCCGCAGCGAGTTGCACTTCCGCGCCGGTCACCAGCGCCAGGCCAGCCGCGCCCCCGGCTGGCTGTGGATGGAGGCCGAGCAGGTGGCCACCCTGACGCTGCGCGCCGCGGCGCGCGGGCGGGTGGTCTACTCGCCCGGGCTGGGCTTCCGCCTGTGGTCGCTGACCGCCGAGGCCATACCCCGATTCATCAATCGTCGGCTCTCCGCATTCATCAACCGGCAGCGCACGCGCATCGTCTAGCGGCCGAGCCGGCCTCCGGCCGCGCCGCGACACCGGTCCGGTTGCTCATCCCGACGTAACCTCGGGCATCGGGACTTGCCGCGTCGCCGACCTCCTCCGGCAAGGTGGATCCGTGGCGCACGAGCGGCCGGAGGAGAACTCTCGATGAGGCGGACCGAATGGGTTCGAGCGCTCGTGACGGGGGCTTCGTCGGGTATCGGCAGGGCGATGGCGCTGGAACTGGCCCGCGGGGGCACAGCCCTGGTGCTGGTCGCCCCGGACGGAGATCGCCTGGCTGAGCTTGCCGTTTCGCTGCCCACCGACGTCGAGGTGCTGGTCGCCGACCTCACCGACCCGGAGCAGCTCCACGCCGTGGGGCAGCGCTGCGCCGCCACAGATCGGCCCGTGGATCTGCTGGTCAACAACGCCGGCATCTGGAGCTTCGGCTCGCTCACCGGACCCGTCGGCGACGCCGCCGAGCGAATGGTTGCCCTCAACGTGGGCGCCGTTGTGGCGCTCAGTCGAGCCGCTGCCAGACAGATGGTCGAGTCCGGGCGCGGCACCATCCTCAACATCTCCTCTGTCGCCGCCTCACAGCCGGCGCCGTTCGAGGCCGTCTACGCCGCCTCCAAGACATTCGTGGCGACGTTCGGGCAGGCTCTGCACGAAGAGTTGCGAGGCACCGGCGTGCACGTGGCGACCGTGACACCGGGCATGACACGCACCGAGTTGCACGCAACCGGCGGCGGGGCCGAGCAGTTCAGACGCGTCCCCGACTGGCTCTGGATGGAGCCCCGGACAGTGGCGTGCCGGGCGCTGCGAGCAACGGCGAGAGGCCGGGTGCTGTACGCGCCGGCGCTGGGCTACCGCGTGACGTCCGCGCTGGCCGAGATCATGCCCCGCATCCTCAACCGCAAGCTGGCAGCACGGGTCAACCGGGGCCGCGCCCACCTGACCTGAGGACTCGGCGCCGCCGGCGCGGCGGGTTGAGACGGCTATGCGCTTTCCTGGTCCTCGCCGGTCTCGATGTCGGAGTCTTCGTCTGCGAGCCGGATCGGACCTTCGACGGGCCGATCCGGACATCAGTCTCGAGAATCCGCGCCGTCCGGGTCCGGCTGACGTAGCGCGTCGTCGCTCTCACGGCTGCAACCGGGGCGAACCCGACGCGCGCCGGCGCACCGTTCCGGCTCCGCCGGCAGGCAACTGCCGCCACCGGCGGGTCGATTCGCTATATCGTGAATTGACCCACCGGCATCTCGAATTCGGCGAATGTCAAGTGTCGCGGGGTCTCCGGATGCCGATGGCGAGGAGAAAGGGGTTACCGTGCACGATCCCGGCGTCTACGGCCAGGTGTTCGACAACCGCGAGGTCTACGAGGCGAAGTACCGCCGCGAATTGGAGCGGACCGATCTCGGTCGCGTGGCCCTCATGCACGACGGGGAGGTCGTCGACATTTTCGATGATGACTACACGGCCTCGAGAGCAGGATTCGACAGGTTCCCTCCGGGGCGATTCTCCACACACCCCATCGGGCATCCGCCGGTACAGCTCGGTTGCCTCGGCATGTTCCTCCTGCCCGCGTAGTCAAAGGTGGCCAACGGCTCGACCGGCGTTGGAATCGAGGAGAACCGGCCGCTCATCGTCGCCACGGCGGCTCTCACCTTCATTCCCAACGGCGAGAAGCTCGGATTCGACGCACTGGTGGACACCGGCGCACAGCGCACAGCTGTGACGGCTACCGTTGTTTCCCGTCTCAAGACCGTGGTTTCCGGCTCAGGAACGCTCGTAGCAGGCGTTGACGGCACCAGGGTGCCCATCGGCACGCTCTGGCTGCGGATCGGAGTTCCGCCGCTGCCGTCGAAGGAACTCCGCGTTGCGGTGCTCCCGTGGCAACCCGACAACCATGACATCGTGTTGGGAATGGACTATCTGGCAGCCCACGACTTCGCGATACGACGTGGCGTGTTCGAGATCATCTGACCTTCATACTGAGGACGTCGGTCATGTGCCCTTCTGGTCCTCGCCGGTCACGATGTCGGCCGTCTTCGTCTGCAGGCTGGCCTGGGCTTCCCACGAGTCCAGCCAGACGTCGTCCTCGAGAATCTGTGACGTCTGGGTGCGACTGACGTAGCGGGACGCTGGCCGCGGCGTAGTCGGGTGCTTCGGGCGGAGTTGCTTGAGCAGCATCCAGGGCACCTCCGTCATCGGTCGATGTGCCACCGAGCAGGTGGTCGGCAACTCGCGGACACGCCCGCACTGGCGGCGTCCCGTCAAGCGTCAAGCTCGCCCGCGGGCTCTGCGCGGCGGGGCCAGTGTCGTCATGCTCCATCATCGAGACGGCCATCACGTTTTGCTGACGGCGGCAGGATCCCAGGGGCGACCACTCTCGTGTTCGACAGCGTGGTAGAGAAAGGGGCCGCCGACGGGCTTTGGCTCCCCTCGGCGGCCCCAGGAGCGGCGCTCAGTTCATGGATACCCGGATGAACTCGTTGCCGTCGTACAGCTTCGGCACGAGCGAGGCGTGCAGCATCGAGAGCCAGTCGGGCTTCTCCTCGTAGACGCCCAGGTTCACGAGGTTCTCGATCTTGTCGCCCAGCCGGCGAACTACTATTCGGAGCCGAGCGGTTACCGGACGCCCTGGGTTGGTCGCATGCTCACTCCCCGCCAACTGTACGAGACCGTGCTTCGCATGCGCCTGCTGGAAGAGGGCGTCGGGGCGGCGGTCCAGACGGGCGAGATTCACGGTGAGATGCATCTCGGCATCGGTCAGGAGATGGTCTCGGCCGTCATGGGTCCACACCTGCGGCCTCAGGACGCTCTCGTGTCCACGCATCGGCCGCACCTTCATGCGCTGGCCAAGGGAGTCGATCCGGTGCAGATGCTGGCGGAATTGCTCGAGCGAGACGGCCTCAATCGCGGCAGGGGTGGGCACATGCACCTCTTCGATCCTGCGACGAGCTTCATGTGTACGGGAATCGTCGGCTCGGGAGCGCCGATCGCCGCCGGCTACGCGCTTCACCAGAAGCTGGTCGCGAACGATGGGCTGACGGTCGCCGTCGTCGGCGAGGGAGCGATGAACCAGGGGGCCGTCTTCGAGACGATGAACCTGGCCGCCGTCCTGTCCCTGCCGGTGGTCTTCCTCTGCGAGGACAACGAGTACGGCATCAGCGTCCCGCGAAGCATCTCCACGGCGGGAAACCTTGCCGAACGGGGCACGGGTTTCGGAATCGCCGGATGGGAGTGCGACGGAACAGACCCGAGGGCGCTGGACACGGTGTTCTCCGAGGCGTTCTCTGAGACCCGCGAGCACTCGCAGCCGACTTTGATCGTGGCGCACGTGTACCGATTCCGGGGGCACTACGAGGGCGATACAGACCATTACCGGCCTGCTCGGGAGAAGGAGACCGCATTCCGCGAGCGAGATCCGCTGTCGATTGCGCGGCGCGGGTTGGCCGACTCCGGTTGGTCGGACGCGCAGATCGGCGCTGTCGACAGTGATATCACCGGCGAAGTGGCCGGATGGTTCAGCGAGGCCCGGTCGTTGCCGTTCCCGGACCCGTCCCAAGCACGCCTCGGGACCTTCGTCGATGCCTGAATCGCCCAGAGCGGCCGATCGCCGCACCGGTTCGCATCTCGTGGCGACCGTGTTGATGCAGGAGATGCAACGCGACGAGGGAATCGTCGTGTTCGGAGAGGATGTCGGTGCTCTCGGTGGTGTGTTCGGCGCCACCCGGCGATTGCAGCGCGAGTTCGGCAGCTCCCGGGTGTTCGACACGCCGATCTCGGAGACGGCATTCGTCGGCATGGCGATCGGTGCCGCGCAGGCAGGCCTGAGGCCGATCACCGAGATCATGTTCGTCGACTTCATCGGCGTGTGCTTCGACCAGGTGCTCAACCAGATGGCGAAGAACCACTACATGTCCGGCGGCAGGGTCAGGGTGCCGCTGGTCCTGCGCACCGCTGTCGGCAGCATCGGCTCAGCGGCCCAGCACTCCCAGGTCCTCTCGGCGACGTTCGCCCACATCCCGGGGCTCAAGGTCCTGTTCCCCGGAACGCCCGGCGATCTCGAGGGTCTCCTCGTTGCGGCGATCCGGTCGGACGATCCGGTCGTGTTCCTGGAACACAAGTGGCTGCTGAAATCTAGGCTGGCTGAGGTCCCGTTCAGTGATGCCGGCTCACCGGAGTTGCCTGTGGAGCCTTCACCGATCGGGGTGGCGCGCAGGATCCGCGAGGGATCGGATGTGTCGATCTTCGCAAGCGGCTGGATGGTGCAACAGGCCATGATCGCAGCCACCGAACTCGAATCAGAGGGAATCTCCGCAGGAGTCGTAGACATCCGGTCGCTGGTGCCGCTCGACCGGGACGGGTTGGCCGAGGAGGCACTGAAGGCTCCACGCGCCCTGGTCGTGGACGAGGATTTCGCCGGGTTCGGTACCGCCGCCGAGGTGATGGCATCCATTGCCGAGCGAATCCCCGGCGAGGTTCGCATGGCGCGCCATGCTCTGGACGTGCCCCAGCCGGCGTCCAAGGTGCTCGAGGAGTCCGTCGTCCCGTCCCCCGGATCTATCGCCCGGGCGGCCGAGCGCCTGACGCGTACCTGACGAATGCCACACGTCGTCGCGTTCAATCATTTCAACGTGACGGTGAGCGACATGGATCGCTCACTTGGCTTCTGGCACGACCTGCTGGATCTGGAGTTGCTCGGCAGGGGAGTGGTCGAGTACCCCCACCTCGATGAGATCGTGGGCCTCGACAACACCCGCATCGAATGGGCCGAGCTGGCCATCCCGGGCGGCGGGATGATCGAGGTCTTCCGGTATCTGCGGCCCGCGGGGAGCCAGGTGCGCCCCCGGATTTCCGACCCGGGCTGCACCCACGTCTGCCTGGAAGTCCACGGATTGGATCAGCTCGTCGAGCGCCTCCGAGCTGCCGGCGTCGAGACGCGCTCGCGCCGACCGGTGCGGATCCCCTTCGGCGACTGGAAGGATGTGAGGTCGATCTATGTCCGGGATCCCGACGGGGTCACGGTGGAACTGATCGAGAAGCCGACCGAGCCGCCACAGCGCTCCGGGTCATGAACTCGACGGCATTCAACGCCCGCCACGTCGTCGTCAGCGGCGCTGCCGGAACGCTCGGGCGGGCGATCTGTGGCGAGTTCGAACGCCGCGGCGCCATCGTCACGCCTCTCGACATCGATGGAATGACCCCCGAACACCGGTGCGATGTCACCGACGAACCCTCTGTGGCGCGGGCTCTCGCGGTGGCATCGGCCCGGGCGCCGGTCACCGACGTCGTCCACGCCGCGGGGGCGCTGTCGGTCGGCCCCGTGCGTGAGCTCGACGCGGCCGAAATCCGGCGCATCATGGACGTCAACCTCCTCGGCGCCTTCCTCGTGGCCAAGCAGTCCGCGGCGGTTCTCCCCGAAGGGGGAACGATCACCCTGATCTCGTCGCAGGCAGGTGTGCGGTCGGGCGCGTACTGGTCGCTCTACTCGGCGTCCAAGGCAGGTGTGCTGAGACTTGTCGAGTCATTGGCCGTCGAACTCGGCCCGCACCGCATCCGCGTCAACGCGGTGTGTCCCGGGTCGGTCGACACCCCGATGATGCGCCAGTCCGTCACGACGCTCTCGCAGCAGACGGGGGTATCGGAGGCGTCGATCACCGAGAACTACCGGACCGGGGTTCCCCTCGGACGGCTCGCGCAACCGGCGGAGATCGCGTCCGTCTGCGTGTTCCTCGCCTCGGACGACGCGTCGTTCGTCAACGGAACCGCCATCGAGGTGGACGGCGGGGAGTTGTGACGGCGGCCACCGAACTGCCATCGGCTGCGAGGATCGTGGCGGTGGCGGTGCCGAACCACGCGGGCCGTCTGATCGGCAAGCGCCTCCCCGCAGAGCGGTGGGCGACCGTCCTCGAGGCAGGCATGGCCATGCCCAACTTCCACCTCGTCTCGGCCGTGGACAACTTCCCCGTGCTGGGCATGGAAGTGACCGGATTGCACACGGGATTCCGTAACGGCGTGCTCCGCCCCGACGTGTCGACACTTGCGGCGCTGCCGTGGGAGCCGGGGACGATGATCGTCCTGTGCGACGCCTTCGACAGTGCAGGAAGCCTGGTCGGCGAGGCCCCGCGGAGTGTCCTGCGCCATCAGATGACGCGCCTCGCGGAGAGGGGATTCGAAGCCACGGTTGCCTCGGAGTTGGAGTTCTACCTGTTCCGCACGAGCTACGAGGAGGCGCACAGGGCGGCCTACCGGCGCGTTGAGCCGAGTTACCACCGCCATCCCGACAACGACATCCTGATCGCGGGCTACGACGAGCCGTTCCTGGCGGCGTTGCGCGAGAACCTCGCGGCGATGGGCATCCCGGTCTGGGCCACGCAGGGTGAGGGCGGACGGGGCCAGCACGAGTTGAACCTCCCGCACTCCGACCCACTGGGCGCCGCCGACGCGCATGTGATGTTCAAGCACGCCGTGAAAGCCACCGCGCAGCAGGAGGGCCGATCTGTCACGTTCATGGCCAAGCCCTCGAGCGATGTGGGCTCCGGCTGCCACATCCATCTCTCGATCCTCGAGGATGGGCGCAATGCTCTCGGTGGGCCGGACGGATCCCTCAGCCCCACCGGAGCACGATTCCTGGCGGGTCTGCTCGGCTTCTCCGGCGAATTCATGGCGCTTCACGCCCCCTATGCCAACTCCTACCGGCGCCTTCGCCCCGGCTCGTGGGCGCCGGTGAACGCCACATGGGGTTTCGACAACCGGACCGTCCTGGTGCGGGTGGTGGGGAGCGGCCGCGACCTCCGCTTCGAGTTCCGGCTTCCGGGCGCCGACGTGAACCCGTATCTGGCGGGCGCGGCCCTGCTGGCCTGCGGGCTCGCCGGCCTCGACGGGGAACCCGGACCACCGCCACCGATTGCGGGCGATGCCTACGAATCCGACGCCCCGGCGCTTCCTGCTGATCTGACGGAGGCCGTTCAGCTGTTCGAGGACTCCGAGGTGGCGAGGGAGGCGTTCGGTCCCCGCGTGCACGCTCACCTGGTTGCCATGGCCCGCAACGAGCGCGACGAGGCGCGGGCGGCGGTGACCGACTGGGATCTCCAGCGCGGCTTCGAGAACGCGTAGAGCCTCTGGTGTCCCGAGTCGGGAGTTCGTTTGGTTGTTGGTGGCTTCGCGAGTCGCGTTTGCGCAGGCGGGCTCGCTGCGGTGGTGCTCGGAATGGCAAACGAGCCAATCACCGGGGATACCAGGGCGAGTCCGCGATTCTGGAGCAGTGCACCGGCGACCCCTCCGCTGTTGACCGCCGGGGCCCGGTCGGTGCCATCGGGGCGAGTCCGTTGGAGCGGGGCAGCGACTTGGGTTGGCGTGTGAGGGTCGGGCCGAGCAGCGACGGCGATGTCGTGTTCGTCTTGGCGGTCACCACCGGCGAGCGTTTGCTTGGCGCTGCGGGCGTCGAGGTGCTGCGTGACGGCGTGCCTGGCTCGCTTCTGGGATGTGTTGACGGGTAAGTCTGAACTCCGAGAAGATATTTCCGCTGAATAGCGAACAGACGTTGTGAGTGTCACAGGGGGTTGGTAGGTTAGGGGGTACCGGTCACTGACCTCGCTCGCAACGGGGTCGGTCTTCCCCGACCGGCTCGTCGACGGGAGTCGACCCGAGTCCGATCGAACACCCGCGGGGAGTGACCAGTGACCGATCCCACCCTCTTCGCCGACAGCGCCCACAGCGGCGACCGTGGCGACCGCGCCGACAGTGGCGTCGCCGCGGTCGGCGTGATCGACGCCGGCGGGGATGCCGCGCCGCCTGCACGCGCCGAGGCCGCGGCGGGGCTGGCCGCTGCCGAGCGCCGGGGGGCTGCCCGGGTGCCGGTGTCTCCGGTCGCGAACGGCAGCGGGTTCGATGGCGGCGGGTCGGCCGATCTGTCGTTGCGGCGGGGGCGGGGATCCGTGGTCGGTTCGAACGGTGAAGCCGAAATCTCGGCGCAGGACACCGGCGGCGGGTCGGCCGATCTGTCGTTGCGGCGGGGGCGGGGATCCGTGGTCGGTTCGAACGGTGAAGCCGAAATCTCGGCGCAGGACACCGGCGGCGGGTCGGCCGATCTGTCGTTGCGGCGAGGGCGGGGATCCGTGGTCGGTTCGAACGGTGAAGCCGAAATCTCGGCGCAGGACACCGGCGGCGGGTCGGCCGATCTGTCGTTGCGGCGAGGGCCGGAATCCGTGGTCGGTTCGAACGGTGGAGCCGGCATCTCGGCGCAGGACGCCGGCGATGGTGCGGCGTCGTTGTGTGGGTGTGGCGGTGTGAGCGCGTCGGGGACTGCTGAGGATGCGGAGGGTTGGCTGTCGGCGGTGTTGGGGGTGTTGCGTGAGGGTCTCGGCTCGTTGGGCGGGGAGCGCCTCGACGAGCGGTTGGGTCTGGTGGGGCGCGCCGAGTCGGCCGTGGCGGCGTTGCGCTCCGAGACGGTCAGCGCCATCGCGGGGCGCCGCGGCGAGGCCGGGGCCGCCGAGGCGGTGCGCGACCGGCTGCGGGAGTCCCGCGGTAAGGCGAAGCGCGACGTGCGGGTGGCGGGCCGGTTGGAGTGGCTGCCCACGACGGTGGAGGCTCTGGCCGATGGGGCGATCACCGCGCAGCAGGCGAGGATGATCGCCGAGGCCGCCGAAGAGTCCTCCATCGACGAGGGCGAACTCCTCGCCGCCGCTGCCCAGCAGCCGATCGATGTGTTCGGTCGGACGGTGCGCGATCACGTCAACGAGCGCACCGCGGGTGAGGACCTCGAGGAGCGGCGGCGCCGCCAGCGGGCGCGCCGCGAGTTCTCGCTGCGCCCCCAGGCCGACGGCATGTACCGCCTCAACGGCTGGCTGGACCCCCTCGCCGGCGCCAAGGTCCAGACCGCGCTCGGCGCCGAGTACCGCCGGCTGTTCAAGGCCGCGGACCCGAAGAACCGCCCCACCACCGCGCAGCTGTATGCCGACGCCTTCGAGGCGCTCGTCACGCGACGCGGCAAGGGCAAGCCGCTGAGGACGACGCTGGTCGTGGTCGCCGACTACGACCTCGTCGCCGACCAACTCGCCGACCCGCGCCTCGCCGACGGCACACCACTCGCCGCCGACGAATTCCTCCAACTCGCCCTCGAGGCGGAGATCCTGCCCGCCCTGTTCGACACCGACGGCCAGCCACTCTGGCTGGGCCGCGAATATCGCGACGCCAACACCGCGCAGCGCATCGCCCTGGCGGTGCGCGACAAGGGCTGCGTCGGTTGCGGCGCGCCGAACAGTTTCTGCGAACCCCACCACGTCGACTACTGGGACAACGGCGGCCCCACCGACATCGACAACCTCTGCTTGCTCTGCGGACACTGCCACCACAAGGAAATCCACTCCAAACGCGGCGCCACCATCGCCCGCGAACCCGGCGGCAAGTTCACCATGCAACGCCCCGACCACAGACCCAACGACATCAACCAACCCCTCCGCCGCTGACCACCGCAGCCCGGCCAACGCCGGAAGAGTGAGTCCGCGGTCCCGGAACAGTGCATCGGCGAACCTCCGCCGCTGACCGCCGCAGACCCAGCCAACGCCACCACAGCGAGTCCGCGGTCCCGGATCGGTGCATCGGCGAACCTCCGCTGCTGACCGCCGGGATCCGGCCAACGCCACCACAGCGAGTCCGCGGTCCCGGATCGGTGCATCGGCGAACCTCCGCTGCTGACCGCCGGGATCCGGCCAACGCCACCACAGCGAGTCCGCGGTCCCGGATCGGTGCATCGGCGAACCTCCGCCGCCGACCCCCGCGGACCCGGCCAACGCCACCACAGCGAGTCCATGGTCCCGGATCGGTGCATCGGCGAACCTCCGCTGCTGACCGCCGGGATCCGGCCAACGCCACCACAGCGAGTCCATGGTCCCGGATCGGTGCATCGGCGAACCTCCGCTGCTGACCGCCGGGATCCGGCCAACGCCACCACGGTGAGTCCGCGGTCCCGGATCGGTGCATCGGCGAACCTCCGCCGCTGACCGCCGGACTCGGCCAACGCCGGCAGTGTCCCAAGCGATTGGTTCGTTTGCTACTCCGAGCACTACCGCAGCGAGCCGGCCTGCGCAAATTTGCCTCGCGAAGCCATCGACAACCAAACGAACTTCCGACTCGGGACGCTAGGGCGCCAGCGGCAACACCCGCGCCGGGTTGTCCGTCATGATCCCCAGAATGACCGACTCCGGAACTCCCTCCAGAACGAACCGCGGCAGGATGTTCCGGAGGAGATGCGCGTATCCGTAGCCCCCCCAGGTGCGGAGTTGGATCTTGAAGCAGCAGTCGTGGGAGAGCAGGACCTGTGATGCGTACCCCTCGGCGATGAGGCGGCTGACAGCCTTCGTCTTGGCGTAGTCCCCGGGCGAGATGAAGTCGTTCTCGCTCTCGAAGAACTCGTGGCCGAACAGGTCGAACTCCACGTAGCAGCCCAGATCGACAACCCGACGGTGGTAGTCGGGGCGATGCAGGGTGGTGTCCATGTGGCCCATGATCACCCGCGAGAGGTCGGCCCCTTCCTCGCCCAGGATGTCGGCCGCTCGGAGCGCCGAATCCACCTCGACAGCGTGCGCCGCAGTGTGGACAGAGATGGCGGCGCCGGTTGCCTGCGAGGCACGGGCCGCGGCCCGTAGGGAGCGCTCCTCGACGGGCTCCAGCGGGTTGGACATGCCGATCTCCCCGATGACGCCCGCGCGGATGTCCGTGCCGCCGATGCCCTCGGTGAGATCCCCGATGAGGTGCTCGGTGAGTTCATCGACGCTTGCCGCGCGGACGTCGTCGCTGAGGCTCGCGTCGACGTAGAAACCCGTGCCCAACACGACGTTCAGCCCGGTGCGGCGCGCCACGACGGCGAGTTGCTCGGGCTGACCACCGAGACCGACACAACTGAGGTCGACCACCGTCCGGCCGCCCAGCTTGGCGAAGGCGTCGAGTTCGCGCACCGCGACGTCGATGTCGTCGAGGTAGAGGAGGAACCGGTTGGAATTGGGGTGCTGGCGCATCCACCAGAGGTTCTCGAGGGTGGGCTCGGCGTGTGCGAGCAGGGCACCTTCTGGATCGGTCGGTTCGCAGAACCACGTCGAGCTGTCGCAGAGCACGTGCTCGTGCGGCAGGGTGATGCCCATCTCGGACGGATCCACGTCACCCAGTACCGTGCGCAACGCCGACATCTGTCCTCCTCCGATCGTTCTCGCCGTCTCGTCCCCTACGCGAAGGGGAGCCTTGTCTCGACCTCTTCCTCGCCGCGGGCTCTGCCCGTGACCGCATCAGGCCTCCTCTGGGTCCGACGTGTCAACGCTATGTACACGATCGCCGCAATGAGCGGCACGACCATGAGGATGGATGCCACCGCGTTCACGGTCGGTGGTATCCCGCGGCGGTTCATGATGCTCCAGATGACCGGTGGCAGCGTCGGGTCGGTGCCGGCGATGAAGTTGGTCACCACGAACTCGTCCATCGAGATCGCAAAGACGATCAGCGCGGTTCCGGCGATGATGGGGAGCAGGATCCGCAGCGTCACCCGTCGCAGGGCACCCCAGTACGTGCACCCGAGATCGCGTGCCGCCTCCTCGGTGCTTCTGTCGAAGTTCTGAAGCGCCGCCATCACGATCAGGACGACGAACGGGAGGATGAGTGTCACCTGCCCGAGCACGATGGATCGTATCGATGGGATCCGCTCGAGGAATCGGAACATCGCCAGAATCGAGAAGCCCACGACGACCCCGGGAAGGGCGATCGGGAGAACGACTGCTCCCATGAGAGCGGGCTTGGTCACGAACGTTCGGCGGTTTACCGCGAACGCGGTCGGGAGTCCGATCGCCAACCCGATCGCGACGACCAGACCGGCCACTTTGAG
Organism: Acidimicrobiales bacterium; assembly: GCA_965220035.1. Lineage (GTDB taxonomy): Bacteria > Actinomycetota > Acidimicrobiia > Acidimicrobiales > CATQHL01 > VXNF01. The sequence continues at coordinate 910,013 of CBDCPC010000001.1, forward strand.
GCTGGTTCCGAACGCGCCGCGGATCGTCTGGTCGGTGAAGATCTCCCTGTACCAGTCGAGCGTCCATCCGGTGATCGGCAACGAGGCGATGGGCAGTTGATTGAACGAGAGGATCAGAACCAGGATCAACGGCACCCAGAGGAACAGCAGGAGCAGGAGCAGGTAGGTGTGCCCCCAGGGCAGCCGCCTGACCCACACCGGCCACGCCACTCGGAGTCGACGGGCACGGACGGCCGTGGTAACGGCACCGAGGCGGCGCGCTCCCCCCGCGAGCACCCGGACGCACAGGAGGACGCCGACGATGAACGCGGCCGCAGCAACGATCAGCGAGAACGACAACGCAGACGCCAGGGCGTAGTTTCCCGTGATCCCGAACTGGTCGAAGATCACACGGCCGATCATGAGACTTCCCTTGCCCCCGACGAGTTGAGGTGTCACGTAGTCGCCGGCCGCCAGAACGAAGGTGAGGACGAACGCCGTGACGACTCCTCTGGCGGTGAGTGGGAGTGTGACTCTCAAGAACGTCTCGACCGGTCCGGCCCCCAGGTCGCGGCTGGCGCGAATCAGATCGGGATTGACCGATTCCATCGCGCCGGCGATCGGCAGCATCGCGATCGGGACGAGGATGTGGGTCAATGCGATGATCACTCCGGGTCGGCCGAGCAACGTGAGAGGCTCGCTGATCAGGCCGAGCGAGTCGAGGGCGGAATTCAGGATTCCCGCAGGGGTGAGAATGGCCTTCCAGGCGTAGATGCGGACGAGGTATGACGCCAGGGCCGAGGCCACGATCAGGAAGAGGATTCCCCGGCGACCTCGCGAGATGATGAATCGCAAGACGTAGGCCCCGAGATAGGCCACCGGAAGGACCGCCGCGGACACAGTCAACGCGAGCAGCAGCGTCCGCAGGATCAGGCCGTAGTAGAGGTCGTCGGTGACGACCTCGCGGTACTGGTCCAAGGACCAGGTCCGGATGAGCGTGAAAACTCCTGTCTCCCAGAAACTGAACAGGAAGAACACGCTGACGGGGATCAGCAGACCGACCAGCAGCCAGCCGACGCTCGGATAGGTTGCGATGGGAGGCAGGTAGCTCCGGCGCTGCCCCCGGTTGAGAAGCTTGAGGACTCGCGTGTCGGGCGGCATCACCCGGGCAGGATCGCCATGTCGCTCGGGGACCAGCTCACTCCCACCTGCGACCCGATGGCGTCATCCCGATCGTCGGTGGCCAGTTCCTCCACGGTGAGGATGCTGCCGTCGGCCAGCCCGACAAGGTGCCGATAGAGGGAGCCGAGGAATATCGAGTCGAGGAGTTCACCGTTTGCGCTGATCCTGCCCACCTCGGCGGTTCCCGCTCCCTCGTCCAGTCTCAGGTGTTCGGGTCTGATCGAGAGGGAGACGCCGCCGGTGACGGATGAGTCGTTCGGGATTCGCAGATCCAGATTGGGGACACTGATCGTCGTCTCCGAGGCCTGTGCCGCCAGCAGGTTGGTCTCGCCGATGAACTCCGCCACGAAACGGTTCCGAGGATTCCGGTAGATGTCCTGCGGGGTGCCGTCCTGCACGATCCGGCCGGACCGCATGATCACGACCCGGTTGGACATCACCAAGGCCTCCTCCTGATCGTGCGTCACGTAGATGAACGTGCCCCCGAGCCGCCGGTGCAGCGCCCGGAGTTCCAGTTGCATCTCCTTGCGCAGCTTGAGGTCGAGCGCGCCGAGCGGCTCGTCGAGCAGGAGAATGTCGGGGCGGTTGACGATGGCGCGTGCCAGCGCCACGCGCTGCTGCTGGCCGCCGGACAGCTGGTCGACCCTCCGGGCCTCGAGCCCTTCGAGTTGGACCATCGAGATCGCCGTCTCGACTCTCTCGGCGGCTTCCTCCCGAGGAGTGCGCGCGACCTTGAGGCCGAATCGGATGTTGTCAGCGACATCGAGGTGAGGAAAGAGCGCGTAGTGCTGGAAGACGTAGTTGACCGGTCTCCGCTCCGGGGGAGTCGAGGTGGACTCGCGCCCGGAGATCTCGACGCCGCCGTTGTCGAGGCGATCAAGCCCGGCCACGATGCGCAACAACGTCGTCTTGCCGCAGCCGGACGGCCCGAGGAGGGTGACGAACTCTCCTTGCGCGATCCGCAGGTCCACGCTGTCGAGGGCGCAGACCTGGTCGAAGTACTTGGAAACCCCGCTCAGAACAAGCGCTCCGGGCCGCGAATCGCCACTCGGCGGGCCGGCGCGCTCCTGCTCTTCTGCTCTAGCCGCCACGGTCAACCTGTACGAGGACATGCTCGGGGCCGGCATTCCGATGCCGACCCCGAGCGGTCACGACGTTTCTATGCGCCTGCTTTGAAGTCCTGCCAACGCTTGAGCCACGTGTCGTACGTGGCGTACTCCGTCGACTCGACCGGGGGCCACTCGACGGGCGGAGCCGCTTCGAACACGGCCTCCCGGTCCTCGTAGACGGCCCACTCGAATCCCATCGGGACGAGACGATCCATGGCCGCCGGATGGGTCACGGCCCAGCCGAGCTCGGCTCCCTGCGCGAACTGCGTCGACTCGCTGATGGCGTCGTTCAACGCGTCGTACATGGCATCGGTCGGCTCGACGTCCGAGGCAATGAACAGAGCGTCGATCCAGGACCAGCCCACACCCGGCGGGAAATGGACCTCCACCGGGATGTCGGCCTCGCGGGCCCTGAGTGCCGTCGGCGCGTTGTCCGGCCACGCGGCGATGATCTCACCTCGGGTGTAGGCACCGGCGTACTCGGCGTACGGGTTCGCCATGATGCCGAACGAGGCATCCCTGAACTCCTCGAGCTTCTCGAAGACCTGATCGAGTTCCTCCTCTGTCAGCAGGCCCGGGGTGTCGCCGCCCAGACCGAGTAGTCGGGCGACCATGATGATCACGGTGTTGCCGTCATCGCCGATGGCGAACTTCCCTTCGTACTTGGGCTCGAGGAGCGACTCCAGGGACTCCGGCGGCCCGGTCCCGTCGTCGACGTAGGTCAGGCCCATGCTCGCCCAGGCGATCGGAACACCGATGACGCCCTCGTCAGTGTTGATGAGAGGCTCGTTGCGGAGTTCGGCGGGGAGCTGGTCCCAGTTCGGGATTCGACTGACGTCGAGCGGCTGCATGACTCCCGCGGCTTGGAGAGTCGGGAAGATGTTCTCGATCCCGACGCTGATGTCGTAGGTGCCCTTCTTGTTGATCGGATCCTCGTTGGCGACCATGAACGTCGGTTCGATCTCGTACGTGGTGGGGTCGGGATCGCGGACCTCGTACCCCTCCCAGACGAGGAACCGAACGGTTTCCTTCTCGGCTGCCGGTGGCGGAGGTGGCGGCTCGGGCTCGGGAGCCGGTGCCGGCTCCGGGGCTGCCGGTGCGGCCGGCGTCTCGCTGGTCTCCTCGTCGTCACCCCCGCACGACGCCGCGATCAGAGTGAGCGCCAGCAGAACCGCTGCGAGGCGCAATGGCCCCCATCTTTTTCCGGTGCCGCGCCGGGGTCCGTGTCCAATACTCGTTAGTCGGGAATCCGTTAACTGGGCGCGCATAATCATCCTCCCTTGGAGTCCGGGCCTGATAAATCCCCCCAGGCCGGGATGCACACTCGGCACTGTAGCTCATGCGTAGAGCCAGGCCGGAGGGCTCCCGCTCACGGCGACAGGGGTCAGTCACGACGGACGTGCCAGGTAGATCGAGCTTTCGTCGGCCACTCGCGGGTAGTTGTGAGTGTGCTGCGAGCGCTCGGTTGCGAGGCTCTCGCTTGTTGCCGACCCGCTCGGCGGATCGCGACAACTCTGAAGGGACGCCATCGCCACGTCCGTCACGATCACTGGCTCGGGCAACCCGGGACCGTCCGCAGACCGGGCCGGTCCGGGGGTTCTGGTCCGTTGCGACGGGCCTACCCTTCAGTTCGACGCAGGGCGGGCGACCACCATGCGACTCGCCGCTGGAAGCGCCGCCGCCGGGCGCGGCCGGGGCCGCCCGCGGAGATCGGACTCCGCAGACGGCCCCGTCGTCACGCTCAGTTCATCGACGCCCAGATGAGTTCGTCGCCGTCGTACAGCTTGGGCACGACGGTGTCGTCAATCATCGACCGCCAGTCGGGAAGTTCGTCGAAGACCCCCAGGTCGACCAGCAGCTGCATCTCCTCGCCCAAGCGGTCAACGTTGAACTGACCGATGACGAGACCCTCAGGCAGCACGTCCTCGATGCTCTTCTGATCAGTCGTCCAGCGGAACAACTCGTGCTCGCGGGCGAAGAACAGGTTGTTGCCGGCGGCTTCGATTCGCTCGAAGGCGTGATCGAGGGCCACCTCGGGGTTCTCGGCCGCGAAGTAGTAGCCCCGGAGCCCGGCCCGCACGAAATCCTCCACGACCGTCGGGTGCTCCTCGTAGAAGTCGCGCCTCGTGCTGATGATGGCGAAGCTGGCCGGCACGTCGTAGTCCAGCGGGTCGAATGTGATGTAGTCGATGCCCGCCAGGTCGAGCCAGCGCGGTTCGTTCGAGCGGTAGACGGGCAGCGCGTCGATGCCGAGGGCGAAGTGCTCGACGGGGTTGAAGCCCTCGAGCAGCAACTCGGTGAACTCTCCTCGCTGCAGACCTTCCGTCGCCATCATCGCCTCGATGGCGGTGGGGAGGTCACCCTTGATGCCGACCGTCTTGCCCCGGAGGTCGGCCAAGCTCGTCACGCCCGAGGTGGGGGAGATGAGGAGCTGGTTGATCGCCGTGTGTCCCAACTGGCCGAAGCCCACCAGGTCGACATCGCCGGCGATGTTCGCGCGGACGAGTGCGCCGAATGTGGGCGCGTCGGCCACTTGGACGCTGCCGGCCGCCACTGCAGCGAGGTGGCCGGGGGCGAAGCCGGGCTGGATCTCGACGTCGAGGCACATATCGTCGAAGTAGCCCTCGTGCTTGGCGACCACGTTCTCGATGATGCCCGCAGCAGCGGCGAAGTCAAAGCCCGTCATGAAAATCATCTTCCCCGCGGCCCGGTTGGCCTCGCAGCGCTCCGGGGTGCCGAAGGCGGGCAGCCCATCGGGGCCCATCGCCGATTCTGCCGCGGCGGTCTCGGCGGCGGCCGCGGCCTCCTCGGCTGCCGCTTCGGCGGCGCTGCGTGCTTCTTCTGCCTCGGCTTGGGCGCCGGCCGCCTCTTCCTGTGCGGCCGCAGCTTGGGCCTGGGCGCCGGCGGCTTCTTCCTGCGCGGCCATGGCGGCATCCTGTGCCGCCTGCAGCGCTGCCTCTGCCGCGGCGACGTCGGCCTGGTTCCCCTCGGCCGTCGCCTTGGCGACCTCTGCGGCTGCGATTGCCTCCTCGGCCCGGGCGGCAGCTGCTGTTGCGGCGGCTGCGGCCGCGTCGGCTGCGGCCGTGGCGGCTGCGGCCTCGGCGTCGGCGGCGGACGCTTCGGCACGGGCCGCCTGAGCCTCGTTCAGAGCGCTGCCTGCATCGCTTTGCGCGGCAGAGGCAGCACTTGCGGCTGCGTCGACGGCAGCCATGGCCTCGCTGTCGTCATCCTCTTCCGCACAAGCTGCTGCGACGAGTGCGAGGACGCAGAGCACCGATATGAGAGTCCGCCGGGTACCTCGGCGCGTCAAATGATAAAGCATTGCTTGGTCCCCCTTCGACCTCCGCGGGCTCGCCTTCTACCGGAACTCACCGTCGGTCCGGCCGGCCCACGTTCTTAGCGCGTCGCCGCCGATCCGCCAGGGAGATCCTGGGAGCTATGCCACCGTAGTACCCGAGCCTCGAGAGCCGCAAGCAGCAGGTACCCGATCACGCCGATGACGGCGAGCGCGAAGATGGAGCCCCAGAGCTGGTCGATGAGCAGCCGCGTCTGGCCCACGCGGGCGGTGTTCCCGAGACCCTCGGTGGAGCCGCCGAACATCTCGCCGATGACCGCTCCGATGAGCGACAGACCCACGCAGAGGCGTCCCGCCGAGAACAGGTAGGGCAGCGACTGGGGGAACCGCAGCTTGCGGAAGATCTCCGTCTTGCTGGCCGACACCGAGCGCAGCAATTCGTAGGCGTTCGGATCCACCGATCGCAGCCCGGTGAACTCGTTGATCGTGAAGGGGATGTAGCAGATCATGGTAGCGACCAGGACCTTGGGCCAGACGCTGAAACCGAACCAGATCAAGAACACCGGTGCCAGAACCGCCACGGGCGTGCACTGCAGGAGGACGATCACGGGCATCGAGGCGCGCTCCACGAAGCGCGAGTGCGCCATGAACGTGGACACGATGAGCGCCACTCCGAGAGCGAGCCCGTATCCCATGGCCGCTTCGAGCAGCGTGACCTGTGCGTGACGCCAGTAGAACCCCGACTCCTCGGTGAGGTGCACGACGATGCTGGTCGGCGTCGGCAGCGTCAGGCGGGAGATATCGAAGACCCGCACGTAGAACTCCCAGATACCGAACACCACGACGATGCCCGCGACCGGTGCCCCGAACATCGCCGACCGGCGGAGGCGCTGGGGGGTCTCCGGCGGCGGTTCGGAGGCTGTGCCCCGGGCGTGCGGCCCCGGAACGTGCGTGGTCACCGGGCGGACACCTTGCTGAGGGCTCGACGCACGTTGCGCATGTGAGAGAGGTAACGCTCGTCGTCCTCCATCGCCGCCGACCGGGGTCGGGGCAGGGAGATCATCTCGGTGTGGACGATCTGGCCCGGTTGTGTCGCCATCACGAGGACGCGGTCGGACAGGATCACCGCCTCGGGGATGCTGTGGGTGACGAAGACCACCGTGTGGCCGGTGCGCTCCCACAGATCCAGCAGGAGGTAGCGCATCTCGTTGCGGGTAATCTCGTCGAGAGCCGAGAAGGGCTCGTCCATCAGCAGCACGGGTGCCCCGAGCGCGAAGCAGCGCACCAGTGAGACGCGCTGCTGCATGCCGCCCGACAGTTCCTTGGGGAGCAGGTCCAGGAAGTCACCCAGGCCGACGGTCTCCAGGAGTTCGAGTGTGTCGGCCTCGCTGAGGGGCGGGTGCACGGCGCCCCGCCGGTTCACCTCGGCCAGCAGCGTGACGTTCCGGCGCACCGTCCGCCAACCCAGGAGCGACGGCGTCTGCGGGGCGAACCCGATCTGCTTCGTGTCGCGTGCGGTTGCCGGACTGGCGCCGTCGACCTCGACGGTGCCCGTCTCGTAGTTCAGGAGCCCGCCCACGACGCGCAGCAGGGTGGACTTGCCGCAGCCGCTCGGCCCGATGAGGCTGACGAACTCGCCCGGCTGGATCTCGATGTCGATGCCGTCGAGCGCGTGCAGGAAGCTGCGACCGGTGCGGAACCACTTCGAGACGCCCCGGAGGGACACGGGGGCGCCGATCCGGCGGGCGGCGGATCCGCTGGAGGTCGGCGCCGCGGTGTCGCTCCCACCGAGGGTCGGGCGTGGCACAGCGCCATCGTAAGCCGCGCGGCAGCGGCGCGTCATGGCCGGTCGTGGCCTCCGTGTTCTCGCCCCTGTGTGGGCTACGGTTGCCGGCGCCTGCTCGGAATCGCGACGGGCGCCGGCAATCGAGCGCCCCGTTCGTGCCCGACGGGTCGAGCCGCCCGGCCGGCGGCCCGGCGGTGGCGAAAGGAGTCCTCTTGCCTGCCGGCTTGATCGACGTGCATTCGCACCACTACCCCGACAGCTACCTCGATGCCTGCCGCCGTCCCGACAGCGGGCTCGAGCACTACATCCGCGACGACGGCCGTCTCGTGGTGCTGCAGGACGGGGCGGTGGCGGCGGCCGTGCCGCAACCGCTGCCGTCGATGGCTCATCGCCTGGCGATGATGGACGAGGTCGACGTGGACATCCAGGTGATGTCCGTGTCGGCGCCGAACGTGTTCCGCCTGCCGCGAGACCTGCGCGTCCCGCTGACGCGCGACCTCAACGCCGAGTTCGGCGACCTGATCGAGGAGAGCGCGGGGCGCCTGCGGTTCTTCGCAAGCCTTCCGCTGCCCGACATCGACGCCTCGCTTACCGAACTGGATCGCGTCATCGGTCGTCCGGGCGTCGTCGGCGTGATGCTCTGCACCACCGTGGATCGGTGGACGCTCGACGACGCGCACTTCGCGCCGCTGTGGGAGGAACTCTCCCGGCGCTCCACCGTGGTGTTCGTCCACCCCACGACCGCCTGCTGCACCGAGGGTCTGCGCGAGTTTGCGCTGTCGCTTGCACTGGACTTCCTGGCCGAGACCACGAACGCCATCGGCAGGTTGATCTACTCGGGCACCCTCGAGCGGTATCCGGACATCCGCTGGATCTTCAGCCACCTCGGTGGCACCGTGCCCTTCGTGCACCACCGCTTCGACAACTACGCGGGACAGTTCCCCGAGATAGGCCGCAACATCACCCGCCGCCCGTCGGAGCAGTTGCGGGACCTCTTCTTCGACACCGTCAGCACGCACCCCGCCGCCATGCGCTGCGCCTTCGAGACGTTCGACATCTCGAAGTTCACCTTCGGCACGGACTACCCGCACGTCCCGGGCGGGCTGCGCATCTTCGTGGACGCCTTGGAGGCGGCCGGACTCCCCGCGGAGGATCTCGCCCGAGTGAGCCGGCACAACGCCGCCGAGTTGCTCGGAATCGGCTGAGTCGCGTCGAGGGAGGGGGTCGGGGGGCCGATTCGCGACGTCTTGCGCCCGCGCCGAAGGAGCGAACGGCACCCCGACCCCCGACCGGGCGACCGCGGACCCCCGACCGGGATGCCGATCACCCGGCGTGAGTGGCCGGAACGACACTCCGATGGCCGATCTCGGAGCGGTGATGGTAATTTCTCCGACCGTGCGGAGAACCACGTAACGGCGCGGGGGGACTGATGTCGCAACCCACCGAGGTGTCCGACTTCGTCAAGGAGCGGCTGGCGCGCATACGCGGCGACCTGCGGCTGTACACCGACCTGCAGCCGGCGAGGTCGGCGTTCGTCGTCATCGACATGCAGAACGCCTTCGTCGCCGAGGGCGGGGTCATCGAGGTTCCCGCCAGCCGTGAGATCATCCCCGTGATCAACCGGATGGCCGCCGAGTGCCGGCATCTGGGCGTCCCGGTGATCTGGATCCGCTCCCACCACCCCAAGGGCGGCTCCGACTGGCGTCACTTCTTCGATCACTTCGTACGGCCCGAACGGCGTGAGGCCGCCGCCGCGGCCCTCTCCGACGATGCGCCGAGTTCGCGCTTCCACCCCGACATGGACATCCGCGACGAGGACTACATCGTCTTCAAGAACCGCTACTCGTGCCTCATCCCCGGTTCGTCCTCCCTGGAGAGGCTGCTCCGCAGCCTCGGATGCGACACCCTGCTGCTCGCCGGCACCAAGACCAATATCTGCGTCGAGTCGACGGCGCGCGATGCGATGATGCTGGACTTCCGGGTGGTGGTGCTCAGCGACGCCACGGCCGCTCTCACCGACGAGGAGCACCAGGCTTCGCTCAACGTGCTGATCCAGGAGTTCGCCGACATCCTCGTCACCGCCGAGGTCGTCGACGAACTGCGCGCCAATACGGGAGGCGCCGGCTGATGACCGACACACTCGCCCACGACGGGTTCACCATCGACGGCGGCGGGATCCTCGATCCGGTCACCTTCGAGATCCTCCGGTCGCGCCTGTCGGCCATCAACGACGAGGCGGCCATGACGATGCGCCTGGTGTCCGGCTCGCCGGTGGCCAATGAGGCCTACGACATGAACGTGGGTCTCATGGACGCCGGCGGCGACTGCTTCGCCATCGGCATGTACATCACCATCCACGCACTCGCACTCAGTTCCACGGTGAAGGACATCCGCGAGCGGTTCGGCGCCGACGACATCGGACCCGGCGACGTGTTCATGTCCAACGACCCCTACGTGGGGGCGTGTCACCAGATGGACGTGGCGGTGGTTGCTCCCATCTTCGCCGGCGGCGAACTGGTGGCCTGGACCGGCTCGACCGTGCACCAGATCGACCTCGGCGGGCCCGTGGAGGGGCAGGTGCAACTCGGCGCCACCTCCATCTGGAGCGAGCAGCCGCTGTTCCCGCCCATCAAGATCGTCGATTCCGGCGAGCTGCGTCCCGACGTGGAGCGGGGCTACCTCCGCCGGACCCGCCTGCCCCACCTCGTGGGCCTTGATCTCAAAGCGATGATCGCCGGCTGCAACGTCGGGGTGGCTCGGGTGCAGGACCTCGCCGAGCGCTACGGCACTGACGTCGTGCTTGCCGCCATCGAGGGCATCAACGTCGCCACCGCGGCGCGCTTCCGGGCACGGCTGCGCGAGCTGCCCGACGGCACCTGGTCGCATCGCGGCTACATCGAGTACGACGACGTGTACCCGGTCGTCGTCGAGATGACCAAGAAGGGCGACTCGCTCACCTTCGACTTCACCAACAGCGCCGATCAGGCCCTCGCCGTCATCAACTGCACCCGCCCGGCCTGCGTGGGTGCCGTCGTGGCGGCCGTCCTGCCGTACCTCTGCTACGACATGGCGTGGTCACCCGCCGGACTGCAGCGGGCCATCGACGTGCGCACCCGCGAGGGCACCGTCGTGCATGCGGCCTGGCCGGCGGGCACCTCCAAGGCCACCACCACCGGCAGCTTCATGGCGACCATCTCGGCCGGCGTGTGCCTGTCGAAGCTACTGGCGGCGAGCGACGGGCATCTCCGTCAGTTCATGTCCACGTGGATGGGCGGGCTCTACGTGGAGGACATGTTCGGTATGGACCAGCGGGGCGAGTTCTTCGGCGCCGCCATCCTTGACGCCATGGCCGGAGGGTCGGGGGCGCGGGCCTTCGCCGACGGGCTGGACGCGGGGGGCTTCCTCGACTCGCCGTCGGCGATCATCGCCAACATCGAGGACATCGAGTACAGCTACCCGGTCCTCTACCTGTCGCGCCGGATCCAGCCCGACACCGGTGGCGCCGGCAAGTACCGCGGCGGGAACACGCTGGCCATGACCTACATCGTCCACGACGTCGAGCATCTCCCGACGAAGGTCCTGCATGCCATCGGCACGTACCAGCCCGGCTCCATCGGTGTGGCCGGCGGGTACCCGTCCAACACCAACCAGTTCGTCATCAAGCGCGGCACCAACGTCCATGACCTGCTCGACAGCGGTGTCGTGCCCGACGACCTCGACGACCTCGACGGTGAACTGGAGATCTTCACCGACAGCATCGTCAAGACCTCACAGGGGCGCGACGACGTCCACCGCTACGTCGCCATGGGCGGTGGCGGTTACCTCGACCCGCTCGACCGTGAGCCCGACAGAGTGCTGGCCGACTACATCGTCGGAGCCGTCACCGCGGCGCATGCCAACGACATCTACGGCGTGGTCGTCGACACCGACGAACCGAGCGTCGACATGGCGGCCACGGAGTTGCGGCGGAGCGCCGTGCGCGACGAGCGCCGCCGGTCGGCCTCGCGGCCCGGCGCAGACGTCCCCCAACCCGGACCGACCTGAGCGGCGTGGACCGGCTCGTCGCCGTCGACAGCGGCGGCACGTTCACCGACTGTGTCACCCTCGACACCGCAGGGCGCGTCAGGACTGCGAAGGCCTCCTCCACGCCGGCGGACTTCTCCGAGGGTGTCGTGCAGTCGGTGGTGCGCGCCGCAGCCGCTGACGGCCTCGATCTCGGTGAGCTCCTGCGGCGGACGGGCTCGTTCTGTCATGGCACAACGGTCGCCACCAATGCTCTCCTCACCCGGTCGGGCTCGATCGTCGGCCTGATCACGACCAAGGGGCATGAGGACGCCATCATCGTCGGGCGCACGATCCAGAAAGCGGCCGGACTCAGCGAGTCGGAGTTGAGCAACCTGGCGCACTTGGAGAAGGCCGCCCCGATCGTTCCTCGGCCGCTCATCAAGGGCGTCACCGAGCGGATCGACTACCGGGGCGCGGTGGTGGTGCCCATCGATCTCGACGAAACCGCCGGAGCCGTCGCGGAACTCGTGGCCGGCGGCGTCGAGGCGATTGCCGTCTGCTTGCTGTGGAGCTTCCTCAATCCCACCCACGAGCGGGCCGTCGCCGAGCTCATCAGGTCGCGCCACCCCGAGCTTTTCGTGACGGTCTCCCACGAGGTTGCGCCGGTCATCAAGGAGTACGAGCGGTGCGCCACGACTGTGCTCAACGGTTATCTCAGCCGGACGACGCACAGCTACATCTCCAAGCTCCAGGAGCGCCTCGCAGACGGCGGCCTCGCCGGCGATCCCGTCATCATGCAGTCCTTCGGGGGTGTGAGCAGCGCCGAGTCGAGCAAGGGACGCGCCGTCGCCCTCCTGGGCTCGGGCCCCACAGGCGGTGTGTTCGGTGCTGCCGCGCTCGGCCGGCTGATCGGCGCGAACAACATCGTCACAACCGACGTCGGGGGGACGAGTTTCGATGTGGGGCTCGTCAGCGACGGCGAGCCGCTGGTCGTGGGTACACCGGTGTTCGACAAGTACCACACGGTCCTGCCGGTGATCGACGTCGTCTCGATCGGCGCCGGCGGGGGGAGCCTGGCCTGGATCGAGCCGGGGACCGGGCTGATCAAGGTGGGGCCGCAGAGCGCCGGCGCCGTGCCGGGACCGGCGTGCTACGGGATCGGGGGGGCGCTTGCGACGGTGACCGACGCCAACCTCGTGCTCGGACGCCTCGACCCCGACTACTTCCTGGGCGGCGAGCGCCGGCTGCACATCGACCTCGCCACCGCCGCCATCGAGACCCACATCGCCGGGCCGGCCGGCCTCTCCGTGCCCGAGGCGGCCATGGCCATCGTGGACATCCTGGACGCCCGCATGGCCGATCTGGTGCGGATGAGCACCATCGGCCGGGGCTACGACCCGCGGGAGTTCACCCTGTTCGCCTTCGGCGGCGCCGGGCCACTGCATGTCGGGGCCTATGCCGCCGATGTCGGTACGCGGCTCACCGTCGTTCCCACCAACTCCGCGGTGTTCAGTGCGTTCGGCATCGCCGCCTCCGACCCCGTCGCCGTCGTGCAGGCGAGCGACCCGATGGTGGCACCCTTCGACCCCGAGCGGCTGGAGGGGATCTACGCCTCGCTCGCCGCAGGCGCCGTCGAGGAGCTGGGGGCCAACGGCGTGGCGCCCGAAGACATCACGACCAGCCGTGAGGTGGAGATGCGCTACCGCGGCCAGGTGCACGAGGTGCGCGTGCCTGTCCCTAACGGCCCGCTCGGCGCCGAGAGCCTCGCCGTGGTGATGGAGGAGTTCCGGCGCCGCTACAACCGCCGCTACGGCTCGGGTGCGGCCGCCGACGCCGCCGTCGAGGCGCGGACGTTCGTCGTGCGCGGCGTGGGCCGGCAGGCGAAGCCCGAACTGCATCCCGCGGCCCTCGGGCCGGAGGATCCCGGCCCCGCGCTCGTTGCCGAGCGTCCGGTCTGGTTCCGCCCCCTCGGCGGCTTCGTCCCCACGCCCATCTACCGGCGCGAGTTGCTCCGGCCGGGCAACGGCGTTGTGGGCCACGGCGTCATCGAGGCGGTCGACACCACGATGGTGGTCCACCCCGGCCAGCGCGCCGACATCGACGCCTGGGGCAACATACTGCTCGACACGACAGGGGGTAAGCGATGACCGCGCCACCCAGCGGGCCCACGCCCGAGCACTACGAGGCGGCGCTGGCCGCCATCGACCGGGAGGAGCTTGTCGACCTGGCACTCGAGCTTGCGCAGATCGACAGCCCACCCGGCCAGGAGCAGCCCGTGTCGGACCGCGTTCTGGATTGGCTGGACGACAATGATTTCGAGGCGTCGCAGGTGGGAATGTTCGCCGACCGTGCGAACGTCGTGGGTCGCCTTCGGGGCTCCGGCGGCGGCAACACGGTGGTCTTCAACGCCCACATGGACGTGGCCTGGGGTCCCGAGGAGCGGCGCTGGATGCACGACCCCGACAACCCCATCTACACCTCTGCCTGGCGGGAGGGCGACACGCTCGTGGGCAACGGCCTCATCAACGACAAGGGTCCGCTGGCCTGCACGCTGATCGCCGCCAAGGCGGTGGCGGCCTCGGGCGCTCCCCTGGCCGGCGACCTCATCGTCACCGGGGTCTGCGGCGAGATCGGCCAGGAGCCCGTCGACGAGTTCACGTCCCCCGGCTACCTCTCCAAGGAGGTCGGCGCCCGGTATCTCATCACCCACGGTGTGATCGGCGACTACGCCGTGGTGGCCGAGGCCACGAGCTTCGGCGTGACCTGGGTCGAGGCCGGCAAGGCGTTCTTCAAGGTGACTGTGCTCGGCGGCAGCTCCCGCTACACGCCCTACGTCACCCATCCCGAGAGCCTCGCCGAGCACGGCAACGCCCTGGTGCGCGTCGCACCGGTAATCGAGGCCCTGACGGACTGGGGGCGTCGCTACGAGGTCGCCCACGAGTACCGCTTCGACGGCGGCCGCTGCGTGCCGAAGGTGAACATCGGCGCCATCCGAGGGGGCCAGCCGTTCCTCTCGATCGTGAGCGCCGAGCGCTGCTATCTCTACCTCGACGTGCGGCTCACGCCGGCGCAGACGGCGATGGACGTCCAGGCCGAGCTGACCGAGGTGCTGGGCGGCCTCGACGTGCCCACCGAACTGGAATGCACGCTCTACCGCCGCGGCTACGAGGCGACCGACGTGGAGCCGCTCCTGGATGCCACCGCCATCGCCCACCGGGCCGAGTTCGGCACGGAGCCCGGCGAGGTGGAGCCGCAGCTCTCGAGCATGTGGCGTGACACGAACCCGTTCATCGAGATGGGCATACCGGCGGTCACCTACGGGCCGACGGGAAGTGTCGGGGGAGGCCGGTACTCGGCCGAGATCGACGACTTCGTGGCCGTCACGAGGGTCTATGCCCGCCTGGCGCTCGACCTCTGCAACCGCCCGCGCGCCAGGAGCGGGGCACCGGGATGAGGATCACCCGTCTGCGCGGCGTGGAGTTCACCGATCCGGCCCCGGCCGGCGTCGCCATGCGGGGGGCGAGGGGATCGGCGTGAGGGTCACGCATCTGCGCGGCGTGGAGTTCACCGATCCGGCCCCGGCCGGCGTCGCCATGCGGGGGGCGAGGGGATCGGCGTGAGGGTCACGCATCTGCGCGGCGTGGAGTTCACCGATCCGGCACCCGAGGACGTCGCCGGGTTCTACGAGCGGATCTGGGGGTTGGCGCGAGTGGATGCCGCGGGTCCCTCCGTGTACCTGCGCGGCACGGGGCCGGAGCATCACATCCTGGCGATCCACCCCGGGACCCAGACGACGGTGCGTGGCTACCGGCTGGGCCTGGCCGACCGTGCGGCAGTGGACCGGGCTGCGGCGGAGTTGGGAGCCCGCCCCGAGATCCGCATCCTCGCCGGCCCGTGTCCACTCGACAGCCCGGGCGGTGGCTACGGGTTGCGGATCAGCGATCCCGACGGGCGGGAGATCGGGCTGTCGGCGGAGGTGGCGCAAGCGGGAGGACCGACCGCTTCAGAGACTGGCCCGCCGATCCGGCCGACGAAGGTGAGCCACGTCGTACTGAACTCGCCCAACGCTGACGCCTACCTGCGGCTGCTGATCGAGGTGCTCGGCTTCCGGGTGGCCGACGAGACCGAGCACATGGTCTTCTGCAAGTGCAACCTCGACCACCACAGCGTGGCGATCACCCGCGCCCCGCACGCCTCCCTCAACCACGTGGCGTTCGAGGTCTCGACCGTCGAGGACGTGCTGGCCGGTGTCGGACACATGCGCGCCAACGGATTCGAGACCATCTGGGGTCCGGGGCGTCACCCGCAGGGGATGAACGCCTTCGGCTACTTCCTGGGCCCTAACGGTCAGGTCGTGGAGTACACCGCTGAAGTGGAGCAGATCCCCGACGACGAGTTGGCCCCCCGGTTCTGGGTGCCCGAGGACTACGAGGTGTACGACGACTGGGCGGACATCTCCTCGCTGCGCCCCACGCCCGGGACCCGGACCTTGATGCGGGGCGTCCCGGAGACTCCCGCCGTGCCGCCCGCTCCCGCCGTGCCGCCCGCTCCCCACGGAGGGTCGTAGCGATGGCACGCCTGAACGAGCAGATCGAGATCGTCGGCAGCGGCGCCGAGGCGGTCGCCGTCTGCCGCTGCGGGCACGAGATCGGCCCCGCAGCCGACAATTACAAGCTGCACCTGCTGATGCGCGAGGGCCCGGTGCAGAACGCCGGCCCCTGGGTCGATCCCAACGGCATCGGCGGCGACCGCTTCGTGTGCCGGGAGTTCTTCTGCCCGGGATGTGTCACCCTGCTGGACGTGGAGATCGCCCAACGCGACGAGCCGATCCTCTGGGACGTCCGCCTCGACATTCCCTCGTCATGATGCCACCTCGACTCCTCCCACATCGTCATTCCGGCGAAGAGCCTGCCCAAGATCGTCATTCCGGCGAAGGCCGGAATCCACTGTCCAGCGGCCCGACCTTCGTTGCCGGTGGGTCTCTCAGCGGCGTCGTCGATGTCCACATCCCGGCGGTGCTGCGAACCGTCGAGGATTGCCGATGCTGACCACGAGCGACATCAGCGGCGTCTACGTCCTGCCCCCGACGCCCTGCCGGGAAGACGCCGGCGGCTGGGACGCGGTCGACTCGGTCGACCTGGAGGAAACAGCCCGGATGACCGAGTGGCTCATCAAGCCGGGCGTCACCGGGCTGGGGCTGTTCGGCACGACCGGCGAGGGCCACTCGCTGCTGTGGAACGAGAAGCTGTGCTGCGCCGAGACCGTCGTGGAGGCGGCCGCCGGTCGGGTGCAGATCTTCGGCGGCGTGACCGCTCTGGGCACCCGCGAGGTGATCCACCAGATGCGGGGCCTGCGCGACGTGGGCGTGTACGGCGCCCTGGTCGGGCTCCCGCTCTGGCAGACGCCGACGTTGGAGAACGCAATCGGATTCTTTGCTGATCTTTCCGCGGCCGTGCCCGACATGGCCGTGATGGTCTACTCCAACTCGTGGTACTTCAAGTTCGACTTCCCGCTGGAGTTCTGGTGTGGCCTCGCAGACCGCGCGCCGACGGTCGTCGCCGCCAAGGTCACGCACGGGTTCCGTAACTACCGCACCGAAGTCGACGCCGTGGGGGATCGGATCAACATGATGCCCGGCGACCCGGGGATCTTCATCGCCTGGGACCGCATCGGCAGCGCCATCAATGCGGTCTGGTCCACGCAGGCCGCGCTGGGACCCGAACCGGTCGTGGCCCTGCTGGCGGCAATTCAGGCCGCCGAGGCTGAGCGGGTGGAGGAGATCATCGCCGACTTCCGGGCCGTCCCGCCGTACGCTCCGCCCGGCGCCATGGCCAACCGCGACCACACCGACGACTTTGCGCGCTACAACACGCAGGTTGCCAAGTGGCGGCTCAACGCCTCGGGCCTGATCGCGGCCGGCCCGATGCGGCCGCCGTACACCGATCTGCCCGAGTCGTGGAAGGAACAGGTGGAGCTGGAGGTGGCGGGCTTCGCCGCGCTTCGCGCCAAGTACGCCGCCCACGCCGTCGAGCCGGCCGTATCGAGGCCGTGAGGGACTGCCGGATAGTGTCAGGAATGTCCGGCTTCTTGCCCTCCGTCATTCCGGCGAAGGCCGGAATCCATTTCCAGCCGGCGGGACCGCTGGGCTGAGAGAGGAGCGGGGATCACATGGGGATCCGCACCGGCAAGGACTACCTGAACGGCATCCGCGACGGCCGCCAGATCTGGCTGGACGGCGAGCTGGTGGACGACGTCACGGCGCATCCGGCCCTGGTGGGGTGCGCGCAGACGCTCGCCGACGTCTACGACCTGCAGCACGATCCGGAGGTCGGCGATCTCCTGACCATGGAGTCGCCGTCCAGCGGTGACCGGGTCAGCCTCGGCTACATCCTCCCGCAGTCAGTGGAGGACCTGCACCGCCGCCGCCGCATGATCGAGTTCCTGGCGCGCCGCAGCGGGGGAACCCTGGGCCGCCTGCCGGAGTACATGGCGTCGATCATCGTTGGCCTCTACGACGTGCGGGCCACGCTCGCCGAGGTCGAGCCCGCCTACGCCGACAACATCGCCGCCTACCTGGAGTTCTGCCGCGAGAACGACGTGGCACTCACCCACAGCTTCGCCGACGCCCCGAAGGACATGCGGATCCCGCGGGACCGCTTCGAGAACCTGCGCCTCATCGAGCAACGCAGCGACGGCATCATCGTGCACGGGGTGAAGTCGGTCGCCACGCTGGCGCCGTTCGCCGACGAGTACGTGGCGCTGGCGCCGAACCGTCCCGGTCTGGCCGACGACGAGATCGTCTACTTCGCCGTGCCGCTCGACACGCCCGGCCTGCGGGTCTTCTGCCGCCCGTCGCTCGTGCAGCCGGCCGCCCCCGACCGCCGGCTGGCGGCGGCGTTCGACGAGATGGACTGCTGGGTGGTCTTCGACAACGTGTTCGTGCCCGCCGAGCGGGTCTTCTACCGCCAGGCGACCCACGTGCATCTGGGCCTGCTCGGCCAGATCCTCCCGTGGGCCTTCTACCACATCCTCATCAGGATGGCCTGCAAGGCAGAGGTGCTGGCGGGCATCTGCGCCCAGGTCACCGAGTATCTCGGCAAGGACTCCCAGCAGCACCTCCAGCTCCAGTTGTGCGAGGTGTACGGCTACGTCGAGACGCTCCGGGCGTTCCTCACCGCGGCCGAGGAGCAGCACGTGTGGACCGACGACGGCAACCTGATACCGGATCCCACCCAGGTCACCCTGGGCCGGATCCACGCGGTCGAGCACCATCCCCGGATGCTGCAGATCGTCCGCGAGATGTGCGGGTCTGGCATCCTCATGGCGCCTGGGGCGGCCGACCTGGCGAGCGCCGAAGTTTCCGGTGACGTCATGCGCTACCTCGTCGGGCCCGACGAGAACGCCGTGGACCGCTTCCGGCTGCTGAAGCTGGCGTGGGAGTACGGCTGCGACTCGTTCGGGTCGCGCCAGTTGCTCTTCGAGATGCACAACGCCGGCTCGCACCTCACGACCCGCCAGCGGCTCGCCATGACCTACGACGCCGACCCCCTGAAGGATCTCGCTAGACAGCTCGCCGGCATCGACGACACAAACGGTTGAGAGACGGGGGCGTGCCCCTGAAGACCGTCACCGAGATCGCTGGGCCGGCATCCTGTCGGCCGCACCGCCCGCCGCCGGGCGGCGGCACCTGCGCCCCGACTCCCCGTCGCGGCGGCTACGGATCGCCGTGCGCGATTTGTGGTGCGTTGGTCGCACCGCGTCGCGGGGAATACTGGTCCTCAACGCTTGCGGATCGGTTTCCTGCACGCTCGATGCTGCGCGTGTAAGATCAGTTGGCTTTTTTTCGCGACGCTAGAAGGATGTGAGAGTCATGAGACATGGTCGTTGCAACAGTTGCTGCGGTTCGCCCTCCTCGCCGCGGCGTGTTCCGGGGGCGATGGGCCCCCGGGTGCGCGGGCGTGGCGCCGGGTCTTCGGTGCGTGGTCGGGTGATTGTTCCTCGGATGTATCGCCGCCGCTTGGCCGCGGGCGCGTTCGTGGCAGTGGTGTTGGTTGCGTCTTCGTTGGCGTTGTCCAACGGCGTGAGCG
This sequence comes from Acidimicrobiales bacterium, assembly GCA_965220035.1. GTDB lineage: Bacteria > Actinomycetota > Acidimicrobiia > Acidimicrobiales > CATQHL01 > VXNF01. The sequence goes on from CBDCPC010000001.1 coordinate 929,456, forward strand.
CGGAGACGTCGAAGACAGGTTCGGGTGGTTGGTGGGACGGTTCGGGCGCGCCGGCCGGCGCGCCGCCTGGGGTTGTCGAGGAGGGTTGGTGCGGCTCCTATGGGGGTTGGCTGGGCCTGTTCGCCGGCGCCGCGCTGGCGGAGGTGTGCCCCAGCGGTGATGGCGGCGCGACGGCTGGCGGGCCGCTGTCGGGGTCGCCGCGCGGCGTGGGCTGGTTCGAGGGATATGACATGGACGGTCTCGGCGCCGACGGCTCCGACGTCGGCGGCCCGTCTGCGGGCGTCGAACTCTTCGGCGCCCCCGGCGTCGCAGCGGGCACCTATCGCGCGCTGGGCGTGTTGGATGTGGTCTTCGACGGCGGCACGTTCAGCGCGGACTTCTCGCAGTGCACGCACCGCGCCGAACCCGGCTATTCGTCGTGTGTGACGCGGGTGGCGGGCACCGAACCGCCGCCGCGGGCGCCGCGGGGCGCCAGCGAAGGGACTGCGACGCCCGCCGCCGAGGTGGATGGTGCTGATGACTACGAGGCGCAGTGGCAACCGGAGTCCGGGGCATCGTCGGGCGCGCCATCCGATGGCGGCAGCCTGTCGAAGTCGCAGCGGCAGGAGTCCCGGGACGTGCTGCGGTCCTCGCGGGCGACGGACACACCTGCCGGGTGGGCGGTTCTCGTCGAGTCCGTCGCGCCGCAGGACTGGAGCGACACGACAGATTGGATAGCTTGTGAGGGGGGACTCCTGTCGAACTAGGCGACCTCATCAACCTGATAACGCTCAGGTTAGATGCCAATGGTTTGTCGGGGAGCATTCCCGTTGAACTCGGCGACCTCATCAACCTGACATTGAATCGCACTGGGTTTGTTGGAGGCTCCTGAGCTTGGAAGCGAGAATGGAGCCATGGCAACAGAACGAAGAGCAGGTAGGTCGTCTGCGCGTCGGTATTCCGATGCGCAAAAGGCGCAGGCGGTGCGGTTAGTGCCGGCGTGGAAGACGACGTCATCCGCTACCTCGTCGGGCCCGACGAGGCGGCGCTGGATCGGTTCCGCCTGCTGAAGCTGGCTTGGGAGTACGGCTGTGACTCGTTCGGGTCGCGACAATTGCTTTTCGAGATGCACAACGCCGGCTCACACCTGACGACCCGCCAGCGTCTCGGCATGTCCTACGACGCCGAGCCCCTGAAGGCGCTCGCTAGGCAACTGGCCGGCATCGACGACTCGAGCGGTTGAGGCCCGTCCGAGCCCCGAGGGCACAGGATGCAGAGGTTCGGGGCCGGGTCGATCAGCGAGGCGAGAACCGGGCACGGCACCGGTGCCCGCCCGGAATGCCATGAATCCCGGAATGGAATAGTATTGGCGCAGTCGTCAGGGAGCTGAGGGTCACCTTGGGGCGGAAGGGAGCGTGCCCATGAACACCATCACCGAGATCGGCGGGCCGACATCGTGGCTGGGACCCGATCACCAGGGCAGCGACGAGTGGATCCTCGAGTTGGAGGAGACCCACCGGCAGGAGTTGCTCGGCGCGCTCAGGGCGACCGAGGCGGCTGGGCTGGACTGCTTGGAGATGACCCGGGAGAGCTTTCCCCTACCGACGACAGGTCCGTTGCTGGTATCGATGCTGGATGACCTGCTGGAGGGCCGCGGCTTCGTGCTGCTGCGCGGCGTGCCCATCGAGGGGCTCAGCGAGCGCCAGATCGAGTTGCTGTACTGGGGGATGGGTCTGTACATCGGCATCTCTCTCCCGCAGGGCGTCGAGGGCACCGAGTTGTTCGCCCACGTGCGCGACGAGGGCGTCGACCGCACATCCAACTACGGCGGCGGCCTGCTCAATCGGCATTCCGGCGCGCTCCCGTTCCATACCGACACCAGCGACATCGTGGGTCTGTTGTGCATCCACCCGGCCATGCGCGGCGGCACGAGCACCATTGTCAGCGCCGTGGCCGTGCACGACGAGATTGTCCGCCGCCGTCCCGACCTCGCCGCGGTCATGTACGAGCCGTGGTGGTTCGACCGCAAGCGCGGCGAGGGTTCCGACAGCTTCGCTCGGTGCCCCATCTACGCCGTGAACGGCGCTGGCCGGCTCTTCGCCTTCTACGGTCCCGATCTGTACAAGTACGCGCAGCGCGGCGAGCACGTGCCGAACCTGTCCGACCAGCAGTGGGAGGCCATGGCGCTGATCGACGAGATCAACGGCAGCCCCGAGTACCAGTTGCACATGGACTTCCAGCCCGGCGAGATCCAGTTCATCAACAACTATGCGGTCATGCACTCCCGCACCGCCTACGAGGACCACCCGGACCCGGCCCTGAAGCGCGACCTCATCCGTCTCTGGCTCACGCTCGACGAAGATCTCGACATCCCCGAGGAGTTCAACGAGCGCGGCCTCAGGACCCGCTCCAGCGCCTTCGCCGGCTAGCCCGCCGGACTCCGAGCCGTCATCCCGGCGAAGGCCGGGATCCACTTCCGCAGCGGACCGGTCGTCGCGCGCCGTGACGCTCCGGGGCGCCCGCGAATGACACCTGGAGGCGGGAGGACTGTGCAAGGCTGGCCACATGGCACAAAGTCACGAAATCGAATACCGCGTTGGCGGTGACGACCTGCAATTCGTGGAGGTCTGGCTGGACCCCCATGAGACGGTGATCGGCGAAGCCGGCGCCATGATGTACATGAACCCCGGTATCGAATTCGTGGCCAAGATGGGCGACGGCGCCGATCCCGACGAGAGGAAGTGGAGCAAGGTCAAGGCTGCCGGCAAGCGGGCGCTCGCCCAGGAGTCCATCTTCCTCACGCACTTCACGAACATGGGCGGGGGCAAGTCCAGCGTGGCGTTCGCGGCCGAGTTCCCCGGCAAGATCGTCCCGGTCGACCTCACCCAGCACGGCGGGCGCATCATCTGCCAGAAGGATGCGTTCCTGTGCGCCGCGCTCGGCACGAAGATCGACATCGCGTTCCAACGCAAGATCGGCACCGGTCTGTTCGGCGGCGAGGGTTTCATCCTGCAGAGCCTCACCGGTGACGGCCTGGCGTTCCTGTCGGCCGGCGGCACCGTCATCCGGCGCCAACTCAAGGGCGAGCAGTTGCGCGTCGACACCGGCTGCATCGTGGCGTTCGAGCAGGGCATCAACTACGGCATCGAACGGGCCGGCAACCTCAAGTCCAGCATCTTCGGCGGCGAGGGCCTCTTCCTGGCCACGCTGTCGGGCCACGGCACGGTCTGGATTCAGTCGCTGCCGTTCTCCCGTCTCGCCGACCGTATCCTTGCTGCAGCCGCACCCGTCCCCGGTGCCTCCAAGGGTGAGGGCTCAGTGATCGGCGACTTCGCCCGAGCCTTCGAGCGCTAGGCGCCGCGCGGGTAACTCCGCTGCCGCCGACGGGCAAGACCGTCGGCGGGCAATTCCTGCTCACTCGCAGGCTGCCGCCCGGCCCCCTCACGAGCAGTGCCCATCGTGATCAAGATCCGTCATGCACCGACGCTATTGCGATTCCTGCATCAGGATCATTGCAGACAGCACATTGATGGATTGCAGAAGCTACACTAGCGGCACGCGGCTGTCCCGGCCCTTGCCCTTGGCCTCGAGACCGGGTACCGCGAGGGATGCCACAAGGAAAGGCCACGATGCGCCCGTTGCCGGACGGCACAGAGTACCTGGCCAGGGTGGCCGACGCCGTGCTGGAGCGGCGGTTGCGGTCGGCGGCCGCAGTGCTGATCGAGGGGCCACGAGCGTGCGGCAAGACGACCACAGCCCGTCGCCGGGCGGCCAGCGAGGTGCTACTCGAGCGCAGCATGGCCTCTGTCTCGCTGGCGTCACTCGGCTCGCTGGCAGTGCTGGACGGGGCCACACCACGCCTGGTCGACGAATGGCAGATCGTGCCCGACATCTGGGACATGGTCCGCCGCGAGACCGACCGCCGCGGTCTGCCGGGACAGTTCATCCTGACCGGCTCGGCAGATCCCCCACCGGATGTCAGGCAGCACTCGGGTGTGGGTCGTGTGGCGCGCGTGCAAATGCGTCCTATGTCACTGTTCGAGTCGGGGCTGTCGACCGGCGCGATATCGCTGCGGGCGCTCTTCGACGGCGAGCAGTGCTCGGCCCCGGCGCCACCGCTGGAGTTGGACCACGTGGTCGAAGCCATCTGCCGCGGTGGCTGGCCGCTTTGCCACCGGATGGACAGTGACGATGCGCAGGACTTCGTCACCGACTATCTCGACGAACTGGCCAATGCAGAGGTCTCGTCCATCGACGGGATCCGGCGCGACCCTGCCGGGGTTGCCCGCCTGCTGATCTCGCTCGCTCGCAACATCTCCACCGAAGCGACCACGAGCACGCTCGCTGCGGACACCGGCGGCGACCAGCCGATCGACCCACGCACCGCAGCCGCGTATCTCACGGCACTGCAGCGCCTGTTCGTCGTCGAGGACGTGCCGGCATGGGCGCCGAGGCTGCGATCCCGATCGAGGCTGAGAGGCGCGCCCAAGCGCCAGCTCGTCGATCCGTCGCTGGCGGCCGCGGCGCTGGGTGCCGACCGCGAGCGCCTCCTCGACGATCTGAAGACCCTCGGCTTCCTGTTCGAGTCGTTGTGCGTGCGCGACCTCCGCGTCTACTGCCGACCGCTGCGAGCCGGCCTGAGCCACTACCGCGACAACACAGGGCTCGAGGTGGATGCCATCCTCCGGCGACGCAACGGCGACTGGATCGCTGTCGAGATCAAGCTCGGCGGCCGCGTCGCCGTCGACGCGGCGGCGGCCTCACTACGCAAGCTCCGTGACCGGATCGATCCGGCCGAAGTTGGCGAACCCAAACGCCTCGTCGTGCTCACGGCCACCGGCTATGCCTACGAGCGCACCGACGGCGTTGCAGTCGTCCCCATCACCAGCCTCGCCCCCTGACGGCCGCCCGAGTCAGGTCGTGGCGGCGACTTTGTTGGCGATCCACTCGCCGGCGGGGATCGGATCGGCAGGTTGCTCGCCGGGTGCGAGGCAGGTCGGTACGCACTGCACCATCGTGGGGCGAGTGGGACGTGTTCGCCGGCTATCTGCCCCTCGATGCCGTTGTCGGCAATACCGACCGCCACTCGACGGCTTCGACCATCTGCCGGGGCTTGCGGATCTGCACCGCGTCTACGAGAGTGACCACCTCTTCGCGGTGTTCCGCAACCGGCAGATGCCACGGCGTCGGCCCGACTACGGCGAGTACCTCCGCAGGCTCGATCTCGACATCGACACCGACCCCTTCGAGGTCATGGCTCGAAGCGAGGGCATCCGGATGACAGACCGAGTCGAGGTGTTCTCCTACCCGGAAAGAACCCCCGACGGCGGACTGACGACATTGTTCTTCGGTCGCGGCATCCGCCACCTTGCGGGCGCGGCTGAGGCGGTCACAGACGTGACGGCGGGCGACGTCCTGGTCCTCGCCGACGAACCCGACAACCCCGTGAACCCGAGAGCCATGCTGATCAGCACGCGCACCGGCCGGAAGCTCGGGTGGGTGCCGAACTATCTGGTCGGCACCATCCACGAACTGCGCGAGGTCTCCGAGTCCGACATCGGCATTGTCGCCGAACACGTCAACCCGCCGACCGCGCCACCGCACATGCGACTGCTGTGCCGGCTGCGCGCACCATGGCCCGACGGCTACGAACCGCTCGCGGCGCCGGAGTTCCAACCCATCGCGACCTGACGGCTCCCAGCGGCTCCGATCCGTCGGACTGTTCCGACGCTGCCGAGACTCCTGCTCTCGGCCGATCGGTGGCGACGGGTTCAACATCGTCGAGTTGCCGGCCGCCCCGGCGGGGTTGCCGCACAGCTGGGCGACGTATCCGACTGGTCGAGCGGATCGCCGGCCAAGCCGCCGGCCTCGGCGGACCGTTCTTCGAGCCAGGCGATGAAGGTATTCCGCAGCTCATCGGAGAAGTTGCATCGATAGTTTCGAACGCTGCCGAAGTAGTCGGAACCCTCGCAGGATCGGAATCTGTCCGGAACGTCGACCGCGTCTGCGCCGAAGTAGGCGAACTCACGTGCAATCAGGACACGCGGCAGACTCGTATCGCGCCGGATGTAGTCCTGTTTCGGCGTCCCATCCTCGTGGCTGTGATAACCGGCCTCCTGGATCCAGTGGCCGGTTCCGGGATCCCGGTGGTAGATGTTGTCGCCGCAGCGTTGCTCGGCGCCGCCGGATCGATTCGGTCGTTTCCGTCCGAATCGCGTGTCGTGCCAGTACTCGTCGAGACACATCGTCTCGGCAACCCGCATGGCGAACACGAGCTTGCCCTCTTGGCCGCGCTGCACTGATCCGACCCCGGCGATCCAATCGCCCACGCGGGCGCTGCGGCGAATACCGGGCTTGCAGGTCGCGAGCGTGCAATATCCGAAGAAGGGATTGGGAGCGAACCCAGTGTCGTGCACAACGACGTAGACGAACAGCCGCACGGGCGGACACGCTATTCGGTTCGCCGGCAGGCGCTGCACGAGGCGGATTTGGCCGGAGAGCAGGCGTGGCGCGCCTGTGGGGCTTCGTCGCTGGTGGTGCATGCCCTGCGTGCGGCGGTGTTGCGCAAGTTCTGGAGCGTCCAACTGCGACTGCTACGGCCGTGGCGCTGGCTGTGTTGCAGACGGCGCGGGGCGCTGCAACCGGTCAGGCGGCGCAGTCGGAGCGTTCGCCTGGTTCTCGCTGCTCGTCGTCGGTAGGGAACCCGATTCTCAGATGGCCGATGAACTACGTCTGGCCGACTTCGACTGTGCTCCTTCCCCTCCGGGTGGGATCACCCGGTCGGCTCTGGCAGCGGGAAGCCGAGTTCGAGCGAACTATCGGTCGCCCGCCGGCTAGTCCGGGTTGATGGCGACCGTCTCGGTCACCAGCTGCCAGCCATTCGCCTCTCCCCAGACCCGCCGAGACTCGAGTGGCCGGGTCAGGGACTGCACCGCGAGCATCACGTCCCGCGCCGCGAACAGTTCCCCGTCATTCTCGGTGTCGTCGATCCCGACCCACGCAGCGATGATGTCGTCAGCCTCGGGGCACCGCTCCGAGTGCGGCCTATTGCACTCGTGGCCCGCGGCCCGGGCGACCACGCGTGCCGCGGGGCCGAGCAGCCCGATCATCGCTTCCGTCTGAACCGACGCGTACGCCAGTCCGTCCGGCGGCCACGTCGGCACCCACGCGTTGGGGCCGTCGAGCGTACCGATTATGGCTTCGGCGCCGGGGCGCTCGAGGCGCACCAGCACCGTCAACCTGATGTGATCGTCGGTGGTGCCGAGATACCGGAGCAGTTCATCTTCTGTCATCGCAGACCTTTCGGGTAGAGCGATCGAACCGGCAAACGTGAGGGCGCAGGGCAGCGCCGACGCGGTCACGGACGTCGTAGCGGTGACGACGGATTCGACAGCGCCGCCTGGCCGGCCCCGCGGGGTTGCCGCGCAGCCGGTCAGGCGGCGCAGTCGGGGTGTTCGCCCGGTTCCCGTGGCTCGTCGGCGCTGGGGAAACCGACTCCCAGGTGGCCCTCGATGCGGGCGATGCCCACCTGCAAGCCGGTGACGTCGGTCCTGAGTTCCTTGACGTCGGTTCTGAGTTCCTTGATCTCGCCGTCTTGGCGGTCCATCCGCTTGTCCTGGCGCTTGAAGCCCTCTCGCATCTCGCGGTGCAGGAACGCGAAGGCGGCGAAAACGGCACCCAGGATGGACACCCAGGCGATGATGAACTCGATCTGCCCGACTTCCACTGCGCTGCTCCCTCCTCCGGGCGGGATCGCCCGGCCGGTTCTGTCAGGGGGGAAGCCAACCCCGATCGTACCAGCGCCAGCACCGCCGGCCATCGCCGCACATCATCCGCCGACGCCGAGATCGATGCCGACGCAGAAGGCCGCAATTCCATGCGCGTACCACCGTCCAACGTCGCCAGCGCAGTGCCTCGGCGGAAGCCTCGGTGGAGCCCACCACGACGGAGGAGGTGGCCACGCGGTTGTTCCCCGACGACGGGTTCTCGTCGCTGCCGGAGGTCTCCCGGTCAGGCGACGCGCTCGGGGGGTTGGTCGCCCGCCCGCTGCTCCGCGGGAGCGGGGATACCGATTCCCAGGTGCCCCTCGATGCGGGCCACCCTGACGTCCAAACCGGTGACGGCCGTGTGGAGCACTTCGAACTTCTCGTCCACGCGGTCGAACTTCTGGGCGACGCGGTCGAAGCCCCGTCGCATCTCGCGGTGCAGGAATCCGAAGGCGGTGAGAACGGTGCCGATGATCGACACCAATGTGATGATGAGGTCCAGGTTGCCGGTTTCCATTGCGTTACTTGCCTCCCTGGGCAGGAACCTGCCGGATTGGTTCTCTCAGGGGGAAGTTCTGACAGAGCGTATCATCCGCCTTGGCCGGTGCCGATTGGCGGCGAGCACCCGATGAACCGGCGGGGATTCACGCCGGCAGTGCAGGCGAATCGAACTCAGGTGGTGGCGGCGACCTTGTTGGCGATCCACTCGCCGGCGGGGATCGGTTCGGCGGGTTGCTCGCCGGGTGCGAGGCACGTCGGCACGCACTGAACGAGGGCGTCGAGGCTGGGGTTGAAGAACAGCGGCACCGACAGCCGATCTGTGCTGGTGTCTGTCGGGCAGACGACCCGGTGCAGGCTGGATCGCCAGCGGCCGTTGCTCCAGAACGTCATCAGGTCGCCGAGGTTCACCACATAGGTGTCGGGTACCACCGGGACGGGTGACCACATTCCATCGCGGGTCTTCACCTGCAGGCCCGACTCCCCGTCGGTGTAGAGCACGGTGACGGCCCCGTAGTCGGTGTGCTCGCCCCTGCGGAAACGGCCCGGTTCGGGTGTCGTCATCGTCGCCGGGTAGTAGTTGATGAACAACGAGGAACCCGGAACATCGAGCTTGTCCTCGAACCAGTCGGGCGGAAGAGCGAGCGCCACTGCCAGGATGCGCATCAACCGGCGCGCCAGCGCGGTGGTCTCGTCGTAGAAGCGCTCGACGGCGCCGCGCAACCCCTTGGTGTCGGGCCAGACGTTGGTGGCGAAGAAGCTGTCGACGTGCTTCACACCCCGGTGGGCGTAGTCGGCTCTTTGCTCAGGGGAGAGTTCCGGTCCGAAACCCAGGTACTCCATGAAGTCCGGCGGCGTCTCGATGTCGAGGCTCGCTGCGGTTGCCATGGTGCCGACCCCCCACCAGCCCCGCAAGATGTCGCCGTTGGCCGGGGTGAAGCGCGACTTCGCCTCCGGTGACTGCCCGAAGAAGGCGCGGCAGGCTCGGTCCAGGTCCTCGTTCACCTCGTTCGGGATGCCGTGGCCGGCCACAACGAGGAAGCCGTGCTCCTCGCAGGCGTCGTTCACCGAGCGGATCAGTGCGTCCTCCGCCAGGCCGCCCTGTTCGAACGGCGAGATGTCGATGACGGGGATCGTGATCATGCCGTCCTCCTCGAGCGCTCCCGGAGCCGGTGTGAGGAACGACTGCCCGGTGTCAGCGCCACGCCGTCAACTCCGGGCTCCGACGATGTCCTGCGGGCGCACCGGCACGCGGGGCAGGTCCAGTCCTGTCGCGGCCCTGATGGCGGCCACCACCGCGGGCGTCGACGGCAGGCTGGAAGTCTCGCCCACGCCCTTGGCGCCGAACGGCGCGGTCTCGTCGGGGATCTCGATGAGCGCCACCTCCATCGGTGGCATGTCCGCGGACGTGGGGATCAGGTAGTCGGTGAACGACGGGTTCCGGATCGAGCCGTTCGCCATGACGACCTCCTCCATGACCGCCAGCCCGATGCCCTGGGAGGTGCTTCCCTCGATCTGGCCGATCACCGAGATGGGGTTGAGCGCCCTGCCGACATCCTGACCGACGGTGACCTGCACGACGCGCACCAGGCCCAGGTCGAGGTCCACGTCCACGACGGCGCGGTGGGCGGCGAAGATCCAGGAGACATCAGCGTTGCCCTGGCCGGTCTCGGGGTCCAGCGGGGAGGTGGGACGGTGCTCGTGGCGCACCTCCACCTCGACCGGTCCGTCCGCCGCCTCGGCGACGGGCAGATCGATCCAGCCGTCTTTGCTCGTGATCCGACCGTCCTCGACGGCGAGGTGGTCGGCGCTGACCCCGTACCGGTTGGCCACGGTCTGCTTGGTGAGGTTGACAATCGCCCGGCAGGCCTTCTCGATGGCGCCGCCCGACATGACGGTCTGGCGGCTGGCCGCCGAGGAACCGGCCGACCCGATCAGTGCCGTGGAGGGCGTCACGAGTCGCACGTCCTCGACGCCGAGTGTCGAGCGGGCGATCTGACCTGCCACCGTGACGAACCCCTGGCCGATCTCCGCCGCGGCGCAGGTGATGGTCACGGCGCCGTCCTCGAGCCGGCAGCGGGCGCGGGTGTCGTCGTTGTACCCCTCGGAGTAGGCCATGTTCTTGTAGCCGGCCGCATAGCCCACACCCCGGCGGATCCGGCTGCGGTCAGCGGTGCGCCCGGCTCCACCCGGCAGGCCGTAGTCGTCGTTCACCGCCGGGAGCGGCAGGTCGAACGCCTCGGCGGCCTCCAGGCACTCCCGCACCGGCGCGGGAACATCGAGGATCTGGCCGGTGACGAGTTCGTCGCCGGTACCGAGAGCGTTGCGGAACCGGATCTCGAGGGGGCTGAGACCGCAAGCGGCTGCCAGGCGGTCCATCTGGCTCTCGTGCGCGAAGCAAACCTGCACGACGCCGAAGCCGCGCATCGCGCCCGACGGCGGGTTGTTGGTGCGCACGCCCACCGCCTCGACGCTGACGTTCGGCACGCGGTACGGACCGCAGGCGAACCGCGCCGAGCAGGCCACCGTGTAAGCAGAGGTGGAGGCGTAGGCACCTCCGTCGAGCAGGATACGCCCCTCGACGGCCACGAGATTCCCCTCCGCGGTGGCGTGGTGCCGGTACCACATTCTGGCGGGGTGCCGGTGGACGTGTCCGAGGAAGGACTCGTCGCGCTGGTAGATCATCTTGATCGGGCGGCCGGTGCGCAGGGCGAGCATGCAGGCGTGCACGTGCATGGAGAGGTCCTCCCGGGCGCCGAACGCCCCGCCCGTGCCCGCCAGGTGCAGCCGCACCTGTTCTTCGGGAAGCCCGAGGCACGGCGCCACCTGCGCCAGGTCCTGGTGGAGCCCCTGCGAGGCCACGTAGAGGTCCACACCGCCGCTGCCGTCGGGCACGGCCAGGCCCGACTCGGGACCCAGGAAGGCCTGGTCCTGGATGCCGACCTCGTAGGTTCCTTCGACGACCACAGCGGCGTTGCCGTTGACGCTGCCGCGGCGGATCGGTACGGACCGGATCACGTTGCCATCGGGGTGGATGGGCGCCGCGGTGATCGCCAATTCCGGGTCGGTCACCGCCGGGAGGGGTTCGTACTCCGCGACGATCGCGTGGAGCGCTTGCTGGCATGTCTCGGGATGGTCGGCGGCCACGACGGCGACCGGCTCGCCCTCGAAACGGACGATGTCGTGGGCCAGCACCGGCTGGTCGGGGAGGGTCAGCCCGTACGCGTTGCACCCGGGAACGTCCTCGGCGGTGAGCACCGCCGCCACACCCGCGATCGTCAGCGCCTCAGAGATGTCGACCGACAGCAGGCGGGCGTGGGGGTGCGGCGAGCGCAGGGTGCGCCCCCACAGCATGGCGTCGGCCTGCAGGTCCGAGGAGAACGCGAATGCACCGGTGACCTTGGGGACGCCATCGGGGCGCGGTGCCGAATCGCCGACCCGCGAAGCCGGCTGCGGCGGGGCCAGGGTTGCCGAGGTGTGGTGCGCGCCGGCAACGGGGCGCACCATCGTTACCTCTACCCGTGCACCCTCCGAGGTGCCAGGCTCACTCCTCGGCGCCGCGACGTCAATGACCGCCGTTCCCCTGCCGCCGATCAGAGGTCGACACCGTCGACGTTGGGCATCACCCACGCCATGGACCGCAGGTCGCCGACGCCCATCACCTCGCCGTCGGTAAGGATCTCATTGCCGTGGATGTCGGAGATCGGGCCCGTGTAGACGGCGCCTGCGCCGCTGGCGATCCGCTCGATCTCGGCTTCGATCTGGGCCTTTGTCTCGGCCGAGACCTGGTCGTACAGCGGTCCCCAATCGGTGAGCGTGATCGCGCCGTCGTCCATGCCGACATAGGAGAACGAGGTGTCGAAGTTCCCGTCGAAGATGGACTGGATGTAGCTGGCAATCTGCGGACCCCAGTCGTACTCCGACGTGACGACGGTCATGGTCGGCGCGTACGTGCTGCCGTCGACCTGCACGGCCGCGAAGGGCACCTGCGCGCTCTCGGCGACCTCGCCGATGGCCGGGCTCGGCAGGCTCGTGGAGAGGAACGTGACGCCGGAGTCCACGAGGCTGCGCGCCGCCTGGCCCTGCAGGTTCGTGTCGACCCAGTCGTTGGTGAAGATGACCTTGAGCGTGGCGGTCGGGTTGGTGAGTTGCATACCGATGGCGAACCCGTTGATCGTCCGGATGTCATAGGGGATGGCGAAGGCGTCGACCCAGCCGATGTCGTCACCCGGCTCGGTCATGAGCCCCGCCAGCACGCCGGAGATGTAAGCGCCGTCCTCGGGGGCGTTCACGTAGCCCGCGAAGTTGTCGAGGTCCCCCGGGTTGTCCCACTGGCTGGCGACGAAGAAGATGTCGGGGTTCTCGTAGGCCGCGGCGATCATCGGCTCACCCTGCTCGAAGCTGGTTCCGACGATCACGTCGATCCCCTCGAGGACTGCCGTCTCGATGACCGAGGTGATGACGTCGGCTCCCCAGAGGCTTTCCTTGAAGGTGGTCTCGATGCGATCGCCGTAGGTTTGCTCGAGTTGCTGGCGGGCGTTGTCGAAGGTCTGCGTCCAGCCGCCGTCGCGGGCGGGCCCGGAATACATGAATAGGATCTCAAGAGGTTCGTCGTCCATGGTCGGCTCCTCGGCTGCGGGCTCCGGGGCGGCGGGCTCAGCCGGAGGCGGCGGCGGTTCTTCGGGTGCCGGGGCGGGCGTTTCCGCGGGTGGCGCGGGTGCGGGTTCGGGTGGAGCCGGCGCGGGCTCCGGGGCCGCGGGTGCCGCCGGCGGCGGCGTACTGGAGTCGTCGTCGCCCCCGCAGGCCGAGGCGAGCAGTGCTCCGGTGGCCAGAAACGCCAGGATCAGGAAGAACCGGCCGACCCTTGAGTGCCGGGATTTTCGCGTTGCGACTGTCATTGTCTCTCCCCCTTCAAGGAATCCGTCCGGCTTCCTCCGGCGGTTTGCCCTTGTGGAGAGAGCCGTTCAGTGGCCTGAAGGCGAAGCCTAGTAAGTCGACTGTATAAGTCAAATACGGAGAGTCTTCTAGGAGAATATGATCTCCTTATGGCAGATCTATCACGCGTCCTCTCTTGCGTACGGCTCGCCGAGCGCGGCAGGGGCACTGAATCGCTCTCGACCCCAGCCGCTGGACACGATCACGACAGCCAGGATCGTCAGCACGTACGGCAGCGAACTGAAGATCTCCGGCGGCAGGTCCACGCCGCGCGCCTGCAGTGTGAATCCGAGGCTGGTCACGATGCCGAAGAGGTATGCCCCCGCCAGCAGCAGACCCGGGCGCCAGAAGGCGGTGATGACCAGGGCGATGGCGATCCAGCCGGCCCCGGAGGTGACGCCGTCGATCCAGGTGGGAGCGATGGCGAGCGTGTAGTACGCGCCGGCGACGCCAGCGAGGGCGCCGCCGATCATCGTGTGTCCGTAGCGGTAACGCGACACGTTGATCCCCATGGCGTCGGCGGAGCGGGGATCCTCGCCGACGGCCTGCAGGTGCAGGCCGGTCTGCGTGCGATACAGGTAGAAGGCGGCCAGCGCAACCAGAATCCACGACACGTAGACCAGGAAGTTCTGCCCGAAGATCAGCGGTCCGACGATCGGTGCGTCGCGCAGACCGAGCAGGTCGTAGGGGCGAAGCCGGTGGCGTCCCGACGGGCCGGCCAGTTCCCCGACGGCCGCCAGGTAGCTGGAAAGTCCTGTGGCGCCGCCCAGGATCAGCAGCGCCAGACCGGACACGACCTGGTTGGCCCGCAGCGTGACGACGGCGAACGCGTAGAGAGTTGCCATGGCCATCCCGACCAGGGCGGCGACCAGGATGGCGAGTAGGAGCGCCAGCCAGCCGTGCCCCTCGAAGGACTGCGAGAACCAGAACGCGGTGACCGCGCCCATCAGCATCATCGCTTCCACACCGAGGTTCATGACCCCGCTGCGCTCGGCCAGCAGCTCGCCGAGGCCCGCCAGCACCAGCGGCGTTCCGTACAGGAGTCCGGCCGCCAGCAGATCCATGAACAGCGACTCGTTCATGACGCCGCCCCGCCGTTGGGTCGCTCGGTGGCGACGCCACCGATGTCGCGCGTATCTCCCGTCTCGCCGGTGTCGCCCCCCGGTGGTGCCCGGTCGCCGCGCCTCGAGCGCCACCCGATAGCCAACCGGTAGCGGGTGCTCACCTCGCTCGCCGCCACCAGCAGCAGGATGATGCCCTGGTTCACTCCGATGAGCCCCAGCGGCAGGTCGGGCCCCTGCAGGTTGAAGCCGGCGTTGCTCAGTGCGCCCACGAGGATTGCGCTCACGACAATGGCGAGCGGGTGATAGCGGACCAGCGCGGCCACAGCGATGCCGGTGTAGCCGAACACGGCGAATTGCAGGTTCTTCGGCTCTAGACGGTGCGAGATATCACCGATCTGGCTGGCCCCGGCGATGCCGGCGAGGGCTCCCGACAGCAGCATGACCAGCACCAGGAGGCGTTTGGTGCGGATGCCTGCATAGCGACCCGCCGCCGGGCTGTCCGCCGACACCCTCATCTGGAAACCGAACCGTGTGCTGCGCACCACCAAGAGCAGGATCAGCGCCAGCACCGCGCCCAGGATGAACCCGAACGGCACGACCACCGTCGTGCCGTACTCCGGCCAGAAGGCCTTCTCCGTCAGCGTTTTGGCCTGCGGGAAGACTCGCGCGCTCGGGCTGGTGAGGTCGCGCCAGTAGGACTTCGAATTGAAGATCAGGTAGAAGAGGATGAGTGGCGCGATGTAGTTGAGCATCAGCGTCGTGAGGACTTCGCTGGTGTTCAGGTAGGCGCGCAGCAGAGCGGCGATGGCAGCCCACAGGCAGCCGCCCACGATGCCCGCGAGGAGCATGAGAGTCATGGTGACGGCGAGACCCTGCCCGCCGAAGGCCGTTCCGGCGGCAGCCGCCAGCAGCGCGCCGATCATCAACTGGCCGTCGGCGCCGATGTTCCACACCTTCATGCGGAACGTGCTGGCCGCGGCGAGTCCTGTCAGCAGCAGCGGCGTGGCCGCCACGAGCGTGTTGGAGAACGCGCCGGGGTTGGTGAAGGCGGCCTTCACCATGCGCTGGTAGATGTCGACGGGATCGCGACCGCTCGCCCACAGCACGAGCGCGCCGATCGCGATGGCTGCTATCACCGCGATCGGCGGCGTGGCCGCACCCAGCCAGCGCGGTGGCTTCAGCCGTCGCTCGAAGTGAATCTCAGGGAGCCGCCACACCGGCGTCCTCCAACGAGCCACCCATCATGAGCACGCCGACCTGCTCGGGGTCGGCGCCGTCGGCGTCGAGCACGCCTTGGATGCGGCCGCGCGAGATCACCGCGATCCGGTCCGCCAGGTCGAGGATCTCCGCCAGGTCCTCGGAGATCATGAGGATGGCCGCGCCGGACGCCGCCGCCTCGAGCAGGAGTGTGCGGATGGCTTCCATCGCCGACACATCCAGCCCGCGTGTCGGAGTGGCGACGACCAGCACTTGAGGTTCCGATGAGATCTCGCGAGCCAGCAGGACCTTCTGCGCGTTTCCTCCCGAGAGTTGGCGGACGAGCGAGTCGGCCGTGCCCTTGACGTTGAACGCATCCAGCAGCCGGCGGGTTCGGGCCAGGATCCGGGGCCTGCTGAGGAACGGTCCGCGTCCCAGTTGCCGCTGCCGGTAGGCCTTCAGCACACAGTTGTCGGCCACCGTGAGCCCGGGTGCGAGACCGGTGCCCAGGCGATCCTCGGGGACGTAGGCGAGACCTCGGTCGGCAGCAGCACGCGGGTTGCCCGGCGGAAGCGGATTCCCGTGCAGCGTGACGTCCCCGGCGGTGCGCTTGCGCAACCCGGCGATGACCTCGGCCAGGGCCACCTGCCCGTTCCCGGAGACTCCGGCGACGCCGAGAATCTCACCGGGTCGTACCGACAGCGTGACTTCGTGCAGCGCGGTCGTGCCGTCGGCGTCGACCGCGCTGACGTCCCGCAACTCGAGCGCCGGCTCACTGTCTCCCAGGGCGTCGGCGCTCGAGCGTCGGGTGAAGGCGATGTCGCGCCCGACCATCATTCGGGCTAATCCCCGTGCATCGACCCTTGTGGTGCGGAGATCCGCCGAACCGGACACCTGGCCCTGGCGTAGCACGGTGACCCGATCGCAGAGCGCGGAGACCTCGTCGAGCTTGTGGGAGATGAAGACCACGGACTCACCTTCGGTCGCCATGCGCCGGAGCGAGACGAAGAGCTGCTCGGCCTCCTGAGGGGTCAGGACTGAGGTCGGTTCGTCGAGAATGAGCATTCGGGCACCCCGGTAGAGCGCCTTGACAATCTCGACGCGTTGGCGCTCGCCGACCGACAGGCGGGAGATGAGTGCCCGAGGGTCGACCGGCATGTCGAAGCGCTCCGCGGCTCGGGCCACCTCGTCCTCGACCTGCTTGCGGTTGAAGCCCTTTCGGCCGTCGCGGGTCCATCCCAGCACGACGTTCTCCGCCACCGTCATGGGCGAGACGAGGCTGAAATGCTGGTGCACCATGAAGATCCCTGCCTCGTAGGCGTCGGCCGGGGATCGGAAGCTGACCGGGTTGCCGTCCACGAGCACTTGACCCGAGTCGGGCCGGTAGAGACCGGTGAGGATCTTGCAGAGGGTCGTCTTGCCCGAGCCGTTCTCACCCAGCAGGGCATGCACCTCGCCCCGGTTGGCGTCGAAGTCCACCCGGTCATTGGCCAGAACCCCGGGAAAGGCCTTGCTGACGCCCCGCGCCGAGACGGCGGCCGCGCCGCGCACCTGCGCTGCGGCGGTGTGGTCTGCCGTCATCTCCGAGAACGCTCCGCTGGCAAGGCTCCCCCTCGGCCGCGCATTCTTGCCGATCCGCCCGCCCTCAGGGGTCTTAGCCGGAAATCAGCAGGTCGGTGGCCAGATCGGCGATGATCCGCGCCGCGACCTCGAGCTGTCGCAACTCCACTCGCTCGTTGGCGCAGTGGCACTCTGCCACGTTCCCGGGACCGAAGTTGACCGCCTCGATGCCGGCGTCATTGACCAGGTTGCGGACATCGCTGGAGAACGGGGCGCCGTACACGTCGCCAGGTGCGCCCGTGACGCGCTCGGTGCTGCGAGCCAGCCGCCGCACGAGAGGTGACTCGACGGGTATCTCCGCGGGCTCGAAGCGGTTGTACGCCACGGCCACTTCCACGCCGACCTCCGAGCCGGCCGGTCGGGCCGCCAGGATTCGCTCGGTCACCTCGCGCAACTCGCCCTCGATGGTCTCGCCCGGGACGAGTCGGCGGTCGACGAACAACTCCACCGAATCCGAGACGGCGTTGGGGGTCACCCCGCCGTGGACCACCGTCGGCGTGCACGAACCCGAGCCGAGCAGCGGATGTCGGCGTTCGGTGATGTCGGTGCGATACCGCTTGAGGGCCTCAAGAACCCACAACAGGCCCCACGTCGGGTTGATGCCCAGATGGCTGCGGCTGGCGTGGATGGACCTGCCCTGCAGGCGGACCCGCAGCGGCAGGAGCCCGCGGGTGGCCGCGGCGATGCGCAGATCGGTCGGCTCGGTCACGATCCCAAAGTCGCCGGTGTAGCCGGCCTCCAGCAACGACAGCGTTCCAGGTTCGGCTCGCTCCTCGCCTGCTGCGAAGTGGAGCACCAGCGATCCCTCGAGCCGGTCGAGATGGGTGGCGAGGTGGTAGGCCACACCGATCTGCACGGCCAGGCCGGCCTTCATGTCGCAGGCGCCGCGCCCGTACATGTAGCCGTCGCGTACCTCGGCGCCGAACGGGTCAGTCGTCCACTCCGTCTCGTCATCGATCGGCACTGTGTCCAGGTGACCGTTCAGCACGAGGCGCAGCCCGTCGTCCCGGCCTCGGAGGATGGCGCCGACCGAGTGGCGTCCCGGCAGCGACTCCACCAACTCGGTTTCCACCGGAGTGTTGTCGAAGTACTCCACGACACGCCGGGCCACGTCCGATTCGAAGGCCCCGGGATTGGTACTCGGTATCCGCACCAGGTCGGCGAGAACGTCGGCGAGATATTCCGCGGAGAGTGGGTCCCTGCCGTTCGGGCGGGCAGGCGCCCCGTCCTGCATCGCTGTGCTCATGGGTTGTCGTCGCTCCGCGTCGACCGGTTCTCGAGGCTGTGAACGTGGGCGTCAATCCGCCGGTGGAGACCCGCCGCGTGATCCGGGTCGCAGAATGCGGCGTCGATGGCCCGCCGTGTGGCGGCCTCTACCTCGGCGAGAGTCCAGCCGAGTGAGCGGCTCACCTTCTCGAACTCACCGCTCAGCGTGACGTTCATCGCCTTCGGGTCGTCGGAGTTGATCGTGACCGGCACGCCGGCCTCGATGAGGCGACCGACGGGATGGTGCGCGACGCTCGGGTACAGCCCCGTGATGACGTTCGACGTCGGCGTGACGTTCAGAGTGATGCCCCGAGCCGCCAAGTGTTCGAGCAGTGCCGGGTCCTCGACCGATCGGACACCGTGATCGACGCGGTCCAGGTGCAGGTGGTCGAGTGCATCCCACACCCCTTCGGGGCCCGAGGATTCGCCGGCGTGCGCCGTGCGGCCGAGTCCGAGCCCAGCAGCACGTGCGTAGACCTCCCCGAACTTCGGCGAAGTTCGGCCGAGGACGGCCTCGTTCCCGTCCAGGCCGAGGCCGACCACGCGGCGAAGGCCACTCGCGCCGATCCAGTTCACGAGTCCCATCGCCCAGTCCGGTGATTGCTCCCGGCTGATGGAGGGCACCAGTCCGCAATCCGCGTGGCCGTCGCCGTGTGCCCGGTCGAAGCCGGCTGCCAGCGCTTCGATCAGGGGTTCTTGTCGGATGTGCGGCCAATAGCGAGGCCCGCAGAGGACCTCGCTATAGATGATCCCATCCGCGCTCATCTGTGCGGCCGCGTCGTAGGCCAGTTGCTCGGCGATCTCATCGGTGCGCAGCAGATCGCACCACCACTCGTAGACCTCGAGGAAGTCGGCGAGCGACGAGTAGACGAACAGCGATTCGGGAGGACGGAGCATGGGCACGCCGGCGTCGGCGGCCAACTCTTCGATCCGTTCCGCGCTCAGGCAGGCCTCGACGTGGATGTGCAGTTCGACCTTGGGGAAGGATCGGATCGCCCCGATCCCCGGCGGGGTGGGCGGCGACATTTCTGCACCCCGTGGGTGTCGGACGCCCCCGGACTCGGATGATCTAGCCACCGGGCAGAACCACAGCGTGGGCGGGCAGCGAGGGCGTGGGTCCGCTGCTCAGCAGCTCGACGAACGCGGCCGCCGGTGCCGACAGGGCGGACCGGGCGAACACGGTGAGTTCCCAGGCGACCGGAGGATCGAGCGTGCGCGCCGTGTGGGCGAGGTGCTCGGGAACGTTGGCCGACGGGACCAGCACGGCACCGAGCCCGGCTGCCGCAAGCCGCACTGCCGCCTGCACCTGCGATGTGATCACGGCCTTGTGAGGGCGGAATCCGGCCAGCGCGCAAGCCGTGGCGACGTAGTCGGAGAGCCCCTGGGAGGGCTCGTAGAGGATCCAGCTGCGGTCCGCTAACTCCCGCAGCGCCACCGGGCCGGTCCCGTTCGCAAGCGGGTCGTTGGGCGGGAGCACGACGACGAACTGCTCCCAGCCCAACGACACGACCGGTCCGGGCCAACTCGGCGGCCGCACCCCGATGGCGAGATCGCCGACGCCCAGCGCCACCGACTCATTCATCGTCGCCTGCAGCGCGAACTCGTGCAGCCGGATGGCGACTTGCGGGTGCTCCTCCTGCCAGTGGCGGAGCGGATCGATCAGCATCGAGTCAACGAGCGTGGGAAGCGTTGCCACCTCCAGCACGCCAACCTCCAGGCCAGCGATGGTGCGGGCCTGGCGATTGAGCCGGTCGGCGGCGGCGAGCGTGCCCCTCGCCTCGCCGAGCAGCGCGCGGCCGAGCGGCGTGGGCTGCACGCCGCGGCGTAAACGCTCGAGCAGCCGGCTCCCGAAGAAGTCCTCCAGCGCCCGGAGTTGCTGGGACAGCGCGGGCTGCGAGACGCCCAGGCGGCGCGCCCCCGCGGTCACGGATCCCTCTTCCACCACCGTCACCCAGGCCCGGAGATGTCGGAGGTTCACCGCATCGGTGTCCGGCTTGTCTGCCATTAGGGTTTGCTTATCATTCATATCGCAATTGTGTCTTTGAATAATGTCACAGTCAAGCATACGCTGCACCTGGAATCGCCATCCGATGACGAACAGGGGGCCACATGTGTGGACTGGATGACACCGCACTCGTCGACGCACTCGCCGATCTCGAACTCCAACCCGAACCACTGTTCGAGAAGAACGGCCACAAGGTGTCGAAGAGCCCGTGGGGACCCGACGACGAGATCGGCAGGCTCAACTGGGTGACCCCGGGGTCGGTGCAGGCGATCACCGCTCGGCTCAACGGCCGTAAGGTGTTCGACCTGTCGGTGGAGTACTGGTCCGGTATGCCCTCGTGGACCGAAGCCGGCGATCCTCCCTTCAGCATCTGGATGACCCATACCCCCAAGGGATCCATCCTGGACGGGCGCTCCGGCTACGGGCCGGAGATCCACGAGGAGTACGCCTACTCGGGCGACTCCATCTCCATGTACACGCACTGCGGCACGCACATCGACACGCTGAACCACATGGGGTACTACGGCACTTTCTGGAACGGTTGGACGCAGGATGAGCACCTGGGGTCCATGGTCTGGACGAAGGGCGGCACCGATCGCTTCCCGCCGATCATCGCTCGCGGCGTGCTGCTTGACGTGGCCGCCATGCACGGTGTCGACATCCTCGAGCCTCACTACGAGATCACGCCGCAGGATCTGCAGGACACCGCCAAGAAGCAGGGCGTGGAGTTCCGCAAGGGCGACGTGGTGCTGGTCCGCACCGGGCGCATGAACATGTGGCCCGCGCCGGAGTACCTGGCGGCCTCGCCGGGCATCAACGTCGCCTCCGCCAAGTGGCTCTGCGAGGAGGCCGGCGCGATGTGCATCGCCGGCGACAACATCGGCCTCGAACCGCAGCCCTACCACGGCCAGTACGCGCCGGTGCACTGCTACATGTTCGCCACGGCCGGTGCGTTGATCATCGAGGTCTGCAACATGCAGGAGATCGCCGCGGAGCAGATGTACGAGTTCGCGTTCCTCGGCTTTCCGATGCGGATCCGCGGCGCCACCGGCGCTCCGATGCCGTCGGTCGCGGTCCCGCTGCACTAACGCCATGCTCAAACTGAAGCGCCTCGACAACATGGACATCGTCGTGAACGACTTCGCGACGATGGTCGATTTCTATCGCGACGTTCTGGGGTTACCGCTGCATCCGCACGGCTACGAGCCCGAGAGGGGCTGGGCAATGTTCATGTGCGGCGACGTGGACGTGGTGCTGCTCTCGGTGCCCGACGCGGACCGCGGTGAGCGCCGGCGCACCGCCAACTACAACGAGGATCCTGCCGGCGTGCACTCCTTCGCGGCCGAGGTCGACGACATCGACGAGGCAATTGCCGCGCTCGACCGCCACGGGATCACCTGGGCGGGCGATACCAACATCTACGGCGCGGGGGAGTTCCTGGACGAGGTGCCGGGCAACGACTTCGCCGGGATCTGGTACCGGTTCCGCTCCTTCTACGACCCTGAGGGGAACGTGATGCACATCTGCGAGGTGCATCCGCCTGCCGGCTTCGACCGCACCACCGCCGGGAGGTCGTGACGTGGCCGGGCTGCCACGCCTGACTTTCTGCCTGACGGTCGGGATGGACGCTCTCTCGCTGTGGATCACCTCGTTCAAGAGCACCAACGCCAGCATGATCTCTCGCGGTGAGATGGACGTTCCCGGCACCCACCGGGTGCTGGAACTCCTCGACCGCTACGACATCCGCTCGACGTTCCTCGTGCCGGGGCACACGGCGCTGGCCTATCCGGACCTGATCCGCGAGATCGTCGACCGGGGTCACGAGCTGGCCTA
Source organism: Acidimicrobiales bacterium (assembly GCA_965220035.1). Classification (GTDB taxonomy): domain Bacteria; phylum Actinomycetota; class Acidimicrobiia; order Acidimicrobiales; family CATQHL01; genus VXNF01. The sequence continues at coordinate 951,619 of CBDCPC010000001.1, forward strand.
CCACGGCTGGATGCACGAGGACGCCCGTGACTTCGACGTTGCCGGTCAGCGCCTCATCATCGAGCGCGGCCTCGAGGCGCTCGACCTGGTTGCCGGCGTGCGCCCGCGTGGCCACGTGTCGCCGGCCTGGAACATGAGCGAGCACACCATCGCACTCATCGAGGAGTTCGGCTTCGACTTCGACGGGAGCCGCATGTCGACCGACATGATGCCGGTGTACGTGCGCAAGGGGGACCGCTGGCTCACCGACGGGGCCTACCAGTTCGGCGAGCTGACCGACATCGTGGGCATCCCCGTGGCCTGGCCGATGGACGACGTGCCGATCTTCGAGTTCGTGTGGGGGCAGATTCCTGGCCTGGCGCCCCCCTCGGTGGCCGAGGAGATGTGGACCGGCGAGTTCGACTACGCCTACGACAACTGCCCCGGCGGCGTCTACAACCTCACGATCCACCCGCAGGTCATCGGCCGCGGCTCCCGACTGCGGATGCTCGAGCGTGTGGTGAGTCGGGCCGCCGAGCATTCCGACGTGGTCTTCTCGCGCCAGTCCGAGTACGTGGACGTCTGGCGTGCTCTCAACCCGCGCGAGCAGTGGCGAGCCCAGAACCCGGAGCTTGCCGGTGACGGCTCGATCAGAGTGCTCCCGTCGATGGCCGACGACGAGGGGTGACGGCGGCGAGCGCCCGGGTGTTCTGAGCAATCCGATGGCAGCGTTGCCGCGACCGCTGGGCAGTGGATTCCGGCCTCCGCCGGAATGACAGGAGAGGTGGTCGGCAGCATCACTCGTCGGTTTCCTCGACGTGTCCTGGTCACCGGGGGCACCGGCGCCATCGGGGGCGCCGTCGTCGAGCGACTGCGAACCACCGGCGCCGACGTCGTGATCACGGGCCGGAACCGGGCACGAGGCGAGGAATTGGCCCATCAGACCGGGACACGGTTCGTTCGCGGAGACGTCTCGGAACCTGGCGCCGTGGCCGAGATCGTCACCGACGCACTGGCGGCACTCGGTGGCCTGGACGGGTTGGTGCTCGCTGCCGGAGTGCTCCACCGGGCGCCGCTGTCGGAGACGACCGATGCCGCCTGGGATGCGGTGATCGAGACGAACGTCATCGCCCCGTTCCTCTTCGCCCGCGCCTGCCTGCCGGCCCTCAGCGACGGTGGCGGAGCGATCGTTGCGATCGCCTCGGGGACCGCTGACTGGCCCGAGGTCGAACTCGGGGCGTATTCGGTGTCCAAGAGGGCGCTGCTGTGGATGACCCGGATGCTCGCGGTCGAAGGGGCCACCCGCGGCGTCCGGGCGAACGCGATCTGCCCGGGTCACACATCTGCCGGCATGGGCTCTCTCGTGGGCGGTGAAGATCCGGTGGGACGCCCGCCGCCCGTGCCCCCCTCGGGTGACCACACGACCACATCCGAGGTCGCCGAGGCGGTGGCGTACCTGCTGTCCGATGCCGCCGCCGGCAGCACCGGCGCGGCGCTGTCGATCGACGGGGGAATGCTGGCGGCGCTGCGCGCCGCCAGGGTGCGGCAATGAGCACAGACCTGAGCGGGAGGACGGCGCTTGTTACGGGAGGCACGTCGGGAGTCGGCCGCGCCGTCGTTGAGCACCTGACCGAGGTGGGGATGCGGGTCGCCTTCTGCGGTCGCGACGCCGAGCGCGGCGCTGCGGTGGCGGCCGCGACCGGGGCCTCGTTCATCCGCAGCGATGCCGCGGACCGCGCTGCTTGCGACAGGAGTGTGGAGGAGGCGGTCTCGCTTCACGGGGGGCGGCTCGACCTGTTCGTGGCCTGCGCCGCAGTGATCTTCGCCGCGCCGCTGGCCGCCACACCGGAGCGCATCTTCCGTGAACTCGTCGAGGTGAACCTCACGGCCACCTTCCGGTACTCGCGCGCCTGCTTCGAGGCGATGCGCCGCCGGCGCAGCGGCGTGATCATCTACGTCGTCTCCGACGCCGCACTGCGGGGCATCCATCACATACCCGCCTATTCGGTCACGAAGGCCGGCGTGCTCGTGCTCTCCGAGACGCTCGCCGCCGAGGCCGCGCCGTACGGTGTCCGGGTGAACGCCATCTGTCCCGGGGCGGTCTTCCCCGGCATGCAGACCACGCCGGCCGGCTTCGAGGACCACGCCGAGGACGCGTCCACCTGGGGCGCCGCACCGTCGGGCCGTCACGGCACCGGCCGGGACGTGAGCAGCGCCGTGGTGTGGCTCGCCGGCGACGCTGCGGCGCACGTCAGCGGCGCAACCCTGCGCATCGACGGAGCCGCTTCGGTGGCGACGCGGGGCGTCACCCGTGCCTGAGTCAGCCGCCGCTCGACTCGAGGTTGCGCTGCGGCGTCTGGAAGAGACCGAGCCGCTCATCCACGCCTACGTCGACGTGGATCGTGACGGTGCGGCCGCCGCGGCCCTTCGCATCGACGACGTTGGTTTGCATGGGCCGCTGCACGGTCGACCGTTCGCCGTCAAGGAGGTGATCTCCGTCGCCGGCCTTGCCGCAGCCGGCGGATCGACTGCGTTCGCCGATCACGTCGCCGACCGTGACGCCACCGTCGTGGGCCGGCTGCGTGGCGCGGGTGCGGTTCTCGTCGGCACGCACGTGTCCCACGAGTTGACGTGCGGACTCGACGAACCGCCCACGCGCAACCCCTGGGTTCTGGACAGCTATCCGGGTGGATCCAGCGCCGGTGGCGGCGCCTCGGTGGCCGTCGGCTCGGCGGCCTTCGCTCTCGGCACCGACGCCGCGGGATCGGTCCGCATCCCTGCGGCGATGACCGGCGTCGTCGGCCTCAAACCGACGGCGGGCCTCGTCAGTGCGCACGGTGTCGTGCGGCACGCCACGGCGCCGTCGATCGACAACGTGGGGATCCTCGCTCGGACCGTCCCGGAGGTCTCGGCTGTTCTCGAGGTGATCGCCGGCCCCGATCCCGCCGACGCTGCGACGCTGTGGGAGTCCACCGATGTCGGAGTCGGCGCACAGGCCAAAGCGCCGGGGAGCCTGGACGGCCGGCGACTCGGCATCCTCGGCGACCGCACACGTGCAGCCCTCGACGCACGCACGCCGCCCGAACAGGAGGTGTGGAGTGCCTTCGACGTGGCTTGCGACGTCCTTCGGCACTTGGGGGCAGAGTTGGTGCCAGTGGAACTCTCAAGGCTCGACGCGGCGCCCGACGCGGTCTTCACCCTCTTCTCCACCGAACTGGCCGCTGCCCACCGGCACCTCCTGGAGGACCGCGCCGCCGGCTACCACCCCGGGGTTCTCGAGATGCTCCTCGGGGCATTGTCGATCCCGACGAGCCAGGTCGCCGAGGCCGTGGCGTTCCGTCGTGGCCTGCGTGGCGAGATTCGGGCGACATTCGCCTCCGGCGGACTCGATGCGCTGGTCACACCCACGACTCCTCGGGTCGCCATGCCACTGGCATCCTTCGATCCGGCGACCGAATTGGGGACCCTCATCCCCTACACCTGCCCCTTCAACCTCACGGGCCAGCCGGCGGTGAGTGTGCCGTGCGGGTTCACGCGTTCGGGCGTCCCGATCGGTTTGCAGTTGGTGGGTGACCCGTTCGATGATGCCGCTCTGCTGGGCCTGGCGGCGGCATACGAGCAGGCCACGACGTGGCACGACGACGAACCGGAGGTTCCATGATGTCCCCGGACAACGAGCAACTGGATGAGACCGACGAACGCCTCTTGCGGCGGGCGATCGAGTTCTCGGCGCAGGCCGTGGCCGACGGGAATCTGCCGTTCGGTGCGGTGTTCGCCGACGCGGGCGGCAACATTCTCCTCGAGGCGGCAACGACCGGTGTCACGGACAACAACGTGCTGTACCACGCCGAGACCAACGTCATGCACGCGGCCATGAGCGCGTTGACGGCCGAGGAGCGAGCCTCCGGCACCCTGTACTCGAGTTGCGAACCCTGCCCGATGTGTGCCGGCACGATTTATTGGGGCGGGGTCACACGGCTCGTGTTCGGGCTGGGCGAGCGCCAGTTGTACGAGATCGCCAGCGCGCAGACGACCACCCCGGTGGCGGTCTTCGGCGGCTGCCGGCTGATCCTGGAACGGGGTGCCCGGGATATCGAGGTGATCGGGCCGTGTCTTGTCGAGGAGGCGCGCGCTCCGCACGAGGGTGTCTGGGTCGACTGGTGAGCCTGTGGCTGGCCGGGGGTCTCGCGGCCCTCGAACCGGCCAGGGCCAGAACTGATGCTTCCGGCGCTGGGCGAACGTTCCCGGCTCGACCGGCTGAGCGCGTCGCGGCGGTTGCTCAGGCGGTGACCTCGATGGTGTGCCAGCCGGTGGCGCCGTCGGGTGCCGGCGGGCGTATCTCGGAGGTCTGCGTGGATCCCGCGCCGTCGGTGGCGCGGCAGCGGATGCGGTGCTTGCCGGGGGTTGCGTCCCAGGCGTAGACCCACTGCCGCCACGAGTTGACCGACATGTTGTTGCTCAACTCGGCTCTCACCCAGGGCCCGTCGTCGATCTGCACCTCGACCCGCTCGATACTGCGTGTCGGTGCCCAGGCGACGCCGGCGATGGCCACTCGCCCCGCCCTGACACGGGCGCCGCGCCGCGGCACGTCGATGCGGGACTGCGTCTTGATGGGTCCCCGCTTGGCCCAGCCCCGCGGCACCCAGTACGAATCGAACCCTTCCCAGGTCGTGAGGCGGATCTCCTCGAGCCATTTCGTGGCCGACACGTAGCCGTAGAGGCCGGCGATGACCAGCCGCACCGGGAATCCGTGCTCGCGCGGCAGCGGTTCGCCGTTCATGGCCACCGCCACGAGGGCCACGCGCCCGTCGAAGGCGTACTCGGTGGGGAAGCCCGAGTTCCAGTTGTCGACCGAACGCCCCACGATCTGTGTGGCGCCGTTCTGCACGCCCGCCCGGTTCAGCACGTCCGACAGAGGCACACCGCGCCACACGGCGTTGTCCACCAGGTTCCCGCCCACCTTGTTGGAGACGCAGCTCAGCGTGACGGGCGTCTCCACGAGGCCCATGTCGATGAGTTCCCTGAAGGTCATCGTGTAGGGGTTGTTGACCATGCCCGAGATCGAGAGTTTCCAGTCGTTCACGTCGACGGAGGGGACCACCAGCGCGGTGTCGATCCGGTAGAAGTCCGAGTTGGGCGTCACGATGGGCGAGATGCCCGTCACCGTGTTGTCGTAGTAGCCCGCCCGGTTCCGCGCCGGTGGTGGGGCCACAGCCTGGGTCGTCGGTGGTGGCGGCGGCGCCTGGGTGGTGGGCGGGGGGGCCTGGGTGGTGGTTGTCGCGGGCCGCTCGCCAGGGTCGCCCACCGGAGGGGCGTTCCCGCCACCGGAGGGTTGCGTGGTGCCAGGAGCAGGTGCTTCGGCCGGCGCGGCGGTTGCCTGCGTTGTCGGGACCGAACCGTCACCTGAATCCACGGGCGCCGGCGCGGCGACTTCGGTGCTGTCACCGGCCACCGTGGTCGGGGTCGTGTCGCCGGCAGCCGTGGTCGGAGTGGTCCCGGCGACGGCGTCGTCGGGGGGCGCTTCGCCGGACGCCGTGGTCTCGATGGTTTCCCCGCCGGGCCCACTGGTCGGCTTGGTGGTGCCCTCCGCCGGAGCGGGTGGTGCTCCGCCGGCAGCCGTGGTCGGGGTGGAGCCGCCGGCGACCGTCGTCGTGGGTGTGGCGGTGGCCGTTGTCGAGCCGGTATCGGTGCGCACTTCGGCGCTGCTCAGCAGATCCGCCACGCTGGCCCGGCCTTCCTCCACGTTCCCGCGGCGACCGAGGAGGTAGCGCCCTACGCCGCTGGCCACCAGGGCGCCGACCGTGGTGGCACCGGCGGCCGTCAGGAACCAGCGCCGCCCGGACTCGTCCAGGTAGGGGTGCGGCTGGCGAGGCTTCGTGCCGGCCGGGGCCTCGGCGGCAACCGGGGAGATCAGGCGCAGCATCCCCCACAGCGATCCGGCGCCTGCCACGACGGCCAGCGCTGCCGTCAGCGCCGCCATGCCGGTGGTGGCGGTCGCGTTGACGGCCGCCGCGAGGCCGCCGATCGTTCCGAAGGCGGCGTAGACGACGACGATCACCCAGCGGTGTCGTCGGGCCACGATGCCGGTGAGCACACCCAGGGCGAGCGTCGCCGCCAGCACGCCGTAGAACAGAAGCGGTTTCTGTGCCGAGCCGAACGTGTCGATGCTCCACCGGACGACGGAGCCGGGCACGAACCGGCTGTCCACGATGGCGTCGGCAACACCCAGCACCAGGGACGGTGTCCTGTCGGTGATGCCGGAGATCAACTCGCCGACCGAGACTGCGGCCCCGGCGCTCAGCAGGCCGGCCAGGGCTGCCCAGGGAACGGCCGAACCCCGCCTGGGCTTCAAGCGGGCCAAGCGGCCGATGATTCCTCCCCGGCGGCCGGGCGTTCCGGCGGGTTCGGTGGAGTGGGAGGGACCGGACGACATGGTTCACCTCTCGCTTTCGTGTTGATGTCCGTCTCCTAGTCTGGCAGGGAAGGGTCCGCGAAAGCGCGCAGGTATCTTTCGATTTCCCGCGCCGAAAGGAAGGATCTTTCTTGGAATTCAACAGGCAGGGCACTCAGGGTGACGCCTCGGGGTGAGTCGCGCCAGTGGCGGTGACCGGAACCGGACCAGCCGGCCTCGAGCGCTACGGATGGGACGCCGGCTGGGAGCAGGTGCGAGCGCAGCTGCGGCTCGCCGAGGCACTGGTGGGTCGAGTGGGTCAGGTAAGCCGGGGGCACTGTGTCGTCCTGAGCGAAGCGGGCGAGGTGGTCGCCGCCTCTGACGCTCAGCGATCACAGGCCGCCGTGTCGCCCACGACCGGCGACTGGGTGCTGTACAGCGAGGATCCGGCCCAGGGTGCGGTCATCGACACGGTCCTCCCGCGGCGGACGGCCATCGTGCGGCGCGATCCGGCGATCACCGTCACGAAACAGACCCTGGCGGCAAATGTTGACACCGTCGCGTTGCTGCACGGGCTGGACGTTCCCGTCAATGCGGGTCGTATGGAGCGCTTCCTGGTGCTGGCCGCCGACAGCGGCGCGGAGCCGCTCATCATTCTGAGCAAGGCCGACCTGCTCGATGGGGAGGAGTGCCGGAGGGTGCGCGACGAGATGGCGGCACTGGCGCCCGGGATCGACATCCTGGAGACGAGCGCGATGGACGGTCAGGGTCTGGATGAGCTGCGACACAAGGTCGCCTCGCATCGCACCCTCGCCGCGTTGGGTCCGTCAGGCGTCGGTAAGTCGACCCTCCTGAACGCCCTGATCGGCGAGCCGATCCTGGCGGTGGCCGACGTGCGCGGCTCGGATCGTGCCGGCCGGCACACCACGGTGCGGCGTGAACTCGTGTTGCTGCCCACCGGCGGTGTGCTGATCGACACACCCGGTCTTCGGGCGGTAAGCCTGTGGGAGGCCGACATCGCCCTCGACGAGGTCTTCTCCGATATCGCCGAGCGGGCCGGGGGCTGCCGTTTCCGGGACTGCACCCACCGCAGCGAGCCCGGCTGCGCCGTGCAGGATGCCGTCCGTGTCGGTGAGGTGGACGCCGAGCGGCTGGAGCGCTACCAGCGCCTGTGGGATGAGTTGGCACTGCAGTCCGAGGCGCGCGCCGAGCGACTGCGGCTGGTGTCCCGTGGCCGCCGCGGGATCAAGCGCCGCCGCCGGGTGCGGCGCCGCCCCTAGGTGGCTGGTGTTTTTCTCGGCGTTTGGGGTGTTGTGGTCTGGTAGAATTACAGGTGTGTGGTTCGGTGTTGTGGGGAGGTTGGTGTTGTGACGGTTGGTGTTGAGCCGTGTCAGGCTGATTTGTTCAAGGGGACGCGGTTTGTGGGCGAGCGGGTGGGTCCTGGTTCGATTTTTGCGGTGTTGTTCGGTGAGGGTGCCCGGTTGTTTCCCGAGGGGATGTTCGATGATTTGTTCTCGTCGCGGGGGCGGCGCAGTGTGCCGCCTCGGGTGGTGGCGACGGTGATGGTGTTGCAGCGCTGGTTCGGTTTGTCGGACCGTGAGGCGGTGGCGGCGTTCGAGTTCGATGCGCGTTGGCGTTACGCGTGCGGGGGTTTGGACGTCGACGGCGGCGGGTTCTCCCATACGGTGTTGGTGGGGATGCGGGCCCGGTTGGCGGCGTCGGGTGCGCCGCGGCGGATCTTCGACGCGACCCTCGAGGTGGCGCGCTCGGCGGGGGCGCTGTCTCAGCGGCGGGTGCTGGACTCCGCGCCGATCTACGACGCGGTCGCGACCCAGGACACCGTCACGATGCTGCGCGCCGCGATCCGCGGCGTGTTCGAGGCCGCGGATCGCGATCTGGGGGCCATTGTGCGGGGCGCCGTCGCCGGCGGCGACTATGCGTCGCGGTCCAAGCCGGCGTGCGACTGGGACGACGCGGCGGCGCGGGAGGCCCTCGTGGCGACCATCGCCGGCGACGCCGTGGCGGTGCTCGAAGCCCTCGAGGGTCGCGCGCTGAGCGTCGAAGTCGCGCAGGGCGGGGAGTTGTTGGCCGCCGTTGTGGGCCAGGACCTCTGCGAGGACCCCGAGGGGCGCCTGGTGATCGCGCGGCGCGTGGCGCGGGACCGGATCATCTCGGTGGTGGACCGCGACGCCCGCCACGGCCACAAAACCGCAGCACGAGGCTTCGACGGCTACAAGGGCCACATCGCCACGGACCCCGACTCCGAGCTGATCACCGCCACCGCGGTCACCGCCGCCAACGCCCCCGACGCCCGACCCGCCCCCGAACTCATCGCCGACCTGCTCGCCGCCGACACCACCACCACCGACACCACCACCACCGGCACCACCGGCACTGCCGGCGACGCCGGGGAGGTTGTGGAGGACTTCGCGGGCAGGCCCACCGTCTACGGCGACTGCGCCTACGGCAGCGGCGACTTCCAGAGCCTCCTCGGCGAGCACCGCATCAACTCCAAGTGCCGCACCCAAGCGCCGCAGGCGCCCGCGGGACGCTTCACCAAGGACCGCTTCAGCGTCGACCTGGCCGCCGCGACGGTCACCTGCCCCGCCGAGGTCACCGTCGCCATCAACTACCGCCCCGACGGCGCCGGCACCGCCCGCTTCGGCGCCGACTGCGCCGACTGCGAACTCCGCGGCGACTGCACCGACGCCAAAGCCGGCAGAACCATACGCATCGGCGCACACGAAACCGCCCTCGCCGCGTCCCGAGCGCGCCAACAGAACCCGGCCTGGCGCGACGACTACCGCGCCACCCGCCCCAAAGTCGAACGCAAACTCGCGCACCTCATGCGCCGACACCACGGCGGCCGCCACGCCCGCGTGCGCGGCCAACCCAAAGTCGACGCCGACTTCAACCTCCTCGCCGCAGCCGCCAACATCGCCCGCCTCGGCGCGCTCGGACTGCACACCCGCGCCACCCACTGGGCACTCACCTGAACCCCCACCCACCCCCAACACCCCAACCACACCCGCCGGGAACACATCACCAGTATGAGTGCGAAGAGCCACCAGACAACAACCCATTCCACACCAGCCACCTAGTGTCCTGAGTCGGGTATTCGTTGAAGATATGCGGCGAGGGTGTCGAGGATGTCGTCGGCGGTTTTGTGCCAGGTGAAGGGTTTGGGGTTCTGGTTCCAGCCGTCGATCCAGGTGTTGATGGAGTCTTGGAGGTCGCCGACGCTGGTGTGGGTGCCGCGGCGGAGCCATTTGGTGGTGAGTTCGGAGAACCAGCGTTCGACGAGGTTCATCCAGGAGCTGTAGGTGGGCGTGAAGTGGAACGTGAAGCGGGGGTGGCGCAGGAGCCAGCGTTGGATGGTGGGGGTCTTGTGCGTGGAAACGTTGTCGGAGACGATGTGCACGGCGAGGTGTTCGGGGACCTCTCGGTCGATGAGGTTCAAGAACTTGCGGAACTCCTCGGAGCGGTGCCGTGCGGTCATCGTCGAGATGACCTTCCCGGAGGCGACCTCGAGGGCGGCGTAGAGGTTGGTGGTGCCGCAGCGGCGGTAGTCGTGGGTGCGCCTCTGGGGAACCCCGAGCATCAGTGGCAGCATCGGCGCGGTGCGATCCAGGGCCTGGATGCCGGTCTTTTCGTCCACGCAGAACACCACCGCGGCCTCCGGGGGGTTCAAGTAGAGGCCCACGACGTCGCGTACCTTGTCGATGAACTGCGGGTCCGGGGACACCTTGAATTCCCCGAGGCGGTGCGGCTTGAGACCGAAGGCCCGCCAGATACGACTGATAGCGGTCTGCGACATCCCCATCGCGGCGGCCATCGACCGCGTCGACCAGTGCGTCGCCCCCGGCGGGGCCTCCTCAAGAGTCCTCACGATCACCTCCTCGACCTGCGCGTCGCTGATCCTGCGCGGCCCACCCGGGCGCGGCTCATCGGCGAGCCCGTCCAGGCGCCACAACGCGAACCGGCCCCGCCACTTGGACACCGTCGCCGCACAACACCCCAGGCGCTCAGCGATGTCCTTGTTCAACTCCCCGGCCGCGGCGCCCAACACGATCCGACAACGCAACGCCAACGCCTGCGACGACGACGGACGCCGCGCCCAACGCTCCAACGTCTCCCGCTCAGCCTCGCCGAGCTCAACCACAACCGCCGGGCGGCCACGCCGCTGAGCCATGATCAACTCCGATCACCGCCCACCTACCACCACCAACATAACCCACCCAACACCACACACCAACGAATACCCGACTCAGGACACTAGTGTCCTGAGCGATTAGTTCGTTTGGTATTCGGAGGATTGCTGCAGCGAGCTGGCCTGCGCAAATGCGAATAGCGGGGCCATCGAAATGCCAGCGAACTTCCGACTCGGGACACTAGGAGACTGCTGAGTAACGGTTCAGATCCCCCCGCCCGTCATTCCGGCGAAGGCCGGAATCCATGGTGACGCGACGGCATCTGCTTTCGGTGACTCTGCACACTCCTCGGCCGTACTAGCGCGGCGATCGAGGTCGTCTCAGTTGGCGCGCGGGTCGTCGGGGTAGTTCCGGAACCAGGACACCTCGCTCCCCTGACGGCCGAGGACCGCCCGCCACAGACCCTCCGGCTCGTCAGAGAGCACATCGTCCGGCTCGGCGTCGACGACGAACCACGCCCCGGCGGCGATCTCGTCCTCGAGTTGCCGGGCCTCCCAGCCTGCGTACCCGAAGAAGATGCGCAGGCCAGGCCGGTCGGCGACGTGCTCGGCCCCCAGCGAGAGGTTCACGCTGCCGACGTTGCTGAGGATCCGTTGCCAGCCCGTCTCGGTGCAGCCCGGCCACTCGCGCGATAGCCCGATCAGCGTCTCGGGCGAGACCGGCCCCCCGGAGAACAGGACACCGGGAGCCTCCTCCCAGCCGGTCAGCAACTCGGCGACGACGAGCGATGAGGGCCGGTTGAGCACCAAGCCGATGGCGCCCTCGGTGTTGTGCTCCAGCAGGAGCACGACCGTGCGCTCGAAGTTGCCGTCGCCGATGAGCGGTGTGGCGACCAGGAGCCGGCGGGCGTGGAACTCGGTCATCGCCGCTCGCGAGGATCCGTCCCCCGCGGCGCCCTCTCCCGGACGGCACCGAGGGGATTGACGGTGCCTACAGCCGGGCGACGATGTGGTCGATGCAAGCGCACAGAGCGGCTACGTCCTCGGGAGGGATGGCGGGGAAGAGAGCGACGCGGAGCTGGTTGCGGCCCAGCGCCCGGTAGGACTCGGTGTCGACGATGCCGTTCGCACGCAGGATCGTGGCGATCCTTCCGGCGTCGGCGACGTCGGCGTCGATGTCGATCGTGGCCACGGTGTGGCTGCGCCGGGTGGCGTCAGCGACGAACGGCTCCGCGTAGTCGGACGCCTCGGCCCAGCCGTAGATGGCCGTCGCGGAGGCATCGCAGCGGCCGGCCGCCCATTCCAGGCCCCCGTTGGCGCACATCCACTCCACCGTTTGCAGCGTCAGGAACACTGTGGCCAGCGCAGGGGTGTTGTAGGTCTGGTTGGCGGCGGAGTTCTTCACAGCGAGGGGCAGGCTGAGCGTGGGGGGGCACCAGCGGCCGCTAGCGCCGATCTCGGCGATGCGGTCCAGCGCCGCCGGCGAGCAGCACGCCACCCAGAGCCCACCGTCGGCGGCGAAGCACTTCTGCGGTGAGAAGTAGTACACGTCGACCGCGGCCGGGTCCCAGCGCAGGCCGCCCGCACCCGAGGTGGCGTCCACGGCCACCAGCCCGTCGGCGGGATCGATTCCCCGAGGGCGCCTCAGTTGCATCTGCACGCCCGTCGAGGTCTCGTTATGGGTCAGGGCGTAGACGTCGACGTCCGCGGGGATCGGGTCCGGGTGGGTTCCGAAGGGCGCCTCGATGATCTCCGGCGCCTCGAGGTGTGGGGCGGCCTGGACGGCCCGGGCGAACTTGGCGGAGAACTCGCCGAAAGCGAGGTGCTGGCTGCGGCGGCGGATCAGGCCGAAACTCAGGGAGTCCCACAGCCCCGTGGCGCCGCCGTTGCCCAGCACCACTTCCCAGTCCGTGGGAAGGGCGAAGAGTTGCCGGAACCCGTCGCGGAGCCGGCCGACAACATCGCGCACGCCGGTGCGGCGGTGACTGGTGCCCAAGTAGCCGTCGGCCACCTCGGCGAGTGCGGCGACCGCCTCGGGACGGACCCGTGACGGCCCGCTGCCGAAGCGCCCGTCACAGGGACGAAGTTCGGCGGGGAGCACGATGTCCACGGCGCTTGCTGAGGTCATCTTTTGGCCGTTCGACTGCCAGACTGCACCTGTGAACTCTGCAGCACGTTCTTCGACCCCCAGCACCTCGACCGATTCGGCGACCCCAGTTTTACCGGTATCGGCGGCGGTAGCGGCGATCACCCCCTCGGCCACCGTGAGCACCGACGCCAAGGCCAAGGCGCTGCGCGCGGCAGGGGAGCCGGTCATCGGTTTCGGCGCCGGAGAGCCCGACTTCCCGACACCGCCGCACATCGTGGAGGCCGCGGTGCGAGCCTGCGGTGAGCACCGCAACCACCGCTACACCCCGACGGCGGGGCTTCCGGAACTGCGCGAGGCCGTTGCCGCCAAGACGTTGCGGGACTCCGGCCTCGAGGTGTCGCCGCAACAGGTGATCATCACCGCCGGCGGCAAGCACGCCGTCTACAACGCACTGCTGACCCTGCTCGATCCCGGCGACGAGGTCATCCTGCCCGCCCCGTACTGGCCCAGCTATCCCGAGCCCGTGGCGCTCGTGGGGGCGCGGTCGGTCGTCGTGCACACCGACGTCGACAGCGGCTACCGCGTCACGGTCGAGCAATTGGAAGCGGCACGGACGCCGCGCACCAAGCTCCTGATATTCGTCTCCCCGTCCAACCCCACCGGCAGCGTGTACCCACCCTCCGAGGTCGAGGCCATCGGGAACTGGGCGGCCGAGCACGGCATCTGGGTGATGACCGACGAGATCTACGAGCACCTCACCTACGACGATCACCGCCACGTCTCGCTACCGGTGGTCGCCCCCGCCGCCGCCGAGCGCTGCGTGGTGATCAACGGCGTGGCCAAGACCTACGCCATGACCGGATGGCGCGTCGGCTGGATCATCGCCCCGGCCCCCGTGGCCGCCGCCGCTGCGGCCCTACAGACGCACCAGACCTCCAACGTCGCCAACGTGTCCCAGCGAGCGGCGCTGGCCGCCGTTTCGGGACCGCTCGGCGCCGTGGTGGAGATGCGTTTGCGCTTCGACCGCCGCCGCCGCACCATGCACGGGTTGCTGTCGCAGATCCCGGGAATCAACTGTCCGCTGCCCCAGGGTGCGTTCTATGCGTTCCCCTCGCTGGAGGGCGTCATGGACCGGCCGATCGCCGGGCGCAACGTGGAATCCAGCCTGGAGCTGGCCGATCTGCTGCTGTCGGAAGTCAAGGTGGCCGTGGTGGCGGGCGAGGCTTTCGGGGCGCCGGGATGCGTGCGGCTGTCCTTCGCACTGTCCGACGACGACCTCGCCGAGGGCGTCGGGCGCATCGTGGAATTCCTGTCCTAGTTTCCCGCCCGCCTCACCTTGTAGTGAGGCAGATCACTCAGGTGAGCGCTGATGACGGGTGCACCGATGTCAGATGTGCTCCACTCCACTGTGACCGATGTGCCTGCGGCAGCGGAGGATGCGTCGACATGAGCGAAGCCGACGACTTTCCTCAGCGTCGGTGACCACGTGACGCTGCTTGTCCTTCCGATCCGACGCCCATCTCGCGATACGGGCAGCGGCGCTCGGATGATGCTCGGCGCGACTTCGGGAGGGAGCCCGGCGTCTGCGTAGGCGTCAACGATCTCGGGCCAACTCACGACGATGCCCACCATCTTCCGCTTTGATCCTGACTGGAACTCCTTCTGCAACGCAGCCTTGCCCAAGAAGTCGGATGTCTTGTCGAAGTCGATGAAACGGCCCATGTTCAACTCCAGCGGCGTGGTGCAGTGCTCAGCCGCCGTGGGGATGTGACTACCGATCGGGTCCATCGCCGCGGGGGTGTAGTCGTATCCGGGGATGACCAGTCCCGCCTCGATCCGGGCAACATCGTTGGCATGGAGGCCGGCCGCCCCAAGACCGAACGCCGAGCCCGCCTCGAAGATCACATCCCAAACCGTCGGGCCGCCGGCTCGCGGCACCCAGAGTTCGTAACCGAGTTCACCGGTGAATCCCTGCCGCAACAGGAGCACATCGACACCGCCGACAGTGGTCCGACGCACCCGGGAGAATCGAAGATCCGACCAATCCGCACCGGTGGCCGCCTCAAGCACATCATGGGACCTCGGCCCCTGCAGCGCGAGAATGCCGAAGTCATGGGTGATGTCCTCAAAGTCGACATCGAAACTGAATGCGTTGTGCTCGAACCATCGCATCATTCGGTCGGCAGAGAACAAGAATCGTTCCTTCTCAAGACGCATCACCATGCCGTCGCCTACCTGCACGCCATCGTCGTTGCACCACGGCGTGAAGTACACCTGCCCCACTTCGAGTTTGGTCGCGTCGCGAGGGATCAGGTAATCGACGAAGCGTTCGGCGTCCGGTCCGGTGACGTAGTGCTTCGCGAGCGGTGACTGGTCGAGGGCCGCCGCCTCCGATCGAATCTTCTTGAGTTCCAGACGCCAATCGATGTACGAGTCAACGACGTGGTAGCGATCCCACGCGGTCCAATTTTGGCGTTCATTCAGGACTGAAGTCCGCGGGTAGAACGGCGTGCCGCGAATTGAATAGCCGTCGTCATCGCTGCTCATGTGAACTCCTCAGGAATCGAGCGGGCTGGCGACTCCGACTCTTAGCCTGGATCCACCGATGGGGGTTGGGTTCGAGGGCGGGGGGTCGACCGAGTGACTCTCTGACCTGGGCAAATAGCTGTGAACACAGGCGACTGCCGGTACAGATCGGGAGGCACTTCCTGTGAGTGCCCCATCCCGCCGGGTTGACCGGTTCGGGGTGGTCCTCGTCACCTCCGGAACTTGGGCGAGAAACTTGGGCTATACGACGAAAAAGATGCCCAAGATGATCTGCGATCGGTGGATTCAGGCTTAGAGGCGAAGGGAGCGACGGGGCGAATCCTAGTCGTTGCCGCTGCGACGTCTCCGAGGCGTGCACCAGTGGCTGATCCAGCGGGTGGGGCCTCGCCAAGCTTCCTGTTGACGTGAGTGGGCGTCGGTCGGTTGGGAGATAACGTCCCCAGAGTGCGGAGGACCCGGTGAGCACCGCGAGGTCCGGGGGCAGGGCACCGAGCGCCACAGCCCCATTCGGGGCTTGGCCGTCGCCGATCACGCCCGAGTCGCTGGCGATGGGCAGCGTTCGCATCACCACCCTGGTGGCCGACGGCGCGGAGCTGTGGTGGTCCGAGACCCGGCCGGCGGCGAAGGGTCGGACCATGCTGGTGCGCCGCGGCGCCGACGGATCGGTGCGGGAGATGACCCCGCCCGAGGCCAACGTGCGCAGCCGCGTGCACTCCTACGGGGGCGCCGCCTGGTGGGTGCAGGACGGTGTCTGCGTGTACTCCGATGACGCCGACTTCCGGCTGCGGCGCCTCGGCCCCGGCGATTCCGAGCCCGAGGTGCTGACGCCCGAGGGGCCCGATCGCGGGTACCTGTACGCCGACGGTCGCTTCAGCGCCGACGGGCAGCGGTTCGTGTGTGTGCGAGAGCGTCCCGTCGAGCCGGAGCACGTCAACGAGATCGTCTGCGTGGCACTGGACGGCAGCGGCCGCCTCGACGTGGCGGTGTCCGGTGCGGACTTCTACTCGGACCCCCGCCCCTCACCGTGCGGCCGCCGGCTTGCCTGGCTGCAATGGAACCATCCCAACATGCCGTGGGACGGGTGCGAGTTGCATGTCGGCCGCCTGGAAGGCCCGGTGGTTTCCGATTCCCGCTGCATCGCCGGAGGCGCCGAGGAGTGGATCTTCGGTCCGGCGTGGCACGACGGCGGCGTGAGCTGGGTGAGCGACGGCTCGGGATGGTCGACGCTGTGGTTGCTCGAGGGCGACCCGCTCGCGCCGGAACGAACCCCGAGACGATGGGTCGACCTCCACGACGGCGAGATCCAGACCGCGCCGTGGGTGTTCGGTATGAGCCGCCACGCCGCATGGCCGGCCGCGGAGAATCGCACGGGTCTGGCCTATGCGGTGGCCCGCCGGGGAGGTCACGAGCTGCGACTCATCGATGAGAGGTCGGGTGCTGCTCATGCCCGAGCGGCAGGTGCTGCCGCGGCGGAATGCCTCAACGGCTCGGGCGATGCGAGAACTGATACTCCGACGGACACGGACGCCTCGGCTTCCACAGCAGTGGCGTACCGGAGACACACCTCGTTCGGCGCCTTGCGTGCCTGGGAGGGGGGTGTGGTCTCTGTGGCCGGCTCGCCGTCGGTCGAGAACGAGATCCTGCACGCCACCGCCGGCGATGCGGCGCCGGCGGCCCGTGTCGTGTACTCCCCGCCCGCACTGCGTCTCGGTCCGGGTTTGACGCCGGAGCCCGAGCCGGTGACGTTCCCCACGACCGGCGGCGACGAGGCTCACGGGCTGCTCTACCGCCCCGCCAACCCTCAGTGCACCGCCGCTGACGGGGCAGGGCCGCCGCCACTGCTGGTGATGGCTCACGGCGGTCCCACCGGTGCGGCCCGCACCAGCCTGCACCTGGGGCTGCGCTACTGGACGAGTCGGGGCATCGCCGTCGTGGACGTGGACTACCGGGGCAGTACGGGCTACGGCCGGGCGTACCGCCGAGCGTTGGACGGCGGCTGGGGGGTCACCGACGTGGCCGACTGCGTGGCCGCGGCGCAGCACCTGGCCGAGCTTGGCGAGGCCGACGCCGACCGGCTGGCCATCATCGGCTCCAGTGCCGGGGGCTATGTCGTGCTGCAGGCGCTCGCCGACTACGACGTGTTCTCTGCGGGCCTCATCCGTTACGGCGTGACCGATCTGGAGGCGCTCGCCCGCGACACCCACAAGTTCGAGAAGCACTACATGGACCGTCTCGTCGGGCCGTACCCGCAGCAGCGGGACCTCTACGTGGAACGCTCCCCTATCCACCGGGTGGACCGCATCGCCTGCCCCATGCTGGTCCTGCAGGGCGACAGCGATCCGGTGGTACCACCGGATCAGGCGGAGGCTCTGGTGGCCGCGCTGGAGTCGAACGGGCTGCCCTACGCCTACCTGCTGTTCGAGGGCGAGCAGCACGGCTTCCGGGGCGCGGAGGCCATCGTGGCGGCCGCCGAGGCAGAGTTCTCGTTTCTCGGCCAGATCTTCGGCTTCAAGCCGGCCGGCGACATCCGTCCCGTTCCGGTGCACAACCTCTGAGCGGGCGTTGTCCGGGAGCTGGTTCGAGGGTTCCGATCGCCGGTGCCCGGGGTTCGCTGGACGATTCCTGTTCGATAGGGACGAACGCGGGAACCGCGCGGCGTCGTCAAGCGTCTGAACAGGTAGACAGGGGTTGTCGTCGTCGCGAGCCGGTGGGACACCTCGCCTGAAGCGCGAACGATCGAGATCAGAGGTGCTGCGATGAGCATGAGACGGAACGCAATATCGCTTGCGGGCGCGCTGGTGGCGGTCCTGCTCGTGGCAGCCGCATGTGGGGGTGCCGACGACGGGGTGGCGACGCCCGCCGGAGCCGAGCCCCCGGCGCCATCCGTCGAGCCGCCTGCGCCGCCTGAGCCTGCGTCTGCCGAGCCGCCTGCGCCGGCTGAGCCACCCCCGCCTGCCGAGTCGCCGCCTGCTGCGGACGACGAGACGCCGGAACCGCCGCCCGAGCCGCCGGAGCCTCCAGAACCAACCGAGCCCCCGCCGCCCGAGCAGCCGGAGCCGCCCGCCGAGAAGCCGGCAGAGAGTTCCGCCGAGCCGCCTGCTGCACCCGCCGAGTCTGCGGTGGGGGAGGACGAACTCGACGAGGCCGCTATCGCCGCTTTGGCGGAGCGCATCGAGGCGGGACGAGCGGGTGTCACCTCCTCGCTGTCGGAGCTGTACATGTCGATGGAGATGTCGTTCCCCGGTGAGCCGGAACTGGCGATCAGCGACGTGCCCCTGGCGGTTGTGACCCAGGTGGGCGACCTGGTTCGCGCCGAGATGGACATCATGGCCTTCATGGCCGCCATGATGGGAGCCGGCGATTTTTCCGACGACCCGCCATTGCCGGCGCTCCCGCCTCTCGAGATGCTTGTGGAAGGCGACACACGGCTCTACGTGAGACTGAGTTCGTTCGTGGCGCTCGATCAGATGGCCGAGAATCCGTGGCTGGCGGGGCTCAAGGCCGAACACGGTGATGACGCCGGCGAGTTGTGGGGCTTCGTGGACCTCGCCGATTCGAGCGGCAACCCCAATGAGGCCCTCGCGGCCCTGGGCCTGGATCTGGGCTTCGCGGCTCAACCCTTTGGGGATGACTTCGTCGAGCTTCTCGGTCAGGCAGTCGCGGATGGAGCCCTGCTGGAAGCCCGAGGAGGGGGTCGAGCCCAGGTGGCGGGTGTTGAAACCGAGCAGTATTCCTTCCTCGTCGACCTCATGGCCCTAGCCGAGATGCCGGGTCTCGTCGCGAGCATTCTGGGCGAGGACCTCGGAGGGGGCGAGTCACCCGCCGGCATTTTCCCGGGTCCATTGCCCATCCAGTACACCGTCCACCTGGACGGCGATGACATCGTCCGGCGGGTCGTGATCGGTGTGGACCTGGGCGCGATTCTCGGTGAAGTGTTCGCCGAGTTCGACCAACTCGTCGAAGACCCCGAGGGCGAGGGGAGCGGGATGCCCGAGATCGAATTCCGGATTTCCAGCCGGCTGGAGACCCTTTCCGTCAACGATCCCGCGCTCTCGGTGACGCTGCCTGACCCGTCGCAGGTCGTCGAACTGGCCCCTCTTGCCGAGGGTTGACGGCCCGAGTTCTCACAGGTTCCATACCCGCGCAACCGCACGGCCGCCGAGGTCGGTCGACCATCGGAGATCGCAGGTTGGGTAGCGTCGGCCAAGAGGGGTGATGAATGAAAGGTGTGATGGTGGATACGAGAGGACGAATGAGGCTGCTGGCAGGTTGGCTGGCGGTGGTCGTGCTCGTCGCTGCGGCGTGCAGCGATTCCGGCGACGATCAAGTGGCGACCCTGACCGATACCAAGCCGCCGACCCCGGTGGAGGTGACGCAGGATGCGCCACAGGATCCGCCGGC
Organism: Acidimicrobiales bacterium; assembly: GCA_965220035.1. Taxonomy (GTDB): domain Bacteria; phylum Actinomycetota; class Acidimicrobiia; order Acidimicrobiales; family CATQHL01; genus VXNF01. Next base: position 971,176 of record CBDCPC010000001.1, read on the forward strand.
TGCGGCCGAACTGCCCGCCGCGCCGGAAGTGACTCCGGCCGAACTGCCGGCGGCACCCGAGCCTGAACCACCGCCGCCGCAGGAGGGCGAACTCGACGCGGCCGCAGTGGCGGCACTCGTGTCGACACTCGATGCCGCGCAATCCGGCGTGACCTCTTCCCGAGAGCAGCTCTACCTGACTCTCACGCTGAGTTTCGGGGGACAGCCGGCGGGGAGTGTCAGTGACGTTCCGTTCACGCTGTCCACGACCGTGGGTGATCTGACCCACGTCCAGATGGACCCGGCGGCTCTTGCCGCGCTCAGCGGGTTCGAGGACGGGATGCCTCAGCCCGCGCCTGCGGGGGCGCTGCCGTTCGAGTTGGTGCTGGACGAGAGCGCGCAGCAGTTGTACGTCAAGCTGGCACCGCTGGCGGCGCTCGGTCCGGGCGAGCAGCCTCCCGAGCTGGAGAGTCTGGCGGCTGAGCGAGGTGTCGATCTGGCGGACTTGTGGGGCAGGGCGGACCTGGCCGGCGCAGGCGACGGGCTCCTCGTGGGGATTGGGCTCGGAGAGCAGCCGTCCCAGGCGGAATTCCTGACCCTGCTGAAGGCGGCGTCCGACAGCGGCAGCATTCTCGAAGCTCGCGCCGACGGGGCGGGCCAAGTCGCCGGCGTCGCCACGCAGGTGTACACGTTCGTGATCGACCTGGCGAAGCTGACCGGCGACCTGCCACCGTTCCTCGAGGGATTCCTGGGTGGGCCCGGTGCCGGTGGACCTCCGCCGGATGAGTTGCTGGGGTCCCTGCCCGTTCCGCTGGCCACTGAGTTCACCCTCCACGTCGGCGGCGACGGCCTGGCACGGCAGGTGGGATTCGATCTGGACCTCGGAGAGATCCTGATGGCAGTGTTCTCGGGATTCGGAGAGATGGGGGAGACCCCCGATGGGGCCGATATCGAATTCCCCGAGATCGAGTATCGCGTGGCCATCCGCTTCGAGACTCTTGCGGTGAACGACCCGTCGCTGGTGGTGACGCTGCCCGATCCGGCATTGGTCGTCGACCTACCCTGATGGTTCGACCTCGTCGCGGGTGAGTGGCGGGCCTTTGGCGCCCCCCTACAGTCAGTGGCGGCCCCGGCCCGTGACGACACAGCACAGGGAGGCAACCCCCGATGGCACGCGTTCTTGTTGCCGAGCGCATCGCATCAGCCGGCCTCGATGTCCTCCGAGACGCCGGCCACGAGGTGGACGTGCGCCTCGGTATGTCACTGGAGGACCTGCTCTCAGCGGTTGAGGGTGCGCACGCGCTGATCATCCGCTCGGCCACGCAGGTCACCGCAGAGGTCCTGGAAGCCGGGAGGGATCTCGTCGTGGTGGGCCGCGCCGGTGTCGGTCTCGACAACGTCGACCTCGCTGCCGCCACCAGCCTCGGCGTGACGGTGGTGAACGCCCCCCTGTCCAACGTGCTGTCGGCGGCGGAGCACACCGTCGCCCTGATCCTGGCGCAGGCGCGCAACATCCCCCAGGCTCACGCCGCCCTCGTCGCCGGCCGCTGGGAGAGGGCCAAGTGGGAAGGCATCGAACTCTCGGGCAAGACCCTGGGCATCATCGGTCTGGGTCGGGTGGGCCGCCTCGTGGCCGAGCGCGTCGCCGGGTTCGCCATGCTCACCCTGGCGCACGATCCCTACATCTCGGCCGAGCAGGCCGGCGAGCTGCGCATCGAACTGGTCAGCCTCCCCGAGTTGATGGCGCGCAGCGACTTCGTCTCGCTGCACGTCGCCCTAACGCCGGAGACCGTCGGGCTCATCGGCGCGGAGCTGCTGGCCTCGGCCAAGCCGGGCATCCGGATCGTCAACGTGGCACGCGGCGGGCTCGTCGACGAGGAAGCGCTGGTGGAGGCCTTGCGCGCCGGCCGGGTGGGGGGTGCCGCGCTGGACGTGTTCGACGGCGAACCCATCGAGTCCTCCCCCCTGTTCGGTGTTCCGGGAGTGGTGGTCACGCCGCATCTCGGTGCGAGCACCGCAGAGGCGCAGCACCGCGCCGGTGTGAACATCGCCGAGCAGGTCAACGGCGCTCTGGCGGGCGAGTTCGTGCCGTTCGCGGTCAACGTCGAGGCGCGGCACGCCGCCGACATCCTGCGGCCCTTCCTTCCGCTGTGCGAGCACATGGGCGGGATGCTGGCCGAGATCAACGGTGGGCTGCCCGAGGTTCTGGAACTGGAGTTGTGGGGCCGCATCGGCGACCACGACCCGGCCATCGCCCGCCTCGCCGTTCTGAAGGGGTTACTGGCCGCCGCACGCCAGGCGAACGTCACCTACGTGAACGCACCACTCCTGGCCGCCGACGCCGGCTTGCGGACAGCCATCCACTGCCACATCGCTCCCCGGGACCACCTGAACGAGGTGGTGGTACGGGGAGGGTCGACGGAACTGGTCGGCACCCTCGTCGGTGTGCGCGGCGATCCCTTCGTCGTCAGAGTGAACGGGCTGGCGATCAACGTGCGCCCGTCGCGGCACATGGTGATGATCACCAACGAGGATCGACCCGGCGTCGTCGGTGCCGTGGGCACGATCCTCGGTGAGACCGGTGTGAACATCCACGACATGGTGCTCGATCGCTCGGGCACCTCGCGCGGCACCTCGCTGATCGTGCTGTCGACTGATCGCCACGTCGAGGCCGATGTGGCGCAACGGCTGCGCGACGCACCTGGCGTCCTGACCGTCAACGTGGTGCGCCTGGGAACCGTCGGTGTTTCCTGACGGCAGAAGCCCCAGCGGGCGTGACCACAGGCGACGAGTGCGAAGACCGCGCTGCTCGGTCCCGCTGACCTGACGAGAAATGTGCAGGGCGACAGCGCCCGGCGGCGCCGGGGCCGGCTCAGGTGCTGGACGTCTCCTCGGTGCCGTCACCGGCAGGGACGTCGGAGGTGTCCAGCGGGGGCCACGGTTCGATCGAACCGGGATCCTGTTCGGCGTCGTCAACCTGGCGCTTGTTCTTCAGCCAGCGGACGGCGCCCGCCACGGCGGCGACGATCAACGCCCACTTGAGCAGCCGCTTGAGGAATCGGAACATGGCCCCGGAGTATAGCGACCGGCGCGACGTTCCTCCCCGGCAGCACCACGGATCGGCACGCACGTTGACGAATGGCGCAGGCGCTGCCATGCTGTAGGCCGATGCGCAGTTTCGACCACCTGCTCCTCCTCCTCTAGGGCGAGCGCCCGCATACCGGCGCTCGTCGATCAGCCTCCTGCCCCTGCGGCAGGGGGTTTTTCTTTCCCCGACCAGACAGGAGAAGGCCATGTCGGTAGACAATCCGGACCGGGTCATCATCTTCGACACCACGTTGCGCGACGGCGAGCAGTCGCCGGGCATCTCCCTGGATCAGAGCGAGAAGCTCGAGATCGCCGAGCAGCTCGCCCGGCTCGGCGTCGACATCATCGAGGCCGGCTTCCCGATCGCCAGCCAGGGCGACTTCGAGGCGGTACAGGTCATCGCCAAGGCCGTCCGCGGCCCGGTGATCTGCGGTCTCTCCCGGACCGCCCACAAGGACGTCGACCGCTGCTGGGAGGCCATCGAGGCGGCCGAGCGCCGCCGCATCCATGTGTTCATCGCCACCAGCGAGACCCACATGCGGTACAAGCTGCGGATGACGCCCGAGCAGGTCAAGGCCGAGGCGGCTTCCGCGGTGGCGCGGGCCCGGAACTACACCGATGACGTGGAGTTCTCCCCCGAGGACGCCTCGCGCAGCGACTTCGACTTCATGTGTGAGGTGTTGCAGGTGGCCGCCGACAGCGGTGCCGGCACGCTGAACATTCCCGACACCGTGGGCTACGGCGTGCCCGAGGAGTACGCGGAGAAGCTGCGGCGCATCAGGGAGCGGGTGCGTGGTGACTACGTGCTGTCCACGCACTGCCACAACGACCTGGGCCTGGCGGTGGCGAACTCCCTGTCGGGCGTGCTGGCCGGCGCTCGGCAGGTGGAGTGCGCCATCAACGGCATCGGCGAGCGGGCGGGCAATGCCGCTCTGGAGGAGATCGTCATGGCGGTCAACACCCGCAACGACTTCTTCGGCGATCTGGACGTGGGGATCAGGACCGAGGAACTCCACAAGACGAGCCGCCTGGTGAGCCGGCTCACCGGCTACCCCGTGCAGTACAACAAGGCGGTCGTGGGGCGTAACGCCTTTGCCCACGAGGCCGGCATCCACCAGCACGGCGTGCTCAGCGAGCGCACCACCTACGAGATCATGGATCCCCGTGCGGTCGGCCAGGAGGGCAGCCAGATCGTGCTGGGCAAGCACTCGGGCCGGCACGCCTTCTCGGATCGGCTGCGCAGCCTCGGCCTCGACATCGCCGGTGATGCTCTGAACGCGGCGTTCACGCGCTTCAAGGAACTCGCCGACCGCAAGATCGAGCTCACCGACGCCGATCTCGAGGCGATCGTGGCCGACGAGGTGGGCAGCACCCTGGAGCACGCCTTCGAGCTGCAGGTGCTGGAGTGCCACGGCGGCAGTGTCGGAACGGGCATACCCAGCGCCACTGTGGTCGTCTCGGTGCACGGTGAACTGCGCACCGCCCGCGAGGAGGGCAACGGCATGGTGGACGCCGCCTGCAAGGCCGTCAAGGCGGCCACCGGTTTGCAGGGACGCCTCACCGACTACAGCGTCGCGTCTGTCACCGGCGGGGTGGATGCCCTTGCCGACGTGGCTCTCCGCTTCGAGTCCACCGACGGGATCACCGTCGCAGGCCGGGGTCTCTCGACCGACGTGGTGGAGGCCTCCGTGCGGGCCTTCGTGAGCGCCCTCAACAAGGTGGCGCGGGTCCAGGCATCCGGCGAAAACCCCTACGCCATGGACCGCCCCGGGCGCCTCTTCGTCAGGTAGTCCCCCACACCGTCATTCCGGCGTAGGCCGGAATCCATTCTGTGGCCGTCCGGGTGGCGCTGCCGGTGACGCTCCGGCGGCCTCTGAAAATGGCCGCCTATGGCGTCCACCGGCATCCCCACCCTCCGTTGTCGGTGGTTGCCCGGCCGATCAGCCGCGGCTGTAGAGCGGCCATTGAGCCAGCGGCCAGCGCGCCGCGCCAGACACCGGCGCAGTAGGTCGCGTCGGAAAAGAGTTTCGCCGCCGCCCAGCGCAGCGGCCCGATGTCCGGTCTTCGGATTGCCCACGATGTGAGCGGCTCGACCAGCAGGGCGGCGAACGCGAGCCGCCGTCCCCAGGGCCAGGCCGTGGCCGCCAGCAGCAGGGGCAGCCAGGCGCGGCGCAGCGCCGCCGCGGCTCGCTGCCCCGAGGCCAGATGGCTCCGGACGGTGATGTGGGCCACGTCGCCGAGGGTCGCCGCGCCAGGGCTCCCCATCAGAGCCTTCATCCGCCGGACAGTGGCCGCCGTGGTGGCGACGGCGGTCCAGTTGGCGCGGCGGCCCCCGAGCACCAGCGCCGCCCACGCGGCGAGGCTCCAGGGGGGAATCTCCAGAGGAGTGACCACCTCAGGGTGGCGCGCCGCCAGTGGGGTTGCGGACGTGCCGTAGCCGAAGCGCTGCCGACCCAGTGCACCCCAGGATGGGCGATTGCGGTGGTGCACAACCACCGACGGTTCGTAGCGGACCGTCCAGCCGGCCGCAGCAGCGCGCCAGACGAGGTCGACGTCCTCGCCCACCCGCAGGTTCTCGTCGAATCCGCCAAGCGCCTCCAGCGCCTCACGTCGGAACAGCAGCGCCGCCGACGGGACGTACCGCACGCGCCGTTGCGGGCCAACGATGCTCGGAGCGGGCCCCATGTCCAATGGTGAACAGTGCCGCTCGAAGCGGTCGAGCGTGCTCCGTGGCGAAGCCGGCGCTCCGACCGGTGGCGCGACACGTCTGGGCGGCGTTCGACGACCCGCAGCCGGCGCCCGGACCCGCGGCGCAACCGCAGCCACGGTCGGATCGGCGAAGTGCGCCAGCAGAGGCATCAGCCAGCCCGGCGTGACCTCGACGTCGGCGTCCAGGAACGCCACGACCGCGGTGTCAGTTGCCCGCCACCCCTCGTTGCGGGCCGCCGCAGGGCCACGGGCACTCCCCCGCTGGATGATCCGGGCTTCGTGGCGTCGTGCCGCCTCGGCGAAGGTGTGTGGATCGCGGGAACCATCCTCGGCGATCAGCACGCTTGCAGCCGCCGGCCGGTTGGACCGGAGTGATGCCAGCAGCGCTTGCAGACCCGCCAGGTCGTCGCGCACCGGAATTACGCACGTCACGTCGCCGGGTCCGGGGCCGTGGCCGGCCGGAGGCACGGGGTGAGCGAGCCCGGCCTCGCACAGCCGGCGGCCCAGCCGTCGCGCCCCGAGGCTCTCAGCCGTCGCGCCGTCGCGAAGCCTGGCGAGTAACTTGGCTGCGTCGTCGGACAGGCGCAGCAGGCGCATCGGCGCCCCGCCGATCAGCGTCCGCCCGCCGGTCTCGCAACGGGCCTCGGGATCGAGGCGGATGCCGAACCCTTCCGGGAGCGGGTTATCCCGGGCCGTCAATGCAGCCCAATTGCGGCACCGCCGAACCGGCGGCGCCACGAGGAGTGAACCATGAGCCGAACGAGCGAGCTTGATCCGGACGCCGTCCCGACTGCAACCGTCCTCGCCGACCCGGAGATGGGCGTCAGCGACTCCGGCGAGAAGCCCGACATCGAGGAGGAGCTGCTGATCGAGGAGATCTCGATCGACGGCATGTGCGGAGTGTATTGATCCCGTCCTCGGCGAGCCGCGCAGTCCCCGCAGCATGATGCCGGTCCTCGATCGCTCCCTGCGCGTCGCACCGCAGGTGTCGGTGCGTCCGGAGCCCTTCGGTGCTCTGCTCTACCACTTCGGTACGCGCCGGCTGTCGTTCCTGAAGGACCGCCGGCTGCTGGCGGTGCTCCAGCATCTCGACGGTGCTCCCACAGCGCGCGCCGCGTGCACCCTGGCAGGGATCGAAGGCGCCTCGCTGCCCGCCTTCGAACGGGCGATTGCCCGGCTCGTCGACAGCGGCATGCTGCAGGAGCGACCGTCGTGAGCGTGGCATTGCCGCTGGTCGAGCGCTTCGCGGCCGGGCTCAACGCGCCGATCTGCCTCACGTGGGAGTTGACGTACGCCTGCAATCTCGCCTGCCGGCATTGCCTGTCCAGTTCGGGGCGGCGCGACCCGGACGAACTCTCCGCCGATGAGGCCAAGGCGGTGATCGACGAGCTCGAGCGGATGCAGGTCTTCTACGTGAACATCGGCGGTGGCGAGCCCACTATCCGCTCCGACTTCTGGGAGATCGTCGACTATGCCCTCGCCCACCACGTTGGGGTGAAGTTCTCGACCAACGGCTCGCGCATCACTCCCGCCGTCGCCCGGCGCATCGCCGCCAGCGACTACCTCGATGTGCAGATCTCGCTGGACGGGGCGACCGCCGACGTCAACGACGACGTGCGTGGCGCGGGTTCCTACGCGACCGCCGTTCAGGCGATGGAGCATCTCGCCGCCGCCGGGGTCTCCGGTTTCAAGCTGTCCGTCGTCTGTACGAGGCGCAACGTGTCGCAGGTCGACGACGTGAAGGCGCTGGCCGACCGCTACGGGGCCCAACTGCGGCTGACCCGGTTGCGGCCGTCGGGGCGCGGGGCCGACGTCTGGGATGAACTCCACCCGACTGACGGGCAGCAGCGCATCCTCTACCGCTGGCTCCTTGCGCACGGCGAGCAGGTGCTGACCGGCGACTCGTTCTTCCACCTCGGCGGCTACGGCGAGTCGCTGCCGGGGCTCAACCTGTGCGGCGCGGGGCGCATCGTGTGCCTCATCGACCCGGTGGGTGACGTCTACGCCTGTCCCTTCGCCATCCATGACTCCTTCCTGGCGGGCAATGTGCGCGACCCTGGCGGATTCACTCACGTGTGGCGAGAGTCCGAGCTGTTCCACTTGCTGCGCGGGCCGCAGAGCGCAGGCGCCTGCTCGTCGTGCTCGGCGTTCGACGTATGCCGCGGTGGCTGCATGGCCGCCAAGTTCTTCACGGGACTGCCACTGGCAGGACCTGACCCCGAGTGCGTCAAGGGGCACGGCACGGCGGCGCTGGCCGCTGTGGAGCCCGGTTCGGTGCCGCGCCCGTCGGTCGATCATTCACGGGTGACGTTCCTGCGACGCCGCCCCGATCGCGCATGCGACGAGAGTCCGCTCACCGGGTTGGACCTCGTGGCTTCGAGGGCCTGATGGCCTCCTCCTGCATCGGCAATCAGTGCGGCTCCGCGCGCATGGTCGAGTCAGTCCTCGCGGAAGCTTGATGGTCGCCTTCTGCAGCAGCGATCGGTGCGGCTCCGCGCGCATGGTCGAGTCCGTCCTGGCGGGGGCATGATGGCCGGCGGATGGTTCGAGTCGATCGCCGAAGCGCGCCGGCGTGCCGAGCGGGTGCTGCCTCCGTCGGTTGCCGCGGCGCTGCACGCGGGGGCCGAGGCAGGCGTCACCCTCGCCGACAACGAGGCGGCCTTCGGCGAGTTGGGTTTCGCCCCAAGGATCGCCGGCAAGCCGGGCGAGCGCGATCTCTCAACCTCGGCAATGGGTCAGCCGCTCTCGATGCCGGTGCTGATCTCGCCGACAGGCGTGCAGGCCGTGCATCCCGGTGCCGAGGTCGCCGTGGCTTGTGCCGCCGCCGCTCGAGGTACGGCGATGGGTCTCAGCTCGTTCGGCGGCAAGCCTGTCGAGGAGGTCGTCGCCGCCAATCCGCAGACGTTCTTCCAGACCTATTGGGCGGGCACGCGGGACCGCATCCTGCATCGCCTGGAGCGCGCCCGGGTTGCCGGTGCCGTCGGGCTCATCGTGACCCTCGACTGGTCGTTCGTGCACAGCCGGGACTGGGGGAGTCCGTTCATCCCCGAGAAGGTCAACCTTGCAGCCTTGTGCAAGCTGGCGCCGGAAGTGGTGCGCCGCCCGCGCTGGCTCGGCCGCTGGGTGCGGGCAGGTGGACCGCCCAACCTCAGGGTGCCGAACATGGCCGTCCCCGGCGAGCGCCCGCCCCGGTTCTTCGAGGCGTACGGCGAGTGGATGCAGACCCCGCCCCCGTCCTGGGATGATCTGGCGTGGCTGCGCGCCCAGTGGAACGGACCGTGCATGATCAAGGGCATCATGCGGGTCGACGACGCGAGGCGAGCAGTGGACATCGGCGTCACGGCGATCTCGGTGTCGAATCACGGCGGCAACAACCTCGACACCACGCCGGCGTCGATTCGTGCCCTTCCGTCGGTCGTCGAAGCCGTTGACGACTCCGTCGAGGTACTGCTCGACGGCGGCATCCGCCGCGGCGCCGACGTCGTGAAGGCGGTTGCGCTGGGAGCGCGTGCGGTGATGATCGGCCGGGCGCCGCTCTGGGGTCTCGCCGCCAACGGGCAGGCAGGCGTCGAGAACGTCCTCGACGTCCTCCGCGACGGCATCGACTCCGCCCTATTGGGCCTCGGGCGGGGCGCAGTCACGGACCTCAACCCCTCCGACATCGTCGTGCCTCCGGACTTCGCAGTTGCGCTAGGGGTGGCGGAGTGAAGACGCGACTGGGAGGCTGTGCAACAGTGCTTCGCCCCGCCTCCGACGTCATTCCGGCGGAGGCCGGAATCCACTCTGCAGCGGCACCACCAATGCTGCGGACCGACGAATCGCCAAGAGCGAGCCAGGTGCAGCGACAACCACATCCGGAGCCATCATGCCGGTCGCTCTGATCACCGGCGCCGCTCGCGGTATCGGCGCGGCCACGGCCGAGGCGCTGGTGGCTCAGGGCTGGGATGTTGTGCTGTTCGACATCTGCGATATCGATCCGGCTCTCGGGTATCCGCTGGCGAGCCGGGACGAACTGGAGGCGACTGCGCGGCGCTGCGGCGGCGAGGCGGTCGTCGGCGATGTGCGCTCGGTGGCCGACCTCGGGCGGGCGGTGGAGGTGGCGCTGGAGCGGTTCGGAGGCTTGGATGCCGCCGTCGGCGTGGCGGGGGTGCTGGTCGCCGCCACCCGAGTCTGGGAGATGCCGGAGGACCAGTGGCACGCCGTTCTCGACACGAACCTCACCGGTATCTTCAACCTGGCCCGCGCCGCCGTGCCGGCCCTCCTGGAGCGGCCCGCGCCCCGCTCGGGTCGATTCGTTGCCGTCTCCTCGGCGGCAGCGCTGAAGGCCACCCCCCGCTTGGCCGCCTACAGCGCTTCCAAGGCGGGGGCCATCGGGTTCGTTCGCGGTCTCGCTGCCGACCTGGCCGACACGGGCATTACAGCCAACGCCGTCCTACCCGGGTCGACCGACACTGCGCTGCTGACCCGCAGCGCCGAGATCTACGGCATCGACGACCCGAGTCGGTTCGGCGACCACCACGTCGATCACCGCATCATCCGGCCCGAAGAGGTCGCCGCCGTCGTCGCATGGCTCTGCTCGCCGGCGGCGAGCGCTCTCACAGGAGCCGTCGTCCCCGCCGACGCCGGCATGACCGCCCGCTAGGCGCGACGGCCTCTCGCACCTCAAGATCATCGGAGCCACAGGCGCCCCGGCCCGTCCGCTGGCCGTCGCAATCGAGAACTGAGGGCGCCACCGGCCGTCGAGGGCTCGACGCGTATCATCCGGTCATGACCACGGTCGTCTCGCGCCTCTCCCGGCCGGCGGCGGTCGTCTGGGCGAAGCGGCTGAACCGCCTGACCATCACCTGGAACGCAGTCGAGGGCGTGGCGGTGATCATCGTCGGGATCCGCGCCAGTTCGATCAGCCTCATCGGCTGGGGATTCGACTCGTTCGTCGAGCTCGTGGCCGGTCTCGTGCTGGCGTGGCGTCTGAGACTGGAAAGTGACGCCGGCACCCAGCACGCAGCGGACCGGCGCGCCCAGCGTCTGATCGCGATCTGCTTCGCGGTGCTTGCCGCCTACGTGCTGGCCGAGTCGCTGCGGGATCTGGTCTCGGCAAACCCGCCCGACGCCTCGATTCTCGGCATCGCCCTGGCGGCGCTGTCGCTGGTGGTCATGCCGTTCCTGGCTCGGCTGAAGCTGCAACTGGCGCAGGCGCTGGGATCCCGGGCCGTGCAGGCCGAGGCGGCCCAGACCAGCCTGTGCGCGTTGCTGTCGGGGGCCGTGCTGATCGGGCTGGGGGCGAACGTGCTCTTCGGATGGTGGTGGGCCGACCCGGCGGCCGGGCTGTTCATCGCCGTGGCCGCCGCCTACACGGCGGTGCGCATGTGGCGGGCCGACTCGCTCGCCGACACCTGCTGCAACGTGCCGGCCACCGACCTCGCAGTCGACCGCTGACGGCCGGGCCGCTCCAGCGGTCGAGGGAGTGCGGCTCCGGGCGATCCTGAGCATCACCGCGGCGCGGCCGTAGAGTGCCCTGGTGAGCGAATCGCCGGCCGCCACGCCGGGCGCCGGAACCGCCGCGGGCCGCAGCGAACTGTCTCTGGGAATTGCCGCCACGACTCTGGCGGTCACCGCTTGGGGCGCTTCCAGCGTGATCGCCAAGATCATCGACATGGGTGCGCTGGCGCTGATCACCTACCGCTTCCTGCTCTTCGCCATCGTGATGATGGCCGTGATGGGAGCGCGGCGAGTGCCGCTCACGCGCGCCGACATGCGGCACTCGCTGTGGGGCGGCATCACCCTCGGGATCGACGCCGGGCTCTTCTTCACGGCCGTGAAATTCACGACCGTCGCCAACGCCACCATCGTCAACGCCCTGCAGATCGTGATCGTTTCGCTGGTCTCGGCCCGCCTCTACGGGGAGCGCATGAGCCGCCGCGACATCGGCTACGCGGCACTGGCGATGGTCGGCGTCGGCGTGGTGGCCTTCGGCTCGTCGGGCAGCGAGAACTGGTCGCTGGGTGGCGACCTGGCTGCAGTCGGTGCGCTGTTCGGCTGGTCCGCCTACTTCATCGCCACCCGCCACGCGCGGGCCAAGGTCGCGACGCAGCAGTACACCGTGTGTGTCGCCATCTACGTCGGGCTGATCAACCTGCCGCTGGCGGCACTGTTCGGCCAGGATCTGTCCTGGCCGACGGGCGAGAGCTGGATGTGGCTGGTGGTCATGGCGTTCGGCTCGGGCATTCTGGGCCACACGGCCATGAACTGGTCGCTTCGACTGGTGCCGTTGTGGCTGGCGTCGACGCTGACACTGTTAATACCGGTCGTGGCGTCCGCTCTGGCCTGGTTGATCTTCGACGAGGCGCTGTCGACGCTCCAGATGGTGGCCATGGCGTGGGTCGTGGCGGCCCTGTCGATGGTCGTCCGCAACCAGTCACGGCCGCGGATCGGCGGGGTGCCGGCCGCCGAGGCTGGACCGGCCGCGGCTGCGGGGCAAGTCGAAGAAGGGCGCTAGCGCGACGTCTGCTCAGCCGGGCAGCGCCAGGCGGGCTCGGCGGTCCAGCGTGTCGAGATCGTTGCTCTGCAGCAGCGAGCGCGACAGCGTCCAGACGTCGTCGCCGATGATCAGCGAGCGGCCGATCCGTTCCGCATCGCCGCGGTCCTGCGGCCAGCACAGCTGGATGCGATCCTCGTTGCTCACGTCGGTGCCCAGAGCCTCCACGTCAATGTCCCAACCGCGAGCGGCGGACACGGGAACCGTCTCGCAGCTGTAGCCCACGGGGTTGCCGACCTGCTCGGGTGTGCAGACCAGCACCAGCGGGACCTCCCAGCCCTCCTCGAGGGCCTCGCTGTCGAACTCGTGGTAGCAGTCGGTGGCGAAGACGAAATCCTCGGTGCTGTGTGTGATCAGGCCGCGGTAGTCGAGGCCCTCGGCTGCGGTGACGTTGAACACAGCAGCACCACTGGGGACCTCGTTACGCCACGAATAGACCGGCACGACCATGAGCTGCTCCGGTGCCCACCACAGGAAGGCACGGTGGTCCCGCTCGACGCCGCTCCGGGCGTTGGCGAGGGTCCAGGTGTCGATCTCGGCGGGCTTGGCAGGGTCGGACACGTCGAACAGCGACACTTTGAAGCCCTGGATGCGCCCGTCCTCGTCGGCGTCACGGCCAACGCCGACGAGCAGCCCGTCGCCGACGGGATGCAGGTAGGCCGAGTAGCCGGGGATCTTCAACTCCCCGAGCACGGCCGGGGCGGTCGGATCGGCGAGATCCACGACGTAGAGGGGATCCACCTGGCGGAACGTGACCACGTAGGCCCGGTCGCCGATGTAGCGGACGGAGTAGATGCGCTCGCCGCGCCCCATGTCGCCGACGCTGCCGACAACCGCCAAGACCTCGTCCTGCTGCGTGAGGGCGAAGATGAGGTTCTCGCTCTGCCGGTTGGCTCGCCACGGTGAGCCGTTGGTCACGGCGACGAACAAGTGGCCGTCGTACTCGTGGAGGGAGAACTGGTTGAGCAGGTGGCCCTTCACCGACCCGGACGCCTCGTAGACGGCGGGCCCGCCCGGGGTGAGCGAGAACTTGTGGATCGAAGTGCGATAGCGCTGGTCGATGTTCCGCAGCCAGTCGTCGTCGTCGAAGAACGGCTGTGGCAACCAGGTGTTGGTGGCCACGTACAGGTTGTGGTGGCTGGCGTAGATGGTCTCGCCGGCGGCGAACGTGGCGGCGCCGTCGCCGAGGGTCAGCGACTCGGCGAGATCGAAGGTCAGCACCGCCAGGGAGCCGAAGCCCGAGAATTGCGACGGCACGTACACCCGGTCGCAGGCCAGGATCTGGCCCTCCTCGGTAACCGATCCCTCCGAGGACACCACCCGGTAGTCGGGCAGCCAGTCCTCCAGCGTGCTCTGCGCCACGACCTTGCGGTTGGCGTCGGCGGCGATCGGCTCGCCCGCGGGGTTGCGGGGATACACGAACCCCAGCTCGTTGGGGTACGAGACGATCACGACGCGCGCCGTGCCGTCGATGGAGCGGGAACTGACGTAGCGACCCTCGACCTGCAGGCTGCGGCCCCGCCGAGGCGTGCCGTCCAGGAGGATCTCGTCGATGACGACGATGTCGCGGCTGTAGCGACCACCCCGAAGGTCGGCCGCCAGGGGCCGGATGGTCCCGTAGTGGTTGTCGATGACCAGCACCCGGTCGCCGTGCAGCAGCAACTCGCCGCCCCAGCGCTCCCCGAGCAGCACCCGCCCCGTGACGGCGGGCTCGGCGCCGGTGACGTCCACCACCGTCAGCGTTCCGCTTTTCACCAGGATGATGCGACGCCCGTCGGTCTTGACGACATCGGGTTCGTCCACGCCGACCACCTGCACGTTCGTGCCGGAGAAGTCGGGTCCGCCGGCCCCGTCGTCGCCGCCCGAGGGGGCGGCCTGGGCCTGGGCGGGAGCAGATTCCGCTGCGCTGGCGTCCGCCACGTCGAAGGCGGCCTCCTCGTCGGCGAGCCGCGCCTCCGCGAAGACGGGGCCGTACCGGTCGCCGTCGAGGCCGTAGGGGCCGACGCGGCTGATGGCCTCGGCGCGGATGTGCCCCAGCAGCCCGTCGCAGTCGCTGAAGTTCTGCAAAGTCGAGGCGAACTGCACCTCACCGGCCGGCGTGGCGGGATCGTCCGCAGCCGGGGCCGGGGCATCGTCGGATCCGGTGTCCTCGCCAGGGCATCCAGCGGTGGTGGCGATCAGGGCCATGATGGCGGCGAGCAGTGAGCGCATTGCAGGTTCTCCTTGCTGTCCCGACGGCAACTATCCCCAGGGCGCAGGCCGGGAGCCGGAACCATCGGTTACGTGTTGTGACCGTATCGGTTGTGGTCCTGTCAGTGGTGTCTGACGACCGCCGCCGCGCTGCGGTTCCCGTCCATCCCGGTTTTTCGGAAGATTGCCGCCGGATGCGGGTGCCGAGATACAACTCGTCGAGGTATGTCGAGGTAGAGCGACGGGTGGCATCCACCATCGGGAGAGCATGCTGCGCCTTGCGTCGATCGTCGGCGCGGGAAGTCGGTCCGGCCGAGTCAGCGGGTTGCCCGCCTGCGGCAGGCGGCGTATCCTTCGTCATCCGCCGCGGGGTGGAGCAGTCTGGTAGCTCGTCGGGCTCATAACCCGAAGGTCGGAGGTTCAAATCCTCCCCCCGCCACTAAGAAATCCCAGGTCGGAGCATTGCTCCGGCCTGGGATTTGCTCGTTAGCCCTGATTGTTCATGAGAATGGTTTGGGGGGTGGTTTGGTTCTTGTTGGGGTCTTTGGGCGTGTGGGTGCCGGAAACTTGTCGTGGCTGGTCAGGCAGCATTGCGGTACTCGTTGATGAGTCCGTTACACCGGGCCGATCTTGCGACATGGTGGTGACTGTCTGGCTGGTCTGGTGGGTCGGTGGCGGCGGGCGGTCGCTGTTCGAGCGAACGGTGGGGTCGGTGCGCGTTGTAGTGACCGATGTAGTCAACGACGAGTCTGTTGAGTTGGCGCCGGTTCCAGATGATGGTGCGGTCAAGGAGTTCGCGTCGAAGGGTGCCGATCCAGCGTTCGGCGAACGCGTTCGCCACGGGGGTGCGTACGGGTGTCTTGAGCACCTTCATGCCTTCGGTTGTGAAGATCTCGTCAAAGGCGCCGACGAACTGGCTTGCGCGGTCGCGCACCAGCGCCCGCGCATCGGTGAGTTGGTAGGCGTATTGGAGCAACAGGTTCCGGGCGGCTTGGGTGGCCCAGACGCCGGTGGGATGGTCTGTGATCCCAGCGAAGTACACGGTCCGGGTGGGGATGTCGATGAAGAACAGCAGGTAGAGCCTGCGCAACGTGACGGTGTCAATGGCAGCGAAGTCGCAGGCAACGGCGGCCTGGGAGTGCAGGAACTGCGACCAGGTGACTCTGGAGCGTGAGGGTGCGGGATCCACTCCGGCGCTCTTGAGGATCTGCCACACGGTGGACGCAGCGAGGCGGTGGCCGAGGCCGGCGAGTTCGCCGTGGATGCGACGATATCCCCAGGTCGGATTCTCGGCTGCGAGACGCAGTGCGAGTTGGCGAAGCTCGACTGCCGTTGATGGTCGGCCCGGCGGTCGTTGTGGTTGAGTCCAGTGTCGGGTGATGCGGCGGCGATGCCAACGCAACAGCGTGTCGGGGGTGACCAACCACCCGGCCCGGCTCGGTCGCGGTAGCGCGGCCGCGATCGCGCCGAGCAAGCTCCGGTCGGCGTCGGTGAGCTCGGGGCGGTTGACCTGTCGGCGCAACACAGCGAGTTGGTGGCGCAACATGATGATCTCGAGGTCCTTCGAGCGGCCTGACCGCACAGCGAGCCGAGCGAGTGATGCCAGGAATCGGTAGGTGATGCGGTACACGAGGACTCAGGATCGGCCCGCATCTCCGGAGGACAACGACCACGGCCGAATTTCCGGCACCCACAGGGCGTAGGCATGCGACGACGGCCGCCAGAGCGCGGCGGCGATCCGCGAGTTCGTCGGCGCCTGCCCTCGCAAGTAGCCGCCGGCGTCAAAACGTGAAGAGCCGTCAAATGGCGCACTTTGATCCGGTGAATCAGCGGCTCTCGTGCTCAGCGGCCCTCAGTCGACGGGGCACGACCGGCGTTGGCCACCGCGCGCCGCGAGATCAGCAGACCGAATAGTTGGCGCAGCGTCAGGGTGACCACCCGCCGACCGAGTTTCGAGTCCCCTCCCTGCCTCGGGAAGAATGGGACCGCTACTTCTCGAACACGGTCGGACGGCACCCGAACGATCAGACCGAGCAAGAGTTTGTAGCCCCCAAGAGGCGCAGTAGCCGGACTCGATCCAAGAGCGAGCAGGTCTCGCCGGCGGCAGGCGAACATCCCGGTGAGCGGGTCGGACACTGTTCGGCCTGTTGCCACTCGCGCCGCCAATCCCAGGAGACGAGCACCTGCGTAACGAGTCGCGCCTCTGAGTCCTCGACCGAAACCGCTTCGAAGCGATCGCCGTTCACGATTCCCGACGCACAGGTCAGCCTGGTCCGCGACGAGGGGACCGGCAAGCAGGGCGATCGCGCCGCCGGCGTGCTGGCCGTCGCCGTCGAGGACCGCGCACACGGCGGCCCGCGCCTCGGCCGCGACCTGAAGCACGGCATCGGTGAGGCCGCGGCCGTGTTGGACGACGACACGCGCGCCCGCCTCGCGGGCTCGTTCAGCTGTGGCGTCCCGCGTCTGCGCATGCACGCAGACCAAGCATTCCGCGGCGAGTCCCGCTGCTCGACAGCCCGCCAGAGCGGCGGCGACCACACTGCCGATGGCATCCCCCTCGTCCCACGCGGGAATCAGGATGCTGACATCGGTGTCAGCGGCGATCACATCGCGCTCGCTTGCGCCCAACTCGGAGACACACACCACCCCCAACAGTCAGGCGGCCAAGCCGACAATCACACCAACCAGCCTGCGTGAAGCCCGGGGAGGTTCAGCCCGAGGTTTCGGTGACAATACCGACGCTGCGCTAGGCGGAATATACCGCCTTGCCAGTTGAGCAGATCGCGACGGCGATGGGTTCGGCCGATGTCATCCTCGGCCGAACCCACCTGGGAACCAGTAGTGGTGGACGGTGGCTCGGACGATGCGCTCATCGGCCTTGCTCGTCGCTCTGGGCAATCATCCCCAGGATCTGCTCCCGGTTGATGGCAGCCAGCTCGAGATCGGGATCCAGTTCTAAGGCCCGATCGATGTCGGCCAGAGCTTCGTCGAGGCGATCGAGTAGCGTAAGCACGACTCCCCGGTTGAGATAGACTTCGGCTAACTCCGGCAAGTCCGCCTCCGTGGCAACCAACGGCACGAGCCCACTGTCGAATAGCGCCTCCGCTTCGCCAAACAAAGCTAGCGCCTCCTCGTATTCCTCCAATCGAGCCGACAACAATCCAAGGAAGTAGACGGCACTGATATTCTCATCGTCGATTTCATAGGCCTGTCGGTAGCTGGCCAGTGCTTCGTCAGCTCGGTCAAGGTTCTCGTACGCCACCCCAAGTTGGACATGAGCTGCCACATGGTCAGGATCTGCAGCTATCGCCGCCCTATATGCTTCGACTGCCGCAGTGACCTGCTTCAGCTTCAGGAGGTCGTTACCACGCTCCACCTCAGAATTGGCAATGGCTGGTGACACGGACTCGATGTAGCCCTCCTCGGCAAGCTCAACTGTCTCCTCGTCACGCCCCAACATCAGCAGCACGGTAGCCAGAATCTGCGCTATGCCTTCACGCTGAGGGTTAATATCCAATGCCCGTCGCAGGATTGGCTCGGCTTCAACCCAACGACCATTGTTGTGCAGTAACAACCCGTAGTTTGCTAGCAAGTTTTCATCGTGTGGGTGCTCATCCAGCCCTCTTTGAAAGAACTTTGTCGCTTCGTCGAGGTCGCCCTTTGCATTGTACAGATTGGCCATATTGTTGAGGATCATTGGATCATAAGGTCGTAGTCTCAGCGCTTTGTGCAGCAGTTCTTCAGCTTCGTACAGCTCACCCTTATTGACCAATACGTTTGCCAAGTTGCCGAGCGTGGGAACGTGGGAGGATCTGAAATCTAGTGCTTGTCGATAGTAGGACTCTGCCGTTTCAAAATCATCTGAATCGGCGTACGCGATCCCCAAGTTATAGAGGGGGAGAAGAACATCAGGTTTGTCGTTCTCCAGCGACCGCTCGTACGCTTCAATCGCATCTTCTATTCTTCCCTGCTCGCGATAAGCATTCCCCAGATTCAGATATGCACCGCCTCGAGCGGAAGGATTGTTGGTAACGATGTGCAGAAAGAACTTCTCCGGGCTCTCATAGTTGAGCGCCGACCGCCACGTGGTTATCCCCAATGCCACCAGCACTGGAACACACAACACAGTCAAGATGCGAGTGGGATTGAGCCGGTGTCCAATCTCGTACTTGGCTGCCACATGCGCGAGGGTGCCCGCCACCAGAGCGATGAGCCCGATCCCGGCCAGATACTGGAAGCGGTCGGCCACATAGCTGGTACTCATATACCCGTAGTTGATGATGCCCAATGCCGGCGCCAATGTCACTCCGAAGAACAGCACGCCGGCCAGCGGCCCACGTCCGATGCGATCGCGAAGTACCCACAACGCCACCACAACGGCGACGCCTGCGAACAACAGCCCCCACCCCAGCGGGTCACCGCCATCCACAGTCCACCGCGGGTAGATGGGCAGCAGATCGCTCGGCCAGAGAAGCTTCTGGACGTAGTGCCACAACGATCGCGACACGATCTGCGCCCGCTCGGTCATCGAGATGTCCAGCGACACCGATTCCCTGGCGCGGTAATACGCAAGATCGCCCATGGTGATCCCGACGGCCACCGCGAAGAACGGGACCGTGCGCATGACGGCGCGGCCAGAAATCCGACCAGTGCGCCACCAGCTGTACACCAGCAACATCACCGGCAGCGTCACCACCATCGACTTGCTCAACAGCCCCAGTGTGAACAATGCCAACGAACCTGCGTAGACCGCCTCGCTCCGTCCGAAGCGGCGCCGGTTCTTGGGTGAGCTTCGTCCCCTGCCCCTTGCGGCGGTCTCTCGACGGCGCTCGTCCCAGCGGACATAGACCAGCGCCGATGTCAGGTAGAACAGAGCCGAGAGCACGTCCTTTCGCTCGATAGCCCAAGCGACCGAATCGACGTGCACAGGGTGCACGGCGAATATCGCCGCCGCGACCCATGCGCCGGGTACCGTCAAACGGCGCAACAATGCGTAAATCAGCATGGCGTTGGCCGCATGCAACACCACGTTGACCACGTGGTAGCCCACTGGGTCCAGCCCCCACAGCAGGTACTCCACCCGAAACATGGTGTAGACAACCGGCCAATAGTGCGCTTCGGATTCGATGAGGCTGGGATTCAGCCAGATATCGGCGAAGCCGCCCACCTGCTCGGGCAGACCGACAATGATCGTGTCGTCCCACAAGAATGCGGCGAAAAACGCGGGGATGAACACCACCAACGCGAGCAGGCCGAGCGCGGCATAGACCGCTATGCCATCCCGCACCAGCCACTGGGGGCGGGACCAGTTGGAGTTCGCAGAGTTCGCGCTCTCCGACATTCCGACCTACCAGTTTCGCCGGTATCGGGACGGGACGTCGTAGCCATGGAAGACACCGGGCACCTGCACCAATAACAGGTTGGCCTCCGACACGAAGGGCTTGAGAATCGTCGCGGCAGGTTCGGGGTGGTTGTAGGTGTCAGCAGGCCGCCGATGTCGTGGGCCGGCGCTCATACCAAGTCCCCTTCGGCACGCCCGGCCCGCTCGGCTGTCGGGGTGCTGTTGGTCAGCCGTCGACGGCGAAGCCCCGAGGTCCGGACGTCGGGCCTTGCAGCTCGCGGTCGACCGATCCCTTTTCGAGGAATCGGTCGACCGGGACGGTTGCCGCCCGGTCCACGGCCGTGGAGTCGCCCATGAGCGTGAACGCAGTGTGGGTGAGCGTGGCTATGGCCCAGAGACTCGGACATCGATGTCGGGCTGTCCTGGATCAAGATTCTTGCTCAGTGTTCGGCGGGTTCGGTTGGGGTGTTCGGGCTCCTAGGTAGGCGTCGAGGGGCGGTTTCTGGTCGAGGGCTTGTTGGGGGCGGATGGTGTTGTAGGTGTTGGTGAAGGCGACGACGTGGTCGGAGAGGTCGATGCCGTTGGCGATGTCGTGGCGGTAGAGGTGTTCGTATTTCAGCGACTCGAACCAGCGTTCGACGACGCCGTTGGTGTGCGGGGCGCGGTGGCGGGTGCGCACGTGGGTGAGGTGGCTCCGCGCGGCGAACCAGCGGGCCACGACGACGGATTTCATGGCGGGGCCGTTGTCGGTCACAACCGCGAGGGGGACGATCTTGCCGGTGGCGGGATCGACGCAGTCCTCGACGAGGCGACAGCCTAGGAGCGTCTCGGCGGTCTCGATCGCCGCTTGGAGTGCGCCGAGGAGGTCGGTGGCGCCTTGGGTGGTGGTGACGGGGCACGCCAAGGCGATCTTGGGTGGTGGTGACGGGGCACGCCAAGGCGATCTTGGTGGCGTAGTCCACGACACCGCACAGCCGCCAGGTGCCTTCGCTGGTGGTCTCGAACGTTGAGAAGTCCGCCTGCCAGACGCGGTTGCGCCGCACCCGCAGGTCCACGAAGACCTCCCGGCGCGCCGCGGCACGCCAACCAACTCGGCGAACCTCGAGACACTGCACCCGAAACTCGGTGCGGATCATCGCGAGGTCCTCGGAGGAGGGAGATACTCCGCCCCCTTCTGCCAGACCCGCAACTGCACGCGCGCCTCACCCAAAGCCGTCTTCAACGCTTCGTTCTCCGCCTCGAGTTCCGACTCCCGTGACGACCGGCGCCGCTGGGGCCCGCGAGACCCTCCCGACCCGCGGCCAAGAACGCGTTCTTCCAGTTATGCACCGTCTGCTCGGCCACACCAGCGCGGCGCGCGGCCTCCGCCACCGACACCTCGCCACGCAGCACAGACAACACCACCTGCAGCTTCCGCTCAGGACTCCTCGGGGACGGCTTGGACATCAGCATCTCCTTGCATCAGACCCAACCTAGACCTGAGCAAGAAACGTTGACCTGGGGCATACCCGAACCTCCACCAAACCCAGTGCGATTCATCCGACAGGCTCACTGAGCAAGAAAGCTGACTCGGGCCAGGGACCGGGTTGACAACAATACCATTTGTTCGTCATACTTCCTTACTGTGGCGCAGTATCCCGAGTCCCGATACTCCGTGTCCAGAATCTTGCTCACTTGTTCGGGGTTTCGGTTTGAGTGTCGGGTCGGTCAGGTAGGTGTCGAGGGGGCGCCGCCAGGCGAGGGCCTCGTCGGGGCGGACGGTGTTGTATTCGTCGATGAAGTCGGCAGCACAGTCGGCGAGCTGGCGGCGTTCGGCCTGGTAGCGCACGGGTCGCAGCAGTCCGCGGCGCGCCATGGCGCGGTGCACGCTCGACAGCGACGCCAAATCCCAGCCGTCGTAGCGGCCCATCACCCAGATCTTGCGGTGGCCCCCACGCCGGGTATTGGGCGGCGAGCTTGGCGACGGTCATCGGTTCGTTCCCGGGACCCCACCGGCCGCGCACGCCCGGCCCAGTATCCCCGCCGCGGCTTTGTCCAACTGTCGGACGTGACCCCACGTGAAGAGCGCGCAGGAACGACCCCACCGTCGACGCCGCCGCCGGCGCGAACCCCAACACCGCACCGGTCGCGCCCGCCCGCAGACGATCCACGTGATCGATGTGCGTGGCGCCCACCAACTAGGCGATGTGCAGCCGGCGGGCTCTGGCGAGGCCGTCGCGGCGGGCCTGGCGGCTGAGTTCGCCGCGGCCGGTGTGTTCGTCGGGGGTGAGGGAGGCGTGCAGGCGCCGGGCGTTGTAGTCACCGCGGACCGCGTCGAGTCCGGCGCGCAGCACCGTTGGGTCGGTGATTTATTCGAGTTGGGACCATTCGGTCTTGACGTGCCCGAAGAGGCTCTCGATCCAGGCTTGGTCGGTGGGGCACCGGGGCGGCTGTAGTGGGCGGCGAGGATGCACAGGGCGAAGCACTCTCGGGTGATGCCGGCGCGCATCTGGGGGCCGTTGTCGCTCATAGCCAGCAGGATCGGCTCGGCGTCCTCGACGGCGGTGTCGTCGTTGTTGCGGGCCTCGATGGCCTCCCAGAGGTCTTCGGCGTCGAGCGCGTCGCAGAAGACGACCTCGACGCCGCCGGCGGACTCCTCGCGGTGAGGTGCGTGGCGAGCCATATGCCTCTCGTGCCCGCATCCCGCGCCGACGGCGACCGGTCTGCGAAATAGTTGCCCAAAGGAGCGATCGGTGTGATTAAGGAACCTCGCCGTAGGCGCCCGAGTTCCCTCTTGCATCGCGCCGTGACCGCGTGTGTCCTAGTCGCACTCACTACGACCCTTGTGATCCCTGTCACTTCCGAGAGGGTCGGAGCTCAGATGCTGAAGACGCGCGCGGTGACGATCTCGACCACCGAGCTGGTGGGGGTCCCCGTCGGCGGCGCCGCGTCGTACACGGTGGTGTTGGCGACCCGCCCGACGGGCGACGTGACGGTGACGCCGGCGAGCGCCGCGACGGGCACGGCGACCGTGAGCGGCGCGTTGGTGTTCACGACGGCGAACTGGGCGACCGCGCAGACCGTGACCGTCAGCGGCGCTACCGCGGGGTCGACGACGATCACCCACACCGTCGCCGGCGCCGACTACGGCACCAACAACGTCACCGCGGGTTCGGTGGCGGTGACCGTCGTGGTGCGGCCGGTGCATTGGTGGTCTGTTGGGGAGGGGTCTGGTTCGAGCGTTGGCGATGGGGGTTCGTCGCCGGTTGCGGGGACGGTGACGGGCGCGTCGTGGTTGGCGGCTGGGTTGGTGGGTTCGGCCGCTCAGATAGAGCTGCTCCCCGGGCCGGTGCATTGGTGGTCTTTTGGGGAGGGGTCTGGTTCGAATGTTGGCGATGGGGGTTCGTCGCCGGTTGCGGCGGTGACGGGCGCGTCGTGGTTGGCGGCTGGGTTGGTGGGTTCGGCGTTGAGTTTCGATGGTACCGAGGATTTTATGACGGTGGGGGCGAGTTCGTTGGCGGCGTCTGGGGGTTGGACGGCGGCGTTGTGGGTGCGCCGTACGGGGGACAACACGACTGCTGCGCTGTTCGGCCCGTCGGATGTCGTGTCGGGGTTGACGGCGATCAAGTTGGAGCAGGATAAGACGACGAACAAGGTGGGGGTCACCCGCTTCGGTACTGCTGATTATTGGTTTGAGTATGTTGCACCGCTGAACTCGTGGGTGCATTTGACGTTCGTCGGCGACGCCAGCAGCACGAAACTGTACGTGAACGGCGCGCGGGAAGGTGAAGTCTCGCAGAGCATCGACCTGCCGTTGCATTACATCGGCGTTCTTTACAACTCCGCGACTGTGTTGCGTCTGAGCGATTATTTGCAGGCCGACCTCGACGAGGTCAGGATCTACGACCGAGCACTCTCAGCCACCCAAATCGACGCACTGTTCGCTACGTATCCGTCGTTGCCTGCGCCTCCGGCGCCTCCGCCGGATGTGATTCCGCGTTTGCGGGAGTGGACCGGGGTTGTGGGGAGTTTTTCTTTGTCGGGGACTTCTCGTGTTGTGGTGTCTGCGGGTGATGGTTCGGACCATTTCTCGGGGGATTTCTTTTCTGCTGTGTTGGACGGGTTGACGGACCCTGATCAGGCGGGGTTGTCCGCGGGTGCGAAGGATGCGGCGAAGTTGGCGTTGGCGGATTCGCTGCATGCGGCTGCGTATCACACGGCGTCTCGCCGGACTTTGGATCAGGTCGCGATGAAGATTCGGGATGATATCAAAGAGTTGACGGGGTTGGATCTTAGCGTTGTTACGGCGTCGGGTTCTGTGAGTTCGCGATCTGGTGATGTGGTTGTGGATCTTTTGGCTAGTTCTGATACGGGGATTTCGTCGGAGGGTTACGAGTTGGAGATCGCGGATGTTTTGACGATTAGCGCGAATTCCACGTCGGGGGTGTTCTATGGTTCTCGTACTCTTTTGCAGATGTTGGTTTTGGCGGAGGAGGACTGGGTTCTGCCGCGGGGCACGGCGCGGGATTATCCGACGCAGGGATATCGGTTGATCCATCTGGATATGAACCGGAAGTATTGGGAGATGGATTATTTGGCGGATTCGTTCCGTCAGATGTCGTGGATGAAGCTGAATGCGTTCAAGATGCATTTCGCTGATTCGAATGGGTTCCGTTTGTCTGATCCGGGGACGGCTGTGTGGTCGAGTGCGGTGTCGGCGACGCCGACGACGGGCACGGGGACTGCGGTATCGGCGACAAGTCCTGCTGGGGCGCCGACCAGTGTGGCGGTGACGCCGGGTAATGGATCTTTGGCGGTTAGTTGGAATCCTCCGAGCGGTCGGGTGGTGCGGAGTTACCGGGTGCAGATCCGCGCCGCCTCGAGTGTGGAGTGGGTGTCGGCGGACTATCGGGACAGCGCGGGGTCTGGTACGGCGTACAAGACGGTGGCGGATCGCTCGCACACTTTCAGGGGCCTGTCGAACGGGACCGCCTATCAGGTGCGCGTGTCTGCTGACACCGGTTTCCCGGGTTTAGCGGATTCGCGCGGGCAGTATGTGAGTGGTGCCAAGAAGTGGTTCTACGACAAGGCCGACATCGCCATGTTGGAGAGTTGGGCGGCGGAGAATCATATTTCGATCATGCCCGGCTTCGAGTACCCGGGGCATGCCACGGTGATCAATGATCTGTACGAGGTCGGGTTCGCGCACGGTTCGAATCCGTGCGGCACGGCTCATATTCAAGGACATTTGAAGCCTGGTTTTGTTCTCGACATCACGTCGGCTCGGGCGATTGCCCAGGCAAAGGCCATTATGGAACATTTCACGGATTGGTTCTCCGGGCCTTATGTGCACATCGGCGGCGAAGAGGTGTCGAATAGGTTGCCGAATTGCGGGCGCGTGAGAACCTATATCACACAGACCAGTGGGGTCTCTAGTTTCGGCGACATGATGACCGTGTTCTTCAACGACCTCAACATGACGGTCCGAGGTTTGGAGAAGTCTATGATCATCTATAACGGTTTGGAGAAGCTGAGTCCCTCCGCCAGTCCTCGACTGGCTGGCTCTATCGTGGTGATGGATTACAATACCCGTACAACTGGGTACGCCTTTTTCGGTGGCCGCCCGGGCTCGGCTGGTACGAGACACCAATTTATGAAGCTGCGTCCTGATGCCGGTCAGTATTTGACGTCGAACAATCAGCATTTTCTGTATCCCGACGAGGCGCGACTGTACGATCGGTGGTCCGTGGAGCCGTCCACGACATACCTGGGAACCGGGCTGGGTATTTGGTTCGACTATCTGTTCTGGTCGCACGACGAGTACACCGAGCGGTTGCTGCGAAAGCCGCGGGCGATTCTCGGTGACCGCACGTGGAACGGCACCACCACCCCCGACAGCGTCACGATGTTCTACACCCGCCTCGATGCGATCGGCGACCCGCCCGGCTTTGGGGGATATCAGGCGCCCACACGGGTCGACGACGGTCAACCGAGCCACCACTACGCGTTCGAAAGCGATGTGAATAGCTACCCGCCCAGCCACTACAAGGACACCCGGGATAGGCAAGCGATTTTCCTGGAGGACGAGGTAGGAGGTTTCCACGGAACTTCCTACCTCAACCCGGCGCCGTCTGTCAGCACCACGGACAAGAAAGTCGGTGACGCATCGTGGCGGTTCAACAACAATGGCCACGGTGTCGGTCTGGGCGGTGTCGACATTCTCGCGCCGTGGACCCTGTCGGTCTGGGTGAAACGCACAGCGAGTCGTAGTGACGCCGTCTTGCTGAGTTCTCGAAGCGATACAGACCAGTACCGATATATCCGGCTGCAACGCACCGGAACACAGGTTGGGTTCGATAACTACGGCACCGGCTGCGACTTCAACTATTCGACACCACAGAACACCTGGGTGCACCTCACGTTCGTCGCCACCACCACCGAGACCACCCTCTTCGTGAACGGAGACCCCCAGAGCACAACATGCTTCTCCATGCCGCTACCCATGAGCGCGATCGGAACGCGCAACAACAGTCCCCGAGTATACCTAGACGACCTCAAGATCTGGGACGAGGCCCTCTCGGCCGCTCAGATAGAGCTGCTCCTCGGGCCGGTGCATTGGTGGTCTTTTGAGGAGGGGTCTGGTTCGAGTGTTGGTGATGGGGGTTCGTCGCCGGTTGCGGGGACGACGGGCGCGTCGTGGTTGGCGGCTGGGGTGGTGGGTTCGGCGTTGAGTTTTGATGGTACCGATGATTTTATGACGGTGGTGGGGGCGAGTTTGTTGGCGGCGTCTGGGGGTTGGACGGCGGCGTTGTGGGTGCGCCGTACGGGGGATAACACGACTGCTGCGCTGTTCGGCCCGTCTGATGTCATGTCGGGGTTGACGGCGATCAAGTTGGAGCAGAATGAGACGACGAACAAGGTGGGGGTCACCCGCTTCGGTACTGCTGATTATTCGTTTGGGTATGTTGCACCGCTGAACTCGTGGGTGCATTTGACGTTCGTCGGCGACGCCAGCAGCACGAAACTGTACGTGAACGGGGCGCTGGAAGATGAGGTCTCGCAGGGCATCGACCTGCCGTTGCATTACATCGGCGTTCTTTACAACTCCGCGACTGTGTTGCGTCTGAGCGATTATTTGCAGGCCGACCTCGACGAGGTCAGGATCTACGACCGAGCACTCTCAGCCACCCAAATCGACGCACTGTTCGGCTCGCAGCGCGCGGTGGTCGTCGCGCCGACCAGCCTGGACGTCGTCGCGGGCGCCACGGCGACCTACGAGGTGTCCCTGGCGACCCGGCCGACGGGGCCGGTGACCGTGACGCCGACCAGCGACACGGCGGCCACGGCGACGGTGTCGGGCGCGTTGACGTTCTCGACGACGAACTGGGCGACCGCGCAGACCGTGACCGTCAGCGGCCACGCGGCGGGGTCCGCCACGGTCACCCATGCCGTCGCCGGCGGCGACTATGGCGCCAACAATGTCACCGCGGACGACGTGGCGGTCACCGTCGCGGCCCGCGGCGTGACCGTCGAGCCGACCGTGTTGAGCGTCACCGCGGGCGCCACGGCGACTTACGAGGTGGTCCTGGCGACCGAGCCGACCGCGACCGTGACCGTGACGCCGACCAGCGACACGGCCGCCACGGCGACGGTGTCGGGCGCGTTGAGGTTCACGACGGCGAACTGGGCGACCGCGCAGACCGTGACGGTCACCGGCGCCGCGGCGGCGGCCGGCGAGGTGACGGTCTCCCACGCCGTCGCCGGCGGCGACTATGGCGCCAACAATGTCCCCGCGGACGACGTGACGGTCACCGTCGCGGCCAGTATTGGGCCGTCGGTGGCGTTGGCGGCGTCGATTGCGGGGGAGGTGGTGCAGCCGGATGGGGTGGTGTCGGGGGCATTCAGTTTGGCGGTGACGTTCAGTGAGAATGTGACGGGTTTCACTGTGGGCGATGTTGTTGTGCAGAATGCGACGAAGAGCGGGTTTTCGGGGTCGGGGGCGTCGTATTCGGTGACGTTGACGCCGACTTCGTCGGGTGCGGTGCGGGCGTGGATCCCGGCGTTGGTGGCCTTGAGCGCTGATAATGACGCCAACGGCCCGTCGCGGGTGTTGGAGGTGTTTTCGGGGTCGGCGCCGCCGGGGGATGGTGCGGCGGTGGTGTCGTTTGTGGCGAGCGAGCCGAACGCGGCGGGCGCGTTTGTGGCGACGTTGACCTACGCCGACGGTGTCGATGGTGTCTGTGAGGATGATCTCTCCGTGTCGGGAGGCACGGTGACGAATTTTGAGGCGCTGGATAGCTCGGCGTCCGCGGAGGATCATTTCTTTTATGCCCGCGTCAGCGGTGGGGTGATCAGCGTGGATAGCTATGCCACGCTCGCCGACGCGGTCGCCGCAGGCGCCCGGAACCATGAAGTGCTGCAGGCCCGTGTGGGGTATCGGTCGGTGTATCGATTCACTGTCAGCCCCAATGCAGGCGCCGGCGAGGTGATCGTCGAGGTGCCCGCCGGTGCCGGACGTGACCAGCAGAGACGTCGCAGCGGCGCCGGCCGGCTCACCGTTAATGCGGCGGATCCGACGGTGCAGGTCACGGCGTTGAGTTCAGAGGTCGTTGAGGGCGATACGGCACGGTTCCGCCTCGCGCGGAACTTCACCGCCGGCGCGCCGGTGGTGAACATCACGGTGTCCGCGACCGCCGGCGTGCTCGCCGGCGCGGCGCCCACCAACGTCACCCTCGACGAAGGCAAAGTCGCCACGATCGTCGCTCTGCGCACCCTCGACGACGACATCGACAACGACTCCACCCGCCAAGTCACCCTCACAGTCACCTCCGGCACCGGCTACACCCCCAAATCCGGCGCCGCCACCGCCACCGTCACCGTCACCGACAACGACACCCGCGGCGTGGTCGTCGAGCCGACCAGCCTGGACGTCACCGCGGGCGCCACGGCGACCTACGAGGTGGTCCTGGCGACCCAGCCGACCGCGACCGTGACCGTGACGCCGGCGAGTTCTGATACGGCGGCGGCGACGGTGTCGGGCGCGTTGAGGTTCACGACGGCGAACTGGGACACGCCCCAGACGGTGACCGTGAGTGGCCACGCGGCGGGGTCCGCGACGGTCTCCCACACCGTGGTGGGCGGCGACTACGGGTCGAACAATGTCCCCGCGGACGACGTGGCGGTCACCGTGGCGGCCCGCGGCGTGGTCGTCGAGCCGACCAGCCTGGACGTCACGGCGGGCGCCACGGCGACCTACGAGGTGGTCCTGGCGACCGAGCCGACCGCGACCGTGACGGTCACGCCGACCAGCGACACGGCCGCCACGGCGACGGTGTCGGGCGCGTTGAGGTTCACGACGGCGAACTGGGACACGCCCCAGACGGTGACCGTGAGTGGCCACGCGGCGGGGTCCGCCACGGTCTCCCACACCGTCGCCGGCGGCGACTACGGGTCGAACAATGTCCCCGCGGACGACGTGGCGGTCACCGTGGCGGCCCGCGGCGTGGTCGTCGCGCCGACCAGCCTGGACGTCACGGCGGGCGCCACGGCGACCTACGAGGTGGTCCTGGCGACCGAGCCGACCGCGACCGTGACGGTCACGCCGACCAGCGACACGGCCGCCACGGCGACGGTGTCGGGCGCGTTGAGGTTCACGACGGCGAACTGGGACACGCCCCAGACGGTGACCGTGAGTGGCCACGCGGCGGGGTCCGCCACGGTCTCCCACGCCGTCGCCGGCGGCGACTACGGGTCGAACAATGTCCCCGCGGACGACGTGGCGGTCACCGTGGCGGCCCGCGGCGTGGTCGTCGAGCCGACCAGCCTGGACGTCACCGCGGGCGCCACGGCGACCTACGAGGTGGTCCTGGCGACCGAGCCGACGGGGCCGGTGACCGTGACGCCGGCGAGTTCTGATACGGCGGCGGCGACGGTGTCGGGCGCGTTGAGGTTCACGACGGCGAACTGGGACACGCCCCAGACGGTGACCGTCAGCGGCCACGCGGCGGGGTCCGCCACGGTGACCCACACCGTCGCCGGCGGCGACTACGGGTCGAACAATGTCCCCGCGGACGACGTGGCGGTCACCGTCGCGGCCCGGGCGGTGACCGTCGAGCCGACCAGCCTGGACGTCACCGCGGGCGCCACGGCGACCTACGAGGTGGTCCTGGCGACCGAGCCGACGGGGCCGGTGACCGTGACGCCGGCGAGTTCTGATACGGCGGCGGCGACGGTGTCGGGCGCGTTGAGGTTCACGACGGCGAACTGGGCGACCGCGCAGACGGTGACCGTGAGTGGCCACGCGGCCGGCGACGCGACGGTCTCCCACACCGTCGCCGGCGGCGACTACGGCGCCAACAATGTGACGGCGCCGGACGTGGCGGTCACCGTCGCGGCCCGGGCGGTGACCGTCGCGCCGACCAGCCTGGACGTCACCGCGGGCGCCACGGCGACCTACGAGGTGGTCCTGGCGACCGAGCCGACGGGGCCGGTGACCGTGACGCCGGCGAGTTCTGATACGGCGGCGGCGACGGTGTCGGGCGCGTTGAGGTTCACGACGGCGAACTGGGCGACCGCGCAGACGGTGACCGTGAGTGGCCACGCGGCCGGCGACGCGACGGTCTCCCACGCCGTCGCCGGCGGCGACTACGGGTCGAACAATGTCCCCGCGGACGACGTGGCGGTCACCGTCGCGGCCCGGGCGGTGACCGTCGCGCCGACCGTGTTGAGCGTCACGGCGGGCGGGTCGAACACCTACGAGGTGGTCCTGGCGACCGAGCCGACCGCGACCGTGACCGTGACGCCGACCAGCGACACGGCCGCCACGGCGACCGTGTCGGGCGCGTTGACGTTCACCACGACGAACTGGGCGACCGCGCAGACGGTGACCGTGAGTGGCCACGCGGCCGGCGACGCGACGGTCTCCCACACCGTCGCCGGCGGCGACTACGGCGCCAACAATGTCCCCGCGGACGACGTGGCGGTCACCGTGGCGGCCCGGGCGGTGGTCGTCGAGCCGACCAGCCTGGACGTCACCGCGGGCGCCACGGCGACCTACGAGGTGGTCCTGGCGACCGAGCCGACCGCGACCGTGACCGTGACGCCGACCAGCGACACGGCCGCCACGGCGACGGTGTCGGGCGCGTTGACGTTCACCACGACGAACTGGGCGACCGCGCAGACGGTGACCGTGAGTGGCCACGCGGCCGGCGACGCGACGGTCTCCCACGCCGTCGCCGGCGGCGACTACGGCGCCAACAATGTCCCCGCGGACGACGTGGCGGTCACCGTGGCGGCCCGGGCGGTGGTCGTCGCGCCGACCAGCCTGGACGTCACGGCGGGCGCCACGGCGACCTACGAGGTGGTCCTGGCGACCGAGCCGACCGCGACCGTGACCGTGACGCCGACCAGCGACACGGCCGCCACGGCGACGGTGTCGGGCGCGTTGACGTTCACCACGACGAACTGGGCGACCGCGCAGACGGTGACCGTGAGTGGCCACGCGGCCGGCGACGCGACGGTCTCCCACACCGTCGCCGGCGGCGACTACGGGTCGAACAATGTCCCCGCGGACGACGTGGCGGTCACCGTCGCGGCCCGCGGCGTGGTCGTCGAGCCGACCGTGTTGAGCGTCACGGCGGGCGGGTCGAACACCTACGAGGTGGTCCTGGCGACCGAGCCGACGGGGCCGGTGACCGTGACGCCGGCGAGTTCTGATACGGCGGCGGCGACGGTGTCGGGCGCGTTGAGGTTCACGACGGCGAACTGGGACACGCCCCAGACGGTGACCGTCAGCGGCCACGCGGCCGGCGACGCGACGGTCTCCCACGCCGTCGCCGGCGGCGACTACGGGTCGAACAATGTCCCCGCGGACGACGTGGCGGTCACCGTCGCGGCCCGGGCGGTGACCGTCGAGCCGACCAGCCTGGACGTCACGGCGGGCGCCACGGCGACCTACGAGGTGGTCCTGGCGACCGAGCCGACGGGGCCGGTGACCGTGACGCCGGCGAGTTCTGATACGGCGGCGGCGACGGTGTCGGGCGCGTTGAGGTTCACGACGGCGAACTGGGACACGCCCCAGACGGTGACCGTGAGCGGCCACGCGGCCGGCGACGCGACGGTCTCCCACACCGTCGCCGGCGGCGACTACGGGTCGAACAATGTCCCCGCGGACGACGTGGCGGTCACCGTCGCGGCCCGGGCGGTGACCGTCGCGCCGACCGTGTTGAGCGTCACGGCGGGCGGGTCGAACACCTACGAGGTGGTCCTGGCGACCGAGCCGACCGCGACCGTGACGGTCACGCCGACCAGCGACACGGCCGCCACGGCGACGGTGTCGGGCGCGTTGAGGTTCACGACGGCGAACTGGGACACGCCCCAGACGGTGACCGTGAGTGGCCACGCGGCGGGGTCCGCCACGGTCTCCCACGCCGTCGCCGGCGGCGACTACGGGTCGAACAATGTCCCCGCGGACGACGTGGCGGTCACCGTCGCGGCCCGCGGCGTGGTCGTCGCGCCGACCGTGTTGAGCGTCACGGCGGGCGCCACGGCGACCTACGAGGTGGTCCTGGCGACTGAGCCGACCGCGACCGTGACGGTCACGCCGACCAGCGACACGGCCGCCACGGCGACGGTGTCGGGCGCGTTGAGGTTCACGACGGCGAACTGGGACACGCCCCAGACGGTGACCGTGAGTGGCCACGCGGCGGGGTCCGCGACGGTCTCCCACGCCGTCGCTGGCGGCGACTACGGGTCGAACAATGTCCCCGCGGACGACGTGGCGGTCACCGTGGCGGCCCGGGCGGTGACCGTCGCGCCGACCAGCCTGGACGTCACCGCGGGCGCCACGGCGACCTACGAGGTGGTCCTGGCGACCGAGCCGACCGCGACCGTGACCGTGACGCCGACCAGCGACACGGCCGCCACGGCGACGGTGTCGGGCGCGTTGAGGTTCACGACGGCGAACTGGGCGACCGCGCAGACGGTGACCGTGAGTGGCCACGCGGCCGGCGACGCCACGGTCTCCCACACCGTCGCCGGCGGCGACTACGGGTCGAACAATGTCCCCGCGGACGACGTGGCGGTCACCGTCGCGGCCCGGGCGGTGACCGTCGCGCCGACCAGCCTGGACGTCACCGCGGGCGCCACGGCGACCTACGAGGTGGTCCTGGCGACCGAGCCGACGGGGCCGGTGACCGTGACGCCGGCGAGTTCTGATACGGCGGCGGCGACGGTGTCGGGCGCGTTGAGGTTCACGACGGCGAACTGGGACACGCCCCAGACGGTGACCGTGAGTGGCGTCGCGCCCGGCGACGCGACGGTCTCCCACACCGTGGTGGGCGGCGACTACGGGTCGAACAATGTCCCCGCGGACGACGTGGCGGTCACCGTCGCGGCCCGCGGCGTGGTCGTCGAGCCGACCGTGTTGAGCGTCACGGCGGGCGGGTCGAACACCTACGAGGTGGTCCTGGCGACTGAGCCGACCGCGACCGTGACGGTCACGCCGACCAGCGACACGGCCGCCACGGCGACGGTGTCGGGCGCGTTGAGGTTCACGACGGCGAACTGGGACACGCCCCAGACGGTGACCGTGAGTGGCCACGCGGCGGGGTCCGCCACGGTCTCCCACGCCGTCGCCGGCGGCGACTACGGCGCCAACAATGTCCCCGCGGACGACGTGGCGGTCACCGTCGCGGCCCGCGGCGTGGTCGTCGCGCCGACCAGCCTGGACGTCACCGCGGGCGCCACGGCGACCTACGAGGTGGTCCTGGCGACCGAGCCGACGGGGCCGGTGACCGTGACGCCGGCGAGTTCTGATACGGCGGCGGCGACGGTGTCGGGCGCGTTGAGGTTCACGACGGCGAACTGGGACACGCCCCAGACGGTGACCGTGAGTGGCCACGCGGCCGGCGACGCGACGGTCTC
Organism: Acidimicrobiales bacterium; assembly: GCA_965220035.1. Taxonomy (GTDB): domain Bacteria; phylum Actinomycetota; class Acidimicrobiia; order Acidimicrobiales; family CATQHL01; genus VXNF01. Next base: position 1,004,919 of record CBDCPC010000001.1, read on the forward strand.
CCACGCCGTCGCCGGCGGCGACTACGGGTCGAACAATGTCCCCGCGGACGACGTGGCGGTCACCGTCGCGGCCCGGGCGGTGACCGTCGAGCCGACCAGCCTGGACGTCACGGCGGGCGCCACGGCGACCTACGAGGTGGTCCTGGCGACCGAGCCGACGGGGCCGGTGACCGTGACGCCGGCGAGTTCTGATACGGCGGCGGCGACGGTGTCGGGCGCGTTGAGGTTCACGACGGCGAACTGGGCGACCGCGCAGACGGTGACCGTGAGCGGCCACGCGGCCGGCGACGCGACGGTCTCCCACACCGTGGTGGGCGGCGACTACGGGTCGAACAATGTCCCCGCGGACGACGTGGCGGTCACCGTCGCGGCCCGCGGCGTGGTCGTCGAGCCGACCGTGTTGAGCGTCACGGCGGGCGGGTCGAACACCTACGAGGTGGTCCTGGCGACCGAGCCGACCGCGACCGTGACGGTCACGCCGACCAGCGACACGGCCGCCACGGCGACGGTGTCGGGCGCGTTGAGGTTCACGACGGCGAACTGGGCGACCGCGCAGACGGTGACCGTGAGTGGCCACGCGGCGGGGTCCGCCACGGTCTCCCACGCCGTCGCCGGCGGCGACTACGGGTCGAACAATGTCCCCGCGGACGACGTGGCGGTCACCGTCGCGGCCCGCGGCGTGGTCGTCGCGCCGACCAGCCTGGACGTCACCGCGGGCGCCACGGCGACCTACGAGGTGGTCCTGGCGACCGAGCCGACCGCGACCGTGACGGTCACGCCGACCAGCGACACGGCCGCCACGGCGACCGTGTCGGGCGCGTTGAGGTTCACGACGACGAACTGGGACACGCCCCAGACGGTGACCGTGAGTGGCCACGCGGCCGGCGACGCGACGGTCTCCCACACCGTGGTGGGCGGCGACTACGGCGCCAACAATGTGACGGCGCCGGACGTGGCGGTCACCGTCGCGGCCCGCGGCGTGGTCGTCGCGCCGACCAGCCTGGACGTCACCGCGGGCGCCACGGCGACCTACGAGGTGGTCCTGGCGACCGAGCCGACCGCGACCGTGACCGTGACGCCGACCAGCGACACGGCCGCCACGGCGACGGTGTCGGGCGCGTTGAGGTTCACGACGGCGAACTGGGCGACCGCGCAGACGGTGACCGTGAGTGGCCACGCGGCCGGCGACGCGACGGTCTCCCACACCGTGGTGGGCGGCGACTACGGGTCGAACAATGTCCCCGCGGACGACGTGGCGGTCACCGTGGCGGCCCGCGGCGTGGTCGTCGCGCCGACCAGCCTGGACGTCACGGCGGGCGCCACGGCGACCTACGAGGTGGTCCTGGCGACCGAGCCGACGGGGCCGGTGACCGTGACGCCGGCGAGTTCTGATACGGCGGCGGCGACGGTGTCGGGCGCGTTGACGTTCACCACGACGAACTGGGCGACCGCGCAGACGGTGACCGTGAGTGGCGTCGCGCCCGGCGACGCGACGGTCTCCCACACCGTGGTGGGCGGCGACTACGGGTCGAACAATGTCCCCGCGGACGACGTGGCGGTCACCGTCGCGGCCCGCGGCGTGGTCGTCGCGCCGACCAGCCTGGACGTCACGGCGGGCGCCACGGCGACCTACGAGGTGGTCCTGGCGACTGAGCCGACCGCGACCGTGACGGTCACGCCGACCAGCGACACGGCCGCCACGGCGACGGTGTCGGGCGCGTTGAGGTTCACGACGGCGAACTGGGACACGCCCCAGACGGTGACCGTGAGTGGCGTCGCGCCCGGCGACGCGACGGTCTCCCACACCGTGGTGGGCGGCGACTACGGGTCGAACAATGTCCCCGCGGACGACGTGGCGGTCACCGTCGCGGCCCGCGGCGTGGTCGTCGCGCCGACCAGCCTGGACGTCACGGCGGGCGCCACGGCGACCTACGAGGTGGTCCTGGCGACTGAGCCGACCGCGACCGTGACCGTGACGCCGACCAGCGACACGGCCGCCACGGCGACGGTGTCGGGCGCGTTGAGGTTCACGACGGCGAACTGGGCGACCGCGCAGACGGTGACCGTGAGTGGCCACGCGGCCGGCGACGCGACGGTCTCCCACACCGTGGTGGGCGGCGACTACGGGTCGAACAATGTGACGGCGCCGGACGTGGCGGTCACCGTCGCGGCCCGCGGCGTGGTCGTCGCGCCGACCGTGTTGAGCGTCACGGCGGGCGCCACGGCGACCTACGAGGTGGTCCTGGCGACCGAGCCGACGGGGCCGGTGACCGTGACGCCGGCGAGTTCTGATACGGCGGCGGCGACGGTGTCGGGCGCGTTGAGGTTCACGACGGCGAACTGGGCGACCGCGCAGACGGTGACCGTGAGCGGCCACGCGGCCGGCGACGCGACGGTCTCCCACACCGTGGTGGGCGGCGACTACGGGTCGAACAATGTCCCCGCGGACGACGTGGCGGTCACCGTCGCGGCCCGGGCGGTGACCGTCGCGCCGACCGTGTTGAGCGTCACGGCGGGCGGGTCGAACACCTACGAGGTGGTCCTGGCGACCGAGCCGACCGCGACCGTGACGGTCACGCCGACCAGCGACACGGCCGCCACGGCGACCGTGTCGGGCGCGTTGACGTTCACGACGACGAACTGGGACACGCCCCAGACGGTGACCGTGAGTGGCCACGCGGCGGGGTCCGCCACGGTCTCCCACACCGTCGCCGGCGGCGACTACGGGTCGAACAATGTCCCCGCGGACGACGTGGCGGTCACCGTCGCGGCCCGGGCGGTGACCGTCGAGCCGACCAGCCTGGACGTCACCGCGGGCGCCACGGCGACCTACGAGGTGGTCCTGGCGACCGAGCCGACCGCGACCGTGACGGTCACGCCGACCAGCGACACGGCCGCCACGGCGACCGTGTCGGGCGCGTTGAGGTTCACGACGGCGAACTGGGACACGCCCCAGACGGTGACCGTCAGCGGCCACGCGGCCGGCGACGCGACGGTCTCCCACACCGTGGTGGGCGGCGACTACGGGTCGAACAATGTCCCCGCGGACGACGTGGCGGTCACCGTGGCGGCCCGCGGCGTGGTCGTCGAGCCGACCGTGTTGAGCGTCACGGCGGGCGGGTCGAACACCTACGAGGTGGTCCTGGCGACCGAGCCGACCGCGACCGTGACCGTGACGCCGACCAGCGACACGGCCGCCACGGCGACGGTGTCGGGCGCGTTGAGGTTCACGACGGCGAACTGGGACACGCCCCAGACGGTGACCGTGAGTGGCCACGCGGCGGGGTCCGCCACGGTCTCCCACGCCGTGGTGGGCGGCGACTACGGGTCGAACAATGTCCCCGCGGACGACGTGGCGGTCACCGTCGCGGCCCGCGGCGTGGTCGTCGAGCCGACCGTGTTGAGCGTCACGGCGGGCGGGTCGAACACCTACGAGGTGGTCCTGGCGACCGAGCCGACCGCGACCGTGACGGTCACGCCGACCAGCGACACGGCCGCCACGGCGACGGTGTCGGGCGCGTTGAGGTTCACGACGGCGAACTGGGACACGCCCCAGACGGTGACCGTGAGTGGCCACGCGGCCGGCGACGCCACGGTCTCCCACGCCGTCGCCGGCGGCGACTACGGGTCGAACAATGTCCCCGCGGACGACGTGGCGGTCACCGTGGCGGCCCGCGGCGTGGTCGTCGAGCCGACCAGCCTGGACGTCACGGCGGGCGCCACGGCGACCTACGAGGTGGTCCTGGCGACCGAGCCGACGGGGCCGGTGACCGTGACGCCGGCGAGTTCTGATACGGCGGCGGCGACGGTGTCGGGCGCGTTGAGGTTCACGACGGCGAACTGGGACACGCCCCAGACGGTGACCGTGAGTGGCGTCGCGCCCGGCGACGCGACGGTCTCCCACACCGTGGTGGGCGGCGACTACGGGTCGAACAATGTCCCCGCGGACGACGTGGCGGTCACCGTCGCGGCCCGCGGCGTGGTCGTCGCGCCGACCGTGTTGAGCGTCACGGCGGGCGCCACGGCGACCTACGAGGTGGTCCTGGCGACCGAGCCGACCGCGACCGTGACGGTCACGCCGACCAGCGACACGGCCGCCACGGCGACGGTGTCGGGCGCGTTGAGGTTCACGACGGCGAACTGGGCGACCGCGCAGACGGTGACCGTGAGTGGCGTCGCGGCCGGCGACGCGACGGTCTCCCACACCGTGGTGGGCGGCGACTACGGGTCGAACAATGTCCCCGCGGACGACGTGGCGGTCACCGTGGCGGCCCGCGGCGTGGTCGTCGAGCCGACCGTGTTGAGCGTCACGGCGGGCGGGTCGAACACCTACGAGGTGGTCCTGGCGACTGAGCCGACCGCGACCGTGACGGTCACGCCGACCAGCGACACGGCCGCCACGGCGACGGTGTCGGGCGCGTTGAGGTTCACGACGGCGAACTGGGCGACCGCGCAGACGGTGACCGTCAGCGGCCACGCGGCCGGCGACGCGACGGTGACCCACGCCGTCGCCGGCGGCGACTACGGGTCGAACAATGTCCCCGCGGACGACGTGGCGGTCACCGTCGCGGCCCGCGGCGTGGTCGTCGCGCCGACCGTGTTGAGCGTCACGGCGGGCGGGTCGAACACCTACGAGGTGGTCCTGGCGACTGAGCCGACCGCGACCGTGACGGTCACGCCGACCAGCGACACGGCCGCCACGGCGACGGTGTCGGGCGCGTTGAGGTTCACGACGGCGAACTGGGCGACCGCGCAGACGGTGACCGTGAGTGGCCACGCGGCCGGCGACGCGACGGTCTCCCACACCGTGGTGGGCGGCGACTACGGGTCGAACAATGTCCCCGCGGACGACGTGGCGGTCACCGTCGCGGCCCGCGGCGTGGTCGTCGAGCCGACCGTGTTGAGCGTCACGGCGGGCGCCACGGCGACCTACGAGGTGGTCCTGGCGACCGAGCCGACCGCGACCGTGACGGTCACGCCGACCAGCGACACGGCCGCCACGGCGACGGTGTCGGGCGCGTTGAGGTTCACGACGGCGAACTGGGACACGCCCCAGACGGTGACCGTGAGTGGCGTCGCGGCCGGCGACGCGACGGTCTCCCACACCGTGGTGGGCGGCGACTACGGGTCGAACAATGTCCCCGCGGACGACGTGGCGGTCACCGTGGCGGCCCGCGGCGTGGTCGTCGAGCCGACCGTGTTGAGCGTCACGGCGGGCGCCACGGCGACCTACGAGGTGGTCCTGGCGACCGAGCCGACCGCGACCGTGACGGTCACGCCGACCAGCGACACGGCCGCCACGGCGACGGTGTCGGGCGCGTTGAGGTTCACGACGGCGAACTGGGCGACCGCGCAGACGGTGACCGTGAGTGGCCACGCGGCCGGGTCCGCGACGGTCTCCCACGCCGTCGCCGGCGGCGACTACGGCGCCAACAATGTGACGGCGCCGGACGTGGCGGTCACCGTCGCGGCCCGCGGCGTGGTCGTCGCGCCGACCAGCCTGGACGTCACGGCGGGCGGGTCGAACACCTACGAGGTGGTCCTGGCGACTGAGCCGACCGCGACCGTGACGGTCACGCCGACCAGCGACACGGCCGCCACGGCGACGGTGTCGGGCGCGTTGAGGTTCACGACGGCGAACTGGGCGACCGCGCAGACGGTGACCGTGAGTGGCCACGCGGCGGGGTCCGCCACGGTCTCCCACGCCGTCGCCGGCGGCGACTACGGGTCGAACAATGTCCCCGCGGACGACGTGGCGGTCACCGTGGCGGCCCGCGGCGTGGTCGTCGCGCCGACCAGCCTGGACGTCACGGCGGGCGGGTCGAACACCTACGAGGTGGTCCTGGCGACCGAGCCGACCGCGACCGTGACGGTCACGCCGACCAGCGACACGGCCGCCACGGCGACGGTGTCGGGCGCGTTGAGGTTCACGACGGCGAACTGGGACACGCCCCAGACGGTGACCGTGAGTGGCCACGCGGCGGGGTCCGCGACGGTCTCCCACGCCGTCGCCGGCGGCGACTACGGGTCGAACAATGTCCCCGCGGACGACGTGGCGGTCACCGTGGCGGCCCGCGGCGTGGTCGTCGAGCCGACCGTGTTGAGCGTCACGGCGGGCGGGTCGAACACCTACGAGGTGGTCCTGGCGACCGAGCCGACCGCGACCGTGACGGTCACGCCGACCAGCGACACGGCCGCCACGGCGACGGTGTCGGGCGCGTTGAGGTTCACGACGGCGAACTGGGCGACCGCGCAGACGGTGACCGTGAGTGGCCACGCGGCGGGGTCCGCCACGGTCTCCCACACCGTGGTGGGCGGCGACTACGGGTCGAACAATGTGACGGCGCCCGACGTGGCGGTCACCGTCGCGGCCCGCGGCGTGGTCGTCGCGCCGACCAGCCTGGACGTCACCGCGGGCGCCACGGCGACCTACGAGGTGGTCCTGGCGACTGAGCCGACCGCGACCGTGACGGTCACGCCGACCAGCGACACGGCCGCCACGGCGACCGTGTCGGGCGCGTTGAGGTTCACGACGACGAACTGGGACACGCCCCAGACGGTGACCGTGAGTGGCCACGCGGCCGGCGACGCGACGGTCTCCCACACCGTCGCCGGCGGCGACTACGGGTCGAACAATGTCCCCGCGGACGACGTGGCGGTCACCGTCGCGGCCCGCGGCGTGGTCGTCGCGCCGACCAGCCTGGACGTCACCGCGGGCGCCACGGCGACCTACGAGGTGGTCCTGGCGACCGAGCCGACCGCGACCGTGACCGTGACGCCGACCAGCGACACGGCCGCCACGGCGACGGTGTCGGGCGCGTTGAGGTTCACGACGGCGAACTGGGACACGCCCCAGACGGTGACCGTGAGTGGCGTCGCGCCCGGCGACGCGACGGTCTCCCACACCGTGGTGGGCGGCGACTACGGGTCGAACAATGTCCCCGCGGACGACGTGGCGGTCACCGTCGCGGCCCGGGCGGTGACCGTCGCGCCGACCGTGTTGAGCGTCACGGCGGGCGGGTCGAACACCTACGAGGTGGTCCTGGCGACCGAGCCGACCGCGACCGTGACGGTCACGCCGACCAGCGACACGGCCGCCACGGCGACCGTGTCGGGCGCGTTGACGTTCACCACGACGAACTGGGACACGCCCCAGACGGTGACCGTCAGCGGCCACGCGGCCGGCGACGCGACGGTGACCCACACCGTCGCCGGCGGCGACTATGGCGCCAACAATGTCCCCGCGGACGACGTGGCGGTCACCGTCGCGGCCCGGGCGGTGACCGTCGCGCCGACCGTGTTGAGCGTCACGGCGGGCGGGTCGAACACCTACGAGGTGGTCCTGGCGACCCAGCCGACCGCGACCGTGACCGTGACGCCGACCAGCGACACGGCCGCCACGGCGACGGTGTCGGGCGCGTTGAGGTTCACGACGGCGAACTGGGACACGCCCCAGACGGTGACCGTCAGCGGCCACGCGGCCGGCGACGCGACGGTCTCCCACGCCGTCGCCGGCGGCGACTACGGGTCGAACAATGTCCCCGCGGACGACGTGGCGGTCACCGTCGCGGCCCGGGCGGTGACCGTCGAGCCGACCAGCCTGGACGTCACGGCGGGCGCCACGGCGACCTACGAGGTGGTCCTGGCGACCGAGCCGACGGGGCCGGTGACCGTGACGCCGGCGAGTTCTGATACGGCGGCGGCGACGGTGTCGGGCGCGTTGAGGTTCACGACGGCGAACTGGGCGACCGCGCAGACGGTGACCGTGAGCGGCCACGCGGCCGGCGACGCGACGGTCTCCCACACCGTCGCCGGCGGCGACTACGGGTCGAACAATGTCCCCGCGGACGACGTGGCGGTCACCGTCGCGGCCCGGGCGGTGGTCGTCGAGCCGACCGTGTTGAGCGTCACGGCGGGCGGGTCGAACACCTACGAGGTGGTCCTGGCGACCGAGCCGACGGGGCCGGTGACCGTGACGCCGGCGAGTTCTGATACGGCGGCGGCGACGGTGTCGGGCGCGTTGAGGTTCACGACGGCGAACTGGGCGACCGCGCAGACGGTGACCGTGAGTGGCCACGCGGCCGGCGACGCGACGGTCTCCCACACCGTCGCCGGCGGCGACTACGGCGCCAACAATGTGACGGCGCCGGACGTGGCGGTCACCGTCGCGGCCCGCGGCGTGGTCGTCGCGCCGACCAGCCTGGACGTCACCGCGGGCGCCACGGCGACCTACGAGGTGGTCCTGGCGACCGAGCCGACGGGGCCGGTGACCGTGACGCCGGCGAGTTCTGATACGGCGGCGGCGACCGTGTCGGGCGCGTTGAGGTTCACGACGACGAACTGGGACACGCCCCAGACGGTGACCGTGAGTGGCCACGCGGCCGGCGACGCGACGGTCTCCCACGCCGTCGCCGGCGGCGACTACGGGTCGAACAATGTCCCCGCGGACGACGTGGCGGTCACCGTCGCGGCCCGCGGCGTGGTCGTCGCGCCGACCAGCCTGGACGTCACCGCGGGCGCCACGGCGACCTACGAGGTGGTCCTGGCGACCGAGCCGACCGCGACCGTGACCGTGACGCCGACCAGCGACACGGCCGCCACGGCGACGGTGTCGGGCGCGTTGAGGTTCACGACGGCGAACTGGGCGACCGCGCAGACGGTGACCGTGAGTGGCCACGCGGCCGGCGACGCGACGGTCTCCCACACCGTGGTGGGCGGCGACTACGGGTCGAACAATGTCCCCGCGGACGACGTGGCGGTCACCGTGGCGGCCCGCGGCGTGGTCGTCGCGCCGACCAGCCTGGACGTCACGGCGGGCGGGTCGAACACCTACGAGGTGGTCCTGGCGACTGAGCCGACCGCGACCGTGACGGTCACGCCGACCAGCGACACGGCCGCCACGGCGACGGTGTCGGGCGCGTTGAGGTTCACGACGGCGAACTGGGACACGCCCCAGACGGTGACCGTGAGTGGCCACGCGGCGGGGTCCGCGACGGTCTCCCACACCGTGGTGGGCGGCGACTACGGGTCGAACAATGTCCCCGCGGACGACGTGGCGGTCACCGTGGCGGCCCGCGGCGTGGTCGTCGCGCCGACCAGCCTGGACGTCACGGCGGGCGCGTCGAACACCTACGAGGTGGTCCTGGCGACTGAGCCGACCGCGACCGTGACGGTCACGCCGACCAGCGACACGGCCGCCACGGCGACGGTGTCGGGCGCGTTGAGGTTCACGACGGCGAACTGGGACACGCCCCAGACGGTGACCGTGAGTGGCCACGCGGCGGGGTCCGCGACGGTCTCCCACGCCGTCGCCGGCGGCGACTACGGGTCGAACAATGTCCCCGCGGACGACGTGGCGGTCACCGTGGCGGCCCGCGGCGTGGTCGTCGCGCCGACCAGCCTGGACGTCACGGCGGGCGCCACGGCGACCTACGAGGTGGTCCTGGCGACCGAGCCGACCGCGACCGTGACGGTCACGCCGACCAGCGACACGGCCGCCACGGCGACGGTGTCGGGCGCGTTGAGGTTCACGACGGCGAACTGGGACACGCCCCAGACGGTGACCGTGAGTGGCCACGCGGCGGGGTCCGCCACGGTCTCCCACGCCGTCGCCGGCGGCGACTACGGGTCGAACAATGTCCCCGCGGACGACGTGGCGGTCACCGTCGCGGCCCGCGGCGTGGTCGTCGAGCCGACCAGCCTGGACGTCACCGCGGGCGCCACGGCGACCTACGAGGTGGTCCTGGCGACCGAGCCGACGGGGCCGGTGACGGTCACGCCGACCAGCGACACGGCCGCGGCGGCGACGGTGTCGGGCGCGTTGAGGTTCACGACGGCGAACTGGGACACGCCCCAGACGGTGACCGTCAGCGGCCACGCGGCGGGGTCCGCCACGGTGACCCACACCGTCGCCGGCGGCGACTACGGGTCGAACAATGTCCCCGCGGACGACGTGGCGGTCACCGTCGCGGCCCGGGCGGTGACCGTCGAGCCGACCAGCCTGGACGTCACCGCGGGCGCCACGGCGACCTACGAGGTGGTCCTGGCGACCGAGCCGACGGGGCCGGTGACCGTGACGCCGGCGAGTTCTGATACGGCGGCGGCGACGGTGTCGGGCGCGTTGAGGTTCACGACGGCGAACTGGGCGACCGCGCAGACGGTGACCGTGAGTGGCCACGCGGCCGGCGACGCGACGGTCTCCCACACCGTCGCCGGCGGCGACTACGGCGCCAACAATGTGACGGCGCCGGACGTGGCGGTCACCGTCGCGGCCCGGGCGGTGACCGTCGCGCCGACCAGCCTGGACGTCACCGCGGGCGCCACGGCGACCTACGAGGTGGTCCTGGCGACCGAGCCGACGGGGCCGGTGACCGTGACGCCGGCGAGTTCTGATACGGCGGCGGCGACGGTGTCGGGCGCGTTGAGGTTCACGACGGCGAACTGGGCGACCGCGCAGACGGTGACCGTGAGTGGCCACGCGGCCGGCGACGCGACGGTCTCCCACGCCGTCGCCGGCGGCGACTACGGGTCGAACAATGTCCCCGCGGACGACGTGGCGGTCACCGTCGCGGCCCGGGCGGTGACCGTCGCGCCGACCGTGTTGAGCGTCACGGCGGGCGGGTCGAACACCTACGAGGTGGTCCTGGCGACCGAGCCGACCGCGACCGTGACCGTGACGCCGACCAGCGACACGGCCGCCACGGCGACCGTGTCGGGCGCGTTGACGTTCACCACGACGAACTGGGCGACCGCGCAGACGGTGACCGTGAGTGGCCACGCGGCCGGCGACGCGACGGTCTCCCACACCGTCGCCGGCGGCGACTACGGCGCCAACAATGTCCCCGCGGACGACGTGGCGGTCACCGTGGCGGCCCGGGCGGTGGTCGTCGAGCCGACCAGCCTGGACGTCACCGCGGGCGCCACGGCGACCTACGAGGTGGTCCTGGCGACCGAGCCGACCGCGACCGTGACCGTGACGCCGACCAGCGACACGGCCGCCACGGCGACGGTGTCGGGCGCGTTGACGTTCACCACGACGAACTGGGCGACCGCGCAGACGGTGACCGTGAGTGGCCACGCGGCCGGCGACGCGACGGTCTCCCACGCCGTCGCCGGCGGCGACTACGGCGCCAACAATGTCCCCGCGGACGACGTGGCGGTCACCGTGGCGGCCCGGGCGGTGGTCGTCGCGCCGACCAGCCTGGACGTCACGGCGGGCGCCACGGCGACCTACGAGGTGGTCCTGGCGACCGAGCCGACCGCGACCGTGACCGTGACGCCGACCAGCGACACGGCCGCCACGGCGACGGTGTCGGGCGCGTTGACGTTCACCACGACGAACTGGGCGACCGCGCAGACGGTGACCGTGAGTGGCCACGCGGCCGGCGACGCGACGGTCTCCCACACCGTCGCCGGCGGCGACTACGGGTCGAACAATGTCCCCGCGGACGACGTGGCGGTCACCGTCGCGGCCCGCGGCGTGGTCGTCGAGCCGACCGTGTTGAGCGTCACGGCGGGCGGGTCGAACACCTACGAGGTGGTCCTGGCGACTGAGCCGACCGCGACCGTGACGGTCACGCCGACCAGCGACACGGCCGCCACGGCGACGGTGTCGGGCGCGTTGAGGTTCACGACGGCGAACTGGGACACGCCCCAGACGGTGACCGTGAGTGGCCACGCGGCGGGGTCCGCCACGGTCTCCCACGCCGTCGCCGGCGGCGACTACGGGTCGAACAATGTCCCCGCGGACGACGTGGCGGTCACCGTCGCGGCCCGCGGCGTGGTCGTCGAGCCGACCGTGTTGAGCGTCACGGCGGGCGCCACGGCGACCTACGAGGTGGTCCTGGCGACCGAGCCGACCGCGACCGTGACGGTCACGCCGACCAGCGACACGGCCGCCACGGCGACGGTGTCGGGCGCGTTGAGGTTCACGACGGCGAACTGGGACACGCCCCAGACGGTGACCGTGAGTGGCCACGCGGCGGGGTCCGCGACGGTCTCCCACACCGTCGCCGGCGGCGACTACGGGTCGAACAATGTCCCCGCGGACGACGTGGCGGTCACCGTGGCGGCCCGCGGCGTGGTCGTCGAGCCGACCGTGTTGAGCGTCACGGCGGGCGGGTCGAACACCTACGAGGTGGTCCTGGCGACCGAGCCGACGGGGCCGGTGACCGTGACGCCGGCGAGTTCTGATACGGCGGCGGCGACGGTGTCGGGCGCGTTGAGGTTCACGACGGCGAACTGGGACACGCCCCAGACGGTGACCGTGAGTGGCCACGCGGCGGGGTCCGCCACGGTCTCCCACGCCGTCGCCGGCGGCGACTACGGGTCGAACAATGTCCCCGCGGACGACGTGGCGGTCACCGTGGCGGCCCGCGGCGTGGTCGTCGCGCCGACCGTGTTGAGCGTCACGGCGGGCGCCACGGCGACCTACGAGGTGGTCCTGGCGACTGAGCCGACCGCGACCGTGACGGTCACGCCGACCAGCGACACGGCCGCCACGGCGACGGTGTCGGGCGCGTTGAGGTTCACGACGGCGAACTGGGACACGCCCCAGACGGTGACCGTGAGTGGCCACGCGGCGGGGTCCGCGACGGTCTCCCACGCCGTCGCTGGCGGCGACTACGGGTCGAACAATGTCCCCGCGGACGACGTGGCGGTCACCGTGGCGGCCCGGGCGGTGACCGTCGCGCCGACCAGCCTGGACGTCACCGCGGGCGCCACGGCGACCTACGAGGTGGTCCTGGCGACCGAGCCGACCGCGACCGTGACCGTGACGCCGACCAGCGACACGGCCGCCACGGCGACGGTGTCGGGCGCGTTGAGGTTCACGACGGCGAACTGGGCGACCGCGCAGACGGTGACCGTGAGTGGCCACGCGGCCGGCGACGCCACGGTCTCCCACACCGTCGCCGGCGGCGACTACGGGTCGAACAATGTCCCCGCGGACGACGTGGCGGTCACCGTCGCGGCCCGGGCGGTGACCGTCGCGCCGACCAGCCTGGACGTCACCGCGGGCGCCACGGCGACCTACGAGGTGGTCCTGGCGACCGAGCCGACGGGGCCGGTGACCGTGACGCCGGCGAGTTCTGATACGGCGGCGGCGACGGTGTCGGGCGCGTTGAGGTTCACGACGGCGAACTGGGACACGCCCCAGACGGTGACCGTGAGTGGCGTCGCGCCCGGCGACGCGACGGTCTCCCACACCGTGGTGGGCGGCGACTACGGGTCGAACAATGTCCCCGCGGACGACGTGGCGGTCACCGTCGCGGCCCGCGGCGTGGTCGTCGAGCCGACCGTGTTGAGCGTCACGGCGGGCGCCACGGCGACCTACGAGGTGGTCCTGGCGACCGAGCCGACGGGGCCGGTGACCGTGACGCCGGCGAGTTCTGATACGGCGGCGGCGACGGTGTCGGGCGCGTTGAGGTTCACGACGGCGAACTGGGACACGCCCCAGACGGTGACCGTGAGTGGCCACGCGGCGGGGTCCGCCACGGTCTCCCACGCCGTCGCCGGCGGCGACTACGGCGCCAACAATGTCCCCGCGGACGACGTGGCGGTCACCGTGGCGGCCCGCGGCGTGGTCGTCGCGCCGACCGTGTTGAGCGTCACGGCGGGCGGGTCGAACACCTACGAGGTGGTCCTGGCGACCGAGCCGACCGCGACCGTGACGGTCACGCCGACCAGCGACACGGCCGCCACGGCGACGGTGTCGGGCGCGTTGAGGTTCACGACGGCGAACTGGGCGACCGCGCAGACGGTGACCGTGAGTGGCGTCGCGGCCGGCGACGCGACGGTCTCCCACGCCGTGGTGGGCGGCGACTACGGGTCGAACAATGTCCCCGCGGACGACGTGGCGGTCACCGTCGCGGCCCGCGGCGTGGTCGTCGAGCCGACCAGCCTGGACGTCACCGCGGGCGGGTCGAACACCTACGAGGTGGTCCTGGCGACCGAGCCGACGGGGCCGGTGACCGTGACGCCGGCGAGTTCTGATACGGCGGCGGCGACGGTGTCGGGCGCGTTGAGGTTCACGACGGCGAACTGGGACACGCCCCAGACGGTGACCGTGAGTGGCCACGCGGCGGGGTCCGCGACGGTCTCCCACGCCGTGGTGGGCGGCGACTACGGGTCGAACAATGTGACGGCGCCGGACGTGGCGGTCACCGTGGCGGCCCGCGGCGTGGTCGTCGAGCCGACCGTGTTGAGCGTCACGGCGGGCGCCACGGCGACCTACGAGGTGGTCCTGGCGACCGAGCCGACCGCGACCGTGACGGTCACGCCGACCAGCGACACGGCCGCCACGGCGACGGTGTCGGGCGCGTTGAGGTTCACGACGGCGAACTGGGCGACCGCGCAGACGGTGACCGTGAGTGGCGTCGCGGCCGGCGACGCGACGGTCTCCCACACCGTGGTGGGCGGCGACTACGGGTCGAACAATGTCCCCGCGGACGACGTGGCGGTCACCGTGGCGGCCCGCGGCGTGGTCGTCGAGCCGACCGTGTTGAGCGTCACGGCGGGCGGGTCGAACACCTACGAGGTGGTCCTGGCGACCGAGCCGACCGCGACCGTGACGGTCACGCCGACCAGCGACACGGCCGCCACGGCGACGGTGTCGGGCGCGTTGAGGTTCACGACGGCGAACTGGGCGACCGCGCAGACGGTGACCGTGAGTGGCCACGCGGCCGGCGACGCGACGGTCTCCCACGCCGTCGCCGGCGGCGACTACGGCGCCAACAATGTGACGGCGCCGGACGTGGCGGTCACCGTCGCGGCCCGCGGCGTGGTCGTCGCGCCGACCAGCCTGGACGTCACGGCGGGCGGGTCGAACACCTACGAGGTGGTCCTGGCGACTGAGCCGACCGCGACCGTGACGGTCACGCCGACCAGCGACACGGCCGCCACGGCGACGGTGTCGGGCGCGTTGAGGTTCACGACGGCGAACTGGGACACGCCCCAGACGGTGACCGTGAGTGGCCACGCGGCGGGGTCCGCCACGGTCTCCCACGCCGTCGCCGGCGGCGACTACGGGTCGAACAATGTCCCCGCGGACGACGTGGCGGTCACCGTGGCGGCCCGCGGCGTGGTCGTCGCGCCGACCAGCCTGGACGTCACGGCGGGCGGGTCGAACACCTACGAGGTGGTCCTGGCGACCGAGCCGACGGGGCCGGTGACCGTGACGCCGGCGAGTTCTGATACGGCGGCGGCGACGGTGTCGGGCGCGTTGAGGTTCACGACGGCGAACTGGGACACGCCCCAGACGGTGACCGTGAGTGGCCACGCGGCCGGCGACGCGACGGTCTCCCACGCCGTCGCCGGCGGCGACTACGGGTCGAACAATGTCCCCGCGGACGACGTGGCGGTCACCGTGGCGGCCCGCGGCGTGGTCGTCGCGCCGACCGTGTTGAGCGTCACGGCGGGCGCCACGGCGACCTACGAGGTGGTCCTGGCGACCGAGCCGACGGGGCCGGTGACCGTGACGCCGGCGAGTTCTGATACGGCGGCGGCGACGGTGTCGGGCGCGTTGAGGTTCACGACGGCGAACTGGGACACGCCCCAGACGGTGACCGTGAGTGGCCACGCGGCGGGGTCCGCGACGGTCTCCCACGCCGTCGCCGGCGGCGACTACGGGTCGAACAATGTCCCCGCGGACGACGTGGCGGTCACCGTGGCGGCCCGCGGCGTGGTCGTCGAGCCGACCAGCCTGGACGTCACGGCGGGCGCCACGGCGACCTACGAGGTGGTCCTGGCGACCGAGCCGACGGGGCCGGTGACCGTGACGCCGACCAGCGACACGGCCGCCACGGCGACCGTGTCGGGCGCGTTGACGTTCACGACGGCGAACTGGGACACGCCCCAGACGGTGACCGTGAGTGGCGTCGCGCCCGGCGACGCGACGGTGACCCACACCGTGGTGGGCGGCGACTACGGGTCGAACAATGTCCCCGCGGACGACGTGGCGGTCACCGTCGCGGCCCGGGCGGTGACCGTCGCGCCGACCGTGTTGAGCGTCACGGCGGGCGGGTCGAACACCTACGAGGTGGTCCTGGCGACCGAGCCGACCGCGACCGTGACCGTGACGCCGACCAGCGACACGGCCGCCACGGCGACCGTGTCGGGCGCGTTGACGTTCACCACGACGAACTGGGACACGCCCCAGACGGTGACCGTCAGCGGCCACGCGGCCGGCGACGCGACGGTGACCCACACCGTCGCCGGCGGCGACTATGGCGCCAACAATGTCCCCGCGGACGACGTGGCGGTCACCGTCGCGGCCCGGGCGGTGACCGTCGCGCCGACCGTGTTGAGCGTCACGGCGGGCGGGTCGAACACCTACGAGGTGGTCCTGGCGACCCAGCCGACCGCGACCGTGACCGTGACGCCGACCAGCGACACGGCCGCCACGGCGACCGTGTCGGGCGCGTTGAGGTTCACGACGGCGAACTGGGCGACCGCGCAGACGGTGACCGTCAGCGGCCACGCGGCGGGGTCCGCCACGGTCTCCCACACCGTCGCCGGCGGCGACTACGGCGCCAACAATGTCCCCGCGGACGACGTGGCGGTCACCGTGGCGGCCCGCGGCGTGGTCGTCGAGCCGACCAGCCTGGACGTCACCGCGGGCGCCACGGCGACCTACGAGGTGGTCCTGGCGACCGAGCCGACCGCGACCGTGACCGTGACGCCGACCAGCGACACGGCCGCCACGGCGACCGTGTCGGGCGCGTTGACGTTCACCACGACGAACTGGGCGACCGCGCAGACGGTGACCGTGAGTGGCCACGCGGCGGGGTCCGCCACGGTCTCCCACACCGTCGCCGGCGGCGACTACGGCGCCAACAATGTCCCCGCGGACGACGTGGCGGTCACCGTGGCGGCCCGGGCGGTGGTCGTCGAGCCGACCAGCCTGGACGTCACCGCGGGCGCCACGGCGACCTACGAGGTGGTCCTGGCGACCGAGCCGACCGCGACCGTGACGGTCACGCCGACCAGCGACACGGCCGCCACGGCGACGGTGTCGGGCGCGTTGACGTTCACCACGACGAACTGGGCGACCGCGCAGACGGTGACCGTGAGTGGCCACGCGGCGGGGTCCGCCACGGTCTCCCACACCGTGGTGGGCGGCGACTACGGGTCGAACAATGTCCCCGCGGACGACGTGGCGGTCACCGTCGCGGCCCGCGGCGTGGTCGTCGAGCCGACCAGCCTGGACGTCACCGCGGGCGCCACGGCGACCTACGAGGTGGTCCTGGCGACCGAGCCGACGGGGCCGGTGACCGTGACGCCGGCGAGTTCTGATACGGCGGCGGCGACGGTGTCGGGCGCGTTGAGGTTCACGACGGCGAACTGGGACACGCCCCAGACGGTGACCGTGAGTGGCCACGCGGCCGGCGACGCGACGGTCTCCCACGCCGTCGCCGGCGGCGACTACGGCGCCAACAATGTGACGGCGCCGGACGTGGCGGTCACCGTCGCGGCCCGCGGCGTGGTCGTCGAGCCGACCAGCCTGGACGTCACGGCGGGCGCCACGGCGACCTACGAGGTGGTCCTGGCGACCGAGCCGACCGCGACCGTGACCGTGACGCCGACCAGCGACACGGCCGCCACGGCGACGGTGTCGGGCGCGTTGAGGTTCACGACGGCGAACTGGGCGACCGCGCAGACGGTGACCGTGAGTGGCCACGCGGCGGGGTCCGCCACGGTCTCCCACGCCGTCGCCGGCGGCGACTACGGGTCGAACAATGTCCCCGCGGACGACGTGGCGGTCACCGTGGCGGCCCGCGGCGTGGACGTCGCGCCGACCAGCCTGGACGTCACCGCGGGCGCCACGGCGACCTACGAGGTGGTCCTGGCGACCGAGCCGACCGCGACCGTGACCGTGACGCCGACCAGCGACACGGCCGCCACGGCGACGGTGTCGGGCGCGTTGACGTTCACCACGACGAACTGGGCGACCGCGCAGACGGTGACCGTCAGCGGCCACGCGGCCGGGTCCGCCACGGTCTCCCACACCGTCGCCGGCGGCGACTACGGCGCCAACAATGTCCCCGCGGACGACGTGGCGGTCACCGTCGCGGCCCGGGCGGTGACCGTCGAGCCGACCAGCCTGGACGTCACGGCGGGCGCCACGGCGACCTACGAGGTGGTCCTGGCGACCGAGCCGACCGCGACCGTGACGGTCACGCCGACCAGCGACACGGCCGCCACGGCGACGGTGTCGGGCGCGTTGAGGTTCACGACGGCGAACTGGGCGACCGCGCAGACGGTGACCGTGAGTGGCCACGCGGCCGGCGACGCGACGGTCTCCCACACCGTCGCCGGCGGCGACTACGGCGCCAACAATGTGACGGCGCCGGACGTGGCGGTCACCGTCGCGGCCCGGGCGGTGACCGTCGCGCCGACCAGCCTGGACGTCACCGCGGGCGCCACGGCGACCTACGAGGTGGTCCTGGCGACCGAGCCGACGGGGCCGGTGACCGTGACGCCGGCGAGTTCTGATACGGCGGCGGCGACGGTGTCGGGCGCGTTGAGGTTCACGACGACGAACTGGGACACGCCCCAGACGGTGACCGTGAGTGGCCACGCGGCCGGCGACGCGACGGTGACCCACACCGTCGCCGGCGGCGACTACGGCGCCAACAATGTCCCCGCGGACGACGTGGCGGTCACCGTCGCGGCCCGGGCGGTGACCGTCGAGCCGACCAGCCTGGACGTCACCGCGGGCGGGTCGAACACCTACGAGGTGGTCCTGGCGACCGAGCCGACCGCGACCGTGACGGTCACGCCGACCAGCGACACGGCCGCCACGGCGACGGTGTCGGGCGCGTTGAGGTTCACGACGGCGAACTGGGCGACCGCGCAGACGGTGACCGTGAGTGGCCACGCGGCGGGGTCCGCCACGGTCTCCCACACCGTCGCCGGCGGCGACTACGGCGCCAACAATGTCCCCGCGGACGACGTGGCGGTCACCGTCGCGGCCCGGGCGGTGACCGTCGAGCCGACCAGCCTGGACGTCACCGCGGGCGCCACGGCGACCTACGAGGTGGTCCTGGCGACCGAGCCGACCGCGACCGTGACCGTGACGCCGACCAGCGACACGGCCGCCACGGCGACGGTGTCGGGCGCGTTGAGGTTCACGACGGCGAACTGGGACACGCCCCAGACGGTGACCGTGAGTGGCGTCGCGGCCGGCGACGCGACGGTCTCCCACACCGTGGTGGGCGGCGACTACGGGTCGAACAATGTGACGGCGCCGGACGTGGCGGTCACCGTGGCGGCCCGCGGCGTGGTCGTCGAGCCGACCGTGTTGAGCGTCACGGCGGGCGGGTCGAACACCTACGAGGTGGTCCTGGCGACCGAGCCGACCGCGACCGTGACGGTCACGCCGACCAGCGACACGGCCGCCACGGCGACGGTGTCGGGCGCGTTGAGGTTCACGACGGCGAACTGGGACACGCCCCAGACGGTGACCGTGAGTGGCCACGCGGCGGGGTCCGCCACGGTCTCCCACACCGTGGTGGGCGGCGACTACGGCGCCAACAATGTGACGGCGCCCGACGTGGCGGTCACCGTGGCGGCCCGCGGCGTGGTCGTCGAGCCGACCAGCCTGGACGTCACCGCGGGCGCCACGGCGACCTACGAGGTGGTCCTGGCGACCGAGCCGACCGCGACCGTGACCGTCACGCCGACCAGCGACACGGCCGCCACGGCGACGGTGTCGGGCGCGTTGAGGTTCACGACGGCGAACTGGGACACGCCCCAGACGGTGACCGTGAGTGGCGTCGCGGCCGGCGACGCGACGGTCTCCCACACCGTGGTGGGCGGCGACTACGGGTCGAACAATGTGACGGCGCCCGCCGTGGCGGTCACCGTGGCGGCCCGCGGCGTGGTCGTCGCGCCGACCAGCCTGGACGTCACCGCGGGCGCCACGGCGACCTACGAGGTGGTCCTGGCGACCGAGCCGACCGCGACCGTGACGGTCACGCCGACCAGCGACACGGCCGCCACGGCGACGGTGTCGGGCGCGTTGAGGTTCACGACGGCGAACTGGGACACGCCCCAGACGGTGACCGTGAGTGGCCACGCGGCGGGGTCCGCCACGGTCTCCCACACCGTGGTGGGCGGCGACTACGGGTCGAACAGTGTGACGGCGCCGGACGTGGCGGTCACCGTGGCGGCCCGCGGCGTGGTCGTCGAGCCGACCAGCCTGGACGTCACCGCGGGCGCCACGGCGACCTACGAGGTGGTCCTGGCGACCGAGCCGACCGCGACCGTGACCGTCACGCCGACCAGCGACACGGCCGCCACGGCGACCGTGTCGGGCGCGTTGACGTTCACGACGGCGAACTGGGACACGCCCCAGACGGTGACCGTCAGCGGCCACGCGCCCGGCGACGCGACGGTGACCCACACCGTGGTGGGCGGCGACTACGGCGCCAACAATGTCCCCGCGGACGACGTGGCGGTCACCGTGGCGGCCCGCGGCGTGGTCGGCGCGCCGACCAGCCTGGACGTCACCGCGGGCGCCACGGCGACCTACGAGGTGGTCCTGGCGACCGAGCCGACCGCGACCGTGACCGTGACGCCGGCGAGTTCTGATACGGCGGCGGCGACGGTGTCGGGCGCGTTGAGGTTCACGACGGCGAACTGGGACACGCCCCAGACGGTGACCGTCAGCGGCCACGCGCCCGGCGACGCGACGGTCTCCCACACCGTGGTGGGCGGCGACTACGGGTCGAACAATGTGACGGCGCCGGACGTGGCGGTCACCGTGGCGGCCCGCGGCGTGGTCGTCGCGCCGACCGTGTTGAGCGTCACGGCGGGCGGGTCGAACACCTACGAGGTGGTCCTGGCGACCGAGCCGACCGCGACCGTGACGGTCACGCCGACCAGCGACACGGCCGCCACGGCGACGGTGTCGGGCGCGTTGAGGTTCACGACGGCGAACTGGGACACGCCCCAGACGGTGACCGTGAGTGGCCACGCGGCGGGGTCCGCCACGGTCTCCCACACCGTCGCCGGCGGCGACTACGGCGCCAACAATGTGACGGCGCCGGACGTGGCGGTCACCGTGGCGGCCCGCGGCGTGGACGTCGCGCGCGTCACGGTGAGGTTGAATCCGGTCGTGAGAGATCTGGATCGCGGCGCCATTCTGGCGAGTAGGTTCGCGATGGAGTTCGCGGCGACTGCTGTTCCAGCGGGCGGAGCGTCGAGCAGGTGCACCACCGTGAGCGCAGAGTCCAACGTGGACGACCGGCGGACACCGAACGACACCACCGACGATGTCGTCGTTATTGAGCTACCGGTCATCTGGCAAGCACCTAGTGGGAGCGACTGCCTCTACGACATCACCCTCTTCGCGCCGTCGGAGTTCTCCATAGCGCTTGGGACCCGAAAGGCTGTTAGGGGCGTACAGCCAGGCGCCACTGTCAATGTCGGAGTCACGGTGGTTACCAAGACCATCTTCCTGGTGCAGAGCGTCGTCGGAGACTCTCGAGACGGCCGTGCGCAGTACGATCTGTCCACGACCTGCAAGGCTCCTGCAACAGTCGATAATCTGCCGCCACCGTTGGAGCCGCGCCCCGGCGGTGGCGGCATCGTCACAATTCCCCCAGCTTATCGAGTGCCCTTGAGCGAGGGCAGTTTCAACATCACCGACCTCTTGGCGGAGGATCCCGCAGCCGCGGACGCTATGGACGGGCTCGTGGTTCGTGTGCTGGACAACATGGGACGCTCCTGCGAGACGGTCGTCTCGGTGTCGGATCTGCCCGAGCGGTGCGCCGCGGAGTCAACCGTGAGGGTTGCCGACATGTCCTCTGCGGCGGACGTGGCCATCGTGGAGTTCAAAATCGAATGCAGCGACGACATCGCCGCGCGAGGAGGTGGGAGGCTTGTGCAGGGTCTGCCGGTCGCGCTACCGGTCAAGATCACCAGCGCCGACACGGCGGGTACCTATACGGTGAACTGGATGGCCCTGGACGGATGCGATCCGGGTGCGGGCACATCAGGCACGTCCGGCATGGTCGTGATGACCGTTGACAGCGCACGGGAGCCGGACGCCACGCCCAGTCCGGGCGAACTCACAGGAACCGCAGAGGACCGGATCGTCATAATCAACCCCGTCTGCACCTACGAGTGGAGGGCTTCGCTCGTCGAACTCACGACGGGTGCCATTTGCGGGGTCGGCCCGACTCCGTTCGCACCCGACAACGACGATGAGATCGTGATTACGGTGCCCGAACCTGCTACTAGCTGCAGCAAGGGCTCGAGCATCATCGTGCGCGTCAATCCAGCTACCGACGGCCCGGATCGTGGTGCGCTCGTGGCGACCAGTTTCACGGCGACCACTGTCCCGGCAGAGAACGCGCCGGACACGTGCACGATCGCCGGCGCGGCGTCGGACGTGGACGACCGGGATACCCCTGACGACGTCACAGACGATGCCCTCCTGATCGAGTTGACAGTCATCGAGGAAGCAGCGGCTGAAGAGGACTGCCGCTACGACGTGACGCTTCATCTGCCTGCAGGATTCTCGACAGCACCCGGAGGGAGTGTCGCGAGAGGCGTGGAGCCTGGTGCCACCGTCGAAACAAGCGTCGGCGTGGCCACCCGCACCATCGTCCTGGTGCAGAACGTCGTCGGTGACGCCGCTAGCGCCGGCGCCCGATACGGATTGTCGAAGACGTGTTATGTGCCCGCCTCAGCCGATGACCTGCCCCCTGCAGCGGAGCCGGGGTCTGGCGGGGGCAGCGGCACCTACGCGACCCGGCTTGTGCAACTGCGGGCGGGTCGTTTCGACATCAGCGCCGCCTTCGCAGGGGATCCGTCGGCGGAGGATGTCGAAGACGGGTTTGGCTTACTCGCTGTTGACGACGGGGCCCTCATCTGCTGGGCGACCATCGCACTATCCGAACTCCCCGACGGCTGTGCGTCAGACCGGCCCAGCGCAACCGTGTTCCTCCCAACAGCGGCGGCTAGGACAATCGTAGAATTCACGATCAACTGCAGTGACGACACCGACAGCGCAACTGCCACGCGCAGATAGATGCTGTCCTTCTTGCTGAAGGCTCCCCTCGACTCCAACAGGCCACGTTGTGAGCGATCAGCGGAAGTCGCGATCTGCGATCAGTGGAATTCGCGTGGGGTGATGTGGGTTCTGTCTGGTGGTTGGTGTCGCGGGATGCTCCTATAGGTGTCAAGCGGCGTGTCCGGTGAGCCAGTTCTGGTAGCGGGTGGCGAGGTCGTGGTTGTGGTGGGTGCTGCGTTCGAGCGCTGAGATGCGGCTCGGGTGGGTGTCGAGCGCTTGTGCGGCGGTGGTGAGGGCGATGTTGGCCTGGTGGCGTTGTTGGCACAGGTCGGCGCCATGGGGTACGGCCGAGGGGTTGGTGAGGAGTCGATAGATCTCTCGGGCGATGTGGCGTTCGAGGCAGTGGACGATCTCGCGGCGGGTCTTGCCTTCGGCGCGGCGCCGGGCGGCGTAGTCGCGGGTGCGCGAGTCGTAGGAGAGTCGCACGGTGGCGACGCGCCACAGGGCATTGTTGGCGTGGCGGTCGCTGTAGTGATTCTGAAATCGTGTCCGGTTTGGGGTGGTTGATTACACAACGTTGGGGTGGGATCGTGGCGCTGTGAGAGGAGCGTCAGATGACTGATTCGACCATGCCCGGGCGTAGGGGCGGGCGGCGACGAGCAGTGTCGCCGCCACGTCGGCACCGACACCGGGCGCGCCGAGAAGGGCGGGGTTGGCTTGTTGGCAGAGGTCGAGGAGATCAGCATCTAGGTCGGCGATCTCGACGCTGAGCGCCCGGTAGCGGCGCGCGAGGGTGCGCAGCGCCGACTTGGCCGCCCTGGCGACGGGGTCGGTCGTGGTGTGGGGGCGCAGGCATGCGCACGTGTCGACGAGAGCGCCGGCGCGCAGAGGCGCGAGCTGGGCTTTGAGCGCCTCGGGGGCGGTGACGATCAGGTCGTGGATCTGGTTGTGCGCCTGAGTGCGGGCCTTGAGCGCCGAGCGCCGGGCGATGCGCAGCATCCGGATCGCCTCCACCGGCCCGTCGTGGGCTTTGGGCTGCGCGGTGGCGTCGCCGCCGAGGGCGGCGCGGGCCGCGGCTTCGGCGTCGACGGTGTCGGACTTGCCGCGGCGCCGGCGCGTCTGGCGGTTGGGGCGGTTCACTTCCACCACACAGACGCCCGCCGCGCGAGATGGCGCGCCAAGCCGGCGCCGTAGCTGCCGGTGCCCTCCACACCGACACGCACCACCTCGCCCCAGTTCCCCAACCAGGCGAGAAGCTCGCCATAGCCGGCGGCTGTCGCCGGGAACGACTCGGCGCCCAACAGGCGCCCCGCGGAATCCACTGCGGCGGCCACGTGGCTGTCGCGGTGCGTGTCCACGCCGCCGATGACATCAACAGACTTCTCGGACATAATGACGCTGCCTCCTTCGAGCACGACTTGACGGGTCTGGGCACCGCCGGCCGGGACGGCGGACAGGACACTCACGGTGCTGGGCTCAAGGCTCCTGACTTGTTGAAGTGGGGCCAGCATCCCGGTCCCGACGGGGGCGTAGGGTGCGAGGTCGGTGACCGGTTGGGCTCTCACGCTCCTTGCCCACTTCGGTGTGGCTCTCTCATAGCGTGCCCAGCCGGTAGCCGCCCGCTGCGGCGTGGCTCAATAGAGGCGTGCATCGTTCCCTGAATTCAGGTTGCCCGCCGTGGAACCCATTGTTCGGCAACCGAAGGAGCGACGAATGACGATCGTTATCGGTATCGACCCGCACAAGGCTTCCCACACGGCGACCGCGATCGGTCCCGGGTCCGTCGAAGCCGCCACGATCAGACTGCGCGCGACGCGCACGACGCCCGAGGAGTCGTTGAGCTGGGCGGCGCAGTGGCCCGAGCGCCGCTGGGGGATCGAAGGCGCCCGCGGCCTGGGCCAGTTGCTGGCCCAGCAACTCGTCGCCGCCGGCGAGCATGTCGTCGATGTGCCCGCCACCCTCTCGGCGCGGGTGCGGATCCTCGACACGGGCCACGGCCGCAAGACCGACCGCATCGACGCCGCCGCGGTCGCGCTCGTCGCCACCGGGTCGACGACGGTCACCCACACCGTCGCCGGCGCGGACTACGGCGCCAACAACGTCACCGCGCCCGACGTGGCGGTCACCGTCACCCCCCGCGCCGTGGTCGTGGCGCCGACCAGCCTGATCACGGTAGGACTGAACCCAGTAAGTGAAGGACCCCATCGCGGTGCCATCCTCGCGGCCAGATTCTCGACCGCGTTCGCGGCGACCGCTGTCCCGACGGACGGTGTATCCGACGAGTGCACAACCGTGACTTCGACATCGAAGGTTGACAATCGGGGCACTCCGAATGACGACACCGACGACAGACTCAAGATTGAGCTGGAGGTTGCCACAGCAGTCGCCAGGGAAGACTGCCGCTACGAGATCCGCCTCGGGCTGCCTCTAGCCCTGATTGTTCATGAGAATGGTTGGGGGGGTGGTTTGGTTGTTTGTGGGGTCTTTGGGCGGGGTGTTGGGTGCTGGTGGGGTGTTTGATTGTGGGTTTGGGGTCCGGTGGGGTGTTGTTTGGGGTTTGTGGTTGGTGTGGGGGCGTGTGAGGTTGGCCCGCCGGGTGGTTTGTGGTGGCGGTTGTGGTGTTTTGGTGGCCTTCGCTGGGGTTTCAGCGGAGGGCGGCGATGTGGTTGTAGATGCGGGCGAGGTGCGGTGCTCCGGGGTGGTTGGTGGGTAGGCGGATGATCGTTCGGCGCCCGGAGCGGACGAGGCGTCCGGGGGTGTGCCAGAGGGTCCAGCGGAGGCGTTCGGCGGCGGCTTCGGCGAAGGCGCCGGCGGTGCAGGCGAGTTGTTGGAACCACACGACGAGGCTGCGCGCCCAGCAGATGAGCGCGACCCAGGCGGCGTTGGCGTCGAAGTCCCCGAAGGGCAGGCGCAACAGGCCGCTGGTTTTGACGGCGGCGATGTGGTCCTCGACGACGGCGTGGGCGCGCATGTGCGCGTCGCAGTCGACGGCGGGGCCCCCTCGGTCGGTCCAGTGGCCCCAGTAGCGCCAGTTGTCGCTTGCGAACAGCGAGCGTTGCGCGCCGGGGTGGCGGGGTTCGCGGCGCACGATCAGGCGCGTCCCGGGGGGCCAGTCGCTGGTGTCGATGTACTCGGTGAGGTCCGCGACCGCGGCGCCGGGGCGCAGGGCGCCGTTCTGTTTGATCGCCGGCTGCCGGCGCTTGTCGGTGACGGGCGCCTTGGCGATGGCCGCGTCGATGGCGCCGTTGCGGCGCGCTACCAGGGAGAATCCCACGTTGCGGTCCCGGGCGGCTGCGGCGATCTTCGTCGAGCAGCCCGCCGAGTCGGTGCGCAACACCACCGGGCACATCACGAGGGCGGCGTCGTCGCCGGGGCGGTGGCCCGCCGCCACCTCCCCCGGCAGCCGCCCGAGCGCCGCGTCGAAGACGTCTATGTGGTCGTCGATGTTGTTGGCCGCGGCGTTGCCGGGACGCAACATCGCCGCCAGCGCGTCGCCGTCGTCGCTGAAACACACCAACGGATGAAACCCGTAGCCGCCCTTGAAATGCGCCGCCGCGCCGGCTTTGTGTTCGCTGTGGATCTCCACCAGCGTCGCGTCGATGTCCAAGACCACCGGCCCCGCGGCATCGGCGGCGCGGCGCGCCCACACCTGCGCGCGCACCGCCGCCTGGCGCGCCCACAGATCCTCCACCGTCGCGGGGTCCAGCGACCGCAGCGTCCGATACAACGTCGGCGCCGAGGGCACGTCGCCGAACAGGCCCCCCTCGGCGCGCAGATACTCGATATCACTACAACACTCCCCGCCGCCGGCGAGCATCAACATCGCCTGGGTCAACACCTTGCCCCGATCATGGCCCGGCGCCCGCTCACCGCCCCAGCGCACACCAGCCGACAAAGACGCCCCCACACCGAACCGATCAGCAAACGCCCCCAAAGCGTGCAACCCCACAAGACCAACCAGCCCCCCGCCGCCGCCTTCTACCCGCACCTGCCGCACACTGTTAGACTTCACCTCGGAAATGCCTCTCTTCCTGGGATCGAAACGTGCTTGACACACGCATCATCCCACGTCAGAGAGGCTTTTCCGCGGACGCGCACCCCCACCACCCCACACCCCGTGAACAATCAGGGTTAGCGCCGACGTCGCTGGTACTTATACCGTGAGCTGGAGGACGCAGGGCGGATGTGATCCGGGTGCAGGCACGTCGGGCGTGTCCGGGATCTTGAGGATGACCGTTACGGCCTCGACAGGACAGGATTCCGACCCCACTCCGGGCGAGCTAACAGGAACCGGAGCCTCTCAAGTCATCAGAATCAATCCCATATGCGCATATGAGTGGAACGCCTCGTTGATTGAATCCACGACCGGGGCAATCTGCAAAGTTGGGCCAGATCCCTTCACCCCGGACAGCAACAACGAGATACGAATCATGGTGTCGAGTGCTTCGACAAGTTGCGCCCAGGGCTCAAGGATCATGGTGCGGATCAGTCCGCTACCGGACAATCCGGACCGCACTGCGATTCTGGCAATGAGTCTCGTGGCGTACGCCATTCCCGCGCAAGGAGCGCCCGGAAGTTGTAGTGTTGTGAGCGCGGAGCCAGAGGTAGATGACCGCGGCACACCGACAGACGTCCTCGACGACACCATCCAGATCGAGCTGAAGGTCGTCGAGGAGGCCGCCGGGGGAAACTGCCACTACGACATCCGCCTACAGCTGTCTCTCGGATTCTCAGCAGCGAACGGGGTTGACTCTGTCAGAAGGTTGAGTCCCGGCGCCAGTGTCGAATTTGGAGTCGACGTGACCACCATACCCATCGTCCTGATACAGCGTGTAATCGGCGACTCCGGCGGGGCTAATGCCCGGTACACACTGTCCACCGTCTGTCCCCCACCTGCCTCGTCCGACCCAACATTGCCTGGGATTCTGCCTGCACCCAGCATTGCCCCGCTCGTGACCAGACTGGTGCGACTCATGCCCGGCCGCTTCAACATCAGCGCCGCCTTAGCTGCCGATCGAGCGGATCCGGATGCTCGGAACGGCGCTGCTGTTCCCGTGCTGGACACCGACGGTCGTGGTTGCCACGCGACGGTCTCTCTATCTGAACTCCCAGACGGATGTACCGCGGAGCATCGGGCCTTCACATTGGATCTGCTGAGAGCGCCGTCCAGAATCACAATGGAGTTCAGGGTCCATTGCGACCGGTAGCGTTGAGGTATCCTTGTGGCTGCGCACCGCTGCAATCAGCATCCTGTTTGGCGCCGTTTTGCTCGGCCGTGCCGCGAGTCGTCGTTTCTTGCCCAGTTCTCGGTTTGAATCTGATGCCAGGAGATCGCGATGGCGACGGCTTCGAAATGTTGCCCGAGGAGAAGCTGCGGGTGGTGCTGAGGGTGTTGGCTGCGACGCGACGTGCACAATATCAAAGCTACCTGATCAGCGTGTCACACCGTGGAAGACGCGCCGTTCTCGACTGCTGCCTGCGATCGCTGCTACCGTCGTGGAATTCAGAATCAACTGCGGCGCCGAAGCGACCCCAACGCGATCGGACACGTGACGGCAAAAGCAAGAAGACGCCCCGATCGTCGATCGTCATATCATTGGCTCACTTGACAGGATGCATATGGTAGCCGTAGCCTCGGCGACTAAGACGAGACCCCGTAGTCATTAGTACAGCAACCCTCGAGAGATCACAGCATGCCGATCAAACGTCTCGGAGGTCAGAAGCCTTACAGACTTTGGCTTCCGGATGATGATAATCGCTAACTCCCAGAGAAGAGGGGGAGGAACCCGAGCATGATGACAACCAGACCAATTCGCCCGAGCGGCACTTCCGCGACAGTCCGACTGGCTAATACTGCGCTCTGCCTAGCGGCAATGCTCGTGATTATCGTCAGCTCGACCGCGCCTGTGTCCGCACAGGATACGACCAATGACCGCCCGATAGTCGTGCCGCAGATACGGAGTTGGACCGGCCGGACCGGGACCTTCACACTTGCCTCTACTTCCTCCATCATTATCGATAGCGCGGCGAGATCAACCGAGTCTACCGTTCACGGAATCACAACAACGATTGCTGAGACCGCCAGCAATCTCGGCGAGGATCTTCTTGCTCTCACCGGGCTTAGGATCACGGCAACAACCGCAGCGGCCCCGACCGCAGAAGCTGGCGACATCGTGTTGTCGCTTCTCAACTCAGAGGATAGCACTATCGGCAACGAAGGCTATAATCTAACGATTGGAGACAGCGTCACGATAGCAGCGAACACGACCGCCGGCATATTCTATGGCGGTCAGACAATTCTCCAGATTCTGGGTCAATCCCAAGATATGCGTACGCTCCCAAAGGGTGTCGCTACCGACTACCCAACCAAATTCTATCGAGGTGTGATGCTTGATATGGGCAGGAAGTACTGGGAAATGGACTATCTCGAGGGGCTGATCCAAGAAATGGGCTGGTACAAGTTGAACGTCTTCCATGCCCATTTTACCGAGTCCGAGGGCGGCTTTCGCCTAGACAGCCCGAACTTTCCGGGCCTCGAACACAGCAGCGGATCGTACGATCGGGAAGACATCGACCGTCTGCAGACGCTCGCGAAGAAAAATCATGTGGTTATAATTCCGGAAATTGATATGCCTGGGCATGCAACGGCAATTGTCCAGTACTATAACCGGCAAAACCCCGGCGAGGAACTCGGGTTTACGCACTCCACGTGCCTAAGATTGAACCGAGGACTTTGGGGCAATGAGCCCAACTGGTCGATAAATTTCGCCAATTCACGTGGACGAGGGTACGCCAAGACTCTTCTCAGCGAATTTGCTCCTTGGTTCGACGGACCATACTTCCATATCGGAGCCGACGAGGCATATTTCAACACCGATATGGAGCGGTGCCAGGAGATTAGGGAATTCGCGCAAGCGAACGGCCTCTCAGATAATGGCGACGTGTTGCCACATTTCATTAATGAAATGAATGCTCATGTCAAAACGCTGGGGAAGGAACTCGCGATCTGGAATGGATATGAACACTCTGCTTCGGCAAGAACCGCTGTCGATACTGACGTTGTTGTGTACCTCTGGGACGACGACGAGATCGGGGGTAGGCCCGACGGACCGAAATTCATTGCTGATGGCTTCGATCTCGTGTATACAAGGCGGAACTATACGGGCCTTACGATGACTCCACTCGCCCATACGGTGAATAACGCCTTCAACCTCTATCTGGTCCCATGGATCCATAGGTTCCCAACTGAGGGACCCTTCTATAGTGCCACACTAAGCACGTCTGACGATTGGCGCGGTTATCAGATTTCTGTCTGGGCTGACAGTAACTCTAGGTTCTTTGCGGACGACACGTACGAGGTGTTGCTCGACTTTCCACGGGTCGTGCTGGCGGAAAAGCTTTGGACTAATCCATCAGGAGGGACGATTGGTGATCTGCGCACACGACGTCTGGCTGTTGGCCACCCGATCGGGTCATCGCTCGTAAGGGTTCATAGCGGGATCGCGAAAGATGACTGGACCGTTCATTCGGTGACTGCCGAGTACAGCGGAGACGAGGGTACTAACGCCTTTGATCGTCGGATCGATACCATGTGGCGACCGGACAGAACAGCTACATCAGCTAGCCCGGTAAATCTCGATATTGACTTAGGCAAAACCTATGACATCACGCAGCTGCAGTATGTTCCACGATCCTACGAGGACTATAGCTCTGGGCAAGGTGTCCCGAGAGATCGTGCTGGTAACTACGAGTTTTTTGTCAGCACCGACGGCCGGAATTGGGGCACTAAAGTCGCTAGCGGCATGGACTCCTCGGGTGAGGCGAAGATTGCTACGCATGTCTTGTCGAGCCCCGCTCGTGGTAGATATCTGCGGTTTAGAATAACGAGTGCAAGGACAACGGGGCGTTGGGTATCGGTGGCCGAGATAAATGTTCACGGCGCGTTCGTGGGTGCGCCATTACCTCCGACGCCAGACACCTATGAAGACTCCCTGATAACGCACTGGGATTTCGAGGAAGGCTCGGGAACAACGGCGAACGATGAGGAAGGTAGTAGAGACGGGACTATTTCGGGCGCGTCATGGATTACTGGTGTCGCGGGCTCGTATGCGCTGAGATTCGACGGAACGGATGACTACATGCAGGTTGGCTCAAGTGATATAACGACCGATTGGACGGTCGCGGTCTGGGTCAGGCGATACGGTACGAACTCCCAATCGATATTGCATGGGAGCCGCAGCACGCTCAAACTGGTGCAGTACAATAGTACGGAACATCGCGTGGGATATACGCGAAATTCCTACTCCATAGGCGCCACGTACGTGCAGGGAGAGGACCACGAGTTTAGTTATACGGCACCGTTGAACACGTGGGTATACTTGGTATTCATGCGCCGCGGCTCGGATATGGAACTGTACGCTGATGGACGCCTAGTATCCACGGAGTCGGGCGACTCGGTCAATCTGCCCTTGACTCGATTCGGCGCGAACAGCCCCGGCAGTGACTATAGTCATGCCGACTACGACGACGTACGGATTTACAATGCAGCTCTTAGCGCCGATAACATTGCTCACCTATATTCGAGCTACAGCTCGAATATTCCGGCACATGCGTGTCCGGGCCAGGGAATCTAGGCACGAAGATGTGGTTGGTGCTCGGAATTGCAGACATTACCGTTGTCCAAAGGTCTGCGGCGAAGATCTGGTGCGACGCCCAATTGCGCACACTCCCTATGGCCTGTGGCTGTCTATTTTGGCGGTGCCATTGGGTTGTTGGCAGGTGCGGATGGTGTCCTCGATTCCGATTCGGACGCATAGCCGCCAGCTGCGACCCCGGATCTTAAACTCGATTGCGTTGTGGGTGAGCGGATCCAAGATTGGTGTTGGCGGTTACCGGGAGTCGCATGTGGCGATCAAGTGCGCCCGGTCTCGATCACCAACTGGGCAGCGTTCCCGAGGACCTCAGGCGGAGAAGCGCGGAGCTTCATGGCGAGTGGATAATGGGGGCCTGCGGCTCGGATCACGAGCCGCTCGCCGCGGCACACGACGGCGCGTGGGCGTCGTCGAATCCCACCCACAGCGGTTCGCCGGTCTGCACCGGTCCCGAGAAGCCGTTGGGCTCGTAGTTGACGCTGCGCCCGCCGTTGCCACCGAAGCGCATGAACCCGTCGCGGCCGTAGTTCCGGCCACCGTCGAAGGGGCAAGCCTTCGGCACTCACGCCCGCACCCGGCCGTGCCTGCGGACCGGTGGATCGCGGCTCAGCCACAGTCCAAGGTGCGATCGGAGAGTTGCGAGGCGGCGAGGAGGTCGGCCACGACAGTGACGTGGGAGTGGAGTTGGAGGGCCGAGGCGGGCAAGGCAGCCGTGACCGGACCTTCGAGGGCGGCGCAGACGGCGGCGGCCTTGGCGGCGCCCTGGGCGAGCAGCAGGAGTTGCGATGCCCGCAGGATCGTGCCAATGCCCTGGGTGAGGGCACGCTGGGGAACCTCGCGGGCGTGGTCGAAGAAGCGGGCGTTGTCGCACCGGGTCTGCTCGGCGATGACCACCGGACGGGTGCGACCCGACAACGAGGAGCCAGGCTCGTTGAAGGCGATGTGGCCGTTGCGGCCGATGCCCAGAATCTGCAGGCCCACACTGTCGGCGAGCATGCGGTCATAGCGGGCACACTCGGCGAGGAGGTCCGCGGCCCAGGCGTCGGGGCTGCGGACGGCTCCGGGCGGGAGGTCCACGTGGTCGGTGAGGACGGTCCGGATGACGTTGCGGTAGGCCTGCGAGTGGTCGGCGGGGAGGCCGATGTACTCGTCCAGCAGGAATGCCCGTACCCCGGCGAAGCGCAGGGTGCCCTGCCGGTGGCGGCGGACTAACTCTCCGTAGAGCCCGGCCACCGAGCCGCCGGTGGCCAGACCCAGTACGGGTGCCTTTGACGCCCTCAGGTGGTCCTCCACGACGTCGGCGGCGAGGTTGGCCAGATCACCGGCGTCACGGGCGACGACGAGGCGCAGGCTTTTGGGAGTCGAGCGGTCGATCACGACGCAACGGATAGGTTTGAGCACCCCCGGCGACGGTTGACTCCAGCCGCCTTGGGGGCGGCTCTACCGCCAGGCCCGGTGACAGGACGCGGATGCTCGGACCTCCGGGTGCAGCCTCGCAATCGGCGCGCCTGCGTCTACCGTCCGTAGCCCGATGTTACGTAGCTCAACGGCGCGTCTCCCGGTATCGCCCTCTTGCCCACAAGTCGCTCCACCAGCGAGTCGTGCAACGCGCCGCGTGCGAGTGAGATCGCCCCACGGAACGTCGCGCGCCCCCCCAGAGTGGACCGAGCGAGTCCCGGGGGATGCGGGAGCAGCTTGTTGAGTTCATCGGCGACGGCGTCGAGGAAGACAGGGTTGGCGCCGACCTCGCCGCTGAACACGATTAGAGCGGGGTCGGCGATGATGTACAGGTGTGTCACCGCGTGGGCCATCGCCGCAGCGGCCTGCGAGAGCGCGTAGCCAGCTGCGTCGTCACCGGCTGCCGCCGCGGCGAAGATGTCCGTCACATCGGCGTCGACGTCCAGCGTCGAGGAGCGGCCGTCGCCCACGGCGCCGGCGAAAATCCTCCCGATGGCCGGCGAAGAGGCCACGTCCTCGAGCGTCGCAGGACCCTGGCGTTCGAGTGACGTCCCCGCCCATGGCAGAATCAGCGAGCCCAGTTCGCCGGCGGCGCCAGCGCTGCCGCGGTAGACCTCACCGCGAACGATCAACCCCGCACCGATGCCGGCACCGACGAAGACGGCGACGAAGTCGGTGTTCCCGGCACCGGCGTCCGCCTCGCCCAACGCCGCCAAATTGACGTCGTTGTCGACCTCCACGGTAACGCCCAAGCGTTCCGAGAGATACGCGCGGATGTTCAGGTCCTCGAACCCGGGAAGGCTGACGGCCATCTCCACGCTGTCGGTGCTCGAGCGGTATACCCCCGGGACCCCGATACCCGCTCCTCGGAGGCGGTCGCGCCAGCCGGAGTGGATGTCGAGCAGGCGCGACACCGATGCCACGACCGCGTCGGCAGCTGCTGTGGCGTCAGGAGGAGTGTCCATCGTCTCCTCGGCGAGCGGACGACCCAACAACCCGGCTATGCCAACGATGATCTTCCTGGCGCCGATCTCGACGCCCGCCACGAGGCTCGAGTCGGGCACGATCTCGTAGAGCGCAGCGGGGCGACCGATTCCTCCGCTGGGAAGGGCGGGAACGGCCATGCGCACGAGCCCTGCTGCCTCGAGATCACCCACCAGGGCCGACACCGTGGGTTTCGACAGGCCGGTCGCTCGGGCCACGTCTGCGCGGGAGATGCCGTCCGGTGTGGCCCCAAGCACAGTATCCACGATCTTCTGGCTATTCATCAGCCGAAGCAGGCGAGAATCCGAACGTCCCTGCACTGTTCAGCAGCCTAACAATCTTGGAACTCTACCGTGCCGGATGTCTTGTCCTGATCTCGGGGTTCGGTTCGAGGGATGCGTGGCCCGTGTCCGGCGCTGTTACGGGATTCGTCGGGACCACCTCGGTGGCGCTGGCGGCAAGAGTGTGAGCGACCGGCAGGGGGAGACAAGCTGGACTCCAAGCGGGGGGGTGCGCCGACACATAGTTTGTCTAGTATACGTATAATGTCTTCCGATCTTCCGGTTCCGCCTGACGGCCGGTTAGTGGCCGAGAACCGCGAGGCGGCAGAGCGTTTGCTGCAAGGGCACAACCGGTGGCTCGTACCGCAGCAGGTGATGTCCGGCCGCGCTGTCGCTGCTTGGTCGGTTCGCGCCCCTGGCGCCGCCGGTCCCCGCGCCTGAGAGAGCGACACGTGGCTCCAGAGACAACAGTTGCCGCCGGCCGACCGACGCTGATCGTTGGCCTAGACATCGGCGCCAGCAAGATCCACGGCGCGGCTTTCGGCCGGGACCTCGAACCGCTCGCGGAGGTTCGTGTCACAACGGGTCGCGCGGCTTTCGACGTCGTCGCCGATGCCGCCGTCGGCGCGATCTCGGATCTCGTCGCACAACGCCGGGACGAGGTTCTCTCCGCCATCGGCATCGGAATACCCGGCCGCGTGGATCCGGCGAGAGGGTTGGTCAGCGATGCGGTCAACCTGGGACTAGGCGCCGAGACGCTTCCCCTTGCGGCATGGATCCGTGAGCACTACGACGTCCCGTCGTTTCTCGAGAACGATGCCAACGCGGCCGCGCTCGGCGCCTACGAGATGATGCGGCGCGACCGCAGCATCGACAGCCTGGCGTTCCTAAGCATCGGTACCGGGATCGCGGCCGGCGTGATCCGGGACGGCCACATCTTCAGGGGCGGGCGGGGGGTGGCGGGTGAGATCGGGCACTTCCCCTTGGCGTTCGACGGCCCCGAGTGCGTCTGTGGGCTCCGCGGTTGTATCGAGTCGGTCGCGTCGGGCAAAGCGATCGAGCGGGCCTGGAAGCACCGCAACGGCGACCCTCCCGCGGTCGCGCTGTTCGCTGCAGCCGCGCGCGAGGTCCCGGAGGCCTCCGCCATCGTCGACGGTCTCGCCGCCTACCTCGCACGCGCGGTCTACCTGCTGGCGGTGACGTTTGACACCGGGTGCACCGTGATCGGCGGCGGCGTCGCTCGCGTCGGGCCGCCGTTGCGCGACGCGATCGTCTCGGAAATCTCTCGACTGGAGGCCGCCTCGGACTTCGTCGCCTCGCTCGATCTCGCGGCCAACCTCACGCTGGAAACGAGTCCGGTCGGCGCGGTCGGGGCGGCAGCGGTGGCCGCGCGCAGGCTCGCCGAGGGGAGACCATGAGGCCGCTGCGGATCACCGGTGTGTCTGTCGCGACACCCGAGGGGCCGCTCAGCATGACGATCACGCTCGAAGCCGGCCATGTCGCGGCGACCGATCCCGACCGCCGGGGCGGCTCGCGGCACCCGGAGTTCGACGGTACTGGGCTGCTGGCCGTGCCCGGGTTCATCGACCTGCAGATCAACGGCGGGCACGGGATGGACCTGACAGCGGACCCGCAAACGATGTGGCCCCTCGGCGAGATCCTCCCCCGCTACGGCGTGACCGCGTTCCTTCCAACGCTGGTCAGCGGGCCGCCCGGGACGATCCCGCGGGGTCTGGCGGCGTTGGAGTCTCGCCCGCACGACTACCGGGGGGCCGAGCCGCTGGGCCTTCATCTGGAGGGTCCGATGCTGAGCCACCGGTACCGCGGCGCTCACCGGGGGGAACATCTTCGTGAGCCGAGCCTCGAGCTGATCAGGGGATGGGCCCGCCGCGGGGGCGTGTTGCTTGTGACGCTGGCACCGGAACTCGACGGCGCCACAGACGTGATCCGCCAATTGGCCGGCGACGGTGTCGTCGTGGCCGCCGGGCACACCGGTGCGACCGCCGCAGGGGCGCTGGAAGCCATCGGCGCCGGTGTCCGCGCCGTGACCCACATCTTCAACGCCATGGCACCTCTGCATCATCGCACCCCCAACCTGGTCGGCGTCGCGCTCACCGACGAGAGAATCGTGGCGGGGATCGTCGCCGACGGGGTGCACACCGATCCCCGGCTGGTCGCCCTCGTGTGGAGGGCGAAGGGCGCCGGCTCGGTCGTCCTTGTGACCGACGCCGTGGCGGTGCTGGGCATGCCCGACGGGTCCGATGACGTGGGAGACGAGGCGGCCGGCGCCCGCACCTCAGGTATCCGCCTGCCCGACGGCACGCTCGCGGGCAGTGCGCTGTCGATGATCCAGGCAGTACGGAACTGTGTGCGGTTCACGGGCTGCAGCCCGCATGATGCTGTCCGCTGCGCCTCCACCAACCCCGCCGCCCTGCTCGGCCTCGAGGACCGCGGGCATCTGCGCACCGGTGCGGTCGCGGACCTGACGCTCCTCGACGATCGCCTCGAGGTCACCGCCACGATCTGCAGGGGCACAATCTCATTCGTCGCCGAACACGCGCGGTGCCGTCTTCGCCGCGCCGGGTGAATCTCCGGCAACGATCGTCCCGACCGGGCAACACCCGTGGCGGACAGTCCTCCTTGACGGGGAACCGCTTGCTCGTACCTGAGGTCAGCCCGTTCGGCGGTAGCGCACAGACTTGGGCTGGTGAGGAAAGCGACTTTGACCCTCAACTTCACCGGCAACACGGCATGCCAGAATAAAGCGGCTTGACAGCGCATAGTTTGTTCAGAATACTAAGTAATGGTTGCGTGCGATCGTGCTCGTGCTGAACCGAAAGCCGGGAGGCGCCTGATTGGTGTCCCCGACTGCAACCGCCGGGCGAGTTCGGGTTCGACAGCGAGTCCCGACCGGCGGGTCATCAGATAGTCCCCTCACCGGGGGAGGACACAAGGAGGTCCAACGTTGACAAAGCTACTGAGGCTGTTCGCAGCTGCCCTTATCGTCGTCGTATTCGCCGCAGCGTGCGGCGGTGACGACGACGACGACGCGACCTCCTCGGGTCAGGAGCCGCCGCCTCCCGCCGAGGCTCCGCCGCCTCCCGCCGAGGAGCCCCCGCCGCCTCCCGCCGAGGAGCCCCCGCCGCCTCCCGCCGAGGAGCCCCCGCCGCCTCCCGCCGAGGAGCCCCCGCCCCCGCCGTCGGCGAGCGACGAGGTCGTCAGCGTGAGCATCGAGAGTTGGCGCAGCGACGACTTGGCGATCTGGGAGGATCAGATCATCCCGGCGTTCGAGGCCGAACATCCGAGCATCAAGGTCGAGTTCGCTCCGACGGCGCCCACTGAGTACAACGGGGCGCTTGACACCCGTCTGGCCGGGGGCACCGCCGGCGACCTGATCACCTGCCGCCCGTTCGATGCCTCGCTGGCGCTGTTCGACCGAGGCGACCTCGCGCCGCTAACCGATCTGCCCGGCATCGGGAACTTCAGTTCGGTGGCCCAGAGCGCGTGGATCACCGACGACGGCACCACGCCGTTCTGCGTGCCGATGGCCTCGGTCATCCACGGGTTCATCTACAACAAGACAGCGTTCGACGAGTTGGGTCTCTCCGAGCCGCAGTCCGAGGAGGAGTTCTTCGCCCTGCTGCAGGCGATCGCCGACGATGGCACGTACACCCCGCTGTCGCTGGGGCTCTCCGATCAATGGGAGGCAGCAACGATGGGGTTCCAGAATGTCGGACCAAACTATTGGAAGGGCGAGGCCGGGCGTCTGGCGCTCCTCGACGGCTCCGGGAAGCTCACCGACCAAGCGTACGTGGAGACCTTCGCCAACCTGGCCCAGTGGACGGACTACCTGCCTACCGGTGCCTCGGCGGTCACCTACACGGACGCGCAGAACCTCTTCACCCTCGGGCAGGCCGCCGTCTATCCTGCTGGTAGCTGGGAGATCACCGGTTTCAACGCCAACGCCGACTTCGAACTGGCTGCGTTCCGTCCTCCCACCAAGGGCGGGGGCGGAACCTGCTACATCAGCGACCACGTGGACATCGGCATCGGCATGAACGCGGACACCCCCAACCCTGAGGCGGCACGCACGTTCCTGACATGGGTCGCCTCGCCGGCCTTCGCCGGCATCTACGCGAACGCCCTGCCCGGCTTCTTCAGCCTCCAGGACACGCCGGTGATGCTGGATGATCCGCTGGCGCAGGAGTTCGTGTCGTGGCGCGACGAGTGTGAGTCGACGATCCGGAACTCCTACCAGATCCTGTCCCGCGGCACGCCGAACCTCGAGGAGGAGTTGTGGGCGACAAGCGTCGGGGTCCTCAGCGGCAACATGGAGCCCGTGGCCGCCACGGTGCGCCTCCAGGAGGGCCTAGACTCGTGGTACCAACCGGGTGGTTAGCCCGAGGGAACCGTCGGATGATCGCAGACGCACTGGAGTAGTAGCGTTGCCAAGCCCGTGATTTGCGATGAGCGGGCGCGCAGCGTGGAGGGGTCCGCCGCCCGGCGGACCCCTCCACACCGTGGCCGTCGCCGGCAGTTCCCGTGGCACATCGTCGTCTTCCTTACCCCAGCGGTGGTCGTCTACACCGTCTTCATGGTGTATCCCTTGGTGGACTCGCTGCGGCTGAGCCTTTTCGACGACATCGGTACCTATGTCGGCCTCGACAACTTCCGTACCCTGCTCACGAAGGATGTGTTCGCCGACAGGTTCTGGAACGCGCTGCGGAACAACTTCGTCTTCTTCGCCTTCCACTTCGCCGTACAGAATCCGGTCGGGCTCCTGCTCGCCGCCCTGCTCACCGCCCAGGGGATCAGGGGCCAGTCGATCTACCGGACGCTGATCTTCGTTCCGACGACTCTCTCCATCGTGATCGTCGGATTCATCTGGCGCCAGATCCTTAGCCCGCTCTGGGGAATCAACGAGAGCGCCCTGCTCGGTGAGTCGTCGACTGTCCTGCCAACACTGTCGCTAATATCGGTGTGGCAGTACGTGGGTATTCCGATGATCTTCTTTTACGCCGTGCTTATCTCTATGCCGCGGGACCTGCTCGAGGCCGCACGAGTCGACGGCGCCACTGGCTGGAAGGCGTTCTGGGGCATCACGTTCCCGCTGGTGCTGCCCACGCTCGGCATCATCACGATCGTGACGTACATCGCAAACTTCAATGCCTTCGACCTGATCTTCACCGTGAAGGGTGCTCTGGCCGGCCCGGAATTCGCGACCGACATCATGGGGACGTTCTTCTACCGCGCCTTCTTCGGCAATCAACTTGCCCTGGGGAGTCGAGCCATGGGGGCGACCGTCGCATCCGTCATGTTCATCGTGATCCTGATCGGCCTGCTGATCTACCTGTTCGGGTGGCATCGTCGCGTCACGTCCTACGAACTGTGATGGTTCGATGAGTTCCCGAGATCTCCAGGAGCGTTCCCGGTCACTTCGAAGCGACGGCCGGATGTTCCCGGGCTTCGGAAAGCTGTCCGTGCACGCCGTCTTGTTGGCATACACGGTGTTGGCGCTCGGTCCGATCATTCTCATCATCGCGAACTCGATGAAATCGCGCCGCGCCATCTTCGATTCGCCGTTCGGGATTCCCTGGACCGGAACGTTCGATCTGGCTGGTTACGAGACCGTCTTCGAGAGAGGGGGCTTCGTACGCTATTTCGCGAACAGTCTGATCGTGACGACCGTCTCCGTGGCTCTCGTGGTGGCACTGTCGGCGCTTGCGGCCTTCGCACTCGTCGAATACCGCTTCCCGGGCGGTGCGCTGATCGGTGTATACATGATGGTCGGGATCATGATCCCGATCCGTCTCGGGACGGTGAGCCTCCTCGAACTCATGGTGAAGATGCGTTTGGTCAACACGCTCTGGGCACTGATACTGGTCTACACGGCAATGGGCGTTCCGCTCGGTGTTTTCCTGCTGAGTCAGTTCCTTCGGCAGATTCCGGGGGACATCAAGGCCTCAGCACGTCTCGACGGGGCGAACGAGTATCGAGTCTTCGCCCTCGTCGCCCCTCTCATTCGTCCGGGTCTGGTTGCGGTTGCGGTGTTCACCATGCTGCCCGTCTGGAACGACCTGTGGTTCCCGCTGATCCTCGCACCAGACGACAGCAAGCGGACCGTCACCCTTGGCGCCCAGCAG
Organism: Acidimicrobiales bacterium; assembly: GCA_965220035.1. GTDB lineage: Bacteria > Actinomycetota > Acidimicrobiia > Acidimicrobiales > CATQHL01 > VXNF01. Next base: position 1,045,456 of record CBDCPC010000001.1, read on the forward strand.
TTTCTCGGCCAGTTCGCATCCGACTGGAACGCCGTGCTTGCCGCGCTCACCCTTGCGATGGTCCCGATCCTGGTGCTGTACATCATCTTCTCCCGCCAGTTCCTCGGCGGGCTCACCGAAGGAGCCACCAAGTAATGGCCGCGATCACGATCGACTCGGTCACCAAGCGGTATCCCAACGAATGCGTCGCGGTGAGCGGTGTCAGCCTCGACATCGACGATGGCGAGTTTCTTGTGCTGGTCGGCCCGTCCGGCTGCGGCAAGTCGACGCTGCTCCGCATGATCGCCGGGCTCGAGAAGATCTCCGAGGGCGAGATCACGATCGGCGGACGGGTCGTCAACGATGTGAGCCCCAAGGATCGCAACGTCGCCATGGTCTTCCAGAACTATGCCCTGTATCCGCACATGACGGTCGCCCGGAACATCAGCTACGCGTTACGGATCTCTAAGGTCTCCAAACCCGAGATCAACCGTCGGGTGGGCGAGGTAGCCCGGATCCTCGAACTCGAGGAGGTCCTCGACAACAAACCCGCCGAACTGTCCGGCGGGCAACGCCAGCGTGTCGCCATGGGCCGGGCGATCATACGCGAGCCAGCCGTCTATCTCATGGACGAGCCGCTGTCGAATCTGGACGCCAAACTCCGCGTCCAGACCCGCGCCGAGATTACGCGCCTGCAGCGCCGCCTCGGGGTCACGACCGTCTACGTGACCCACGACCAGGTTGAGGCCATGACCATGGGGAGCCGCGTTGCCGTCCTCAAGGAAGGGGTGATTCAGCAGGTCGACCCGCCGCAGGACCTATATGACCATCCAGTCAACCAGTTCGTCGCGTCCTTCATCGGATCGCCCTCGATGAACCAGTTCATCGGGCGGCTCAATGCCGATGTCGATGGCGGCGTCACCGTTCGTCTCGGCCCGAACGAACTCCGCGTGCCAAGATATAACCTTGCGGACCCGGAAGCGCTGGCGCGGTTCGTCGGCCAGGACATCGTCGTCGGGATCCGACCCGAGGCCTTCTACGATCCCGACCTCCAGCCGGAGCGCAGCGCCAGCCAGATGGTCGCGGCCACCGTCGATCTGGTCGAGGCGCTCGGTGCTGACCTCCTCGTGCATGTCAGGATCGACGCGGTCCGCGCGTCCGTCAATGATTCGGATCGGGAGCAGCCCGCGGTCTCGGCCGCCGGTCCGGACGACTCCGGTCTCGTCTCCAGCTATGCACGCCTAACGCCGCGCAGCCGGCTCCGCGTCGGCGACAGAACCAGTCTCGGCGTCGATGTCGCCGCACTTCATTTCTTCGACCCGGTCACGCATAGCCGCATCCAATGCTGATCGGTGCGTGGAAGTGGAGATGGGACCCGCCGACCACGCCGACGCGGAGGGCTCCTCTTGCTGTCCCGACGGCAACTACCCCCACGGCGCAGGCCGGGAGCCGGAACCATCGGTTACGTGTTGTGACCGTATCGGTTGCGGTCCTGTCAGTGGTGTCTGACGACCGCCGCCGAGCTGTGGTTCCCGTCCGTCGGGGTTTTTCGGGAGATTGCCGCTGGATGCGGGTGCCGAGACACAACTCGTTTAGGTGTAGCGACGGGTGGCATCCGCCACCGGGAGAGCATGCTGCGCCTTGCGTCGATCTTCAGCGCGGGAAGTCGGTCCGGCCAGTCAGCGGGTTGCCCGGCTGGGGCAGGCGGCGTATCCTTCGTCATCCGCCGCGGGGTGGATCAGTCTGGTAGCTCGTCGGGCTCATAACCCGAAGGTCGGAGGTTCAAATCCTCCCCCCGCCACTACGAAACCCCGGGTCAGCGCGTTGCTCTGGTCTGGGATTCGACGTTATGGGGTGGTTGTCCGGTGGACCTCGCGGGGTTTCTGCAGGATCCGGTGCGCCCCGGGTTCCACGCGATCCGGTCTGCGTGGCTTCCGGCTTGGCGGCCGGGGGATCGCTGTTGTGGCTGGAAGTTCAGCACCCTTTGCAGGTTCGACAGGTAGTCCGCGAAGGCGCGCCGGCCGCTAGCGGTTGACCGGACCCAGGTGCGCGGCTTGGAGTCGCGGAACTCCTTGGTGATTTCCACATAGCCCGCCTGCTGGAGCTTGCGGAGGTGGATGGTCAGGTTCCCGCCGGTGAGTCCGAGGGTCTCCTGGATGAATCCGTAGGCCAGCCGGTCCGACTCCGAGACCGAGACGAGCACGGTCATGATCCGCAGCCGGGTTGCCTGGTGGATCGTCTCGTTGAGGACGATCCCGTTGCCGGTGGGCGGGCCGGCGGTGCTCATCAGGCGACTCGCCTCCCGACGACCCGGGCGAGTGCGACTGCGGCGATTGCCAGCAGCGTCGCTCCCGAGACCGCCGGGGCGATGTCGCCGGCGATGTAGTAGGGGATGTAGAACGCGGCGGCGTAGCCCGCGCCCGCCGCGGCAATCAGGGGGCGGTGCATGATGCCGAAGAGAATGTGGCCCAGCGCCACGATGCCTACGACGACGAGCACGATGCTCTCGCCCCTCTCGGCGACGTCAACGGTCCACATTCCGGCGGCCAGCGGGATGAGGAAGGCGGCGGCGGTCACAGCGAGCCAATAGAGGAAGACCCGGATCCCGGCGCGGCGCGCGGCGTCTCCGGCTCCGGTTCGTTGACCCGCTCGGTGTCCGATGATGGCGCTCGCCACCATGCCGGCTGCGCCGAGCGCACCCCACAGCGGTCCCGGGAACCACGGGAATCGCTCGGCGAAGCCCGGCGCCAGTTCGGCGATGGCGTACTGGGCCATGAAGCCGACCCCGGTGATCGCGGCCCAGAGCAGCAGGATCGTCGTGCTCCCCGCGACGTACATGGACCTCCGGGCGTCGTCGACGGTGGCGTGGATGGACGCCCAACTTTCCTCGTCCCCGAGCCTGCTTGCGTCTGCGTCGAATGCCTGCGCCATTCTGCCTCCAATGCTGAGGTTACTTTGTAGTATAAACTAGTTTGCATTGCAGTGCAAGTCGATTGGCGCGCCGGGCCGTCGAGCGGATTCCGCATCTGTCGGTTCCGTGCAATAGAGTATGAATTCATGGTGCAGCAATTCCGATCGAGATATGATGCAGATCTCTGAGCGGGGCCAGATCACGATTCCCAAGTGGTTGCGGGAGCGATTCGGCCTGAATCACAACGTCGAGGTGGAACTCACTCCGACCGAGGGAGGGCTCCTCATCCAGAAGCGGACGGTTGCACAACATCCTGTCGAGAGGGTGTATGCGATCCTCGGCAGCAGTGAGAGCACCGACGACTACATCGAGGAGATCCGGGGACGGTGATCACCGCCGTCGACACCAGCGTGCTGCTGGACATCTTCCGGGGCGATGAGCGGCACGGTCCCGAATCGCGGGAACGCCTGAAAGCGGCGTACGACGCGGGGGCTGTGGTCATCTGCGACATCGTGTATGCCGAACTCGTGCCGGCGTTCGACGACCGGACCTTCCTGGACGAGACGCTGCGGCAGATCAACGCGTCGTTGTCGCCGATCACCACCGACATCGCGTACGAGGCAGGCCTGCGCTGGCAGCGGTATCGCCGAGCCGGCGGACCGCGTGAACGGATCATCACCGATCTCCTGATCGGCGCCCATGCCGTCAGCGCGGCGGGCGCCTTCCTGACACGCGACCGCGGGTTCTACGCCAGCTACTTTCCTGAACTCACCAAGGACTGAGGTACACCGGGCATCGTGGTGTGCCTCGGGTTTCGCGCGGTCCGCTTGCCTGACTCCGGGCTCACCGTTGCGACGGGCTCGATCGGGGACTGTTTCGACAATGCCGTCATCGAGTCGTTCCGGGCAGCCGGCGCGCAGCCCCTGGAGCGGGTTCAGAGGTGGGTGGGGAGGTCGTCGAGGGGTACCAGCTGGGCTTCGGGGGTGTCGATGTCGCCTTCGGGGAGCATGAAGCGCCAGAAGACGATGCCGAACGGGCGGCCCTCGGTGTCGAGCCAGTTACCGGTGCCCGGGTCGGTGTGGGAGATGACGGCGGTGAACCGGCCGTCGGTGTCGGCGACCGTCTGGGCCCGGTTGAGCGAGGTCGACCGGGCCGTGTAGTCGAGGGTCTGCAGGTGGCGGTTCCACAGGCACACGTTGGCGTAGCGGCACCGGGGCCAGCGGGCGCGGATCACCAGCGCCTCGTCGGGGCCGACCACGAAGGGGGCCATGGCGTAGGCGGCGTCGAGAGCGGCCAGGCCCAAGTCGCCGGGCTGGCCGGGGGTGGGGAACTGGTTGGGCACCAGCGAGATCCACGAGCGGGGCTCGCCCTGGGCCAGCGGCGGGCGGTCCACGGTGAGCTCGCGCACCAGGGCGGCGACCCGCCGGATGCCGGCGCTGACGCTGGCGTCGGACGGCCGGGGCGGCGGCGCGCCGCCGATCACCTCGACTGCCATGGCCGGCACCCGGGCCGGGTCGGCCGCCGCGTGGGTGGAGTCCTCGAAGTAGTGCCGGGTGCTGATCGACCCCGCCCCGGGAGGCAGGGCCAGCCAGTTGCGCTCCCGGGGCTCGCCGCCGAGCAGTATCTCGAAGCGGCCGGCGGCGTCGATGTCGAAGCACGTGTCGTTGATCACCCCCACCACCTGGTTGTCCATCGACCCCCAGGCGGCGCCCGACTCGACGGTGATCGACACGTAGGCGGCGCCCTTGGTCTCGCCGCGCACCCGGTAGGCGTGATCGGCCGAGACGGGAGCGTCGAAGTAGATGGCATCGGGGTTGTCGCCGAGGATCTTGCGGTCGGGACCGACGATGCGACCGAAGCGGGGAGCGGACGGGTCGCGTTCGAACAGCCCGACCAGCCCCCACTGCAGGTAATGCATGAGGGCCCGATGGGCGTCGACGGCGTCGTCCGTGGTGTGCAGGTTTCACTCGGGCGACACCCAGCGCTGGTCCGCCTCGCGCAGCACCTCGATCAACTCGGCGAGGGCCCGGCGGGAATCGGTGTCCATCGGCGGCCCCGGCTCAGCCTTCACGGGCCACGCCGAAGTGGTCGAGGTAGGGGGCCATGGCGGTGCGCAGCCCGCCGGCGGTGAAGCCCCAGTCCTCGGGTTGGTAGCGGTGCACGCCGAACTTGCCCTTGGGTTTGCGGGCCAGGTAGTCCGCCACGGCGGAGGCGTAGGCGTCGGCGAAGGGAAGGCCCATCTGTTCGCAGGCGGCGCCCAAGGTGGCCGCCGGGTCGCTGATGAGCCGCGTGTAGTGGATGTCCACGAAGCGCTCGGCGGGCACGGCCCCCGATCGACGCAGGTCCACCGAGCCGTTGAGGGCGTCGGTGAAGACATCGAGCACCAACTGGGCGGTGAGAGCGACGTCGACGTCGTCGCTGCGCAGCCATTGGATCATGGTGGTCATGCTTACGGTGGAAGGCATGGTGCGGGCGGGGTCACGGTGGGTCTGCACTACCCAGGCGTCACCGAAGGCCTCGAACAACGAGGGCAACAGCATGAGGTGGGCGGGCGTCTTGAGCACCCACTGAGTGGGGCCGGCCCCGTGCTGGAGAACCTGGAGGAACCGTCGTTCGTAGTCGTAGTTCACCACCGGGTCGGGAAACCACCCCTCCAGGGGGGCGAGCATGCTCCAGTGGAAGCCGCAGAAGCTGCCCTGGGTAACGGTGACGCACTCGACGGGTAGGTCGGTGCGCAATTCGTGCATGGCCTGGAACTCCGGCTGGACATCGGCCCACAACTCCTGCTCGCACTCGCCCAGCACCCCCGGATCGGCGGCGCCGTCACCGGGCAGCGGCACCGGGTGGAGGCCCTCGGCGGCGGTCGGGGCGCGCAGGTCGGGGTGCAGGGAGAGCAGCTCGAACAGGATCGACGTGCCCGAGCGGGCGGGACCGGTGATGAACACCGGAGCGGCCACGGGCTCGGCGGTGATCTCGGGGGCGGCGTCGACCGCCGCGGTGAGCAGCAGGCGGCTGCGCAGCGAGCGCAGCAACTCCTGCTTGGTCATCAGCCGGCCGACCACATGCATCGGAGAGGCGTCGACGGCGGCGACGAGAGCCTCGAAGCGTTCCCGCCAGTGTGGGTCGCCCAAGTCGCCGGTGGGCATGCCGCCGAGGGACGCCGCGGCCCGTTGCAACAGATCGCCGGCGTCGATGAGCACCAAGTCTCGGGGCCGGCCGCCGACGGAGCCGGCCATCAGGTTGATGCGTCGCACCCAGTCGGGCCGGGTGAGTCGCTCGGTCATGGGCGCGAGTGCGGCGGGGACCCGAGTCATACGGGCGGTCAAAGTACCAGAACGCCGTGACTGCGGACCCAGACCCGGATCGGCGAGAGCGAGCCGAACTCGGCGGAGGTCGTCGATTCCGACTCGATGCTGATTGCGGACCAAGCCGGGACCGGCCTGATTGGCGGGGCTGATGACCGGTCCGGCCGGCGTTCACACGCCAATCTCCGACGAGCCGCATATAGGGTCAACCGCATGGAGATGCGGAACATTGGAGTCCTGTCGGTGTCGGCTGTCGGGATGGGGTGCAACAACTTCGGTATGACGATCGATGCCGACGCCTCGCGGGCGGTGGTGGACGCAGCCCTCGATGCCGGGATCAACTATTTCGACACCGCCGACATCTACGGTCGTGGCAAGTCGGAGGAGTTCCTGGGCGCGGCGCTGGCTGGGCGCCGTGAACAGGTGTTTATTGCCAGCAAGTTCGGCCACGCCAAGTTCCTGCCGGAGGGTCAACGGGGTGGCGATCCGGCCTGGATCCGCCGGTGCGTGGAAGCCAGCCTGCGGCGGTTGGGCACCGACCGCATCGACCACTACCAGATCCACACGCCCGACCCCCACACCCCCCACGCGGAGACCCTGGGCGCTCTGGGGGAACTCGTGGACGAGGGCAAGGTCCTGGAGATCGGCTGCTCCAACTTCACCGCCGACATCGTCGATGCCAGTGCCCGGGCCGCGGCCGACACCGGTGTGGGCAACTACGCCAGCGTCCAGAACCATTACTCGGTGCTGACCCGCGACGTCGAGGACGAGGGCGTGCTTGCCGCCTGCGGCCGCGCCGGCATGGCCGTGGTTCCCTTCTTCCCCCTGGAGTCCGGGCTGCTGACCGGCAAGTACTCCGGGGCGGCGCAACCCACCGACGCCCGATTGACCACGATGAAGGGCGCCACGTGGGATCGCTTCCTCAGCGAGGCGAACCTGGTTGCGGTGGACCGGCTGGTGGGCTACGCCACCGAGCAGGGTCACAGCATCTTGGAACTGGCCATGGGGTGGCTTGTGTCCAATCCGGCGGTGGCCTCGGTCATCGCCGGCGCAACCAAGCCCTCCCAGGTCGTCGCCAACGTGGCCGCCGCCAACTGGACGATGACCCCGACCCAGCGAGCCGAGATCGCCGCACTCGCCTAGCCAGGACTCGCCGTTCCTCCCCTCGCCACGGGAGATCCCCGGGTCAGAGCATTGCTCTGGTCTGGGGCTGGAGACGCAGGGTGTCGCCGCGGAGGGCGGTCAACTCGGGTCGGCTTGGCATCCACCACGAGAGCTTGCGCGCCGACGATGCTACGGCAGTGGCGCGAAGTGCCGTCGGGACGTGCTCGGCGGAGCGGTCCCGGCATTGAGCCGGGGGGTGCGTGGCCGGGTGAGCCACGACTTGACTGTCGGCGGCGGTGCCGGCTGGCGTGGGTCTGCCCTTGCAGAACCCGAAAGCGCGGACACGGCTAGCGCCACGACACGAATTCAGGTGCGCAGCGCCGGCCATCCTGGGGAGCGGCGCATTCTGGCCGCGGCCGCCGAGCTGGGGGTGACCGGACTCCGCGATTGCCGCCTCTGGACGGTGTACCACCTCGAGGGGCGGCTCAGCGACGCCGACGTGGCTCGACTCTGCGCCGACGTTCTCGTCGACCCGGTCACCGACGAGGTCGTGGTCGGCGCGACGGACGCTACGGCGCGGGTGGTGGAGGTGGCCCCCATCGCGGGAGTGACCGACGGCGCGGCGCGAGAGCTCGAGCGGGCGGCCGCCGTGCTGGGCCTCCCGTCGTTGAGAGCGGCCACCGCCCGCCGCTACGAACTGAGCGGCGATCTGGACGATGACGACATCGCGGTCCTCACGCAGCGGCTGCTGGCCAACCCGACGATCGAGCGCAGCGGCAGCGGCGAGCTGGCGCCGGCGTTCTCGCCCACCTGGGAAGCCGCGCCGGCGGCCCCGCCGGTGCAGCTCATCGGCCTGGATGACGAGCAGCTGGCCGAGTTGAGCCGGCAGCGGATGCTGTCGCTCGACGTGACCGAGATGCGAGCCATCCAGGCTCACTTCGAGTCATGCGGTCGCGACCCGACCGACGCCGAGCTCGAGACCCTGGCCCAGGCCTGGTCGGAGCACTGCGTTCACAAGACCTTCAAGGCCCGGATCCGCCTCACCCACACCCGCGCCGACGGCCGGGTCGAGGTGTCGCGCCATGACGGCCTGCTCAACGCCCTGCGCCGGGCGACCGCCGAACTCGAAGCGCCCTGGCTGCGGTCGGTCTTCGTCGACAATGCCGGCATCATCGCCTTCGACGACGAGCTTGATCTGGCGGTCAAGGTCGAGACACACAACCACCCCTCGGCTCTGGAACCCTTCGGCGGGGCCAACACCGGCGTGGGCGGCGTCGTGCGCGACATCATGGGAGTCTCGGCCCGGCCCATCGCCTGCACCGACGTTTTGTGCTTCGGGCCGGAGGACCTCGACGAGGCCGACCTCCCCGCCGGAGTGCTGCATCCCCGCCGCATCCGGGACGGGGTGGTGGCCGGAATCGGCGACTACGGCAACAAGCTCGGCCTGCCCACCGTGAACGGCGCCGTGCTGTACGACCCCGGCTATGTGGGGAACCCGCTGGTGTTCTGCGGGGCGGTGGGACTGATGCCGGCGGGCTCGCACCCGATCTCGCCCCGGGCCGGTGACCGTATCGTCGTCATCGGTGGCCGGACCGGCCGCGATGGCATCGGTGGCGCCACCTTCTCCTCGGCGGGGCTGGACGCAGCCGTGGTGGGACGGGCCGGCTCGGCGGTGCAGATCGGCGACCCGATCGTCGAGAAGGGCTGCATCGAGGTGATCGAGCGGGCCCGGGACCGGGGCCTGTACAACGCCATCACCGACTGCGGCGCAGGCGGGTTGTCCTCCGCGGTGGGCGAGATGGGCGCCGAACTGGGGGCGGAGGTGGATCTGGCCACGGTGCCGCTGAAGTATTCGGGCCTTCAGCCCTGGGAGATCTGGCTGTCGGAGGCCCAGGAGCGCATGGTGCTGGCCGTGCCCGACGACAGGATCGCGCCGTTGCGGGAGTTGTGCCGGAGCTGGGACGTGGAGCTGAGCGACATCGGTTCGTTCACCTCCTCCGGACGGCTGGTCGTGCGCCACGGCGACTGTGACGTGATCGATCTGCCCATGGGACTGGTGCACGACGGCCTGCCGCGGCAAACCCTCACCGCGGTGCACAGCGATCCCGTTGCATCGGCAGGCCCGACGCGCTCTCGGCCTGTGGCCGACAACGCTGGGCTGATCCTCGACCTGCTGGCCCATCCCAACGTCGCCTCCCGCGAGTCGATCGTCCGCAGCTACGACCACGAGGTCAGAGGGGGCACCGTGGTACGCCCCTACGTGGGCCCCGGTGCCGACGGCCCGACCGACGCGGCGGTGCTCAAGCCTCTGGGCACCTGGCAGCACGACAGGGCGATTGCCCTGGCCGCCGGCCTCAACCCTCGCATCGGTGCCCTGGATCCGTGGGTGATGGCCCTTGGTGCCATCGACGAGGCGTTCCGCAACCTGACCGCCGTCGGGGCCGACCCCGACCGGGTGGCCCTGCTCGACAACTTCTGCTGGGGCGACCCGACGCGGCCCGACCGGCTCGGATCGCTGGTGCGCGCCGTGCAGGGCTGCGTGGAAGGGGCTCGCCGCTACCGGGCACCGTTCGTCTCCGGCAAGGACAGCCTCTACAACGAGTTCGACGGCCGGGCCGTGCTGGGCACGCTGCTGATCACCGCGGTCGGGATCGTGCCGGACCTGCACCGGGTGGCGACGAGCGCTCTGACCACCAGCGGCAGCGACCTCTGGCTGGTGGGCCACGGCTCGGAGTTCCTGGGCGGATCGGTCGTGGCGGAGCTGCTGGGCCTCGACGACACTCGGGTGCCGCCGCCGGTCAGCGATCCGCTGCCCCTTTACCGGGCCGTGCACGACCTGATAGCGGCCGGCCGGGTGAGCGCGGCCCATGACGTGAGCGACGGCGGGATCGCGGTTGCCCTCGCCGAGATGGCCATCGGTGGCCAACTCGGCCTGATGGCGACCATCCCGCATGACGGCGCCGATCCCGGAGCTTTCGGTGACCCCCTGGTCGGGGCCACCGGTAACGGCTCCGAGGCTCTCGGTGGCCGCAGTTGCCTGGGGATGGTCGCCACATTGGCCAACGAGGCGCCGGGCCGACTCCTGCTGGAAGCTCCGGCCGCCGAGCGGGCCGCGGTCGCGGCGAGGCTGGGCCGGTTCGGCCGGCGCATCGGCATGGTGACCGGCACCGGCGAGATCGAGATCCGCGTCGCCGGCGGCCCCCACGACAACTCTGCGTCCCCGCTCGGCGATCCAAGTCACGCCACGGTGGCCGTCGCAGCCGCCAGGAGGGCATTCGGGTGCCACTCGCCGTCGCCATGAGCCGACCCCCGATCCTGATTCCCCACGCTCCGGGCACCAACCGCGACGAGGAGGCGGCGCTGGCGGTGGCGGCCGCGGGCGGCGCTCCCCGCATCGTGGCCGTCAACGACCTGAGAAAGCGGCCCGCAGCCTTCTCCGACTACGGCGCCGTGCTATTGCCGGGCGGGTTCTCCTACGGCGACGCCCTGGGGGCCGGCGGGCGCCTGGCGCTGGAGCTGCGGGCCTGGTTCGGGGCCGAACTGCGCGAGGCGGCACGGTCGGGGAGGCCGATCCTGGGCATCTGCAACGGCTTCCAGGCCCTCCTCAAGTCGGGACTGCTCGGCGCGCCCGAGCCCCGCTCCTTCACGCTGGCCGCCAACGCCGGCGGCCGCTTCGAATGCCGCTGGGTCACCCTCCGGGTCGAGCCGGATTGCAGGTCGGGCTGGCTCGAACCGCTGCGGGGGTCACTCATTCGCTGCCCTGTGGCTCACGGCGAGGGACGGTTGGCCGCGACCGATCCCGAGGCGGCGACCGAATTGGCGAAGGCGGGGCGTATCGCCTTCCGGTACCTCGCCTCGGGCACCGAGGGCGGTGCAGCCGGCGCCGCGGCCGGGGCCTACCCGGCCAACCCCAACGGGTCGATCCACGACATCGCCGGAATGTGCGACCCGACCGGCGCCATCGTTGGACTGATGCCCCACCCCGAGGATCACATCGTGGACTGGCAGCGGCCCTCGGGCCCTCCGGGGTCGCGAGGATCAGCCCTCTTCGAGGCGTTCGTGGCCGCGGCCCGATGACAGCCGTCGTCCCGAATGACCGTGCGTTCGCGGGCATCTCCGACGAGCTGGCCGCCGAGTTGGGGCCGCTGCGGCGCGGCAAGGTGCGCGACGTGATCGACTTGGGCGACCGCCTGGCGCTCGTGACCACCGACCGGCTGTCGGCCTTCGATCGGGTGCTGGGGCTGGTGCCGCACCGCGGCCAGATCCTCAACCAGCTCTCCGCCTGGTGGTTCGAGCTGCTCGGCGACATCGTTCCGTCGCACATCGTGGCCGTGCCCGACCCCAACGTGGCCATCGTCGAGAAGTGCGAGCCGCTGCCCGTCGAAGTGATCGTGCGGAGCAGGCTCACCGGCACCACCTCCACGTCGATCTGGACTCGGTATGAGGCCGGCCAGCGCCGCATGTACGGGATCGATTTCGCCGACGGGATGGTCAAGAACGATCCGCTGCCAAGTCCCGTCATCACCCCGACCACCAAGGCCGACAGCGGCCACGACCAGCCGCTGAGCGAGGCCGAGGTCGTCTCGGGCGGCTGGGTCGACGCTGAGCGCTGGGAGGAGGTCCGCACGGTCGCGCTGGCCCTGTTCGAGAGGGGTCGGCAGACGGCGACCGACGCCAGCCTGATCCTGGTCGACACCAAGTACGAGTTCGGGATCGGCCCCGGCGATCGGCTCACGCTGATCGACGAGGTGCACACGCCCGACTCGTCGCGGTTCTGGCGGCTCGCCACGCTCGAATCACGCCGGAGCGCCGGACTCGAACCGGAGAACCTCGACAAGGAGATCGTGCGTCTCGCCTATGCCGCCCGCGGCTACAGGGGCGAGGGTACGCCCGAGCCGCTCAGTCCCGCACTGGCCGCCCAGACGGCTGCCGCGTACCGGCAGGCGTTCGAAGTGCTGACCGGAGCACCACTGCAGCCGGCGCCCTATCCGGCCGAGCCCCGGATAGCGGCCGCCTTGCAGGCACTGCCCCATGCGCGAGGCGCCGCCACTGGTGCGCGATGATGCCGACGACGATGGCTGCACGCAGCGATCCAGGCCCCGAGCCGGACCCGATGACGGTTGCTGGACCAAGCGACGATCCTGGCGCCCGGCCAGGCGCTGAGCAGGGCGGCGGCTCGGTGCAGGTCGGCGTGCTCATGGGCAGCGACTCGGACTGGCCCACGATGCGCCGCTGCTCCGAATTGCTCGGAGAGTTCGGCGTCGCTCACGAGTGCCGCGTCGTGTCTGCTCATCGCACCCCGGATCTGCTCGTGGAGTACGCCGAGAGCGCCGCAGATCGAGGGTTGCAGGCCATCGTCGCGGGTGCCGGAGGCGCCGCCCACCTCCCCGGGATGCTGGCCGCGCATACGATCGTGCCCGTCATCGGCGTGCCGATTCGAAGCCGGGCCCTGAACGGGCTCGACTCGCTACTGTCCATCGTGCAGATGCCCGCCGGTGTGCCGGTTGCCACCATGGCCATCGGCGAGGCGGGCGCCGCCAACGCCGCGCTCCTGGCCGTGGCCATGCTGGCCCGCGGTGCCACCGACCTCGCCGGACGGCTGACCGCCTACCGGGCTACCCGGGCCGCGCAGGTCCGCGCCACCGAACTCGACCGGTAGGCGACGCCGGAGTCATGCTGCGAACCCCCTCCCGCGTCATTCCGGCGGAGGCCGGAATCCATGGTCCAGGGACCGCACTGTCCGCGGCCGACCCCTCGGCGGTCCCATTGGGCGCAGATGACCGGCGGGAGGATCTCCTGAGCGCGCTGACCCCACCTGCGGTGATCGGCATCGTGGGCGGTGGGCAGCTCGGCAGGATGCTGGCGCAGACGGCACAGCGCCACGGCTACCGGACCGCCGTGCTCACCGGCGGTGACGACCGGACCCCGGCCGGGGTGGTCGCCGATATCGAGATTGCCGCGCCCTTCGACGACGCCGCGGCCGCCCAGCGTCTCGTGGACTGCGCCGACGTCATTACTTGGGAACTGGAGAACGTGGATCTGGGCGTGGCCGACGCCGCGGCCACCGCCGGGATCCCGGTCCGGCCCCGGCCCCAGGCGCTGGCCGCCGCGGCCGACCGCGCTGCGGAGAAGAGGGCCCTGGCAGCCGCGGGCGTGCCGGTGGCGCCGTACCGGGAGGCCGCCGACCCCTCCGAGTTGGCCGCTGCGGTCGCGGCCCTCGATGGGCCGGTGATCGTCAAGACGGCCCGCGGCGGCTACGACGGCAAGGGTCAGGTCCGCCTTGCCGCCGCGGGGCCGGAGCCAATGCCATCCGCGGCATTCGCCGAGGTGTTCCGGGGCCTGGGTTCAGGCTGGCTGATCGTGGAGCAGGAGGTGCCGTTCGACCTGGAGGTGTCGGTCGTGATGGCCCGGGACGCCGCCGGCGCGGTCGCCCATCACGGGGTCATGGAGAACGATCACGTCGACGGGATCCTCGACACGACGACGGTCCCGGCGAGGGTGTCGGACGGGGTGACCGCCGCCGCGCTCGGTATCGCAGGCCAGGTGGCCCGCCACCTCGACGTGGTCGGAGTCCTGTGCGTCGAAATGTTCGTGGTCGGCTCCGAACTCGTCGTCAACGAAGTGGCGCCGCGTCCCCACAACAGCGGCCACTGCACCATCGAAGCCGCCGCCGCCAGCCAGTTCGAACAGCAACTCCGCGCCATCTGCGGGCTGCCGCTGGGCGACGGGACCTGCCGGCCGGCGGCCATGGCGCAGCTGCTGGGCGAGTTCTGGGCCGACGGCGAACCGCCGTGGTCCGAGGCCCTGGCCGACCCCGGGATCCACCTGCATCTCTACGGCAAGCGCGACTCGCGGCCGGGACGCAAGATGGGCCATCTCACCTGCGTCGACGCGACGCCGGAGCTGGCGTTGAAGCGGGTCCTGGCGGCCCGGGACCGGCTGGGGCCATGAGCGGACCCGCCGCCGACGAACTCAGGGAGGAATGCGGGGTGGTCGGCGTGTACGCGCCCGGCCGTCACGCCGCCCGGATCGCCTTCTTCTGCCTGCACACTCTCCAGCACCGTGGCCAGGAGGCAACCGGAATCGCCAGCTGCGACCGGGGGACGACCCACCTGCACCGGGGCCCGGGCCTGGTCGGCTCGGTCTTCAACGAGGACAATCTCTCGACCCTGCGAGGCGAGGCCGCCATCGGTCACAACCGCTACAGCACCACCGGCGTCTCGTCGGTGCGCAACATCCAGCCGCAGGTGATCGAGACCATCGACGGGCCGCTGGCCGTGGCCCACAACGGCAACCTCGTCAACGCGCCGCAGCTCCGCCGGGACCTGCTGGGGAGCGGGGTCGGGTTGCAGACCTCCTCCGACACCGAGTTGATCGTGCAGTTGCTGGTCGTCTCCGCCGGTGACTGGCCCACCCGGATCCGGGCTCTGATGGCGCGGCTCGAGGGTGCCTACGCCCTGACGATCCTCACCCGCGACGCCGTCTACGGCGTGCGGGACCCGCGGGGGTTCCGTCCGCTGGTGATGGGCAGGCTCGACGACGGCTGGGTGCTGGCCTCGGAGAGCTGCGCGCTGTCGGTCACCGGAGCCGAGTTCGCAGGCGAGGTGGCGCCGGGGCAGATCGTCCAGATCGACGCCGGCGGCATGACGCTCGAGCAGGGCGCGCAACCGCTGCGGCCGGCGTTCTGCACGTTCGAACAGATCTACTTCTCGCGGCCCGACACGCACCACGGCGGCTCGCTGGTCCATGCGGTGCGGCAGAGCCTCGGTCGCCGACTCGCCGTCGAGGCCCCCGTCGAGGCCGATCTGGTGGTGCCCGTGCCCGACTCGGGGAACCCGCAGGCGGTGGGCTACGCCCAGCAGTCGGGGCTGCCCTACACCGACGGCCTCATCAAGAACCGCTATGTCGGCCGCACCTTCATCGAGCCCACCCAGGAACTGCGCGAGGCGGGCGTGGCCATGAAGTTCAACCCGCTGGGCGACAACGTCGAGGGCAAGCGGGTGGTGCTGGTCGACGACTCGATCGTGCGGGGAACCACGTCGGGCCCGCTCGTGCGGATGCTGCGGGATGCGGGGGCGGCCGAGGTCCACGTGCGGGTGGCCTGCCCGCCCATCACCGACCCCTGCTACATGGGAGTCGACATGGCCGCCAAGGAGGAGTTGATCGCTTCCGACCGGTCGATTCCCGAGATCTGCGACCACATCGGCGCCGACTCGCTGGCGTTCCTGTCGCTCGAGGGCATGATGGAGGCACTGGGCGCCACCGACGGCTACTGCAACGCGTGCTTCACCGGCGTCTACCCGTTCGAGCCCGACAACGTCGTGCAACTCAAGCTCGGTTCCAAGAACCAGTTCGCCTCGGTCTGGGGCGACTGACGGTGCCGCAGCCCCCACACCGTCATTCCGGCGCAGGCCGTGATTCGGGTGCAGGCTGGAATCCACACCGTCATTCCGGCGCAGGCCGGAATCCATCGCCCGGCGGCGCGGACCGAGGTCGGCGATGAGCCGCGTCCTGGTCGTGGGCGGTGGCGGGCGCGAGCACGCGCTGGCGTGGACGCTGAGCCGCTCGGAGCACATCGACCGGCTGCTGGTGGCGCCCGGCAACCCCGGTACCGCCGGCTGCGACCGGACCGAGAACGTGGCCACCTCGGCCGACGACATCGCGGGACTGGTGGCGCTGTGCCGCCGCGAGTCGGTCGACTTGGCGGTCATCGGCCCGGAGGGCCCGCTGGCCGCGGGTGTCGTGGATGCGCTCGCAGCCGCCGGGATCGCCGCCTTCGGCCCCAGCGCGTCCTGCGCCCGGCTCGAGGCCTCCAAGGCCTACTGCAAGCGGTTCCTGATCGACAACGGGATTCCGACCGCCGCCGCCGAGGTGTTCGGTGACCCCGATGCCGCGTTGGCCCATCTCGGCTCGCGGCCCGACGTGCCGGTGGTGAAGGCTTCGGGACTGGCGGCGGGCAAGGGCGTCATCGTTCCCGAGACCCGGGACGAGGCTGCTGCCGCGGTCAGAGCCATGCTGGTGGAGAGGCGGTTCGGGTCCGCAGGCGAGCAGATCCTGCTCGAGGAGCGCCTGTTCGGCCGCGAGGTGTCGGTGCTGGCCTTCTGCGACGGCGAGAGGTTTGCCGTGCTGCCTCCCGCGCAGGACCACAAGCGGCTGCATGCGGGCGACCATGGACCGAACACCGGGGGAATGGGGGCCTTCGCGCCCTCGCCCGCCACCGACGACCGGTTGATCGAGCAGATCGGCAGGCAGGTCATCGCCCCGACTCTGGCTGCGCTGCGACGGGCGGGCACCCCCTACAGGGGGCTGCTCTACGCGGGGCTGATGATCACCACCGACGGCCCCAAGGTGATCGAGTTCAACTGCCGTTTCGGCGACCCCGAGACTCAGGCGGTGCTACCGCTGCTGCGCAGCGATCTGTTCGAGATCATGGCCGCTTGTGCCACCGGCTCGCTCAGCGGTGTCTCCATCGAGTGGACGCCGGCCGCGTCGGTGGCGATCGTCATGGCCACGGCCGGCTATCCGGGTCGCGGCGGCGATCCTGTTCCGATATTCGGCCTGGAGGCCGCCGATGAGGAGGGCTGCGTGGTCTTCCATGCGGGCACCGGGATCATCGACGGGGCGGTCCACGCCACCGGCGGGCGGGTCCTGGCCGTGACGGCGATCGGGCCCGATGTGGCCGCCGCCGCCGACCGCGCGCACCGCGGGGTGGCCGCCATCAGCTTCGAGGGCGCCCAGCACCGGGCCGACATAGGGCTCACACGGGCCGGGGCCCCGGCTTGAGCCGTACCCCGCCCCTGAGCGTCCTGCGGACATCGGCCACGCCACCTGACGCCGCCAGCTACCGGGCCGCCGGCGTGGACATCGATGCCGGAAACCGGGCGGTGGCGCTGCTGTCGGAGTCCGTGGCCTCGACCCGCACGCCGAACGTGCTCTCGCCGCCGGGCGGCTTCGGCGGGATGTACACCGCGGCGGGTCTCGGTGCGGAGATCGTGCTGGTGGCCTCCACCGACGGCGTCGGCACGAAGGCGGAGCTGGCCGCACGCCACGGGCGCTGGCGCGGCATAGGCGTCGATCTGGTCAACCACTGCATCGGCGACATCGCCGTGCACGGCGCCCGGCCCCTGTTCTTCCTGGACTACATCGCCATGGCCCGCCTCGTGCCCGAGGTGGTGGCCGAGATCGTGGCCGGCATGGCTGACGCCTGTCGCGTCGCCGGGTGTGCCCTCCTGGGCGGGGAGACCGCTGAGATGCCGGGCACCTACGTCCCGGGTGCAATCGACGTGGTCGGGACCATCGTCGGAGCGGCCCCAAGAGACCGGCTCTGGCCCCGCCCGGAGACGATCCAGGCCGGCGACGCGCTGGTCGGGGTGGCCAGTTCGGGGCCGCACACCAACGGCTACTCGCTCATCCGGCGCCTGCTCGACGGGCGGCCCGGCGCGGCTACCGACGCCGGTCTGATCGATGCCCTGCTGGCACCCCATCGCAGCTACCTGCCCACGGTCTCGGAGTTCGGCGAGGCCGGGATCGAGCCGAAGGCCTTGGCCCACATCACCGGCGGCGGCTTCTTCGACAACCTGCCGCGGGTGCTGCCCGCGCATCTCGGCGCCCGGCTGGATCTCGGCGCTTGGCCGGTGCCCGAGTTGTTCGCCACCCTGGTGGGCTGGGGCGGGTTGGTCGATTCCGAGGCGTTCAGGGTCTGGAACATGGGGATAGGCCTCGTGGCGGTCGTTGACGAGGCGGATGCGGAGGCTCTCGCGGGGCAGGGCCACAGCGTTATCGGATCGGTCATCGACATCGCCGATATCGCTGGCACCGACTCAGGCCGGGTTGTGCTGGAAGGGGTCTGGCGGTGATGGGCCGGCTGGGTGCGCACGCCGGTAGTTCGGCGTCGGCGGGCCGGGTTGTGCTGGAAGGGGTCTGGCGGTGACCGGCCGGCTGGTGGTGATGGCCTCCGGGGCCGGCACCAACCTGGGCGCCATCCTCGACGCCATCGCCGAGGACCGCCTCGACGCCGAAGTCGCCGCCGTGATCATCAACCGCCGGGGCGCCGGGGCTCGCCTCCGGGCCGAGCAGGCCGGAGTCCCGGTCCATTACCGGCCGCTGTCGCCCTACCGCGAGCAGGCTCGGCCCACGGCCGAGAACGGATCCATGACCGCGACGGCATCCGGGGAATGCGGCTGGGACCGGACCGCGGAGCGGCGCCGCTACGACGCCGACCTGGCCGAGCTGGTGGCGGGCGCAGAACCCGATCTCGTGGTGCTGGCAGGCTGGATGCACCTGCTGTCGTCGGCATTCCTGGAACGGTTCCCGAACCGGGTCATCAACCTGCATCCGGCGCTGCCCGGCCGGTTCCCCGGCGCCGACGCCATGGCCGACGCCTGGGCGGCCTTCGACGCCGGGCGGGTCAGCCGAACGGGCGCCATGGTCCACTACGTGCCCGACGAGGGCGTCGACAACGGCCCGGTCATTGCATCGGTGGAGATCCCCATCCACCCCGGCGACACCTTCGAAGCGCTGTGCCAGAGGATCCACGAGGTCGAGCACGATCTGATCGTGTCCGCAATCGCCCAGGTTCTGGCCGCGCGGCCACTTGCCCAGCGCCGCTAGACGCAGCGGCGAGACGGCGTGCCGGTTTCTGGATCGCTTGGCATGATGGTTCCTTGGGGTCGGGATGACTCGTGGTGTCGGGCCGCCGCGGCTCTCCAGGGCGGCCCAGCAGGCCGCTGAGTGATCGGTGAGGCCATCTTCGAGACTTGTCCGGTGGCTACGTCGGTGACCACTAGCCCTGATTGTTCATGAGAATGGTTGGGGGGGTGGTTTGGTTGTTTGTGGGGTCTTTGGGCGGGGTGTTGGGTGCTGGTGGGGTGTTTGATTGTGGGTTTGGGGTCCGGTGGGGTGTTGTTTGGGGTTTGTGGTTGGTGTGGGGGCGCGTGAGGTTGGCCCGCCGGGTGGTTTGTGGTGGCGGTTGTGGTGTTTTGGTGCCTTCTGGTGGGGTTTCAGCAGAGGGCGGCGATGTGGTTGTAGATGCGGGCGAGGTGCGGTGCTCCGGGGTGGTTGGTGGGTAGGCGGATGATCGTTCGGCGCCCGGAGCGGACGAGGCGTCCGGGGGTGTGCCAGAGGGTCCAGCGGAGGCGTTCGGCGGCGGCTTCGGCGAAGGCGCCGGCGGTGCAGGCGAGTTGTTGGAACCACACGACGAGGCTGCGCGCCCAGCAGATGAGCGCGACCCAGGCGGCGTTGGCGTCGAAGTCCCCGAAGGGCAGGCGCAACAGGCCGCTGGTTTTGACGGCGGCGATGTGGTCCTCGACGACGGCGTGGGCGCGCATGTGCGCGTCGCAGTCGACGGCGGGGCCCCCTCGGTCGGTCCAGTGGCCCCAGTAGCGCCAGTCGTCGCTTGCGAACAGCGAGCGTTGCGCGCCGGGGTGGCGGGGTTCGCGGCGCACGATCAGGCGCGTCCCGGGGGGCCAGTCGCTGGTGTCGATGTACTCGGTGAGGTCCGCGACCGCGGCGCCGGGGCGCAGGGCGCCGTTCTGTTTGATCGCCGGCTGCCGGCGCTTGTCGGTGACGGGCGCCTTGGCGATGGCCGCGTCGATGGCGCCGTTGCGGCGCGCTACCAGGGAGAATCCCACGTTGCGGTCCCGGGCGGCTGCGGCGATCTTCGTCGAGCAGCCCGCCGAGTCGGTGCGCAACACCACCGGGCGCGCCACGAGGTCGGCGTCGTCGCCGGGGCGGTGGCCCGCCGCCACCGCCCCCGGCAGCCGCCCGAGCGCCGCGTCGAAGACGTCTATGTGGTCGTCGATGTTGTTGGCCGCCGCGTTGCCGGGACGCAACATCGCCGCCAGCGCGTCGCCGTCGTCGCTGAAACACACCAACGGATGAAACCCGTAGCCGCCCTTGAAATGCGCCGCCGCGCCGGCTTTGTGTTCGCTGTGGATCTCCACCAGCGTCGCGTCGATGTCCAAGACCACCGGCCCCGCCACCGGGGCGCGGCGCGCCCACACCTGCGCGCGCACCGCCGCCTGGCGCGCCCACAGATCCTCCACCGTCGCGGGGTCCAGCGACCGCAGCGTCCGATACAACGTCGGCGCCGAGGGCACGTCGCCGAACAGGCCCCCCTCGGCGCGCAGATACTCAATATCACTACAACACTCCCCGCCGCCGGCGAGCATCAACATCGCCTGGGTCAACACCTTGCCCCGATCATGGCCCGGCGCCCGCTCACCGCCCCAGCGCACACCAGCCGACAAAGACGCCCCCACACCGAACCGATCAGCAAACGCCCCCAAAGCGTGCAACCCCACAAGACCAACCAGCCCCCCGCCGCCGCCTTCTACCCGCACCTGCCGCACACTGTTAGACTTCACCTCGGAAATG
Source organism: Acidimicrobiales bacterium (assembly GCA_965220035.1). GTDB lineage: Bacteria > Actinomycetota > Acidimicrobiia > Acidimicrobiales > CATQHL01 > VXNF01. Next base: position 1,066,129 of record CBDCPC010000001.1, read on the forward strand.
CCTCTCTTCCTGGGATCGAAACGTGCTTGACACACGCATCATCCCACGTCAGAGAGGCCTTTCCGCGGACGCGCACCCCCACCACCCCACACCCCGTGAACAATCAGGGCTAAGTGTGCACATACTTCCCGGGTCGGCTCATCCGTGCGTTTGGCTTCTTTGCCTGATCACGTTGTCCAAAGTCTGGCCGATCAGTCGATTGGCATTTGTGATTCTGATTCGAGCGAAGAATGAGAAATGACCCATTTCAACGATTAGCTTGGCGATGAATTCATCAGCAAACGATGCCGAGATTAGAGCTATATCAGCGAAATCGATTCTCACGCGCGCGTCTTCAAATTGGGTCATGAGGTTCTGCAGCTTTGTACGGAGCTGCCGTCCAGTTTGCCGATTGCCGAAGCCGGTTGCTTCCTCGGACACCCGAAATGAGATCTCGTTACTCTCGTCCAGATGAGACATCTCGAATTCGGCCGTAGGTTGTATACCCCAGAGTGCCCGCGTGATATCTATCTCGACGTCTGTAGGCAAGATCAGACTGACGCTGGTGCCGGGGACGCGGCCGGATGGGCGCGTTGACGGGTCGCCGTTGACGATGCGAAGCTCAGCATTTCCCGACATGATGGTCAATTCTCCGCCAGCCGCGGAGACGATGCGAACCGACCCGGCAAGCCCGTTTCCCTGGCCCAATGAACGATCGCGTGTAACGCCTGCTTCAATGGCTTTCGACAGCGCATCTTCGTCACTCGAGATCGTGTGGGATTGCGACAATGAATCCCGTATGCCGCGCCCATAGTCGGAGACAACGAGGTCTACCTTCTTTTGCTCTGGATGACTGACAACCTGTACGAAGCCTTCAACAGTGGCTCCAGGCACACCGGCGTGAGTTAGCACGTTGTCGGCAAGCTCATTCAGCGTCCACGCAACTGAATTCAACACGCCTGGCGAACAGATCATATGTCGTGAGAGTACATCCATGACCGCATTTATGAGTTCATTGAGATGAACGGAATCGGAGTATACTTGAACCGGGATATATGATCTGCCAGGGTGAATTGGAGGAGATTCCATCCCTTCAAGGAGTTGTTTCCATCCGGCGATCTCCCAGTAAGTGTCATGGAATGGATACGTAATCTCAACTCTTGTTCCACTAGCCTTCAGATACTTGACGAGTGAGATCAAAGGAACAACCGCCGTGGCGTAGGCATGATCCACATTTTCAAGATCCAGCGACAGGACCCGCGGAACCGGCTGCCCGTAAAGTCGCCTCGTAATCTGTGTGAACTTGTGGCGGTTAAAGACGCCGTCGAACTCCAAGGATGTGCCGTCGCTTGTGTACACGCTGATAATCCTACGGCCCACGTCGGGCTGGCGAAGGATTCCAGCGTCCGCGCGTACGTTGATCACGGCGCCGGCGAGGAGGCTCTGGCGGGGGAGGGCCACAGCGTGATCGGATCGGTCATCGAAAGCGGCGACGTCGCCGACACCGGCGGGTGCCGGGTTGTGCTGGACGGGGAGTGGTGGTGACGGGCCGTCTGGCGGCGCTATCCGAAGAGGCGCTTGGTTACGTTCTCGACGTGGGTCAGCATGGCGCGCTCGGCCCCGTCGGGATCGCGGTTCACGATGGCGTCCAGGATGTTCCGATGATCCTCGAGGTAGCTCTGGAGGGACTCGGCGCTGGCTGAGCGTTGCTTGAGAGCGCCCCACAGCGATCCGGAGCGCGCCTGGTCCACCAGCAGGTACATCCGGCTGAGGAGTGGGCTGTGAGCCGCTTCGATCATGGCCTGGTGGGCGGCACCGTCCCAGTGCTCGAAGTCTCGGTAGCTAGCGGCTTCCTCGCAGCGCTGCATGCAGCGGCCGATCTCGGCCACGTCCGCCGGCGTGGCCTCGGCCACGATCCGCCGAGCCACCGCCGGCTCCAGCAGGCGCCGCACCGCCATCACGTCCCGCGGGCTCATGCTGTCGCTGCCGTCGGTGGCCGCCTGGATCAGGAACGTGCCCCGGCCCACGTGCCGTTCCACGCGCCCCTCGGCCTCGAACTCGTCGAGCACCTTGCGCACCGCCGAACGGGATTGCGCGAGACGTTGCGCCAGACTTCGCTCTGCGGGGAGGCGATCACCAGGCTGCAGGCCCTCCTCGACCAGCAGAGCTTCGATCCTGCCGCGCGTGCTGTTACTCACTGAGGACCTCCACCGCTGCCCGAACACCGAGCCACTGTTCGCAGAGCCAACACCTGAGGAGCGGGCGCCTGCAGAGCCAAGCCACGTGACCAATCATAACCAATTCCTGGGCGTCGAGAGTCGATCCAGGTCCGTTCTGGGGATGGATCAGGCGATCTCTGCTATTGTTCACGGCCAGTGGTTGCAATTGGTTGCAACTTGGTTGGGGTCTTCCCGCGGACGTCGGACGTGACCTCCGCGGGCGGAACGGCCGGAACCGCGGCACCGGAACGGATGCCTGCCACTCTCCGCTCGAAGGGCCCGAATCCCCGATGACCGCCTGGTGCCGGATACTCGGCGGCGCCGGCCCCGTCGTGGTGGCCCGCCGGAACGGCAGTTTGAGGCCCGTCAGCAGCGCGGGCCACCCCGTGGCGGACCTGCAGCCGATCATCCGGGGCGAACTTGGTGCCGCCGATCTGGAGTTGGGTGATCCGATCCCACTCGCCGACGCCAAACTGCTGGCGCCGATGGCCTCGTTCCCGCGCAACATCTTCTGCATCGGCAAGAACTACCGGGAGCACGCGCTGGAGTTCACCACGAGCGGGTTCGACTCCTCCGGCGGCGCCGCCGCACAAGACCCCATTCCCACCGCGCCGATCGTCTTCTCGAAGCCCTTCACCTCCGTTATCGGCCCGGGCGATCTCATCGACCCGCACCCGCACCTCACCTCCATGCTGGACTACGAGGCCGAACTGGCGGTCATCATCGGCCGCGGCGGGCGTGACATCGCCCACCACGATGCCCTCGACCACGTCTTCGGCTACACGATCGTCAACGACGTGACCGCCAGGGATCGCCAGCAGCAGCACCGCCAGTGGTTGCTGGGCAAGGGCATGGACACGTTCTGCCCCATGGGGCCGGCCGTGGTGACCGCCGAGGAGATCGACCTGGCAAGCACCACGGTGGAATGCCGCGTCAACGGCGAGTTGCGCCAGAAGGCCTCCGTCGCCGACCTCATTTTCGACGTGCCGACGCTCATCCGGGATCTGTCCGCCGGCATGACCCTGGTGCCTGGCGACGTGATCGCCACGGGAACTCCCGCCGGCGTGGGCATCGGCTTCGACCCGCCGCGGTTCCTGAAGTCCGGCGACGAGGTGTCGGCCACCATCGAACCCATTGGAACCCTCACGAACAGGATTGGATGAACCATGGCCACAGGCTTTCGCGCCCTCGGAAACAAGCACGTCTGGGTCGAGGAGGCCGGCGAGGGATCGTCGGTTCTCGTGGGCATTCACGGCCTCGGCGGTACGTGCAACATCTACGGGCCGCAGATCGCCGCGCTGGCCGGCGCTCACCGTTTCGTGACCTTCGACCTCAACGGGCACGGCATGAGCCCCATGGTCGGCCCCATCTCGATCGAGGGTTGGGCCGACGACGTGGTGGCGCTCATGGATGATCTGGAGTTGGCCGGCGTCGTCCTGGTCTCGCACTCCATGGGCACGCTGGTGGCGCAGCAGGTCATGGCCGTCGCCGGGGATCGCGTCCGGGCCGGCGCCTTCCTGGGTCCGGTGCGCAACCTGCCCGACGCCGCCCGCAGTGCCCAGGCGGACCGCGCCGCGCTGGTGCGGGCCCAGGGCATGGCCGCGGTGGCCGGCGCCATCTCGCAGGGAGCGGTGTCGGCGCTGACCCGCTCCGAGCGTCCGGTGGTCTCGGCGATGATCAAGGAGTTGCTGCAACGCCAGCCCGCCGAGGGCTACGCGGCCGCCTGCGAGGCCCTGGGCGGCTCGCGCCCGCCCGACATCTCGCAGGTCACCTGCCCGGTGCTGGCCATCACCGGCACCGAGGACATGGTCTGCCCCCCGGACGCGCTGGGCGCCTTCGCCGGGGAGTTCGCCGACGCCACCGCCGTGGTCATCGACGACATCGGGCACTGGACCACGCTGGAGGCCTCGGCCGAGGTGAACGACCTGCTGGAGGACTTTCTGAAGACGGCCTGAGTTCCGCAGCCGGAACGCCGGCCGTCGAACACTCGACAACCGATCAACACAAAGGACGGGAACCATGGGCAGCACCCTGTTCACGAACGTCAATATCCTGGACGGCAACGCCGAGGGGCCTGTCACGGGCGAGGTGAGCGTCGCCGACGGCCGGATCAGCGACGTCGCCACCGACGGCGGGGCGCTGGCCCGCGACGGCCACCGGGTGATCGACGGCAACGGCATGACGCTCATGTCGGGTCTGTGCGATGCCCACACCCACTTCACCTGGAACAGCGGCGGCAGCCTCGACGCTCTGGCGGGCATGCCCGTGGAGGACCACACCATCGTGGCCGTGGAATCGGCGCGCATCCTGATCGACTCCGGCTACACGATGTGTGTCGGTGCCGCCTCGGCCAAGGAGCGCATCGACATCGCCGCCCGCGACGCCATCAACGCCGGCATGGTCCCGGGGCCCCGCTACCTGGCTTGCGGTCAGGAACTCGCCACACCCGCTGGCGTGCTGGTCTACGGCATCACGCGCGAGATCTCCGGCGCCACCGAGATGGCGCGGGCCGTGCGGGAGATGTGCGGCCAGGGTGTCGACATCATCAAGCTGATCCTCTCCGGCGAGTCCATCACCGAGCGCGTCTGGGCCAAGGACACCTACATGACCGACGAGGAGGTGAGGGCCGCGGTCGTCGAAGCCCATCGCGTGGGCAAGCGGGTTGCGGCTCATGCGCGCAGCACCGAGTCCATCAAGCAGTGCCTGCGGCAGGGGGTGGACATCATCTACCACGCCAGCTACATCGACGACGAGGCAGCGGACATGTTCTCCGAGCGCCGCGACGAGGTGTTCGTGGCGCCGGGCCTGCACTGGCTGTGGGCCACCCTGTACGAGGCGGCCGACTTCGGCTACCCCCAGGAGGCGGCCGAGGCCGTGGGCTACAAGGACGAACTCGAGCACTCGATCATCGGGCTGAAGGAGCTCCACAAGCGGGGTGTGCGCGTCCTGCCCGGCGGCGACTACGGCTTCGCCTGGACACCCCACGGCACCAACGCCCGCGACCTGCAGCACTTCGTGGACCTGCTGGATTTCACGCCCATGGAGACGATCCGGTCCGCCACGGTCCTCGGGGGGGAGATCTTCGAGCGACCCGACGAGTTGGGGCGGGTGGCGCCGGGCTACCTGGCCGACCTGCTGCTGGTGAACGGCGACCCCTCCAGCGACATCCGTGTGCTGCAGAACCACGACAACCTGGTCGGGATCATGAAGGACGGGAAGTGGCACAAGGATCCCGTCATGTCGGGGATCTGACCGGCCGGCGACTGTAGGGCCGAACGAATGCGGGCTACGCCCTCGGACGGCTGAGTGATTGATCTTGGACTTCATTGCCAAAGCCGTGATCATCGGCCTCACCGAGCAAGCGCCGCTGATGCTGGCGGCCATCGGCATGGCCCTGATCTACAACCTCAGCAAGGTCATCAACGTGGCCTTCGCCGAGACCATCACGCTGGGCGCCTACTTCGGGATGTGGGTCAACACCGCCTTCTCGGCCAGCTTCTACCTGAGCCTGGCGGTCGCCGGAATCCTGGCCGGCCTGTTGAGTTGCGCCACGTACCTCCTGGTGTTTCGCACGGCCGAGCGCCGCGGCGTGGGCCCGGTGGAGGTGATCATCATCTCGCTGGGGCTCTCGGTGCTGCTGCGTTACGCCCTGCAGTTCGTCTTCGGCTACGAGGCCCGCTTCTACGACACGCCGCCGCCGCGCTTCATGAAGCTGTTCGGCGTGGGGTTCACCTCCTTCCAGCTCACGGCCTTCATCCTGGTCGTCGCCCTGGCACTGGTCATCTACCTGTTCGTGCAGAAGACCGCCTGGGGCCGTCAGGTGCGGGCACTGGCCAGCGACGCCGATCTGGCAAAGGTGAGCGGCATCAACCCGCTGCTGACCACGCTGCTGATGTGGTTCATCGCCGGCGCCGCCGGCGGCCTCGCCGGGGCGTTCTGGGGCGTCGGCTCCTCGGCCAAGCCGGGACTGGGCTGGGATCGCTTCCTGCTGACCCTGCTGGTGGTGCTGGTGGGTGGGGCTCGGGGTCTGCGCGGCGTGATCCTGGCCGGCATGGGAACCGGCGTGCTGCTGTCGGCCCTGAAACTGGAGATCGCCCCGCTGCGGGCGGAGATGGTGCTGCTGGTGGCCTTCATCCTGGTGTTGAAGCTGCGGGGCAACCGCTTCCGTGAGCTGGCCAAGGTCTGAGCGATGAGCGGCGTCTGGGAGTTCCTCTTCGGGTCACCGGCGTTCCTGATCTTCGGGACCTACACGCTGATGATGATCGTCGGCCTGGGGATCCTCCTGCACCTGCAACTCGGCGTCACCGGCATCGGCAACTTCGGCGTTGCCGGCTTCTGGGGGGTGGGCCTGTACACCTTCGGGATCCTGCAGGTGCGCTACGACGTGGGGTTCTGGTTGGCCCTGCTGGCGGCCACCGCGGCGGGTGGTGTGCTCGGCCTCATCGCCGGCTGGGTCATCGCCGACCTCGATGACGACGGCGTGCTGGCCGCCACCCTGGCGGTGGCCAGCATCGTGTACCTGGCCATCGAGAGCGAAAGGGACATCACGGGTGGCCGGGTGGGCCTGGGCACCATTGATTTCCCGTTCGATGTGGGCGACCGCACCGACCTCGCCTGGCTGGCGATCCTCTTCGGGGTCACCGGTGTGCTGCTCTGGTATGCCCGGCGGGTGCACCGGTCGCCCTATGGGCGCCTGCTGATCGCCACCGGCAGCAACGAGCCCCTCGCGCGCAGCCTCCGCAAGCCCGTCAAGCGCACCAAGGTCGGGGTCATGGCGCTCACCTCGGCCGGCATGGGCGCCCTGGGCGGTCTCTACGGTCCGATCGTGCACTTCCTCTTCCCCACGCAGCTGACGGTGGCGATTACCGTGTCGGTGATCACCGCCTTGGTGCTCGGCGGCCAGCAGCGGCCTCTCGGAGCCTTCGTGGGAGCATTGCTGACCGTGGGGCTCTTCGACATCGTCATCAAGTTGTACGTGCCGTTGCCGAAGGATCTGCTGGAGCACGCCTTCCCGGTCACCAAGCAGATCATCTTCGGGGCGCTGCTGATCTTCGTGTTGCTGTTCCGCCCGCTGGGGTTCCTGGGCCGCATGCGCCGGGAGCAGCACGTGAAGGGGCTGTCCCGTGTCTGAGGGCAACGGCAGCGCATCCGGTGGCCGGGCCACGATCCGCATCAGCGGGCTCACCAAGAGCTTCGGCACCCAGACCGTCGTGAACATCGACGAGCTGGTGCTGGGCGCCAAGCCCGTCGAAGGCCTCATCGGCCCCAACGGCGCGGGCAAGACCACCCTGATGCGCCTCATCATGCGCTCCACGAAGGCCGACACCGGCAGCGTCATCCTCGACGACGGCTCCGATGAGGTGGCGCTCTCGAAGCTGGCGCCACACCGGATCGCCTCGCTGGGCGTCGTGAAGACCAACCAGGTGACCCAGGACTTCGCCGGTCTGACCATCTGGGACTCGCTGCTGCTGGCAGTGGCGCAGCGCCACGACGAGCGGCCCCACCGGATCTACCGGGAGCGCCACGTCCGGGAGTCCCACGGCGAGGAGATCCAGAGCTACCTGGATCTCTTCGAGTTCTCCGAGCCGGAGGGGTTCGCCCACTCGACGGGAGAGAAGAAGCTGCTGGACGTGATTCGCTGCCTGCTGCTCCGGCCCAAGATCCTGCTGCTGGACGAGCCCACCGCAGGCCTCCCCGATGACGTGACCGCCCGGGTGATCGAGATGCTGCGCGCCAAGGTGGCCGAGGGCATGTCGGTGATCATCGTGGAGCACGACCTGGACGTCATCTGGGGCTTCAGCGACGTCGTCCACTTCATGGCCGAGGGGGACGTGATCCTGGAGGGCGACCCCGACTACATCCGTGCGCACAGCACCGTGGTGGAGAAATACCTCGGGAGCGGCCATGTTTGAGGCCAGCGACATCTGGTGTGGCTACGAGGACATCGACGTCATCAAGGGGCTGGACTTCACCGTCGGCGAGGAGGTGTTCGCCATCCTCGGGGCGAACGGAGCCGGCAAGACGACGCTGCTGTCGGCAATCGCCGGCTTGCTGCCGCTCACGTCCGGCCGGATTCGCTTCGGCGGCGAGCCGATCTCGGGCATTCCGCCCTGGCGCATCGCTGCCCTCGGGATCGGTTTGGTCCCCCAGGAGCGGGGCGTGTTCCCCGATCTCACGGTCATGGACAACCTCCGGATCGGCGGTCTCGTCGCCAAGGGAGCGCGCGGCGAGCGCATCGACGAGATCATGGAGTTGTTCCCGGCGCTTGCAGGGCTGCGGAACCAGAAGGCCGGCACTCTGAGCGGCGGCGAGACCAAGATGGTCGCCGCCGGTCGGGCTCTCATGCAGGACGCCAAGCTCCTGCTGATGGACGAGCCGACGGCCGGTCTGTCCCCGCTCTACGTCGAGAACTTCTTCGACCGTATTCGACAGATCCACGAGACCAAGCAGGTGGCCATCATCATCACCGAGCAGAACGCCACGAAGGCCCTCGAGGTTGCCGACCGGGCGATGGTGCTCAGCCTCGGCCAGGCCATGACCATCGTGGACGCCAAAGACCTCACGACCGACCAACTGAGGAAAGGATACAAGATATGAGAAACGCACTTGAAAAGACAGCGGGCGCCAAGCGTTCGCGCAGTTGGGTGTGGCGAGCGGGCGCAGTCCTGCTGGCGGTCAGCCTTGTGGCGGCCGCCTGCGGCGACGATGACGACGGTGCCGCGGCGCCGGACCCCGCTCCCGCTCCCGCTCCATCGCCGGATCCCGCCCCCGAACCGCCACCGCCGCCGGATCCCGCCCCCGAACCGGCTCCATCGCCGGATCCCGCCCCCGAACCGCCACCGCCGCCGGAGCCGGCTCCCGAGCCGGAGGCAGAGCCGATCCTGCTGGGCGACCTCGCCTACTTCACCGGCGACTTCGCCTCGGTCGGCGCCCTACTGGCATCGCAGGTGGACTTCCCGATCGACGAGGTCATCAACCTGGATCCACCACTCGGGCGCCCGATCGAGGTGATCCACGAGGACATCGGCACGGTCGGCGAGGCCCAGGCGGTCCGCAAGCTGCTCGAGCAGGACGGGGTCGACATCGTGTTGAGTTCCGCCCACGAGTACTTCACGTACCGGGACTTCATGCTGGACTGGCAGGAGGACAACGACGGGCCGCTCATGCCGACGGTGCACGGCGGCGTGATCCCCGTGAACGTGGGTGGACAGGCCGGCGAGCCGATCTTCCGGGCACAGGGCAGCGACGAGGGCCAGGGCGTCACCGACGCTCTGTACGCCGAGGCCCTGGGTGCCGAGGCGGTGGTCATCATGACCACACCCACCGCTGGCTACCAGCTCACCGCCGACGCCACCGAGAAGGCGCTGGACGTCATCGGCATCGAATTGCTGGAGCGCATCGACGCCCCCGGCGAGCAGTCCTCCTACCGGACCGAGGTGCAGCGGGCCGTGGACGCGGCGCCCGACGCCGTGATCATCCTCGCCCAGGCCACCGAGAGCGCCATCATGGTGAAGCAGTTCGCCGAGGCGGGCTGGGCCGGAACCATCATCGGTGAGGTCGGCTGGTCCGAGCCCGAGTTCGCCGCCACGGCGACCGCCGAGGCTCTGGCGGCGCACGAGGTGGTGGCCTACCCGTCGTTCCACCGCCAGGAGAACCCGGCCTGGGACTTCTACCAGCCGCTCTGGGACGGCAACCCCGACTACACCCAGCACACGAATGCTGACGACCCCTACTCCTTCACCACGTACGACCTGCTGATCGTCACGGCGCTGGCCATCGAGGAGGCGGGCTCGGTGAACGGCTCGGACTGGGCGCCGGCCATGTTCAAGGTGTCGTCCGGTCCAGGCACGAAGTGCTACACGTACAGCAATTGTCTGGCCCTGATACGGGCGGGCACCGACGTCGACTACGAGGGTGTGACCGGTCCGGCCACCTTCAGCCCCGGCGGCATCAACGCGGTCATTCCCGTGGTCCAGATCTTCGGCCCCGACGGCGAGATCGCCGATCAGGTCGCCGTGGACTCCGAGCGTCACCTCGAGATCCTCGATCAGGTGGCATTCAAGTTCGAGGGCTGATCCCCTCCTGACAGACTTCGTGGGTGGGGTCGTCGAACGGCCCCACCCACGACCACCCCGCCGGGTAACGGAGTTCCCGGTGCCGGAGATGGCTGGCGCGTGATGCTGCGCGCCTCCTTCATCGTCATTCCGGCGAAAGCCGGAATCCAGGGCGGCCGGTCCCGCCTGCCGATTGCTCAGCACACTCCTAGGCTCGCCGTTCGTAGGACCGGCTTCAGGATCGGATCGGGAGGTTTGCCAACATGGTCGACGTAACGGCGCAACGCTTGCTCTGGACAGCGTCGAACATGTCGCTGCTCGGTCGGATCGCCGCGGAGTTCGAAACCACCCAGCCCTTCGCCGGGCGCCGCATCGGGGTGTCGCTGCATCTCGAGGTCAAGACGGCGGTCCTGCTGCTGGCCCTGAAGGCCGGCGGTGCCGACATCGTCGCCACGGGCAACTACGGCACCTCCCAGGACGACGTCGTCGCCTACCTCAACACCCAGGGCATCGACGCCCGCGGCAGCAAGTCGGACTCCCTCGAGCGCCACCTCGGCCACGTGGAGGGGGTCCTGGACTCGAACCCCGACATCCTGCTCGACAACGGTGCCGACCTGGCGCGGCGGACCATCGACCGTGGCCTGACGGTCCTCGGCGGGACCGAGGAGACGACGTCGGGACACAACCTTCTGTCCGGGGAGCTGGCGCCGCACGTGAACTTCCCCGTCATCGTGATCAACGACTCCCCCCTCAAGGCGCTTGTCGAGAACAAGCACGCGGTCGGCCAGTCGACCTACGAGTCGTTCTGCCGGCACACCAACCTCATGCCACAGGGCAAGCGGGTGCTGGTTGCCGGCTACGGCTGGTGCGGGCGCGGTATCGCGCACTACATGAGAGCCAACGGGTGCGAGGTGACCGTTGCCGAGATCGACGAGATCAAAGCTCTCGAAGCGGCACTCGACGGCTTCCGGGTCGGCGACGTCTCCACCCTGATCGCCGGCGCGGACATCGCCATCACCGCCACGGGGGTCGACGGGGTGATCGGCGCCACCGAACTCAGCCAGGCTCCGAGCGGGCTCCTGCTGGCAAACTGCGGCCACTTCGACAGGGAGATCGACGTGCCCGCGCTCAACGCCGAGACCGCCGAGCGGATCCCACTCGGGGACGCGCTGGCCCGCCACGTTCTCACCGATGGCAGGACCATCGATCTGATCGCAGAGGGGCGCATGATGAACCTGGCCGGGAGCGGGCCCAAGGGCAACACCATCGAGTCCATGGACATGGGATTCGCCATGCAGGCGCGGTCGCTCGAACGGGTGGCCCAGGACCATGCATCCCTTCCCCACGGCGCACAGCCCGTGCCGGACGACATCAATCGAGCACTCGCACGCGAGTTCACCCGGCAGATGGGCAACCCCGTCTGATCCTTGCCAAGTCGTCCGCATCGGTCGCAGATGCCTGCTCAGCCGACTGTTGAGCCCCTCGAGTTCACGGGGGGTGCCGGCGCGAATCTCGCCGGGAAGCTCCACCGCCCCGCCCCCGACACCGGCGTGGTGGGTGCGGCTCTGCTGGCGCACTGCTTCACCTGCTCGAAGGATCTGTTCACCACGACTCGCATTGCCCGGGGGCTTGCCGGGGGCGGCTACCTGACCCTTGCGTTCGACTTCACGGGCCTGGGCGAAAGCGGCGGTGACCACGCCGACACGACCGTCACGACGAACGTGAGTGATATCACGCAGGCGGCGGTGGCGCTCATCCGGCGGGGCGCCGGGCCGTGTGTGCTGGTCGGTCACAGCCTTGGTGGGGCGGCCGCCATCCTTGCGGCGTCGCGCCTGCACACCGTGACCGCCGTGGCGGCCGTTGCCTCCCCGGCTTCGGCGTCCCACGTCGAGCATCTCTTCGACGCCGATTCCTTGCAGCGGATCCGGGAGTACGGGCGCGGCGAGGTGGTGATCGGGCCTCGGCCGGTTTGCGTGGGGCGGGACTTCCTCGACGACCTCCGTCGCCACGATGTCGCGGCCGCAGCCGCCGGGCTTGGCCGGCCGCTGCTCGTCGTGCAGGCCGGCGCCGACGACGTCGTGGGCCGCGAGCAGACCGAGGCGCTGGCGCGGGCCGGCTCGGGGACATTGCGCACCGTCGCCGGCGCCGACCACCTCTTCAGCGATCGCCGCCACTCCGACGAACTGGTCCGCACCATTCTCGACTGGCTGTCCGAGCAGCGGTCCCGGCGCTGAGAGGCGGCGGTGCCGGTACCGCCCGGTGCGCGCTAGATGATGGCCGTCTCGAGGAAGGGCTCGCCGCGGGCGATGCGTTCGTAGCCGAGTGGGGTGAGGTCGAGGGTCCGGTACTCGCCGTAGGTGATGAGTTCGGAGACGCCACGGCCCATGGCGGGGGACTGCTGGACGCCGTGGCCCGAGAAGCCGTTGATGAAGATGAAGTTGCCGACCTCGGTATGGGGACCGATGACGGCGTTGTGGTCGAGCGAGTTGTGGGCGTAGTGCCCGGCCCACTGGCTCAGCACCTTGGCGCGCTCGAAGGCGGGTATGCGGTGCGCCAGCACCGGCCAGATCTGCTCCTCCCAGACGCTGGAGTCCATCCTGAAGTCGTCGAAGGCGACGGCCGGGTCGACCTCCGGCGTGGACCCGGCCACGTAGGCGCCGCCGTCGCTGCGCACGTGCACGCCGGTCGGGTCGATCGTGAGTGGGAGGGCCCGGGGGAGCGGTTCGGCGGCGGCGTCGAAGACGACCGTGTAGCGCTTGCGGGGCTCCACGGGTAGGTCCAAGCCGGCCATCCGGGCGGTGACCGCGGCCCGGGGGCCCGAGGCGTTCACGAGAGCGCCGCAGGCGACGGTCTCGCCGGTGGCCAGCGTCACGCCGGTCACCCGTCCGTCCGAGCGTCCGATGGCCGCGACCTCACCGGTGAGGTACTCGACGCCGCTGCGACGGGCCTTGCGCCGCCACCAGTCGAACATCGTGGCCGAGTCGAACCAGCCCTCGTCGACGGTGTTGTGGCTGCCGCAGACGATGTCGGAGACGTTGTAGAAGGGGTACTCGGCGGCGATCTCGGCGGGGGTCATGATCACCGTGCCGGCGCCGAGGGACGACTGGAGCTTCTGGCTGGCCCGCAGCGTCGCGGCGAACCGCTCGTCGTCGGCGAGGTACATGTAGCCGAAGTGATGCACGGCCAGGTCGGGGACTTCGGGGTCGTTGCCCATCTGTTGGCGGAAAGTGCGGACGTAGCCGGCGCTGAACTGCGAGATCCGGATGTTGAGTTCGTTGGAGTACTGCTGGCGCATGCAGCTGTTGGTGCGCGCCGTGGACGTGTTCTCGTAGGACGGGTCCCGCTCCACCACCAGCACGCTGCCGTTGAAGTCCTCGTTGGCCGACAGGAACCAGGCCACCGACGAGCCCATGACGGCGCCCCCCACGATGACGACGTCGTAGGACGACCGCCGGGGGGCGGTGCTCAGCGGCAGGACGCTGCCCGTGTCCATCTCTGTCTCGGGTTCATCTCTGTCTCGGGCGCGCGGCGCTCAGACGACGTAGCCCTGGCGCCGATCGTTGGCGGCGGCCGCCGGATCGCGTTCGGCCGGATCGCCGAAGCCCCCGCCGCCGGGCAGTTCCAGCACGAGCCGCCGGTCGGCGGGCACGGTCTGCCTGCCTTTGCCCGCGAACGGTGTCCCATTGTCGAGGTACGCCCGGCCGGCGGCTCCATCGGCGCCGCCGGCTCGGCCCCTCGCCGGGTTGTCGATCCGGTCGAACATGGCGGAGAACTCCAACAGGTAGCCGTCGGTCGCTCCGATCTCGATGATCTGGCCAAGTCCGCCGCGCCGGCGGCCCGCCCCGCCGCTGCCGGCCCGGATCTCCTTGCGCCAGATCACGATCGGCCCGACCTGCTCGGTCGCCTCGACGCTCATCGTCATCACGCCCGACGGGAAGGCGGTGGCGGTCAATCCGTCGAGCGTGGGACGGGCACCGGTGCCGCCGCTGTTGAACATGAGGATCTCCACCGGGGGTTGCGGGTTGGTCCGGTCGGCGGACCGGGCGCTGGCCTGGAAGTTCCAGATGGCGCCGGATCCCTCGGCGGGTACCACCTCGGGCCGGGCCTGCGACAAGGCGCCCAGGCAGAGGTCGGTCACGAAGTGGCCGATCACGTGGCGCACCGCGATCGGGGCCGGTTCGGTGGCGTTGAGGATGACGCCGGGCGGGGCGCTCACCGTGAACGGCAGCAGCGACGCATGGTTGTTGGGCAGCTCCGGGGCCAGGGCCACCAGCATCCCGTACGTGAAATAGGCCTGCGCGTAGGTGATCGGGACGTTGATGCCGAGTGGGCTGGTGCCCGAGGTGCCGGCGAAGTCGGCGTGCATGCCGTCGGGCGTCACGGTGAGCGTCACGCACAGGTCGACCGGCTCGCCGTAGCCGTCCACCCGCATCTCGTTGCGGTAGGTTCCCGGCGGCACCGCCGCCAAGGCACCCAGCGTGGCATGGCGTGTCCGGTCGAACACGAAGGTGGCCACCTCTTCGAGGTCGGCGATGCCGAACTCGTCGAAGGCGGCCAGCAGGCGCCGGCGCCCGATCTCGTTGCAGGCGGCCAAGCCGTGGAGATCGCCGATCACGTAGTCGGCGGCCCGAACGTTGTGGCGCACGATGTTGATGAGATCGCGGTTCAGCCGGCCCCGCTCGGCCCACCGCATGATGGGGATCCGCAGCCCTTCCTCGTAGACCTCGCGGGCATCAGGACCCCAGCCCCGACCACCGACGTCGACCACGTGGGCCGTGGAGGCGAAGAAGCCGATGAGATCGGTGCCCACGAACACCGGCGTGGTGACGGTGAAATCGTGGAGGTGGCCCGTGCCCTTCCAGGGGTCGTTCGTGATGTAGACGTCGCCCGGCTCGATGCTCTCCGATCCGATGTCGGTGATGAAGTGCCCGACGGCGGCGGCCATCGTGTTGACGTGGCCCGGCGTCCCGGTCACGGCCTGGGTGATCATGCGACCGTTGCGGTCGAACACCCCGGCCGACAGGTCGCCGGCCTCGCGGACCGACGTCGCGAAAGCCGTGCGCACCAGGGTGCGGGCCTGCTCCTCCACGATCGAGATGAGGCGGTTCCACATGACCTGCAGTTGAACCTCTCCGGCGTCGCCGCTGCGCCCGTCGGCGGCCCCCGACGTGGCCGGTACGGGTTCAGCGGCGGCTGCTCCCGGTGGCCCGTCGACGGCGGCCGGTTCGCCGAGGGTGGTCCGGGTCTCCGTCGCCGCGTCCGGGCGGATGATCAGGGTGCCGTCGGCGGCCACGACTGCCACGTGGTGGAGCCCCAGCACGGTGGTGGTCTGTTCCTCGACGATCAGGGCGGGTCCGAGCACCCGCTCGCCGGCCGCGAGTGTTGCCCGCTCGACGATGCCGGCCTCCAGCCACCGCCCCGTGACCGGGTCGTTGACCGAGCGGTGAGCCACCGGTGAAACGGTGGCACCCCCTGTGACGGGGTGCACGAATTCCGGCGGCGCCTGCTGGGACGAGACACGCACCGACCAACTCACCGCCTCGATCGTGAGATCCTCGATGGCCCGTCCGAAGTGGTTCACGTAGGTCTCGCCGAAGGCGTCGTGCAGCACCTGCGTGGTGATGTTGCCCGGCGGCAACTCCACCGGGATCTCCCAACCCTGGCCCCGGTAGCGCATGGACGCCTGGCGCTGCACCGTGACCGCTGCGTCCGTGCCCTGCCGCACGAACGCCTCAGCCTCGGCGGCGAGTTCGGACAGCAGAGCGTTGGCGCCGTTGCTGTCGAAGTCGTCAACGGCCGTGTAGAAGCTTCGCGACGCCTCGTAGGAAAACGGTGCCAGCAGGAAGCCGATGGCAGAGCCGACGCCGGCGCCGGTGGGCACCAGCACCTCCTCGAGCCCGAGCTTGTCCATGAGCCGGGTGGCGTGCACCGGTGCGCCTCCACCGAAGGCCACCAGGGAGAAGCTGCTGAGGTCCTTGCCGTTCTCCACGGCGTGAACACGGGCCGCGTTCGCCATGTTCTCGTCCACGACCTCCGTGACACCCACTGCGGCCGTGACACCGTCGAGCCCGAGGGGCGCGGCTATGGCCCCCAGCGCTTCGGTGGCCAGGCGCGGTGACAGCGAGATGCCCTTGGCGCCGAACGTGTCGGGGTGCAGGCGGCCCAGGCAAACGTCGGCGTCGGTGACGGTGGGGTCGGTCCCGCCGAGGTCGTACGCCGCGGGGCCGGGCTCCGAGCCGGCGCTCTGCGGCCCGACGCGGATCTGCCCGAGCGCGTCGACGGTGGCGATGGAGCCGCCGCCCGCTCCGATCTCCAGCATCTCGATCACCGGGATCGAGATGGGCATGCCGCTGCCCTTCTTGAAGCGGGCCATGCGGGCCACCTCGAAGGCCGAGGCCGTGCGCGGCACGTGGTCCTCGATGAGGGCGATCTTGGCGGTCGTGCCGCCCATGTCGAACGAGCAGATGCGGTCACGGCCATGGCGGGCAGCCAGGTCGGCGGCGAAGACGGCGCCGCCGGCCGGTCCGGACTCGATCAGGCGCACCGGGAACGACGCAGCGACCTCGACGCTCAGCAGGCCGCCGCCGGAATGGATGAGGTGCAACGGGCAGGAGGCGCCGAGTCGCCGCAGTTCGTCTTCGAGCCGCCGCAGGTACGAGGCCATCAGCGGCTGCACGTAGGCGTTGGCACAGGTGGTGTTGAAGCGCTCGTACTCCCGCATCCGCGGTGAGACCTCGCTGCTGATCGACACCGCGACCTCGGGTGCGACATCCCCCAGGAGCTCTCGGAAGCGACGCTCGTGGTCGCTGTTGCGGTAGCTGTGCATGAACCCGACCGCCACGGACTCGTAGCCGCCGTCGAGCAACTCTTCGACGACGGCGCGGGCGCTCGCTTCGTCGAACCCCACCAGTACCTCACCCCTGGCATTGAGCCGTTCGGACACGACGAAACGGTCCGCTCGCTCGATCAGCGGTGTTGGCAGCACGATGTTGAGGTCGTACTGCTCGTAGCGACTCTCGGTCCGCGTCTCGATGACATCGCGGAATCCCGCAGTCGTCACCAGGGCGGTCCTCGCTCCGCTGCGCTCGATGAGGGCGTTGGTGGCGAGCGTCGTGCCGTGGATGATCTGGGTGACGTCGGCGAGGTCCACGCCATTGCCGGCCGCCAACTCGGCGACGGCGGCCAGGATGCCCTCCTCGGGGCGGCGGGTCGTGAGCACCTTGAGCGAGACGAATCGGCCGTCGGCGCGCTCGAGCACGACATCGGTGAAGGTCCCTCCCACGTCGGCCCCGATACGAAGCGGCACGACTAGATGCCCCTCGGTTCGTGTTGCCTCGTCATTCCGGCGGAGGCCGGAATCCAGTCCCGCAGCGGCACGGCTAGATGCCCCTCGGTTCGTGTTGTTTCGTCATTCCGGCGGAGGCCGGAATCCAGTCTCGCAGCGGCACGGCTAGATGCCCCTCGGTTCGTGTTGCTTCGTCATTCCGGCGGAGGCCGGAATCCAGTCTCGCAGCGGCACGGCTAGATGCCCCTCGGTTCGTGTTGCTTCGTCATTCCGGCGGAGGCCGGAATCCAGTCGTGCAGCGGCACGGCTACACGTCCTCCAGCGGGGGGAAGTTCTCCGGCGGCATGATGTCGACGGTTGCCGAGCGTTGCTGGGCGAGCATGCCGCCGTCCACTCGTAGCACGTCACCGGTGATGTAGGCGGCGTCGTCGGAGGCGAGGAACAGGGCCGCGCCGGTCATGTCGTACGACTCGCCCATCCGCCCCAGGGGCACGTTCTCGCCGCGCAGCGCCCGTGCCTCGGGGCTCATGCCCTCCGTGTCGATCGTGCCCGGCATCAGGGCGTTGACCCGGATGTTGTAGAGACCGAGGTCGAGTGCCATGGCTCGCGTCAATCCCTCGACTCCGCCCTTCGCCGCGTCGTAGGCCGTGAAGCAGCGGTGCGCCCGGGTCGCCCCGCCAGAACTCATGTTGATGATGCAGCCGCCGCCCCCGCGGGCCATGATGCGCGCCACCGGGTGCGCCACGACGAAGTGCCCGGTGAGGTTCACGTCGACGATGCGCCGCCACCACGCCTCGTCGGCCTCGAAGAAGTGCAGCATCGGCCCGGTGAGCCCGGCGTTGTTCACCAGCACGTCGATCCGGCCGTGGGCGGCCATGACGGCGTCGATCATGGCGTTCACCTGGGTGCTGGCGGAGACGTCGGCGGGCGCCGCCATGGCCGTGCCGCCCGAGTCGCGGATCGACCGCACCACCTTGTCAACGGCATCGGCGTCGACGTCGTTGACCGCCACCGTTGACCCCACGCCAGCGAACCGCTCGGCGATGGCGCGGCCGATGCCCCGCCCGGCACCGGTCACGATCACGACCTTGCCTGCCAACGACTCGTGCACGTGTACCTCCCGCTGCTCGGACCGCGGCAAGAGCTAGCAGACCCCGGTGAGCGGGGCGATCGCGCGCGTCGCCGCAGACATCGACCAAGGCTATGTCGCCGTCCGTTGGTCCCGGCAGCGGCTGGCCCTGATCTCACCTCTCAGTGTGGCTGCTCACCGTTCCTCGCCACGACGCTGTGACCGCCGTGACCGTCGGCGTAGCTCGCGGGTCGCATCGTCCGACCGTTGTGCCCGGTCCCGGGGTGCCCACTACGGGTCGAGGTGTCCGATCGGACGAGCTGCCCTCCATGGAATGGAAGGAAGATTCGCGGAATTGATCGGCGCTGGGCGAGCAAGTTCCCGACAACAGGTTTGTACTGTCCACAACATCGTTGTTCACCTACCTCCGGCCCTGGATGTCGGGTGGATGGCGATGACTCTGGCAACGGTGCTGGAAAGGAGATGCAATGCCAATGCTGCCATTGACCATCTCCAGTGCCACCCCGGTGGTGCTGGCCGACCGACTCTCGAGCACCATTCGGGACTTGCCCGAGGAGATCGCCGAGCCGCCCCCACGACTCACCGGTTGGTGCGAGTCGGTGGACGTCGCAGCTGACGGCGTTCGAGTCGGCAAGAACGGAGGTGTCAGGTGAGCACCTCCCCACGCCAGCCGCACCTCGGGAATTCCACGGCAGGATCCGCCCCCTGTCGAGCGAGTACGAGTTCGTGACACACGACCTCGACCGCGCCATTTGTGAGGCTCGAAGCGAAGCGGCGGAGGCGAGTGGGACCGGTCTTGCCACGCCGGGATCTCCAACAAGCGACGAGGCGTCGACACTGCGGTGCGACCATTGGCATGGATTCCGCGACCCGGACGAACTGACCTACGGGCGCTACGTGATGCTCCAGGACGAGGCCGAGGCGATCGTCCACGGTGTGCTCGGCGAGTACTACAGGGCCGCGCACGATTCCTGCCTGGCCCCGGAGTGGCTGGACACCCTGGGCGTGCTGTTCACCCCCCTGCGCTACCCGCTTTATGGGCTGCAGCAGGTCGAGGCCTACGTGGCGGTAACAGCGCCGACCTCGTGCGCCACCAACGCGGCCGCCTTTGCCACCGCCGACTTCGTCCGGGCAACCAGCATCGTGGCCCACCGGACGCGGCGGCTGCAGATCTGTCACCCCGCTCGCGCGTTTGCCGACCGGGACAGGGTGATGTGGCAGAAAAAGCCCGCATGGCAGCCCGCACGTCGAGCGGTGGAGATGGCGATGCAGGCCGATGACTTCGGCGAGGCACTGACCGCTGTCAACCTGGTGCTGTGGCCGGCCCTCGAGTCGGTTCTGTACCGGTCCTTCGGGGAGATCGCCCGGGCCAACGGGGACGATCTCACCTGGTTGCTGCTCGCCAACCTGGCGCACGACGCCGAGCGCAACCGCCGCTGGAGCACGGCGCTGGCCCGCTACGCGGTCCGGCAACGACCGGCCAACGAGGCCGTCTTCCAGATCTGGGCCGACCAGTGGACGCCGCGGGCCGCCGAGGCCGCCGAGCCGCTGGCGGCGATCATCGCCGACCTGCCCCGAGCCATGGCGGCGAGCGATGTGACGGAGGCGGCCGATGGCGCGGTGAACCGGTCCCTGGCCTCGACACGGGCCGCCGCGGGGGAGTGAGCTCTCGGCAACGACCTGATCGGCGTCGAGGCTCGGGCTCTCCGATCACTCCGCAAGTCGCCGCAGATACTCCCGCCGGCCGCGAGCGAGTCGTCTCCGATGGTGGCTGCGGCCCTGTCCGCCAGTTCCTCGGTGCGGTCCACGGCGATGACCCGGTGGCCGCGCCGGGCGAGCCGTTGGGCGACCTCGGCGCCGATCCCCGAGGCGGCTCCGGTGACGAGTGCTGTCATAGTGGCCTCCTGTCAGCTATCACTTGGGATCCCGACCTTGGCTCGTACCTTCTTGAGGATCTTGAGGTAGGCGTCGAGTTCGACGTAGTTGGCGTGCCGGTCCGAATCGATGTAGCGGCGCCCGCCCTTGAGGTCGGGATGGTGGTTCGCCTTCAGGTGGCGGAAGGTCTCCGCCGTGCGTGAACCGGGCGCAGCGGTGGCGTCGGCGACGATCAGTTCGGCCATCCGATCGAAGGTCGGGTATGCGGCCGCGGCGAACTCGATGAGTCCGAGGGCCGCCAGGTTCGGGTGGTTGCGGGCGAACATGCTCAGGTAGAGGTCGGGACGGCCACCGTTCGTCTCCAACACGCCATCGTCGAGGAACGGGCACGTGTGCTGGTAGCCGACCGCGGCGATCACGAGGTCGATCCGCTCGCGGCTGGCGTCGACGAACACCACGTGGTCGCCGTCGAACCGGTCGATGTCGGGCTTGGCGATGCAGTCGCCGTGGGACAGGTAGTGCAGGATCTGCGTGTTCATCAGCGGATGGGACTCGAAGAGCCTGTGGTCGGGCTTGGGCAGGCCGTAACGGCGCAGGTCGCCGTGGAGGATCCGCAGGATGGCCGTGAACACGCGCACCTCGAGCCAGTGCGGCAGTTTGGGGCCGCTGTCGGCGAACACGTCGGCGGGCTTGCCCATGACGTGCTTGGGGATGAGGTGGTAGCCGCGGCGCACGCTCCAGAACGCCTGGCTGGCGGCGGCCGAGGCATCACAGGCGATGTCGGCGCCGGTGTTGCCGCCGCCTACGACCAGCACCCGCTTGCCGTCGAACTCCCTGGGAGAGCGGTGGGTCACGGCGTGGCGGACCTCGCCGCTGAATTCACCCGGCCAGGTCGCGCCGTTGGGCACCCACGTCACCCCGTTGGCACAGATCAGGTAGCGGCACCGGCGGGTGTTCCCGTCGCCCAGCCGCAGTTCCCAGAACCCCTCAGCTGGGATCGCCCGCTCGATGTGGCTCTCGAAGCTGATATGGCGACGCAGGTCGAAGCGGTCGGCGTAGGCGCGGATGTAGCTGAGCACCTGCCGGTGGTCGGGGTAGTCCGGATAGTCGTCGGGCATCGGGAAGCCGGGAAACCCCGACAGGGTCCGCGACGAGATGAAGTGCGCCGACTCGTAGATGGGCGAACCCGGCGCGTCGATGTCCCAGATCCCGCCCACGTCGGCGTAGCGCTCGAAGACCTCGAACGCGGCGGGTGACGTGGCCAGGCGGCGGGCCAGCATCAGCCCCGACGGCCCGGCCCCCACAATTCCCACGTCCAGAATGGTCACGTTTGCCTCCCGGTATTACCGCGATCCCGGGGTTCCGCGCTGCTTGCAGTCCGGACGCTCATCTTCGCGACGGTAACGAATCCCGCACATGTCCGTCATCCTGTCGTTCCCGGCTGCCCGGTCCGTTGCGATGGAGCGGCGGTCGGGTGTCGCTCCAAGGCCCGACGCTGGCGGGACATCGGTCACACCCCTGTGGTGTCGTGCCCGCCCAGCGGCATGATGGCCGGCAATCCGGCGATCCAAGATCGACTTGGTTGCGAGGGTGGTGATGTCCCGATTCTTGTACCGCACCGGTCGCTGGGCGGCCTCGCACGGGAAGCTGGTTCTGCTGGGTTGGATCGTGATCCTGCTCCTGCTCGGCGTGTTGTCGCGGACAGTCGGTGGTCACGTCACCGATGCGTTCTCGCTGCCGGGAGCCGAGTCTCAGGCGGCCGCCGACCTGCTGGAGGAGCGCTTCCCCGCTGTAGGCCGTTCGTCGACCACGGTGGTGGTGGCGGCTGACGATCTTCGCGCTCACTCCGGGGAGATCGTGGCCCTGGCATCAAGGCTCGCCGACGTACCTGGTGTCGTGGCGGTGGGCGATCCGTTGCAGGGGATGGCTCCCTCGAGGAAGGTGCTGCAATTCCCGATTCGCTTCGCCTCTCCATCCGAACAGGTGACCGAGGAGACCTGGGACGCCGTCTTGGCCGCCGCTGAGGCGGCGCGCAGCCCGGAGTTGCAGGTCGAACTCGGCGGCGAGGTGGCGAACGAGGTCGCCCGGACGGGTCCCGGAGGAAGAACGGAGTTCATCGGCGTCGCTGTGGCCGTCGTCGTCCTGATCCTCGTCTTCGGCTCCCTGCTGGCGATGGGGTTGACTCTGCTCACCGCCCTCATAGGCGTCGGCATATCGCTGTCGACGATCCTGCTGGTGGCCGCAGCCATCAACGTGCCGGCGACCGCAGAGATCCTGGCGCTGATGCTCGGCATCGCCGTCGGCATCGACTACGCCCTGTTCATCATGTCCCGGCACCGGGAGCATCTCGTAGCGGGGATCGACGTGGTCGAGTCCATCGGCCGCGCGCTGGCCACCGCCGGCGGGGCGGTGGTGTTCGCCGGTTCGACGGTCGTGATCGCCATGCTGGGGCTCGTCGTCGTGGGAACGCCCTCCATCACCACGATGGCGTTCGCCGTGGCGTTCGCGGTGATCGTCGCCGTCGTGGTCGCCATCACGTTGCTGCCTGCGCTGCTGGGCATGGCCGGTCAGCGGCTGGCCGCACCGACCCTGCCCGGACTGCGCAACCGCCGGCCCCGCGCCTCCGAGGGCAACCTCGGCACCCGCTGGACCACGTGGGTGGCCCGCCGGCCGTGGCTGAGCTTCGGTCTGGCGCTCGTGGCGATGCTGGTCTTGGCAGTGCCCCTGCTGGATCTCGAGACGGCCCTGCCGTCGGCCGGCAGCGCTCCGGAGGAGATGACGCATCGCCGGGCGCACGACCTGATCACCGAGGGCTTCGGGCCGGGGTTCAACGGTCCGCTGCTGATGGTCATAGATCACGCCGGCCTCCCCGAGGCGGGAGTGACGGCCGCACTGGGGGACATCGGTTCCGCCGTGGGTGCCGATCCGAACGTCGGGTTCGTGCTGCCCGGTGCTTCGAACCCGGCCGGCAACACGACGCTCCTGCAGGCGGTGCCGCTCACCGGCCCGGCCGACGCAGCTACCAAGGGACTCCTCGAGCGGATGCGGGGCGAGATCCTCCCCGCCGTCGAATCGGAGCACGGCATCGAGGTCTACGTCGCCGGCCCGACCGCCCTCGACATCGATCTCACCAAGCAGCTCACCGACCGCCTGCCCTGGGTGATGGTCGTCGTGATCGGTCTGATCTTCGTGGTGCTGATGCTGGCGTTCCGCTCGCTGCTGGTGCCGCTCAAAGCCGCGGTCGGAATCCTGCTATCGATCGGCGCGGCGCTCGGCATCGTCGTTGCCGTCTTCCAGTGGGGCTGGGGGGCGAGCGTGATCGGCGTCGACGGCACGATGGCGATCATCAGCTTCCTGCCGGTGATGAGCTTCGCCATCCTGTTCGGGTTGTCGATGGACTACGAGGTGTTCATCCTCTCCCGCGTCCGCGAGGAGTGGCTGCGCACCGGCGACGCCCGGGAGAGTGTCATCAAGGGGGTGGGGGCCACTGCCCGGGTGATCACCGCGGCCGCCGCCATCATGACGGCGGTTTTCGGCGGGTTCCTCCTCGGCGACCAGCCGGTCGTGAAGATGGTCGGCCTGGCGCTCGCCGTGGCCGTCCTGCTCGACGCCACCGTGATCCGCCTGATCCTCGTGCCGTCCACGATGGTCATGTTCAACCGGGCCAACTGGTGGCTACCCGCATGGCTCGACCGGATACTCCCGAACGTCGACATTGAGGGCGAGCAACTCCTCGACGAATTCGAAGCAGCCGACAGGGAGACTGCTGAGTAGGACACTGCTGAGTCAAGCCGCAGATCCTTCCGGCCGTCATTCCGGCGAAGAGCCTGCCCCGGACTCGATCCGGGGCCGGAATCCATCGCGCGGCGGCTCCGACCGGGAGTGCTGCGGAGTGCTCGGCACGCTCACAAACCGCCGCGTTTGTGGGCGGCGACGCCCCTCAGCCTCCGGCCTGCGACTTCGCGGTGCGCAGCAGGTAGCGCCCGACCGTGATGCTCACGATGACGAACAGCACGTCGATCAGGTACCACAGCAGCAGCCTGATCTCCCACGGCGGCGTCTCTGCGGAGTCGTACACCTCCCAGCTCAGCCACAGCCGGAAGAACAGCAGGAAGAGGCCGGCGGCGGCGATGAGCATCGTCGTGGCCCGCCAGTCCGGCAGCTTGCCCGCTTCGCGGATCCGCATGAGGCTCGCCACGAGCGCAGTTGCCGCGCCCACGGCCATGGCGAAGCTCATGGCGTCCCACACGTCGGTGCTCGTTGCGACGTCGTAAGTGGGCGATGCCACGAACTGTCCCGCCACGGCCAGCCCCAGAAGGATGTGGGCGTAGCCGAACAGTCTCTTGAGTGCCTTGATGTTCATGTGGCTGCCCGTCCTGTTCGAGCGATGTCCCCCGCGGACCAGCGCCGCCGATCCGGACATGCAGATTACTAGGCGATGGCAGCGAACTCCTGCCCACCGCGGGCATTGCACATTGTGCTACCCCACCACCGGGAGTCCGCCGGTTCCGGCAGCACGAGTCAAAGGGGCGGGTGCGGTTGGGTGTCGAATTCGTCGAGGATGATGTCGAGCAGGAACTCCTCATGGACGATGAGTCGGCGGCGGCCGAACGCTTTGGAGAGCATCGGATCCCACGGCGTGGGCCCGCAGTCCCGCGGGTCGTGCTCGAGGCGCACCCCGGATGTCTCGGCCAGACGGACGGCGTCCTCGTAGTCGGCCGCGCCCATCATCCACGGCGTACAGCCGTCCGCGAGCATCCGGCGGCAGATCGCTAGGCCCGGCGCATCGAAGTCGCCGTGATAGCGGAGCGAGGCGCCTGACCGTCGTAGTTGTTCCAGCAGGGTGGTGACCGTGGTGGAGGGGTTGCCGTTCGTCGCGACGACGCAGCTCTGCCGGTTGCGTTCGGCCGCGGCCTCCACGAGACGGGGGTTCTCGACGACGAGCACCGGGGTGTGCCGGGGAACGGTGACGGGGTACGTACGGAGTGCGATCAGGCTGATGTGGAGGGGCAGCGCTCCCGCCGACGCGGCCCGGATCTGCTCGTCGAGCGGCGATGTGCCCGATACGGGCAACGACCAGGTGAGCGCCGGGGCCGAGACTCGGTCGGTCAGGATGCCGGCCGCCTCCCAGAGTTCGCGGCCGTCGAGTTCGCGGTCGTCGAGCGAGCCGGTCCGCTGGCGCAAGGCGCGTTCGATTGCGGTGGTCAAACTCCTGCCCCGGTCGAGGGCGTGGGCCGATCCGTAGAGCGCAGAGGCGAGTTCAGTGCGGGAGAGGCGGGGCGCCCCCACCTGATCGAGGCGATCCAGAAGGCGGCGCACGTTCGTGATCAGGTCGTTCACAGCGTGACCATCCAGGGCGCCGACGTTTCCGGAGCGCACCATGTCGTCGGCCCATGCGCTCGCCCATGGCTCGTTCCAGGAGGCGACGGCGTCTCGCAAAGCGGTTCGGGCTTCTTCGGAGCGGGTCCGCGCGGCGCGCCGCTGGGCCGCGGCTTTCGACGGCGGATGGCCGAGACGACTGAGCGCGATGCACAGATCGTCGCCGACGGCGCGGTCCACGAGTGCCGTCTCAAGTTCGTGGAGGTCGAGGCGCTTCGTCGCTCTGTGTCCGAGCAGCGATTCCAGGGTCAGAGTGCTTGTCTGGTCGAGTTCTGGTCGGGCGATGGTGCCGCGCCACTCCCGGCCGGAGCGGTCGAGTCGTCGGCGGACCGCCGCCCACACCGTCGAGAGGCCGGGATGCTGGAGGGATTCCGGGATCGAGCGATCTGTCATGGCAACGATCGCGCCGTGGCCCGAGCGGGCGGTGGGCGGAGGTCCCGGTACGGCTCGGCGGTCCCGCGGTTCACGACAACAACGATGCCTGCTCGACGCCGTTGCCCCCGCCCTCGTCGACTTCGACGTTGACGCCGTAGCGCCAGGCGGCCGGGAGGAGACGGACGGTGTCGCCGTCCACCTCGGCGAGGCGATGGTCCCCCAGCAGTTCGAGGATCTCGTCGGCGAGGCGGTCCGGGTCCGCCGCCAGTTTCGACCAGTAGCGGCGATGTTCGGCGGCCAGCACCGCCAGCGTGTCGACGAACTCGCCGCGGCTGAGCGAGGTGCGGTCCGTCTCGACGAGTCGGTCGATGAGCAGCAGCGCGGCGTGGCCGACGGTTCCGCTGCGCGGGAAGCGGCTATCGGTGAGCCTGTCCTCGGGGTCGATGGCCATGACGCCCTCGGCGCGGGCCTCGACGTTCAGCCCGAACATCTCGTCGAAGATCGCCGACTCCTCGCCGAGTCGCCGCCGAAGCTCCGCCCACTCGTCCTCACTGAGGTCGGTGCGGTACAGCACGGGTTCTTCCAGCAGGAGCGAGCGCATCCACGCCCGTGACGACAGCCCACGGTCAGGGCGGTCCAGAACCTCATCCACGGTCTCGGATCGTGCCAGCACCGGCAGCGGCAGGAGCGCCACGCGGTCCGGCCGGATCCGCAGCACCGCGTCGGCGGCGTCGTCGGCGGCGTAGCGCTCGACCCGATCGTGCATCTCGATCGCCACTCCGTGGCGGATCATCCACCGCAGCGCCGTCACCAGGGCACGCCGGTCGGCCGGCTCGTCGGTGACCGTGACCTCGGCGTCGGTCGCGGCCGAGCGGACCTCGTGGAGGAGGTCGCGCAGGCTGATCACGCTGGGCCCGGCTGCGACCGCTGCGAGGGCCAAGGAGAGCATCGTGTACTCGCGCACCGAGAACGGCCGGCTCTGGCTGCTCGCCGTGCGGAGCGGGCGCCGGCCGGCGACGACGGTCGACTTGAAGAGGCGGGCCGTGTCCGCGGTGACCTGCAGGCGGTACCCGAACCGCTGGGTGAACCAGCGGTCGAGCGTCTGCTCGTGCCGGCGGATCAGGCCGAAGGTGTCGGGATCGCGCTCAGCGAGCACGAGCGGGTGGGTGACCAGGTGGCGCGCCGCTGCCCGGAGATCGAGTTGCCGGTGGGGGTCGGCCGGTGCCGCGTCGGGGGGCGTCACGGGTGCCGTGGCGGTCACGCCGGCGCCCCGACCGGCTCGGCGAGACCGGGCGCGGCCTTGACAGCCAACTCGGGCGACCTCCCAGCGCCGGGAGCGGCCTTGACGGTGACGACGAGGCCGTGCATCGCCAGACGGCCGTCCGGGCACTCGACGACCGTGCGGGCGCCGTCCACCCGGCGAACCTCGCAGCGCACCCCGGTGGCGTCGGCGGTGCGAACCTCGGCGCCGAGGGCCGCCCGGAGCCCGGACCGGCTGATGAGGTCGCGCAGCATCGCGAACGAGGCGACCGACATCGAGGCCCCGTCGATCCGGCCGTCCTCGCGGGCGCACGACAGCAGTTCGGCAGCGACCGTCTCGCGGGCCAGACGGTCCATGTCGCGGCGTCGCTGCATCCACTTGCGCTCCAGCCGCCGGTCGGGCATCGGAGTGCCTCGGCCGCGCTGGGTCGTGTCGCCGCGCTCCCGCAACGACACCGGGACGACGGCTCGGGGAGCGTCCCGCCATGACGTCACGGTGGGGGCAGGATCGTCCGCGTCCTCCGCCGGCATCCCGAGGCGGCGGCACGAGCCGAGCCCGAAGGTGGCGGCGGCGATCTCGTGCGCTTCGCCGACGGTGACCGCCCGGTCGAAGAACCCGGCTAGGCGCACGAAGTCGGCGCGCCGCGAGGCCGCCCCGAGCCCGCCACGTGACAGCCGGGTGAGGTTCGCGGTGAGGGTGCGCACAGCAGCAACCGCCTGCCGGGTGAGTTGATCGAGCCGTGACGCACGGCCCGGCCGCGCCACGAACCACGCCGCCAGGTGCTCCCAGTCGTTGACCGTGGTGCCGACCGGCCGGCGCACCGTCACGCTGTCGGCGAGCCCGGCGTCGTCGACGCGCGCCGCCAAACCCGACCGCAGTGCCGGGAGCAGGACTGACAGTTGCGGCAGGATCCGCTCCAGGCTGCGTGCGATCGGCCGTGCAATCCGCTCGATCTCGGTGAGTTGTTCGGACACGTAGTCGACGAGGACGCCCGCGAAGAACCGGACCTCGTCGGCGTCGAGGTCGTAGCGACTCTGCCACTCGTTGAGTTCGGCGAAGAACTGCGTCAACTCGGTGGTGAAGCGCTCGTGGAGATCGAAGACCGTTCGCACGGTGTCGGCGAGGTCCTCGCTGCCGGCACGGTCGAACCCCGCCTCGCCGTACGTGCCCAATGTCTCCAGGGCGCGGTGTAGGTCGCGCAGGCGACCCGCCTGCACGTCGCCGATCTCGTCGGCCCCGGCGAGCACCTGCTCGACGAGTTCGTACACCTCCTGACCGGCGCGTGTGATCAGGTAGCGGTTGCGCCGCCGGTAGTAGTCGTCGAGGCTCGACGGATTGCCGATCGACGACGACACCGTGAGGTTCCCCCAGCGCCGCAGGCTTTCCAGCCGGTCGGGGACCACATCCGGATCGACCCCCGCGGCGCCGCCGCCGGCGATCGTGGCCGCCACGTCCTCCGGTGTGAACTCGGCGAAGAAAGTACCGGCGAACACACCGAGGATGGCCCGGTACTCGTGCCACTCCTCACCGCCGAGATAACGGAACAGCAGCCGGGCACCCGCCGGATCGTCGCCTGCGCCGCCGTGGCCGTGGTTCGGATCGTCGCCGGCCCCGCTGCGGTGGGCTGCGGCGGCGCCGTTGGCTGCGTAGCTCGTGGCGACCGCTTCGTCGCTCGAGGCGTTGCCGGCCGGTGGAGGCGCGTCGTCCGGGCTACCGGTCATGGCGTGTCCGACCGTTCGAGCGTGGTGCCGTCCCACCGGTAGTGCTCGAGCAGGATCATGCCGAGGTTCGCATCCCGCACGACCTCGGTGATGGCGAGTGCGGGAACGGTGGCGTGGGTGCCCCACAGTCGCTCACTGGTGGCGATCAGGTCGAGGTCGAGTGCGACGAGTAGTCCGAACAGCGAGGCGTGGTTGTCCTCGGACACCTTGGCGAAGGCATCGTCGAGCAGGACGAACCGGGCGATGCCGTCCCGGCCGCCGCCGGGCGTGCCCTGCTGCTCGGCGAGCGCGTCGTAGGAGGCGGCCACGGCCGCGAACAGCGGCAGGTAGGTGACGATCTTCTTCTCGCCCTCCGACAGTGGTGTCCTGCGGTTGAGCCTGCTCTCCTTGCCGCCCTCCCGGCGAAGCATCACCGACATCTCGTGCCACTGCTTGTAGTCGAGCGTGTCGGCGATGAGTTGGCGGTAGGGGACGTCCGGCTGCAGCGCCCGGGCTTCGTCGAGCCGATCCGACAGCGCCCGCCGCAGCTCGCGTTCGTCCTCCTCGAGGCGCAGGTCGGGGCGGGTGGCGAGCAGTTCGACCATGCGGGCCGTTGTCGGGTCGAGTTCGGGGGAGCGGCGCCAGCGCAGTCGCACGCCCACCTCGTGTGCGGTCGCGACGGTGTCGAGACGCTGGTTCATCAGCCGCACGAGACGGTCCGCCCCGTGTACCTTCTCGGCGATTTCGCGTGCGATCAGGCCCTGCAGCAATTCGCGCAGCGCGTCGTCCTGCTTGCGGTTGAGGAGGCCTGCGAGTTGCTGGTGCTGCCGCGACACCGCCCGCACCGAGGCCGCCAGCGGTGCCCTGCCCGACGGGCCGGTCACGTCGATGAGGAGCGGGAGCGACGGATCGGGCTGACGTTCTTCGGCGTCCCAGCCGGCGCCGAGGGCGTCGCGGCGTTGCCGCAACGATTGACGGACGCTCTCGGCGCCGGTGGCGGGGACCGGGCCGGAGGCATGGACGGTGTCTTCCGGGCCGGTCGGGCCGGCGGCGTCTGCCGTGGCGACACCCGAGCCGGCGGGCAGGAGGCGCTCGATGGCATCGATCATCTCGCGCAGACCGTCGGGGCCGGCCGACCTGGCGACGATCGCCCCGGCCGGCGCGGACGAACTGTCGTCTGCGCCGGCGACGGCGTCGAGCAGCCCCGGTGTCGCCAGAACCTCGGTCAGTGTCAGCCGCATTGCCTCGCACGCCTCTGTGGCCTCGCCGTGCCTGGCGGCGGCGGCACGGGCCGCGGCCTGCGATTCCGCCCTCTGTTCGACGGCGGTGTCCCGCTCGCGGTGGGTGGCCGGCAGGCGGGTCTCCACGCCGTCCAGCTCGGCCTTGCAATGGTCACGCGTGGCCACGACAGCGGCGTACTCCTCGCCGATGCTGTCCTCGATGGTGACGAGTCGGGCGCGTGCGCTGCTGTGCTTCGAGTCGATCCTCGCCAGCGCGTCTCGTTCGGTGCCGAGGTCGCCGGTGGCCGTCCGCCGGCGGCCGGCGGCGCTGCGCCAGTCGTCGACGGATCGTCCCAGAGCGTCGAGATGGGAGCGGCAGCGATCCAGGACCGATGACAGCTCGTCCAGGTCGCGACCGACGGCGTGCAGTCCGTCCCGGTCGACGGGGAGGGCCAGCGTCGTCGCCACCCGCTGGAGTGCGTCCGACGCGCCGATCGATTCCCGTTCCGCCTCCCTCACCCGCTCGGCCGCCGCTGCCTCCTCGGCCCCGGCCAGCGTGTCGGCGTCAGCCGCGGCGTCGGCCTCCGCCAGCGCCGTGAGGATTCTGTTGGTGGCGGGCAGCTCCGAGCGGTGCCGGACGGCCTCGTCGAGCGTTGCCCGGTGCTCGGCCCGGTCGGCATCACTGCGGCTCACCACGGCACGGGCCTGCTCCAGACGTGCGGCCGCCTCCTGCCTCGCCCGGTCGAGCGCGGCACGGCGGGCGGTCACCCCGATGAACTCGGCTTGCTCCTTGGAGTGCCGGCCGCGCAGCGACCCGATCCGGAAGGTGCCGTCGGTCCCGACGGCGGACGTGGCGCCGCTCGACGTGTCACACGAGATCGATTCGAGCAGCTTGGCGACCAGACCCTCGTCCACCTCCCCGACGAGCCGGTCCGGGAGCGTCACGGTGAGGTGGCTGCTCAGCGGGCTCGGCACGCCACCGGCGACGATGGCGACCAGTTCACCGTCGGCCAGTTCGACGGCGCCGCCGTTGACCAGCCGGGCCGAGAGCAACCCCGAGGATTCGAGCGCCGCCTCGATGCCGGCGCGCTCGGCGTCACCGAGATGCGGCGCGAAGTCGACGAGATCGGCAAAGCAGTGGTCGGCGGCGCTCTGCCATCCGAGCCGGGGCGGGTCGGGCTCGGTGCGCGCCGCCAGTTCGGCGACGAGCGCCTGCGCCTCCTCCGCGGCCTCCCGCTCGCCGGCCAGCCGGAAGTCGACCCCGGCGACCGCGTCTCGCCAGTGGTTGACAAGGTTGTCGGCCTCCGCCAGCAAGCGGGCGCGCACGGCCTCGTGGTCGTCGAGGGCCGGAGCGTCCTCGCCTCTGCCGCGGGTGTCGGTAGCGGCCGCGGTCGGCGCGTCAGAATCGGCGGCTCGCGGGAAGGGCGGGACTGCTGCCGGCATTTCCATACCGTCGGATCGTGGGACGCCGGCGAAGTGAGCTGCGGTGGGCGCCTCAACATCGGTGTCTCGCAGCAAGGGATGGACCTCAGATGCCCAGAGCCCGGTCAGCGAAGCCCATTCGCGTCGTGCTGCACCGAGGAGTCGGGTCCGCTCGGCGAGTCGATCCGCGGCGCGCCGGGCCGCTTTGGTTGCCACGTCGAGCGCCGCCTCGGCCCGGCTGAGCTGCTCCTCGGCGGTATCGAGATGCCCGCGGGCCTTCTCGACCTCCTCCACGTCGGCTCGGCGCTGGAGGACCGCCCCGCCCGCCGCATCGACCCGGTGCTCGACCGAGGTGGTGTCGAACGCCTCACCCGGTTCGGTGAGTTCTCCTGCTTCGTCCCGCCCGTCCGACCCGGAGACGTCGACGGCCCGGAGCGGGGACTCGGCTACCGCGACCGGGCCGGGCGGCCGCTGGGCGACCCCGCAGCGCTCGCCGAGGCCGGCCGCGGCCGCCAGGTCGTCGTTGAGCTTGGTCCGGTCGTCCCCACCGCGGCGCTGCGCCTGCTTCACCTGCACGTCGGCGATCTCCAGTCGCCGTCGGCGGTCGGCGACCCGTTCGGCGGCGCTCGCACGCTGGTCGGCGAGTTCGGCCACGAGGTCGCGCAGCGCGTCCAGGTCCTGGCCGGAGCGGTAGACCTGGGACTCCTCCAAGGCGGCGATCTCGCTCCGCAGGCGCCGTGCCTCGACATCGAGGTCGCTGATCACGACGTCGAGGCGCTGCACCTCGGCCGCCGCCGCTTCGGCGGCCCGCTGCCTGGCCCTCTCCTCACGGGTGCAGCGGCGTAGCACGCCGAGACGATCCCGCCCCTCGGCAACCCGGCGCCGCAGCTCGTGCACGCAATACGAGCGGTACACGTCGAGGAGACCGCGAATCGCCGCGGAGGTCCGCGCCAACTCGGCGACGTTGCGGCGGTGCTCCTCGAGGTCGTCGAGCGGTTGGGCGGCCTCCGCGAGGGCCTGTTCGGACAGTTGCGGCAGCGCATCCAGCAGATGGGCCGGGAGATCGACATCGATCCGGTCGCCGACGCGAGGGTTGCGCACCACGTTGATCAGCCCGATGTGCTGGTCGATGGACGCCCCGCCGAAGAGACGGCGCTCCACCTCCCGCCGGTAGTCGCGACGGCGGCGGTCGCCGAACACCTCGTCGCCGTCCAGAGCGACGCGCAGCCCGTCCGCCGACAGCGGGACGCTGCCGCGCTCGGCCAGCGTGACGTCGATGTCCGGCCGCTTCGACGTGACGAACCACCAGGTCGCGACCGTGTCCGACTGCCGGTTGGCCTTGATGCCGCAGCCGCATACGAGGAACTCGCCCCGGCGCTCGAACTCGATCCACAGGTAGCCGACCGGCTGGGGGTCGTCGCGCCCGTTGAGCATCCACGACTTGAGGATCCCGCTCTGCTCGCCGGCCGCGTCGATGCGGCCTTGGCGGGCGGTGAGCAGGAACGGCAGCAGCATGTTCATCGCCGTCGACTTGCCCGAGCCGTTCACGCCGCGCAGCAGCAGGCGGCCACCCCCGAAGTCCAGCACCTCGTTCTCGTACTGGTACACGTTGACGATGCCGGCGCGGTGCAGCCGCCACCGCCCAGGCGCCGCGCCGGCGCCGTTCCCGCTCGGCCCCCCGCTCGCCGCCTCGACGCTCATCCCCCCGACGGTACCGGACCGGTGTGACATCCATCAGCGCCGAGTCCAGGTTCGGTCAGGTCGCAGTCTTGGAGTGATTGCACTGCAATCACTTTGCACGTCTAGGCTGGGGCAAGCGCAGGAGGTCACGGCCATGGCGAGCATCACGATCCGCAACCTCGACGACGACGTTAAGGCCCGTCTTCGTGTGCGAGCGGCCGGTCGCGGCCATTCGATGGAGGAGGAGGCGCGCCTGATCCTGCGTGAGGCCGTCGAGCGCGAGGCCGGTCCCACGAATCTTGCGACCGCTGTTCGCGACCGCTTCGCGCCCTTGGGCGGCGTAGAACTGGAGTTACCACCGCGCCAGGCGATGCGGGAGCCGCCCCGATTCGAGTGAGGCGGCAGCCGTGATCGTTCTCGACACCAACGTCCTTTCCGAACTGATGCGCCCGACGCCCGCTCCGGCCGTGGAGGCTTGGGTTGCCGGCTGTGAGGCTGCGACGCTGTTCTTCACGGCGGTGAGCGAGGCGGAGTTGCGCTACGGCGTCGCGATCATGCCCGCTGGCGGGCGCCGCGAAGCGATCGACGCTGCAATCGGGACGATGCTCCGCGAGGATTTCGCCGGTCGCATCCTGCCGTTCGACAGCGCGGCGGCTCGCGCCTATGCGGAGATAGCGGCCGCCCGCCGCGCCGCCGGGCGCCCCATTTCCGCGGCGGACGCGCAGATAGCGGCGATTGCGCATTCGCGTGGTATGGCAGTGGCGACGCGGAACATACGCGATTTCTCCGACACGGGAATCGACCTAATCGATCCCTGGTCAGGCGCCTGAGCCGATTGGGCGGCTGATGGATTCAGAGCGCCAGATGCACTCGGAGAGCGTCGTCGAGTCGGACCATGAGGTCGAACGTGACAACGCCGATCACATCGCCCAATCGTTCGACGGCGATTGATCTGACCTGCTCGGTCGACGCATCAGCCGCGCGGCAGCCCGTCGGCGACGACGATGTCCCACGCCTGGTTCTCGGCATCGTCGGCCCAGTCGTCGAAGGCCGCCGCGTAGTCCGAGGACAGCTCGGCCGCTCGGAGCAGGCCGATCGCCCGATGCACCACAGCCGACCGGGACGCGATCCGGTGCCCACGCGCATAGGTGTCGAGGAACTCGACATCCTCGTCAGGCAGGCTCACACTGACCTTCATACCAATGGTCCTACCAAAGTAGGAATCAAAGGTTCGAGCCTCGAACGAGGGTGTTGGCGATCAACTCTCGGGTGCCGGAGAGGCGAGTTCGCTGACACGACGCCACCGTACGCCGTCGAGTCCCTGGCCCTCGGTAGCCCACCGCGGGATATTCTGGTCATAGCCCACCCAGATGGCGGCGTCGAAGCGCTTGGCAGCTCCTGCGTATTCTGCTCCGAATGAGGTGAGGGGGATGCCTTTCTCCGCAGCCTCGCGCCACGCATCTTCGATGGCGGGTGCGATTTCTTCCAGGGTCACCGCCCTGAACACGCGGGGAGCGGGACCGAAGATGGCATCGAGTGCATCCTCTGGCAGTGCGCGGAGACGGGTGACGATTTGACCGTGTCCTCTTGCCGCTCCGCTGCGGGCTCTGTCGTGACTCCTCTGGAGCCGCTTGATGGCAGCGGGAACCGCAAGTAGTGGCTCCCCTCTGATCAGGTCGGGGAGTGTTCCGGTAACGGCGCGGATGATGGTGTACTCGTCGCCGATGATCAACGAGCGCCCCGCTAGATGGCGCTCAGATCCGAGTCGGCTTCGCTGATGTCGTCGAGCATTTCCGCTAGGGCGTCGTCCTCGATGAGCGCTAGCAGCGCCTCGCGTCCCTCCGGTGTCAGTCGTGGATCGCCTTCTCCGGGGACGAACGGCGCTTCGACGGCAGGGCGGTTGACTGTTCCG
Organism: Acidimicrobiales bacterium; assembly: GCA_965220035.1. Taxonomy (GTDB): domain Bacteria; phylum Actinomycetota; class Acidimicrobiia; order Acidimicrobiales; family CATQHL01; genus VXNF01. Next base: position 1,101,580 of record CBDCPC010000001.1, read on the forward strand.
GCGTCAGTCATATCAGCAGGATAGTGCCGCACGACCCCTGGGCCGCAAGCGCCGGCTCCACTCGTACGTCCCACCGACGAGCCCCATCGGGAGGCCCGTGCCCGTTGGGCCGAGCTATGCCGGGCGTTACTTGCGTATCGTCGCCGACGCCGGTCGCCGGGGCCAGCGGAGCAGGGGAAAGCTGCGGGGGGCCTGCGTGAACGTATGGGAGGGGGGTCGGCGACCGGTGTTGGTCCCGGTCCGGGTCTATTGGACGATTTCGACGTGGCGATGCTCTGCGCGCAGTGCCCCTTCCAGCCGAGGCGATGGTGCCGACAGGTAGACATCGGCTTGGAGGTGGACGGCGGCGGCGAGCACTTCGATGCCGAGTGCGTTGAGGCGGTGGCGCTGGTGCAGGTGCCCGATCAGCGGGGCCAGAGTTCGCAGGCTCTCCAACCCGATCCCCTCCGGCAGTTCCAGCAGCGCCTGCAGCGCCTGGGTGCGCGTCGCCGGAGGCAGGGCGGCGAACGACGCCGAGAGCACGCCGGCGGGGCCGGTGGAACCCAGGACCGCCCGGCACAGTCGCACGTACCAGTAGCCGGTGGTGTGGACCGGTTCCCGGGGTCGTGGCGGGTCGCTGCCTGCGAGCAGCGTGACTAGGAGCCGGTCGTCGACCAGTTGGGTCACTCGTTCGCCAGTTCCGGGTCTCCGAATCCGGCCCGAGCCGCCTCCCATTCCTGATCGGAAACGGCATCCAGAAGCTCCCGGCGCAGTCTCTCGATGCCGCCGGGTATCAGCAGCACCCCGTCACCGATGTCGAGGTATCCGACACTGCCTCCATCAACGAGGCCCCACCGCCGCCGCGCCGCTGCCGGCAGACTCATCTGACCCCGGTCCGACACCCTGAGATCGCCTGCGCTCGACATGTCGTCAGTCTACAAGGCGTGCCGTTGAGTTGCCTTGTAGACGTCACAAACACCGCCGAAGATTGAGTGGCTGCACGTGATCACCGGGCACCGTCGGGCTCGCGTACGTGGTGGAAGGTTGTGAGTGAGTCCCACCCCAGTTTTTGAACGTCCTGACGTTCATACGTGGGCAATGGCGCCGACTCTGACCTCGGAGCCATGGTCGCTTGCGGTGACCTCGATGCCGGCGCGAATGCGCTCGCGCAGTTCGCCCACGTGGCTGATTAGGCCGACGGTGCGGCCACCCTCGCGTAGGCGGTCGAGTTCGTCCATGGCGAGTTGCAGCGCCTCGCTGTCGAGGGTGCCGAATCCCTCGTCCACGAATAGGGCGTCGAGCCGCACGCCACCGGCATGGGCCGTGACAACGTCGGCGACGCCGAGGGCGAGCGACAGCGACGCCTGGAATGTCTCGCCGCCGGAGAGGGTGGAGACCTCGCGTTCGAAGCCGGTGTAAGTGTCGTGCACCCTCAGACCCAGACCCGCCTTGCCGCCGCCCCAGGCGCGGTCACGGTGGACGCTGAGCCGGTAACGCCCACCGGTCATAGAGCCGAGCCGCCGGTTGGCGGAGGTGCAGATCTCCTCCAGGTACGCCGAGAGCACCCAGCGCTGCAATGAGACTTTTGGCGGCGTTCGACCGTTGCACCGGTCGGCCACCGTTGACCACAACTCGGCTTCGGCGAGGGCGGTGGCGTACGTCTTGCCGTGGCCTCGGTGGTCAGCGGCCCAGCCGCTGATGGCGGTGTGGGCCTCGGCGGTGATCGTCCGACGGTCATTGGCGGCTCGAGCAGCGGACTCGGCATCGGTGACTGCTTCGGCTGAAGCCGTCGTGTCAGGTCGTTCGTCGGGGAGGTCTCGCAGGTCGTCGGCCTTCAGATCGTGGTCGACATCGCGGCTCGTATTGTCGTACGTCTCGATGCGCTGTCGCATCTCGTCGCGATCCTCGAGGCTACGCAGCGCATCGCGTGCCTCGTCACGGGTGGCTAAGGGTGACGGCGCGAGCTGCGTGGCGAGGGTGGCGGTGGTTGTCCCGAACGTGGTCTCGGCCGTAGCCCGGTTGAGCACAGCGGTGGAGAGCATCCCGATCGCCGTTTCAACTGCCGTGATTCCCTCAATGGCTGCGGCGAGATCAATGTCGCCGATCTCGTCAGCAATATCCTTCCGCAGGGTCGCCGCCTCGTCTTCGGCTGCCGTTGCACGCCCGGCGGCCGCGGTAGCGTCGAGTGCGGCCCGCTTCGTCGCCTTCTCTGCGGCGATAGCGGCCTCGCAGTGGGCACTAACGGCCTTGTTGAGTTCGTCGACCCGCTTGGCCAGGCCGGCGGCGGTCTGGACCCGTTTGGTGGCCTCGGCGGCCCGCTCGGCGGCTCCCTCTGGGTCATCGGCAGCGTCACCGGCGGCGCCGCGCAATTCTGCGGCGTTGGCGGCAAGTTCGTGTTGCGCCGCCCGCGCTCGAGTCTCGACCTCTTCGGCTTCGACTGCGACCGCTTCGGCTGCCTTGACCTCTTGGGCTCCTACAGCGTCCTCGGCGGGTTCGGCCGGGTCGGGGTGGTCGGTCGACCCACAGACCGGGCACGGCGCGTCGCTGGTCAGCGTTCCCGCCAGAATAGCTGCGATTCCGTTGAGGTGCCGTTCACGCAGATCGAGTGCTTCACTGCGCCGGTCGAGCGTCACCTGTCCGGCAGCAGTGAGCGCTGTCGTCGCGGCGTCCAGCGGGATTTTCAATTCCGCCAGTTCGACAGCTGCCTCGGCGCGCTGGTTTGCCCGATCAGCGACGGCTTGCAGATCAGTCACCCTGTCGGTTGCAGAACGGGCCTCAATCAGTGCGGCTTCGGCGGTTTGGCGGTGTTGCTTGTGCTCTGCCGCAGCCGCGGTCTCCTGCTCATCGATCTGTCGATGGCTGGCTTCAGCCTCCCGCTCGGCAGCGCCGCTGGATTCCAGTCCTGCTGCCTTGGTGGCGTCCGCAGCGAAGTCATCGAGCTTGACGTGATGAACGGCGAGCGTCCTACCAATGGCGCTGAGGTCTTGAACGGTCGGTGTCTCGTCAGCGGCAGGCATTGTGAGGCCGTCGGGCAGGCTCGGTGCTTTATCGCAGCGATCAGCGACAGCAGCGATCTGCTCGTTCACCAGGGTGGTACACCGTCCGAGTTCATCCCGATGGCGCTGCTCGGTATCCAGCACTGGCCGCAGATCTTCGGCCGCGTCGGCGAGACGGAGGGTCTCGCGGCCCGTGTCGATAGCCGGCCGCTCCTTGGCGAGTTCGTCCCGGCGCTCGCGGAGCCTGGCGCGCCGGTCCCAGTCCTCGGCGATCCGCTTGATGGCGAGGTGAGTGGAACGGGCCGTTGTGAGCGCCCCGTCGGCAGACTTGGCAGCGGTGTCGGCGTTGGTCTTCAGCGAGTTCGCGTTGTGAACGAGTTCGTCGAGGGCAGCCTGATCGGCGGGCCAGGTCTCGTCGGTGTCGGTCTCGTGGTGCAGGTGATCGGTGGGCAGGGGTTGTTCGGCCTCGTCGGTCACGGACCGCCACAGCTCGGCGGCCCTCCGCCGTAGGTTCGCAAGCTCACGTTCATGCTCGGCCGCTGCTACCTGGCGGCTCTTGGCTCCGTTGTCGAGCCACTCCGATACTGCCCCGAAGATGGTCGTGTCGAAGAGCGTGCGCAGCAGTTTCTCGCGGTCCTCGGAGTTCGCTCGGAGGACCCGCTCGAAGCGACCCTGTGGGAGCATAATCACCTGCTGGAACTGTTGCGCTGTGAGTCCGAGCAATCCGGCGATCTCATCGTTTACTTCGCGGATCTTCCCTGCCACGGCTCTCCATTGGTCGCCTTCGCTCCGTTCGAGCGTGGCCTCTGCCAGACGGCGAGTTGTGCCCTCGCCTCGCACCTTGGCCGCTTCGTGCTCCGGGCTCCGCCGGACCCGCCACCGATGCCCCTGCGAGGTGAACTCCAATTCCGCCCACGGGCTCACGTCGAGCGGGGCGTGGTCGGAGCGGACGGTGTGTCTGCCTCGATCGCCGGGCACGTCGCCGTAGAGGGCGTAGCAGAGCGCGTCGAGCAGGAAGGTCTTGCCTGCTCCGGTGGGGCCGTGGATGAGGAAGAGACCCTCCGCGACGAGCGGGTCGAAGTCGATCTCCACCTCGTCGGCGTACGGGCCGAGGGCGCAGAAGGCGAGGCGGTGCGGCTTCACCCGTCGTCCTCCGTGCCGGCGGCTGCGAGCGCGTCCTTGAGCACGGCCTGCTGCGTTTCGGAGGCGTCGGCCCCGTACAGCTCGGACCAGAATCGCAGAGTGAGGTCGAGCGGTCCCATGCCGCTGCGCACCGCCGATGCGACGTCGCCGCTGACAGCCGCCACGCGTCCGTCGGGCTCGTGCTCGAGCACGACCGCGTGTGGAAAGCGCTGCTGCAGTCGGGGCATGGCCTGCAGCGGGAGATCCAGGTCGGTGAGCTGGATGCGGACGCGGGCCTGCTCGGCGTCGGCGAAGTCGGGATTCCCGAGCAGATCGTCGAACGCTCCCCGCAGGGTGCGCAACGGGCGCCCCACACCCAGCGGCACAACTTCGGTGCGGCAGCGCCCTCTGGTATCCATCTCGACGATGCGGACGGACTTGGTGTCACGCTCCTCGGAGAACGAGTAGGGAAGGGGAGTACCCGAGTAGGCCACACGGCCGTTGTCGAAGGGCTGGTCGCGGTGGAGATGGCCCAAGGCGACGTAGTCGAACCCGTCGAAGGTGGACATGTCGACGAGGTCGATGTTGCCGACGGTTAGATCGCGCTCGGAGTCGGACGTGGTGCCACCGGCTACGAAGGTGTGCGCCACGACGACCGTGCGAATCGCGCCGAGAGACGCCGCGTGGCGCCGGATCATGGTGGTTGCGTGGTCGGTGACCTCGCGGTGACGGAACCGGCGGGAGGCGTCGGTCGCTTCGGCGCCGTCGGTGTCGTCGAGGCGGCCGAGGACCGGCCCTGCGAGCGAGGGCTCAAGGTAAGGCACCGGGTAGACGGCCACGGTCGGCCCGCCGTCGTCGGGGTCCAGCCGGAGCGGCCGGGTGCAACGGGCGACGTCGCCACGGATGGTCACGCCCGCATGCTCAAGGAGTTGGTCGGCCACCGCCACGCGAGCGGCCGAGTCGTGGTTGCCGGCGATGGCGACGATCTTGGCGCCGGTGTCGTGCAGGCGCACCAAGGCCTCGTTGAAGAGGGTGATGGCGTCGGCGGGCGGGATGGCCCGGTCGTACAGGTCACCCGCGATGACGACGAGGTCCACCTCGGCGTCCTGGGCTAACTCGACCAGCCGGTCGACGGCCTCCTGCTGCTCGGGCAGCAGCGACTCACCGTGGAAGGTCCGCCCCAGGTGCCAGTCGGAGGTGTGGAGCAAGCGCACGGCCGCAGGGTACCGAGCACCTGTGACACCCCTTGTCGGGCCAGGGAGTGGGCAATTGGCGCCGGCGGTCGGCAGGACTGGTGCGTGGGTTACTGCGCTGTGATTCCGGGTTGGGCGATGGGCGGTCCCGGTGCGGGGGCCGAGGTCTCACGGCGTGTTGGCCGGTCGAGGTCCGGGTCGTGGAAGCCGATTCCGAGGTAGCCCTCGATGCGGGCGACGCTCACCCGTAGGGCCGTGAGCTGCTCGAGCATCTCGTCCTGGCGATCAAAGCCTCGTCGCGTGTCGCGGTACAGGAATCCGAAGGCACCGAGGACGGGCACGATGATCGCAACCCAGGCCAGGATCAGTTCGAGGTAGCCGGCCTGCATTGTGTTACTTCCCTTCTCCGGGCGGGAAGGGGCCCGGCGGGCTGCGTCGGGGGGAAGCTGCGTCGAGGGTACCACCCGGCCGGCCGCTGCGGTCCCGCACTGGGCGACGGCCTCACGCCTGCACCATCGCCGCGACAAGGGGTGTCGAGTGAGGGGCACTGGGCGAGGTCGTCGATGTCGCCGGTCAGGATGTCGTCCCCCAGCCGCAAGGCCAGGACGACGAGGCGGGTGTCGACGACATCCGACGTTCCCGACAGCGCCAAGAGCCGACCGATCGATACGCCGTCGTCGAAGGAGTGCACGGTCAGTGTCTGCACGAACGCCGCCAACCGGGCTTGCCGGGCCCCGTCCCGCCACACCTGTGCGACGACGGGATGGGTGGTGTGCAGCGGCGTCTGTGACCGGACCGCGGCGGTGAGGAAGGATCGCGCAGTGTCCTCGCCACGGTCGACGGAGATCAGGAAGCCCGCATCGAGGATCACAGTCCGTAGCGCTGGGCCATGGCGGCGACTGTGTCCTCGTCGAAGGGGCTTGCCTCGGCGTTCCAAGCCTCGACGAAGTTGCTGAGCGCATCGCGCCGCTCCCGGTCGGCGGCGAGGAACCGCAGCGCCTGGCGAATTGCGCCCGATCTGCCCCCGGACTCTGGTGCAAGCCTGTCGAGGATCTGCCCGTCCTCGTCGTCGAGACGGACTCTCGCTCTCCCCATGACTAGGACAATAGTTCGCACGAGTCGTCTTGTTGCGAGTCACCCCGAACAGTTTGTGGGCGGAGCGCCTCGACAAGAGAGCTGACAGGTATGAGCATGCGGGGCTTCAAGAGCTACTAGAGTGACATTATGAGCAAGGGTCGTGGGTCTGCGCTCGTACCAATGTTCTCGCGTAATCGGCGGCTCGTACCTCAGGGAACGTGGCGGATCAGCCTGGCCGGGCACCTCGTTGTGGTCACTGAGGTGTTCTGGTCGTACTGGTATCTCGCAGCAGAGCGACAATCGATGTTCTTTCGGCGAGTCTTTGGTAACCCCACCCCGTGGACCAACGATCCCGTCCTTTCTCGACATCGCTTCACTAACGCCTACCGTGCTTCGGACCGCGTCAGCCAATTTCTGTTACACAACGTGATCTATGACAGAGATCGCGACGCTCAGGATACCATCCTGCGGGTTCTACTATTCAAGGTCTTCAACCGGATCGAGACATGGGAATATCTCGTATCCCGCGTCGGTGAGCCCGAGTCCTCTTCCTTCGACCCTGATTGGTATTCCCAGATTCTCGATGAACGATTCGATGCTGGCGACCGTCTGTATTCTGCCGCGTATATCATGCCCAGCCCCAAGCTGGACCGTGCTCGAAAACATCACAACCACCTCGCACTGATCGACGGTCTCCTGAAGGACGGCGCGCTGGCGCGGCTCACGCTGGCGGACTCGCTTAGGGACTTATACCTCAGACTTCTAAGCATCTCATCATTTGGCCCATTCCTTGCATTTCAGTACGCCATCGACCTCAACTACACGCCGCTTTTTGACTTCGACGAGATGGACTTCGTCGTGGCAGGCCCCGGGGCGATCCGAGGCATCGCCAAGTGCTTCGAGGACACCGGCGGTCTTGAGGCGGAAGGGGTCGTGGCCTGCATGGCAGCATCGGCAGACAAGTTCCTCGGCTCGGAGTCAGAGCCGTTCCTGGATCTCTTCGGCCGGCCCCTTCAGTTGATCGATTGCCAGAACATTTTCTGTGAGGTGGATAAGTACGCGCGGGTCCAACACCCGACACGGTCGCATGGCGGACCCAGTCGAATCAAGCAGCACTTCAGGGCCGACCGCCGACCCCTGGCTCTGGGGTATCCCCCGAAGTGGGATTTGCGCTGGGCTGGGGACGCGCGGCCGCTGGCAGCGGACGCCCCAACGGTGATTGCAGACGCTCCAGCGGCGGAGATGCGGGCTCTCTGCGGGCCGATCCCGCCGATCCCGCGTGGTGAGGGGCTGAGACCACTGGAGTTCAAGGCCTGCTGACGGGGCGGCGGTCGATCCTGAGGCGTCGCCGGGCGTGGGTTGACAAGTGATGTCAGCTTTGCTAACATCACTGTTGTGGAAAGCGACATCAACTCAGGGGCACTGGCACCTCCGCCATCGAAGCGTCCTACCCGCGAGGTGCACGCCTATGAACTGTTCGCGATGTCGCCGGGCGAACTGCAAGTTCACCTTGAGACGCTGCTCAGAGATGGCGCACGCAGTCGCTCGCTCAACGAGGCGGCTCCAGACGGGTCTCCCCGCATTCACAGCCTGGTCTCAGTCTGGGTGATTAGCCAGGTCGGCAAGGTCGTCGGCAAGCCAAGGTTGGTGAACCTGTCGAAAGTCCCGAAAGATGATCTCCGCAGCCTGGCGGGGGTTGCACGCGTGGCACATGGCGCTCTCGACTCGCTCGCTCGGAGCCTTGTGGCGTCATGAGCTACGCCCTCGCGCCTGCAGCGACTCTGAGTGAGGCGTGGCTCTCAGGGCTCGAGCATGCCATCGCCGCGCCTCGCGGGCGGATGGTGCACCTCATGATGACCATCACACACCCCGGATGTGAGATTGAGGACATTCGTGAAGGGATAGATCGCGCGTTGGGTCGGGCAGGCTCACCCAGCGTCGATACCGTCGCGCACACGATCTTCCCGAGAGAGATGTACCGCGACCCAGGGAGTGCCTGGGCCCCATCTATGCCGGACGGCCTCGAACGGGAACTCGACACTGCCGCCGGCGATCTCTACGAGGAGTATCTCGCGATGCTGCCGCTGTTGTTGACCGCGTCTGGTAACCGCAGCGGTACCTACTTCTCACGAATGGTTAGTTGGCCCGGCAAGGAAGCGGGGGGAGTCAACCAGCTTGCGTTGCGAATCTCCCGACTCCGCGGCGAGCGCCGCAATGGTCGTTCGACCCACAACGCGCTTGATGTAGATCTCGCTGCAGATTGCCTCGGAGACGTCGCACCTGTCAGGGGCGTCCAGGTTTACGCGGCAACGGACAAGCGCATTCGGGGCTTCCCATGCCTTGTCCATCTCGACTTCACCCTATTCGACGACATTCTGCACTGCACGGCCGTCTATCGCCATCAGTACCTCGTCACGAAAGCGTATGGAAACCTCGTCGGTCTGTCGTGGCTAATGCAGTTCCTGTGTCAACAGAGTGGCTTTGAGATCGGCGAGCTCGTTGTCCACGCAACTCTTGCTGACGCCGAGCCGGGCCATAGGGCACGCCCGCGAGATCTTGTCGCTGAATTGCTGCCCGTGCTGCCCGCCCGATATGTGAGGTCTCCAAGTGAATTCACCGGCAGCAGCGCTTGACAAGGCGCGTAGTGGCTTGGACGATCAAGTAACCGGGTTACTCGGCATCGGTGTCGACTTGGTTGACGTTGACAGCTTCCAAGAGTTGTTGGAGTCGGGAGGGGCAGCGTTCGTCGGAGCCGTATGGACAGATACCGAACAACGAGATGCCGGGGAGAGTCCGGAGAGTCTCGCGGCTCGCTGGGCCGCGAAGGAAGCAGTGATGAAGGCTCTAGGCCAAGGGCTTGGCGACATCGACCCACTTGATATCGAAGTAGCACGCGTTCACAGCGGTGCCTTGGAGGTTCGACTACGCGACAGCGCAGCGACGGCAGCTGAACGAGTCGGTGCTCGCCACCTCCACGTCTCAATCTCCCACGAGCAAGGATGGGCTGTTGCATTCGCGGTCGCTACCACTCAGCCTCTTGAACGAACTTCGGATAGTGGCATGCAGGAACAAATCGAGGAGGACAAATGAGTAACGATGATCAGGACGTTGAAGCTATTACTGATGAGATCGAGCAACAACAACTCGGTGCCCGGCTTCGTGAGTCCCGGGAGTACATCGGGCTGCTCCAAGAAGATGTAGCAAAGGCGCTCGGAATCCCAAGAGCCAGCGTGTCGGCTCTTGAGGCGGGAAAGCGACGTGTAACGTCGCTTGAGCTTCGTCGGCTTGCTCGGCTTTATCGCCGACCAGTCGTATGGCTGCTCGGTGAGGAGGCGCCCGAAGTGGACTCCTCGGCACCGTTGCTGCGCGCTACTGCTGCCCTGTCTGAGGGCGATAAGGAGCAGGTGCTGCGCTTTGCCGAGTTCCTCGCGGGCGCAGGCCGGCCCGGGACTGCGAGCGACCGCGAGGACAGGGCGTAGTCCACATGGCAACTGGCTACCGCACGAGACGACTCCAAGCCGCTGCGTCTGCGAACGGGCTCCTTGCGGAAACCGGAGTAGATCAGACGCGTCAGATCGACGTGTTCGAGCTTTGCGAGCGACTCGGGCTCTGGTTGGCATTTTTCCCGCTCGACGGCCTACTAGGCGCCTTCATACCCGAAGGAACGGGTGGCATCCTCGTCACCACGCAGCGGCCTGTCACCGTGCAACGCTACACGGCCGCTCATGAGCTTGGTCACTGGCGACTCGGCCATGCAGAGGGTCCGGCGCTTGATGGCGAAGAGCACGTTCTTGGCATTAGCCCGAACGAGTCCGAGCAACTCGCTCAGATCTTCGCTGCGGCACTACTAATGCCCCCGCCTCTGATCTTCGGCACCCTTGAGCGGCTCGGAGTTGGCGACATCGTGTCCCCGGTGGATGCTTATTCGGTTGCCCGTGAGGCAGGCGTCAGCTACGAGGCGGCCGTACGCCAGCTTGCGAACTTCGAGATCATCGATCCCCATCGCGCTGCCGAATTGACGAAGATGACGCCCCTGAGAATCAAGGCTGATATCGCCCGAGGTCGCCGACCGGTCATCGGAACTGCGGACGTCTGGCCGGTGGACGAGCATTGGGATGGCCATCGACTTGCCGTTCGCGTTGACGACGAAGTGGTGATCTCTTTGCCGGAGAACCGCAGCACTGGGTACAGGTGGATCTTCAAGGGGCAGGAGACTCTGAGGAATCGAGCACCTGAACCGCCGCGGCTGGATCGCGTTCGATCCACGGAGTGTCCCGACTCGCGGGCGGGTCAAGGCTCGTTCATGGAGAGGGTAAGGGCGGTGGAGAGCCGCTCCGACGCTCGACGACCTCGCGCCGCGGTCGAACTCGCGATGGCAGCAGAACCGGCGGTCACGAGACACAACCTAGAACTCGGCAACGGGGCGACCGTCGTCGGGGATCGATACCTCACCGCCCGCGCACCTGAGATGTCCGCCGGCGACGCGCGACGCGCCAGATTAGCAAGCCTCAAGGTTGTGCCCGGCGCTCAATCCCCGGACCGAGCGAGCCTGGCCCCGCCCTCGATCGGCGCGACCGGCCGACGCGTGCTGGGGATTCGGTTCCAGAGACCGGGGTTTACAACGCTCCGTCTGAGCTACCAGTCCGTGTACAACGATGCCGGCCCAGTTGAGGAGTACGTCCTCAACGCGGATGTAGAGCCTCGTCGCCGAGACTTCTTGGTCGAGCAGTTGATGACGGCGAAGGATGAGGACTGGGCGACCGGCGTTCGCGAGCGCCAAGATCGGTACACCACCGCGGACCTGGGGCCGCGAACTATCGAGTCAAGCCTCTAGATGGTTAGTTCCAAGGGGTCAGTGGTCGTAGGCGAGCAGGCTGCGGGCGGGGCTTGCTCTTGGGGTGGTTTGGTTGTGCCAGATGGCGGCGGTGAGGGCGAGGAGTCGTTGCAGGATGCGCGCGGCGACGCCGGCGGGGGTGCGCCCGCCGTGGCGTTCGAGGCCGAGTTGGCCTTTGAGGGTCTGGAAGACCGATTCGATGATCTGGCGCAGCGGCCGCAGGAACCGCTGGTGGGGCCGGGCGAGTTCTGTTTTCGTCGTCGGGCGGATGAGTGCGATGCCCGCGTCGGCGAGTTGCTGCTCGAAGGCGGCGCTGCGGTAGCCCTTGTCGGCGATGAGGGTCTGGCCCGGGCGGGCCAGGTCGCCGTGGGCGATCATGTCCAAACAGATGTCGCGTTCGTCGGCTTTCGCGTCGGCGAGCGCGAAGGCGATCGGCAGACCCGACGGGGTGGCGAGCAGGTGCAGGCGCAGCCCCCAGAAGTAGCGGGAGTGGCTGGCGCTGTACCCGTAGGAGGCCCATCCGGCCAGGTCAGAGCGCCGTTGGGTCTCGCGGCTGCGCCCGCACTCGACCGGCGTGGAGTCGACGAGCCACACGTCGTCGTGGTACGACGGGCAGTCCCGCGCCAACGCCCCGAGCACGTGTTGCATCAGTTGACCGCTGCGGCGCAGGCGCTTGTGGTAACCCGACCGCTGGGGCAGATACGGGAACCACGACCGCAGGTGCTCTTCGGCGTAACGCACGAAGCGGGCCTCGGAGTCGAATCTCGACAAGACCTGCACCACCGCCAACGTGGCCAGTTCCGCGTCAGACAGCTTCGGGGCGAACCCCACCGCCGGCCGCGGCGGCGCCCACCCCGGATGCGCCACCAACAAATCATCAACCGTCACATAAAGTGCAGTCACGAGGGTGTCCAAATCCGGGTTCATGCCAAGGTCCTCCAGGATCGGGGGCAGTTCTCACCCCCAGATCTTGGACACCCTCAACCACCCAACGGTGGACCCCACCCCTTGGAACTACTCATCTAGAGCCCGTGCCCAGCTTCGCCGCCCGCCGAGCCGCCAGCCTCGCTCGCCCACCGATCGACTTACGTCACTACCTCCAGGAGACCGACCGCGACCAGGGACCCCGCCCGCTCTGCGTCCCGTTCTCGGTCTCTGCAGCGCATGAAGCAGCGCGTGCTCACGTAGGAACTGCTGCCCCGGAGGAACTTGCCCCGGAGCCCCTGTGGAGCTACTGCGTGCAGTCAGGCCAAACTGCACCCAGCGGCACAACACTGGAGGCGGTCGGCAACGCCTTATCGGCGGAGGGTCAACCCCTGCTCTCCAGCTGGGCCTACAACTCGGCGATCGGAGCCGCTACCGAATCACCACCCGCCAGCGCCTCAGCCGCAGACTGGCACGCGGCCCAATTGATTGACGTACCCCTCGCCCACGACGGCATAGAGACGCTCGTCGACGATGCGCTCTCGGTTTCCTTGCCTGTCCTAGTAGTCATCGAGGTAACCACCGCATTCGAGAACCCAACGACGACAGGCGACATCTCCGTACCTCCGCTCACGTCACCGGCCGGCGACTACCACTCCGTTGTCGCTGTCGGCGCATCAACCGACGCCACGACATCGACCCGACGATTGCTCATCCGCAATAGCTGGGGAGCGCGATGGGGAGCAGGTGGCTACGGGTGGCTGCCACTCGACTACCTGATCGGATTCGCCGTTCAGGCCGGAGTTGTCGACCCGGGGAGCTGTCGCCTTGCAACGCCGCCTTCGTACAGTACGACCTAGTGGTGTGTCGCTTATTTGTTGGACGGGTGTGGTAGGGTGTTGGTATGAGTCTTCCTGCGGCCCCGTTGGTGATGTCTCGCGAGCAGCGCGACGAGTTGGAGGCGATGAGCCGTTCGGGTGTGCTGCCGCATCGGGTGGTGCGCCAGGCGGAGGTGTTGTTGTTGGCCGCCGACGGGGTGGCGAACGAGGTGATCGCGCGTCGTTGCGGTGTGGCGCCGAACACGGTGCGTCGTTGGCGCAGGCGGTTCGCCGAGTCGGGTGTTTCCGGTGTGGGGCGGGTGGCGCCGGGGCGCGGCCGGCCGCCGGTGATCAGCGACGAACTGGAGATGGCGATCGTGGCCGATACCGTCGCCGCGGCGCCCGATGACGGGTCGGTGTGCTGGTCGACGCGCGCCATGGCGGCCCGCCACGGTGTCGGCAAGGACTCCGTGGCGCGGATCTGGCGCCGCCACGGTCTGCGGCCCTGGCGGATTGATGTGTTCAAGCTGTCGAACGACAAGAACTTCGAGGAGAAACTGCGCGACGTGGTGGGCTTGTACCTGGATCCCCCCGAGGCGGCGGTGGTGTTCAGCTTCGACGAGAAGACCCAGGTCCAGGCCCTGGACCGCACCCAGCCGTCGCTGCCGATCAGACGCGGGAGGGCCGCCACGATGACCCACGACTACAAACGCAACGGCACCGTGGACCTCTTCGCCGCCCTCAACGTCGCCACCGGCGAGGTCCTGCACCAGACCCGCCGCCGCCACACCGGCACCGACGTGTTGGCGTTCTTCCGCTGGATCGACCTGCACACCCCCCGCCACCTCGACGTCCACGTCATCTTGGACAACCTCTCCGCGCACAAGTCCGAACCCGTGCGGAAATGGCTCGCCAACCCCAAACGCCGACGATGGCACCTGCACTACACGCCCACCAGCGCCTCGTGGCTGAACCTCGTCGAAGGCTGGTTCTCCATCCTCACCCGCAAAGCCCTCAAACACAACAGCTTCTGTAGCGTCGCCGAACTCACCGAAACCATCGACAACTGGACCGCGCACTGGAACCACAACCCCCGACCGTTCATCTGGACCAAATTCCCCAACCCCATCATCGCCCAAACCCGCCGCGCACGCCTCACACTCAACCGCGCAACCAAATCCGCGACGCACCACTAGGGAGACAAGTCTATGAACACCGAAGATGCACTCACGCTCGCCGAGTATCAGCGCCGCGCTCAGCAAACCGACCACTTTCCTAACTACGTGGTGAGCGGAGGCGACCCTCGGCTAGGTCCGCTCCTGGGTCTTGCGGGGGAGATTGGCACCTTGATGGCCGGGTACAAGAAACTCCTGCGCGATGGAACGGCCTATGAACTCTTTGAAACCAACGTTGAGGAGGAGTTGGGCGACATCTTATGGTACTTGGCGAACGCAGCACAGAAGTTCGGGCTCTCGCTTGAGACCATCGCCGAACGAAACTTGGAGAAGACCGCGGATCGATGGAAGCCCGCTCGCGGAGTAAGACGATCGATACGCCGCCCCGCCGAGCATCTGGATGCCGAATACAGACGCGCCGAACAGCTGCCGCGAACATTCGAGGTGACGATTCGCTCGGTTGATGATCCTGATAAGCCCGAGCCGATGATCCAAGTTACTTGGAGAGGAAGACACGTCGGGGACAATCTGGGAGATAACACGTATGACGACAGCGGTTACCGATTCCATGATGCGTTCCATCTCGCCAACGCAGCCGTCCTTGGTTGGTCGCCGGTGGCCCGGTCTAAGATCTTCAACCGCAAGCGAAAGAGCGACTGCAATATCGATGCCGTGGAGGACGGCGGACGGGCCATTGTGATTGAAGAAGCCATCGCTGCATTCATGTTTGCCTACGCGCGACAGCACAACTTCCTCAAGGGAGTCAAGAACCTCGACTTCTATACACTCAAGACTTTCCAGAACCTCACCGCCGACCTTGAGGTCAGTGCGCGGCAACTATGGGAAGTAGAGGATGCAGTTCTGCAGGGCTTCGCCGCGTGGCGTCAACTACGGCAGAACAACGGCGGTGTTCTACGTGGCGACCTAAGCCGCCGCTCACTTCAGTATCTCGGGCCAGCGCCGTCAGAATGATCGGAGCGTCCATTCTCGGTCTGGTCACAACCATTTCGGCGAAGTCCCGACCCTATCCGGCTAGTGTCCTCCTCGGCCGAGCGTTGAGCTGGGGTCACTGCTGCGCCGACGCGTGGTGATGTGCGAGTCAGCTCTCGATCGTGCTGACCAGGAGGTCCACGTGCGGTGATGGCGAGCGGCCTGGGCGGTGCACGACGCCGTTCGACCGCTGGCTGGCTGCAGTGGCCCAGCGGATCGCGAGTGCCTCCGACGGTCAGTTCGGCGTGATCTCGGATTGTTGGTTGGTAGGCGTCCGCGATCCTCGCCGTCCACGACCCCCGTCGTCGGCCCCGGCTGGCCGCACGACTCCGCAGAGCCCCCTAGCCTTGCGACGTGCTGACGCTTCCGCAGCTTGAACGGCATCTGTTTGCCGCTGCTGACATCTTGCGGGGGAAGATGGACGCATCGGAGTTCAAGGAGTACATCTTTGGTGCGCTGTTCCTGAAGCGGGCGAGCGATGTGTTCGAGGAGGAGCGTCGGCGGGTCGTGGAGGCCGAGGTCGGGCGGGGCCGGTCGGAGGAGGACGCTGAGCTGCGAGCCGGTGATCCTGACTTCTACGAGGACGCGTTCTTTGTGCCGCCGGAGGCTCGCTGGTCGTACATGCGGGACGAGGTGCACCATCAGGTGGGCGACGGGCTGAACAAGGCGCTCGCAGCGCTTGAGGAGAGCAATCGTTCGCTCGAGGGGGTGCTGCAGCACATCGACTTCAACCGGCGGGTCGGCACCACGCAGGTGACGGATCGCAAGTGGCGTGACCTGATCGATCACTTCTCGAAGTATCGGCTGCGCAACGAGGACTTCGAATTTCCTGACCTGCTCGGTGCCGCCTACGAGTACCTGATTCGCGACTTTGCCGATTCGGCCGGCAAGAAGGGCGGCGAGTTCTACACGCCCCGCCCGGTCGTCCAACTCATGGTGCGCCTCGTGGACCCGCAGGAGCGCATGGCCATCTACGACCCGTGCTCGGGCTCGGGGGGCATGTTGATCTACGCCCGCAACCACGTGGCCGACAACGGCGGCGACGCCACCAACCTTGTCCTCGCCGGGCAGGAGAACAACGGGACCACCTGGTCGATCTCGAAGATGAACATGCTGCTGCACGGCATCCGGGACGCTGACCTCGCGAACGATGACACCCTCACGAACCCGCGACACGTGAGCAGCGGTGAGCTGAAGCGGTTCGACCGCGTTATCACCAACCCGCCGTTCAGCCAGAACTACGACAAGGCCTCACTCGCCCACACCGAGCGATTCCGGTACGGCTACACCCCTGAGGGCGGCAAGAAGGCCGATCTGATGTTCCTCCAGCACATGCTGGCCGTCCTCACGCGCGACGGGATAGTAGCCACGGTCATGCCGCACGGTGTGCTGTTCCGGGGTGGGGCTGAAGGAGCCATCCGCCAGCGGATCATCGAGGAGGACCTTCTCGATACCGTCATCGGGCTCGGCCCGAACCTGTTCTACGGCACCGGCATTCCCGCCGCCATCCTCATCCTGCGGGCCAAGGGCTCCAAGCCTCCCGAGCGACAGTGCAAGGTGCTGTTCATCAACGCCGACCGCGACTACGGCGAGGGTCGAGCCCAGAACCACCTGCGGGCCAGCGACGAGCAGAAGATCACCGCCACCTACCGGAGCTTCGCTGACGTTGGCGGCTTCGCCAGGGTCGTCACCATCGACGAGCTGGCCGACAACGACTTCAACTGCAACATCCGCCGCTACGCCGACAACGCCCCACCCCCCGAGCCCCACGATGTGCGGGCACATCTCCATGGCGGCGTGCCGATGGCGGAGATCGAAGACGCCGCGGACCTGCTCGAGCGAGCCGGTCTCGACGCTGCCACCCTGTTCACCGACCGGGGCGACGGCTACGCCGACTGGTGCCACGAGGTCACATCGGCCGATGGGCGAGAGGCTGCGCACCGGGCCATCAGTCACGCCGTCTCCGAACGGGCAGCGGCCAGCCCCTGGCCCCACTGGTGGGCCAACACCGTGGAACCCATGCTCCGCGTACTGCCCGACAGCGGGAACCTCGTCGGGCAACGGCAGCAACTCGTGGAGGACTTCACGGTGCACATGGCCCCTGCCGGTATGGACCGATTCACTGCCGCGGGCATGGCGGCCACCTGGTGGGAGGAGAGCTTCTACGAGTTGGAGACGGCTGCCAACCGGTGTTGGAAGGCGGTGATCGACGCCTGGCTCACCACCGCCGAGGCGAGCGCGGACGACAAGAACGCCCCCGACTTGGCCGACCAGATCGCCACAAAGCTCCTCGCCGGGGTCCAACTGGCCGCCCGAGTCGACCTCGCAGCCGAACATGCCCGTCTCGATGCCGAGATCAAAGCCGCTGAAGCCTCCGACGACGAGGGCGACGAGCCGGACGATGACGGCCTGAGTCCGGCCGAACTCAAGAGGCTGAAGTCTGCGCGCATCAAAGCCAAGAAGGAGCTCAAGGCCCTCGACGCCTCACTTCTCGCCGTGGCCCGTCAGACCCTCGAGGCCATGCCCCCGGCCGACACTCCCGCCGAGGCCATCGGAGTGCTCCGCAACCGGATCGAGACGCTCGTGGCCGACCACTTCGCCAAAATCGAGCGCAGCACCCTCACCTGGTACGACAAGCTCCTCAACAAGTACGACACCACCCTCCAGGACCTCGAAGCCGAACGAGACGCAGCCGCCGCTCGACTCGAAAAGCACCTCGCGGAGTTGGGGTATGAGTAGGCGGGGTCGAGTGCTTGAGAAGTTTGCACCGGGAGGCTTCCCCGCAGGCTGGCGTCAGGTGAGTATCGGCGAAGCTATTGAAGAGGCGAGTTCTCCTATCGAGATGCGTGATGACGAGGAGTATCTGCTGGCCAGCATCCGCAGGCGCTTCGGGGGGATGTTCCATCGAGAACGGCTCTATGGCCGGGAGATCCTCACGAAGAATCTGCAGCGAGTGGTACCTGGAAGCTTCGTCATCGCGAGAATGCAGATTGTCCATGGCGCATGCGCCTTGGCAGATGAGCGCTTCAAGAATCACGTGATATCGAAGTCGTACAGCTGTTTCAAGAGCACGGAGCGCTGCGATACTCGCTACTTTTCGGGCTCTCCGCGGTTGATGGGGCAGGTGGGGTTCGGTTGTCTGGCGGTCTCAGTGTGTCATGCGCAGCGGTACAGGACGCGGAGGCGGTAGTTGTCGGCGTTGGTGTAGCCGAAGCCTTGGCGTTTGACTGCTTTGATGATCCGGTTGATGCCTTCGGTGGGCCCGTTGGTGAGCCGCTCGTCGAAGTAGGCCAACAGTTCGGGTTGCCACGCGCGCAGGGTGCGGGCGAGGCGGTTCGTCTCGGTCACGTCGAAGGCGCCGGCGTGGTGGTACCAGTCCGCCAGCGCCGCCTCGGCGGCGGCGCGGTCGGCGCTGGCGTAGAGGTCTCGGAGCATCTCTTTGAGCGTCCAGGCGCATGCGAGTTCGTCCCACCAGTCGGCCCTGAAGGCGGCGTCGAGGCGCCCCCAGGCTGCGTCGGTGAGTTTCTCGCGGGCGCGCAGCAGGTCCCGGCGCACGGCGTAGAGCGGGTCGCCGCTGCGGCCGCGGTGCCCGGTGATTTCCTGTTGGCGTCGGGTTCGCACGTCGCTGAGCGCCGTGTTGGCGAGAGCGACGATGTGGAAGTGATCGGCGATGCGCGTCGCCTGCGGCGCCGCGTCGCGCACTGCGGCCTTGTAGCCGGCGTAGGGGTCGATCACCACCGCCTCGATGTTGCGCACACCCACCCCGGCTGCCTTCAGCCGCTCGACCAGCACTTTCTTGGATCGGCCCTCGATGAGATCCCACAGGTGGGGACCGTCGAGGTCCACGAGGCCGGTCATGAAGCTGCGATGTCGCCGGAACGTCGTCTCGTCGATGCCCAAGCGCCGCGGCGGCACCTGGGGCCGGCCGGCGAGTCTGCGCCGCGCGGCCGCCTCGATGGCCCGCCACGCCGTCGCCCAGCCCACCCCGAAGGTCCGCGCCACCGCGGCGGTCGAGCGGTCCCAGGCGGCTCGGGCGATCGCCGCGCACAACCGGGCGGTCACCCGGCGCCGCCGCGGCACCTGGCGCGTCGACTCGGTGAAGGATCGAACACAGCGCGGCGCCTCACAGCGGAACCGCCGCTTCGTCCACACCAACACCGTCGGGCGCTCATAGCTCCGACCGTCGCGCACCCGCTGAGTGCGATACTCCTTGACCCGCCGCGAGAACGTCCCGCAGTGCGGGCACGCCGCATCCGGGCGCGCCACGCGCACCGCCACCTCCAACACACCAGCGGCGGTCTCCGCCGCGCCGGTCACCTCGAACTCCTCCAACCCTGCCAGCACACGCGTAACATCAGCCATATCGGGGTCTCCTTGTCTCGACAGCTGTTACTGCCAGACTCGCGAGACCCCGACCCGCGCACGCGGACCCTCAAGATCCCCAGATCACGGCCCCTGCCCCATCAACCGCGGAGAGCCACTTTTCGAAGCTTGCTGAACAGCCACTAATGACTGAGTACTTTCGAAATGCGAGCCAAGGCGTCGTTATTGAGAAAATGACCTTCCAGCAAGATCGCTGGCTGGACTTCCCGGTCTGCTTACCGCCGTTGGAGGAGCAGAGACGGATCGCAGAGATACTCGACACGATCGACGAAACCATTCAAGCCACCGACCGCGTCCTCGCCAAGCTGATGTATACGTTGCGAGGGGCATTGCGCTCTGCGCTCGACGATGCGGCTCCAACTAGCCGTCGTTCAACCGTCGAACAAGAATTCAAGTTGGAGACAGGTGTCACACTCAATGCCACCAGAGTTCCTCGGTCCAACCCGGTTCGGTACTTGCGGGTCGCCAATGTTCAACGCGGCTACATCGATACTACGGATCTCGCAACGCTGGAAGCGACAGCGAGTGAAGTAAGCCGGAAGGCGCTTGTCGCCGGAGACCTGCTTGTTGTTGAAGGCCATGCGAGCCCAAGCGAGATTGGTCGGTGTGCCATCGTTCCGCGGTCGGCTGAGGGTCTACTGTTTCAGAATCACCTCTTCCGGTTGAGACCCCACTCAATCTCACCCGACGTGGCGCAGTTGATTCTCAACTCGGCGGAAGCGAAGGCGTACTGGCGGCGCATGTGTTCTACCAGTTCCGGGCTCCACACCATCAATTCATCAATGTTGCGCGCCATGCCGATCTCGGTGCCGGGCTGCGATCATCAGCGAGTGCTATCGGAAGTCATCGAATCGAGCGCCAACTCGCTGGCGGCGGAGTCGAGACAATTGGAGAAGCTGCGGCAGCTTCGTTCCGGTCTTGCCGCCGATCTGCTTTCGGGCCGTGTCCGTACGGTGCCCGCATGACCTCAGGTTCCGAGTGGGAGAAGGTCGAGCGGCCGCTACTGGAGCACCTGGCCTCGCTTGGCTGGGCGATGCTGGTCTGGTCCGAGCGACAGCCCTCTCACAACGTTGACCGCGCATCGGACCGCGATGTGCTTCTCGAGGAGCGGCTCCGCGCAGCGTTGCTGAGGATCAACCCTGGCCCGGACGGCGCGCCGTGGCTCGACGAGGCTCGGATCGATGCTGCGGTTGCGGAGCTGCGGTCCCCGCCGGCGGGGGCCCGGCTGCTTGAGGCCAACCGGCTCTCGACTGATCTGTTGCTCCGCGGCACCACGGTCGCTGGGCTCGACGGGTGGGACGGCGGCCGGGACCGGACCGTCGACTACATCGACTGGGACGACCCCTCGGTCAACAACTTTCTTGCCGTGTCGCAGTTTCCCGTGGCGACGCCGGGGCGGGCGCCGAACATCCGGCCCGATGTGGTGCTGTTTGTCAACGGCATTCCGCTGGTGGTGATCGAGGCCAAGCCGCCCGGCAACGACAGCGGCGTCACCGACGCCATCGATCAGCTCCGCCGCTACGCCAACCAGCGTGGCGGCGAGATCACCGAAGGCGCGGAGCAGCTGTTCTGGACGAATCAGTTCACGGTCTCCACGACCGGCGAGCGAGCGGAGGCGGCGACGTTCTCGGCTCTGCCCGAGCACTACCTGGCTTGGAAGGATCCGTACCCGGCCACCGTCGACGAGGTTGCCGGGTTGTTCGGAAAGCCGGTCGCTGCTGTTATGCAGCAGGAGCTGCTGACGGCCGGGATGCTGACGCCGGAGCGGCTGCTGGACATCGTCCGGCACTTCACGCTGTTCGTGGAGGTCGGCTCGGGTCGCACGGTCAAGATCGTCGGCCGCTACCAGCAGTACCGCGGCGTCCACAAGGCGATGCGGCGGCTGCTCACCGGCGACACCCGGGCAGCCGACGGCCACGTCGACCGTCGGGGCGGGATCATCTGGCACACCCAGGGGTCGGGCAAGAGCCTGACCATGGTGTTCCTGATCCGGGCGATGCGGAGTCACCCCGAGTTGCGAAGGTTCAAGATCGTCCTGGTCACCGACCGCACCGACCTCGAGAAGCAGCTCCGCGATACCGCCGGGTTGGCCGGTGAGACGATCAAGGTTGCCCGCAGCGCGGCCGAGGTTCGGGAGCTGCTGCGCCAGGACGGCCCGGCCGTGGTGATGGCGATGATCCAGAAGTGGCGCGACACGGCCGGGGATGGCGACGACGGCGGGCTGGGCGAAGGGGACACGTTCGGGACGTTGAACGAGTCGGAGTCGATCCTGGTGATGGTCGACGAGGCGCACCGCTCGCAGGCGGCGACGCTGCACGCCAACCTGATGGGCGCCCTGCCCAATGCCGCCCGGATCGCGTTCACCGGCACGCCGATCATCATGGGCGAGCGGAAGATGACGCTGGAGATCTTCGGCGGCTACCTCGACCGGTACACGCTCACCGAGTCCGAGGCCGACGGCTC
Organism: Acidimicrobiales bacterium; assembly: GCA_965220035.1. Classification (GTDB taxonomy): domain Bacteria; phylum Actinomycetota; class Acidimicrobiia; order Acidimicrobiales; family CATQHL01; genus VXNF01. The sequence continues at coordinate 1,123,534 of CBDCPC010000001.1, forward strand.
GACGGTGCCGATCCTCTACGAGGGGCGCACGACCGAGGCCGCCGTGCGGGGCGCCTCGCGGATGGACGACCTCTTCTACCGGTGGTTCGCCGACCTCACCGAGGACCAGCGGGAAACCCTGCAGCGGAAGTACGCCACCGCCAAGGACGTGCTCGCTGCGCCCGAGCTGATCGCCGCCAAAGCTCGGGACATCCTCCGGCACTACATCGACACGGTGATGCCCGACGGCTTCAAGGGCATGATCGTCGCCACCAGCCGGGAGGCGTGCCTGCGGTACCACGCGGCGCTGAACGGGGCGCGTGACGAGTTGGTGGCGGAACTCGACCGGCGGCGGGATGACCTGCTCGGGCGCCCCGGCGACTCGCTCGACGCCGACGAGTCGTTCATGCGTGCCGCCGCCGGCCAGGTGGACCTGATCCGCGGTCTCGAGTTCGCCCCGGTCATCTCCGGCGAGCACAATGATCCGCCGCACTACGCCCCCTGGACCGACAAGGGGCGCCAGCAGGAGCGCATCGACGGCTTCAGGCTCCCGCTCGGGCCAGCCGGTGAGGATCGCAGCCCGCTGGCGCTGCTGATCGTGCAGTCGATGCTGCTCACCGGGTTCGACGCGCCGCAGGCCCAGGTCCTGTATCTCGACCGGTTGATCCGGGAGGCCGAACTGCTCCAGGCCGTCGCTCGCGTCAACCGGACCGCGCTGAAGAAGTTCTATGGCCTGGTGGTCGACTACCACGGCGTGTCGTCGCAGCTCACCGCCGCCCTCGCCGTGTACACGAACGCCAACGGCGAGATCGACCCCGACGCCGACGGGGCGCTCCGTCCGCTCACCGCCGAGATCGAGAAGCTGGAGCCGCAACGCCAGCGGGTCCGGCAGATCTTCGTGCAGCGTGGCATCGAGCCGGCGGCGACCGCCGAGGCCCTCGAGGCCTGCGTTCAGTTGCTCGCCGACGAACGCCTCCGGGCCGGCTTCGACGTTGCACTGCGCACATTCCTCACCACCTTCGACACCGTCCTGCCCCGGCCTGAGGCGCTGCGGTTCGTGGCCGACGCCAACCTGTTCGGCGAGATCCAGATCCTCACCCGGCGGCGCTACCGCGACACGCCCGACGGCGACTTCGACCCCCGCAAGTACTCCGAGAAGGTCCGACGGCTGATCGACCGGCACATGACGGTCCTCGACCTGAGCCGGCGGATTCCCCCCGTGCGGATCACCGACCCCGCATTCGGTGCCCACGTCGCCGGGATCGGCGCCGCCCGGGCCAGGGCGTCGGAGATGGAACACGCCGTGCGCCACCACATCCGCGAGCACCTCGACGAGGACCCCGTCTACTACGGGCGGCTCTCGCAGCGGATCGACGAGATCCTCGAACGGCTGGAGGAACGGTGGGAGCAGATCGCCCTCGAGTTCGAGGAGCTGATCGCCGACATCAACGCCGGACGCACCGACGAGGACGACACCGGGCTGGAGCCGACCACCGAACTGCCGTTCCACAACCAGATGGCCGAGAAGGTCGCTGGTTCCGGGCCCGACACCGCCGCGCGACTCGTGGCGCTCACCCGGGGTCTCGTCGGGGAGATCTGCCGGATCATCGGCGCCGTCGGCTTCTGGGACAACGCCACCAAGCAGGACGACCTGCGCAAGGCCATCAAGCGGACACTCGACGAGAGCGACCTGTTCAACTACGCGAGCCTCGACGAGCTGGCCGTCGAACTGGTCGCCCTCGCCAAAGCCAACCAGCACCGCCTCTCATGACCGCCGCCGCCTCTGCCGCCACCGCCGCTCCAGCGTCCGCCACCGCTGCCAGCGTGGACTCACTCCACGAACTCCCGGCGCTGGTGGTCGGCGACCTCGTACTCGCAGTCGCGCCCCCCAGCGACCGTACGACCATCGAGATCGTCGTCGAGCGCGACGCCGCATTGGTCCTGAAGGCACCGCCAGCCGTGACCGTCGAACGTGCCACGCAGTTCGTGGCATCCAAGCGCCGCTGGGTGTACCGAAAGCTGGCCGAGAAGGACGCCCTGACCGGCCCGCCGATCTTGAAGCAGTTCGTCGAGGGTGAGGGGTTCGCGTACCTCGGCCGCAGCTACCGGCTCTCCCTCACCGCCGACACGCCTGGCGACCGCCCCAACCAGGGTCGCCCCGGCCAACAGGCCCGCCCCGATTCGGCGCGCACCGCGGACCTGCCCGCCGTCCGTCTCGACCGAGGCCGCTTCGGTCTGGCCGTAGCGGAGGCCGAACGGGGTGCCGCCGCGATGCGCCGCTGGTACATCGACGTCGGCGGTCAGTGGCTCCGGCGCCGGATCCGCCCCTGGGCGGCCCGCCTCGGTGAAGACGCCGTGGCCGTCGACGTCCGCGATCTCGGCTTCCGCTGGGGATCGGCCCGGCCCGCCGACGGCCCGCAGCGCATCAACGTCCACTGGGCCACGCTGCAACTCCCGCCCAGCCTCATCGACTACGTCCTCGTCCACGAACTCGCCCACCTCCGCGAGACCAACCACACCCCCGAGTTCTGGTCCACCGTCAGCCGCCTCATGCCCGACTACGAGCTGCAGAAAGCCAACCTCGCAGCCATCGGCAAGAACATCTGGCTCGGCGCCGTCGCGGACAGCGCAGCGAGGTAGGAGCGTGATGATCAATTCACCGGCAACATCGGTCGGGCCGCCGGACGATGGGCTCAGCCTTGGCCGGAACGGCGATGGGGGAGTTGTCCGCATCACTCAGCGGTCTCACGGGCGATCAAGTCGGACGCGCAGACCGAGCCCAGCGATTCGGGGCCGTAGACGATGCCCCATCCACATCTTGGGCCGTTGTTCGGCCTGGCCTCCGGAGCGTAGAGTTCGGAGTAGGGTCGAACACATCGTGAGGTCCCTCTTGATGGCGCGTTGACGGGCTGCAAGCTGTCGGGTGCGCGGAGCTAGTACACCGACGAAGCGGAGATGGAGAGAGAACTTGAGCGACATCAAGCCCACTGGTGCTGTGTTCCGTCGTTGCGCGTTGCAGGTCAACTCCCATCATTATGCGCCTACGTTTCGAGGGCAGCCAGCCGAGGGTGATGCCCGATCTCACGCCGAGGCCATAATCGCGAAGGCGCTCGATGTCGGAGTCTCGGTTCTCGCCGTCACAGACCACAACGACGTTAGTGGCGTCGAGGCGTTCCGCGCCGCCGCGGGTCGTGACGTCACCATCTTTCCGGGCTTTGAACTCACTTCCTCCGAAGGTATCCACGTACTTTGTGTCTATCCACCCGATACCGACGAGCAGCAGCTTGGTCGGTACCTCGGCGCATTCGGAATAGATCGGATAGCGCCATCCTCGGACCTGTCCAACAAGACTCTGGACGACATGCTCGCAACGGTCCGAGTACAGGGGGGCCTTCCTATTGCCGCACATGTGACGGGCGATAGGGGTCTCTACAAGGTTCTCTCGGGGCAGGCGCGGATCAAGGCGTGGCGCAGCGAGCATCTCTTGGCGATCCAGATTCCAGGATCTGTCGGGGACCTGCCTCAGGATGTGCGTCAGATTCTTACCAACAAGAATCGGGACTATCGACGAGACCATCCTGTTGGTGACCAACTGGCGATTGCGGCGGTCAATGCCCGCGATGTCTACGAGCCCGAGCACTTGGACGACCCATCGGCCACCTGCGATATCAAGATGTCCGAAGTGAGCATCGAGGGTCTTCGTCAGGCGTTTATGGACCCGGAGTCGCGCATCCGCCTCAATCCCCGAGGCGGTGATCCGGAGTCGGAACAGCATACCGAGCTGGTGAGCCTCGCCTGGGAGGGCGGGTTCCTCGATGGTGTTGAAGTACGCCTGAATCCGAATCTCAATGTCCTCATCGGCGGTCGTGGCACCGGAAAGTCCACGATCATCGAGAGCCTCCGCTACGCCTTGGACTTGGATCCCGTCGGCGAGCATGCGAGCCAAGCTTGCCAGGGAATCGTGCAGCACGTACTTCGCAGCGGTACGAAGATCTCCGTTCGCGCTCGTTGCCATCGTCCGGCACCACGCGAGTACTTGATCGAGCGTATTGTTCCGAATCAACCGGTGGTCCGCGATGAGAACGGGCAAGTCTCAAACCTCCGCCCCGTGGAGATTCTCCACGGATTGGAGGTATACGGGCAGCACGAGATCTCTGAACTCACGAGGAGTCCCGAGAAGCTTACCCGTCTTCTCGACCGCTTCGTGAAGCCCGACAAGTCACTGTCCAGACAAAAGATTGACTTGCGTCAGAACCTCGGGAAGACTCGGCGAGAACTCTCAGACGTGCGTACCGAACTCGGCCAGATTGAGGAGAAGCTGGATACCTTGCCCGGTCTGGAAGAAACCTTGGAACGCTTCCGCGACGCTGGACTTGAAGAGCTTCTCCGGGAGCGCACATTGCTCGTTCGCGAGGAGCGCGTGCTTGATGCAGTGCCGGAGCGCCTAGCGTCGTTCAGGGACCACTTGGATGGCCTACGCCAAGATGTGCCGATCGACCGTGTATTCCTGTCGCCTAGAGCCCTGGAGGATCTACCGGGCAAGGAGATCCTCGCTGGCTTGGATCAGATCGTCGAACGCTTGAGTGGCGACATCGAGCAGGTGGCGCTCGCTCTTGGGGAAGCTTTGACGCGAGCGGACGAGAGCATCGCCGAGATTCGCGCCCGCTGGGAGTTGCGCGAACGTGAGGTCCAGGCAGACTACGAAAAGACACTGCGTCGGCTCCAGAGGGATGCGGTGAATGCCGAGGAATTCATTCAACTGCAACGCCGCATCGAGGATCTGCGGCCGCTGCGAGAGCGCAGGCCACTCCTCCGGCGGCTTGAGAAGGAGCACTTGGAGCGACGCCGAGCGCTACTTGTCGAGTGGGAGGACGTCAAGGCGGCGGAATTTCGTCTTCTTGATCGAGCTGCGAGGAAAGTCAGCAAGGCGCTTCTCAACCATGTCCAAGTGGAGGTGACCGCTGCTGGTAACCGTGAGCCCTTGGTCGAACTTCTTCGCGAGCGGCTCAGCGGGAGACTTTCCGAGGCAATTACCTGCCTGAAAGAGGCGAGGGACTTCTCGCTGTCAACGTTTGCCGATAGTTGTCGGAGCGGACCTGATGCGGTTCAAAAGACGTACGACGCTCCGCCGGCTCAATCACAGAGCCTCGCCAAGGCGTCGGAGGAGACGCTGATGCTCATCGAGGAGTTGGAGTTGCCAGCCACAACTACAATCCAACTCAACACGGCTTCGGCTGGCGATCCTCCATCATGGCGCGCCCTCGAAGATCTATCAGTGGGTCAAAAAGCCACCGCTGTCTTATTGCTGCTGCTGCTCGAATCCGAGGCTCCCCTGATTGTGGATCAGCCTGAAGACGATCTCGACAATCGCTTTATCACCGAGGGCGTCATACCCAGGATGCGCTACGAGAAGGGAAGGCGGCAGTTCATCTTCTCCACCCACAACGCCAACATCCCGGTACTTGGCGACGCCGAGCTAATTCTCGGGCTGACAGCGACAGGCGAAGCGGGTGGTGGAAGGGCGAGAATCGCACCTGAACACATGGGGTCGATTGACTCACAAACAGTGCGGGAGTTGGTCGAAGATCTGCTCGAAGGTGGTAAAGAAGCCTTTGAGACAAGACGGTTGAAGTACGGCTTCTGAGCCACGTGTTTGGCAGGGCCAACGTACAGGGGGAACCAGGGAGATGCACAGTACTGAACTTCTCGAATTAATCCGTAACGGTGAGGACTCGAGAGTAGAGTTCAAGCGGGATAGCATAGAGAACCACGTACTGGCAAAGGCCCTTGTGGCATTTCTCAATCTGGAAGGTGGCACCGTTCTGCTTGGCGTCGACGATGACGGAAGCGTTCGCGGCACGCATCGTGGTCGCCTCGTGGAATGGGTGATGGAGGTGGGGCGTGTCAAAATCGAACCACAGGTCATTCCATTGGTTTCGTGGATAAGAGCTATAGAGCCCGGCCGGGACGTGCTCACGGTGAGCGTTACGCGAGGTCCGGACAAGCCTTATGCGTGTGTTCATGATGGCCGCAAGATCTACTACATCCGTGTCGGCAACACCTCCCGGGAGGCAAGTCGTGAGGAACTCCAGAGGATGTACCAGGCCTCAGGCCGCTTGCGATACGGCTTGAAACCCGTGCCTGGTGCCGACTTTGACGCTTTCGACTCTCGTCGCCTGCGCGACTACCTATCCAGCCTCAGTTATGACCCTGTTCCATCGGAGTCGGACCTCAAGGACTGGGAGACTCTGTTGCGAAATATCGAGCTGATGACCGACTCAGCAGGACAGTTTGTCGCCACTATCGATGGTCTCCTTCTGTTCGGAAGAACTCCGCAGCGATACGTATCACAGTCGGGCATTCGTGCTATCTGCTACACGGGGACTGAACCCGACTACGCGACGCGAGCCGACGAAGACCTGCGGGGACCACTCCTTCCATTGCGAGCCAAGGATGGAACCCGTGTCGAATCGGGCCTTGTTGACCAGGCATGGGACTTCGTCCGTCGCAACACCACACCGACGGCCAAGATCGAAGGCGCGCAGAGGGTGGACGGGTGGGAGTACCCCGAGAGTGTGATTCGAGAGACGGTCGTGAACGCACTGGTGCACCGTGACTACAGCATCGCCGGTGCCGATGTCATGCTGATCATCTACTCCGATCGTCTTGAGATTCGGAGCCCAGGGGGATTGCCCAACACCGTGACGGTGGAGGGAATGAAATCGGGCTTTCGTTACGCCCGTAACCAGACACTCGTCAACATCATGCGCGACTACAGATATGTCGACAATCGCGGCATGGGTGTGCGGAACAAGATCATTCCAGGTATGCGGGCGCACAATGGAACCGAGCCCGAGTTCATCGAGGAGGACAACCAGTTTACGGTTCGATTGCGGAAGTCTCTGAAGGTCTGAACGATGGCGCCGACCGCCGGTTCCTGGTCGCCCGTCGGCCGAAACTGATCAGGAGGGGACCCCGGACGATGTGCGACTTTTCAGGGGCGGTCGCCCTGGCTGCTGGCGAGGTCTGACCTGGCGGTCTGCGGCGCGGCGACCTGTGACGTCCTCCGCTCGGACTCCCTCCCTCGCCTCCCGCACCGACTGCCGGTAGCGTCGCCAGCGTGACTGAAGCATCCGTGTCCTCGTTCGACACCCCGAACGTCCACGCACATCCCGGCATTGTTTCCGTGCAGACCCGGCCGGCGAAGACTCTGCCGGGGATCGTCGGCGTCGTGCTGGCACTGGTGGGGCTGGGGCTGATTGTCGGCGGGGGTGTCGGCGCGACCGTGGTGGGACCGCTTGCCGTGCTCATCCCCGTGGGGGCGATCCTCTTCATCATCGTGTTGCCGGGGCAGTACGTGGTGCAGCCCAACCAGGCGCTCGTGCTCATCATGTTCGGCCGCTACCGGGGGACGGTCACGAACGCCGGCTGGTACCTGGCCAACCCGTTCACCCGCGCTGCCTCACGCAAGGTGTCACTGCGGGTGCACAACTTCACCACCAGCGTGTCGAAGGTGAACGACGCCGAGGGCAACCCCATCGAGATCTCCGCCGTGGTGGTATGGCGGGTCGTGGACACGGCCCGAGCCATCTTCGACGTGGACGACTTCGAGGACTTCGTGTACGTGCAGAGCGAGACGGCGATCCGCCACCTCGGCACGAAGTACCCCTACGACGACTTCGACGGCGATCGGGTGTCGCTGCGCGCCGACCCCGACACGGTGGCGGCCACCCTGCACGCGGAGGTGCAGGCCCGTCTGGACCGCGCCGGTGTGGAGGTGATCGAGACCCGCCTCAACCATCTGGCCTACGCCACCGAGATCGCTGAGGCGATGCTGCGCCGCCAGCAGGCCGCCGCGGTGGTGGCGGCACGGCGCACCATCGTCGAGGGAGCCGTCGGCATGGTGGAAGACGCCTTGGAGTTGCTCTCGGAGCGGTCCGTGGTGGAACTCGACCAGGATGCCAAGGCGTCGCTGGTTGCCAATCTGCTCGTCGTGCTGACCAGCGAACAGCAGACCACCCCGGTCGTGAACACGGGCTCGGGGCGGTAGCCAACCATGACGGATCGGGCCTGGGGGTTCCGCACGCGGGCGCTCCATGCCGGCGGGCGCCCCGATCCGGGGACCGGGGCGCGGGCCACACCGATCTACTACACCTCCAGCTTCGTATTCGAGGACACCGCTGACGCGGCCGACCTCTTCGCTCTCCAGAAGTACGGCTCCATCTACTCGCGGATCTCGAACCCCACCACCAACGTGTTCGAGGAGCGGATGGCGAATCTGGAGGGCGGCATCGGGGCGGTGGCCACGTCCAGCGGCCAGTCTGCCCAGTTCCTCGCCCTCACATCCCTGGCAGGAGCCGGCGATCACATCGTGTCGGCGGCCGGGCTGTACGGCGGCACGTACATGCAGTTCGATGTGACGCTGCGCCGCCTCGGCATCGACACCACTTTCGTCGCCAGCACGGACCCCGACGCCTTCGCCGCCGCCATCGGCGATGGGACGAAGCTGCTCTACACCGAGATCATCGCCAATCCGTCGGGGGAGGTCGCCGACCTGAGCGGCCTCGCCGAGGTGGCCCGCGCCTACGGCCTGCCACTCGTCGTGGACTCGACGTTCGCCACCCCGTACCTCTGCCGGCCCCTGGAGTTCGGCGCCGACATCGTCGTGCACTCGGCCACGAAGTTCCTCTGCGGGCACGGCACCACCATCGCCGGGGTGGTCGCCGAGGCCGGTCGCTTCGACTGGGGGTCGGGACGGTTCCCGAGTTTCACCGAGCCGGTGGCGAGCTACAACGGACTGCGCTGGTGGGACAACTTCGGCGAGTACGCCTTCTGCACCAGGCTGCGGGCCGAGCAGATGCGCGACGTGGGCGCCTGCCTCTCGCCCTTCGACGCCTTCTTCCTGCTGTGCGGCCTCGAGACGCTGCCGCTGCGGATGGATGCCCACGTGGCCAACGCCCGCGCTGTCGCCGAATGGCTCGACACCGATGACCGGGTGGCCTGGGTGCGCTGGGCCGGCCTCGGTGACCACCCCCACCACGAGCGGGCGCAGCGGTACCTTCCCAAGGGGCCCGGATCCATCTTCACCTTCGGCGTCGAGGGCGGCCGGGCGGCCGGAGCCAGGTTCATCGAGGCGCTGCAACTCGTGTCCCACCTGGCCAACGTCGGCGACGCCAAGACGCTCGTCATCCACCCGGCCTCCACCACCCACGGGCAACTCTCCGAGGCCGACATGGCCGCCGCAGGCGTGTCGGGCGACATGGTGCGGCTCTCCGTGGGCCTCGAGGACGTCGAGGACATCATCTGGGACCTCGACCAGGCTCTCGCCGCGGCGGCGGGTCGTGCGGGCCGCGACGGTGCCTGAGCGCGCCCCCGTCGAGGGCTGGACGCCGCCCGGCGCCGCCGAGCGGTGGGACATCATTCGCCGCTCGCGCACGGTGGCCGTCGTGGGCGCCTCGGGCGACCGGGCGCGGTCCAGCAACTTCGTCGTCACCTACCTGCTGTCGTCGTCGACGGACTTCGACGTGTACCTCGTGAACCCCCGCGAGCGCGAGATCCTCGGCCGGACGGTCTATCCCACCCTGGAGGCCCTGCCGGTGGTGCCCGACATCGTCGACGTGTTCCGCCGCTCCGAGGGTCTGCCCGACGTTGCTGCCGAGGCCATCGCCATCGGCGCCGGGGTCTTCTGGGCGCAACTGGGTCTGTGGAGCCCCGAAGCCGCCCTGGCTTGCCTGGACGCCGGCCTCGACGTGGTGATGGATCGCTGCTTGAAGATCGAGCACGCCAGGTTCTCCGGCGGGCTGGCCCTCGCCGGCTTCGACACGGGCGTCATCTCGTCCCGGCGGCGCCTTTGAACGCCCGAGTGGTGAGGGCCGACGTGATCCGTTCCGTATGGATTCCGGCCATCGCCGGAATGACGGTGGGGTAGTGGAATGACGGTGACGTGGGTCGAGAGGAGCAGCAGGTGAACCATGTCCGATGATCGGCGGTCCATCGAACTGGAGATCGACGTTCCGGGGCGGCCCGAGGCGGTCTGGCGGGCTGTGGCGACGGGGCCGGGGATCTCGTCGTGGTACGTGCCGCACACCATCGAGGAACGTGCCGGGGGTGTGGGGACGGCCTCGTTCGGGCCGGAGCCGGAGATGCAGGTGAGCGGGCGGGTGGCGGTCTGGGAGCCGCCGCACCGCGTGGTGTTCGACGGCGGTGAGGGTGTCGACGGGCTGACGTTCGAGTGGACGGTGGAGCCCCTTGGCGACGACAGCTGCGTCGTGCGGCTCGTCAACGACGGCTTCGGCATCGGCGGGGAGCACGATGCCCAGTACGAGGGCATGACCGAGGGCTGGCGCCTGTTCATGTTCAACCTGCGGCTGCACCTGGAGCACTTCGCCGGGCAGACCGCCACCGCTTTACTCCCTATGGCGATGTGGGCCGGTCCCCGGGAGGCGGCCTGGGAAGCGCTGAGCGGCGGGCTCGGCATCCCGCGGGAGCCTGCTGCCGGCGACCGAATCGAAGCGACAGCGGCCGACGCCCCCGACCTGGCCGGCACCGTCGTGGACGTCGACCCGCGCTGGGTCGCCCTCGTGCTCGACCGGCCCGCCCCCGGCACCGCCTTCCTTTCCGTCGAGGGCGACGGCGAGCACGTCACCGTGTCGATCTGGTCCTATCTCTACGGCCCCGACGCCGCCGCAGCAGCAGCCCGCGACGACCCCCGCTGGCGGCAATGGCTGAGCGACCGCGCCGCGTCCGCAGGCCGCTGAAGGCTCCACTCGAAGCGCAACTCGAACTCCCGGAGTAGGGGGTGCCGCCGGTGAGGTCGCGCTGTCAGGCTGTGATCAGTCGGCGAGGATCTGGCTGACCCGCTGGTGCGACAAACCGAGGAGCCGGCCGACGTCTCGCATAGGCAGGCCGTCCGCGTGGAGCACCCTTGCCGCTTCGCGCCGGGCCGAGGCTGCCGTGTCGGTCGCTTCGCGTGCGGTCGCCAGGGCGTCGTGCATTGTCCCGATCAAGGCGGCGGCGCGAGCGGGTGGCACTATGTCCACCTCTATCTTGCTGATCTGATCGGCGTCGACCTCCAGCATCATGGCGATCGCCTCGCGGGCCATCGTCTCAACCTGATCGAGGCGTTTTGCCTGTGAGAACACGCCCGGGAGTTCGGGCACCGTGATGGCCCACCAACTCCCGGACCGGGCCGCCCGAACGCGAAACGCCAGCACTTCATCACTTGTCATCAGTGGCTACCTCTCTGGCCCTCCTGAGAATGTCTTCGGCAGTGCGTTCGTTCACCTCGCGATGGCGAGGGATGACGATTCGTTCACTGCCGATCTTCCAGATCTCGTGGTTGGCACCCTCGCGGACGAAGTCCAGCGCCAGATCGGCGGAAGCAGCGATCGCACGCAACCTCCTGACGAGTTGGCGCTTCTTCACAAGACTAAGTCCATTCTAGTAGTGCTGTCAAGGCGCACTGACTAGCCAGACCACTCTTCGCCGCTGACAACCTCCGCTGAGCAGTGCTCGCGCAACTGTCGGCGCTCAAAGCGAACCTTGGGGAACGACCCACTCGCAGCGCTGGCCTGTGACTTCGGCGATGCGGTCGTAGTCGGCGTCGTAGTGGAGGACCGCCAGGTCGTTGAGTTCGGCCACCGCGGCGATCAGGAGGTCGGGTAGCGGCACGCGGTGGCGACCGAGTCGGGCCAGCCGGCGCTGCACGTCGATGGATCGATCGGTCACCTCTGGCGTCAGGGGATACGACGGCAGCGCCCGGCGCTCGGCCAGGATCTCCTCGTAGTCGGCCGGCGACCGGGCGCTGTAGAGGACTTCCAGGTCGATGATCGGCGTCGTGGCCACCAGACCGTCGACGAGCAGCGGCCCCAGGCGGCGGGCAACGGGCAGGTGGTGGAGCCGGGCGAGGGCGCTCTTGTCGGCCAGGTACTCCGGCGCTAGCGCCATGCGCCCCGCATGACCTCGTCATCGGCCAGATCGGTGCCCTCGCGGGACTCCAGGCGCCGCAGGTGCCGGCGGCGCAACTCGCCGTCGATCACCTGCTGCAGCGCGGCGTTGACGGCCTCCTTCATCGTCACCGCGCCCGTCAACACCCGCACCTTGGCCAGCAGGTCGTCATCGATGTCGACCAGCCGCTTCGTCATGCGACGAGTATATCCATCATATTGGTAGTTAGATATATTCGGATCATTGGCAGGCGTTACGACCCGCCGACGAAGGAGCTATGTCGCCCACGTCTGGCTCACGCGGACGCTGAGGTTGTTGGGCTCGGTCGGGCGGGGATGCCGCGGGTCGGGCAGAGTCTCCAGCAGCCGTTAGCGAAGGTCGCCCAGACCGGGCGCCGACCACTCGACATCCGGGACGAAGTCCTCGAACCAATCGTTGAAATCCTCCAGCTGATCGTCGAGGTTCTCGATCCGTGTGTCGAGATGCTCGAGCAGATCCTCGATCGAGAGATCCGACAGATCCTCGATCGAGAGGTCCGGCAGGCCCTCGAACGGACCCTCGAACGTCAGGCCGGTCGAGGAGGTTCTTCGGGAGGTAACGGTCACCATCTCTTTGCCGGTCTCGGGGTGCTCGAAGACGACGGTGACCGAGCCGTCGTCGTTCTGCGTGACGCGGACTCCATCGGGAACGGGACCACCCTCGAGAGCCTCAGGTTCCAACTCATAGACGGGAGTCTCGGTGGTGAGGTCCCATAGGGTCATGCCGCCCGGGGGTTCGCCGAAGCGGAGTTCGTAGCCGTCCCTGGCGATGCGGCCCTTGAATAGGTGTTCGAATGGCGCTTCGGGGCACGGGCACTTGCACCTGGTGTCTGTAAGGGCGAGGGTCTCGCAGCCGGCCGGATCCGTCTCGGGGTCATCCGCCTGCTCCGACGAGATTCGATCAGGTGGCTCGGAATCCTCGAGCCCGGCATCGGCTGAAGCGTCGTCGGCCTTCTCGGGGTCGGCGGGCGGCGGATCCGAGGGCTGCAGCCCGGCGGGCGGCGGATCCGCCGCCTGGGAAGCGTTGGGTTCGGGTGCGGCGGGCGCCGCTGCACTCGTTGCCGGTGCCGTGGCGACGCGGACGGTGCCGTCCCCGTCGTCGCCCAGCGTGTCCCAGGCGATGAGTCCGCCGGCGAGCAGAGCCGCAGCCGCTGCGACACCCACAAGCGTGTGCCGGAGCCGGCGGGCGCTCGCCGCCGCGGCGGCTCGCTCGACGACGCCCGCCACAGGGGGTACGCGGTCCAGCGATTCCGACCGCCCGCCGATCGCCACGCCGAGGTTGTCCCCGAGGATCCGATCGTCGTCGGTGGCCTGTGAGTCGTTGTCGCGGTTCTCATTCATCTGTCGATCACCTCCCGCAGTTGAGCCAGCCCGCCCGACAGCAGGCTCTTGACCGTGCCGGGGCGTATGCCCATGGCCTCGGCGATCTCCCGTTCGGACAGATCGCCGTAGTAGCGCAGCACCAGAGCGGTCTTTCTCCTCGTGGGCAGCCGTTCGAGGGCGTCCAGCAGGTAGTCCTGCTCGGCCGCGGCCCCCTGTGGCCGCCCAAGTCGGATGCGCCGCCGCACCTCCCGCTTGCGCAGCTCGCTGCGGGCGCCGTTCACGACCGCCGTGCGCAGGTACCCGCCCGGATTCTGGAGCCGGCTCCAACGCTCGAACACCTTGGCAAAGGCGTCCTGCGTGATCTCCTCGGCGGCCTCCGGGGTGTCCACCAACCCGAATGCGAGTCGCACCATTCCCAGGTACTCGGCCCGGTAGAACTCCGCGAAGACGTCGGCGTTCACGCGTTCATCCGACACCTCCGCAGGTGTCACCGTTCCGTCGCACGGGGCGGTGGAGGGTGTGCCCATCACCCTTACCGACGCACGGCCGGAGCGTTCGGTTCATCGGACTGAGAGAACTCCTGATTCAGCGATCTCTGTGTCGGGGGATATGGCGTCCCTGTACGCGGGCGGGCCCCGCCTTGCGGCGGGGCCCGCGTGGGCATGGGGGAGATTCGTTCCGCCCTAGGGCACCCGGGCGATGAACCAGCGGGCCTCGGGGCTCCGACTCCCGGACCGCTGCGATTCGCTGCCGTCGGTCGAGACCGACTGTGAGACCGTCTCACCGTCGGTCACGACGAAGACCCGCGCGAGCACGAAATCGTTGCCGACGGCGAGTTCGACCCGCGGATACGTGCCGCCGGTGTCGATCCCGAAGGCGTCGGCGACGCTCTGCCAACCCCAGGCGGTTCCGCCGGCCGACCAGCCGATCCAGGTCGGAGGCGGCTCGAATGCGCCGAGGCCGTCGGTGAACTGCGCGGCGCTGCGTTCCAGATCAGCGGTCGTGAAGGCCACGAGATCGTCGCCCGTGTCGGGATCCTCGAAGACCAGGGTTTGGGAGCCGTCGTCCTCGGTGACGAAGCGGATGCCCTCCGGAGGCGAGGCTCTGAACATGATCTCGGGGGCGGCGAACTGGTAGACCGCGACGTCCTCGGCGAGGTCCCAGAGGGCCAGGTCGCCCCAGGCCTGGTCGAGCCGCAGTTCGTAGCCGTCCTTGACGATGCGGATCTCAGGCGGGGAGTCGGTGCCGGCGCGCGATATTGGCTCCGCCGTGGTGACCACGCCGGCCGGGCCCGCGGCGAGGATCGGGCCGGGTCGCAAGCCCTCGAACTCGGCGACCGTTCCCGAACCGCTGCCGGCATTGAGGCGCTCGATGCGGTAGGAGTCGTAGCTCCGGACACTGCGCCACGCGGCGCCGTCGGGCCCGCGCGTCACGGGGACGTAGCCCTGCTCGCTGATGGCGTGCTCGGTCCACGTGCGACCGTCCGGTGAGGTGAGCAGCAACTCACCCTCGCCGGTGCGCAGCGTGAGGAAGAAGCCCTCGGCGGTGCTGATCGCCGAGGTGTTGACCCCGTTGTAGCGACCTACCGACTCGGTGCCGGCGCCGTTGCTCGTGAGAATGTGGACGCGTTGATCGTGCTGGCCGTCCGGCCCCGCGCAGGGCGCCGGCTGCCCGGGCGCCAGGCCCAACTCGTCGAAGGGAACCTCGATGCTCTCGGCGTCGGTGTCCTCACCCAGATAGACGACGAGAGCGCTGTCGGTGTAGCGCCAGTACAGGATCGAGTCCCGGTCCGGAGCCCGGCCGGACGCCACGAGCAACTCCTGCAGGTCGAGATCGGTATAGGTCTCGACAGCGGCCACCATCCGGTCGCCGGAAGCCAGCACCGAAGCCACCCGTGAGCGCCCGACGCAGTGGGACGGCAGCGGTTCCGCATCGGAGACGACGTCGATGGTCAGTTCGGTCCAGCTCGCGCCCTCGTCGTCGGAGAAGAACACCCGACCGCGATGCTGCGGATCGATCGTGTCCGGTCCGCCGACCACCCAGCGGTCCCCGCCGATGTCGGGGAGATCGGGCGAGATGCCGTCCGGCATGCCGATGGCTGTCCACGTCGTGCCGTCGGTCGTGACCACAACCTGGTCGCCGGCATCACCCCAGGCGCGGGCGACGATGCGGCCGTCGCCGACGGAGTGGATGCGGTAGACGTCGATGAGTCCCGTGCTCGTGTCGAGAGTCACCTCGGACCACGTCAGGGCGGGCCCGGTGGACAACTCTTCGGGCGTGGGGACGTCTTGGACGGGTTCCGTCGATTCCCTTGCCGGGTCCTTTGCTTCCTCGCCGATCTCCGCTGCGGGTTGTTCGGGGGGCTGCGGGTCGGCTGCCTGCGGATCGGCCGGTTGCAGGCCGTCTGTCGCGGCATCGTCCGCGGGTGGTGCAACGGGCTGGGTGGTGGCGGGATCGATCCCGTCAGCGGTCGGAGGGGATTCGTCTGCCGGTGGCTCCACCCGCTCCGGCACGGTCGGCTGGGTGGCCACGTGGATGTTCCCGTCCCCGCCATCTCCGCCCAACGTGTTCCATGTCACGAGGCCGGCGATCAGAGTGGCCGCGGCGGCGATGGCGACCACGCCGTGGCGGACGCGTCGTGCTCTGCCACGGGCCGCGGCCCGCTCGGCGATGTCAGCCACCGGCGGCGGCGCAACCGGGGTGCCGGCCTCCCTGCCGACGGCCTCGCCGAGGGCGGCGCCCAGTTCCTGATCGTCGGCCCCGGTCGAGCGATCGTGTTCGCGGTTGTCGTTCATTGCTCGATCACCTCCCGCAGTTCTGCCAGTCCTCGCGACACCAGGCTCTTGACCGTGCCGGGGCGGACGCCCATCGTCTCGGCGATCTCCCGCTCGGACAGGCCCGCGTAGAAGCGCAGCACCAGGGCCGCCCTCCGCTTCGCGGGTAGCTGGTTGAGGGCGTCGACCAGGTAGTCCCGCTCTGCCGGGACCTGCCGGGGTTGGCCCAGGCCGATCCGGCGCCGGACCTCCCGCTTGCGCAGCTCGCTGCGGGCGCCGTTGACCACGGCGGTGTGGAGGTAGCCGCCGGGTGCATCGAGCCGGTCCCAACGCTCGAACACCTTGGCGAAGGCGTCCTGCGCGATCTCCTCGGCGGACTCGGAGGTGTCCACGAGGCCTCGGGCGAGTCGCACCATGGGCGCGTACTCGGCCCGGTAGAACTCGTCGAAGCCGACGGTGATCATGCAGTCATACAACACCCTCGGCGGGCTAATCGTGTGGTTGCCGGTGACGGCGAGGAAAGTATCCATCAACCTGATCGACGCCCGGGCCCCCCGATCGGTTCCCGAGTAGTGCGACAGGATGGCTTCCCGACGGCAGCACGAATGGTGCCGAATCGGGACCGGCGCCAAGAAAGTTGCGTCGGGATGGCCCAAGTCCTCGATTCGCGACCTATCGGCACCAGTGACGCCGGGCTTCCGCACAGACTTTGCGCTCTCCCGGTCCTGCCCCCGCGTGAGCGCCCGAATCTGTCATTGCTTGCCGGTTGTCTTTGTGGGACACAGTCCTGCCCCCGCGTGAGCGCCCGAATCGGTAAAACTTGTCCTGTACCGCACGCTCAACGAGGAGTCGTGATGCCTGTACTGGTGACCCCCAATCCCCTGCGTGAGGATCGCGACTGGCCGCAGGCGCCGCCGGAGATCGCAGGATTCCACCGCAGGATGCCGGCCTACTCGCCGACACTCCTGCTCGACGCTCCCGACCTGGCCGAACGGCTGGGCGTGGGGCGTCTGCTCGTCAAGGCGGAGACGCGTCGCATGAGTCTCCCGTCGTTCAAGATCCTCGGCGCCTCCTGGGCCACGTACCAGGCGATCTGCGCCCACGTCGGCGCACCGCCGGCCCGCTGGGGCAACATCAACGAGTTGGCGGCCCGGCTGGCCTACCTGCGCCCGCTGCAACTGTGCACCGCAACCGACGGGAACCACGGCCGCGCGGTGGCCTTCATGGCCCGGTTGCTGGGCTTCGATGCCCAGATCTTCGTGCCCGCGGGCATGGCTGCGCCCCGCATCGAAGCGATGGAGTGGGAGGGCGCCAAGGTCACCATGGTGGCGGGGGACTACGACGACGCCGTGGCCCGGTCGGCCCAGGAGGCCGGCGAGCGCTGCATCGTGGTGTCCGACACCTCGTGGCCCGGCTACGAGACCATCCCCGCGCAGGTGATCGAGGGCTACACCACCATCTTCGCTGAGGTGGACGAGGCCATCGCCGCCAGCGGCTTGGAGTCTCCAGAGCTCGTGGTGGTGCCGATGGGCGTCGGAGCGTTCATGTCGGCGGCGGTGACGCACCACCGCTCGGGCTCGCACCGCCCGGTGCTGGTGGGGGTGGAGCCGATCGACGCCAACTGTGTACAGGCCTCCGCCCTGGCCGGGGATATCACGCACGTCCCCGGCCCGCACCGGTCGATCATGGTGGGGTTGAACTGCGGGCGCCCGTCACCGGTCGCCTGGCCCCGCCTGGCTACCGGGGTCGATTGGTTCGTGTCGGTCGACGACGACGCGGCCCGCGGTGCCATGCGCGACCTGGCCGACGCCGCCGTCGTGGCGGGCGAGACGGGTGCCGCCTCCCTGGCCGGCCTGGTGGCCCTGCTTGCCGATCCGGCGGCCCGGGAGGCGCTCGGCGACCTGTCGGGAAGTTGCGTCATGGTGACCGTCACCGAGGGCGCCACCGACCCCGACGCCTACGAGCGGATCGTGGGCCGCAGCCACGACACCGTCGGCCGGGTCCTCACCGCCATGCGCTGACCGCTGGGCAGATACCCAAGTCCACCTCAGAATTCGCTTGTCACTACGGCGGAGGCCGGAATCCACTCTCCAGTACATGGGGTACTGGTGCCGGTGAATCGTTCCGATTCCAAGGCATCTTGAACACGGGCCGCCCATGCACGGGCTGGCTGACGTCAACGGCCGAGCTACGCGGCACCGGTAGCGTGACGGCGCGTCACCGCGGCTGAGCGGGGCCAGGAGGAGCAGCCATGACACGCCCATTCCGGTTCGGCGTCACCTTGGAGAGAACCAGCAATCAGGACGAGATAGCCGGCCAGGCCCGCCGGGCCGAGGACCTGGGCTACTCCAGCATGGTCATGACCGACCATCTCGACGCTCGCAATGGGCCTCTCGTGACCATCACCGCCGCGGCGCTGGCCACGACGTCGCTGCGGGTCGGCACCCTGGTGCTGTGCAACGACTACCGCCATCCCGTCGTCCTGGCGAAGGAGCTTGCCACGCTCGACCGGATCTCGAACGGGCGGCTGGAGATCGGTATCGGGGCCGGTTGGATGACCTCCGACTACGAGCAGGCCGGACTCCCGCTGGATCGGCCGGGCGTGCGCATCGAGCGGCTGGCGGAGGCGGTGTCGGTTCTGGAGGGCTGCTTCGGCGACGGGCCGTTCGACTTCGCCGGGGATCACTACACCATCAGCGGGCTCGACGCCGGGCCCAAGCCCGTCCAGCGCCCCCGCCCTCCGCTGCTGATGGCGGGAGGCGGCCCGAAGATGCTGACCCTGGCGGCTGAGCGGGCTGACATCGTGGCGATCAACGTCAGCCTCCACACCGGGGTCATCGACGAGCGCGTCGCCACCGGTGCGACGGCCGAGGCGACCGACGAGAAGGTGGCGCTGGTGCGGGATGTCGCAGGCGAACGGTTCGATGACCTCGAACTCAGCGTCGGGGCGTTCATCGCCACGATCATCGACGACCGTCAGGCGTTCGCCGCCGCCTTGGCGCCCGGTTTCGGGCTCACCGTCGAGCAGGCTCTCGGATCTCCCCACGCCCTCTTCGGAACCGTCGACGAGTGCATCGCCACCCTCGAGGAGCACCGTGAGCGCTGGGGATTCTCGTACATGACGATCCCCGCCGAGGCGGCAGTGGAATTCGCCCCCGTCGTCGAACACCTCGCCGGTCGATAAACCCCGCGCTGGCTCGTCCCCGACCGGCATCCCGGCGAGGGCTCGGGCCCTCGTGAGTTTAGGCTCGGGTCTGCGTCTCCAAATCAGCGCTTCCTATTCCGGCGCGTGCAACACGGTTCCCTCGACTCTCGCGCCGCGCGGCGGGATTCGGTACCATCGGCTCGTCGGGGAGCGGCACATCGCCGGGCGGGCGGCGCCTGGTGCGAAGAGCCAGGAGGAGTTGATGACGAGGACTCAGGGGTATGTGCCAGGCGGCATCCCGATGGCGCCGCCGAGGTTCCTGACGCGGCCGCCGGAGTCGCTGGGGAACATCGCCAAGCTGACCAAGCTGATGATGTGGCCCTACGGGCTGTTCTACATCGGCCTTTCGGTGGTGGTGTGGAACTACTTCACGCCGTCCCTGGCCCGCATGCAGCGCTTCGAGATCGGCTGGGTGGCCGAGATCTATGTGCGGAACCTCGTGATGGTGGCGGTGTGGGTGACCGCCATCCACTTCTTGCTCTACGTGCGCCGCGCGCAGGGCAAGAAGTACAAGTACGACGACCAGTGGCTCAGCACCACTGCCCGCCGGTTCATGTGGCGCAACCAGGCGTGGGACAACGCCTTCTGGACGCTCGCCAGTGCCCCAGTCCTCTGGACCGCCTGGGAGGTACTGCTCTACTGGTGCTACGCCAACGACTACATCCCGCATGTCCGCTGGAGCGACGGGGCGGGCTGGGTCGTCTACCTGGTGGTGATGACGGTCTTCTCGTTCTGGCTCGTGGCCGGCTACTTCTACGTGACCCACCGGTTCCTGCACACCAGGCCCATGTACCGGTGGGCCCACTACCTGCACCACAAGAACGTCAACACGGGGCCGTGGACGGGCCTGTCGATGCACCCCATCGAGCACCTGCTGTACTTCTCCACGCCGGTGTTCTTCCTGTTCATCCCGGCCAACCCGTTCATCATCATCGTCACGCAGATCTTCACCGGCCTGGCCCCGTCGCTCGGCCACTCCAACTTCGACCGGATCGTCACCGTCGGCGACCGCACGCTGCCGGCGGGCGACTACTTCCACGACCTGCACCACAAGTACTTCGAGTGCAACTACGGCACCCCGGTGATCCCCGTCGACGCCTGGGTCGGCACCTGGCACGACGGCTCGCCCGAGGCCCACGAGCGCATGCGAGCCCGCCGGGAGGCCGCCGGTCACCTCACTGGAGCGGGCGACTGACGACGTTTCGCTCATCGTGGAGCCGGCCCCACCGGGGGCGGCTCCGGTTGCCCGGTCCGCGGCGCCCGTGGCCGCCACGCGGGTAGCTCCTACGCTCGGGGATATGACTGACCGGATCGCATCCTCAGGGGCGCCGGCCTGCGCGACGGCGCCATGGCCATAGATCTCCCCCTGTTGGGAGTCTTCGGCGAACCGCGGTTTGTGGAGGCGTTCTCGCCCGACCGCACGATTGCCGCCTGGCTCCACGTCGAGAGGGCGCTGGCGAGCGCGCAGGCAGTACACGGTGTGATCCCTGCCGGGGCCGCCGAGGCGATCGAGCGGGAGTTGCGGGCCGTCGCGATCGACCACGAGCAACTCGCCGACGGCATCCGGCTGGTGGGGTATCCGATCCTGCCGCTGCTGCAGCAACTGGCGCGCACGAGTCCCGAGGTGTCTGCGTGGCTGCACTACGGCGCCACCACACAGGACATCATGGACACCGCCGTCGTGCTGCTGCTGCGCGAGGCCTGCACGGACATGGCCGCGGTCGGTACCGCGCTCGGCGATGCCCTCGCCGCCCTCGCCGAGACACACCGGGCCACGCCCATGGCCGGCCGCACGCACGGGCAGCAGGCCGTGCCGATCACCTTCGGTATGAAGGTGGCCGGCTGGCTGGAGGAGGTCGGCCGTTCCCTCGTGCGCCTGGGCGAGGCGCGGGCGGCCGCCGAGGTGGTCCAGCTGTATGGAGCGGCGGGCACGTCGGCGGCCTACGGGCCGCTGAGCGCCGGGACGCGCCGGCGCGCCGCCGAGATCCTGGGCCTCGGCTGCGACGACGAGCCGTGGCACAGCATCCGGGACCGCCTCGCCGCGGTGGCGGCCGCGCTTGGAGTGCTGGCCGCGGCCACGAGTCGGATCGCCCTGGAGGTCATCGACCTGGCGCGCAGCGAGATCGCCGAAGTGCGTGAGGGGGGAGGCCGTCTGGCCGGGGCGTCGTCCACGATGCCCCAGAAGGCCAACCCCATCCTGTCCGAGACGATCGTGGGGCTCAGCGGGATGGCCTGCGCCCTCTCGGCGGTGCCCCTGCGGGCCATGACGGGGCGCCACGAGCGATCGGCCGGCGAGTGGCAGATGGAGTGGGATTCGCTGCCGCTGCTGGTGGCCTACACCGGCAGCGCCGTGGCCCGCTGCGGCGACCTCATCGGCGGTCTCCACGTCGACGCCGAGCGGATGGCGGCCAACCTCGAGGTGGACGGAGGCCTCATCATGGCCGAGGCTCTCATGATGCAACTCGCTCCGCTTCTCGGCCGCCACGAGGCCCACGACGTGGTCTATGACCTCTCGGCTCGAGCGAGAGCCTCCGGCACCTCCCTCGCCGAGGCGGCCCGCGCCTACGCCGCCGAGCAGGACCTCGGCGAGGATCTCCGCCTCGAGCCGGTGGACTACCTGGGCGAAGCGGGCGCGATCGTCGCAACGGCGGTTGAGCGTTGGCGCGGCACCCACCGTCCGCATATCACCGGGGCGTGAATCGCACTCCGGCCACCCTGCGGGCATCGACCCTGGCTGTCGCGGCCGCGGCTTGCCTGATCGTCGCCGATCGACCCTCCACCGGGGCCGGTGACGTCAGTCCGTGGCGCCCTCGAGGATCGCTGTCAGCACGTCGATCACGAGGTAGGCCGTCCCTTCCGACACGAGGTCGAGTGGCCTCTGACCGTCGAGTCCGGGTTGGGGCGAACGCAGCCAGGTTCGTGCCTGGCGGTCGGGCATGGCCCGGCGGGCGAGGTCGACGACGGCCCGCAACTCCAGGAGCCGCTCCTCCACCTCACGGCGGACGATGGCACCCCGGTAGCGCCAGCGCACGACGTTGCGCCGGGTGGTCCGGGTGACCTGCGCCAGGTCGCCGATGGTCAGCACCCCTCCGGTGCACACGTGATCCAGCAGAGACTTGATCGTCGTCATCGTTGCCGCTCTCCTTTTCTGGATCGGCCCGGCGCAACCATGCCGTGACATACGTTGGCACAACCTCGGAGCCGCTGCGGTGACGTCCGGTACCCTGCGGTAACCAGTGGACGGAGCCTGTCGGGGAGGGGGACGTGGAGCGAATCGCTGGGTACGAACCGGCGGAGGTCATCCCGATGCAGCCGCCGACGCTGCGGGGCGGACCCATCAAGGCGCTGCGCACCGTCTGGAACCTCGTCTGGATGACGATGTGGCCCTACGGCTTCATCTACGTCGGCCTGGCGGCCATGGTGTGGAACGTCTTCACCCCCGCCATGGAGCGCACGGAGCGGTTCGCGTTCGGCTGGATCGCCGAGATCTACCTGCGCAACGTGGTGCTGCTGGTGGTCTCCGCGGGCGGCCTGCATCTCTGGCTCTACGTGCGCCGAGCGCAGGGGAAGGAGTACAAGTACGACGACCGCTGGCTGAGCAACAAGAGTCGCCGCTTCACCTGGGGTGGCCAGACGCGCGACAACATGTTCTGGGCGCTCACCAGCGGGGCGTTCTTCTGGACGGCCTACGAGGCGCTGCTGCTGTGGGCCTACGCCAACGATCACATTCCGCGTGTCGACTGGGGTGGAGGCCCAGGGTCGGTCGTCTACCTGCTCGTGATGACTGTCGTTCCGTTCTTCCTGGTGACGGGCTGGTTCTACGTGACCCACCGGCTGCTGCACACCGGGCCCCTATACCGGTGGGCCCACTACCTGCACCACAAGAACGTCAACACCGGCCCGTGGTCGGGTCTCTCGATGCACCCCGTCGAGCACCTCCTCTACTTCTCTACGGTGCTGTTCTTCATGTTCATCCCGGTGAGTCCTTTCATCGTCATCCTCACGAACCTCTTCACCGCGATGGATCCGGCACGCGGCCACTGCGGCTTCGACCGCTTCGAGATCGGCTACGGCCGGACGATGCCGGCGGGTACCTACTACCACGACCTGCACCACAAGTATTTCGAGTGCAACTACGGCCTGCAGGTGATCCCCATCGACGCCTGGATGGGCACCTGGCACGACGGCTCGCCCGAGGCGCACGAGCGGATGCGGGCCCGCCTGGAGGCCTCCGGCCGCTAGATCGACGCGGATGCGATGCCTGGGGGCAGGTCGCCTCCTACGGACAGGCCTCGGTTCGCACCACCTGCGAGGCGTCGCCGCACTCGGTGGCGTGCTCCCTCGGCGAGAGGATCTGCTCGCTGCGCACGTGGGCGATGCCGATGCGAGTCACTCGGCTGTCTTGTCGATGATGACGTCGTCGTCGAGGGTCACGACGGCGAACTTGCCGAGGAAGTTCGGAACGTCGGCGAGCGCCCGCTGGCCTGCCTCGCTGGCCCAGCCGGCCTCCATGGCCTCGACGCTCTCATAGTCCAGCGCGGCGAACCCGTCTATGCCGTACTCGTTGTCGGGCTCATCACCCTCGAGGACGACGAGCCGCCGCACGTACTTGACGATGCCGGGCACCTGAGCCGCGAGCGGCGCGTGCACGTCGCTCCAGTGCGTACGGAACTCCTCGAACGACATCCCGGGCTTTCTGCTGATGATGTACATGGTTCGGACGGTCATGGTCTCAACTCCTGTTGAGGTTGCCGACAGGACCCGCCGATGGTACCGCTCGGTGCTTGGAGGATTCCGCGAACTGATCGGTCGATATGCACACGAAACCCGTGATCGAGATGGTGGTGGACTAGGACAGCTACGGGCGCCTGCCCTGCGTTGGGGTCGGCCCAGTCGAAGGCAGCCTCTACGCTCGGCGTTTGTGGCCCGGTTGGAGGATCTGAAGAAGGGCGCCCGTGTGCGGGGCGTAACCTCGACAGGGCCAGTGACTGTGATTGATGCCGACTGGATCGGGGCCAACGCGCTGACCCTCACGTACGAGGACAGCGGCGGGACCACGGACCGCGAAATCCTCTACCGCGCCAACGAGAACGACCTGGAGCTGGTGGACGGCGGGCGACCCTGGTCGCTGGACGCCGATCCGGCTCTGTTCAAGCTGGTCGCCGAGGCGAAGCGCATCTCCCTCGCCTACCTGTTCGACCCGTACCTGGCCACCGAGACCAGCGACATCGAGGTGCTGCCGCATCAGATCGAGGCGGTCTACGGCGACATGCTGCCGCTGCGGCCCCTGCGCTTCCTGCTGGCCGACGACCCGGGTGCCGGCAAGACGATCATGGCCGGCCTGCTCATCAAGGAACTCATGGTGCGCGGCGACCTGGGGCGGTGCCTGGTGGTCGTGCCCGGCGGGCTCGCCGAGCAATGGCAGGACGAGTTGGGCGAGAAGTTCGGCCTGGAGTTCGAGTTGCTCAGCCGCGAGATGGTGGAGTCGTCCCGCTCCGGCAACCCCCTCCTCGAGCGCCCACTGCTCGTGGCCCGCCTCGACATGCTGGCCCGCAACGACGATCTGCAGGCCCGTTTGGCGCAGACCGAATGGGACCTCGTGGTGGTGGACGAGGCTCACAAGATGTCGGCGTCGTTCCAGGGCACCGAGGTGCGGGAGACCAAGCGCTACCGCCTGGGTCGGCAACTCGAACAGGTCGCCCGCCACTTCGTGCTGATGACGGCCACCCCACACAACGGCAAGCCCGAGGACTTCCAGCTGTTCATGGCGCTGCTCGACAGCGACCGTTTCGCCGGCAAGTTCCGCAAGGGAACCCACAGCGACGCGCCGCCCCGCGATCTCATGCGTCGCATGGTCAAGGAGGAGTTGCTTCGCTTCGACGGCACCCCGCTCTTTCCCGAACGGGTGGCGAAGACTGCGAAGTACCCGCTCAGCGAAGGGGAGCACGAACTCTACGAGCAGGTCACCGAGTACGTCCGCACCGGGATGAACCGGGCGGAGCGGCTGCGCGCCGAGGGTCAGGGCGGTCGCTCGGCGGTCGTGGGTTTCGCCCTGACGATCCTCCAGCGGCGCCTGGCGTCGTCCCCACTGGCGATCTGGCGGTCGATTCAGCGGCGCCGCGCACGGCTGGGGGCTCGGCTCGTCGAGGTGAGGGACATGCGAGCCGCGTTGGAGGTGACGCAGGTTCCCGGCGGCTACCAAGCCGACGACTTCGGCGACAGCTTCGACGATGACTTCGAACCTGATGATCTGTTGGGAAGCGAGGTCGAGGAGGTCGAAACCGAGATTCTCGACGCGGCGACCGCCGCCCGCACCGTCGAGGAGTTGGAGGCTGAGATCGCCGACCTCGGCCGCCTCGAGGAACTCGCCGAGCAGGTGTACCGGTCCGGCGCCGATCGCAAGTGGGAGGAGTTGGCCGACCTCCTGCAGAACACGCCCGAGATGCTCGACGCCGAGGGGCGACGCCACAAGCTGATCGTCTTCACCGAGCACCGTGACACGCTCGAGTACCTGGAGCGCAAGCTGACCGGTCTGCTGGGAAGGCCCTCAGCGGTCGTCTCCATCCATGGCGGCGTGAAACGCGAGGAGCGGCGCAAGGTGCAGGACCGGTTCACTCAGGACGCCGATGTGACGATCCTGGTCGCAACCGATGCAGCCGGAGAGGGTCTCAACCTGCAGCGCGCCCACCTGATGGTGAACTACGACCTTCCCTGGAACCCCAACCGCATCGAGCAGCGCTTCGGGCGTATACATCGCATCGGCCAGACCAATATCTGCCGCCTGTGGAACCTGGTGGCCGATGGCACCCGCGAGGGAATGGTGTTCGAGCGGTTGCTCACGAAGCTGGAGGAGCAGCGCCGCGCCCTCGGTGGGAAGGTCTTCGACGTGCTGGGTGAGGCCTTCTCCGACCGGTCGCTGCGGCAGCTGCTCATCGAGGCCATCCGCAGCGAGGATCCGGTGTTGCAGCGGATGCGCATGGAAGCCGTGATCGACGGCACGGTCGGCGCCCGGACGCAGGAACTGATCGACGCCCAGTCGCTGCTCACCGACGTCCTCCCGCCGGACCGTACGGCCGCCATCCGCGACGAGTTGGAGCGCGCACGTGCTCGCAAGCTTCAACCCGGTTTCGTGCGCAGTTTCTTCCTTGCCGCCTTCGAGCGACTCGGTGGCCGGGCCGCGCGCCGCGAGACCGGGCGTTTCCAGGTCGTCGGCGTACCCACATCGCTGCGCCACTGGGACAAGGACACCCGGCGGGGCCGCCTGCTGCGGAACTACGAACGGATCTGCTTCGAGCATGACCACGTGTCGGCGCCCGGCCGGCCGGTTGCAGATCTCGTGGCGCCGGGCCATCCGCTGCTCGATGCCACGGTCGGCGTGACTCTCGAGCGCCACGGCGCGGTGTTGCAGCAGGGCACCATCCTCGTCGACCCGCAGGACTGGACGGAGACGCCGCGGCTCCTGGTCTTCCTCGAACACGAGATAGTGGACGGAACGACGGCCGGCGACGGGCGCCGCCAGGTCGTCTCCCGGCGCTTCGAGTACGTCGAGATCACCGAGGACGGTGATGTGCGCGAGGCCGGGAGGGATCCCCACATCGACCTACGGCCCCTGACGAAGACGAGCAGCCGTTGTTGGCTTCCCTCGCCGACGCCCCGTGGGTGCGCGCCGGCCTCGAGATGACAGCCCTGCGCCACGCCGGCGAGCACAACGCCCCGCAGCACCTCAAGGAGGTGCAGGATCGAGTGCACTGGCGGGTCAAGCGCACGCTCGATGCCGTGGAGAGTCGTCTGAGCGAGGAGATCCGCTACTGGGGTGCCGAAGCCCTACGACTGAAGGACAAGGAACTGGCCGGCAAGAGCGGAGCCCGGCTCAACTCGGCGCTCGCCGGTCGCCGGGCCACCGAGGCCGAGGAGCGGTTGCAGCGCCGACGAGCCGAGCTGGCTCTGCAGCGCAAGCTGTCGGTGCGCCAGCCCCGCGTCGTGGGTGGAGCCCTTGTCGTGTCCGCGGGACTGGTGGCCAAGCTGGCAGGAACCGAAGTGCCCGACTACGCGCACGACACGGTGCGAATCGAGAAGCTCGCCGTGGCCGCGGTGCTCGCTGCCGAGCGGGCTCTGGGCCGAGACCCCACGGAGATGCCCCACAACAACGAGGGCTACGACATCGAGACCCGCGCCGACGACGGCCGCCTCCTCTTCATCGAGGTCAAGGGCCGGGTGGCGGGCGCCGACCGCTTCACGGTCACGAACCGCGAAATCAACTACGGCCTGAACAACGCCGACCGCCACATCCTGGCCCTGGTCAGAGTCGACGAGGACGACGCCACCACCGTCCGCTACCTCTACGACCCGTTCACTGACCGAGAGCACGAACCAAGCGCCGCCGAGTACGACCGCCGCCTGTCCTGGGACGTCTACTGGGACCTCGCCGAACCCCCGCGATGACCGTATTGCCAACCGTCCCGACGGCCAGCCCGAACGTGGCTGGGTTGCGCCCTCACCGATGGTGCATTCCTCAACCGGTGGTGTGGTAGGGAAGTCCCGTGACCGCTCCGCGCAAGAAGCTCATCGAGGTGGCGCTGCCGCTCGATGCGATCAACGCGGCGAGCTCGGCGGAGAAGAAGGTGTTTCATGCGCACCCGTCGACGTTGCACATCTGGTGGTCACGTAAGCCACTTGCGGCAGCTCGGGCGGTGCTGTTTGCCTCGCTGGTGGACGACCCCTCGGCTCAGCCTGAGCGGTTCCCGACCCCTGAAGGGCAGGCCGCGGAGCGTCGGCGCCTGTTCGAGATCATCGAGCGGCTGGTTCCGTGGGGAAGCAGCGGCGACGCCGAAGTACTGGCCGAGGCGCGGACGGAGATTGCTGCGAGTTGCGGCGACGATCTGCCGGTTGTCCTGGACCCGTTCGCTGGCGGGGGGTCCATCCCGCTGGAGGCGCAGCGTTTGGGCCTGGAGGCGCATGCCTCGGACTTGAACCCCGTGGCGGTACTGATCAACAAGGCGCAAGTCGAGTTCCCGTCCCGGTTCGCCGCCCGCCCGCCGGTGCATCCCGACCAGGAGGGCGCCGCAGAGTTGCGCGGCTGGACCGGCGCGCAAGGCCTTGCCGCTGATTTGGGTTACTACGGCCGGTGGTTGTGCGAGGAGGCCGAGCGCCGGATCGGCCATCGCTACCCCACCGTCACGCTGCCCGCAGGCGGCGAGGCGAACGTGATTGCCTGGCTGTGGGCCCGCACGGTGCGCTGCCCAAACCCAGCGTGCGGGGCGATCATGCCACTGGTGTCGTCGTTGTGGCTGTCGAACCGCAAGGGCCGCCGGGCGTGGCTGGAGCCCGTCGCCGACCGGGCTGCCGGTCGAGTACATTTCGAGATCGGCGCTGGCGACGGCGAGCCGCCCGACGGCCCCAAGGTCGGGCGGGGCGCGAAATTCCGCTGCCTGTGCTGCGGGTTTGCTGCGATCGACGACTACATCAAGCAAGTCGGACAGTCGCGGGCGATGGGCGCCCAACTTCTGGCCATCGTGGCCGGTGCGGATCGTCGGCGTGTGTACCTACCGGCGAATCCCGAGCACGAAGCGGCCGCGGACTTCGCTCGGCTCGTGGGTATTCCTGATTCCACATTCTCGGCGAATCCGCGCCACATGAGCGTTCACGCTTACGGGATGACCCGTTGGGCCGACCTATTCACGTCCCGGCAGTTGACGGCGCTGACCACGCTGTGTGATCTGGTGGGCGAAGCGCGTGGGCGGGCCCGGAGGGACGCGTTGGCGGCGGGTTGGGCCGACGACCCGACGCCGCTTGCCGAGGGCGGTAGCGGGGCGATGGCGTACGCCGAGGCGGTGTCGCTGTACCTCGCGTTCGTCGTGAACCGAGTCGCCGACCGGGGCTCCTCCCTGGTGGCGTGGCAGCCGGGCGGCGAGAAGCTCGCCAACACATTTCCGCGTCAGGCGCTGGCGATGGTGTGGAACTTCGCCGAGGCGAACCCGTTCAGCGGCTCCTCGGGCAGCCTGGAAGTGGCCACGGCCTGGGTGGCGAACGCGCTGGGAGCGCTGCCGGCGCGTGGGGCAGATGTTGTTCACCAGCGAGACGCGGCGCGCGCCGACCTCGATCGACCGGTGTTGATCTCCACCGATCCTCCGTACTACGACAACGTGCCGTACGCCGACCTATCGGACTTCTTCTACGTGTGGCTGCGGCGCTGCGTGGGGTCGGTGTTTCCTGATGTGTGCGCCACCCTGACCGCTCCCAAGCGGGACGAGTTGGTGGTGGACTTCCACCGATTCGATGGCGACAAGGCCGAGGCCAACCAGTTCTTCGAGTCGGGGCTGGCACAGGTGTTCGAACGGCTTGGCAGTGGCCACGACGAGCGGTTCCCCATGACCATCTACTACGCCTTCAAGCAGGCCGAGACCACCGTGGAGGGTGGTGTGGCGTCCACGGGTTGGGAGACGATGCTGCAGAGCCTCATCGATTCGGGCCTGGCGATCACTGCCACCTGGCCGATGCGAACCGAGCGGTCGAATCGGCCCCGCGCCATGGGGGCCAACGCCCTGGCGTCCTCGATCGTGCTCGTGTGCCGCCAGCGCTCAAAGTCGGCCCCGATGGCGACGCGTCGAGAGTTCCTGAGTGCTCTCAAGTCCGAACTGCCGGACGCGCTGCGCCTATTACGCGAGGGCGGTATCGCTCCAGTGGACGTGGCGCAGGCGGCGATCGGGCCGGGCATGGCGGTGTTCTCCCGCTACGCCCGGGTGATGGAGGCCAGCGGCGAGACCATGCGGGTTCGCACCGCGCTGGAATTGATCAATGAAACCCTCGACGAGGTTGCTGAGGGCATCGACGCCGATTTCGATTACGACACTCGCTGGGCGATTAGCTGGTTCGGGGAATATGGCTTCGAGGCGGGGGAGTTCGGCCGCGCTGAACTCCTCTCGAAGTCCCGAAACACCTCCGTGTCTGGTCTCGCCGAAGCCGGGATCGTCGAATCCGGTGCCGGCAAGGTCCGCCTACTGCGCCGCGACGAGATGGACCCGACTGGGATCCGGCCACCGACCGCCGCTTCACCGTCTGGGAGGTCGTCCATCACCTCATCCGCCTGATTCACGAAGAAGGCGAAGTAGCCGCCGCACCCCTCCTCCACGCCGTCGGCGGCCACGGCGAAGCCGCCAAGGAACTTGCCTACCGCCTCTACCTCATCTGCGAGCGCAAGGGCTGGGCCACCGAGGCCCTCGACTACAACAGCCTCGTCACGTCTTGGCCAGAGCTAATCAGACTCGCCGGAAGTGCACCCGTAGTCGCGGCCACTCTCCTTTAGCCTGGGAGTGGTCAGCGACGCCAACCAGCAGAATGTCCGGATTCCTCTCAAGTCTCGATTCCCCTGGCTAGCTGGGGAAGTGGTCACGCCATGAGTGCCGACTTGATACACCGCCGTGTGCGTCAGGAGTTTCGGGAGTTGTCTTCGATGTGGGGGACGCTACGTCGAATCGGTGACGCGTTTGAAGCTGAGGAATTCGTGCCGAGCGCCTCGTCGAATGAGAGCGGACAACGACGAAGTCTCTTTGAGGAGTACGCGAATGCCATTGACTGGCAGGACCGCGGCCAAGTCCGTCGGGCGATCCAGGTCTTCGAAGAGATCCTAACCTGGGTTCACGACTGCCCATCTGCCGACCGTGACGAAGTGCTGAGCAGGGCGCGCCGTCTCCTTGACGAGGATGGTTACATACTTGATGATGAGGGCCGGATCCGCGAGAAGCTTCATCCCGGGAGCGCGGGACTACCGCTCGAGCATCTGCGAGATGCGGAGTCGATCCAGGAGCACCTTGGCCGGCTCGATCCGACCGATCCTCCGTTAGCGATCAGCTCCGGCAAGTCAGCCATTGAAGCGACCTGCAAGCATGTGCTCGAAGAACTTGGAGAGCACTACCGTGAAAGCGATGACCTTCCAGCGCTGGTCAAGTCAGTTCAGAAGGCGCTGAAGGTACATCCCGAGACGATCGCGCCGACGAAGAAGGGTCGTGACACCATCGTGCGCGTGTTGTCGAGCCTGTCGCAACTCGTCGTTGGTATCGCCGAACTGCGGAATGAGTACGGCACTGACCATGGGCGGACACGGTCAAGCGGAGGACTTGGCCCCCGACACGCCCGCCTTGCGGCCGGAGCCGCGGTCACCTACTGCCATTTCCTGCTCGACACGTTGGAGGATCGCCAACAGAGTCGCGATCGCGCTGTAGCTACCTAGTGAAGATCGCTTGCGAGGCTGGCCATCACTAGATGCGCGCCCCTCGAAGTCACAACGCTGCCGGTGCCGTGATGTTGCGAATCGTCGCTGAACCTACGTTGTTAGACGGCCGACTCTGGAGCGCAGACGAACTTGCGACACAGGTGTGAGCACCGGGAATTGGGCTCGGACTCGGTCGTGCAGCTGAGAGTCTGGCGACTTGTCGACAATAGAGACAAGGACGGCGAACGGAACGGTTTCAGCGTGGTTGCTCAGGCGACCCCCACGCCGCGCCAGATATCGGAGTTCAAGCGACGGTCGTCGGACCGAATTTCCTGGCATGCTGAACCGGTAGTGGCGCGCGGTTTCCCACTTCCCGGCGTCCCGCAGGGCTGGCTCCGTGGAATCGCGTGCTGGCGCAAGTGACTTGGTGACCGGTAGGTGGCTCATCCGCCATCCCTCCTGGAGCAGTTGACTCGCTTCGTCGCTGCGCAGGTCACACTCGACGCTTCTCGACGGTCCTAATGTCTCTGGCCGGCTGAAGCGAAAGTTGGAGTCGTGAGGGCGGAACAGCATGTCGATCGATGCGGACGTGTATTCCGTTGGCTCGGTGGGCTCGACAGGTGAGAGATGGGCCAGCGTCATTCTGAACTCGAGAGCGCTTGGGATGTCGTCAGGTAGAGGTAGTCGGTATCCCATAGGACTGTGGCGGTCGATCTCGTCAACGAAGAGCACATGGACTTCGTGGGCTCCGGACTCCAGCAGCGGAGCGAAATCAAGCGGAAAGCGTCCAAAGCCGAGTTCTTTCAGGTGCTTTCGCCAGCGCGAATGCCGGTCGGCATAGTGCACTGCGAAGGCGCGCAGCACGCTGGGAGTGGCGTCCGGTAGGCGCGTTGCCAGGTCGGCGAGTGCGTGCGTCACGAGCGGAGCCGCGAAGCTTGTGCCCGCTGTGGGAACGAGCGAGCCGTCGATGCGCAGCGCCTCGAATGGAGTCTCATCGGTCCCGCCGAACTGCACGCCAGTGGGCAGTACGCGATTGCCATGGCGTCCTGGCCCCATCGACGAATAGTCAGCACGATTCCACGGACGGTTCGGTGGCGGAGTGTCGCAAGCACCGACCGTGATGCCGTTCACCATGTCTCCCGGAACTTGGACGCGATGCAGGCCCAGGTCCTGTGGCTGTGCCCCACCGTTGCCGGCTGCAACGACGAAGAGAGCATTGTGTTCCCAGGCGAGGTGATCGAGTTCACTTGTCCAGCGGTCGGGCTCGTGCGAGTCCTCCATGGCGCGTTCGGGTCCGATGCTCAGGTTGACGATCCCGAAGCCATTCTCCCGCACTGCCTCGGCGATCTGGTCGAGGATCCAGTAACCGGCGAGGTCGCCTGGAATCTCCCGCGGTGGGATCACGCGGAGGCTCTCAACAGGGGATGGTGGTTGACGCAGCCCCGTCGTTGCGTTCACTAGACCGAACATCGTTGCGCCGACGACTGCTGTTCCGTGGTCCATGCCCTCCGAGGTTGCCGGTTCGGGTGTCAGATCGGAGGTGGGCACTGCGCCGAAGAGAGAGTTTGCGCCTGTGGAGTGAAGTCCGCCATCGAACACGGCCACCTTCGGCTCGTCCGCCTCTGGCTGATGGGCGGCTGGTAGTCGCACCCGCGACCAGCTCCGCATGGCAATGCCCGGAAGCGGCCGGATCGCTGGCATTGGCCGCATGGCTCGGAGAGGGTTGAATCTGGCTAGACGGATTGCATCGCCGGCCGGGATCGTGACCGGGGAGAACGTGAGCCCTCCTACCCGGCGTACGAAGTCGCGATGACAATTTCCGCCTGTCAACTCCACCAGTGAGAACCACTTCTCAAGGGTTACCTCGTCAAGCGGTTCAGGTTCCCAGGCGCCGGAGGAGATCGGGTGAAGCACCGCCTCCCAGGTCATCGTCTGCTGTTCCGGCTCAGGATCGCCTAGCACGACCGACTCGCGGGTTGCGATGCCGATATGGTCGAGTTTGCGGATATCCGAGAACGCTTGTTGTTCGGACCGGGCCCTTCCGGGGCCCTCGATTAGGCGGCCGAATCGCTGTAGACCGCTGTCGCTCACTGCGAGAATCACTCGCCGTGTGACGCTTTCGCGTTGTTTGCTCTTTGTCTCATAGATGCCCCTGTCGGCGCGCGAGCCGACAGGCACGGCGTCGACCGCGCGCAGGAGTGTCTCGGGAAAGTGGCTCGCGGCCAGGTAGTTCGGTAGCAGACGGGCCTCGACGTACACGCGGGATCCGCGCAGCTGCGCAGGCATGCTGACGGCCCTCTGCGTGACCTCGCGGACCATTGGCAGCAATAGCTCGCGAGCTTCGTCCGAGGTCTGGGGCTCGAACTTCTCACCTCCGCCCGAAGGGGCATCTTCCACATCAATCCGCAGTTGCTCACCGCCGACGAGAACACGTCGATCCGGTGCAGGAGTTGGCGACGGCACCGGGCTGGGAGGGGTGTCGCTCATCGGTGCTCCCTAGCGCGCGTGATCGCCGCGGCGACGGTGGGATGGCTCACACCGAGTCGAGCCGCTATCTGACGGTTGGAGAGACCTAGGTGTTCGCTCATGGCAACGCACAGGAGGTCGCGGTCGGGGCCCGGCTGGTGTGATCCCTTGGCCAGGGCATCGAGGAGCACGTCGCCGACGGTCCTCCCGGCGAGCAGTGAGCGTCGGCGAGCCTTCTCCCACAGGCGCGTCAGATCTGAGCCACTAGAGCCATCACTGAGTGCCACGACCAAGTCGAGCATCGATTCATCGGCGGCCCCGATCCCACCTGCGAGATACCCGAGGATCCGGCGGCGCTCGTCGGGTCCAGGAAGGGGAATTCGGATGTGGCGGTCGAAGCGACGGTCAACGGCAGGGTCGAGAATTCTCAGGTGGTTCGTGGCAGCCACCAGAAGGCTCGTGTCCGGCCACCGGTCCAACTCGAGGAGCACGACGTTGACGATGCGCTTCAACTCCCCGATGTCTGTGTCGTCGTCGCGGCGCTTGGCGAGAGCGTCGAACTCGTCCAGGAGCAGCACGCACGCCCCGGACCTGGCGAATTCCAGCGCGGAGCGGATATTGCGACCGCTAGTTCCCAGGTAGCTGGACACGACCGTCGCGAGGTCGATAGAGACGAGAGGTACTCCGATCTCCGCCGCCAGCCAGTGAGCCGCCATCGTCTTGCCAACCCCAGGGGGGCCGGTCAACAGCACCGTTCGTGTCAGGCCGACCCCCGCCGCGGCGAGTTCGTCGGCGCGCGACCGCTCCGCCACGATCTCCGCTAACTCCTCCGTCACGATGGGATCGAGCATCAGTCCACTGGCTTCCGGGAGGGGATCAACGCTCACGAGGGGGTGAGTTGTGCCCTCCTCCCGCGGCAGTTCGGGTTCCGCGTAGCGCAGTCCAACGGAACTGCCGGAAGTCGAGAGGGCTTTGTGCACGGCGGCCCGGAACTCCGCGGGGTCGGTTACACCGGGTGGAACCGACCGCAGAAGACGAGTCGCGAGTTGGCGTACACCTGCGGCGTACCCCGTTGCGCCGACGCGGACCAAGTCGATGACCGCCTGCTCAAGGCCCTTCGGAGAGTGGTAAGTCTGCAACTGAATCCTCAATCTACTTTCCACTCAGCTTCCTAAGGCAGGTCAACTAGGATACTAGTCTGGTAAGTCAGCGAGATGTAATTCAGGTCGCCGCCGAGAACGGCTTGACGATCTTCACGTCTCGGATTGTCATGCCGCCGTTGAGATCCTCGGTCAGTAGACGGTCGCTGCCTGCGGCGGCCGCTGCTTCGGTGATTGGGGGCGTCCCAGATCGATATTCGCGCGGCGAGGGCGGTGTCGGTTGCGCGCAGGACCAGCCGGTGATCGACGGGCACGACGCCCAGCATCGCCATCTGCCGTACACCCTCGCGTGCCGCCCACCCGTCGAGGTTGAGTCTCCTTGTTCAAACTGGTCGCGGTCGCATCGTCCGCCCGGGCAGGGAAGTGCTGACGATTCGGGCGCTCCTCGCCCTGTCTCGTGTAGACCTGCATGTGTGGACCCGTTGAGTTTGGATCGGTCGCCTCGCAAACTGATCGAGGTGGCGCTGCCGCTGGAGGTGGTGAACGCCGCCGGGCGGCGCGAGAAGGCGGTGCCCAAGAAGGGGCACCCGGCCACGATGCACATCTGGTGGTCACGCAAGCCGCTCGGCGTCGCGCGGGCCGTGCTGTTCGCCTCGCTGGTGGACGACCCGTCGGCCCGGCCCGACCGGTTCCCAACCGAGGCTTCCCAGGAGCTGGAGCGACGGCGGTTGCTGACGTTGATCGAGGGGCTCTGCCAGTGGGAACGCAGCGGCGACACGGCGTTGCTGGCCGAGGCGCAGAGTTGCATCGCGGCCTCGGCCGGCGAGGACCTGCCGCGAATCATCGACCCGTTCTGCGGGGGTGGGGCGATCTCGACCGAGGCGCTGCGACTTGGGTTGGACACCCTTGCGATCGACCTGAACCCTGTCGCCGCCCTCGTGAGTGCGGTCACCCTCTCGGTAGCTCAGCGATTCGTAGGGCAGCCTGCTGTCAGCTCCGGCGTGCTCGGGGGCGGCGACGGGCTGAGCGGGGTCGCTGCTGACATCGCCCAGTACGGGCGAGTTGTTGAGGCCAAGTGCCGGCGGCGCCTGGCCGACTGCTTCGAGGATCCGGTGAGCCCGTACGCGCCGGGTGGGCGCACCGTGGCGATCTCCTACTTGTGGGCGCGGACGATCATGTGCGCAAACCCAGGCTGCCGTCGTGTGACGCCACTGCTGTCGACGTGGTGGCTGTCGAAGAAGCCGACGAGGCGCTGGCATACCCGCCCCCTTCTCAAGGGTGATCGCTTCGACTTCGACGTAGCGCCCGGCCCGCCACCTGGCGACCTCGTCGACCTCAAGGTCAGCCGGGGCGCCAACTTCTGTTGCGTGTTCTGCGGCACCGTCAACGACGCCGACTGGGTCCGGTGTTGTGGTCAGGAGTCGGGATTCGGGCTCCGCCTCGTGGGCGTGCAGGCGCTCGCCGACCCGACTCGCTCTCGAGGTGGACGCGTCTGGTTGGCTCCCGACGCGGCGATCGAGGAGGCGGGCCTCGCAGGTTGGGACACCGGGCCTCCGGCTCGGGTCGAGTCGGCGCTGAGCCGGGAACTACCGCTCGAGAGTGGGAACGTCACGGCGTTCGGGCTGCGCACGTTCGGTGACCTGCTGTCACCCCGTCAGCGCCGAACGATGGCAATGTTCTCCGAGGTGATCGCGGAGATCACCCCCGCCGTTCACCGCGACGCCGTCGCTGCCGGAATGTCCGAGATCGGACCCGGCGTCGAGCAGGGCGGCGACGGCGCTCGTGCCTATGCCGAGGCCGTCA
The DNA here is from genome assembly GCA_965220035.1 of Acidimicrobiales bacterium. Taxonomy (GTDB): domain Bacteria; phylum Actinomycetota; class Acidimicrobiia; order Acidimicrobiales; family CATQHL01; genus VXNF01. Next base: position 1,160,376 of record CBDCPC010000001.1, read on the forward strand.
CCACCTATCTGGCACTGACGCTGTCGAGCATGGCGAACCGCACGACGATGATGACGACCCACAACCGGGCGAACGGCTCGGTGGAGCAGTCGTTCATCCGGCCCGCCTACGGGTTCTACGGAGAATTCGCCGAGGCCAACCCGTTCTCCGGTTCCACCGGATCATGGGCGAACAACCTCGACCATGTCGTACGGGCGGTCGAGGCTCTCCCTGCGCCGACGGGGCATCCGGGGGAACGCTCATCCGAGCGCTCTCCGAACGGGGGTCGGTTCGCCAATACGCGATCCGTGCTCCCACGCGTTGGCCGATCCGATGTGCGGTGCGGCTCGATGCTCCTCGAACTCGGAGACGCCACCGGCGTGGTCTGCACCGACCCGCCCTACTACGACATGTTCGACTACGCCTCGCTGTCGAATCTGTTCCTGGTGTGGCTGAGGGCCACGCTCGGCGACGTCTGGCCCGACACCCTTGGACCACTTCTGGCTCCGACCGATGAGCAGATCGTGTCGAACGCTGCAAGGTTCGGCGGAGACCGGGCGGTGGCGCACGCCCACTTCGAGACGTTGCTGCGCCGGGCGTTCGAGCGCATGCGGGAGGCCCACGACCCCCGCTATCCGCTCACCGTCTACTACGGCTACCAGCAGACGGAGAGGAAGACGAAGAAGGGGACTGCCGGAACTCCGGGCACCGCCTGGGAGGCGCTGCTCGAGAGTCTCATCTCTGCCGGCCTGCGGATCACTGCCACGTGGCCGCTGCGGACCGAGCGCCCCGAGGGTGTGAAGAAGGGCACCAAGTCCCTGGCTTCGTCGGTGCTCCTGGTCTGCCGCCCGGCGGCCGGGGACGGCTCCGACCAGTCCGTGACGACAGTGCGCGAACTGCGGCGAGCACTACGAGCCGAGCTTCCCGGTGCCGTGCGGCTGCTGCAGCAGGGCAACATCGCGCCGCTGGATCTCGCGCAGGCCGCAATCGGTCCAGGCATGGGCGTCTACACACGCTACGAGCAGGTCCTGACAGCGGACGGCTCACTCCTCGGAGTGCGAGACGCCCTGGCGCTGATCAACGAGGTTCTGGACGAGACGCTCACCGGTGTCGACTCCGAACTCGATGCCGACACTCGCTGGGCACTGACCTGGTTTGATGAGCACGGCTTCAATGAGGGACCGTACGGGCGGGCCGAGCAACTTTCCAAGGCCCGGAACACGTCGGTGGCGGGCTTGGTTGCGGCCGGAATCGTGACGGCCGTCGGCGACCGGGTCCGCCTGCGCGGTCGCGACGAACTGGACGCCGGTTGGGATCCCGCCACCGACAGGCGCCGCACCGTCTGGGAGGCCACTCAGCACCTGCTGCGAATCCTTCACGACGACGGCGAGCCGACCGCCGCCGCACTGCTGAGCCGCCTCGACATAGACACAGCAGACGCAGCGCGCGAACTCGCCTACCGGCTCTTCCAGGTTTGCACTCGACGGAACTGGGCCGCGGAGGCCGCGGCCTACAACGGCCTCGCCACCTCCTGGCCCGAGCTAACCCGCCTCGCCGCCACCTGCGAGCAGACCCTTCTGTGACCGCCAACGTCCCGCTGCTGCAATGCCCCGGTCCTTGCAGGGGCGGTCCGGAACGGTCCCGTCAGATCGTTAGCCTGGATCCACCGATGGGGGTTGGGTTCGAGGGCGGGGGGTCCACCGAGTGACTCTCTGACCTGGGCAAATAGCTGTGAACACAAGCGGCTGCCGGCACAGATCGGGAGGCACTTCCTGTGAGTGCCCCATCCCGTCGGATTGACCGGTTCGGGGTGGTCCTCGTCACCTCCGGAACTTGGGGCGAGAAACTTGGGCTATACGACGAAAAAGATGCCCAAGATGATCTGCGATCGGTGGATTCAGGGTTAGAGGCTGCGGAGACGATGGACATGCGAGTGGTCTAGAGTATGGACAAAACTCTTAACAGATTCTGTCATATCACAGACTAGTATGCTTCTGACCAGGGGTTTACTATCGAGTCTGTGGACAGTTCACTGGACAGCCGGGTGGATACTTCAACAGTATCTTAGTATACTTCGGGTGTGCGCGAGCTAGCCTCTCACCCTTGGATCACCTTCGACGCCAGCGACGTCAGCAAACTCAATCCGCGAACCTGGATCCTGCTCGGTGAGGCCCGCGCTACGTGCGAGGTTCTCGCAGGAGTGCCACTGCCGCCCGGTTTCGCGCAGGATCTGTACACGATCACACTTTCCAGAGGAGCACAGGCCACCACCGCCATCGAGGGCAACAGTCTGACCATCGAGCAGGTGCAAGGCATCCTGCGCGGCGACTACAGAGCACCTCCCTCCCGGGCATACCAGGAGAGGGAGGTGCGGAACGTGCTTGACGCCCTTCAAGAAATCGGAGATCAGGTGCAGGCCGGGGTCAAGCCGATCATCACGGGGGAGATGATCGGCGAGTACAACCGGCAGATTCTGGATGGCACCGACCACGAACCCAACGCTGTTCCGGGGTTGGTTCGCGAGCATCTAGTTGGCGCCGGTCGCTACGCGGGCGCGCCAGCCGAGGACTGCCGCTTCCTCCTCGACCGCTTGGCTGCATGGCTGGAGGGTGACACGTTTCGGTCCGACGACCAAGGTGTGCAGTTCGCACTGCACGTCGTCGCGGCGATCTGCGCGCATGTCTACATCGCCTGGATCCACCCGTTCGGAGACGGCAACGGGCGCACCGCTCGGCTGCTGGAGTTCGCCATCCTGGCTCGATCGGGAATGCTCCCGCTCCTTGCAACTCATCTGCTCTCGGACCACTACAACCTGACGCGCGACCGCTACTACCGCGAACTTGATGCATCCAGCCAACGTCGATCGCTGGTCGGGTTCGTGGCATACGCGGTCGAGGGACTAGTCGACGGGTTGCGCGAGAAGTTCGGGCAGGTGCGTGGTTATCAGATGCGGGTCATGTGGATGAACTTCGTGCACGAGACGGTGAGCGCGTTCGCGGCCACGAAGGGTCGCGATCGTCGCCAAGCGCTTGTCCGGGCGATGCCTCCCGGCGTCGTTCACACTCGACAGCAGCTGACCACCCTGTCTCCGGCGGTGACGGCGCTGTATGCCCGGGTTGGTCCCAAGACGCTGAGCCGGGATCTCGGCTGGCTCGCTGAGGTCGGCCTAATTGTGAAAGAGCCCGACGGTTGGCGGGCGAACGTCGATGTGCTGGCGGCCTTCCTGCCGCCGATCGCCCCGGGCGCCGAGAGCTAGGTGGCTGGTGTGGAATGGGTTGTTGTCTGGTGGCTCTTCGCACTCATACTGGTGATGTGTTCCCGGCGGGTGTGGTTGGGGTGTTGGGGGTGGGTGGGGGTTCAGGTGAGTGCCCAGTGGGTGGCGCGGGTGTGCAGTCCGAGCGCGCCGAGGCGGGCGATGTTGGCGGCTGCGGCGAGGAGGTTGAAGTCGGCGTCGACTTTGGGTTGGCCGCGCACGCGGGCGTGGCGGCCGCCGTGGTGTCGGCGCATGAGGTGCGCGAGTTTGCGTTCGACTTTGGGGCGGGTGGCGCGGTAGTCGTCGCGCCAGGCCGGGTTCTGTTGGCGCGCTCGGGACGCGGCGAGGGCGGTTTCGTGTGCGCCGATGCGTATGGTTCTGCCGGCTTTGGCGTCGGTGCAGTCGCCGCGGAGTTCGCAGTCGGCGCAGTCGGCGCCGAAGCGGGCGGTGCCGGCGCCGTCGGGGCGGTAGTTGATGGCGACGGTGACCTCGGCGGGGCAGGTGACCGTCGCGGCGGCCAGGTCGACGCTGAAGCGGTCCTTGGTGAAGCGTCCCGCGGGCGCCTGCGGCGCTTGGGTGCGGCACTTGGAGTTGATGCGGTGCTCGCCGAGGAGGCTCTGGAAGTCGCCGCTGCCGTAGGCGCAGTCGCCGTAGACGGTGGGCCTGCCCGCGAAGTCCTCCACAACCTCCCCGGCGTCGCCGGCAGTGCCGGTGGTGCCGGTGGTGGTGGTGTCGGTGGTGGTGGTGTCGGCGGCGGCGGCGGCGGCGGCGGTGTCGGCGGTGAGCAGGTCGGCGATGAGTTCGGGGGCGGGTCGGGCGTCGGGGGCGTTGGCGGCGGTGACCGCGGTGGCGGTGATCAGCTCGGAGTCGGGGTCCGTGGCGATGTGGCCCTTGTAGCCGTCGAAGCCTCGTGCTGCGGTTTTGTGGCCGTGGCGGGCGTCGCGGTCCACCACCGAGATGATCCGGTCCCGCGCCACGCGCCGCGCGATCACCAGGCGCCCCTCGGGGTCCTCGCAGAGGTCCTGGCCCACAACGGCGGCCAACAACTCCCCGCCCTGCGCGACTTCGACGCTCAGCGCGCGACCCTCGAGGGCTTCGAGCACCGCCACGGCGTCGCCGGCGATGGTCGCCACGAGGGCCTCCCGCGCCGCCGCGTCGTCCCAGTCGCACGCCGGCTTGGACCGCGACGCATAGTCGCCGCCGGCGACGGCGCCCCGCACAATGGCCCCCAGATCGCGATCCGCGGCCTCGAACACGCCGCGGATCGCGGCGCGCAGCATCGTGACGGTGTCCTGGGTCGCGACCGCGTCGTAGATCGGCGCGGAGTCCAGCACCCGCCGCTGAGACAGCGCCCCCGCCGAGCGCGCCACCTCGAGGGTCGCGTCGAAGATCCGCCGCGGCGCACCCGACGCCGCCAACCGGGCCCGCATCCCCACCAACACCGTATGGGAGAACCCGCCGCCGTCGACGTCCAAACCCCCGCACGCGTAACGCCAACGCGCATCGAACTCGAACGCCGCCACCGCCTCACGGTCCGACAAACCGAACCAGCGCTGCAACACCATCACCGTCGCCACCACCCGAGGCGGCACACTGCGCCGCCCCCGCGACGAGAACAAATCATCGAACATCCCCTCGGGAAACAACCGGGCACCCTCACCGAACAACACCGCAAAAATCGAACCAGGACCCACCCGCTCGCCCACAAACCGCGTCCCCTTGAACAAATCAGCCTGACACGGCTCAACACCAACCGTCACAACACCAACCTCCCCACAACACCGAACCACACACCTGTAATTCTACCAGACCACAACACCCCAAACGCCGAGAAAAACACCAGCCACCTAGCGTCGTGCTCATTGACCATGAGGGGTTCGACTACCGGGCGGGCAGTCCGGCCGTAGCCAGGCCGCGGAGAGGAGCGATCGTTTGGCGCTGAGCAATCATGAGCGGATCGGCAAGGCGATTTCCCTGCTCGGGGAGGGTCTGGCCCCGTTCGTGGCCCGTGAGTGCGATGCGCAGTTCGGCCCGAACTGGCCGGCCGCCGTGCAGCGAGCCGAGACCCGGAGTGGTCGGCCCCGGCAGGTCAACGCGCGAGATCCGCAGTTCCTGCTCAAGGTGCTCTGGGATGAATGGAACGCAATCTTCTCGCGCAAGTTGTCGCGGACTGACCGGAGCTATGTCGCCGAACTCCAGACTGTGCGCAACTCATGGGCGCATAACGAGAAGTTTTCCACAGACGACGCGCTGCGGGGTCTCGACACGGCGCAGCGCTTGCTGGAGTCGGTTGCCGCCGGCGCTCAGGCCAACGAGGTTGGAAATCTCCATCAGGAACTGCTGCGCCTGAAGTTCGAGGAGCAGAGCCGCAGTGCCCGGCGAAGCGTGGCGCAGCGCACCCAAGCAGGCGTGGAGGCCGGCCTGCCTTCCTGGCGGGAGGTGATCGAGCCACACGACGACGTCACCTCGGGACGCTTCGAGATGGCGCAGTACGCCGCCGACCTGCACCAGGTGTGGCGCGGTGCCGCTGCCGACGAGTACGGCGACCCGACCGAGTTCTACCGGCGCACCTTCATCACCGAGGGGCTCGGCAAGCTGATCGTGGGTGCGGCTGAGCGCTTCGCCGGCACCGGTGGAGATCCGGTCGTCAAGCTGCAGACCAACTTCGGCGGGGGCAAGACGCACGCCCTCATCGCCCTCTACCATCTCGCCGGAGCCACAGGGGCGGCCGACCTACCCGGTGTGGAAGACCTGCTGAGCAGCCGGGGATTGCACTTTCCCGGTGGCGAGGTCCGGCGGGCGGTCCTCGTTGGTCACCAGTTGGAGCCTGGGAGCGCCTCTGCCAAGCCCGACGGCACCGTCGTTCACACGATGTGGGGTGAACTCGCCTGGCAACTTGGTGGATCTGATGCATATTCCCTGGTTGCCGAGGCCGACAGGTCCGGCATCAGTCCCGGCGCCGCCCTCGGTGAGTTGCTGCGGTCGTGCGCGCCCTGCCTGATCCTCATCGACGAATGGGTGGCCTACGCCCGCCAGCTCTACGGGCAGTCCGGTTTGCCGGCCGGGACGTACGACTCTCACTTCAGTTTTGCCCAGGCGCTTGCCGACGCCGCCGCCGCCACGCCGAAGGCGCTGCTGGTTGCCACTATCCCGGCTTCGCAGATCGAGGTTGGCGGTGAGGGCGGGCAGGCGGCGCTCACCCGTCTGGAGAACCTGTTCGGACGGGTCGAGGCCAACTGGCGAACCGCGTCGACCGAGGAGAGCTTCGAGATCGTGCGGCGCCGGCTGTTCAAGCAACTCAGCACTGATGCCGTCCGTCGGCGGGAGACGGTGGTGGCGGCCTTCGCCGAACTCTACGGTGCCAACGGCGGCGAGTTCCCGCCCGAGTGCCGGGAGGGCGACTATCGACGCCGGATGCTCGCGGCCTACCCCGTCCACCCCGAACTGTTCGACCGGCTTTTCGGCGATTGGTCCAGCCTGGAACGGTTCCAGCGCACCCGCGGTGTGCTGCGCCTGATGGCCAAAGTTGTCCACAGACTGTGGATGAGCAACGATGCCAACCTGCTGATCATGCCCGGCACGATTCCCGTCGATGACGCCGATGTGGCTGCCGAACTGACCCGCTACCTGGACGACGGCTGGCGGCCCGTGCTGGAGATCGATGTGGACGGCCCCAAGGCGCTGTCTTGGCGCCTCGACTCCGAGAACGCCCCGCTGGGCCGCTACTCGGCGGCGCGCCGGGTGGCCCGCACGGTGTACTTCGGCTCTGCGCCCACGCAGCAGGCCGCCAACAAGGGTCTCGACGACCGGGCCATCAAGCTGGGATGCGTCCAGCCGGGGGAGCGGCCCGCCACGTTCGGCGACGCCCTGCGGCGGCTGTCGGACCGGGCCATGTACCTGTACCGCGACGCCTCCCGATACTGGTACGCGCTGGCGCCGACCGTCACGCGCCTGGCCCAGGATCGGGCGGCTGAAATGAAGCCGTTGGACGTGGACGAGGAGATTCGTCGGCGCCTCGGCCGCCAGACCGCAAGGCGGGGCGAGTTCGCAGCCGCGCACGTCTGCCCCCGCTCGGCCGCTGACGTTCCCGACGAGGACTCGGCCCGGCTGGTGATAATCGACCCGAGCTTCGAGCATGACCGTCGCAGCGATCACGGCCAGGGACGGGAGTTCGCGACAACGGTGCTGAACGAGCGCTCGGGCGGGGCGCGGCGGCACCGCAACATGATCGTGTTCCTGGCGCCTGACAGCGCCCGGCTGGAGGAGTTGCGCGAGGCGGTGCGCCAATGGCTGGCGTGGGACTCCATCAGGCGTGACGGCGAGACCCTGAACCTCGACGCCTTCCAGACCCGCCAGACGGAGACGAAGGTCGACGAGTTCGACGAGACGGTCAGCCAGCGGATCGCCGAGACCTACCAGTGGGTGCTCAACCCCGACCAGCCGGAGGACGATCCGACAGGTCCGATGATCTGGGACACGTTCCGCCTGCCGAGCCCGGGCGTCGGACGCAGCGGAGCCGACACCGAGTCGCTCGCCGAACGCGTGTCGCGCAAGCTCATCGTCGAGGAGGCACTGGTGCCCGCCTACTCCGGGCCGCGGTTGCGGTTGGACATCGACCGCGTGCCGCTCTGGCGGGGTGACCACGTCAGCGTTACTCAACTGTGGGACGACTTCACCCAGTACCTGTACCTGCCGCGCCTGCGGGACCGGTCCGTGCTGGAGGAAGCAGTGCGTGACGGCGTGGCCTCTCTCACGTGGCAGACCGATGGGTTCGCCTACGCCGACGTCCACGACCCGGGCACGGTCGACGGGGACGGCTCGGCCGGCGTTGGTCGCGAGAATCCGACAGATGAGCCGGGGTCGACTGACGGGCCGGGCGATCGCACCTGGAAAGATTCCGGCGGCCGATACGTCGGTCTGCGCGCAGGCCAGGCTCTCGCCGCTCTGACTCCGAGCGGTCTAGTGGTCCGCCCCGACATAGCCGCCGCCCAGTTCACTGCTGAGCGTGCCGGGGCCGCCGATGTCCCCGAAGGTCCCGGCCCGGGTCTTGGCGGTGGACCCGCCCCAGGTGATGGCATCGGGCCCTTCTCGGAGCCGACCGGCCCACATCTGCCCACCCGCTACTGGGGTCGCGTCACGCTGGACTCGCTGCGCTGGACCGGAGCGGCGGCCGACATCGCCGAGGCCATCGTCAACCAACTCGCCCGCTCTGACGGCGCAACGGTCGAGATCACCATCGAGGTCGAGGGCACCTCCCCCGGAGGCTTCGACGAGGCCGTCCAGCGCACCGTTACCGAGAACGCCGCCACACTCAAGTTCACCACCGGCGATTTCGAAGCCTGAGACTCGCCGCCGCGCGGGCATCGAACATCGGGGCGAAGCGTAGGCTGGCCTGGCTATCGCCATGACTTCTGGTACCGCCCCCGCCGCGACCGGATCGCGTCAAGCTGCTGAACGCCGCTTCAGCCAGTCCATGATCGTGTCGGGGACGCGCTGCCTGCTGGCCTACATCGTGTTCCCCTATTTGATCCCCGTGCTCGGGCTCGCCGATCTGGTCGGTCCAGCGGTGGGCTTGGCCATTGGTGCCCTGGCGATCGTCTTCAACGGGGTGAGCATCCGGCGCTTCTGGCGCGGGAATCACCGGCTGAAGTGGTACCTGAGCGCCGTCAACCTGGCCGTGATCGTGCTGATGTGCTACATGGCCGCCGGTGACGTCGCCGAACTCGCCGGCTGAGCCCCCGGAGGGTCGACACGTGGCAGCACCAAGAGAGCCCGCGGCGGGCTCGGACGTGCCGGTGTCCGACGAGCGCACTCCGGCGGGGCCACCGGGTATCGCCCGCAGCCGGCTGGTGCGGGGTGTCTGGATCGCCGTCGGGCTGGTGCTCGTCGGCATCGGAGCGGTGGGCATCGTGGTGCCCGGGCTGCCGTCCACGATCTTCTTCATCCTGGCGGCCGGCGCCTTCTCGCGGTCCAGCGCCCGGCTGGAGCGTTGGCTCCTGAGCCTCCCCGTGGTAGGCCGCATGGTCGGCGACTACCGGGCGGGGCTCGGTATGCGCCGGCGGGCCAAGCTTTCGGCCTGCACGATGATCGTGGCTGCCGTGGGCGTCAGCACGGGTCTGCTGATCAGCGGTTGGACGCCGCGGCTCATCGTGCTGGCCGCAGGCGCGGTCGGCGTGGCGTACATCACGTGGTGGGTGCCGACCCGCGAGAGGCTGGATCGAGCAGCCGCCGAGGGCACCGCGTAGTTCTGCCGCCGGTCCGACGCGCCTTCCACAGCCGCCGCGCCGGGGTTCGCTACGGTGACCGCGTGGTCCTCACCCCGATCGTCGGCACGCTCGCCTACCTGTGGGATCGGGACACCGACCTCGTGCTGCTGGTACGCCGGGACGCACGCCCCGATGACGACCACTACGGCAAGGTGAACGGCCTCGGCGGCAAGCTCGAGCCCGGCGAGCACGTCGTCGCCGGCATGCGCCGCGAGCTGCACGAGGAGGCCGGCATCGAGGTCACGTCGCTGAGGTTGCGCGGCACAATCTCCTGGACGGACTTCGGCCCTCGCAACGAGGACTGGTTGGGCTTCGTGTTCCTGGCCGACGCCTGGCTGGGCGAACCTCCGGCAAGCAACGAGGAGGGCAGCCTGATCTGGGCGCCGCGCTCCCGCCTGCTCACCGCCTGCGAGCCCGATCCCGCCGCCCGCCGCGCCGCCGACCTGGAACTGTGGGACGGCGATCGCCACTTCCTGCCGCTCGTCTTCGACGACGACCCCCGCCCGTTCCACGGCGCCATGCCCTATGCCGGCGACCGGGCTCTGAGCTGGACGTTCGAGCGCCTCTGACCGAACAGTCCCCTCAAGGCGACGTGATCGGCGAGGGCGACGACCCGCTGCTGTGGGATTCGATGGTATTCCAGCGGACTCGTGACGGTCGCCGACGACGCCCCCGACATCACCGCCCTTGGGGTTCGGCTCCGACCTTTACCGGCGCCATCGACCCACGGCAGGCGCTCCGGTTCGCCGCGACCGGGTAGGGGTGTTCCAGCCCTGCATGAACATCTCCTCGACACGGCGCTGCATCTCCTCGGGCGCCACGTCCTCGATGTGCGTGGCCACTCCCCAGCGGTGACCCCAGGGATCCTCGAACTGCCCGGAGCGGTCACCGTAGAACTGGTCGGCGACCTCTCGCAGCGGCGTCGCCCCCCGCTCCAGCGCCGCCGCGAAGGCTGCGTCGGCATCGGTCACGTAGACGCTGATGGTGACCGGCGTGCCACCGATCGTCTTGGGGCCGCAGAAGCCCATCTCGGGATACTCGTCGGACACCATGATGACGGAGTCGCCGATCTCCAACTCGGAATGGCCCACCTTGTCGTCGGGCGCCGGGAAGCGCATGCGTTCACGCGCACCGAACACGGCGACGTAGAAGTCGATGGCCTCGGCGGCGCCGTCCACCGCCAGAGCGGCGTTGACCCGCGGGTAGTTGTCGGGAATCGGCTTAACCATGGAGAACTCCTCGTCCGTCGCTACGGTTGGGCGGCCCGAGCCTAGGCCCGCCCCGCCTGAGCCACGACGGGAGAGCCGGAGCACGAGGAGGATCGGATGCGTCTCGAGGAGGCACCCGCGGGCGCAGCGGCGACGGGCGAGGGGCTCGTGGTGCGCGGTCTGCACAAGCGCTTCGGGGAGGTGGTGGCCCTCGACGGGGTGGATCTGAGCGTGCACCCCGGACAACTCGTCGGGTTCCTCGGCCCGAACGGTGCCGGCAAGACCACAACCATGCGGGCGATCCTGCGGCTGCTGTCGGTCGACGCGGGGTCGATCACCTGGGAGGGACGGCCAATCAGCGAGGAGCAGCGCCGCCGGATCGGCTATATGCCCCAGGAGCGGGGCCTGTACACACGGATGCGCATCCACGAGCACGTCGCCTACATGGGGCGCCTGGCCGGGCTCGGCGCGGCGGACGCCAACGCCGCGGCCGACAACTGGATCGAGCAAGTAGGACTCGCTGATCGGCGGGACGATCTCATCGAGACCCTGTCCGGGGGAAACCAGCAGCGGGTCCAGCTGGCGGTGGCTCTGGTGAATGATCCGGCGCTGCTGATCCTGGACGAGCCGTTCGGCGGTCTGGACCCGGTGGCGGCCGCCACCCTGCAGGACATCCTGACCGCGCGGGCGGCCAACGGTGCCGGGGTCGTGTTCTCCAGCCACCAGCTCGACCTGGTGCAGGACCTGTGTGAGGACGTGACGATCATCGCCGACGGCGTGACCGTGGCCGCGGGCACCGTCCGGGAGTTGCGCAGCCGGGCGACCCGGCGGATCGTGGAGATCTCCTGGGCCGATCCCGGCGTGCGCTGGACACCGCCCGCCGGACGGTGGGCCGACACCGACGCCGGCACGACGGCCATCGTTCCCACCACCGGGCGGACGGACACCGCAGCCACCACCAGCGGGGTGGATCGCTCGAGTGCGGCGGAGCTGCAGTCGGGACCGGGCTGGATGCGGTTCGATGTGCCGGCAGGTGCCGACCCGGCGGAGATCGTGTCCGCTGCCGCGGCGGCAGGGAGGGTCGCCACGTTCTCCATCGAGCCGCCACCGCTGGAAGCGGTGTTCGTGGAACTCGTGGCAGGTGAGCACACTCCCCTGGGTGAGTACCCCTCCCCCGCTGGACGCCTCCGCTTACCCACCTCCGAGGAGCGGGCCGACCGTGCGTAGAGCCTCCTCCCCCGCCGCCCGCCGGACACCGTCCCCCGACGGGCGGGCGCCGGCGTGGCGCCTCCCCGGGGTGCGTTTCCGGGTGACCGGGGAGGTTGCCCGGCGCGAGATCACCGTCCTGACCCGGACCCGGACCTGGCGGGTGACGACGGTGCTGCTGGTACTCGTGACAGCGGTGGGCATAGTGCTGATCGCGGTACTGGGCGGTGACGACGGGGGGCGCCGCGAGGTACGCGTCGGGCACGCGGAGCCGGTCGGCGCCCTGCAGGAACTCCTGGCGGATCCCGACCGGTCGCAGCTCGACATCACCTGGGTGCGCGTCGAGACCTATGAGATGCCTGGTGACATCCAGCGGGCCGGTGTGGCAGTGGTGGTCGATCCGCCTCGCACGCTGGTCTGGGAGGAGAGCGTCGACGAGGAGATAGCCGTGGTTCTCCGTCAGGCCCTCACCGAGGTCGTCCGGGCCGGGCGGGCCGGCGAGTTGGGCCTGAGCGGTGCCGACTTGGCGGCGCTGCTGGCGCCGGTGGAGATCCAGCACAGGTTCACCGGCGAAGGACCGGATCCCGAGGACGAAACCTCCTCCGGCGCGCTGGGCATCGGGCTGACCCTGACGATTCTCACGTTCGTGGGCTTGCAGGCGTACGGCTCGATAGTGATCACGAGCGTGGTGAAGGAGAAGGCCGACAGGGTGGTCGAGGTGCTTCTGGCTCATGTCCGGACCCGCGAGCTGCTGCTGGGCAAGATCGCCGGGGTCAGCACGGTGGCCGCTGCCCAGGTCGCGGCCGTGGTCGTGACCGCCGCCGTGGTGCTGTCGATCACCGGTGCCTTGGATCTGCCCACGTCGGTCTGGGTGATCGCGCCCCTCGCGCTCGCGATCTTCCTGCTCGGCTTCGGGTTCTACGCCACGCTCCTGGCCGTGGCCGGCTCGCTCGTCTCCCGGATCGAGGACGGCCAGTTCGTGGCGTTACCCGTGACGCTTCCCCTCATCGTCAGCTACATCGCCGGGCTCTCCCTGGTCATACAGGAGCCCGACGTCCTGGTGTCCCGCCTGCTCTCGTACATCCCGCTCAGTTCGCCGGTGATCATGCCCATCCGGGTGGTGGCCGGCAGCGCCGCCGTCTGGGAGATCGCGCTGTCGGTCATCCTGCTGCTGGCGGCCACCTGGTGGACCATCGTCCTCGCCGGCCGGGTCTACGAATCAACCCTGCTACGCACCGGCGCCCGCACGCCGTGGCGGGAAGCCCTACGCCTCGCCCGCCGCGACACCGCGAGTTGAGCCCTGCTCGCCCCGCCCGGCTCAGCGGGAGTTGACTTGCACGCCGTGCGGTGGGTGCACGACCGGCGATACTGGTTGTCCCCCCAGCAGCCGCGACGAGTTGTTTCTAGGAGCGGAGGTCCGGGAAACGATCACAGCCGGCCCGTTGTGCCTGTTGCGTGGCGACGGGCCTGTGGTGAACCCGATCGCCGTGTTGTGAGGCGTCGGGATGCGAGTCGAGTCACGTGGGGGCGAGGTCGTGGAAACGCCGGGCGGTGTCCGGCGAGATCATTCTGTTGCGCAGGTCGCCGGCAACCAGGGAGTGCGTGCGCGCCGCGGGTGACCCGTAGCCCCCGCCACCGGAGTTGTACATCTCGACAACCGAACCGGGGACCACGGAGGTCGTGGAGTTGGGCGGAGGCTCGTACGGTTCGCCGCCGGGGGGTGTGACCACCATGCGGTTCGGCGTGCCCCGCGCGCCGCCGAAGAGGCCGTAGGGCTCGTCGGTGCCGTCGCCGAAACACGTGACGAGCGTCTCGGCCTCCATGCGATACGCCACGCGGATGCCGAGTCCTCCCCGCCACTCGCCGGGACCGGCGGAATCCTCCCAGTACTCGTGGCTCAGCAGGGTGATCGGCAGCCCGCCTTCGAAGACCTCGTAGTCGTCGAAGGCGAAGCCGCCACCACAGGTCAGGATGCCGATGCAGTCCTGGCCGTCGACTCCGGCAACGCCGCCCGCACCGCACTTGTTGGACAGCAGCGGAACCGCCAGGAACTCCGCGCCCGTGGCGGGGTCCGTGCCGTACAGACTGACGTTGAGTCCCCGACCCCACCCCGCGCAGACCCGGTCGGGCGCGGCAGGAGCCAGAGCCTTCATCACGGTCTCGGCGATCACGTCGTTCATGACGAAGTTGCCCAGCACGCTGGGCGCCGGAAAGGCGGCGTGGAGGAACGTACCCTCGGCCAGCACGACCTCGATACAGCGCTCGACACCTCCGTTGTGGGGGATGTCCGGATCGATGATCATCAGGAACGTGGAGGTGGCGGCCGCGTACGACGTGCCGTAGACACCGTTGTAGTAGCGGTCCACCTGGGGGTCGGAGTCGCTGAAGTCCAGAATCACCCTGCCGTCGCCGACCGTGGCGGCGAGGCGGCACACCAGCCGGTCCGGGCCGACGCCGGGGGGAAGGTCCCACGTCGCCTCGGCGGTGTAGGTGCCCGGGGTCATGCGCCCGATCTCGGCCCGCGCCCGCTCCTCGCTGAAGTCCAGCAACGCGTCGAGGTGATCCAGGACCACGTCGATCCCGTAGCGCTCGCAGACTTCCACCAGCGCCCGCTCGCCCACGCCGGTCGCCCCCATGAGGGCACGAAGATCACCGCCCACCAACTCGGGGAACCGGCTGTTGGCCATGAGCACGTTCCACACGTCACGCCGCAGTTGGCCGCCGTCGTAGATCCGCAGCGGCGGGATGCGGATGGTCTCCTGCCAGACGTCGGTCGCCTCGGGGTCGTAGCCGCCCGCGGAGGTGCCGCCGAGGTCGGCGAGGTGTCCCTTCGTGGCTGTCCAGAAGCGCAACTCACTATCAATGAACACCGGTCGGAACACCGCTGTGTCCTGCGCCTGGTTGTTGCCGCCGAACGTGTCGTTGTGAACGAACACGTCACCGGGCCGGACCGCTCCGACCTGCTCGACGAGGCTGCCCAGCATCCCCGAGAATCCGTATGCCATGAGCGGGAGCCCCTCGTTCTGGGCGAGGATCCGATGATCCGCGTCCAGGGCGGCCGCCGTGAAATCACGGACCTGAAGGAGCTGAGAACGGGACGTGCGCTCGATGACCCGGGTCATGTCCCTGGTTGCCGCCTCGATCTTCTTGCCCAGCACCGCCACCAGGATCGGGTCGATCATTCCGAGTCCCCTCCGGCGCCCAGGCCGAGGTAGTCCTTGATCGACTCGACCGCCGCGGCACGGTCGAACTCGTTGTAGATGCGCACGCGCAGGTAGGGAACCGGGAAGCCGTTGACGTTCTCGAACAGACCCACCCGGCCCGCGTGCGAGCCACTGGTGAGATCCCAGAGCAGGTTCATCAGCAGGTTCTTGTCGCGCGCCGAGACGGTCGCGCCCTCGTAGGCCCACTCCAGCCAGGGACCGATCTCGGGGTTGTCGAAGTCCGCTTCGGACCAGCGCAGCACCGGTCCCTGGCCGGCCAGTTCCTTGACGATGTGGACGATGTGCGGGTATCTGCCGAGCGCGTACGCCCGCCCGGCGGTGATCATCCGCTTGTCGGGCCACAGCACACCGCTGGCCGTGAACTCGGCCCGTTCCTCGGAGGCGAGAACCATCGCCCGCAGCACCGAGGCGTACTCCATGACCTCTGCGACGAGTTGGCGCACGCCGTCGCGATGCGACGTGCCGATGCCGTCGGTGATGAGTTGCAGGAGGCCCACGAAGAGCTCCGCCTTCACACAGAGGCGCGTCAGGGTGTGCCAGTGCTCGAGGGCGCCGATGTCGCCGTAGTGCTTGCCTATCTCGGTCCAGCGGTAGCTGTGCACCCGCCAGCGCGGCACGAAGACCTCCTCGAACAGCGCCACCGCGTCCGCCTCGTCGCCTCGCGAGGCGATCGGATGGTCGTGGAAGCTGGCGTCGGGTTCGGCGGTGGTCTCCCGACACACCAGCCGTACCCCCTCGGACCCAACCGGGACGATCGCCCAGAGGCTGCCTTCCGGGGACGGGTCGGGTAGGGCGATGTTGGACACGACCATCTCGTGGCCCTGCGGGGCCACGGTGGCGACGATCTTCGCCCCGCTGATCCACAGGCCCTCGTCGGTCTCGCGGACGACCTGCAGCGCTCCGGGAATCACCCGATCGCCGAGCCGCAGGCCGAGTTCGTCGTTCCGCGCGGCTGCGGCCTTGGTCTCGTCGAAGAGCGGTACGCCACGCCGTCCCAGGGCCGAACCCCGGCTGCGCCAGCCCTGGGGGTCGGCCACCGGCGCGGCCAGTATCAGGTTGTGCTTGGCGGCGTAGTCGATGTAGGGCAGGATGTTCTCGGCGTGTTCGGGGCTGTGCTTGCGGATGAGTTCCAGATTCGCCGCCATCCCGATCTGGGTCGTGGCGATCATGTCCATCTGCCTGCCGAAGATGCCGAACGTCCGGCGTGCCAGATGCTCCACGCAGGCTCGCCGGCTACGAAGGTCATCCCGGCTCCGCGGGATCATCCATGCCTTGGACACCCTGGCGCCGTCGGGGCGCACGTACGTGAGGACGTTGCGCAGGGCGGGGTCAAACTGGGCGTCGTAGGACTCGGCCAGCAGGTCCACGCCGCCCCGGACGGCGGGATGAGCCGTCACGTCGTCAATCAACTCGCCGCGATACCAGACCTGCCGGCCGTCGCGCAGCGACCGGCGGTATCCGTCGCCGTCCAGCAGGTAGCGGCCGTCGTCGACGCTCATCGGGTGGTCTCCTCGGGAAGTGTTGAGCACTCCGCCGGCACGGAACCCCGGACTGCTGGGCAGTGGATTCCGGCCTCCGCCGGAATGACGAGAGAGCCGGCTCGCAGCATCATCATGACGAGAGAGCCGGCTCGCAGCATCATCCGGCTGAGTCCTTGGCTTCGAGCAGGAAGTGCCCGTACGTGTCGCAGCTCAGGTCGAAGTGCGTGTCCACGACGACGTTCGTGTCGGGGAGTTCAACGATGCAGGGGCCGTCGATGCGCATGCCCCCCAGCACGCCGGTGCCGTCGTACACCGGCACCTCGATGACGCCGGAATCCCGGAAGTAGGTGTTGCGGTGGCCCTTGAACGCCGCGGAGGCATCAGCACTTCCCAGAGACTCGGCCCGGGGCTCGGTCGTCCAGGCGTGGCCGATGCTCGTCACACGCAGGTTGACGACTTCCACGGGGTCGGCTTCGGTGGCGTAGGAGTAGATCTCCTCGTGCCGGTCGTGGAACTTCTCGTGGATCGACGGCATCCCCGGCTCGCCGAGGACCGCCCGCTCCACCGGCATCTCCACCTCATGGATCTGGCCGTGGTAGCGAAGATCCATCTTCAGGACGTGGCTCATCTCCTCCGCCTCGACACCTTCGGCGCGCAACAGTTCCTCGCCCTCGGCGCACATCTCGTTGTACGCGGCGCCGATGGTGGCGGGGTCGGCGACCGCCAGGGTGGCCTCGTAGGTGCGGACGAAGTCGTGGCGGTAGTCGGTGGTCAACATGCCGAACGCACTGAAGACGCTGGCGTCGCGGGGGACCATCACCCGGCGGATCCCGATGTCACGAGCGATCGGGCAGATGTGGACGGCACCGGCGCCGCCGGCTGTGAGCAGCACGAATCGCCGCGGGTCGTAGCCGCGCTGCACCGACACCTCTCGGATGGCGGCCCCCATCTTGGCGTTGATGACGTCGTACACTCCCGCCGCCGCTTCGAGGTCCGAGGTGCCCAGAGGCCCGGCGACCTGCGCGCGGACGGCCTGTCGGGCGAGATCGCCGTCGAGCGACATACGACCGCCCAGGAAGTAGTCGGGCGAGATGTAGCCGAGGACCACGTCGGCGTCGGTGACCGTGGCGAACTCGCCGCCCCGCTGGTAGCAGGCCGGCCCGGGGTGGGATCCCGCGCTGGCGGGGCCCACTTCGAGCAGTCCCGCCTCGTCCACCCGGGCGATGCTGCCGCCGCCCGCGCCCACGGTGTGGATGTCGAGCATGGGCAGCATCAGCCGGTAGCGGGCCACCGAGCCCTCGCGTGTCACGAGTGAGGTGCCCTCCTCGATGAGGCACACGTCGCAACTCGTGCCCCCCATGTCCATGACGATGAGGTTGGCGTTGCCCTGCATCCGGCTGAAGGCCGTGCCGCCGGCGACGGCGCCCGCCGGCCCCGACAGCAGGGTGTGCGCCGCCTCGCGAGCGGCCGCCACCTCGGGTGACATCAGACCGCCGTTCGACTTCATCACCCGCAATGCGCCACCAAAACCGCGCTCGCCGAGTTCGGCCAGGAGGTGCCTGAGGTAGGTCGCCAGGATCGGACCCACGGCGGCATTGATCGCGGTCGTGCTGATCCGCTCGTAGAAGCGCCGCTCCGAGAGGACGGCATGCGACAGCGAGACGTGCACGTCGGGCCATTCTGCTGCGATCACGTCGGCCGCCTGAGCCTCGTGGGCAGGATTGCGGTAGGCATGCAGGAAGCACACCGCCACCGACTCGACGTTCTCGCCGCGCAGCTCGGCCAGGGCTTCGCGCAGGTGATCCTCGTCGAGGGGATCGACAACTCGACCGGCGGCGTCGATGCGCTCGCGCACGCCCAGGCGGAGGTAGCGAGGCACAAGTGGCGGTGGCGGCGTGTACTTGTTGTCGTACAGGCGCTCGCGGATGCCCCGGCGCATCTCCAGGGCGTCCCGGAACCCGAAAGTGGTGATCAGTCCGGTCCGGGCGATCCGACCGGTCAGGATGGCGTTCGTTGCCACGGTCGTTCCGTGGACGATCACCTCGATGGCCCCGTAGAAGTCCTGGCGGGGCACTTCGAGCCGGTCGGCGAGGTCGTCGAGTCCGGCGCACACATCGGTGGAGGGGTCGTCGCCGACATTCGGGACCTTGGTGGCGGTCATCGTCCCGTCATCGCTGACGCACACCAGGTCGGTGAACGTCCCCCCGACATCGACGCCTATATGGAAGACGTTCGTCATCGTCCCTCCTCTCGCATGGCTGGAGTCCCGACGAGCACATCGGAGCGATAGCAGGCCGCGTACCGCCGCGGCGACAACTCCACGAGAGGTGGGTAGGTTACTGCACACTCCGAGGTGGCGATCGGGCAGCGCGGGTGCAGGTGGCAGCCCTCGGGTAGGTGGATCGGGCTGGGTATCTCGGCCTCGAGACGGAAGTCGGGCAGCGACGCCGCAGGGTCCGGGTACAGCACCGACGAGAGCAGCGCCTTGCTGTACGGATGCCTCTGGCCGGCGAACAGTTCCGCGGTGGAGGCGACTTCGACGATCTTCCCGAGGTACATGACCGCGATCCGGGAGCAGACGCTGCGCACCGCGGTCAGGTCGTGCGAGATGAACAGGTAGGCCATGCCGAGCTGCCCGCTGATCTCGTTGAGCAGATCGATGATCTCCGCCCTGATGGCGATGTCCAGCTGCGACGTCGGCTCGTCCAGAACGACGAGGTCGGGCTCGGTCGCGATCGCCCGGGCGATGCCGACGCGCTGTGCCTGGCCGGCACTGAGTTGGTGCGGGAACTTCTCGCCGTCGTCCTCGGTGAGATGCACCATGTGCAGCACTTCGCGGACCCGGTCCATCCGCTCACGGCGTCCCACGCCGCCCACCCGCAGCGGCTCGTCGATGTTGCGTGCCACCGACGTCGAAGGGTTGAGCGAGGCGTGCGGCTCCTGGAAGACCATCTGGATCCTGCTCCGGAACCGGCGCATGTCCCGCTCGGACATCTCCGAGACGCGCTCGCCGGCGAAGTCGATGGTGCCGGCGGTGGGCTCGATCAGCCGCAGCACGAGGCGACCGACCGTCGTCTTTCCCGAGCCGCTCTCGCCGACGAGGCCCAGCGCCTCCCCGGGGGCGACCTCGAAGCTGACGCTGTTCACGGCATGCACCTTGAGGTGACGCGAGCCGCGTACCGGGAACTGCTTGACGAGGTCCTGCACCCGCAGCAGCGGCTCCGCGGGCTGCTCCGCGGGCAATACGGCGGGTGTCGAGGCGTCCTCGCCGAGGGCCGACGTCATCACCCGCGCCAGCAGATCGCGGCTGTACTCCTCGCTCGGCCGGTCGAAGAACCCGACCACGGGCGTGTGCTCGACGAGGGACCCGTTGCGCATGACCGCCAGGTCGTCGCAGTACTGGGCGACGATGCCGAGATCCCGCGTCACGATCATCGTGGCCGAGCCGAGATCCGCCAGCAGCTGCCGCATCAGGTTGAGCACCTGGCGCTGGACGGTCACGTCCAGCCCGGCGGTGGGTTCGTCGGCGATGATCACGTCGGGCGAGTGCAGCAGCGCCATGGCGATCAGCACCCGCTGGGCCATGCCCACGCTGAGTTCGTGGGCGTGGGCGTCCTTGCGCCGTTCCGGATCGGGGATGCCCACCGACGCCAGAGCCTCTATCGCACGCGCGGTCGCCTCGGGCGCCGTCACCTTCTCGTGGGCGACGATCGCCCGCCCGAGTTGGTCGCCGATCGTGGCCAGCGGGTCGAGTGAGGCGCTGGGATTGGAGCCGATGATGGCGATCTTCCTGCCCCTCAGCGTGCGCAGGCTGCGCTCGTCGAGCGAGAGGAGATCCTCGCCGTCCAGGAGCACCTCCCCGTCGACGACCCTGCCGGGGAAGCGCACCTGGTTCACCAGCGAGTGCACCAGGACGGACTTCCCGCAGCCGGTCTCGCCGACCAGACCCAACATCTGGCCCTTGCGCAGCTCGAGGGACACGTCGCGCACGGCCTCGACCTTGCCCGCGTGCGTGAAGAACGTCGTCGAGACACCGCCGGCGGACAGGACAACGCCGTTGCGGCCCGTCATCGTCGCTCCAGCGGGTTGATGGCCTGCCCCATGACCTCGCCCAGGAAGGCGAAGCCCAGGATCGTCCCTCCGAGCGCCAGACCCGGGAACACCGAGGGCCACCACTCACCGGTGATGATGTGGCGGCCGCCCGAGGCCACCATCAGCCCCCACTCGGGCGTGGGAGCGGGCACGCCGGCGCCGACGAAGCTGAGGCCGGCGGTCAGCAGGATGGCGAAACCGAGGGTCACGGAGGCCTGCACGAACGCCGGCGAGATGACGTTGGGCATCACGTTGCGGAAGGCGACGCGCAGGGGTGTCCCGCCGGCGCAACGGGCGGCCTCCACGAAAGGCATGCGTCGCAGTCCCAGCAACTGGCCCCGGATGAGCCGGGCAAAGATGGGCGCGTTCACGAAGGCGATGGCGATCCCCACGTTCAGGGCGCCCGAGCCGGCGGCGGCGACGAGCACGAGGGCCAGGACGAAGACCGGGAACGCCTGGAAGATGTCCAGCACGCGCATGATGAACTCCGAGACGGCGCCTCCGAGGCCGCGCCGCTCGCCGAAGTAACCGGCGATCACGCCCAGGATCACGCCGATGGCCATCGACGCGGCGGTGGCGGCGAAGGCAACCGGAATGTCGGTGCGCGTGGCGGCGATGACCCGCGAGAACACGTCGAGGCCGGTGGCGTCGGTACCGAACCAGTGGGCTCCGCTGGGTGGTTCGAGAATCAGTCCGGGGAAGGTCTTCTCGGGGTCGTGCGGGATGATCCAGGGAGCGATGATCGTCACGATCAGAACGGCGGACACCATCACCAATCCGAAGATCCCGGCGGGGCGGCTGAGCACGAACCGGAGGTAGTACCGGTACGGGCTCTCGCGCCGGCCGGTCAGGGGCGCCGGCCCCAGCGTCACGTCGATCGGCTCGACCGGATCCATCAGGCCGCCCTGATCCTGGGATCCACGACGTAGTGCACGACATCCACGAGCAGGAATATGAAGATCGACACCACCGTCGCCACCAGCACGAATCCCTGGATGGCATTGAAGTCGGCGTTGGAGATGGCGAGCACCGCGTACTGGCCCAGCCCACCCCAGGAGAAGATCGTCTCCACCAGCACGGCGCCGCCGATGACGAAGCCGTAGGTGATGCCCGCCAGCGTGATGACCGGCGGCAGTGAGTTCTTGAATGCGATCCAGAGCTGGGTGCGCTCACCCACGCCCGCGGACTTGACCTGCTGCACGAACTCCGAGTCCAGGTTCTTGGTGACGTTGGCCCGCGTCATCTTGAGGATCGGCGCCCCGTAGACGAACACCAGCGTGATGACCGGCAGCACGAGGTGGACGATGGCGTCGCGTAATCGCCCCCAGTCGGCGGCGATGAGACTGTCAAGCGTGTAGAGACCTGTCACATCGTCGGGAGGCCCCAGCATCAGGTCCACCCTGCCGAGCGGCGCCGGCGCCCAGCCCATCTTGAAGAAGAACAGGAACAGGAGCAACTGGGCGAGCCAGAAGTCCGGCATCGATCCGGCGAACAAGCCGTAGGTGAACACGCTCCGGTTCACCGCCCGGCTGTACCACCGCTTGGCCATCCGGGCGGTGAAGACCCCGAGCGGCACGAGCAGCACGAGCGCCGCCAGCAGCGAGAGGGTGATCAGTTCGAGGGTGGCGGGTATGCGGTCGGCCAGATCGGTTGTGACCGCGTTGCCGGTGACGTTGGATCGACCCAGGTCACCCTGGAAGAGATCTCGGATCCAGATGGCGTACTGCACCGGCACCGGATCATTGAGGTGAAGCCGCTCCCGCAGCGCCTCTATCTGCTCGGGTCCGGCGGTCGAACCGAGTTGGGAGACAGCGGGGTCCCCGGGCAGTTGCCGAACGAGAGCGAAGATCACGATCGACGCGCCGAACAGTTGGATGATCGAGAGCGCCAGCCGTTTCGTGATCAGGCGGCCGAGCATCGTGGCGACCGTCGCTCAGGCGGAGAGTGCTGCGTGTTCGAGTTGTTCCCGTCTGCGTGCGGTGGCGTCGTGGTCGACCTTGAACGACTCGGGATCGACGACGACACCGAAGGCGTTCTCGGCGATTTCGAACGACACGAACCCGTTCCGGACATCGTTACCGACGTCGGTCACGTCGCGGCGATGGGGCGGCCCGTAGCCACCGCCACCGGCATTGTCGGCTTCGATCACGGTGCCGGCGGGGAACCGGGAGGTGGTGTTTGGTGCGAGACGCCGCATCTCCGCACCGGGCGTCTGGACGCGGTACTGGTTCAGCGAGGACTGCCCGCCGCCGAACAGGCCGAACGCCGGCGCCCAGTCCTCGCCGTAGGTCGTGACCTCGGTCTCCGGCGCCTCGAGCGTGTAACGAATCTGGATCCCCAGCCCGCCGCGGTACGTGCCGGCTCCTCCGGAGTCGGTCCAGTACTCATGATGGGCGATCCGCACCGGATTCTGGATCTCGAACATCTCGTAGTCATTTGCGGCATAGCCCCCGCCGCAGGCGATGAGTCCGATGAAGCTCCACCCGTCGTTCTCCGACGTGGCCCCGGCACCGCCCTTGTTCGCCAGCAGCGGCGGGCCGTAGAAACGCTCGCCGGTCCGCGGATCGAGGCCCTTGATCATGTGGGACTCGTTCCGGCTCCATCCGGCGCACACCCGGTCGGGGAGAACCTCCGACAGGGCCAGGAAGATGGAATCCCCCGCGACGTCCGAGGAGGTGAAGTTCCCCTGAACGCAGGGTGAGGGGAACGTGCAGTTCAGGAAGCTGCCCTCGGGCACGACCACGTCGATGCAGCGCAGCACCCCGTCGTTGTGGGGCAGATCGGGGTCCACCAGCATCAACACGACCGCCACGACCGCCGCGAACGTGGTGCCGTAGGCGCAGTTGTAGTAGTACGGCGTCTGCGGCGAACTGCCGGCGTAGTCGACGCTGATGTGACCGCCCGCGACGGTGATCGCCAGCTTGGCGGTCACGTCGATCGACTCGGTGCCGTCGTCGCACCGGTAGACGACCTCGCTCTGGTACGTCCCGTCGGTGATCTGTGCCAACTCCGAGCGCATGCGTCGCTCCGTGGCGTCGAGCAGGAAGTCGAGATGGTCCTTGAGGGTGCCGACGCCGTACTCCTCCGCCAGGGACTCCAGCCGGAGCCCGCCCGTGCGGCACGCCCCGATGGACGCCTGGATGTCGCCCAGCACGAAGTGGGGCAGCCGCGTGTTGGCGCTCAGCAGGTTCCACACGTCGGAGCGGAGCGAGCCGCGGTCGTACAGCCGCAGCGGCGGGATGCGGAAGTTCTCCTGCCAGATGTCGGTGGCCTGGGGGTTGTAGCCACCCATGACCGCGCTGCCCAGGTCGGCGAGGTGGCCCTTGGCCGCGCCCCAGAAATGGATCTCCCCGTCGACGAACACCGGCATGAAGATGCACGTGTCCGGCGCATGGTTGCCGCCGTAGTACGGGTCGTTCTGGATGAAGATGTCGCCGCGATGGATGTCGCCGCCGAAGAACTTGATGAGGTGTTCGAGCGAGTGCACGATGGCGTAGGCCATCTGCGGCAGGCCCTCCTCCTGGCTGAGGATCCTGGCCCGCTCGTCGAGGACGGCCGTACAGAAGTCCTTCACCTGGAAGAGGGGCGACCTGGCGGTGCGCTCGAGGACGAGCGACATCTCCTTGGCGATCGCCTCGATCTTCTTGCCGAGGACCACCGCCAGGATCGGGTCGATCTTCTCCCGGGGCGCCGCTTCCGCCGCCGTCAGGGTCACTCGGTGAGCCTCATTTCCCAGAACCGCAGACCCTCGTCGGGCGGCCAGAGGATGCCCTCGACGCCGGGCCGGTGCGAGACCACGTACTGCGGCAGGGCGAGCACGATCCAGGGCGGATCGTCGGCCATGATCTGCTGGATCTGCCGGGCGATGTCGAGGCGGGCGGCGTTGTCCGTCTCGAATCGGCCCGCGTCGAAGAGCGCATGCACGTCGGCGTTGCCGTAGTTGCCGTAGTTCAGGAACCCGAAGAGGCCGGCGCCGGAGAAGATCTCCATGCCATAGAGGGTGTCGATCGCATGGCTCTGCAACGCCGCCGTCATGATGAGTTCGAAGTCCCTGCTGTTGGAGATGTCGGCGAAGGTTCCGAACGTGACCTTGTTGAGGTCGATGTTGACGCCGATCTCCTCCCACGCCGACTTGACCGCCACGGCGACGCGCTCGTGCTCGGGCCGGTGATCGGCGTAGGTCAGGGTGGCGTTGATCGGGGTCTCGACGCCCGAGGTGGCGATGAGCGCCCTGGCCTTCTCCACGTCGGTCTCGTACGGGAAGTACTCGTCGGTGTAGCCCGGGAACATCGGCGGGATGTAGCTGCTGATCGACGAGGCCCAGCCGTCGAAGATGGCGATGATCTCGTCGTAGGGAGCGGCGTAGGCCAGCGCCTGGCGGACCAACGGGTTGTCGAACGGCGGAACCGCGTTGTTGGGGATGATCGTGGTGATGTTGTTGCCCTCGAACACCGAGAGTTCGACGTTGTCGTTGGACGCGATGCTCGACAGTTCGGTTCCCGAGAGTGCGAGCGCCATGTCCACGGCGCCGCTGAGCAGGGCACTCACGCGGTTCGAAGACTCGGGCACGGCCCGGTAGATGATCCGGTCGATGTCCGGCTTGCCCGCCCAGTAGTTCGGGTTGGCGCGCAGCACCGTCTGCTGGCCCGCCGTGTTCTCCTCGATGTAGTAGGGCCCGAAGCCGGCAGCGTTGGTGGCCAGCCAGTTCAGCGCCCAGGGGTCGTCGGCCGTGGCGTTGGCCTCCACGATGTCCTTGTTCATGATCGGGATGAACGAGAGGGTGAAGATGGGCTGCACCAGCGGGCTGAAGTCTGCCAGGGTCATCTTGACGGTGTAGTCGTCGACCGCCTCGAACTGGTCGGCCGAGGTGACGTTCATCAGCAGCAGCAGGAACTGGTTGACGGCCTGCACGCCGAACGCACGGTCGATGGTGTACATGAAGTCCTCGGTCGTGGCTTGGTCGCCGTTCTCGTCGACCAGGTCGTCGCGCATCACGAACGTCCACTCCGTGCCGTCAGCGCTGACCTCGGCGCTCGCGAACTGCCGCGGCAGGAACTGGTTGAAGTCCCGCTCGACGCCGTCGTCGCCGTACCAGAACTTCGTGTCGTAGATGTTGTCGGTCATCTCCCACGACTGCGGCGTGCCCGCGAAGAACTCGGTGTCCAGCGTTGGTGCGGTGTCCACCGCCGCCACGATCAGCGTCTTCTCGGCGGCGGGCTCCGGCGGTGGAGGCTCGGGTGCCGCCGCGGGCTCCTCGGCGGGTGCCGGCGCGGCGGGCTCGGGCGCGGCCGCGGGCTCGTCGGCCGGGGCCGGCGCGGCTGCTTCGGGCGCGGCAGGCGCCTCTGGCGCAGGCGTCATAGCATCCTCGTCGTCACCACCGCACGCGGCGGTGAGCAGAACGAGCACGAGCAACGGCACGAAGAACTTACGGACTGAGCGTCCCATGTGGATCCTCCCCCTCATGGCGCGCCAAGTCAGGCGCGTCGCCAGAAAACTAGTGGCTCACGAGAATCCGTGCAGCGCTCCGCGGTTAGCCGGAACGTGGCGCCGATCCGTGAGAAGTCTGCGGACCGATGCTGCGGATCACGTCTCAGTCATTCCGGCGGAGGCCGGAATCCACTGTCCAGCAGATCCGGCTGCACCTGCCGACGACTACTCGGTGGAGTCCTCGGGCAAGGCCATCACGGCGCGGCCCGAGCGGAGCGCGTGCACGATGCTGTAGGCCGTCACCTGCGAGGTCTTCGGGTTGTCCGGCGCGGCCCTGCCGGCCATCTCCACGGTGAGGGTGCCCAGGCGGCCGGAGGCTTCGATCCTCCCGACGTTGCCGGTGGTGAGTGAGGGGTCGGCGACGAGGTCCACCTGGGTGCGCTCGAGCCCCAAGCCGGCCAGCGCGATCGTCACAGCCAGGTTGGCGTTCTTCGGGTAGAGCCTGGCCGCCTCGTGGGCCGGTCCGGAGTGGATCACAGTCGGCTCCGACAGCGCCTCCAGCCGGAAGGCCCGCTCCGCAGGCGTGTCCAACCAGGCGTGCGGAGGCTTCGAGGAGGTGTAACGAACCCAGTCGAGGCCACCCTCCCGCAGAGCCATCAGCCCGTCGAGACCGGCCGTGGCCCCGGCGGGCACCAGAATGCGGCGACCGGCGCCTCGCGCCACGTCGCACATCCGGTCCAGGAACGCCTGATCGCCGAACGCGCCGGTGGAGATGACCATCAGATCCGTGCCGCCGGCAAGCACCGCCTCGCCGCATTCCCGCACCGCCGGCTGGCCAGCGCACTCGACGACAAGGTCGGGGTCGGTCCTACGGAGATCTTCGATCGAGGCCACCACAGCCACGCCGGACAGGGCGCGACGGGTCGACTCTAGGTACCGGTCACGGACGAGCACCGCCGCGACATCGACCTCCGCGGCGACGACCTGGCCGATCGCCCCGTACCCGATGAGCGCCACCCGTTGGGTCACGAGCGGCACTCCACAGGGACTGACCGACGTTGCGCTCTGCTGATTGCTGGCATCCCGTACTCCAGCAACGGTGATTCCCGCTCAGGATTTCGCGTACGGCCGCATGTTCTCCACGACGACATCGCCGTCCATCACGATCGGCTCGTCGTCGAGATACAGGGTGCAGTTCCGCATCGGGATGTCGAAGTGGCAGGCCGTGTCGTTGGTGCCGCCCAACTCCTGGTTCGGACCGGTCGAGAACAGCACGTTGCCGTAGAAGGCGCGTCCCTCCATGCCAATGCCGCGCGAGTCGGTCGCCAGGGCGGACCAGCGACAGTGCTCGTTCAGCCCCCAGCCGATGTGTGAGATCCCGTAGGCGTTGTCGTCGTTGAACCCGCGCATGTAGTCGTCCATCAGGTCGGCATCCAGGCCACCCCTGATGTCGGCGATCCGACCCGCCTCGATGGCGAGTTCGATCGGACTCTGGACGTACCTGTTGAACGGATAGACGATGTCACCGGGAGCGATCACCACGCGGCCGTCCACGCCGTCGTCCCGCCCGCCGCTGAAGAGGAAGCCGGACGGCCAGTGATCCCAGCGGCCCGGTTCGTCGGTGTACCCGTACTCCGTCATGACCGGATAGGTGCCGAGTTGGTAGGTGACGTCGGTGCCGTGGGCATTGGTGAAACGCAGCGTCTCCGCGCCGGAATAGATCTCCGCAGCGCATTCCACGCGCTCCCGCAGTTCCGGCGTGGGCAGCAGCCGGCTGAGCACGTCGATCGGCTCCAGGCAGAGCAGGATGCGGGTGCCCGAGTCCTGGATCTCCTGCTGCTCGGTGGAGAACAGCAGGAAGACGAGATCAACCATGAGATCGGCCTGCTTCAGTGCCTCGATGGCGGCGCGGTTCCCCGACAGCGGGTTCACGCCGACCGCGTAGATTCCCCCGGCCTCGCCGCTCACGGGGAGCCCCACCTCGTAGCTGTGCGCGCCCAGACGCTGAGCCGCGGCGAGGAAATCACGGGCGTAGGCGCGCTGCTGCTCCGTCTGGGACAGCACTGCCACTGTCTCACCTTCTTGCACCCCGCAGAGGCGAAGTTCGGCTTCGAATAGGTCCACCGCTGATGTCATGTCCATGCCTCCCCCTCGGAGTTCGGGCTGTGGCACCGCCGGGTGCCCCGCGTTGCCTCGGCCCGCCCCCGATGCTAGACGGCTGGTCATGCCCAACGAACAGCTTGCACAGATGACCGCCCGCGAACTCCGCGCGGGCTACGAGTCCGGGGCGCTGACACCTGCCGTCGTGGTTGAGACCGTCCTGAGGAGGATCGAGCGGCTCAACGGCGATCTCACGGCCTTCGTGACGGTGACCGGCGACGAGGCGCTGCAATCGGCCGCGGCCGCGGAGCGGGTTCTGCGGGGTGCCGACCGCGCTGCGGGGCCTGCCGGTGCGCTCTGCGGTGTCCCGATCTCGATCAAGGACATGATCGCGACACGGGGCGTGCGCACGACGATTGGTTCGCTGCTGCTGGCGGATTGGGTTCCCGAATTCGACACGCCCACCTCCGAGCGGCTGCGGGCTGCGAGGGCCCCGCTCCTGGGCAAGACCACCACCAGCGAGTTCGGTTGGAAGGGCGATTCCGGCAACAGGGTCAACGGACCCGCCCGCAATCCATGGCGACTCGACCGGACCGCCGGGGGCTCCAGCGGGGGCGCCGCCGCGGCGGTGGCGGCCGGACTGGGTCCCGGAGCCATCGGAAGCGACGGCGCCGGGTCGGTGCGGATCCCGGCGGCCTTCTGCGGGGTCTTCGGGATCAAGCCGTCCTACGGCGTCATCCCCGCCTTCCCGATCAGCCCCATCGAGTCGCTCTCGCACCTGGGCGTGCTGGCCACCACCGTCGCCGACGCGGCGGACGTGCTGGACGTTGTGGCGGGCCCCGACCCGAGGGACAGGTTCTCGCTTCCCGACACCGGTGCCCGCTACGCCGCCTCGCTCGCCGAGCCGATCGGGGAACTGCGCGTCGCCTGGAGCCCCGACCTGGGATACGCCGCGGTCGAGCCCGGGGTCCGGGAGTCGACCGCCGCCGCGGCCGCCGTCTTCGAGTCGCTCGGCTGCCAGGTCAGCGAGGTCGTGCCCGGCTGGGACGACCCGTACCCGTTCCTGGACGTGATCTGGTCGGCAGCCAACGCCGCTCGGCACATGCACGATCTGGAGCAGGTGCGGGATCTCATCGACCCCGGCCGGCTGGAGATCGTCGAGCGCGGCATGCGGCTCACGGGACCGGAGGTGGCGGCCGCCAACGCCGCCAAGGCCGGCTTCGCCGAGACGGTCCGGCAGTTCATGGACTCCTACGACCTGCTCCTGACGCCGACGCTCCCTCTGACCGCCTTCGCGGCCGGAGCCGACCAGCCCGGGCAGGTGGCCGGGAGGCCCACCGAGTACCTCAGCTGGACCCCGTTCACGTACCCGTTCAACATCACGGGGCTGCCGGCTGCGAGCGTGCCGTGCGGCATGGTCGGCGGCCTGCCCGTGGGTCTGCAGATCGTGGGCGGCTGGCGGGCCGACGCCCTGGTCATGCGCGCCGCGGCGGCGTTCGAGGAGGCCGCACCCTGGCCGCGCCACGCTGTCGGCGAAGGGCTATCGTTCGCCTGAGCGGCCAGCTGACCTGCTGAGTCGTTCGGGCGCAGCGTTCCGGGCATGGTGTCGCTACCTGAGGGGGGAGAATGCCACTGCAGGACCACATGAAGATCATCTCGATCGACGATCACGTCATCGAGCACCCGCGGGTCTTCCAGGACCGTCTTCCCGCGCACGCCCGCGAGGCGGGCCCCCGCATCATCCAGAAGGAACTAGACACGACCGACCAGTACGGAAACCCGATCACCGGCCAGCAGGAACTCTGGCTCTACGAGGGGCGCGAGTACCCGCAGTTCGCCTTGAACGCGGTCATCGACAAGGACCCGAAGGACTTCGGCCTCGAGCCGTACCGGTTCGACCAGATCCTGCCGGGGTGTTACGACCCGAGCCGGCGAGTGCAGGACATGGACATCGACGGCGTCTGGGCCCAGTTGTGCTTCCCGTCGTTCCCCCGCTTCGGCGGCACGCTGTTCCTCGAGAGTGAGGACTGGGACTTGGCGCTGCTGTGCGTGCAGGCGTACAACGACTTCATCATCGACGAGTGGGCGGGCACCGAGCCGCAGCGTCTCGTCCCGATGATCATCGTGCCCCTCTGGGATCCGGCTCTGGCGGCGGTCGAGGTGCAGCGCTGCGCGGCCAAGGGGGCGAAGGCCATCACGTTCCCTGAGGCCACGAGCCCGCTCGGTCTCCCCTCGATCCACGGCGACCATTGGGATCCGCTGTTCGCGGCCGTCCAGGACGCCGGACTGCCGCTGTTCATGCACTTCGGCAGTTCCGGCAAGCCGCCCGAGACCGCGCCCGACGCCCCCATCGTGGTGTGGATCTCGACCATGGGCACCAACTCGATGGTGTGTGCAGCCGACCTGCTGTTCTCGCCGCTGTTCCACAAGTTCCCCGGCCTGCGCGTGGGACTCGCCGAGGGCGGCATCGGCTGGATCCCGTACCTGCTGCAGCGCATGGACTTCGTCTGGGAGCGCCACCGCTGGTACACCGGCATCAACACCGAGGTGCCGCCGTCGGAACTCTTCCGCAAGCACATCTGGGGCTGCTTCATCGAGGACGAGGCCGGACTGCGGGAGCGCGAGTTCATCGGGATCGATCACATCTGCTTCGAGTCGGACTACCCCCACTCCGACTCGCTGTGGCCCAACGCCCGCAAGCGGCTGACCGAGATGCTGGCGGACGTGCCCGACGACGAGGCCGCCAAGATCGCCGAGTTGAACGCCCGCGAACTACTGAGCTTCAACGCGGACCTCGCCTAGCTGCCGACCCGGTAGACGTCATCCCGGCACAGGCTCCGACCCACGCCCGTTGTCATTCCGGCGAAGGCCGGAAGCCGTGATGTGGCGGGCTCAGCCGGCGCTGCTGATGGGCTATCCGGCGAACCTCCCGCTCAGATCTCGCGCCCGGCCTTCTCGCCCTCGTAGATGGCGATGATCGTGCGCCGGGGTGCCACGGCGTCGCCGACCTGGTGGACTGCGGGATAGGCATCCTCGATCTCGCGGTACAACTCGTCGTTCGGCGTGCGCAGCAGGCTCAGCACCACGGTGTCCACCGTCTCGGTGCGCCGCCAGCCTCCCCAGACGCTGTACACCTCGGCCTCCGAGCCGTTCACCGACTCGATGAAGGCGTTGGCCGTGAGACGCACGCCCTTGCCCTCCAGGCGGGGATACACATGGCTGCCCTCGAGGGCGCCGGCCACGTTCTCGCCGACTGTCGAGCGGGGGCAGATCACCTCCACCGACGCGCCGTGGTCCGCCAGCAGCTCGGCGAGGCCCAGAGGCAGGTACTCGCCGGTGTCGTCGATGATCAGAACGCTCCGCCCGAGGGCGCCGGGATCCTCGAGGGCGCGCACGATGGCGGAGCCGACGTCGAGGACGTTGTCCTGATGCACGCCGGGCAGCTCGTCCCGGTCGGTGCGGGTGACGCTGAATCCGGTGCAGTCCCAGGTGGATCCGGTGGCGCAGACGACCGCGTCGGGGGCCTCGCCGTCCAGCAACTCCCGGGTGACGTCGACGCCCGTGCGCACCTCCACGCCGCCCGTCCGCATCTCCGTCCGGAGGTTCTCGATGGCGTCCTGCCAGGCCGTGCGCGTCGGCAGCCCCTTGATGAGGTTGATGTGGCCGCCGAGTTCGCCGGATCGCTCGAACAGGACCACCTGGTGGCCGCGCCTGCCGGCGGTGGCCGCGCTCTTCATGCCCGCCGGCCCGCCGCCGACCACGACGACCTTCTTGGAGCGTTCGCCTGCGACCACCTTGAGCGATCCCTCACCCCATTCCGCCTCCCGCCCGGTGACCGGGTTCACCATGCAGAAGATGTCCCGCTGCTGGAAGTTGCGCAGGATGCACTCGTTGGCGCCCACGCAGATGTGCGTCTCGTCCTTGCGCCCCTCCTGGGCCTTGCGGACGAGTGCGGGGTCGGTGATGTGGGCACGGGTCATGCAGACCATGTCCGCCCATCCGTTGGCCACGATGTCGGCGGCCATGTCGATGTGCCGGATGCGCCCGACGATGAACACCTTGGCGCGGTCGCCGACCACCTCCTTGGCGCGCCGGCCGAAGGGGATCATGAAGCCGTCGGGGACCGACATGGGCGCAACCGCCAGGTGGAGGTTGTGGTAGTTGCCCCCGGACATGTCGAAGAAGTCGTAGAGGCCGGTGTCGGCCAGGATGTCCAGAATCTCCTCGCACTGCTCGCCGGTGATGCCCGCCTCGCCGACGAACTCGTCGAACGACAGGCGCAGGCCCATCGTGAAGTCGCCGACCTCGTCGCGGACCGCCTCGGCCACCTCGATGGCGAACCGGCAGCGATTGCGGACCGATCCCCCGTACTCGTCGGTCCGGCGGTTGTAGAAGGGGCTGAGGAACTGGGCGATGCCGTAGCTGTGGGCGCCGTGCAGTTCGATCCCGTCGAGCCCTGATCGCTTGACGTTCCGGGCTGACTGCACGTACCCCTCGATGAGCGAGCGGATCTCCCTCTTGCCGACGACCTGGGGAATCTCGTTGTGGATCACCGAGGGCACCCTGGAGACGCCCCAGAGGGGGTGCCAGGGCGAGAACATGTGCCCCTTGTCCTGGACGCCCATGGTGGCGAGTTCGACGAAGAGCGCGCACCCGTGCTCGTGCACGGCCTCGGCCAGGCGTTCCATCTGCGGGATGCACCTCTCCTCCCAGGCGGTGATGCAGTTGTAGAACGAGCCGAGGCTCAGTTCGTGAGCCGCGTGCTGCTCGCTGATCAGCAGGGCGAGCCCGCCCTTGGCGCGTTCGCGGTAGTAGGCGATGTGCCGGTCGCTCAGAATGTGGTTCTCGCCGTAGGCCAGGCTGTGCGCACTGGTCGTGATCCGGTTCTTGAGGCGGGTCGTGCCGACGTCCAGCGGCTCCCACAGTACGTCCAGGTTCGCCATCGCAAGTCCCCCTCAAGTCACGCCGGATGCGAGGTGTCCGGTCCCGCGGCCGAACAGTAGTCCCCCGATTGGCAGCGGGCGCAGGGAGGCGTCAGACTGCCAGGTATGCGGATCAAATATATCATCCCGTTCCCTTTCGATGTCGGCCAGGACATCCGATCCGCTCAGGTGCCCAGCGATCTGCTCGGCGACGGTACCCACGTGGAGTGCGTGCCTGTGCGCAATACCGCCACGCTGGTGGACTGCTACTACGAGGATCTGATCTTCGAGATGTACATCGTGGAGGCTGGGCTTCGCGCCGAGGAGGAGGGGTATGACGCGGTGGTGATGGACACGGTGTCGGACTCGGGCCTGTCCGCGCTGCGGTCCCGCCTGTCGATCCCCGTGCTCGGGCCCGGACTCGTCTCCTACGCGGTCGCCATCATGCTGGGCAAGCGCTTCTCGATCATCACGATGTGGGACCAATGGCGCCACCTGTACGAGAAGAACCTCGACACGTACCACCTCTGGGGCCACTGCGCGTCGATCAGGGCGGCGGGGATCCGTCCCGACATGGAGGAGTTGCTGAGCGGTAAGGAGGAGACGGTCTTCCCGCGCCTGACCGAGGAGGCCCGGCTCGCCATCACCGAGGACGGCGCCGATGTCATCCTGCTCGGCTCGACGACCATGCACCAGGCGGCCGAGTACATGGCCCGCCACCTCGAAGCGCCCGTGATCAATCCCGGACCGGTGGCCATCAAGATGGCCGAGGCGATGGTTCAGTTGGGTCTCGGCCACTCGAAAGTGGCGTTCCCGTCACCCGCTGTGATCCAGGACGAGAAGTTCTTCTCCCTCGTCTCCGCCCCGAAGCCGGACTAGGCGACTCATGCCCGGTCATGGCGATGTGAGTTGCGAGCGGGAGGGACCGGTGGCGGTCCTAACTCTCGACAACGTTGGTAAGCGCAACGCGCTGACGCAGCACATGCGGGAGCTGCTCATCGGCCATCTCGAGACCATCGGGGACGACGAGCGGGTCGCCACAGTCGTCCTCACCGGAGCCGGGGATGTTTCCTTCTGCGCCGGGATGGACGTGGCCGAGTTCATCGACCAGGACGGGCTCGGCCTGTGGGCGATGGACATCGACCCCGACCGTATCTACGAGCGGATGGAGCGCTTCGCCAAGCCGTTGATTGCCATGATCAACGGCTACGCCTTCGGTGGCGGTCTGGAGTTGGCGTTGGCGTGCGACATTCGTATCTGCAGCGACAGCGCCCAACTCGGCCTCCTGGAGATCAACCACAACCTCATTCCTGGCGGCGGGGGCACCCAGAAGCTGGCACGCACCGTCGGGCAGGGGCGCGCGATGCAGATGATCCTCACCGGGGACCGAATCACGGCCGAGCAGGCCGCCCGGTACGGGCTGGTCGAATCGGTCGTGCCGCCGGAGGAGTTGCGCCGCACGACGCTGCAGTTGGCCAACCGCGTCGCGCAGCACCATCCCGCCGCTCTGCGCCACGCCAAGTCGGCCGTCAAGGCAAGCCAGGAGTTGCCGCTGTCCGTCGGGCTCCGATACGAAGC
This sequence comes from Acidimicrobiales bacterium, assembly GCA_965220035.1. GTDB lineage: Bacteria > Actinomycetota > Acidimicrobiia > Acidimicrobiales > CATQHL01 > VXNF01. The sequence continues at coordinate 1,195,112 of CBDCPC010000001.1, forward strand.
GCTGCTTGCGGGACGCTGCCTCGAGGAGAGCAGCGCGACAGACGACGTGCGATCCTTTCTCAGCAAAGAGGACCCGGCGTAAGGGGGGACGCACCCGTTGCGCGTCGAGAACCTGCTCACCCAGAACGCGCTGCGCCACCGGTCGCGCCTGCTTCTCTCGACAGGCTCGACGCAGCGAACCTACGCGGACGTGGACGTTCGCTCCAACAAGATCGCCAACTTCCTCTCCAGCCGGTCGTCCGGCCCCGGTGAGCGGGTTGCGGTGATCCTTCCCAACGGCGTCGAACTCGTCGAGTTGATGTTCGCGGCCGCCAAGGCCAACACGGTCCTGGTACCGATCAACCCGAGCCTGTCGTACGCCGAGTCGCAGATGATTCTGGACGACTGCGCCGCCCGCGTGGTCGTCAGCACCGCAGATGTCGTCGACGCACTAGCGGACGAGGTCGTATCCGACACCCTTCTTGTCACGATCGGTCCACAGCGCCCGCCCACCGGGGGCGTCGCACAAGGGAGGATCGCATACGAGGACATACTCCGTTCCGCTTCGGCTGCGTGGCAACCGTCGGGACATCGCTCCGATCTGGACATCTGGCTGCTCGGCTACACGTCCGGGACCACGGGGCGCCCGAAGGGCGCGTGCCTGTCACATCGCGCGAAGACCCTCTGCTCGGTCGTCGAGGTCGTGGAGTTCGGCACGAGTGGCACCGACCGCGCCCTCATCAACACCCCGATGTTTCACGCCCACGCTCTCGTCAACATCCTGATGCTGACCTCCGTGGGGGGCTCGATCCTCATCGCCGACCGCTTCGACGCCGAGCAGACGCTGCGACTCGTGGCCGAGCAGCGCATCACGGAGTTGTCGATGGTCCCGACGATGTACCGGCGGGTCCTCGCTGCGACCGGCGGGCGCAGCGTCGATCTGAGCTCGATCCGGGTGGCTCGTAGCACCGGTGCCCGGCTGTCGCCCGATCTGGGAGCCGAGATCCAGGAGGTCTTCGGAGCGGACTCGCTGCACGTGCTCTACGGCGCCACCGAGGCCGGTCCGGTCTCGAATCTGCGCTCCGACCTTTTTGGGGAGAAGTCCGATTCCGTGGGGCTGCCGTTCCTGGGCGTGGACGTCGAGGCCCGCGACGCCGACGGCATGACGTTGGAGCCGGGTCGGACGGGTGAGGTCTTCGTGCGCAGCCCCTACATCTTCTCCGGCTACCACGGCTCCGACTGGCGCAGCGCCGGCGGAGGGTACGAGCGGTGGATCACGCTCGGCGATCTCGGTACGGTCGATGCGGACGGGTTCCTGTTCCTGTACGGCCGCTCGGGGGATGTCATCATCAGCGGCGGTGAGAACGTCTCGGCGAGAGAGATCGAGGACACCTTGACGCTCCACCCCGCCGTCACCGAGGCCGCGGTGATCGGTGTGCCGGACGAAGACTGGGGGGAGCGGGTCAAGGCCTTCATCGAGCCCACACCCGGCGCTACGGTCACTCTCGAGAGCCTGGCGGTGTTCTGCAGCGAGCGGCTCGCGGGCTACAAGCGACCCAAGGAGTTCGAAGTCGTGTCGTCCCTGCCGAGGAACGCAATGGGCAAGGTCGACAAGAAGAGCCTCAAGGCAGGCGGCAGGAGTTTGGCATGATGTCCGGGACCGAGCCTGGTCGGATCCGCGTCGACACCGATGACTGGCTGGGCACGGTCACGATCGACGGCGCCACGCCGGCGAACCTGCTTGACCTGCGTATGCGCCGAGAGCTATGTGCAGGCGTTGGGGACCTGGACGCCGACCCGTCGATCCGAGCGCTCGTCCTGCGGGGGGCCGGCGACGACGCATTCTGCGCCGGCAGCGATCTCGACGAGTTGCAGCGCGGGGACGCTCAGCAACTGGCCCGGCTCCACTGGGAACTTTCGGCGCCGAGTCGTTGTGCCAAGCCCGTGATAGCGGCCGTGCGCGGGGACTGCCTCGGCACCGGACTCGAACTGGCGCTGTGCTGCGATTTCGTCATCGCTGACGTCGGCAGCCGATTCGCCCTCGGCGACATCGGACTCGGGGCCATCCCCGCAAGTGGCGGCGCCCAGCGGCTGGTGCGCACCGTGGGGATCGTTCGGGCCAGGGACATGTTGTTGCGCGGACGATCCCTGTCAGCCTTGCGCGCGGCTGATTGGGGCCTGATCACGCGCTGCGTGTCGACCGAGGAGTGGAACGAGGCGGTCCACGGGCTCGCTGCGGAACTCGCGTCTCTGGACGCCAGGGCGGTGAAGGTGTTGAAGGAGGTCCTCAACACCGCGGAAAATGCACACTTGACCGCCGGGCTGGACATGGAGGGGGCAGCGTACGCGCTGCTGCGCACCCGCTCGCCGGACGTGGCGCCATGACGACCATCCACCTCAACCTGTTCACGGGGGCCTCGCCGGCGCACCAGTTCAAGGGCCAATGGAAGCACCCCGAGGATCGCACCGCCACCGGCTACCGGTCACTGGACTACTGGATCGAGATCGCCCGGACCGCCGAGCGGGGTCTGTTCGACGCGGTCTTCTTCGCCGATTCGTTCGGCCTCTATGACACCTACGGCGGCGATGAGCGCGTGGCGATCCGTCACGCCGTACAGGTCCCGGCGATCGATCCGGTGCTGCTCATACCGGCTCTGGCGTCGGCGACGACGAGCCTCGGCTTCGCGGTCACCTACAGCACGACGTACCACTCGCCCTACCAGACCGCCAAGGTGTTCTCCTCGCTCGACCACCTCACCGGAGGACGCGTGGGGTGGAACATCGTGACGTCGTACCTCCAGAACGCGATCGCCAACGGCTTGGGCGAATCGCTGCCCCACGACGTGCGCTACGACCGGGCGGACGAGTACATGGACGTCGTCTACGAGTTGTGGGAGCGAAGTTGGGACGAGGACGCGGTCGTTCTCGACTCGGCCGGCGATGTCTTCACCGATCCCGACCGCGTCCACCGGATCGAGCACGCGGGGACGTGGTTCAACGTGCGCGGACCGCACCAGGTCGAGCCCTCGATCCAGCGCACGCCGGTCCTCTACCAAGCGGGAGCCTCCGACAAGGGGACAGAGTTCGCGGCTCGCCACGCCGAGGCGCTGTTCATCACGCCTCCCAATCTCGACCGCTGCCGTGCCTACGTCGACAGTGTGCGCGGGCTCGCTGAGCGCAACGGTCGCGACCCTTCCTCGCTCAAGATCTTCTTCGGCGTTCGGTTGATGGTCGGCGTCGACGAGGAGTCCGCCGCCGAGGACGCAGCTCTCATGCGGCGCATGGCAAGCGACGAGGGCTCGCTGGCACTCTGGTCGGGTTGGACCGGAGTCGACCTGGGCTCCCTCGATCCCGATGCCCTGCTCGCCGACATGCGGATCGAGGGGATGCAGTCGACGGCCCGAGCGTTGCAGCAGCGTGACCCCGATCGCGCCTGGACGATCCGTGACGTCCGCGAGGCGCTGGTGTCGGCCGTGTTCACGTGCCGTTTCGTGGGCTCCGCCTCCCAGGTGGCCGACGATATGGAGCGCTGGCTCGAGACCGGGATCGACGGGTTCAACCTGATGACGCCGATCCACCCGGCAGGCATCGAACGGATCGTCGATCATCTGGTCCCCGAGTTGCAGCGTCGTGGCCTCTACCGCACCGAGTACGAGTCGTCCACGCTGCGCGAGCACTACTTCGGCGCCGGCCGCTGCCGACTGCACCCCTCGCATCCAGGACGCAAGCCCACCGAGTGATGTGCCCGGCCGGCCGGCTTCGGTTCGGTCGCTAAGCCTGCCAGTACCCGGAGTGAACCGCCAGAGCCTCATCCTCGAGAATGGGGCCCTCGATGAGCACGCTCTCCGCCGCATAGCCCAACACCTCGGTCGACGGGCGTCGTAGCCCGACACCGCCCATAAGGTCCTCCAGCCGGGAGGCGCGCAGACCGAACACGACATGCCGGAGACCGCCCCAGTAGAGCGCGCCACAGCACATAGCGCAGGGCTCGGTGCTGGCGTACAGCGTCGCGGAACAGCGGACCTCCGCGTCGAGTTCACGGCACGCTCGGCTGACCGCCCTCAACTCGGCGTGCTGCGTGGAGTCGCGCTCTGTCAGGACCGTGTTCAGTTCGGCTACGAGCACCTCGGAGCCGAGGGCGACGAGCGCACCGAAAGGCATGTTTCCTGCCTCCACGGCCTCGCGGGAGAGGCGGATGGCTGCACGTATCAGCTGGGCGTGATCGATTGACATGGTCTAGCTCATCCGGCGGGCAACGATCGCGTCCAAGCGCTGCGCCAGACGGTAGAAGACGACGCCGATGACGGCACTGAAGATTGACACTCCCCACAATCGCGCCGTATCCAGGAAAGCCAGAGCCTGGATGTACTCGTTGCCGATGCCGTCGGCTCCCGTGAGGAACTCCGCGATGATCGCCACCAGGAAGGTGATGCCGGCCGTCAGTTGCAGGGCGCTGAAGTAGCTGGGAACCGCACCCGGCAGGTGAATGAACCACAGGCGCCTGAGCCGGGTCGAGCCGAACGCCCGCGCCACCCGTTCCGCCGAGATCGGGGTGGCCGCGACGGACGTTGACACCAGTACGAAGGCTGGGAAGAGGGCCACGATGGTGGTGATCGTGTAGACCGACTTCGCCTCGCCGGCTCCGAAGATCTTCGTGAGGATCGGCACCATCATGACGATCGGGAACGAGCGAAGCAGCAGGAGGGCCGGCGACGAGAGGCCGGTGAGGATCCTGGACAGTCCGGTCGCCAACGCCACCAACGCGCCGATCGTCGTCCCGACCACCCACCCGAACAGCGCCGCACCCAGCGTGGGTACCGCGGCCCGCAGGTACAGGCCCGGCTCGTCGACCATGTCGCGCACGATGTCCGCCGGTCCCGGCTGGACGAGCAGGCTGGTGTCGTGGGTCCAGATCCACACCTGCCAGAACACCAGCACTCCGAGGATCGCCCAGGAGCGCCGGGAAAATCGCAGCAGTATCCGCACCGGTCGCAGACGGCCGACGTGCGCGAGCGAGAGCGTGTGCTCCATCAGAGTGCTCTCCTGCGCAGCACGATTGCCAGTCCGCCGCTGATGAATCCGTAGGCCACGGCGGACAGCAGCGTGGCGACCACCGCGGCGGCCCACAGCTGTTCGAGCTGGTTGTTCAGCACCGAGGCGTAGATCAGCACCCCGAGCCCGGTCTCGGTGCCGAACCACTCACCGATGACCGCCCCGATCACAGCCGCGGGTGCCCCCAGGCGAAGCCCGTCCAGCAGCGACGGGATGGCGTTCGGGAACAGCATCCAGCGAATCGACAGCACGTGGGTCGCACCGAAGGCGCTCCCCACGTCGGAATAGGTCTTCGGCGCACCCAGCAGACCACGAGAGACGCTCAGCCACACCGGGTAGGCCGATAGCACAGCGGCCGCGTACAGCGGGGCCAGTTGCCGGCCGACGGTCACGATGAGGATCGGCGCGTAGGCGATGATCGGTATGGCACGCCCCGCGGTCATGGCCGCCTCGATGCCTTCGCGCGTCCGGCGGAACGTGACCCCCACGAGCGCGATCGCCACACCGCATGCCGCGCCCACGGCCAGTCCCCGGAAGGCGGCGTCGGCCGTCGCCCGTGCCGAGCGGCCGATCACCGCGTTCTTCTGGGAGTCGAACAGCCTCCCCAGAACGTCCGACAGCGGTGGCCAGGCCGATGGGAACACCTCGAAGCGCCCGATGAGTTCCCAGGCACCGAGCAGGATGGCGCACCCTGCGACGAAGGGGACGACCTTCACCACAACGGTGCGCGCGCCTCGCACTATTCGAGGCGTCCCTCGCTGGCGGTGATCCCGGCAGCGTCGTCGAGGGCGAGGCTCACCGTCTCGCAGAGCGCCTTGAACTCCCGCGACAGCGAGTACCGATGATCACGGGGCCGCTCGGCGTCGACAACGAACTTCGCCGCGATCCGTCCGGGGCGGGACTGCATCACGTAGACCCGATCACCGAGCAGCACCGCCTCCTCCACGGAGTGGGTGACGAGGATCGCGGTCGTCCTCAACTCGATCCAGATCCGCTGCATCTCGAGGTTCAGGATGCGCCTCGTGACCAGATCCAGAGCGCCGAACGGCTCGTCCAGCAGCAGCAACTCGGGGCTGAGGGCGACCGCCCGGGCGATCGACACGCGTTGGCGCATCCCCCCGGAGAGCTGCCCGGGGCGCGACGAACCGAAGTCGCTCAGACCCATCAGTCTCACGAGGCTGTCGACCCGCTCCCAGTCGGGTTGCATCCCGGCGAGCTTGAACGGCAGGGCGACGTTCTTGCGAACCGACAGCCACGCCATGAGGGCGTGATCCTGGAACGCGATACCGATCTCGTGGGCGCGGGCAACCTCCCTGGGGGCGCGCCCGTCGATGACCAACTCGCCGGCCGACGGCTCCTCGATCCCCGCCAGCAGGCGCAGCAGGGTCGACTTGCCGCAGCCCGACGGGCCCACCAGCGCCACGTACTCGCCGGGCTCGACCCGGAGGTCGACGCCGGCCAAGGCCTCGACACGGCCCTGGCCAGATCCGTACGACTTCGTGACGCCGCGGATGACGACGTTCTTGCTCATCTCACCACTCTCGCGCGCCGCGCCTGCACCGGAGCGGACGCTCCGGTGGCCCGGCCACTGCCGGGTTCAGCCTCCGAGCAGCGCCAGGGCGTCGGTGATGATCGAGTTGTCGATGTACGGCCCGATGTCGGTGGGGACCTCGAATCCTGCTGTCTTCAGGCCGGTGTAGACTGGACCCTCGAGATACTCCTCGCTTACCCAGAACAGGCCGTTCGCATCGGTCAGTTCGCTCGTCATGAGGGGCAGTTGCAACTCATTGATGCGCATCTCGGTGGCGAGATCCAGCCCGAGGTCGGCCCCGTACTCATTGACCGCCAGGTTCGACCCGACGGTGATGTCCTCGGCGTTGTCGGTCCATCCCCGAATCAGCGCTGCCATGAAACCGACGGCGGCGTCACGGTTCGCCTCGAGCCAGTCACGCCTCGTGAACACGACGTGGGTGTACTGCGGAAGCCCGAAGTCGCTGAGGCTGACGGCGAAGTAGTCCTCGCCCGCCACCATGCCGTGCTGCACCTCCAGGGTGACCGGCTGGCTGAAGATGAAGGCCGAGTAGGCGTCGCCGTCACCGTCGACAAGAGGCTGGATGTCGAACCCCGCGGGGACGAACTCGTAGTCGGGATCTCCGAGGTCGTTGATCGTAAACAGGGCGTCGATGAGGCGCGGGATCGTGGGCTGTCCCAGGATCGTGGCGCCGATGAGATCCTCGGGAACCAGTACCGGACGGTCAGCCAGGGAAACCAGGCCGAGTGGATCCTTCTGGTACTTGGTCCCGATGATCACGAGATCGTTGCCCTCGTTGATGGCGGTGAACAGGTTGATCAGCCCCGCTGACATGCCGACTTGGGCATCGCCGGCAATGACCGAGACGACCGCGTCGGGTGCGTTGAAGCCACCCGCGTTGACGGTCAGATTGACGCCGTTGCTCTCGAAATAGCCGCGGTCGAGACCGATGAACGTCCCGGAGAACTGCGAGTTCTTGATCCACGGCAGCGCCAGCGTCATGTCGGTGGGCTCCATGGGCTCTGGGGGCGGCGGCGCGGGCGCGGGCTCCGGGGGTGGCGCCGGTGCGGGCTCCGGGGGTGCCGGTGCCGGTTCGGGCGGCGCGGGTGCGGGTTCCGGTGGTGCCGGTGCGGGCTCGGGCTCCGGCGGTGGCGCAGCCGGCTCCTCCGCAGCCGGTGCAGGCGCCGGCGGTGGCGCGGCCGGCTCAGCGTCCTCGCCGTCGTCGCCGCACGCCGCGGCAACGAGGCCCATCGTGGCCAAAACGGCCAAACACAAGAACAAGAAGTTCCGCTTCATGGGGTCCCCCTTCCCCTGGTGAACCCGAACGGGTCACCATGATTGCTGCCGGCAAATATAGTCACTGGCGAGAGGGGCTGGTCGTGACCGGTGCCGGCCGTTGGTCGCGCCGGTCGACCAGAAGGAGGTTCCATGCTCTCGCCTCCAGTCATCGACATCACCCCGATCCGCAGTTCGAGCGACGAAGCGGGTGCGGCGGCATGCATCGAGGCGTTGCACAGCGCGTGCACCGAGTTCGGATTCTTCGCCGTCACCGGTCACGGCCTCGACGAGTCCATGGACGCGTTGTTCGAGATGGCACATGCCTTCGGCCGACTTCCGGCAGCCGAGAAGGAAGCCATCCCCCGAGTCGACGCGCACGGCTACGGCACCAACGGCCCGGTCGAATACATCGACATGGACTTGAGGGGTGGGCGACCGCTTCCGGACATCCACGGCTTCGAAAAGGCGATCAGGACCTACCAGCGGGAAGCGCTCGAGGTGACAGCAGCGATTCTGCGCTCGCTTGCCGTGGCGCTCGAGCTGCCGGCCTCCTTCTTCACCGACCACATGACCGAGCCGCAGGTTCGTATGCGCCTGTTCTTCTACCGTGCGGCGCCGCCCAACCACGACGGGTCGTGGCGCGTGCTGCAGAGACCGCACACCGATTTCGGGCTGATCACTCTGCTGGCCACTGACGGAAACCCGGGCCTCGAGATCAAACCGCTCGGCGGTGAGTGGACACCCCTCGTGGCTCCCTATGGGCAACTGATCGTCAATCTCGGTGACATGCTGGCCCGCTGGACCAATCACCGCTACCAATCGACGCCACATCGCGCCGTCGTTCCGCCCCACCGCGAGCGCCTGTCGATTCCGTTCTTCGTCAACCCGAACCCTGACGCCGAGATCGCGTCGGTACCGAGTTGCATCACGCCCGAGAACCCCCTGCGCTACGAACCGGTGAAGGCGGGCGATTTCCTGGCATCGAGGCTCGCAGGCAGGAACGAACTCTACGTGGACATCGACGAGGGGCCGCCCCGCTTCGGAACCGGCTGAACGGCCGGGCGCTCTCGCCGTGTTCTGAGCCCTACGACTGAACCTTGATGGCCGCCTCCACGATGGCGTCGGTGCCGGGGACGACGGCGCTCTCCAACGGGGGGCTGAAGGGGATGGGGGCCCGTGCTGCGCCGATGCGGACGACGGGTGATTTCAGGTCTGCGAACAGTTCCTCGCCTATGCGGGCTGACAGTTCGGCTCCGTAGCCACCGGTGAGCCAGGCCTCGTGGGCGATGACGACCCGGCCTGTCTTTGTCACCGACTTGGCGACGGTCTCGAAGTCGAGGGGCCACAGGCTTCGGAGATCGATCAACTCGGCGAAGATCCCGTGCTGGTCGGCCAGGATGGCGGCCGCGTCGATGCCGCGCAGAGTCATGGCCGAGTAGGTGAGCAGGGTCACGTCGCTTCCCTCCCGCACGACCGATGCCACGCCGAGCGGTACGCGGTGGTCACCCTCGGGCACCGGGCCCCGCTTGGCTGTGATCGACTTGTTCTCCAGGAAGATCACCGGATCGTCATCGTCCATGGCCGAGCGCAGCAGGCCCTTGGCGTCGGCAGGGTTGGACGGCGCCACCACCTTCAGCCCGGCGACATGGGTGAACAGGGCTTCCAGGCTGCCGGAGTGCTGGGCGGCCGAGGAGCGCAGGATGCCGTCGGAGGCCCGCAGCACCAGGGGGACGCTGATCTGCCCGCCCGACATGTAGCGCATCTTGGCGGCCTGGTTGACGATCTCGTCCATGGCGCCGAGCGTGAACTCCAGGAAGCTCATCGACGCCACCGGTCGCAGGCCCGTCATGGCCGCCCCGACGGCGGACGACATGATCAATGCCTCCGAGATGGGCATGTCGATGATGCGGTCGGGTCCGAACTCCTCCAGCAGGCCCCGGAACTGGCCGAAGTTGCCGCCCCAACTGATGTCCTCGCCGAGCACGATCACCCGGTCGTCCGACCGCATGGCGAGGCGCGTGGCGTCCACGGTCGCCTGCCCGAACGACATGCGCCTCACGGCGTCGCCTCGCCGGGCGGGGTGTACACGTAGTTCAGCGCGGTACCTGGATCCGGATCGGGCGACGAGGCGGCGAACTCCTCCGCCGCGGCTGTCTCGGTCCGGGCGGCTTCCCACACCGACTCGATGCCACTGGCGTCCAGCCATCCCGCCGCGGTGAGCGCTGACTCCAGTCGGGTGATCGGGTCGGCCGCCTTCCACTGCTCGACTTCGGTGGCGTCGCGGTAGACCTCGGCGTCGCCGACGTAGTGACCGCCGTGGCGATACGTGACGCAGACGAGGAGGGTTGGTCCCTCCCCGCGTCTAGCCGCCCCGATGGCCGCGCCCGCTGCCGCGTACACCGCGCCGGCGTCGTTGCCGTCGACGGTGAGCCCCGACATGGCGTACGCCGCAGCCCGGGTCGACAGATCGTCCACCGCCGTGGTGCGGCTGATGGCGGTGAACTGGGCGTACTGATTGTTCTCGCAGACGAACACCACAGGCAGCGCCCTCACCGAGGCGAAGTTCAGCGCCTCATGGAACGGGCCCTTGTTGATACCGCCGTCGCCGAAGAAGCAGATCGCCACCTGCCCCGAGCCACGGTGCGCAGCGGACAGCCCGGCGCCCGCGGCGATGCCGAACCCGCCGCCGACGATGCCATTGGCGCCGAGCATGCCCAGCGAGAAGTCGGCCACGTGCATCGACCCGCCGCGTCCCCGGTTGGCGCCCGTCTTCCTGCCGAACAGCTCGGCCATCAACCGGTCGGTGCGCATGCCCTTGGCGATGGCATGTCCGTGGCCGCGATGAGTGGAGGTGATGTAGTCGTCGGCCCGGAGGTTCTGGCACGTTGCCGCGGCGATTGCCTCCTGGCCCAGGTACGTGTGGACGAACCCGGGCAGCTTCCCCGCCAAGAACAACTCCGTCACCCGCGATTCGAAGACGCGGATGCGCACCATCGTGCGGTGGATCGAAACGGCGACTTCATCGGTGAGGCCGGCAAGTGCGGCCGGGCCGGTCGGCGGCGTCACTGGGCGAGGTAGCCGCCGTCGACGGCCAGGATGTGCCCGGTCACCATGGCGGCCGCGTCGGAAGCGAGGAAGACGGCCGGGCCCACGATCTCCTCGGGTTGCCCGATCCGTCCCAGGGGGGTGCGTGACTCCCAGTTGGCCCGCATGTCGGGCTCCTTGTCCCACTGAGCCAGCACGATGGCCGACTCGAACTGCGAGGGGGCGATGGCGTTGACCCGCACGCCCTGCGGCGCCCACTCGATGGCGAGGGTCCGGGTGAGCGCCACAACCCCGCCCTTGGAGGCCTGGTAGCCGAGACTGCCGGGGAAACCCGCTAGGCCGCCGACGGAGGCGATGTTGATGATCGAACCCGAGCCGGCTTCCACCATGTGGCGGCCGGCCGCCCGGCAGGCGAGGTAGGTGCCCCGCAAGTTGATCTCCATCACCGAGTCCCACAGGTCCTCCGGGTAGTCGACAGCGGGGGAGCGTCCCCCGATCCCGGCGCTGTTCACGAGCACGTCGATCCGGCCGGCCTCGGCGACAAGCCCGTCGACGGCTGAGGCGACCGCCGCGGCGTCGGTCACGTCAGCGGCGCATGCATCGGCCGCCTCCCCGATCGATTGGGCCACCTCCGCGTTGCCGTCGTCATCTCGGTCGACGCAACGGACCCGGGCGCCCGCCTCGGCGAACCCGACGGCGATCGCTCGGCCCAGCCCGCTGGCGGCGCCCGTGACGAGGGCGACGCGTCCGTCGAGCGAGAAGCGCGATAGAGCGGTCACCCCACCACGTGACCGATCGTCGTGCCGACGTCGACCTCGACGTCAGACTCGGGATCCGCGTCGATGAGGATCTCGAGCGTGCCGCCTGCCGGCGACTCGATCGCCGTCTCGGCCTTCTCCGACTCGACGATCACCAACTCCTCACCTGCTTCCACCCGGTCGCCGGCGGCGTGCAGCCACTCAACGATGATCACGGTCTCCACGACACCGGAGTGGGGCACGACGATCGCTGTGCGATCGGCCATATCGCCGGCCGTCAGATCGGCGTCCCGCCGGTCGGCTCATGGGCGATCGGCGCGGCCATCAGATGTATCCGTGCTTCTCGAGACCTTCAGCCGGGGACAGACCGAGGCGCATGTCTTCCCGAACGAGATCCTCCCCGGCCATCACCGTCTCGGAATCCAGCAACACCTGCTCGGCCTCGGCGGCCGGGATGACGAGGATGCCGTCGAAGTCGGCGTGGATCACGTCGCCCGGGTGGATCTCCACCTCGCCGATCGTGACGGGCACCTGCGTGGCCGCCATCTCCCAGCGGCCGATGGCGTTCAGCGGCGAGAGGTCGCGGTAGAAGACCTGCAGCCCGATGTCACGCAGCCCGTCGGTGTCGCGCAGGTTCCCGTCGAGGATCACGCCCACGCAGCCGTGCACCTGCGCGGCGTTACCGGTCAGCTCGCCGAAGTGGCCGACCGGGCTGTCGCGGTTGACCGACACGAGCACGTCGTCGGGCTGGATGCCGTCGAACATCCGCAGGTACGAACCGATGTGCTCGACACCCTCGGTCCACGGCCGGCGCTCCTCGAATCCGACTCCCAGCACGGTCCGGGCGATGCCCACGATCCGCTTCTCGGCGAAGAGGGGCCGTAGCCGCGACGGCAGGACCCGCTCGGTGCGGCCCGCCCGGTAGATGGCGTCGCACACCGCGGTCATCGGTATGCGCCGGAAGCGCTCGCACAGCTCCGCTCGAGGGATTGTCACGGCTTCCGACCGTAGTCGAAGCCATCCGAGGGCGGGCCACGGCGACCCGTGACGACGATCTCTCGGATTGCGCCGAGTGGTCCTGCGCGTCGGCCTCCTCGGCATCCCGCGGAGACCGGAATCCATCGTCCACTGGCATGGCCGGCACCGGCGGCAGATTGCTCGGCGCACTCCCGAACAGAGGGACCGGAGCCGCACACGGACGGGACGGGGACGCCGCGTCTACAGTCTCCGAACCGACCGCCCCCAGGTTCTGGAGGTCAGATGAAGCGCGCCTACGAGGTTCCGGACGGCCCGCCGGGACACCCCTTCCTGTCGCCGGTCATCAGAGCGGGAGACTTCCTGTTCGTGTCCGGCAATGCCGGGCTGCTGCCGGGGAAGCCGCCCAGCGGAGAGGGCGCCACCTGGCAGCCGGGCGGTCTCGTGGAGGGTGGCATCGAAGCGGAGACCCGCCAGACGCTGGAGAACATCAAGGCGGCACTCGAGGCAGCCGGGGGCCGGATGTCCGACGTGGTCAAGGTCAACACGTTCCTGCGTGACGTGGACCGCCACTTCCACGCCTACAACGAGGTCTACATGGAGTACTTCCCGACCGAGCCGCCCACCCGCACCACCATCGGGGCGAAGATCTACGGCAACATCCTCGTCGAGATCGAGTGCGTGGCCTACGCCCCGGAGTCCTGAGCGATGACCAGCGAAACAGCCGGCTGGCGCCGGCACTACGACGTCGCCAACGCCGACCTCCAATGGCAGTACAAGGGCTGGCCCCGTCTCGTGGGCGGCGCCGACCTCGGAACGGCCACCTCCGGCGAGTTCAACCTCTTCGCCGACGACTTCATGTTCCCCGTGATGGTGATCTCGGCGAGCGCCCTGGCCCACAACATCAGCACGGTCGCCCGGTTCTGCGAGGACAGCGGCGTGTCGCTTTCGCCTCACGGCAAGACGAGCATGTCGCCCGAGTTGTCACACCTCCAACTCGAAGCGGGGGCGTGGGCCATCACCGCCTCCACGGCCAGCCAGGCCCGCATCTTCCGGGCCTTCGACATCCCCCGGATCCTCATCGCCCACCAGGTGGTGGATCCGGCGGCCGTCGTCTGGATGGCCGACGAACTCGACGCCCACCCCGAGGTCGAACTGCTCTGCCTGATCGACTCGGTCGCGGGCACCGAACTCATGGACGCGGCGCTGGCCGGTCGCCCGGCGGGCCGGCCGATCCACGGACTCGTGGAACTGGGCATGATGGCGGGCCGGACCGGCTGCCGGACGCTCGAGGGGGCGGCGCGGGTGGCCGAGCGAATCGGCGCCTCCGACCGGATCCGCCTGGCGGGCGTCGAGGGCTACGAGGGCATCCTCCACTTCCGGGGCGATGACTTCAGCGAGGTCGACGAGTTCCTGGGCCGGATGAGGGACCTCACCGAACACCTGGCCGCCGCCGGCCATTTCGACCATCTCGACGAGGTGGTCGTCACCGCCGGCGGGAGCATGTTCCCTGATCGGGTGGTGGCCATCCTGGGCAGCGACTGGGACATCGGCCGCCCCGTGCGTCCGGTCATCCGCCCCGGCGGGTACGTGACCCACGACTCGAAGCTGTACCTCGACTCCGGGCCGTTCGGCGTGCGGCCGCCCATGGACACCTACGCGCCGCTGCACCCGGCCTTCACACTCTGGTCCTATGTGGTCTCCCGCCCCGAGCCCGACCTCGCCCTGATGGGCTTCGGGAAGCGCGACGCCTCCTTCGACATGGATCTGCCGATCCCCAAGACGCTTCGCCGCGACGGCGAGATGCACGACGTCGACGGTCGGCTCGAGGTGTTTGAACTCAACGACCAGCACGGCTTCGTCCGCATCGCACCCGGATTCGATCTGAGGGTCGGCGACCTCCTCGGCTGCGGGATCTCCCATCCCTGCACCTCGTTCGACCGCTGGCGGGCCATGCCGGTGGTCGACGACGCCCACAACGTCGTCGGCTCGGTGCGCACGTTCTTCTGACGTAGCGCGGAATAGCAGGTACGCAGCCCACTCGCCTCGTGATTCGGACGACGGCCGGACTCCACTTTCCAGCAGTCCGTGGGAGGCCCCGGGATCGGGGTCCGTGACAGGCTCCTGGCCGGGATGGCCCCGATTGTGGGCGACCGGGGTCGCGGTCGACGGTGTACACTTCGCACATGAATTTGTATGAATTCACAAGAAAGTCATTTGAGGAACTCAACGCTGCGTTGTGTTCGGAGGGGGACGTGGCGCGTGTTCGTTACTTCTGGATCGAGCCGGACTTCGACTTCGACGACGAGTGGATGATCTTCGTGATCTGGGAGTTGCCCGAACAGGGCGACGAGGGATGGCCGCTGGAACTTCTCGACACGTACCGCCGGCGTACCCGCGAGACGATCGGAGATGCCGCTCTGGACCATTGCTTCTTCCGCACCCCAGAGGAACTAGCGGATCCGGCTCACCAGCGCGGCGTCCAGCTGCAGCCGGCTTGAGTAACCCATGACGGTCACCGGGCTCAGCCCCGAGGGCCTGCTCGAGGCTGCGCACCACCTCGTACCCGCGGGCCGCGGCCGGCCACGTGCTCCGCGCCTCCGCCCTGCGACGGACGCTCTGGCCTCGGCACGCGACGAGTGCCCCGAACAACTCGACATTGCCTGTGTCGCGGCAATCGCCGACGACCGCCGACGCCGGCATCTGTCGAAGCCGAGGATCAGGTAGCGCATCTGCGCCGCGGGGCCATGAGCCCTCGAGCGCCGGCGTGTCTACCGCCGGCCGAGGAGCGCCCGGACTGCGTTGTCGGGGCAGGTGTAGGTCTCGAACAGTGGACCGCACGGCGTCTGCGCCATGTGCGCCGAGAGAGCGAGCAGGTCTTGGGCCTGGCCGTCGGCGCGGTAGTAGCCGGCGAGGCGGACGAAGTCGTTCATGCTCCCCAGCCGGCTGCGGCTCGCGGTCTTCGAATACGAGCCCTCGCCCATGAGCGCGATCTCCCCCTCCACCACCTCACGCGGCACGCCGATCGCCTCGAGCACGTCGGCCAGGTGGTCGGGGAATCGACTCAGCAGCGACGAGGCCGGGGCCAGCGGCATGAACACCGGCAGCAACGTGCGCTCGTTCATCAGCAGCGCAACCTGCTGCGGCCTCCAGAAGACAGCCGTCGCGTACCAATTCCCGAGCGTCGGCGTCGGATCTGCTACGGGAGGCCGAACCGGCTGCTTCGCCCGGTCCAGGAGCTTCTTCGTGGCGTGGATGGTGAACATAGTTGACTTGCGTCGTCCAGAGCGTAACCCCCGGACGTACGCCCGAATCGTCCACGTGCCCCGCTCGCAAGACGGTCGAAGAACTGTACAGATCCAGTGGCCAGTGCGCTGGAAATCGACGCCTCGGTTCTCGTTGTCGCCGTGTGGGACCGCCGCCTCCACGCCGGTGCGGTTGCTGAGCAACTCGCTGTCGCCCCGCCGCCGTTGACGTGATGGAATCGCGGCTTGCTCAACCGGGGTTCTGAGAATCTTCCAGGTTTAGAGAGTCAGGTCCGTCCCACGGCCCGGGGGAGAAGAACCAGGCCGTTCCCTCTTCATTCCCCTCTTCATTCGAATTGCACGTAGCGCCGTCCGGGGCGTCCGAGCAGTCCGGTGGGTCGGGGTCGGGGTCGACGTTCTGTTGCTCTGCAACGCGTTCCTCGGAGTCGTCGTTGGGGTCACTGCCGGAGGATCGGTCGCCGGGGCTGTCCGTGTTGTTGAGCGATACCGGTGAACTCACGAGCCAGTGTCCGATGGTGGCATCGGTGGGGAATAGGCGCGCGCGGGGGAGTTGCCGGTCGCCCCAGGAGTCGTCGGCTTGGCGTTGTTGGAGTCCGAACTCGACGCGGCCGTCCTCGAGTCTGCGGGCGACGATGCGCACCTCCTCCTCGGCGGCCTGTGCAGCGGAGGAGGTCACCAGTACGGTGCTCAGCACGGCGAGCAGCGCCGCATTCACGCCTGTCCAAGCGGTAGCAGGCATAACCACATCGTCTCAATTGCACGATGAAATACCTTCGACACTCCGTCACTTTCCTGCTCCATTTCATGAGAAATGGCCAACACTTGCTCGCTCCACTCCGACTGTGCCATGAGTTGCTCGGCGGCCTCTGTTGGCGCTAACACGTCACGGGGTCGAAGCATCAGACTTGTGCCGTTGCCCCACGGTATGCGCGCCGCTTGGAGTCGCTCACGTGTTCGCCAACGTGCATTCGTCCTCCGCACACGGTCGAGTCCGTAGCGTGTGAAGTCGACCGGATTGGGACGACTTCTGGGGAGCCGGGATGGCCGTCGAGTCCACCGAGTGGGTGCAGCGGGCCGCTGGCGATGTTCTTGCGCGTCGTCGCCGGAGGCCGGGTTGGCGGATGCCTCCTGGGGGCCGGTATTTCTAAGATTTGCATACTTTAGCTATGAATCATAAACGAAGATAAACTCGGAAAAGTGGCGATCACCCGGATAGGCTGAGGCTCGACCATGGATCCGCGTGCCAATCCCTACACTCCCAACGCAGGGGCCAAGCCACCTGTCCTCGTCGGCCGCGTCGCCGAACTCGACGCGTTCGATGTCCTACTGGGCCGTCTCGCTGCCGGGCGTACCGAGCAATCCCTCATCGTTGTGGGGCTTCGCGGTGTCGGCAAGACGGTCCTGCTCGGCGAGTTCCGGCAGCTCGCTCTGGATCAGGAGTGGAGCGTCGTCGAGATAGAGGTCACCAAGTGGGATGACGGTCAGTTCCGCGCCGGACTCGCCCGAGAGGTCAGGAAAGTTCTCCACCAGTTCGGCTCGCGTGGCCGTTGGACGGAGATGGTGAGGCGGGCAGCGGAGGTGCTCAGGTCGTTCGCGCTGAGCATCGATCCAGAGGGGCGCCTCACGGTCGGCCTCGAGGTCGGCCCGGCGAAGGGCTACGCGGACAGTGGCGATCTCAGCGCCGACCTGACCGACCTGCTCGTCAGCCTCGGCGCAGCCGCCCGAGATCAGGACACCGGCGTGGTGCTGCTGTTCGACGAGCTGCACTATCTGGATCGCCTCCAGATGGAGGCATTGATCGGGGCGATCCACAGGACGGTGCAGCGTGCCCTTCCGATCACGGCTGCGGCTGCCGGCCTGCCGCAGCTCCACGAGCTTGTCGGCAACGCCAAGACCTATGCAGAACGGCTGTTCAGATTCCCCGAAATCGGGCGCCTCGAGAAGGCCGAAGCGGAGCGCGTGCTGCGCGAGCCGGCCGCCCGGCTCGATGTTGTCTTCAGCGCCGATGCCTTGGTCCACGGTCTGGACTTCTCCGAGGGGTACCCGTACTTCCTGCAGGAGTTCGGCCAGGCTGCATGGAACCTGGCCACCGGCAGGGAGGTCACCGGGCGAGACGCGGAAAATGCCCGGATCGCCGTTGAGGAGAAACTCGACTCCGGGTTCTTCAAGGTCAGACTCGACCGCACGACCGAACTCCAGAAGGCCTACCTGCGCGCCATGGCCGAACTTGGACCCGACGCGCAACTCGCACGCGACGTGGCCGAACTGCTCGAGCGATCGTCCACCCAGTGCGGTCCGATCCGCAAGCAGTTGATCGACAAAGGACTGCTGTACGCAACCGACCACGGCTACGCAGCGTTCACGGTGCCCAAGTTCGACGAATACCTCAAGCGGGTCATCCCAACCCTCGTGCCGCCGCCCGTCCGCGTGCAGACCGATGGCGGGCCCCAAGGACGGGCACGAACCTGAGGCGATAACAGCGAGGCACGGGACGCCACTTCGCCGCGTACCAGCCCCGTCGCATTTGCCGGAGAACACTTCGACGTGATCTCTGTGGTAGTCAACTCGAGTCCCGGGCAGGCTGTACGTCGGGATAGCGACAGGGGCGGCGCGTAGCGAGAGTCGGGGGCCTCGGGTTGCCCGACTCCGGGTCAGTCCAGGTGGTACGCCCGGCAGGCGGAGCGCCGGCGCAGGTCCTCTTTGGCCTCGGCGTCCAGTGGCGCGATGAGTGCCTCGAAGGCCTCGACCTGGCGCCGGTAGCCGCCTCCGATGTTGCACACGGGCCAGTCACTGCCGAACATCAGGCGCCCCGAACCGAACGACTCGAGAGCCACATCGAAGGCGCCGCGCAGGTCGTCGGGCGTCCAGTCGGCGTGCGGCGTGACGTTGTGCAGGCCCGAGACCTTGGCGAACACGTTCGGGAAGCCGGCCGCCGCGCCGATCAACTCCACCCAGCGGGCGTAGTCGTCCGTGCCGATGGGCGGCTTGTTGAGGTGGTCGATCACAATGCGGAGGTCACCGACCGCCCCCGCCAGGGTGGGCACGTGCTCCAGGTGCCGCAACTGCACCCCCACGAAGTCGTACGCCATCCCGTGCTCGGCCAGGACTCCAAGGCTCTCGCTGACCGCCGGCCGCAGCACCCAGTCGGGATCGGGTTCGTCGTGGATCAGGTGGCGGATCCCCACGACCGGCCCGGAGGCCTGCAGGGCGTCCAATGCGGCGGAGGCCCCGTCGGGGTCGAGCATGTCGAACCAGCCAACCACTGCCACGACCCGGTTGTCGGAGGCCGTCACGCCAAGCATGGCCTCGGTGTCGCAGAGGCTGTTCTCCGCCTGCACCAGAACTGCTTCGGTGACACCCGTGGCCTCGATGTGTTCCCGCGCCTCGTCGACGTGGAACGTCCGGCGCAGTTGGTGAAAGACGGGCGGCAGGTCGGCGTCGAGCCAGTCGTAGGGGCACTGGTCGAGATCCCACTGGTGGAGATGCGTGTCGATCAGTCGGGTTCCGGTCGCAGTCATGTGTCGGATCTCCCTGTCGAGTTGGTGCTGGAGTTAGTGGATTCTTGTCGCTCAACCGAGCGCCTTGCCGCCCGGGGCATCGAAGCGATTGAGCGCCTGCGGTGTGGTTGACCCGGATGAGGCTGCTGAGTGCCCGTGAGCAGCGAAAAAAACGCTGCACTACAGTCCTGATCGCTGGCGCCAAGGGGGGAGGCGCCCCTCCGCATCGCGTATGGCGTTGGCGGAAGGAGATCAACATGAACTCGCGAGACGGCCGCTCTTGGAGGCGGTTCATCGTGCTCGCTGCTGTCACGCTGCTCATCGCCGCTTCCTGCGGCTCCGATGACGAAGACGACACCAGTGCACCACCACCACCGCCGCCCGCGGAAACCACCGAGGCGCCGGCCGCGCCGCCCCCGGAGGCTCCGGTTGAAGAGGCAGCCGAGCCCACCACCGACGCCACCGAAGCTCCGGAGCCCGAGGCTCCTTCCGGCCCGCAGTCCGGCGGGTCGCTGACCTTTGCCCGGTTCTTCGAGACGCAGAACCTCGACCCGGCGGGGGTGGCCGACAACGGATCCATCTTCGTCAGGGTGCAGATCTTCAACACTCTCGTGGAAGCCGATCCCGACACCCTCCCGAACGTCGGCCCGGGGGTGGCCGACGAATGGAGATCCAGTGCCGACGGCCTGACGTGGACGTTCCACATCCGTGACAACGCCAGGTTCTCCAACGGCGAGCCGGTCACGGCCGAGGACGTGCAGTTCTCACTGGAGCGGTTCGCGGACCCGACGATCAGCGTGAACATCCCGAGCCTCGGTGTCGGGGTCGAGAGCGTCGACATCATCGACGACCAGACCGTGCAGGTGAACCTGGACCGCCCGGTCGGGGCGTTCCTCGAGAACATCTCGGTGTTCCCCGCATCGATCATCAACAAGGCCGCCGTGTTGGCCGAAGGCGACGACCACTGGATGAACCCGCTCGGAACCGGCCCGTTCAAAGTGAAGGAATGGGTACCCGGCTCGCACATCACCCTCGAGCGCAACGAGTACTACTGGGAGGAGGGCAAGCCGTATCTCGACGAGATCCGGTTCGACTACATCGCTGACGACAACGCCCGCATCCTGCGCATCCAGGGCGGCGACGCCGACATCGTGGAGGGCGTGCCGTGGACGCAGATTCCCGATCTGCAGGCCAGCGAGGGTTTCAGTGTCCACGTCGATGACATCGTTCGCTACGAGGGCGTGTTCCTGAACCACACCGTTGCGCCGCTCGGCGAGATCGGTGTACGCCAGGCGTTGAACTACGCCACCAACAAGGCGGCGATCAACGAGGCGGTCTACGGGGGTGTCGGCGAGATCGCCAACAGCATGATCCCCAAGGCGCTGTACCACTCCGACTACGACACCCTGCCGGCGTATTTCTACGACCTCGACAAGGCCAAGGAACTCATGGCGGCTTCGTCGATGCCCGACGGCTTCGATCTTGCCTACATCTTCCCGTCCGGCTCGACGGCCCACGAGCAGCTCGGGACCATCCTGCAGGCGCAGTGGGCGGAGATCGGCGTGAACCTGTCCATCGAGGAGGTCGACACCGGCACGCTGTTCGGCGACCGCTTCTTTACCATGGAGTACGAGTCGGGCGTGCCGCTGCCGAAGTTCACGTCGGACGTGGTGGTGCCCGACGAGGTTGCGCTGCTGTTCTACGACAAGGCTCCGGAGAACATCCTCGCCGGCTTCTTCACCGGCTGGGACATCCCGGACGAACTCGAGCGGGTCACCGAGGAGGCCGCTTTCACCACCGACGAGGCGCTACGGGCCGAACTCTGGCCGCAGGCGCAGCGCATCGCCATGGAGGAGGCTCCCTGGGTGACGCTGTACTTCCTGCCTACCGTTCATGCGGTGGCGGACAACGTCGAGGGGTTCCGTGTCGTGCCCAACGGCTGGTGGGACCTCGAGGACGTGTGGTTCAGCAACTGATCCGCTAACACCGGCAGCGCAGCCGCCACGACGCGAGACTGGTCGGGTCCCCGCGCCGCGGGGACCCGACTCGTGCCGGGAGGTCGTTGTCGCGGATGTGGGGATTTCTAGGGCGGCGCCTGCTGCACAGCGTCTGGGTGATCGCCGCCATCTTCATCGTGGCGTTCCTGGTCATCCGGCTCATACCCGGCGACCCGGTCGTGCAGATGCTGGGACTCCAGGCGACCCCCGAGAACATCGCCGCCGTCAACAAGGATCTCGGGCTGGACCTCCCGGCGCCCCAGCAACTCGTCTCGTTCGTGGAGCGAGCATTCCAGGGCGACCTGGGGTCATCGATCATCAAACGGGCGCCTGTGCGCGACATCGTCTTCGACAGGCTGGCGCCCACGGTCTGGTTGTTGCTCTACGCCACCGTCCTGGCGCTCGTGATCGCGGTGCCGCTCGGCGCGCTGTCGGCCATCTACCGCAATCGCGTACCCGACCAGATCGTGCGGCTGACGAGCATGGTGTCCTTCGCCATGCCCCAGTTCTGGCTGGGACTGATGCTCATCCTGCTGTTTGCCATCCGGCTCGATGTGCTGCCGAGCGGGGGGTACGGGGAAGGATTCGGCGGGATCCTCCAGCACCTCACCCTGCCGTCGTTCACGATCGGCCTCTACCTCGCCCCGCAACTCATGCGGACGCTCCGCTCGAGCCTCATCGAGGCGATTGACAGCGACTACGTCGAGGCCGCACGCTCCAGGGGATTTCGCGAGAGCCGGGTGGTCGGCAAGCTGGCGATGCGCAATTCGCTCGTGCCGCTCATCAGCGTTCTTTCGATCAACATTGGTTTCCTGATCAGCGGGACGGTGATCATCGAGGTTGTCTTCCAGGTTCCGGGCCTCGGTGCCCTGCTCGTGCAGTCCGTCCTCAACCGGGACTTCCCGGTCATCCAGGGACTCATCCTCGTTTTCGGGGCAATGGTCATCATCGTCAACATCCTCGCTGACGCGGCGTACGCCGTGATCGACCCGAGGGTCCGGGCCGGGATGGCCTCCGAATGAGAACCCTTCTGTACGCAGGGCGCCGGGCTGTCGGTCTCAGAGGTGAGGCCGCTGAGCTGCTCCGCCATGCTCAGCGGGAGCGGCGGTGGTCCAACGTCACCCTGGCTATCGGGATCGCCGTGGTCGGCGCGCTGTCGATCGCCGGCTTCTTCGCGTCCCTCATCGCCCCCGCTGATCCCAATGCCCTCGACCTCTCCCAGCGCCTGCTGAGCCCGTCGTGGCAGCACTGGATGGGGACCGACCCGTTCGGCCGGGACATCTTCTCGCGCACGCTCTACGCCATTCGCCTCGACCTGGTCGTCGTACTCGTCATCACGTACGTGCCGATGGTGTTCGGGATGATCGTCGGGGCCCTTGCCGGCTACTTCCGGGGATGGGTCGACGGCATCACGGTTCGCGTGATCGACGCCTTCATCGCGTTCCCGTTCATCGTGCTGGTGATCGCCGTCGTGGCGATCCTGGGGCCGGGTCTGAAGGGTGTGTACATCGGTGTCCTGGCGGTCGGCTGGACGTTGTACGCCCGCCTCACCAGGGGGGACATGCTGGTGCTGCGCGAGCAGCAATTCATCCTGGCGGCGCGCACGCTGGGGTACTCGCCCCGGAGGGTCATCCTTCGCCATGGGATACCCAACCTGATCAGGTCGAATCTGGTGTTCTCGATGGCTGACATCGTCCTGAACCTGCTGCTGCTGGCGGCCCTCTCGTATCTCGGACTCGGTGTGCAGGCGCCGACCGCCGAGCTCGGAGCGATGGTGGCCGACGGGCAGAGCTTCCTGCTTCAGGCGTGGTGGGTGACGACGCTCCCGGGGGTGGTGATCGTCCTGCTGGGTGCCGGCTTCAGCATGATCGGCGACTCGCTGGCGGATCGGCTCGGCCAGAAGTTCGGAGTGGTCGGCTGATGTCATCCGAGACGGCGCATCGGGTTGTCCAGCCGGGCTCCCCGGCGCCCCCCCTCCTATCGATCGAGGGTCTCCGCATCGGCTTCCCATCGCTGGAGGGCATCGTCCTCGCAGCGAACGACGCCCACCTGACCGTCGGTGAGGGCGAGGTCCTCGGCCTCGTCGGCGAGTCGGGGTCCGGCAAGAGCGTCACGTGCCGCGCCATCGTCGGCATGGTTCCCCACCCGGGAGCGGTCCTCGGCGGGCGCATCGATTTCGGCGGACGCAGCGTCCTGGAGATGAGCCGCTCGGAGATGCGCGAACTCCGGGCCCGCGAGATCGCCATGATCTTCCAGGATCCTGCCAGTGCCCTCAACCCCGTCTTCACGATCGGCCACCAGATCTCCGAGGTCCTGCGCCTGAACGCCGGACTCAGCCGAGCCGCGGCCCGGAAACGGAGCATCGAGTTGCTCGAGCGGGTGGGGATCCCGGCGCCGGAGAGGCGCATGTCGGCGTACCCGCACGAGATGAGCGGCGGCATGCGCCAGCGGGTCATGATCGCCATGGCCCTGGCCGGTGAGCCTCGCCTCCTGCTGGCCGACGAGCCGACGACCGCCCTCGACGTCACGATTCAGGATCAGGTGTTGCGGCTTCTCGAGGATCTGCGGCGGGAGCGCAACATGTCGATGATCCTGGTCTCGCACGACATGGGGGTGATCGGGACGACCGCCGATCGCGTGGCCGTCATGTACGCCGGGCGCATCGTGGAGATCGCCCCCGTCGATGTGTTGTTCAGTGGCCCGGACCACCCGTACACCCGGGCACTCATCGATGCGATGCCGCAACTCCAGCCGGAGGATCGGTCCGACCTGCGGACCATTCCGGGCCAGCCACCGGACCTACTGACGCTGGGTTCAGGTTGCCCCTTCGCGCCGCGCTGCCCGCTGGCTCGGGACGAGTGCGCGGACGTGTCGATGGAGTTGACCGCTGTCTCGCCGACGCAGTTGTCGGCCTGCCCGTTCGCGAGAAGCGAGACATGAACGCGCACACCGCGGAACTGCCCACCGGTACCAGTGGCGCCGAGCCCATCGTCGTGGTGGAGGCGCTCGAGAAGTGGTTCGCCGTCGGACGCTCGCCGCTCGACATCATCCGCCGGAAGCCGCGTGAGCGCGTTCACGCCGTGGATGGGGTCTCGCTGCACCTGCTGCCGAACGAAGTGCTCGGGATCGTTGGCGAATCGGGCAGCGGCAAGAGCACGCTGGCACGTTGCCTGGTCGCCCTGTACCGGCCTGATCGGGGTCGCATCGTCTTCGACGGCGTCGACGTGACCGAGGCCACGGGACAGTCGCGCCGCGATCTCCACGGACGGATGCAGATGATCTACCAGGATCCGTACACCTCACTCAACCCGCAGATGTCGATCGGGGCAGCCATCGGGGAGGCCGGCAGGGTCCACGGTCGTGCCGGCGAGGACTTCATGTACGAACTCCTCGACGTGGTGGGTCTGCCGCGGTCGATGGCCGGGCGCCGGCCTCGAGCGCTGAGCGGCGGGCAGCGCCAGCGTGCCGCCATTGCCCGCGCGCTGGCGGTGCAGCCCGAGGTGCTGATAGCCGACGAGGCTGTGAGTGCCCTGGACGTGTCGATACAGGCCCAGATCCTGAATCTTTTCTCCCAACTGAGCGACGACCTCGGTCTGGCGATGATCTTCATCGCTCACGATCTGGCTGTCGTGTCCCACGTGGCGGACCGGGTCGCCATCATGTACCTGGGGCGCATCGTCGAGGAGGGGCCCGTCGACGCAGTCTTCCGGACGCCGCGGCATCCCTACACGAGGGCGCTGCTCGACGCCCACCCCGATCCCTACGCGCTAGGCGCGGTCGACGAGACCGCCCCAATTTCGGGGGATATTCCCTCGCCGCTCGACATCCCCTCCGGGTGCCGGTTCCGGACCCGCTGTCCCTTTGCCACCGACGTGTGCGAGGTGGACGATCCGGCGCTCCTGCCGGATGGCGAGCCGCATCGAGTCGCATGTCACGTTCTGCCGTTCGGACCGCCCGGCTCGGACTGACGGACACCGACGAATCACCGGACAAAGCACACGAACGTGCCCGTGGATGCGCTCGACCGGCTTCGTACTCGGGGGAAGGCCCCAGCCTGTCGCGGCGAGAGCGACCGCCGGCCGGACTAGCCGAGGGCCGCTTGCAGGCCGGCTGCGTACTTCTTGCGCTGCGCCTTGACCATCAGCGGCACGAACGGCCGCATCACGATGAACGGCCCCGACGGGGCCATCTCCAGATCCATCGTGATACGCGTGCCACCGTCCGCCAGGTCGCTCAGCCGGTACGTGCCGCGTACCGGCCACGAAGTGTCCTCGGCGCAGACCCAGGTGATCGATTCGTCGGGCTCCACACCCGTGATGCGAAAGTCGACTTCCTGACCTCGATTGGTCTGCCGGTAGACCGCGCCGACGACCCCGGGCGCACCTTCGGTCAACTCGCAGGTGGCCACGTCGTGACGCCATTCGGATTGGTTGGAGGCGTCCGCCAGGTAGGCGAACGTCCGCCTCAAGTCAGCGGCCACATCGATCTCGACGGTGCAGATGCTCATGAGCAACGATCCTAGGTGGCTGGTGTTTTTCTCGGCGTTTGGGGTGTTGTGGTCTGGTAGAATTACAGGTGTGTGGTTCGGTGTTGTGGGGAGGTTGGTGTTGTGACGGTTGGTGTTGAGCCGTGTCAGGCTGATTTGTTCAAGGGGACGCGGTTTGTGGGCGAGCGGGTGGGTCCTGGTTCGATTTTTGCGGTGTTGTTCGGTGAGGGTGCCCGGTTGTTTCCCGAGGGGATGTTCGATGATTTGTTCTCGTCGCGGGGGCGGCGCAGTGTGCCGCCTCGGGTGGTGGCGACGGTGATGGTGTTGCAGCGCTGGTTCGGTTTGTCGGACCGTGAGGCGGTGGCGGCGTTCGAGTTCGATGCGCGTTGGCGTTACGCGTGCGGGGGTTTGGACGTCGACGGCGGCGGGTTCTCCCATACGGTGTTGGTGGGGATGCGGGCCCGGTTGGCGGCGTCGGGTGCGCCGCGGCGGATCTTCGACGCGACCCTCGAGGTGGCGCGCTCGGCGGGGGCGCTGTCTCAGCGGCGGGTGCTGGACTCCGCGCCGATCTACGACGCGGTCGCGACCCAGGACACCGTCACGATGCTGCGCGCCGCGATCCGCGGCGTGTTCGAGGCCGCGGATCGCGATCTGGGGGCCATTGTGCGGGGCGCCGTCGCCGGCGGCGACTATGCGTCGCGGTCCAAGCCGGCGTGCGACTGGGACGACGCGGCGGCGCGGGAGGCCCTCGTGGCGACCATCGCCGGCGACGCCGTGGCGGTGCTCGAAGCCCTCGAGGGTCGCGCGCTGAGCGTCGAAGTCGCGCAGGGCGGGGAGTTGTTGGCCGCCGTTGTGGGCCAGGACCTCTGCGAGGACCCCGAGGGGCGCCTGGTGATCGCGCGGCGCGTGGCGCGGGACCGGATCATCTCGGTGGTGGACCGCGACGCCCGCCACGGCCACAAAACCGCAGCACGAGGCTTCGACGGCTACAAGGGCCACATCGCCACGGACCCCGACTCCGAGCTGATCACCGCCACCGCGGTCACCGCCGCCAACGCCCCCGACGCCCGACCCGCCCCCGAACTCATCGCCGACCTGCTCACCGCCGACACCGCCGCCGCCGCCGCCGCCGACACCACCACCACCGACACCACCACCACCGGCACCACCGGCACTGCCGGCGACGCCGGGGAGGTTGTGGAGGACTTCGCGGGCAGGCCCACCGTCTACGGCGACTGCGCCTACGGCAGCGGCGACTTCCAGAGCCTCCTCGGCGAGCACCGCATCAACTCCAAGTGCCGCACCCAAGCGCCGCAGGCGCCCGCGGGACGCTTCACCAAGGACCGCTTCAGCGTCGACCTGGCCGCCGCGACGGTCACCTGCCCCGCCGAGGTCACCGTCGCCATCAACTACCGCCCCGACGGCGCCGGCACCGCCCGCTTCGGCGCCGACTGCGCCGACTGCGAACTCCGCGGCGACTGCACCGACGCCAAAGCCGGCAGAACCATACGCATCGGCGCACACGAAACCGCCCTCGCCGCGTCCCGAGCGCGCCAACAGAACCCGGCCTGGCGCGACGACTACCGCGCCACCCGCCCCAAAGTCGAACGCAAACTCGCGCACCTCATGCGCCGACACCACGGCGGCCGCCACGCCCGCGTGCGCGGCCAACCCAAAGTCGACGCCGACTTCAACCTCCTCGCCGCAGCCGCCAACATCGCCCGCCTCGGCGCGCTCGGACTGCACACCCGCGCCACCCACTGGGCACTCACCTGAACCCCCACCCACCCCCAACACCCCAACCACACCCGCCGGGAACACATCACCAGTATGAGTGCGAAGAGCCACCAGACAACAACCCATTCCACACCAGCCACCTAGTGTCCTGAGTCGGGTATTCGTTGAAGATATGCGGCGAGGGTGTCGAGGATGTCGTCGGCGGTTTTGTGCCAGGTGAAGGGTTTGGGGTTCTGGTTCCAGCCGTCGATCCAGGTGTTGATGGAGTCTTGGAGGTCGCCGACGCTGGTGTGGGTGCCGCGGCGGAGCCATTTGGTGGTGAGTTCGGAGAACCAGCGTTCGACGAGGTTCATCCAGGAGCTGTAGGTGGGCGTGAAGTGGAAGCTGAAGCGGGGGTGGCGCAGGAGCCAGCGTTGGATGGTGGGGGTCTTGTGCGTGGAGACGTTGTCGGAGACGATGTGCACGGCGAGGTGGGCGGGGACCTCTCGGTCGATGAGGTTCAAGAACTTGCGGAACTCCTCGGAGCGGTGCCGTGCGGTCATCGTCGAGATGACCTTCCCGGAGGCGACCTCGAGGGCGGCGTAGAGGTTGGTGGTGCCGCAGCGGCGGTAGTCGTGGGTGCGCCTCTGGGGAACCCCGAGCATCAGTGGCAGCATCGGCGCGGTGCGATCCAGGGCCTGGATGCCGGTCTTTTCGTCCACGCAGAACACCACCGCGGCCTCCGGGGGGTTCAAGTAGAGGCCCACGACGTCGCGTACCTTGTCGATGAACTGCGGGTCCGGGGACACCTTGAATTCCCCGAGGCGGTGCGGCTTGAGACCGAAGGCCCGCCAGATACGACTGATAGCGGTCTGCGACATCCCCATCGCGGCGGCCATCGACCGCGTCGACCAGTGCGTCGCCCCCGGCGGGGCCTCCTCAAGAGTCCTCACGATCACCTCCTCGACCTGCGCGTCGCTGATCCTGCGCGGCCCACCCGGGCGCGGCTCATCGGCGAGCCCGTCCAGGCGCCACAACGCGAACCGGCCCCGCCACTTGGACACCGTCGCCGCACAACACCCCAGGCGCTCAGCGATGTCCTTGTTCAACTCCCCGGCCGCGGCGCCCAACACGATCCGACACCGCAACGCCAACGCCTGCGACGACGACGGACGCCGCGCCCAACGCTCCAACGTCTCCCGCTCAGCCTCGCCGAGCTCAACCACAACCGCCGGGCGGCCACGCCGCTGAGCCATGATCAACTCCGATCACCGCCCACCTACCACCACCAACATAACCCACCCAACACCACACACCAACGAATACCCGACTCAGGACACTAGGGGCCGAGTTGCGAGCTGAGATGGACGAGATCACGGGTGGCGACTGACCGAGGAGCACCCCGGCAGCCCGTTCCCGGCCGCGGGCTAGTCGCCCAACGCGGCCGTAGGATTGGATGCTGTGCAGGCAGGTTGCTACCAATGAGCGGCACGCCGGATGGCCGAGCGGATACAAGATGAGCGGTCACGGGCGGGAGAACGGGTTGGAGGGGCTGCGCCAGTTTCTGCACACCAAGTCCGTGTGGGTCGAGATGTCCGGAGCGACCCGCGACCCGTTCAAACTGGGCTGACCGCGCCACCAGGAGACTGCTGAGTAATGCTGCGGGCCACATGATCCGTCATTCCGGCGGAGGCCGGAATCCATGGTCCAGCGGATCCGACGGCGCTTGGCGTCGATTGCTCAGCACCCTCCGAGGGCGTGCCGGCGTGCTTGCCCGACCGAGCCGAGGAGGTCACCGATGAGTCAGGACAGCCGGCCGCAGGTTGTGGCCGGTCTCGAAGGCGTGCTGGCCTGCCACTCATCGGTCTGCTTCATCGATGGACCGGCCGGCGTGCTGACCTACCGGGGCTACGACATCCGCGACTTCGTCACCGAGGCCACGTTCTGTGACGTTGCCTGGCTGTTGTGGCACGGCGACTGGCCCGATGCCGCGGAGAGCGCCGAATTCGCCGGGCTGGTGGCCTCGCAGCGCGACCTGCCCGAGAGCGTGGCGGCCCTCCTGGCGGCGGCGCCGCTCGACAGCGCCAACCCGATGGCGGTGCTGCGCACGGCCGTGTCGCTACTGGGGGCAGAGGATCCCACCGCCGACGACATCTCCCGCGAGGCCGTGGTCGCCAAGGCGGCGCGGCTCGTGGGCTGCCTTCCCACGATGGTGGCTGCGATGTCGCGCCACATGGTGGGTGCAGAACCGGTGGAGCCCGACCCGGAACTCGACCACGCCGCCAACTTCTGCCGGATGCTGACCGGCCGGCTTCCCTCTCCGAAGCAGTCCGGCGCCTTGAACGCCCTGCTGAACACCTACGCCGAGCACGAGTTGAACGCCTCGACGTTCGCGGCGCGTACAACGGTGGGCACGCTGTCGGACTACTACTCGGCGATGGTGTCGGGCATCGGGGCGGTCAAGGGCGCGCTGCACGGCGGCGCCGTGGACGACGCCATGGCGGTGTTCTCCGAGATCGGCCAACCCGACGGCGTCGTACCGTTCGTGGAGGCGGCTCTGGCAGCCCGGCGGAAGGTTCCCGGCTTCGGGCACCGCGTGTACCGGACCCGCGATCCCCGTGCGATCGCCATGGACCGTCTGGCCGCCGAACTCGGCGAGGAGGCGGGTGAGCCGCACTGGCATGGCGTGGCAAGCTCGCTGGAGGCCGAGTTGCGCGAACGCAAGAGGCTCAACGCCAACGTGGACTACTACTCGGCGCTGGTGCTGTACCACCTCGGCTTCCCGCTCAGCATGTTCACGAGCTTCATCGTCTGTAGCAGGGTCGGGGGGTGGACCGCCCACGTGCTCGAGCAGTATGCCAACAACCGACTCATCAGGCCCCGGGCGCTCTACGAGGGGTCACCGCCGCGGCCGTATACGGCGGGCTGAGGATGGATCGGGCGGTCCCGGCGTCGTTCTGGCGGGGGGGTACGAGCCGAGCCGTCCTGTTCCGCAGCGACGATCTGGCCGGCTACCGGTCCGAGCAGGTCGAGGCGATCATCCTGGCTGCGCTGGGCAGCCCCGACCCCGACGGGCGGCAAATCGACGGGCTCGGCGGCGGGATCTCTTCGCTCAGCAAGGCCGCCATCGTGGGGGCGGCGCCGCCCGGCAGCAGCGCGGACGTGGCTTTCCGGTTCGCCCAGGTGGAGGTGGCCGAGCCGCGAGTGGACTTTGCCGGCAACTGCGGCAACATCTCGGCCGCCATCGCTCCGTTCGCGGTGGAGTCAGGTCTCGTGCCGGCCGGCGGTGCGGCCGGCGGTGCGGCCGGCGGGGGCGACACCCGTCGTCATCCCGGCGACACCCGTCGTCATCCCGGCGACACCCGTCGTCATCCCGGCGACACCCGTCGTCATCCCGGCGAAGGCCGGGATCCACTGTCCAGCGGCGCGGCGGACCGGAGTGCGATCCCGGTTGTCGCGTTGAGCCTGAACACCGGGCAGCGGTTCCGCACGCAGGTACCAGTGCAGTCGGGCCGTTACGACCCGTCCGGCGACTTCGCCATCGGGGGGGTGCCCGGCACAGGGGCGCGACTGACCCTCGAGTACGTCGAGCCGGGTGGCTCGATCGGGCGGGGCGCACTGCCCACCGGCCTGGTGCGCGAGCACGTCGACGTGCCGGGATGCGGTGCCGTCCCTGTGTCGATCATCGATGTGGGCAACCCCGCCGTGTTCGTGGCGGCGGAGGCTCTGGGGGCACCCGCGGCCGCCGCCGCTCTGCCCACCGCGCTCGACGC
This sequence comes from Acidimicrobiales bacterium, assembly GCA_965220035.1. Classification (GTDB taxonomy): domain Bacteria; phylum Actinomycetota; class Acidimicrobiia; order Acidimicrobiales; family CATQHL01; genus VXNF01. Next base: position 1,226,465 of record CBDCPC010000001.1, read on the forward strand.
CGATGCCGTCCTGCTGGAGCGCCTCGAGCGGATCCGCTGCGAAGCCGCGGTGCGCATCGGTGTGGCCGACTCGCCGGCGGAGGCCGCCCGCGGGCACCGGACGGTACCGAAGGTGGCAGTGGTGGGCTCGCCCGCGGCGTACCGGACCACCAGCGGCACCGAAGTGCCTGCTGTTGACGTGGACCTGGCGGTGCGGCTCATATCCATGGGGCGCACCCACCGCACCCTGGCGATGACCGGTGCGATGGCCTGTGCTGCCGCAGCGGCCATGGACGGCAGCGTCGTGGCGGAGGTTGTCGCCGGATTGCCCGATACCTCCCCGGCGCAGACCGGCGGGGGGGCATCGGCAACGCGGGCGGTTCGTCTCGGGCATCCCGCCGGAGTGCTCGTCCTGCGCGTGGCCGCGGAGCGCTCGTCCGGCGCGTGGCGAGTCCCGAGCCTCACCATGGATCGCACGGCGAGGGAGATCATGCGCGGCACAGTGCAAGTACCCCAGGCCTACCTCGACGGCGAGGCCTGGTTCCTCGCAGGATCATCCGGTTGAGCGCCTTCGGATCGGAGGCCACGCTCCGCACCGCCACCGGTGCGCTGCGCTACTACCGCCTGAGCCGCCTCGAGGAGCTGGAGCTCGGCCCCGTGAGCCGCCTGCCGGTGAGCATCAAGGTGCTGCTGGAGGGTGCGCTGCGGTACGCCGAGGAGAGTTCGGGCAGGGGCGAGTCGCCGGAGCGCGCCGCGGCCGATGTGATGGCCCTGGCAGGCTGGGCCGACCCGGAGGCTGCGGGCAACTCGGTGGCGTTCCGCCCTGGCCGGATGATCCTTCAGGACTTCACGGGCATCCCGGCTCTACTCGGCCTGGCCGCCATGCGCGGCGCCGTCCAGAGAGCCGGCGGTGATCCGGCGAGGATCGATCTCCACGTACCCACCGACTTGGTGATCGACCACTCCGTACAGGTCGACGTGGCCGGCGACCTCGGCGCCTTCGGCGCCAACCTCGCCATCGAGTACGAGCGCAACGCCGAGCGGTTTCGCTTCGCCCGCTGGGCCCAGCAGGCGTTCGCCAACCTTCGGGTGGTACCGCCCGGCACAGGCATCGTGCATCAGGTCAACATGGAGTTCCTGGCGTCGGTTGTGTCGGTGGACCGCGGTCGCGGCAACCCGGTTGCCCGGCCGGACACCCTGGTGGGTACCGACTCGCACACCACGATGATCGGCGGGCTCGGCGTGTTGGGCTGGGGGGTCGGCGGCATCGAGGCCGAGGCCGTCATGCTCGGCGAGGCGATCGATGTCGTACTGCCCGAGGTGGTGGGTGTACGGCTCTCCGGGCGCCCCGCCGCCGGCGTCACCGGCACCGATGTCGTGCTGACGCTGGCGCGCGTGCTGCGGGAGGCGGCCGTCGTCGGGGCGTTCGTCGAGTTCTACGGCCCCGGACTCGACGCCCTGAGCACCGAGGACAGGGCGACCATCGCCAACATGGCTCCCGAGTACGGCGCCACCACCGGCTTCTTCGCCCCCGATGTCGAGACGCTTCGCTACCTCCGCCGGACGGCGCGGACTCCCGCACACGTGGACCTCGTCGAGCGATACTGCCGCGCGCAGGGCCTGTTCCGTCCGACCGACGGTTCAGTACCGGCGTTCAGGCGCGTCGTGCCGTTCGACCTGGCCTCCGTTGCCCCGACGGTGGCGGGACCCTCGCTGCCCACGCAGACCCTGAGTCTGCGAGAGGTGCCGGCGTCGCTCGTCGCGGCGCTGTCGGATCGCCACGACGAGGTCTCGGGGACAGCGGCGCCGGACGGCGAGGGGGATCCGGACCCGGTCAGCCTGTCGGGACCGGGAGAGGCGAGCGAGGGCGATGAGTCCGGGCGCGAGCGCGGTTCGATCGCCACGCCGGTCGTCGGATCCGGGACGCGCCTGGTTGCCGTGCCGGAGTCCCCGCAGCCGGCCGGACGGCGCGCCGGCGAGCCCGGCTTCCGCCCACCTCCCGGAACGGCCGTCCGCGACTACCCGCTGGGGCGGATCGTGAGCAACCGCGTCGAGGACGCCGAGCTGCCGCTCCGAGACGGCGACGTTGTGATTGCCGCCATCACGAGTTGCACCAACACGTCCAATCCGGCCATGATGATCGGAGCCGGACTGCTGGCCCGCAAGGCCCTGGAGCGGGGGCTGACGACGCCGCTGCACGTCAAGACGAGCATGGCGCCCGGCTCGCCGGTCGTGGCCGACTATCTGGCGCGCTCGGGCCTGCTCGTGGACCTCGAGCATCTGGGGTTCGCGGTCGTCGGCTACGGGTGCACCACGTGTGCGGGCGGATCAGGGCCCTTGGACGCGTCGGTTGCGGCTGCCATAGAGAAGGACGACCTGTCGGTCGCGGCCGTGCTGTCCGGCAACCGCAACTTCGAGGGGCGCATTCACCCCCAGTGCCGTCTGGCCTACCTGGCCTCGCCGGCACTGGTCGTGGCTTACGCCCTGGCCGGAACCGTGGACGTCGATCTCACTTCCGACCCGATCGCTCTCGACGCGATCTCCGAGCCCGTGCTGCTGGAAGAACTGTGGCCCGACGAGGCCGACATCCGCCGGGAGATCGACAGCGCCGTGGCTCCCCGCCTCTTCGCGGTGCGCGCCGGCGAGATCTTCGAGGGCGACGAACGCTGGCGCTCCCTCGGCGGCAGGCCGTCGGCACTGCCCGACTGGGATCCGGTCTCCACCTACATCACCGCGCCGCCCTTCTGCGAGTCCATGGCGCCCGAGCCCACGGCGCTCGCCGACATCCGGGGTGCTCGCTGCCTGCTGACGCTCGGTGACGTCATCACCACCGATCACATCTCACCCGCGGGCGCAATAGCTCCGGACAGCCCGGCCGGGCACTACCTCCGGAGCAAGGGCGTGGCGCCCGAGGACTTCAGCATCCTCGGGGCACGGCGTGGCAACCACGAGGTGATGGTGCGCGCCACATTCGCCAATCCCCGGTTGCGCAACCACCTCGCCGGTGAGCGCGAAGGGGGCTGGACGGTGCACCAACCCAGCGGAGACCTGATGACCATCTTCGACGCCGCCGAGCGCCATCGTCGGGAGTCCGTACCGCTGGTGGTGTTGGCGGGCGCCGCGTACGGAACGGGATCGTCGCGTGACTGGGCGGCCAAGGGCACCGCCCTGCTGGGCGTGAGGGCCGTCGTCGCCGAGAGCTTCGAGACGCTGCACCGCCAGAACCTCATCGCCATGGGCGTGCTGCCGTTGCAGTTCCCCGCCGGGGCGGGCTGGCGCACCAGCGGCCTCGACGGCACCGAGACGTTCGACGTGATCGGCCTGGCCGCGGATCTCGCACCCGGCGGCGCAGCGACGCTCGTGGCGACCTCAGCCGACGGGACGCAGCGGCACCTGCCCCTCACGGTCCGCCTCGACAGCGATGCCGAGGCGACCTACTACCGGCACGGCGGCATCATCCCGTTCGTGCTCCGGCGCCTGCTGAGCGAAGCCGCCGGGGACAGCACTCAGGAGGCCACTGAGTAGGGCCGCGCTCTCGCGCGCCGCTGCCACTCCGCCCATCCCGATGAATCCGGAACAGGCTGCTCGGCGATCCGCCACGCCCCCCACCGCGACTCCCGGCCGGAACGTGGTCGTGACTCCGCCACGCCGCCACCGGCGATGAAGCAAGCAGTAAGTATACTGAATAATATTGAAATTGATAGTAAATGCTAGATAAATGCTAGATAATGGTCTGGTGTAGCGCAGGAGACGACTCGCCAAGATCAGGAACAACCCGAGGGATGTCTCGTGGGCCGACTTGTGCGGCACTTGTGACGTATGGTTCGGGAAGCCGCGACAAGGCCGAGGCAGCCATGTGATCTACGAGACGCCTTGGATGGATCACCCGGTCCTCGTACTGCAGCCCAGCAAGGGCAAGGCGAAGGCCTATCAGGTGCGGCAGGTACTGCGGGCCATAGATGCGATGGAGGGCAACGATGGATGAGGAGCAGTATCGGTACTGGACCGAGTGGTCCGAGGAGGACGGCGAATGGGTCGGTCTCTGCGACGGGTTTCCCCTGGTCAGTTGGCTGGATCCTGATCGCGAGGCGGCGGCGGCGGGTATTCGGGCCGTGGTCGCGGACGTCGTTGACCAGTTGCGGGCACAAGGCAGGCCATTGCCCCGGCCGGGTGTGCAGTGGCCCCCTCGGCAGGCGGGGTCGTGCCAGGAGGCGTCGGCCGCCCGTTCGTGACCGAGCCCGGGCGCGCCGGCCATCCTGAGGCAGGTCAGCGTCACCGCACGCCACCCGGCGAACGTGTCACAGCAGGGTCCGGAGGGTTCATCTCGACGGCGAATTCTCAACCCCGTTCGCGAGGGAACACCGTCCCCGGTTGTCATGTCGAGTCAGCCAGCGATGCGGGCAGGGCCTTGACGATTCTGGTTGTTTCCACGGATACTCGGACGAGTCGCCGTAGGTGGCGAACAAGCTTGAACGGCTCTTCGGCCCACGCGTGCCAGCCGTTAGGATCGTCGATAATGCCCGAGGGCTTGTCATGCTTGCGTTTCAGGCTGTCGATGGCCCATTCGAGGGGAGATCGGCCCGACACGGCGTACTGGTGGGCCTCGTCGGGGATGTCGACAAGGCGGCAGCGGTGGTTGATTTCCAGCACGCTGCGGTCCTGCTCCCTGCCCTTGCCGGCCCAGCGCATCCTGCCGTCGATGCGATAGGCAGCCGGATCGGCGTCGCCCTCGTCCGCTCGGCCGTCCACCTCGCAGGTCACGGGCCACTCCTCGACAACCTCGTAGTTGACGTGCAGGTCCATGAGGGCGCGGCCCGCTACCCGGAAGGCCTCGAAGTCGGCGGCCAGCGGCACGCGGGGCAAATTGCGTTGTAGGTCGTGGCGGTAGCGCTCCCGCCAGTCGGGGGCGTGCATCACACCGTACAGGTATTCCCAAATGTCGTCCTTGCTAATAGCGTCGTCTCCGTAGTGCGATCGGAATCGGGTCAGGCACCAGTCGGTGATGTTGTCCTCGTCACCGCCCTGAGGTGGCAGGTCGAAACCGAGCGTCGGCGCGTCACTCATAGCGTGCAGATGGCTTGCGGGGTGCAGGGTGGAGTGACACGAGCTGCAGAGTCAAGCGAGTGCACGTCGGGAAGGATGGCCGCGGCGAGGACGGCAATGCGGATCCGATCGGAAGGGTCCGTCACGACGATCGCCTCCGCCGGCGTAGTGCCCTGGTCTGGCGTCCGGTTGCGCACAGGTCGAAGAGACAGCCGGTCGCCACGATCCCGAATGGGAGCTGCTGAGTGAGGCTGACCAGCAACGATTCTCTCTCCCCCTCTATGGGTGCCGGCTTCTGCGCCGCGGGAGCGCCCGGGTCTGCCGGGAGCCCCGAATCGCAGCTAGATCTGGGAGCGTCTTCGTGGCGAGCGCTTGGAAGATCATGTTCGACGTTCCGGAGACGAGGATGGCTGCTGCCGGGGGATGCATCGAGGGGTCCGCCCAGTGACGTGGAGGTCGATGAGCCTGTTCGTAGCGATGACCCCGTAGGGAAGTTGCTGGGTGACTTCGCAAAGGATCGCTTCCCTCGGAAGTCTGGGGGGGGGGGGGGTGGGCGCGATGACTTCGTCCCGGGGGAACATGGCCGAGATTGTCTTTATTTCGGCCAAAATTCGCGAGTCGTCGTAGAGCCAGAGCTTGGCAAATGGCCGGTAGAGCACCTCGCGAATGCGGGATTCGTCGAACGCGATCTTTTCGCCGCGTCTGAGCGCCTGTTTCAGGGTTGGAGTCCACTTGATGGCATCCAGTTGGTAATTCTCAGTCACTTCTTCCAGGGTGCATCCGGCTTCAAGCAGTTCGGCAGCATCGCAATAGGAGGCGATAAGTTGCTGCATACGTACGGTCAGATCGTCGCGACTGAACGAGTAGACATACGAATCGCACTTTGTCTTCACTCCAGATGCGTGAGCGGTGACGGCAACCTCCGCCTTGCTCCTGTCGGTGTCGCAAACCGGCAGCAGCTTCTCGAATGAGCCGTCGGTCAAGTCCACCCAGTCGTGCCTGTCGTTGATGGACACGGGTTCAAACCGGTTGCTGGTCACATCCTTGAGCCGGGCCAGCCAGTCGAACTTCTCGTCGAGCGAACTGTATTCAGGGACTTCGGCGTAGTGAAGCGAAGCGGGTTGGGAGGTGTCCTTGGCGGGATTGCGGACCAGCACGGTAATTTGTACGCCGTTGCGGGATCCACCGCCGAATATCTTGTCTCCTTCCCTACGGAACTCGTCACCGCTCTTGTACGCGTCGCCGCGTAGGTTCGCTACGTAGACGTCCGTGAACTCGTCTCGGAGCGCGGCCCGCATTCCGACCAGCGAGGTGCCTGTTGCCAGCGAGTTCGGATGCACGAATGCCACCACACCAGGACGGGCGGGATTGTTGTCGGGACCGTTTAGCCGGTCGCATGCCCACCGGAACGCCTCGACGTAAAGGTTGCCCGATGCCGTGCCGCCCGGCGACTTACCCGTTACCTCCTTGTGCCGCGTCCCGTAGGTGGACCGGACCCGCTCCTCGACGTTCGGATAGGCGATATTGGGATTGTCGTCGCCCGCTGATTTCTGGCCGGCCGACCATGGCGGATTTCCCACAATCACCTGGATCGGCGTCCGGTTCTGACGTTTCGCCCTCGTCGAGTTGCGACCCATCGGCCCGGTGTCGGGTAGCCGGTCGCTGTCGTCGATCAGGAATGTGTCGGTCAGCACGATCCCCTCGAAAGGCTCGTAGTTGCCCGTGCGGTCCTTGTGGCCCTCCTCGATCTTGATGGCGGCTAGTGGTGTGTCGCTTATTTGTTGGACGGGTGTGGTAGGGTGTTGGTATGAGTCTTCCTGCGGCCCCGTTGGTGATGTCTCGCGAGCAGCGCGACGAGTTGGAGGCGATGAGCCGTTCGGGTGTGCTGCCGCATCGGGTGGTGCGCCAGGCGGAGGTGTTGTTGTTGGCCGCCGACGGGGTGGCGAACGAGGTGATCGCGCGTCGTTGCGGTGTGGCGCCGAACACGGTGCGTCGTTGGCGCAGGCGGTTCGCCGAGTCGGGTGTTTCCGGTGTGGGGCGGGTGGCGCCGGGGCGCGGCCGGCCGCCGGTGATCAGCGACGAACTGGAGATGGCGATCGTGGCCGATACCGTCGCCGCGGCGCCCGATGACGGGTCGGTGTGCTGGTCGACGCGCGCCATGGCGGCCCGCCACGGTGTCGGCAAGGACTCCGTGGCGCGGATCTGGCGCCGCCACGGTCTGCGGCCCTGGCGGATTGATGTGTTCAAGCTGTCGAACGACAAGAACTTCGAGGAGAAACTGCGCGACGTGGTGGGCTTGTACCTGGATCCCCCCGAGGCGGCGGTGGTGTTCAGCTTCGACGAGAAGACCCAGGTCCAGGCCCTGGACCGCACCCAGCCGTCGCTGCCGATCAGACGCGGGAGGGCCGCCACGATGACCCACGACTACAAACGCAACGGCACCGTGGACCTCTTCGCCGCCCTCAACGTCGCCACCGGCGAGGTCCTGCACCAGACCCGCCGCCGCCACACCGGCACCGACGTGTTGGCGTTCTTCCGCTGGATCGACCTGCACACCCCCCGCCACCTCAACGTCCACGTCATCTTGGACAACCTCTCCGCGCACAAGTCCGAACCCGTGCGGAAATGGCTCGCCAACCCCAAACGCCGACGATGGCACCTGCACTACACGCCCACCAGCGCCTCGTGGCTGAACCTCGTCGAAGGCTGGTTCTCCATCCTCACCCGCAAAGCCCTCAAACACAACAGCTTCTGTAGCGTCGCCGAACTCACCGAAACCATCGACAACTGGACCGCGCACTGGAACCACAACCCCCGACCGTTCATCTGGACCAAATTCCCCAACCCCATCATCGCCCAAACCCGCCGCGCACGCCTCACACTCAACCGCGCAACCAAATCCGCGACGCACCACTAGTGTCCTGAGTCGGGTATTCGTTGGTATGTGGTGTTGGGTGGGTTATGTTGGTGGTGGTAGGTGGGCGGTGATCGGAGTTGATCATGGCTCAGCGGCGTGGCCGCCCGGCGGTTGTGGTTGAGCTCGGCGAGGCTGAGCGGGAGACGTTGGAGCGTTGGGCGCGGCGTCCGTCGTCGTCGCAGGCGTTGGCGTTGCGGTGTCGGATCGTGTTGGGCGCCGCGGCCGGGGAGTTGAACAAGGACATCGCTGAGCGCCTGGGGTGTTGTGCGGCGACGGTGTCCAAGTGGCGGGGCCGGTTCGCGTTGTGGCGCCTGGACGGGCTCGCCGATGAGCCGCGCCCGGGTGGGCCGCGCAGGATCAGCGACGCGCAGGTCGAGGAGGTGATCGTGAGGACTCTTGAGGAGGCCCCGCCGGGGGCGACGCACTGGTCGACGCGGTCGATGGCCGCCGCGATGGGGATGTCGCAGACCGCTATCAGTCGTATCTGGCGGGCCTTCGGTCTCAAGCCGCACCGCCTCGGGGAATTCAAGGTGTCCCCGGACCCGCAGTTCATCGACAAGGTACGCGACGTCGTGGGCCTCTACTTGAACCCCCCGGAGGCCGCGGTGGTGTTCTGCGTGGACGAAAAGACCGGCATCCAGGCCCTGGATCGCACCGCGCCGATGCTGCCACTGATGCTCGGGGTTCCCCAGAGGCGCACCCACGACTACCGCCGCTGCGGCACCACCAACCTCTACGCCGCCCTCGAGGTCGCCTCCGGGAAGGTCATCTCGACGATGACCGCACGGCACCGCTCCGAGGAGTTCCGCAAGTTCTTGAACCTCATCGACCGAGAGGTCCCCGCCCACCTCGCCGTGCACATCGTCCTGGACAACGTCTCCACGCACAAGACCCCCACCATCCAACGCTGGCTCCTGCGCCACCCCCGCTTCAGCTTCCACTTCACGCCCACCTACAGCTCCTGGATGAACCTCGTCGAACGCTGGTTCTCCGAACTCACCACCAAATGGCTCCGCCGCGGCACCCACACCAGCGTCGGCGACCTCCAAGACTCCATCAACACCTGGATCGACGGCTGGAACCAGAACCCCAAACCCTTCACCTGGCACAAAACCGCCGACGACATCCTCGACACCCTCGCCGCATATCTTCAACGAATACCCGACTCAGGACACTAGGTAGTAGGCCAGCAGCACTATCTCATTCGCATGCATCTCCGCGCTGGCATGGATCTCGCCCGAGGCAGAGGCGGTGCCCGAGAACTTGCGGCGCAGGTCGGCGTCGGCGACGAGCGGTTGGCCGTCGCTGTCGTTCTGGGTGAGCAGACGGTTTATGAACGTACCCGTGCCGGTAAACGGGTCCAGGACGTGGACGCCCTCGTCAGTCAGGCCGCGTCCAAACTCCTGCTTCAACACCGCGTTGGCGGAGCGCAGGATGAAGTCCACGAGTTCGATCGGCGTGTAGACGATGCCGAGGCGGCTCACCTCATCGGGCATGGCTTCAGCGAAGAAGGTCTCGTACACCTCCAGCATTACGCGCAGGCGTGCGTCGGAGTCTGTGGCGCCCGCCAGGCGATTCCGGACGCCCGCGTAGAATCGGTCGAGATCGCGGGCCTCCTCCCGTAGGTGGAACTCGTGCGTCTTGAATTCGTCGAGTAGTTCGTTGAGCGCCTTGGAGATCGGGTTGCGGTCGGCGAATCCGCTCTCTGCGAACAGCGCGTCGAACACCGGCAAGGTAACGATGTGCTGGGCGAGCATCGTCGTGAGAGCGGTTCGGGTGAGGTGGGCGCCGATGGTTCCTCGCATCGCCTCGCAGAACTCATCGAAAGCGTCGGCGAGTTCGGGCCTGAGTCGGAGGATGGTCAAGGTCCGGGCGACGATGCGGTCGGTGATCGCCGCGACCTCCTTACCCCATCGATCCCAATACTGGCGGTCGCCACAGGCCTCTACCAGCTTCGACGCGATAGCTACCTCGAACGGAAGGCGCAACGCGATGTGCTCGCTGATTGTCGCGGGGGCCGCTGTGCATTTCGCACCTCCGTCACAGCCGGCCGTGCCACAGAGGTTGCATACGCCTTCGCCCGTAAGGATCGTCAGCGGTAGCGCGCCGCCGAGATCGACGGTGTTGATAGGCACGTCCAGTCGCTCGTCGTGGGAACGAAGGGCCTTGAGCACCTGCCACACTTGCTTGAAGTCGGATCCGGAGAGGACCTCGTCGTCGGCGAGGCCAAGGCCTGTGGGCACGACGACGGGCAGCACCACGTAGCCGTATTGCTTGCCGGAGGAGCGGCGCATCACGCGGCCGACGGCCTGCACGACGTCGATCTGGGACTTCTTCGGTTCGAGGAACAGCACCGCGTCGAGGGCCGGAACGTCCACGCCTTCGGTCAGACACTTGGCGTTCGTGACTATCCGGCAGCTGGCGCCGTCCTCACCGTCCTGCAGCCAGGCGATGGTGTTAGCGCGGTCGAGGGCATTCCTGTTGCCGTCAACGTGGCGAATCTCACACGCCAGTAGTTCGTCTTCGGGCCCCGCGGCAGGAGCCACCGCGTCGATGATCGGGTTCCAGTACCGCTGCACGCGGAGCGATGCCCGGATGGTGTTTGTGAACGCTATGGCTCGCTTAGCGGCGAGCACCGGATGCGCAAGTCCGGTGACTCGTCCGTCGGCGGATCGGGTTGTCGGGTCGGCCAAGGCGTCCCAACAGCCGGCGAACTTGACCGCTTCCTTGAGTGTGATGGTGTTCGGCCCGGCTCCCGACTCTATGTTGAGGCCTTCGTACCTTGGGAGCGCCGTGCCCTCGGCCACGGCGATGACCAGCACCTTGTAGTCCGTGAGGTGGCCCGCCTCCACAGCGTCTCCGAAGCCCATCTCGTAGAACTCCGCGCCGTAGGTGTGCTCGTCGTCCATCGAGTACACGCCGAGATCGCGGGCGTGTGCCGCCGCTTTGGCTCTCGCCCGTTGGGTGTACACGCGGGGCGTCGCCGTCATGTAGAGCCGCCTGTCGGCCACCACGGCGCTTTCATCGTGGATGAGCGTGAACGAATTACCCCTGTCCTGCTCCTGGATGCCGGTGGTTCGGTGCGCTTCATCGGCTATCGCCAGATCGAAGCCGAGCGCGCCCCGGATCTGCGCGTCGCCGACCAGTTCCAGCGATTGGTACGTGCAGAACACGACCGTCATCTCGTCGAGGTGAGCCCGTGACAACTCGCGCGCGATTCGCTCGGGGTCGGTGGTGACTGGCATCGCCAACTCGGCCATGTCGGCATCCTCGTGGTTGCGACCCGCTCGAGTGTCCGAGCAGACACCGACATAGCGGTGGGGTACGTCGGGATGCCGCTGCCGGGCCCACTCCCGCATCGTCTGGCCCATCAAGGCAATTGACGGAACCAGGTACAGTACCCGCCCGCCCGGACCTGCGATTTTTTCGGCGATCCACATCGCAACCACCGACTTGCCGGTGCCGCAGGGCAGGATCAGCTTGCCGCGGTCGTGCTCGTCGAAGCCGGCGAGGACTTTTTCCACCGCCTCTGCCTGGTACTGGTGCGGCTCGTACCGCGCGGGCTCGAAGGTCAGGTCCGCTGGCTGGTCGAAGTACGCCGCCCAATTCACCGTCCAATCTTCAAGATCGGATCGGTAGAGCACTTGGCACCTGGGCGAAGCCTTGGAGATGACCGTGCGAGCGTGCTCGCTGAGCGATGAGGTGACCGCGAGGATGCGATCGCTGAAGATGTTCGTGCCCGACGCAGACAGGAACGAGTCCACAGCGGCTTTTCCGATGGTGCCCGAGTCGTAGAACTTCGTTTGGATGGCGCACAGCCCGCCACCCCACGCCTCGGTCTGGCGTGCCACAAGGTCAATACCCATGTCGGCGCCGAAGCCGTGGCTCGCCCGGTCGGGCCACTCGGCCCACCGCCAGACATCCTCGAACCGGTGCGGACCGTACTCGCCAGGGTGACGCTGGAGCGCATACTGCATCAGCCGCTCGAACCTTCGTCCACGCTCGTGTGGATCTGGGAAGTGGTTACGGAGGAGGTCCAAGAGGCCGGCACCCTTGGGGCGATCTCCTGAGTCCGATGTCGCGGGCGCAGGTCGTGTTGGATCTCGAAGCGGGGTCATGGCGGGGTGAGACAGTTCGTGGTGTTCTTGCGTTCAGAGAGTGCGTACGGAAGCTGGAATGTACGCGCTCAGGCCAGACGGCGCAGGCTGCGGTCGACCCGTTGCAGGAACGCCCGGCGATCCTCGGCGGTGGAGCGATCGGAGTTGTAGAAGGCCAGCCAGCGCATCCTGCAGTTCGCTGGGCAGAGCGGGTACACGCTGCGCCGCAGGAAGTGCATGCCGGCTTCACCCTGCACGGCGTTGATGAGCTTCGAGGAACCGTGTGTGGAGACAACCGCGAGGTAGCTCAGGTTCGCCAGGAGTTCCCGGGTCTCGGTGGCTGCGTCCGAACCGCCTTCCCGGGGGATCGAGCCCCCGGCGACGACCTGCTCGAACCACCCCGCGAGCATGGCCGGCAGGCCGCTCCACCAGGTCGGGTAGACCAGCACCAGCGCGCCGGCGGTGCACAGAGCCTCCCGGTGGGCCGCAACGAGGGAAGCGTCGGCCTCGGTCGGCGAGAACCCGTCGGCGTACAGATCGAGCAGCAGAGGTTCGGCCCCCACCGCCGAGAGGGTCTCGACGACCTGCGCACCCACCGCCGCGCCGAAGCTCTCCGGCACCGGATGGCACAGGACGACCGGCGTGCTCACAGCCCCGCCAGGGTGCGGTCCAGCCGGGTGTCGAAGCGTCGCCGCATCGAGGCGGCACGTTCGGGTTGCGAGTCGTAGAGCGCGACGAAGCGCCGCCGGCAGCGCGGGTTCACGATCAGCCGCATGGTGCGCAACAGGATGCGGCGCCCGCCGTCGCGGCATCGGCGAACCTCGTGTCGAGGCCGCTCGTGCACGGCGATCGCCACCAGCCGGCGCACCCCGGTGAGTCCCCGCCGCAGCTTGCCGTCGACGAGGTGGAAGCCCACGCCGGGGACGAACGTGCGGTCCACGAACCCTTTCAGCCGCGGCGACAGCCCCGTCCAGCCTGCTCGGTACACGAAGATCAGAGCCTCGGCGGCTTTGACGCGCGGCCCGAAGTCGGCCACGTCGGGCTCCACGAGGGGTTGCCCGCTGTGGTAGGCCCGGCGTCCGGCCGCGCTCATGGCCGGGTTGAAGTCGCCCTCGTGCAGGTCGATCACGTCCACGTCGTGCCCGCCTGCCGCCAAGCGGGACTCGACGGTCCGGCGCAGCCCGCCACCGTCGGCGGCAGGATCGTCGGCCAGAACCAGCACCACCCGCACGGCTCCATTGTTGCAGGCCGTCCGTCGGCAACCACCCTCCGCCCCGCGTCGCGCAACCCGGCCCTTCAGCCCGGTCGGGCTACCCTCGACGGCAGTGGGCGCATCCTGCATCCTGGCCGATGCCCTGCTGCCCGACGGGCGGCGGGTGGACGTGACCGTCGTCGATGGTGTGGTTGCAGCGGTGGACGATGCCGCCCCGGCGGGTGGAAGGACTTCGTCACCCCGAACGCCGGCGCAGCCGGATGCCGGTGGGAGCAGCGTTCCACCAAGCGATTCGGCTGCAGACGTCAGCGCCGGCGATGACGGCCCGCTCGGCGCGTCACCAGAGCGCCACGACCTCGGGGGGATGCTGCTGCTGGGAGGCCTCGCCGAGCCGCACGCCCATCTCGACAAGGCCCTGTCGGCCGAGACGGTCGTCAACGCCACCGGTGACCTGATCGGTGCCATCGAGGCCTGGCATGAGGCCCGCGGTGGCATCAGCGCCGAGAACATCATGGCGCGAGCACTCCGGGCCGTCGAGATCTTGGTCGAAGCGGGTTGCACTGCAATCCGCAGCCACACCGACGTCGGCGCCGACATCGGCGCCCGCGGCATCGACGCCCTCTCCGAGGTGCGGCGCCTCTGTCGCCGCGTCGTCGATCTGCAACTCGTGGCGCTCGTCGGCGTGCCGCTGACCGGCCCCGAGGGTGCCGGCAACCGGCGAGCCCTCGCGGCCGCCATCGAAGCGGGAGCGGACCTCGTGGGCGGCGCCCCCGCCCTCGACCCGCGACCGGCCGAGTGTGTCGCGGTCTGTCTCGACGCGGCCACCGACGCCGACTTGGGAGTGGATCTGCACGTCGACGAGACGCTCGACCCGCAGGTGCGCACCCTTGCCGACGTTTCCCGCGGTGTGCTGGAGCGGGGTTTCGCGCATCCGGTGACGGCAAGCCACTGCGTCAGCCTGGGCATGATGCCCGAGCCGGATCAGCGGGAGATCGCCGCCCTCGTGGCCGAGGCCGGCATCGGAGTGGTGACACTGCCGCAGACCAACCTGTTCCTGCAAAGCCGGGGCCGCCGCACGGCACCGCCACGCGGCCTCACCGCCCTGGGGGCGCTGGCGGAGGCGGGTGTGCGCGTGGCCGGTGGGGGTGACAACCTGCAGGACCCGTTCAATCTCATGGGCCGGGGCGACCCCTTCGAGACGGCCTCGCTCCTCGTCACTGCCGGGCACCTGCTTCCGCAAGCGGCCCTGGCGGCAGTTTCGGGCGAGGCCAGGGACGTGATGGGACTTCCGCCAGCCGAGGTCCGCCCCGGCGCGGTCGCCGACTTCGTGGCCGTGGAGGCCTTCTCAGCGCGTGAGGCCATCGCCGCGGCTCCCGGGACCCGGCGAACCTTCAAGGCAGGTCGCTTGGTGGCGCACACCGCCCGGAGCGTCGTCGTCCCCGGCGCGCCTCGGGCATGAGCCCGTCGGTGCCGCTGGGTGTCCTTGGGGCTGCTGCCGGCATCGGCGTGGGCCGTCACCGCCCATGGCCTACCCGGTGGATCGTGTCAGCGAGGAAGAAGCGGTGAGCGATCCCGCCGGCATCCCGTGGGGGGTCTGGTTCGAACCCACGCAACCGGTGACGCGACTGGTGGCTCTGGCGAGCCTCGCCGAAGACCTCGGCGCCGAAGTCTGCTTGGTGGCCGACGAGGGCACCGAGCGGGACGTCTACGTGGCGCTCAGTGCCATCCTCACCGCCACCGACACTCTTGTCGTGGGGCCGGCCATCACGAACCCCTTCTCCCGTCATCCCGTGACCACTGCCGCCGCTGTCGCGACGCTGGCGGAGATGGCCCCCGGGCGTGTCTGGCATGGTCTCGGCGTAGGCGGGAGCCGCGTCCTGGCGCCGCTGCAACTCGAGCCCGAGCGCCCCTACTCGGATCTCGTCGACGCCTTCGTGACCAACCGCCGCCTGCTGAGCGGCCGTCGGGTCGGGCCGGCCTCTCTGGACTGGTTCGGTGGAGACGTCCCCATGGCGGTTGCCGGGCGGGGGCCGCGGGTGCAGCGATTCGGGGCTGCAGAGGCCGACTGGGTGATCCTCTCGGCCAAGGCTCTGGCTGATATGCCCGAGGCTGCCGCGGCGATCCGGGGTGGGGCCGGCGCCCGTGTCGCCTGGTCGGCGTACCTGGCGTACGACGACACCGAGCGCCGCCGCGCTCTGCGCCACTTCGCCTACATGGCTCTCGACGCGCCAGCGGAGATCCGCCGGCAGGTCGGCCTCGACGAACTTCGGTCCGCACGTGTGCGCCGCGCCATGCTGGCCGGCCGTCTCGACGAGGCCGCCCAACACCTGCCGGAGTCGCTGCTCGACCTGTACGCGGTCACCGGAACGCCATCGGTCTGCGCTTCCACCATCGCCGACCTACGGGGCTGCTTCGACCTCTTCCTGCTGCCCATGAACGACGAGGGCACCTGTGAGGCGCACATCGAAGCCGGCGCGACCATTCTCACCGCTGCCGGTGAGCTGACCGAGTTGTCCGGCTGACCTGCCGCCGTACTGCACGTCGGACAGCGAGGTCGGTAGCTGCACTATTTGTGTATTAGTATACCGACAGTTTGTTCAGTAACTGTCCAACGGTTTGTTCATCAGGTGGTACGCTCGGGTCATCGAACTCGTCAGTCGGCATCTGCAGCCCCTCGTCGAGGAGGCGCTGGAGTGGTCGCGCGTCGTCATGTTGCACGGCGCCCGGCAATGCGGGAAGACGACCCTGGCTCGCATGATCGCCGAGCGCCGGGGAGGAACCTACGTCTCCCTCGACGACGAGGCGGAACTGCGGATCGCCCAAGCCGATCCGATCACCTTCCTGTTGGGCCGGCGCCACCCGCTGGTCGTCGACGAGATCCAACTCGGCGGCGACCGCCTGGTCCGGGCTGTGAAGCAACTCGTGGATGCCGAGCCGACACCCGGTCGGTTCCTGCTGACCGGCTCAACCAACTTCCTCACCGTCCCGACCATCAGCGAATCGCTAGCGGGACGGGTGCAGATCTTCCGTCTGTGGCCGCTGTCGGAGGCCGAACTAGCCGGCGTCCCGCCGACGGCGATCGACGCCTGGTTCGAGGGTGCGCCGGCGGCGCCGGCGGCCGGGCGCACCTCCCGCGACGGGTACCTCGCTCTCCTGTGCCGCGGTGGTTACCCCGAGGTGGTCGGGCTCGCCGCGGATCGCCGCCGGCGATGGTTCCGGGGCTACGTCGAGACCGTCACCCAGCGCGACATCGCCGCCCTCGCGGACGTCCGCAGGACCGCAGCCCTGCCGGCGTTGCTGCGCTGGACGGCCGGGCTCACAGCCGGTGCGGTCAACCTGTCGGAGGCGGCGCGGCGGCTGCAGACCAGCCGCGCGGTCGCCACGTCGTACTTCGAGTGGCTGCAAACGGTCTTCCTGATCCACGAGCTGCCGGCCTGGTCGCGGAACCTGCCGGCCCGGCCGGTGCGCCGGTCCAAGTTCCACCTCAGCGACACCGGGCTGGCCGCCAGCCTCCTGGGGGTCGACGCAGGCGCACTCGCCCCGCCGACCGCGCCGGCAACCGGGCCACTGCTGGAGAGCTTCGCGGTGAACGAGATTGCCCGCCAACTCTCCGCCTCGGCGCGTGACCGCATGCTGTCGCACTACCGGGACAGTCAAGGCCGGGAGATCGATCTCGTTCTTGAGGAGCCGGACGGTGCCGTGGCGGCGGTCGAGGTCAAGGCGACCCGATCCCCCGATCCTCGCCAACTCCAACCCCTCGCCTGGCTGCGGGACAGGCTCGATGCCGTCGTGCCGGGCGCCTTCCGGGCCGGCCTGCTGCTGCACACGGGCGAACAGTCCGGCGCCGTGGGCGACCGGCTCCATCTCCGCGCCATCGACTCGCTCTGGGCGGGCTGAGGCGCAGCCGATCCGCGGCTCCCTCGACGCCTGCGGACTGGCTCGCCGGGGTGGCTCAGCAGTTTCCGGCGCCGCAAGTCCGGGGGATGACTCCGCTTCCAGCAGCGCCGCGAGCACCCGGGGCGGGGTCATGGGGAGTTCGGTGAGCCGGACGCCGATGGCGTCGCGGACGGCGTTGGCGACCGCGGGTGCGATGGCGGGGATCACGGGTGTGCCGACGCCCTTGGCGCCGTGGGGGCCGCCGTCGGGGTCCGGGTCCTCGACGAGCACGACCTCGATATCCGGCATGTCGTCCACCATCAGGACCTTGTAGCCCATGAAGTTGGGGTTCAGCGGGGCGCCCTCGTCGTGGCGGAGTTCCTCGACGAGGGCGTAGCCGATGCCGTGGTGCAGGCCGCCCTCCACCTGCCCGCGGCAGCCCAGAGGGTTGATGACGCGACCCACGTCCTGGGCGGCCACGTAACGCCGTCCACGAAGCTCTGGTAGAAGCCGCCGTCGTTGGTGTCGCCGGGGCTGGCGATGCCGATGATCACTTCGCCGTCCCCGTTGATGTCCGGTTGGCCGGGGACGAGCG
The DNA here is from genome assembly GCA_965220035.1 of Acidimicrobiales bacterium. Taxonomy (GTDB): domain Bacteria; phylum Actinomycetota; class Acidimicrobiia; order Acidimicrobiales; family CATQHL01; genus VXNF01. Next base: position 1,244,185 of record CBDCPC010000001.1, read on the forward strand.
TGCCCTCCATGTTGTCCTCGCCGGCGTCGTCCATCGGTTCGTCCATCGGCTCGTCCTTGGCCTCCTCGCCGGCCGCTGCGGCCGCCTCACCGGCGGCCTCGGCCGCGGCGCGGGCATCGTCCGCCTCGGCCTGGGCGGCGGCGGCTTCGGTGCGCGCCTCGGCTGCGGCCTGGGCGTCCTGCAGGGCGGCTTCGGCTGCAGCGACTGCATCCTGGTTGCCCTCGGCCGTGGCCTGAGCCAGGTCGGCCGCGGCCTGTGCGCCCGCAACAATCAGACGGTGCAGTTGACGACTCCGAGGCCGGCGGAGACTTATCCGATGGGGACGGCTGCGTCGCCTCTGCTTCAGTCCGCCGGGATGGCGTCGTAGGCGGGGAAATCGGGGTCGACCACGGTGTGGATTCCCAGCCCGGTGACCACGCGGTTGACGTAGTTGAGGTGGGCGCAGTGGGCGTTGGCGTCCACGATCGCCAGGTCGTCGAACCCGGCGGCGCGCAGCGCGGCCACGTCGTCCTCGCCGATCTCGCCGGGTCGGGTGGTGAGGGCGACGGTGTAGCGAACCAGGGCGGCTTCGGGATCCGGTAGCGCCTCCGCGGCGCCGGCCGGGTCGGCGGCCAGCCGGACGATCTCGTCGTCGCTGAAACCGTCGGCACGAAGCTTCACCGTGACCTGACTCATGCAGTGGACGGTGCCGTTCAGTGCCGAGGTCACGAAACCGATGAGATTGCGTTGTCGCGACGACAGCGACGACGGGCAGCGCTCGGTGGCCGCGTACAACTCGAGGCGGGCGCCCACCAGTCGCGGGTAGACCGACCCTGCCAGGGTCATCTCGGTCACCTCGCCCAGCGACTCCCGCTGGCGGTCGTAGTAGCGGCGCAACTCGTCGCCGGCGTCCTCGTAGGGCACGGTCCGGATCCACATGCCGCCATGTTCGCACACGCGGGCGACGACCGGCTTGGCCGGCGCGGGTAGCCGGGGGTGCGCTTTGACCACCAGCAGGATGCCACCCCAGGGACGGCCACCTGGAGGCACGTCTCCGAACCATCTCGGCGGGAATCGGACTAGGGAACCAGGGTGAAGCTTTCGACATGAGCCGGGCGCACGACGGTGAAGTCGCGATAGTTGAGCGTTGCGAGCCGTGTTGCACCGAGACGCTCTGCCACGGCGATCACGGCCGCATCGACGAATCCGAGGCGGAGGTTCTCGTATCCGGCCACGAGCTCAGCAGCCCGTCCGTAGTCGGGCGCGTCGAGGTCTGCGATCTCGAAGGCGCCCTGGTGAAGCGCGGTGAGGAGTTGCGCTTCGTGCCGGGGACCGATGCGACGATCGACCATCATGCACGTCTCGGTCACTACCGGTGCCGGAACGACCAGCCTCGCCTCGGCGCGGAGCAGATCGGCGCACGCGTCGTGGTGTTGCTCGCGCCGGGCGAGCGCAGCGAAGAGGACGCTCGTATCGACGACGAGCACTGGCACTCAGTCGAGATCGATCGAGGGTGAAGAGAACCGAGTGGAGCGTTGTGCGAAGTCTGCGCTGAGGTCGTTCTGATCCCGTAGGAGTCCGTCCACGAGTTCCTCCCGCGCGCGATGAATCTCGAATGGCGGATCAGCGGGCACATCCGCGGAGCCGATGAACTCGTCCAGCGCCTGACGGCGACTTGGACGCAGCACCATGTCTGAAATCAGCTGGGGTACGGTGAGTCCCTGTTCGTGAGCGCGTTCGGTCAAGATGGCGGCCACCTCGTCAGGAAGGCGCACAACGATTGCCATGCCGCGAGCGTACCGAGTTGTCGACGTTCGACCAAAGGGATTCGGCTGCCGGGTCCCGCAGGCGGCGGAGTGAGTCCGATGCGTTGCCGGCCATGCGGCCATGGGGCATCGGAGGCTATTCGATGGTCGCACCCTCCGATCGCGCGGCGCAGGATTCGCCGTGCCGTCGTGCGAGCGGCTCCGGCCGGATGGGCGTCGCCGCTGTCGAACAACTAATGTGCCCGGCGTCACTGGACGACGGCGGGCTGAGGGGGGCAGCGGCTGATGTCAACCGCGGAGCCCCCGTCCTCGTTCGTAGCCGTAAGTCATCGCACCAATCAAGGGGGAGAGATGACCGGAAGAAAGTACTGGACGCGACTCCTGGCCATCGGGGTCGTACTGTCCTTGATCCTCGCGGCGTGCGCCTCCGAGGACACGGGTGAGACCGACGCTGCGCTGGCCGATGCGGCGGCGGCCGAGGCCGCGGCCGAAGCTGCGCAGGCGGCTGCCGCGGCTGCGGAGGCCGAGGCCGATCAGGCGAAGGCCGAGGCCGAGTTGGCCGCGGCGAGGGCTGCGGAGGACGGCGCCGCCGTTGCCGCCGCTGAAGCCGCGCTGGCCGAAGCCGAGGCGAAGGCGGCTGCCGCCGCTGAGGCCGCAGAAGCGACTGCCGCGGCTGCCGAGGCGGAGGCTGCGGCTGCGGCCGCGGAGGCCGCGGAGGCCAGGGCCGAGGCGGAGCTGGCAGCAGCCCGAGCCGCCGAGGACGAGGCGGCAGTAGCGGCTGCGGAGGCCGCGCTGGCCGAGGCTCAGGCGGTGGCCGATGCGGCCCAGGACGCGGCCGAGGCAGCGGCTGCCCAGGTGCAGGCCGCGCAGGCCGAAGTCCAGGCTGCGCAAGCTGAGGCTGCTGCGGCACTGGCCGCTGCGGAGGAGGCCGCGGCTGCTGCCGGGATCGACCTCAACAACGTGATCATCAGCACGCCCAGCCTCGTGGCGCAGGCCGACTACGCCCGGGCGCCGTACGTTGCGCCGGCCCACGCCGCGGGCCTGCTGGCCTTCGGTGGCTACCTGTACCGCTACGACCCCCAGGGCGACTACGTCCCGGACTTGGCGACAGACTTCCCGGAGTTCTCCGCGGACGGCCTGACGATGACCGTGACGCTGCGTGAGGGCCTCGTCTACTCCGACGGCACGCCGGTCGTTGCCCAGGACGCGGTCGTGACACTGCAGCGGGCCAAGGACGAGGGACCGTTCGGTGCCCAGATGGCTTCGTTCGACTACGCCGAAGCCGTCGACGATCGCACGATCGTCTACTACTTGAACGAGCCGTTCAGCTGCCTCAACAACCAGATCGTCTGCAGCGAGAACATGCCCCTGCACCCGCACGAGCAGGTTCTGGCCGATCCGGAGGGATACTTCGCCAAGCCGGTCAGCGCCACGCAATACGTGGTCTCGGACTGGGTGCCCGGCTCGCCCACGATGGTGCTGGAGGCCAACCCCAGCTACTGGGCCGGCGAGGCCGTCATCAAGGGGCTCACGCTGGCGTCGGCCACCGATCCGATCTCGCGGCTGCTGCAGGTGACGACCGGGGCCGCCGCCATGGGCTTCGACATCCCGGCGTCGGTCCGAGCCGACCTGCCGGACGACGTCATCCAGATCGTCCACCCGATCGGCGGAACGTTCTGGTTCGTGATCCGAAGCGACGTCGAAGGACCCCTGGGTGACGTGAGGGTGCGCAAGGCCCTGTGCCTGGCCATGGACCGCGACGCCATCAACGAGAGGGCGTTCCTGGGTACCGCCGAGCCGGGCGGCTCGATCCTCTCGAGGTACCGGAGCGAGTGGGAGTACGAGGACATCATCCCGCTGGAGCGCGATGTGGAGGGCGCCAAGGCGCTCCTCGCCGAGGCCGGCTATGCCGACGGCTTCGAGACGCCGCTGCAGACGATGGGCGCTCGCCCCGGCTGGACGGACGCTTCCACGATCCTGGCCGAGAACTGGGCGGACATCGGCGTCACCGCCGAGGTGCAGCCTCTGGAGGACGCCATCATCATCCAGAACATCATCAACCGGGCCTACGACGCCATGTGGATAGGGAGCGGCGGTCCCAACTTCTCGACTCTGCGGACCCTCTTCTACCCGGACAACTTCTGGTCCAACTCGGTCGCCTTCGCCGATGAGTCGGTGGCGGAAGTGTTCGACGAGTTGGCGGTGGCCATGCCCACGGGCGACATGGAGGCGTCGCAGCGCCTGCAGACCGAGGTGCAGCGTCTGGCGCTCGACATCGGGGCGAACTACTGCCCCATGGGTGAGCGCGCCGTCCTCGTCGGCAGCCGCCTGTCGCCGGACATCCTGGCGATGATCCCGGCTTCCCAGAACTTCTGGGTCGCCACCGAGAGCGGCTAGTCAGCGACGGCGCCGGGCACCTTCCGAGCCCGTAGCCGGAACGCCGGTGGCCCCGAGAGCGTCCGCTGACGCTCTCGGGGCCACCCCGCCGGCGCTTTGCCGACGGTTCGAGGCGCCCAGCGTCTGTATCGCCATGCCTTTGCGCCGCACGCCGGCGGCACTGATCCCCCGGGGAGGCCCGTGACCAACGAAGCGGCGAGTTCCGTACCCGCAACCGATATCGCCGCCGCGGAGGCCTCCAAGCGCGACAGCGTGCTCGCCCTCATCGGGCGCCGCCTGCTGCGGGCGATCCTGGTGGCGTGGGGCGTCTCGCTGCTGGCCTTCGCCATCGTGCGCATCGTGCCGGGTGACCCCGTGCTGGTGCTGCTGGGCGAGGAGGCCAACCCCGATCAGATAGAGGTACTGCGGGAGCGGCTCCACCTCGACGGGTCGGTCGTCTCGCAGTACGGCAGCTGGATGGGTGATGTCCTCAAGGGCGATCTGGGGCAATCGCTCCAGTCCACGAGACCGGTGACCGACACCATCGGTGACCGGTTGCCGATCACCCTCTGGCTCATCGGGTTGGGCATGGTCGTGGCGCTGATTCTGGCGATACCGCTGGGTGTGATCGGAGGCCTGACGCGCTCGAACTGGTACAAGCGGGGCTTCAGCCTCGGTTCGGCGGCGCTGATCGCCACCCCGCCGTTCGTCTCCGGTGTGCTGTTGCTACTTGCTTTCGGGGTGCGACTTCGATGGGTACCCGTGGCCGGATACGTCGACACGTTCCCGCAGAATCTGGAATACCTGCTGCTGCCCGCAATCGTCACCGGCATCCCGGTGGGCATGATCTTCGCCATCGTCCTGCAGGAATCCATCAGGGAGACCAACGCCGAGGAGTTCGTGGAGACGGGGCTCGTGTGGGGTCTCGCCAAGCCGCAGTTCATCTGGCGCTACCTGCTGCGCCCCTCCGTCGCCCCTGTGATCGGCCTCATGGGCTACATCGTCGGCGCCAGCCTTGCCGCGGCGGTGATCGTGGAGACCGTCTTCAATCTGGAGGGGGTCGGCACCTACTTGGTGCGGGCCGTACTGGCTCGTGACTACCCGGTCGTGCAGGGCACGCTGTTCACGTTCGGCTTCATCGTGGTGGCCGTCCACTTCCTGAGTGACTCGGTGTCCGCTCTGATCGATCCCCGCTCCAGGACGCTGTCGTGACCTCGCTGCCCGACGCAGGGATTCAGCGCCCCGAGCCCGACGGGCCGCGCACGCGGCCGGCCAAGCTGCTTGCCGGCTGGCGGGCGATGTCGCCGAGCATGCGCTTCGGCATCACCCTCATCGTCGTGATCATCATCCTGTCGATCGTCATCCCGGCGCTCAGCCCCCACGACAGCCGGCGGGGCGGTCCCGACGCAAACCTTCCCCCCAGCGCCGAATACTGGTTCGGGACCGATCATCTGGGGCGGGACGTGTTCGTGCGCACGTTCGACGCGGCGCGCATCGACATCATCCTGGCGGCGGCGGCGGTCTCGGTCCCGCTGCTGGTGGGCACCATTGTCGGATCGATCATCGGGATCACCCGCAGCAGGCTGGTGCAGAACGCCGGAGACCTGGCCATCGAGGTCATCAACTCGTTCCCCACCCTGATCATCGTCATAGCGCTCGTGGCGGCGTTCGGAAGGGGCACCAGGGGCATCCTGCTCGGCTTGTTCATCACCGCCTGGGCGCGCTACGCCAAAGTGGCGCGCGCCCGGGCGCTGGTGATCCGCGACATGGACTACCTGGAGGCCGGCCGGTGCCTGGGGTACAGCCGCGCCCGCATCCTGAGCCGCCACGTGGCGCCCAACGTGTTCCCCCTCACGCTCGCCTACGCGGTGAGCGACTTCGTGGTGGTGATCCTGGCGATTGCGGGCCTCTCGTTCCTGGGGGCGGGCGTGCAGCCGCCGACACCGGAGTGGGGCGCCATGCTGAACGACGCGCGGCTGCACATCTTCCGGGCGTGGTGGCCGGTGCTGTTCCCGGGAATGCTGCTGTCGATCACGGCGCTGGGCGTGTCGCTCATCGCCCAGGGGATCGGCCGCCGCACGTCGGAGAACCTCGTCGGATGAGGGCCGTGCACCTTGCCGGCGTGAGGATCGTGCCGTGCTGACGGTCGACGAGCTCTCCATCGGGCTGGTGGGTCGGCGGGGTCACACGATCCCGGTGGTGGACAAGGCGTGGTTGCGCATCGGCGAGGGTGACACGCTCGGCCTGGTGGGGGAGTCCGGATCGGGTAAGTCGATGTTGTGCCGCTCCCTCGTGGGGACGTTGCACCGGCATTCCGCGGCGGTGACCGCTGGTTCGATCCTCTTCGAGGGGGAGGAACTCGTCGGAGCCTCCGAGGCCACCTGGCGACGGATCCGCGGGCACCGGATCGCCTACGTTCCCCAGAGTTCGCTGGCGGGCATCAACCCTGTCCTCACGGTCGGCACGCAGCTCACGGCGCTCGTCCGGGCTGCCCGCAGTGACGGCGGTGCGAGCACGTCGCCGCGTGCCCGGGTGCGTGAACTCTTGGATCTGGTGGAGATTCCCCGGATCGACTCGGTCATGAACGAGCGCCCGCACCAGCTCTCGGGCGGGATGCGCCAACGGGTCGTCATCGCCGGTGCCCTCGCCCGCAGCCCCTCTCTGCTCATCGCCGACGAGCCGACCACGGCTCTGGACGTCCGCGTGCAGGCGCGCATCCTGGATCTGCTGCGCCGGCTGCGGGAGCAACTGGGGATGTCGCTGGTGCTGGTGTCTCACGACCTGGCGGTCGTGGAGGAGGTGTGTGACTCCATCGTCGTGCTCTATGCGGGCGCGGTCATGGAATCGGGACCGCACGACATAATCCGCGAGCAGTCCCGGCACCCCTACACGGCGGGGCTTGTCGCCGCCGCCCACATGGAGCTCGCCGGTGGCTTCGAACCGATCCCGGGCGAGGCGCCCAGCGTCGGGGCCTGGCCGTCGGCCTGCCGGTTCCACCCCCGCTGCGGGCTCACCTTGAAGCTGGGCGAGGGTGCGGTACACAGCCGCTGCTGCACGGGGACGCAGCCGCTGCCTGCCGAGTACGAAGGACGGCTCACCGCTTGCCTGTTCGCATCCGCCATGGCGGAGGGGGGAGCACCCCCGGTCGGGTCGCAGGCTGCCGCAGGGGAGTCTCCGTGACCGGTACCGAGGCCGGTTTGGCGGGTCGCGGCGTCCGCGTCACGTTCGGGCGGGGCCACGGGGCGTTCAACGCCGTGGACGCCGCCGACATCGACGTACGCGAGCGGGAGGTCGTCGGCCTGGTCGGCGAGAGCGGGAGCGGCAAGACCACGCTCGGCAAGGTTCTGGCGCTGCTGCAGAGGCCCACTCTGGGGGAGGTCAGCTATCGCGGCGAACCCCTCGAGATGCCACGCCGCAACAACCGCAGCGAGATGCGCGGGCACATACAGATGATCTTCCAGGATCCGTATTCCAGTCTGAACCCCAAGCAGCGCGCCCTGCACGCCGTCGCCGAGGTGTTCCAGGTCTGGCGGGGCTCCTCGCGGTCCGAGGCCCTAGGCGCAGCCATGTCCCTGCTGGGCGAGGTCGGTATCAGCGAGGAGCAGGCCCGGCTCTATCCCGCCAGCCTGTCCGGCGGGCAGCGCCAGCGGGTGAGCGTGGCCCGTGCCCTTGCCGTCGAGCCCCGAATCCTGATCGCGGACGAGCCCACGTCGTCCATCGACCAGTCGGCGCAGGCGCAGTTGCTGGTGCTGCTCGGGCGACTGCAGGAGGAGCGACGGCTGGGGATCCTGCTGATCACGCACGACCTGCGGCTCGTCCACAGTTTCGCGGACCGGATGTACGTGATGCGCCGCGGCGAACTGGTCGAGAGCGGCGGCACGCAGCAGATCTTCTCGCACCCGGAGCACCCCTACACGCAGGACCTGATCGAAGCCGTCCCCGGCGGGATGTTCCGGTGAGCCCGGCCGCGACGGCCCGCCCGCCGAGTGGTTCTGCTGTCATCGGTTCCCGTCACTCCGGCCGAGAGCCTGCCCCGGCCTCGGGTCCGGGGCCGGAATCCACTTTCCAGCAGCCGGACCCGCGCGGGGCACTACCTTTGCCCGCAGCACACGCCGCTCCGGTCCCCGACTTCGGAGGTGTGGCGCCATGACCACCGAGAGCGCCGCCAATGGCGCCCACGCCATGACCGTCTCCGGGCCGGTACCGGTGAGCGAGTTGGGCCCCACCCACGTGCATGAGCACCTGCATATCGACTGCCGGCCGATCCTGGAGATCCACGGGTACCCGGTGGTCACCGAGGAGCCACTCGACATGTGCACCGCAGCCGAGGCCCGCTGGAACCCCGGCGGGTTCCCCGATAACTATCACCAGACCGACGTGGAGCAGGTGCTGGAGGAACTGAAGCCGTTCGCCGCGGCGGGCGGGCGCACGATCGTGGAGGTCACGCCGCGCCACATGGCCCGTGACCCGCTGATCCTGCGGGACATCGCCGAGCGCAGTGGGTTGAACGTGATCATGGGGGGCTTCTACTATCTGGCGGCGTCGCACCCCGAGGGCACCGCCGAGCGCTCCACGGAGGATCTGGCGGCGGAGATGGTGGACGAGTGGCGTCACGGGGTGGGCGACACGGGGATCCGTCCTGGCATCATCGGTGAAGTGGGTACCTACGACCCGGTCCAGCCCGAGGAGTTCCGCATGCTGCGCGCCGCCGCGTGGGCTCACAGCGAGACCGACCTGCCCATCTCGATCCACCTGCATCCGTGGGGGTTCGAGGGGATCAAGGTGCTCGATGCCCTGATGGCCGAGGGTGTCGACCCCGGGCGCGTCATCCTCGGGCACATGAACACCGCCATCGGCAACGAGGCCTACCAGATGGAGCTCTTGGAGCGCGGTGCGAACCTGGCGTACGACCTGATGGGCTTCGACCACTCGCTGATCGGGCTGGGGAAGTACCCGCCGAGCGACTACGACATCGTGGGTGGCATGGTGGTGCTCGCCGAGCGCGGCCACCTCGAGCAACTGTTCGTGTCGCAGGACATGGGCGGTGTGAAGACCCGGCTGCTGGCCTACGGCGGCTGGGGCTATGCCCACACCCTCAACCATGTCGTACCGCTGTTCCGCAATGCCGGCTGGGGTGATGACGAGGTGGAGACTCTGATCGTGGGCAACCCTGCCCGCGTCCTGACAATCGAGGGGCTGAGCCGATGACCACCGCGGCACCCAAACTCCCGCTGGGGATCGACGCCGGGCGCGCTGATCTGTTCGAGGAGTTCATGCGCCGACCCTTCGGTCGACACTCCCCCGACCTGCAGTCACTGCTCAACTACATGCGCGGGAGCCCCATCGTGGGCAAGCACTTCCTGCTCATGACCCGCTCCAACGTGGAGTGGATGCTGGCCCGGTTCACCGAGGGCGATCCCTTGGGCGTCGAGCGCCTGCCCGAGGTCGTCTTCGATGACATCATCGAGGCCGAACGGTACGTCTTCCGGCTGCGCTGGGCGGCGCTGTTCGGCGAGGTTCCCGCGTCTCGTCATTCCGGCGAGGTTCCCGCGTCTCGTCATTCCGGCGAGGTTCCCGCGTCTCGTCATTCCGGCGAGGTTCCCGCGTCTCGTCATTCCGGCGAAGTTCCCGCGTCTCGTCATTCCGGCGAGGTTCCCGCGTCTCGTCATTCCGGCGAAGGCCGGAATCCACTGTCCAGCGATCCCGATGCGAGTCCCGCGGAGGACCCGCGGGACCGAGCACCCGAAACGGGCGCGTCCGGCACAGCAGCCCCCGCCGCCCGCGCCGGCTTCGAAGGGCCGGAACTGCTTGCCTATGCCGACCGCCAGACGCTCCGGGCCGGCGAGGAGATCAACTTCAAGGTGTCGTGCTCCGGCGTCGAGACGTACACGCTCGACATCGTGCGCCTGCTCAGCCCCGACCTCGGCGACGGACCGGATGTGCCGCCCTACTCGGCGACCGAGATGATGACGCCGGTGTGCGGCGATCATCCCGCCCAACACCAGGACATCCATCCGGGGTCGTACGTGCACGTGCCTGCCGGTGCCGGCGAGCACGCCGAGGGCGGCTTCACCGTCGTGCTCTCGGTGTTCCCGACGCTGCTGGCGGCGGGTCACCAGATGCTGTTCGGCACGTACTGCAACGACACGGCCACGGGTGCGGGCCTCTTCGTGGGTTCCGACGGGTGTCTGGGGTTCGTCTGCGGCGATGGCACGGTCTCCGAGGTCGTCCTCAGCGACGTCGCCATCGCCGAGTCCCGCTGGACGGCCGTCGCCGTGAGCTGCGACGGCGCCGGTGGGGTGACGCTCCACGCCGGCGGTCACACCTCGCACCACCTCGAGGATCGAGGCTGGGAGCACGAGGAGCACCACGGCGGACCGGCCGCCGGCCTGGGCGACGGCCCGATCCTCATCGCCGGCGAGCAGACCGATGGCGGTTGGGCGGTCTCGTGCTTCAACGGCCGGATCGAGCGCCCGCGACTGTACGGCCGCGCCCTGGACGACGCCGAGATCGAGGCCATTGTCGAGCGGGGCCCCGATGCCGCGGCCGGCGGGGCACTCGGAGACTGGGACTTCTCCATCGACATCGGCAGCGAGGACGTGATCGACGTCTCGGGCAACGACCGGCACGGGACCATCGTCAATATGCCGACCAGGGGAGTCGGCGGCTCCAACTGGTCCGGACGGACCGCGGACTGGCGGGTGGCCCCCGAGGAGTACGGGGCGATCCACTTCCACTGCGATGACATCAGCGACGCCGGCTGGGAGACGACACAGACCCTGCGCGTCCCCGAGGACTGGGCCAGCGGCTGCTACGCCGGGCGCTTCCGGGCCGGCGGTGCTGAGTTCTGGGCGCCCTTCGCGGTGCGACCGCCCGCCGGAGGTGCCTCGCGCGACGTGGCGTTCCTGCTGCCGACCGCCACGTACGGCGCCTACGCGAACCTGAAGATGCGCGTCATCAGCCCTTTCAACGAGATGATCCACGGGCGCCTCACCGTGCTCGACGACACCGACCTGCTGATGCTGCGCTTCGGCGATATCGGCATGTGCACCTATGACAGCTACCGCGACGGCAGTACGGTCGTGCACTCCTCGATGCATCGACCGGTCACGAACTTCCGCCCGCACGGCCGCATGTACAAGTTCTGCCAGGACCTGCTGATCGTGGCGTGGCTGGAGCGCACCGGCATCGATTACGACGTCATCACCGACGATGACGTGGATCGGGAGGGTCTCGAGGCGCTGGCGCCCTATCGGGTTCTGGTCACCAGTTCGCATCCCGAGTACACGAGCACCCCCATGATGGATGCCGTCGAGGGCTTCGTGCGGCGCGGCGGGCGGGTGATGAACCTGGGCGGCAACACCTACTGGCACCGCATCGCCTACCACCCGACCCGCTCGGGGATGACCGAGGTGCGCCGGCCCGACCTGCCGCGGCTCTGGCGTGCCGACGCCAGCCAGGCCCACGACACGTTCACCGGCGAGGCGGCCGGCACGTGGGTCGGCCTGGGCCGCGGACCCCACACGATCGGCGGCGTGGGATTCATCACGCAGGGCTTCGACACCTGCTCCTACTACCGGCGCACGGCGGCCAGCCGCGACCCCCGGGCGGCGTTCATCTTCGAGGGCGTCGACGACGACATCATCGGTGACTTCGGCATCCTGCAGGGCGGTGCGGCCGGCTACGAGATCGAGCGGGTCGACGCCGCTCTGGGCACGCCGGCGCACACGCTCCTACTGGCGTCCTCGGAGAACCACTCGAATCTCTACGAACTCATGGTGACATCGATTGGCGATGTCCTGCCGAACACCGACCCCGACGCGCCCGAGAAGATCCGCGCCGACATGGTCTTCTTCGAGACGCCCGGCGGGGGTGCGGTCTTCTCGGTGGGTTCGATCGCCTGGTCGGGCAGCCTCGGCAACAACGGCTACGACAACAACGTCACCGCCATCAGCGACAACGTGCTGCGCCGGTTCATGGAGCCGGAGCCGTTCGCCATCCCGGCGTCGACCACCTGATCGTGTCACGCGCGACACGGCCATCGCCCCAGCGTCATTCCGGCGGAGGCCGGAATCCACTGCCTGGAAGAGGTTCGGGTGGTTGATCTCACCGGCGTCGGCTACGGGGCTCTGGGGGCTGGCCTGGAGGGCCGCGGGGTGATCGTGACAGGCGCGGCCCGGGGGGTCGGGGCGGCGACGGCGCGGGCGATGGCGGCGGCCGGAGCGCGGGTGGCCGCCGTGGACCGCAACGCTGCGGGGCTCGCCGACGTGGTCGCCGGGTTGGACGGCACGGGACACCGCGCCATCAGGTTCGACCTGCGCGACGTGGAGGCCATCGACGACCTCGTCGGCGGGATCATCGACCACCTGGGCGACCTGTGGGCGCTCGCCCACATCGCCGCCTTCCTGCGGCGCCAGGACGTCGACGACGTGACGCCTGAGGACTGGGACCTGCAGAACGACATCAACGTCAGGGCGACGTTCTTCCTGAACAGGGCCGTCGGCAACGCGATGGTGGCCGCCGGCGGCGGCGGGCGCATCATCAACTTCAGTTCGGGGGGATGGTGGGGCGGCCCGGTCTTCGGCAGCGACGCCTACCTTGCCGGCAAGGCGGGCGTGATCACGCTCAGCCGCGGGTTCGCCCGCCGCTACGGTCCGCACGGCATCCTCGTCAACGCCATCGCGCCCGGCCAGGTCGACACGCCGATGCAGCACACCGACATCCCCCCGGAGATCGTCGCCGCGTCGACCGAGGCGTGCCCGCTGCGCCGCATCGGGCAACCCGAGGAGTTGGCCGCGGTGGTGGTCTTCCTGGCGTCGATCCATGCGAGTTTCGTCAACGGCGCCACGCTCAATGTGAGCGGGGGCGGCCTCATCTACTGAGCCGGCCGTGGCCCGGTTCGCTCTCGCCCCCACGGCGCTCTTCGACGGCAAGCGGCTGCGGCGGGCCCACGCCGTCGTCGTGGAGGGAGAGCGAGTCGCCGGCGTGGCCCCGGTGGGTGCGTTGCCCGAGGGGATGGACGTGCAGCGCTTGGATGGCTGCACACTGCTGCCGGGTCTGATCGACTGCCACACCCACATCTCGGACTGGATGCTCCCCGGCTTCCTGGCGGCGGGGGTCACGGCGGTGCGCGACACAGGAAACGACCCGGCGTGGATCCTCCGGCGCCGCGAGCGCACGAGGTCCGACCCGATGGCCGGTCCCGACATCCTCTGTTGCGGTCCCCTGCTGGACGGTGCGGCGGCGTTCTGGCCGCACATCGGCCGCCGGCATGCGGACCCGGCGGCGATCCGCCGCTCCGTCGACGAGATGGCCGAGCGCGGTGTGGATGCCGTGAAGCTGTACGTCCACCTCACCCCCGAGCAGATCGGCGCCGCCGCGGTGCAGGCGGACCGCCGCGGCCTGCCGCTCCTCGCCCACCTCGGACCGTCGGTGGACCTGGCGACGGCGGTTTCGGCCGGGGTGCGTGAAGTGCAGCACCTGACGGGCTGCGTGCACCACGTCGAGGGATGGCGGACCAACGTGGACGAGGTGGCCGACTCGGCCGCGTCACTGGCTGCGGCGGGTGTCGTTCAGTGCCCGACTCTCGTGGTCTGGGACCGGCTCTGCCGCTTGAACGACGCAGCGTTCCGGCACGACCGGCGCGACAGGTGGGTCCATCCGGACATCGCCGCGGTCTGGCAGCGCTTCCCGCATCGCACCGGCGAGGTCGGCGACCGCCTCGACCGCCAGCGCAGCGTCAACACCATGAAGCGGGTCCTGGGAGCCCTCGCCGGTGCCGGCTGCACCGTCGTTGCCGGCTCCGATGCGCCCTTCCCTCATCTGGTCCCGGGGTTCTCCCTGCACGACGAGCTGTCGCTGCTCGTCGACGCCGGTCTCGAGCCGGCGGCCGCTCTGGCCTCGGCCACCTCGGTCGCCGCGGATGTGCTCGGTCTCACCGGCGCGGGGCGGATCAGGCCGGGCTCGGTGGCCGACATGGTTGCGGTGGGCGGTGATCCTCTCGACGACATCTGCGTGCTGTCGGACGTGCGCCTGGTGTTGCGCCGGGGGCGGATCGTCGACTTCGAGGCACTGGCTGCAGCCGCCGCGAAGGCGTTCTCGCAGGCGCCGGAGGATCCCTTCTCGCGTCTGATGATCGACTTCGCCAAGCCCGCAGCAGTCTCCTAGGTGGCTGGTGTTTTTCTCGGCGTTTGGGGTGTTGTGGTCTGGTAGAATTACAGGTGTGTGGTTCGGTGTTGTGGGGAGGTTGGTGTTGTGACGGTTGGTGTTGAGCCGTGTCAGGCTGATTTGTTCAAGGGGACGCGGTTTGTGGGCGAGCGGGTGGGTCCTGGTTCGATTTTTGCGGTGTTGTTCGGTGAGGGTGCCCGGTTGTTTCCCGAGGGGATGTTCGATGATTTGTTCTCGTCGCGGGGGCGGCGCAGTGTGCCGCCTCGGGTGGTGGCGACGGTGATGGTGTTGCAGCGCTGGTTCGGTTTGTCGGACCGTGAGGCGGTGGCGGCGTTCGAGTTCGATGCGCGTTGGCGTTACGCGTGCGGGGGTTTGGACGTCGACGGCGGCGGGTTCTCCCATACGGTGTTGGTGGGGATGCGGGCCCGGTTGGCGGCGTCGGGTGCGCCGCGGCGGATCTTCGACGCGACCCTCGAGGTGGCGCGCTCGGCGGGGGCGCTGTCTCAGCGGCGGGTGCTGGACTCCGCGCCGATCTACGACGCGGTCGCGACCCAGGACACCGTCACGATGCTGCGCGCCGCGATCCGCGGCGTGTTCGAGGCCGCGGATCGCGATCTGGGGGCCATTGTGCGGGGCGCCGTCGCCGGCGGCGACTATGCGTCGCGGTCCAAGCCGGCGTGCGACTGGGACGACGCGGCGGCGCGGGAGGCCCTCGTGGCGACCATCGCCGGCGACGCCGTGGCGGTGCTCGAAGCCCTCGAGGGTCGCGCGCTGAGCGTCGAAGTCGCGCAGGGCGGGGAGTTGTTGGCCGCCGTTGTGGGCCAGGACCTCTGCGAGGACCCCGAGGGGCGCCTGGTGATCGCGCGGCGCGTGGCGCGGGACCGGATCATCTCGGTGGTGGACCGCGACGCCCGCCACGGCCACAAAACCGCAGCACGAGGCTTCGACGGCTACAAGGGCCACATCGCCACGGACCCCGACTCCGAGCTGATCACCGCCACCGCGGTCACCGCCGCCAACGCCCCCGACGCCCGACCCGCCCCCGAACTCATCGCCGACCTGCTCACCGCCGACACCGCCGCCGCCGCCGCCGCCGCCGACACCACCACCACCGACACCACCACCACCGGCACCACCGGCACTGCCGGCGACGCCGGGGAGGTTGTGGAGGACTTCGCGGGCAGGCCCACCGTCTACGGCGACTGCGCCTACGGCAGCGGCGACTTCCAGAGCCTCCTCGGCGAGCACCGCATCAACTCCAAGTGCCGCACCCAAGCGCCGCAGGCGCCCGCGGGACGCTTCACCAAGGACCGCTTCAGCGTCGACCTGGCCGCCGCGACGGTCACCTGCCCCGCCGAGGTCACCGTCGCCATCAACTACCGCCCCGACGGCGCCGGCACCGCCCGCTTCGGCGCCGACTGCGCCGACTGCGAACTCCGCGGCGACTGCACCGACGCCAAAGCCGGCAGAACCATACGCATCGGCGCACACGAAACCGCCCTCGCCGCGTCCCGAGCGCGCCAACAGAACCCGGCCTGGCGCGACGACTACCGCGCCACCCGCCCCAAAGTCGAACGCAAACTCGCGCACCTCATGCGCCGACACCACGGCGGCCGCCACGCCCGCGTGCGCGGCCAACCCAAAGTCGACGCCGACTTCAACCTCCTCGCCGCAGCCGCCAACATCGCCCGCCTCGGCGCGCTCGGACTGCACACCCGCGCCACCCACTGGGCACTCACCTGAACCCCCACCCACCCCCAACACCCCAACCACACCCGCCGGGAACACATCACCAGTATGAGTGCGAAGAGCCACCAGACAACAACCCATTCCACACCAGCCACCTAGCGGACCTCGGCACCCCCGGCGTCGTCATTCCGGCGCAGGCCGGAATCCATCGTCCGGTGGTTCCGGACGGGCAGGTCCCCCAGCGGTGGCCTGCGGTTACTTGAAGCCGCCGTCGAGCACCCGCTGCTCGGCGCCGGAGGGGCTGTAGAGGAAGTACACCGTTACCGGCTCGTCACCGTCGTTCACGAACTGGTGATCTACGCCCGGCGGCGTGTACACCACGTCACCGGGTGCCACCGGCCTGTCCTCGTCGCCTATCCGTGCCCGTCCCCGTCCCGACAGGATCATCCAGATCTCCGTCGTTCCAGGGTGGGAATGACGTGTCCCGACGACCCCGGCGGGAATCTGCGTCATCCCAACCGCGAAGTCGCCCATCCCCTCCTGCAGCAGCGGGGACAGCAGCACCCTCACATCGCGGGTGGCCGGGGCGGGGGTCACGAAGCCGACGCCGTCGTCGCGATTCAGGAACAGGGGCCGGCCGGCCGTCGGGCTGGATGTCATGGTGTGGATCTCCTGATCGTGGCCGGAGCCGGCTCAGACCCGCCGAGGGTCGGTGTTGTCACCGAAGGCGTACTCAGGCCCCTTCACCGTCCCGACGCCGTAGCCGGTGCCCCAGTCGAAGGGGGGATCCCCGGCCTGCTCCTCGGCCCACTGCTTCAGCGGGATGTTGTCCCAGTCGGCGGCGAACCAGTACTGGGAGTCGGGGTGGTTGTCGGGGTCGGGCCCGAGCGGGTGGGAGAGGTTGCCCATGGCGCCCAGCAACTGGCGGCGGATGGGGTTGCTGCGGGCGACGAGGTCGGGATCCTGGTCCACGTGGCCCGACGGGCGGATCCAGCGGGGCGCGTAGCTGATGTACAGGGCGCGGCGCTCGTGTGTGCCCAGGTTCGGGCTGGCGGCGTGCAGCAGCGTCGGGCGCCACATCATGAGGCTGCCCGGGGGCACCTTCAACTCGAAGATGTCGGTCGGGCGAATCTCCTTTCGCCAGCGGGCCCGCCGCTCCATGTCCCAGCGGTGGCTGCCCGGCACGAACAGGATCGAGGCGTGGCCGGGCTCGGTGGCATCGGACACGTACCAGCCGATCTTGAAGTCCAGCCAGGGCATCGGGCCGTTGATGCCGATGCCCGTGAACTCCTCCTCGTAGTCGAAGTGCCAGCCGAGTGAGAGTGCCGAAGGATGCCGGCCGGGCGTCGGCGGCGTCCAGAGGATCACGCTGTCGCGGTTCTGGAGGTTCCAGCCCACGATGTCGACCACGTAGCGCAGGATGTCCGGGCGGTCCATGAGGTTCAGGAACGCCTCGTGCTTGACGAGCCCGTTGCGGCAGCTGAGTTGCGCGTCGGGCGCCATGCCGCGCTCACGCCGCAACCGCGCCCCGACCTCCTCGAAGGCATCGTTGAGGACCGCCACCTCGCCGGGGTCCAGGTACTCCTCGATGACGAAGAATCCCTGCTCGTTCAGCAGTTCCTTCTGTTCCGACGTCGCTGCCAGTGCCACTGACTTCCCCCGTCCGGATTCGACTACCGAACGCTGAGGCTAACGGACAATCAATCGGCGGTCGCACCCCGCGCGCGCGGTCTTGTGACCCCCTCCTATCTGGAGGGTCCCGGCATCACCGACGGCGACCGGTCACGATTCTGATCGCTCAAGAATCATTTACTATGCTGCCCCGGACGTTTTGGCTGGCGTGGCCGTTGCGGGCTGCGGCCACGAGAATGAGGGGTAAACATGGTTTCCGGACGAAGGAATCGTTGGGTACTCGCCGCGCTCGCAGCGACGATTGCGCTGCTGGCCGGCGCCTGCGCTGCGGACGACTCCGCCCAGGAGGCGGCCGACGCGGCGATGGCCGAGGCGGGTGCCGCCCGCTCCGATGCTTCTGCGGCGATGTCCGAGGCCCAGGGCGCGGGCTCCGCGGCCGCCGCAAGTGCAGCCGATGCCGTCGCGGCCGGCGCCGAGGCCGGCGCGGCGAGCGCCGCAGCTGATGCCGCGACCGCCGCGGCTGACGCGGCGAGCGCCGAGGCTGCTGCGGCCGCGGCGATCGCCGAAGCGGCCCAGGCTGCCGCTGAGCTTGCCCTTGCGACCGCCGAGGGCAACGAAGACGCCGTGGCGGCTGCCGAAGCGGCCCTTGCCGACGCACAGGCTGCAGCGGAGGCCGCGAGCGCCGAGGCCGCTTCCGCGCGCCAAGAGGCCGCGGCCGCCCAAGCCGACGCGGAGGCCGCCCAAGCCGACGCGGAGGCCGCCCAGGCAGAGGCCGCAGCCGCCCAGGCTGAGGCCGCAGCCGCGCAGGCTGAGGCCGCTTCGGCCCGCGAAGAGGCAGCCGAGGCCCAGCAGGAGGCCGATGTGGCCCGACACAACGTCAGGGCCATCGCGGGCGACTACGAGGCGGTCATCCGTCCCGCCACCCAACGCTGGAAGATCGGCCACGCCGACGGACTCGCGGGCATCCCGTTCACCGACTCGGTCACCGACAGCATCTACGACGTCGCCGATCAGATGGGCGTGGACATCGTCTTCTGCGACAACGCTTACGACCAGGAAAAGACGCTCGAGTGCGCCAACCTGATCGTTGCTCAGGAAGCCGACGGCGTGATCTTCGCCAACTGGATCGCCGGCACCGAGGAGCTGATCGCGGGCATCTACATCGACGCCGGTCTGCCCTGCATCACCTGGGACGGCCCGCATCCGGGTTGCAAGAACTTCGGTCCCGACAACTTCCATGCCGCCCGCGAGGCCGGCCGCTACCTGGCCGCTTTCGCCAACGAGCAGGGCTGGGACCCCGCAGAGACCGAACTGGTGGTTCTCTGGACCGCGGGGGTGCAGGTCATGGGCGAGCGCAGGGACGGTTCCATCGCCGGTGTGTTGGAGTCCTTCGCCATACCCGAGGAGAACATCCACGTCGACATTCCCCACCAGGCCCTCGACGACGTCTTCCCGCTGGTGACCGACTGGGCGACCGCCAACCCCGACGCCCAGAACGTGCTCTGCTTCGGCCACAGCGACCAGCCCGGCGTGGACTGCGCCCTCGCTCTGGAGCAGGCCGGCTTTCTGGGCCGGGCCGCGGCGGCCAGCCTGGGTGCCTCCGACGAGGCGCTCGTGGATCTGCGCGAGCGCACCGACGAGGAGTCGGTCTTCAAGGCCACCATCTCGTACTTCCCCGAGCGCTACGGGCAGTACCTGGTGCCGGCAGTGGTGGACATGCTCGAGGGCCGGATCGTGCCTGACAGGGTTATCCCGTCGGTGTCACCGGTCACCCGCGCGAACGTCCAGGAGCTGTACCCCGGCTAAGACGCTCTCGTTCGGCTGGCGTGTGCCCTGGCAGTTGCTTGCCGGCTGCCGGGGCACACACCTCCGGTCGGGCGACCGTTTCTGCCCGTCAACCGCAGACAACCATGATCGAACCGTTGTACCCCGAGGATCCGATCGCGTGATCATCCGTACCTGTTCGCCAACCTCCGGGAAATCGTGATGCCCCCGCTCCTCAGCCTGGCCGGTGTGTCGAAGTCCTTCGGTCACGTGGTTGCTCTTACCGGCGTCGACCTCGACATCAATCCCGGCGAGGTGATCGGTCTGCTCGGTGACAACGGCGCCGGCAAGTCGACACTCATCAAGATCCTCTCCGGCGTCTACTACGCCGATGAGGGGAGCTTCGCCCGCAACGGGGAGCCGGTGTCGATCGAGGATCCCAACGACGCCATGGCTCTCGGCATCGCCACCGTGTACCAGGATCTCTCCCTTGTGGAGACACGCCCGGTGGCGCACAACATCTACCTCGGGCGAGAACCGCGGCGCTGGGGCATCGTGTTGAATCGCCGCAAGATGGAACGTGACGCCACCGAATTACTGCAGCGCCTCAATATCACGCTTCCCTCGGTGCGCGTCGACGTGGGTGTGCTCTCCGGGGGGCAGCGCCAGGCGGTGGCCATCTCCCGGGCCGTCGCCCAGGGCGGTGACGTCCTGCTGCTCGACGAGCCGACCGCCTCGCTCGGCGTGGAGCAGACCGCGCAGGTGCACGATCTCGTTGTCGACATGAAATCCCACGGCAGCGCCATCGTGCTCATCACCCACGACCTCAGCGACATCCTCGGCATCGCCGATCGGATCGTGGTGCTGCGCCAGGGCCGGCTGTGGGCCGACACGCCCGCGGCGGCGACGACTCAGACCGAGGTCATCGGCTGGATCACGGGCGCGCTTCCCTCGCAGTTCGCCGACGGCGGGTCGGCCAACGGCGGGTCGTCGTGAACCGGTCTCGGGACCCGGGGGTGCGGCCATGACCGGCGATTTCGGCTCCCGAGCGCTGAGTTGGGCTCTGAGTGATCGACTCCTGCCGCCCGAAGAGCGCAAACATCGCTGGTGGCCGTTCAGGCGCCTCAACGAATGGACGATCCCCGGTCTGCTCATCGCTCTCGCGGCTCTGTGCATCTACGCCTGGCAGCGCTCCCCGTATTTCCTCACCGTCAACAACCTCGTGAACATCGGTGAGAACATCTCCATCCGGGGGCTCATGGCCATCGGGCTGACCGTGCTGCTGATCAGTGGCGGGCTGGACCTGTCGATCGCGGCGGTGGCCGCGTTCAGTGGGATGTTCGCCGCCATGATGATCAACGCCGGCATCAACGGCGCCGTCTCGGGACTGGTCGCCCTGGCGTGCGCCGCCACCATGGGACTCATCAACGCCATCGTCATCGTGCGGTTCCGGGTCAACCCGATCATCGCCACACTCGGCACCCTGCTGCTGTTCCGGGGCCTCGCCTTCGTTGTCAGCGGGGGAGACAACATCGTCATCGGCGTGAACGCCTGGAGCCACTTCGGCCGGGGCGAGGAGCTGGGCGTCAAGGTGACGCTGTGGGTATTCGCGGGGGTGCTGGTGGGCGGCATGTGGTTCATGCGGCACTCGTTCATCGGGAACAATCTCTATGCAATCGGCGGCAACGCCTCCGCCTGCCGGAATGTGGGTATGAAGGTCGACCGCATCCGCATGTGGTCGTACGTGGCGATGGCCATCCTGTCGGGCATCGCCGGCATCGCCTTGATGTCGCGGGGGGGAACCGCTCAACCCGCCGCTTTCGAGGGAGCCGAATTGGAGATCATCACCGCTGTGTTCCTTGGAGGCGTGGCCCTCACCGGCGGGCGAGGCAGCCTGCTGGGCACGTTCCTGGGCCTGATCATCATCGGTGTCATCACCAACAGCTTCGTTCTCACGAACGTCCCGATCTACTGGCAGATGGTCGTGCGCGGGATGATCCTCATCCTGGCCGTCTCCATCGACAGCATCCGAAGAGGCGGCGGGTACCGCTGACGATCCCTCGGATCGACATTCCTGCGCAGGCCGGAATCCAGAGCCGCACCCGGCGCGTCACGTTCGATGCTCTTCTCTGAGCTTCGATGTCAACGACAGGATGGGGTCTCGATCCCGCATCGCTCACTCGGCTGACAACCACCCACCGGCCGACTGTCACCAACCTGATGGCCACCTGCACCTCGTGTCGTGAGTGGTTGGTTCGTTCAGCATTGTGCTTCGCTTGGTCGTGCCGTCCGTGACGGTCTGGGGGCGTCATCTCCTTCTGTGCGCGAAAAAGCCGCCCTGGACGGCAATTTTGCGCCGAGAAGGCGACTACGACATCCTCGCGACCCTCGCCACATATCTTCAACGAATTACCGACTCTGGACACTAGGATCTAGTGGGGATTGTGACCACGCATTTTGCTTTTGAGAAGGCGGCACCTGTCTCGGCGTTTGCTTCGCCCGCGTTGTCTCTGTCGTTCAGGGTTCCCGAGTTGGCGGCCACGATGTGGGTGTTGCCGGTCTTTGCTGCGACGGTGGCGGCCTCCCACTGTGCGGAGAGGCCCTCGATGTCGCCGTAGGTGATCGCGAGTCGGGCACACTCGTCGGCGCCCTCTGCGTTGACGGCATTCTGCTTGTCGATGATTGCATCCATCGCCGCCGTCCCGGAACCCGCGTTGGCGTTGTTCAAGGTGGTGACTTCTGCGGCGGTGTCGACGGCTTGGGCTTCGGCGAGTGTCGGCAGCAGCGCCCTCTTTTCGCGGGTGATGCGTTCGGCGGCGACTTGGGCGGCGGTGCCTCGGGCGCTGCTGCCGCCGATCTGTTCGACGGTGTCGTCGACGACGTTCTGGACGAGCACCACGGCGAGGGCGGCGAGGCCGGCCACGGCGGCGACGATGAGCAGCCACTCCAGCGTGGTCAAGCCGCGCTCGTCGGCCCGACCCCGGCGGAGCCGCTCGACTGCGTGCGTTGCGTGGCGCAGCGTTCCGTACGCAACGTCGGCGGTCGTCGTGCTCTTCTGCGCTGCCTGAATGGTGTGCTCCTTCGTGGTGCTCGTGGTGTTTGCGTCCGCGACTCTCGGGTCGCCTCGATGGGTGACGATGCCCAAGGTCGCCCGCGCCCGGGCGAACGTGAACGACCGGATCGCTGCAGGACGGCGGCGACGGTGAGGCCCCACTTCAGCCGCCCATCCCGGTGATGCCGCCGCCGGTGAGCGCCGTGAACGGCGGGTAGATGAGGATTCCGGCCAGAGCGATCGCCACGCCCGTGGCGGGCAGAACGATGATCTGGGCGCGGCGGGCCGCCTTCGCGCTCGCGGCTCGTCTCCTCCTCCCACAGAGAGTCGGCGGCCACGAGGATGGCTTCGGAGAGGCGCGTGTCGCGGCCGACCGCTAGGCCGAGGGACGAGACGATCGGCACGAGATTGCTGATTCCGTACCGGTCGACGAGATCGACGAGGCCTTCCCAGGGCGGGCGCCGCTCCTGCTGGGCCGCCAGCAGGAACCGGTACAGCAGACGCCACCCGGGCCGGCGTCCGGCACGGGACGCGACGAGCATGGCCGCCGCCGGATCGGCGCCGGCGGAGACCTGCTGGGCCACGAGGATCGCCCAGTAGCGAACGATCCTGTCCATGTCGTTGCGAGCTTCCTGGCGGTGTCTCGCACGCCCAGCAGCGGGAGGAGCCAGCCCACGAGTGCACACCCGCCTGTGAGTAGCGCGAAGCCCGCCGGACCCCGGCCCGTGAGCGACGCGATCACCCCGCCCGCGGCGAGCCCGCCGCATAGGCCCAAGACGCGCTGGCGGGCGTAGGCGACCGGGGTGATGCCGACGAGGCGCAGGTTCTGCAACTCGCTGGCGGGGCGGGCGATCAGCGACATCAACGGCGGCAGGGGCGTCTCGGCGTCGGCGCGGCCGGCCGCCGGCGAGTCGGGGTCCACAGCAGGGGCGGGCTCGGGTCCTGACTCGGCTGCTGCGGCGACTGGACGTGGTCGGCGCAGGCCGAGCACCACGAGCGAAACGCCGACGAGCGCCGCGGCGGCGACGATGAGAGCGCCGGCGTTCACAGCGGGTCCTTCATGGTGTCCCGGCGGGTGGGCGGCGCCAGCACTGAGCGCTTCTCGCGGACCACCGAGTGGTGCACCAGGAAGGTCGTTGCCATGAGCAGCAGCCCGGAGATGCCCACGAGGACGACTTGGCCGGCCCCGGCGCGGTAGGGCTCGAAGTAGGCGGGGTTGTTGCGGTACATGAGGATGATGACGCCGGCTGCGAGGGACAGCAGGGTGATCGTCTGGGTCCAGAGTTGCACCACTGCCTCCGTCCTGCGGTTGTGCAGTTCGACGATGTCGCCGATACGGGCGCTCAGGTCCAGCAGGGGCGAGGCCACTGAACCCCCGGTCACCGCAGCCATGCGCAGCCCGGCGGCCACCTCGGGCTCCCAGACGTGGCCGGCGGCGCCCGGCTCCTCGAGCGCCGCGTCGATGCCGTCGACGCGTGACCGCGCCGCGACGACTTCGAGCGTGGGGCGCAACTCCGGTGGCGCGTACGGCACGCTGGCGGCGATGGCGTCGTTGAGCCCGGCGCCGGCCCGGGCCAGCTCGGCGAGCTGGCGGGTCCAGAGCTGCCAGGCCCGAGCGAGCTTGGATTGCTCGCGGCGCCGGCGGAGCGCGGCCATGAACGGTGGGAGCAGCGCGCCCAGGCCGCCGAGCAGCACCGCCATGCCCAGCAGGCCGGTGGCGTGCCAGCCGAGGAACAGACCTCCGAAGGCTCCGAGGATCTGCGCCGACGCCGCCTTCGACAGGCGGAGCCCCCCGGCTGCGGCGGGCTCCTTGGGACGCTCGAGTTCGGGGTGGTTGCCAGGGTCGTCGCCGGGTTCGCCGCGGGCGCGGCGTCGCCCTCCGGAGGCGCGGGTTGCGCCGACGGCGATCACGGCGAGACCCGCCACGGCCGCGGCGATGAACAGCAGCTTGCTCACGGCGTCCTCACGGGGCTGCTACCTCGCGGGGGCGCTGCGCCGTGTCGAGAGGACCCTTGGTGGACCAGCGCGACGTGTCGAGACCGCCTTCGAGGATGCGGTCGATCACTTCGGGGTTGCGGGGCGGCGAGCGCAGCATCAGCGGGGCGCCACGCGCCCGGCGGCCGAAGATCTCGTGCGTCTCGAAGCGCTCGCCGACGCCACTCGTGATCTCGGCGATGGAATTGACTCCCCGGAAGCCGGTGCGGGGATCGCCGCGCAGGTGCACGACGAGGTGGATCACGTCGGCGACCTCCTGCACGAGTGCCGACTGGACGCCGGCGGTGCCGCCGGCGAGGCAGTAGCGCACGAGCCGGCTGAGCGCTTGGCGCGGCGAGGAAGCGTGGATCGTGGCCATGGATCCGTCCGAGCCGGTGCCGCACGCCGACAGGAACGTGGCGGCCTCGGGACCGCGCGACTCGCCGACGATGACGCGGTCGGCGCCCGAGCGCAGCGACCGTTTGGCGAGTTCCTCCATGGTGATCTCGCCGGAGCCGTCGCTGTTGGCCTCGCGGGTCTCGACGGCGAACGTCAGCGGGTGCGACTGGTCCAGGAACAACTCGAAGGTCTGCTCGAGGGTGCAGACCACCTCGGCGGGCCCGACCTCGGCGAGCAGGGCGCGCAGCAGAGTCGTCTTGCCGGCGCCGAGCGCGCCGCACACGAGGATGTTTGCCGGCCCGGGCGGGCGGACCGCGGCGCGCAGGAACTCCGCCGCCTGCTCCGAGAGCCACCCGGACCGCACCAGGTCGTCGAGACGGACCGTGCGGTGCCGGTGGCAGCGCACCGTCAGGAACGGGGCGCCGCACACCTCCATGGCCGCGAAGACGCGCTCGCCGGTGCGCAGGCGCAGATCCAGCAGCGGCGAGGACTGGTCGAAGCGGCGACCAGTCTGGCCGTGCGTGGTGGCGAGGTGGGCGATGTATCAGATCATGTCCTCCTCGTTGCCGAACACCGGCTCGTCGACGATCTCCTGGCGGCCGCCGGACAGGCCGAGCATCACCAGCTTCGGTCCGAAGCAGTAGATGTTCTCGACGTCGCCGCGCGCGACGAAGCGCTGCAGCGGGCCGGCCCCCAGCAACGCCGCCGTCTCCTCCTGCAGCCAGCGCAGATCGTCGTCGGACAGCACTCGGCCGGTGATGTTGAGTCCCCGCGCCAGGCGCGAGCGGATGGCGCCGTCAGCGAGATCCCGGCAGCCCTCGGCGACGGCCAGCAGATCGTCGTCGTTCTCCTCGACGTTCAGCCGGTAGTCCTGGACGAGCGGCAGCACCTCGTCCCAGATCTCCTCACGCAGACATCCCGCCTCCTCCACTGGCGCGGCCGGCTCTCCGACTCGGCCTCCGTGTCGGCCCCGGCGGTCGGCGCCGCGAGCCGGTCCTGGGGCAGCGACGTCACCACGGTCTCCGGATCGCCGGTGGCGTCGATGATCCCGCCGAGGCGGCCCGCCACCTCGGCGAGGACCGTCCCGAAGGACGAGTCGCGGCCCCGGAACCGCATCCTGAGGAGCTTCTCGTCGGAGATGAGCGGCAGGCGGCCGATCACCTCGAGCCCGGTGATTCGCGGCAGCGCGCCGTCGGCCGGCGGGGGGTCCGCCTCGGTGAGGAGCAGGCGCAGCTGCGAGGCCCCACCGGATAGGCCGACCTGCCGCTGCAAGGCGGCGAACGCCTCCGCGGCCCCTCGCCGACGAAGTGCTTGTGGTGGACCAGCGCCGAGGCGTGCTCGAGCAGCGACAGGACGGTGTCGAACTGCTGCCACGACGGCACCGAGACGACCACCCGCCGTGTACGGTCGAGTTCGCGCAGTTCGGCGGCGCGCTCGGTCAGCCAGCCGGCGGCGACGCGCCCGCCGGCGGCGCTATCGGGAGCGAACAGCAGCCACAGCGACTCCGGCCGGGCACCCAGGCTGTAGCAGTGCGCGGCCAGCGCGTCGACCCGCATCGGATCTCGCGCCGCAATGAGTGTTGGCAGGCCGCGGGTGGCCGGCAAGAACGGCGCGCCGAGGGCTTGGCCACATCGCCGCGCCAGGCGCGACCCGGTGGCGTCGGCATCGACGAGCAGCGCCTTCCGGTCGCTCTCGCTGAGCCGCCGGGCGAGCGCCAGCGCCACCGATCCCGTGTCGAGTCGCGTCCGGTCGCCGCCGGCGACGACTAGCACGGCACGTCCCCTACGGCGCCCAGCGCAGGAACGCCGCGTCCACGGCCTCCACCAGAGTTCTGACCTCGGAGGCGTCGAGTCTGCGGTCCGCCGGCTGGTTCACCGGCAACACGATCGGCGTGGCGCCCAGCCGCTGGGGCAGGTACGTGTAGTAGGCCCAGCGGTCGGGAGGGGCCCAGAACGTGGCGACGCCGCCGTCCCAACCTTCCAGCATCCGCGACTCGATGACGCTCGGCGGGCGGCCGGGATCGCCCAGCCCGTCTTCATCGATCTGCGCCGGCCGGCCGGGATCGACGATCAGCACCAGATCGCCATCCCGGAGTGGCGCACCAGCACCGGCGGTCGGTTCGACGCCCGGGTCGGCCAGCAGTACAAAGTCGCCCGCCCGTACGCCCGACGGCACGAGACGCGTGTCGAGCGGCACGATCACCTCCAACTCGCCCGGACCGGCCTCATGAACGGGCTCGGGCTCCGGCAGCCTTGCCTCGACGAGTTGCGCCTCCGCCTCCCATTCGGTTGCCCACACCTCGTTGAGGCTGCGCGCCATCGTCTCGGGGTCGCCGTCGGGCGGGACCGGCAGGACCTGCGGAGCCGAGCCCAAAGCCGTGTGCACGTCCCGCCACTGCACCCATTCCTGCGGCGGCACGAACAGCCGCATCGAACTGCCGTCGAAGTCGCGCAATTCGAGCCACTGGAACACCTGGCGAGGCCGCCCCGGATCCCTTGCGGCGGGCGGCGCGCCCGGATCCACCAGGAGCACGAGATCACCGCGTTGCAGTGGAGTCGGGACGAGACTCGTGTCGAGCGGGACGATGACCTCCAGATCCTCGCCCGAAGGCACCGCGGCGGGGTCGAAGAACATGCCGCCGTGCACAACGGCACCCGCCGGGATCGGCGCCAGCGCCACGAGGCCGTCGAGCGCGCCCGCGGCCACCGGCGACCAGGCGATGTGGGGGATGCCGCCGATGTCGACGCTCACGCCGGCCAGATCGCCCGCAGACACCGTGCTGCCGCGGGGAATGTCCACCGCGGCGACGAGGACCTGCTGCGGCTCTTAAGGAAAGCTGCAATCTCGTGGAGATAGTCCATATCCGGACGGGACGTTCAGGGCTCGGATCCGCCGGAACACCCCGACGGGGGCCGGGTCGAGCCGGAGTCGACGAAGCGTCACAGAGCGAACGCTTCGTGCTCTATGAGCAGCCGACACCGCACCGGAGGCCGCCGCGGTCATCAGGCAACTCGAGCCGTCATGGCGCCTCCGCCTCGGTGATCGGGCGGGCACCGCGGTGTCTGTAAGGTATGTTCATCCTGGACGAACTCGTCGACCTCATTGCGGGCCGTGCGGTGGCCGAGGGATCCAATGAGTCATCCTGGCCGGGCCTCACCTACTACCGGTTCAACGGCCCAGCGCGGACCCACGACGAAGTCGTGACATCGCTCTCGATCCATGTCATTGCGCAGGGTCACGAACGGGTCCAATTCAATGGTCGGACTTGCGTTTGCGGCCCTTCTGACTTCTTCGTCGTGGCGCAGGGCGCGCGGCTCGTAACCGACGTGCTCGAGGCTTCTTGCGACAGGCCACTGCTCGCGGCGATCCTGCAGATCGATCCCGTACTCACGATCGAATTGCTCAGCGAGATCGACCAGTATTCCGACGGGTCGGCGTCCCCCCCCCCCCCGCCCGAGCCGAACACGCCGCCGGAGAGCGATCCGGCCTACGTGAGCCCACTCGGTCACGAACTCACCGGCGCGTTGCTGCGATTCGCCCGCGCGACCGGCACCGACGTGGATCGTCATGTTCTCGCCCCCCTCGCTCTCCGGGAGACCACCTACAGGGTGTTGCGGACCGGACAGGGGGCAGCGCTCGCCGAGGCGGCGTACCTCGAGAACGCCGGTAACCGGATCACCGCCGCAATCGCGTTCATGCGGGACGAACTGGACAAACCGATCAGGGTGGAGGACATGGCCAACCACGTGTCGATGTCGCTGTCGGCGTTCGCGCATCTCTTCAAGGCGACCACCGGTTCGGCGCCCTACCAGTACCTGAAGCGGCTGCGGTTGGATCGGGCGCGAGCGCTGCTCGTGGAGGAGAACCAGGCGGTGAGCGAAGCGTCCCACGCCGTCGGCTACGGCTCGGTCAGCCACTTCATCACCGAGTTCAAGCGCATGTACGGCGAGACGCCGCGTTCCTACGCCAGCAGGCTGCGACGCCTGGGGACGCGGCACCCGCCCCTCGCTGCGCGCTGACCAGGGACCGACCCCGAGCGGGCGGTGCGGAGCACCCGCATTGTGCGTGGGGGCCCGGTCCCCCATCGCGGTAGAGGCGGGCCCCAGTAGTCGGGCCATCCGAGCGGCAGGAATCCGCCGGTCCGGTCGGTCAGGTAGTGGTGGTAGGCGCACTCCGGGCTGGACGCGGGTTCACCGAACGTGATCGGCGGGCAGACGAAACGATTCGAGGGCGAGCGCTCGAGGTGCACGCGAACCTGGTAGTGGCGGGGGATCGGTGGCGCGCAGGCGTCGCACTGGCGGGCGTCATGACACGCCGTGGCCCTTTCCAGGGCCCTCTCCCAGGCGGTGCCCCGCAGCGTGACGTTCAGGCTGTTGTCGGCCGCCTCCACGTCGACGCCGATCGAGTCGGCGACGCCGGCCTGCCAACGCGAGACGGCCGGGTTCTCGGGGACGATCTGGTCGCAGTGCCGGGGCACACCGTGAGGCTCACGGCATCGTTGGCGCGCATGTGCACGTCGACGGTGGCACCCGGCGCCACGCGCACTCGCCTGCCTCAAACTCCCTGCCGCCGCGGAGGCGCTGCCCGCTGCCCTCGATCGCGCCACCAACACCGCCCAGAGCCACACCGAGTTCCTCATCTTCGGTGACACCGCCATCGCTGCCGCCATGTTGGACCGGCTCCTACACCGCTGCGCCGTCATCAACATCACCGGCGACAGCTACCGCCTCCGGGCCCACCTAGCCACGAACCGACAGTGAACGACTACAATCCAACCACCCCAAGGTGGGGGATTTCGCTGATCAACTCTGGGGAATTCGGCTGATCGGCGTCACCCTGGTAGGTGCCACGCGTGGTGCTCGGTCACCGGCGTGGGATCTGCCGAGTCCGACTCCGGTGACGGAGAAGTCTCGTGAGGTGACGGCAACTCGAGGGCGGGCGCATCGGTGCCCGCCGCGGATCCCCGGTGCTCGTCGACGTTGTCCGCGGCGACGTTCGGGAACGTTGCGCTGGTGCTCGCCTGGGTGAGTTCTTGGCGCGGTGGCCTCCGGGGTTGGTGTGGGCGGGTTTGTTGTGTTCCGGTGGCCGGTGCCGGGGGCGGGTCATGGTCGGGGCAACTGGGTGGACTCTCGGGGGGCTGTGACGGCGCCGCTGATGGCAGGATACCTATACTCAGGGACAGGTTTTTGACATTATGGGGTGGTTTTGTCTAGCTTGCCCGCGACGTGTCGGCGAGTTGTTGGGGAGTGAACATGGGGTCGGGCGACGGTGTGTTCGGTCGTCGCGGGTCCCGCGGGGCGCGGCGTGGCGTCGCTGTGGCGGTGGCGGTGGCGGCGTTCTGGGGCGTGTTGGGTGCTTCGGTGTCCGCGCAGGTCACCGCGCCGAGCGATGGCGAGCAGCTCGGTGACGTGTGGGTGTTGGTGGGCGGCACCGTCGAGGTGGACATCGTGTCGGCGTTCGTGGGCACGGTGGACACCTATACGGCGCGCTCCCAGCAGACCTCGCTGGCGACGGCGACCCTGGCCGGTTCGACGGTGACGGTGACCGGCGTGGCGGCGGGCACCGTGCTGATCGAACTGCAAGCGGCGAACACGGCGGGCAGCGAATGGGCGTCTTTCGACGTGACCGTCGTGGACGCCGACGACGCGCCCGTGGCGCGGTGTTGCTTCGACAGCGGACAACCCGTCGCCGGCGGCGCCGACGTGGTGTGGGACGCCGCGCAGCGGTTCATGGGCCCGGTGGATTCTTACGCGGTCAGCGTGGACCTGTCGCTGCCGTTCGGTTCGGGTAGCGGCCCCGTCGTGCGCGCCAGGGTCAGCGACTCGATCATCACCGTCACGCCACTGCGCCGGGGGCTCGCCAACCTGACCATCACCGCCACCAACACCAACGGCACCACCACCCTCTCAGCAAGCCTCATCGTCGCCCCAGCCGCGCCCCGAACCACAGGCACCCTGGCTGCACGAACCCTCACCGTCGGCGCCAGCATCGACGTGGACGTCGCCGCAGGATTCACCGGCACCGTCGACACCTACGGTGCCACATCGAGCGACACCACCATAGTGACCGTGACCACGACAGGCTCAACCATGACCCTGTCAGGGGTGGCGGCGGGATCGGCGACGGTGACGGTGACCGCCACCAACACCACCGGGCGCGCCACTCAAACCATCGCCGTCACCATCACCCCGGACCCAGCCGCGCCCCAATCCACAGGCACCCTGGCTGCACGAACCCTCACCGTCGGCGCCAGCATCGACGTGGACGTCGCCGCGGCGTTCACCGGCACCGTCGACACCTACGGTGCCACCAGCAGCGACACCGCCGTGGTGACCGTGTCCACGACGGGCTCGGTCGTGTCGCTGTCAGGGGTGGCGGCGGGATCGGCGACGGTGACGGTGACCGCCGTCAACACCGCCGGGCGCGCCACCCAAACCATCGCCGCCACCGTCGCGGCGGCATTAGCGGCGCCGACAGCGACTGGCACCCTCGCCGCACGAACCCTCACCGCCGGCGCCAGCGTCGACGTGGACGTCGCCGCGGCGTTCACCGGCACCGTCGACACCTACGGTGCCACATCGAGCGACACCGCCGTGGTGACCGTGTCCACGACGGGTTCGGTCCTCACGCTGAGCGGTGTCGCCGCCGGAACCGCCACGGTCACCGTGGTCGCCACCAACACCGGCGGGCGCGCCACCCAAACCATCGCCGTCACCGTCGCGGCGGCATTAGCGGCGCCGACAGCCAGCGGCACCCTCGCCGCACAAACCCTCACCGCCGGCACCAGCGTCGACGTGGACGTGGCGGGCGCCTTCGCCGGCACCGTGGACACCTACACGGCGACCTCGAGCAACGGCGCCGTTCTCGACATCGCCCTAGCGGGATCGACGGTCACGCTCGTCGGCGTCGCCGCCGGAACCGCCACGGTCACCGTCACCGCCGCCAACACGGGAGGCAACGCCACCCAAACCCTCGCCGTGACGGTGAATCTCCCGCCCGCGCCGACACTCGGCGCCGAACTCGCCGAACAAACCCTCCAAGTCACCGAGACCCTCACCGTGGATGTCGCCGCGGGCTTCAACGGGCGCATCGACACCTACACCGCCGTGTCCGGCGACACCGACACGCTCACGGTGACCGCCGACGGCTCAGCAGTCTCCCTCACCGGCGTCGCGGTGGGGTCCACGACCGTGACGGTGACCGCCATCAACGCCGCCGGACGCGCCGCGCGCTCCTTCACCGTCACCGTCGGCGCCCTCACCGCGCCCCAAACAGCGGCCACACCCCTCGCGCGCACCATCGCCGTCGGCGAAGAACTCCCCATCCACATCGCCGACGCCTTCGGTGGCATCGTCGCCACCTACGGCGCCACCAGCAGCGACACCACCATCACAACCGTCAGCGTCGACGGATCGACCGTCACCCTCACCGGCATCGCCGCCGGCACGGCCACCATTACCCTCCAAGCCATTAACGCCGCCGGGCGCGCCACCACCACCCTCCCCGTCACCGTCACCGAACCCGAAACCCTCACCATCGCCGTCGCCGCGCCCTCCCACTGCCTCGGCTCCGAAGGCACCCTCGCGCCCGGCGGCGGACGCCGCGGCGTCGGCCACATCAACATCACCTACCACATCACCGGCGGCGCCGGCCCCTACACAATCACCAGCCCCGACACCCCCCAAACCGCCAACACACCCACCGGCACCCTCACCATCCCCTGCTCCCAACGCGGCATCGACCTCACCACCGCCACACCCGACACCAACGTCGTCGAAGCCGGACCCCGCACCCTCACCCTCACCGCCACCGACAACAACAACAACACCACCACCACCAACATCGAAATCGAAGTCGCCGAAAACGCCTACACCACCGAATACAACAACGGCCAAATGCACCCCGAAAAAACCTACATACTCGGCACCCCCACCCAATGGGTCCTCATCACCCTCCCCCCCGGCCTCACCCTCCAATTCGAAGGCCTCAGCCCAAACAACATGGCCCACTTCACCGAACCCACCACCGGAACCCAAATCATCTTGGACTGGACAACCGGCGCCGAACTCGGCCGCCACACCCCCAGCGACACCACAACCACCACCCGAACAACAAGAAACACAAACACCAGACAGGCCCGAATAGCAGCCGCCCTCGCCATCAAGACACCAACCGGACTCACATACGGAGCCAAAGGGCCAGACTGGCGACCATACCCAGACCTCCCAGACAGCAAAGACCCTGTCAACACACAGGTCGCCGTCCACCCCAACATGCTCAACGGCGAAGGGATTCGCGTCTGCGCGGACACCACCTCCAGCGCTGTCAAGGAGAACGTGAAGCTGGCCGCGAAGGAATGGAACGACAAGATCAAAGCCAGGAACCCGCAATTCCCCAGAGACGTCTTCGAATACATCCTGCGCTGTGATGACGGCAACATCGACGTAACAGTCGAGGTCACCCTAGAGCGCCTCATCAGCAACAGCGATAAGTGCGTGCGGATGGTCAAGGCATGCGCCCAGATCATCGTAAGCGGTAACAATCCGCCGACAATTACAGGAGACACAATCTTCGCCATCCCTTCCCGTAGTGTCGCACGCGAAGCGATGGTCCACGAACTCGGACACTTCCTAGGCCTCGGAGACTACTTCAACAAGAATAATAGCAAGTGCACGAATCCTAGTTCTGCCGCCATTAAGAAGCAGTTTGCGTCGGTGATGGCGGGCGGCGAGTGCCGCAGGATTGCGGTTGAAGGACGGGAGGTGCAGGGTCGAGATCTGGACGATTTGCATGCGGTCTATAATCCGGGGCCTCGCGCAGATATGTATTTCTCTGCTCATGGTCTGGGTTCGTGGAGATTATATGCGGGTAGTCCTCCTGCAGATAAGGCCGAAGCAGATGTTGGTGGTCCGTTTTATGTGAGTAATGCGGAGCGGTATGTAATTTTCCGTCGCGTGGTCGGCTCGAGATATGCGTGGGAGTACCAGGGATGGTTCACTCGGGATCTCGCAGGGGAGTGGCTGCTGCCTGGGCTGGTGCCTGGTAACGATTATAGATATTGGCTACCTCTGGTTGGGACTCTCGATGAGATCACGGGCAAAGAGTTCGCCGTGGTGGGTATCACAGGTGGAGATACTGAACAGACATCGAGTAGGCAAGTAGAAGGACATGCGACGTGGCGGTTCGAGTTCTCCGACTCAGAGTGGTCGTTGGGCCCGCCGGCGTTTGTGTATGGTCCGCCGTCGAAACCGACGAATGTGAGCGCGACGGCGGGCACCGATGTCGTCTTGTTGTCGTGGAGTTCGGTGCCCGGCGCGACCGACTATTTCGTCTATGTGTACCGGAGTGGGACGACAACGCGGTTGCAGGCGGTGCACGTGGACGCCGATCCGAGCGTTTGCAGCGCGCACGCCACGATCTCAGGCCTGACGCGGCGGCTCCTCTATGATTTCCGTGTCGAGGCGGCGCGCCGCGGTGTGTCGATGCGCAGCGAACTGTCCGAGCGGGTGACCGCTCGGCTGCTTGCGGGCGGCACCAATCCGCGAGGCGCGGGTGAGGGCGCCCGCTCAGGCGGGGCGGACGCAGGTACCTCAGGTGCCAGCAGTGCGCCGTCTGGTTCCTGTATCCCCAATCCGCCTGTGGTGGAGCCGGATGTGGAGGAGTCGGCGGAGTGCCCGACCGATGGTCAGGACTGGAATCGCGTGGCTGTTGGTGAGGGGTTTGTGTGTGAGCGTTTGGATTCGGTGTCCGCGCTGCCGGGGGTGTCGGTGGTGAGTTGCCCGACTGGCCCGAGTGTTGTGCCCGCGTATACGAGGGTGAGTGTTGGTGGTGTGGAGAAGTGTCGGCGGGTGTTGGAGGCGGCGCCGACGGAATCTTTGGGGGATCCGGAGTGTGAGGACGGGTTCGTGCCGGTGAGCGGCGGGGCGTCGTGTTCGAGGACCGATTCGGTGCCGGCGACGCCGACCCCTGAGTGCCCCGATGGGTACACGTTGGTGAGCCTGGGTGTGCCGTTTTGTTTTGACTCGGTGCCGGCGTCGGCGACGACGATCCCTGAGTGCGCCGACGGGTACACGTTGGTGACGTCGGGTTCGGCGTCGTGTGTGAGTTCGGTGCCGGCGACCGAGGTGGCCACCCCTTGGTGCCCGGCGCCGTATTCGTTGGTGAACCTGGGTGTGCCGTTCTGTTTCGACTCGGTGTCGGCGTCGGCGACGACGATCTATGAGTGCCCCGACGGGTACCGGTTGGCGACGTTGCTGGTGGGCGGGGGGATCTCCCGGGTCTGCCGGAAGACCGTGGCGGCGACAGAGTCCGTCGCCTATTCGTGCGACGCGGGGTACACGCTGGTGAACCTGGGTGTGCCGTTCTGTTACCGGTCGGTGCCGGCGACGCCGTCGACGACCTATTCGTGCCCGGCGGGATACTCGCTCGTCACCACGATTGTGGGCGGGGGGATCTCCCGCTACTGCCGGAGGACGGTCGCCGCCACGGCGACCTATTCCTGCGACTCGGGCTACACGCTCAGCGGCACGACCTGTTACAAGTACCTGTACGCCACCCCGACCGGCGGCACCTGCCCGGCGGGCTACACGGTGTTCTTCAACGGGTTCGCGCACCTGTGCCGCAAGAGAGTCACCACCACCGCGACGGTCACCTACTCGTGCGACTCGGGCTACACGCTGTCGGGTTCGACCTGCACCCGCACCGTCGTGCCGACCGCCACGGTCACCTACTCGTGCGCCTCGGGCTACGCGCTGTCGGGTCAGACGTGCACCCGCAGCGTCGCGCCCACCGCTTCGACCACCTACTCCTGCCCCAGCGGCTACACCCTGTCGGGGTCGACCTGCACCCACACCACCACGCCCACCAGCCGCGTCGTCTATGACTGCGACGACGCGCCCGCCGGCTACACGCTGTCGGGGTCGAACTGCACCCACAGCACCACACCCAACTTCAGAACCAGCTACCACTGCAACGACGCGCCTCCCGGCCACACCCTGTCGGGGTCGAACTGCACCGACAGCGTCGCGCCCACCAGCCGCGTCGTCTATGACTGCGACGACGCGCCCGCCGGCTACAGGCTGTCGGGGTCGAACTGCACCGACAGCGTCGCACCCACCACCAGCTACCACTGCAACGACGCGCCCCCCGGCTACACGCTCTCAGGCACAGACTGCGTCAAGATCACCACCCAAGCCCCCACCCGACCCACGATCTACACCTGCCCCGCCACCTACA
Organism: Acidimicrobiales bacterium; assembly: GCA_965220035.1. Lineage (GTDB taxonomy): Bacteria > Actinomycetota > Acidimicrobiia > Acidimicrobiales > CATQHL01 > VXNF01. Next base: position 1,280,218 of record CBDCPC010000001.1, read on the forward strand.
CCCGCGTCGAACCAACCGACAACCCGACCGGCCCGCCCACCTGCACCAAGATCGACATCATCAACGCCACCACCACCACCACACCAGCCAGCTGCCCAGCCGTCCGCCCCACCGAACCCCTCTACCAACTCCAACAAGACCGCCTCGCCGGCACCACCGAACGCACCTGCGAACGCACCCTCACCACCCCCGCCATCATCACCAAAACCTACACCTGCCCCACCGGCTATAAGCTCGAACGAACAACCAACGCACAAGACACCGACGCACAAGACACCAAGCACACCTGCCGACTGAACCCACCCACCACACCAAACACCTAGCACCACGCAGTCACCACACGTGACCAACACACCCACCCCACCCGGCGAACCCAACGCCACGACCCGCGTACCCCCACTCGGCGCCGCGGCATCGCGCCGCACACTGACCAAGCCCATCTGGTGGTTCGCAGTCGTTGGCTTGGCCCTGCTAATAGCGGCCTGTACCAACACCGACCCGCCCGATGCGGCCGCCCCCCAAGCGGTGCCGCTGCCCACACAATCCCCAGCGCCGCCGGAGTTGGCGCCCGATGCGGCCGCCCCCCAAGCGGTGCCGCTGCCCACACAATCCCCAGCGCCGCCGGAGTTGGCGCCCGATGCGGCCGCCCCCCAAGCGGTGCCGCTGCCCACACAATCCCCAGCGCCGCCGAAGTTGGCTGTTCTGCTTGACGTTCCGCCTCTGCCGACCAATGTTGGCGAGTCGGTCAAGCCGGCGTTCAGGGCGATCTCCGTCGGCGGTTCGTACGCGTGTGCGTTGCGCAGCGACGCCACCATTTCTTGCTGGGGAAGCAACGACTTGGGCAAGGCCAGACCGCCGGACGGTTCGTTCGTCGCGGTCTCCGCGGGCAATTCGCATGCGTGCGGGATGCGCGGCGACGCCACCATTGAGTGCTGGGGTTGGAACGAGTACGGGATCACTGACCCGCCGGCGGGCGAGTTCACCGCGGTCTCCGCTGGCGCGTTGCATTCGTGCGGGTTGCGCGGCGACGCAACCATCGAGTGTTGGGGATGGAACGGCGATGGCTGGACCGACGCGCCGGCGGGCGAGTTCAACGCGGTCTCTGTCGGCCACAGTCATGCGTGCGGGTTGCGCGTCGATGCCACCGTCGACTGCTGGGGCGATAACGATAGCGGTCAAATCAGAGCGCCGGCGGGCGAGTTCACCGCCGTCTCCGCCGGTGGGTATCATTCGTGCGGGTTGCGCGTCGATGCCACCGTCGACTGCTGGGGCGACTACGATCACGGTCGAATCAGAGCGCCGGCGGGCGAGTTCACCGCGATCTCCGCGGGCGATTCGCATTCGTGCGGGTTGCGCGTCGATGCCACCGTCGACTGTTGGGGACCCAACGAGTACAGCGAGACCAACCCGCCGGCGGGTGCGTTCGTCGCGATCTCCGCCGGCTCGCTCTTGTCGTGCGGGTTGCGTGGCAACGCCACCGTCGACTGCTGGGGACGCAACGACACAGGGGAATCGGATCCGCCGGGGGGCGGCCCATTTGTGGCTATCTCCGGCGGTTACAGTTTTGCGTGCGGGCTGCGCCCCGACGGCACCGTTGGATGCTTGGGCGCGAACCGCGGAACGTATGGAGTCTCCTACGGGAACCTCCGCCCGCCGGCGGGTTCGTTCGTCGCAGTCTCAGCCGGCGATGTTAATGGGTGCGCGCTGCGTCCCGACGGCACAATCGCCTGCTGGGGCGATGACGGCTACGGCGTCACCGACACGCCGGCGGGCACATTTGTCGCCGTGTCTCTCTCCAAGAGTGGCAGCAGGAGTTCATGCGCGCTGCGCCGCGACGGCACCGCTACCTGTTGGGGCGAGAGCCGCCTCGCCCAAGATGACCCGCCGACGGGGACCTTCACGGCGATCTCCACCGGCAAGGATCATGCGTGTGGCTTGCGCCCCGACACCACCATCGAGTGCTGGGGCTACAGCTCGCACCTGTACTACGACCCCCCGTCGGGCGGCTCCTTCACTGCCGTCTCCACCGGCTTCGGGCATGCGTGCGGGCTGCGAGCGAACGGCACCATCGCGTGCTGGGGCAACAACGAGGACGGCCTAACCGATCCCCCCGTCGGCACCTACACCGCGATCTCCGCCGGCGCTTGGCATTCCTGCGCGCTGGGCAGCGACAACACCGTTGCCTGCTGGGGAAACAACGAGGACGGCCGAACCGACCCGCCCGCCGGCACCTACAAGGCGGTCGCGGCCGGCCGCTCGCATTCGTGCGCGCTGCGCAGTGACTACACCGTCACCTGCTGGGGCCAAGTCGCCACCGACCTCCGAGGCGACAAAGTCACGTGACCCCAGGGGACCCACCTGATCACCCTGCGGTGATGTCGTGGGCGCCACGGCGCGATCCCGGTGGCGGCTAGGAGCCGCCGGTGAACCTCCCCGAGACGTTCCTATAGATGTCTTCGTGTCCGGCGCCGTATTCGTTGGTGAACCTGGGTGTGCCGTTCTGTTATGACTCGGTGTCGGCGTCGGCGACGACGATCTATGAGTGCTGACGCCGGTCATCGAAATTCCCCAGAGTTGGTCACTGAAGTTCCTCACTCTGGGTTGGTGTGATTGTAGTTGGTGTTCGTGTTGTGGTGTGTTGGCGGTTTCGGGCTTGGTGTGCTCGGAGGCGGTAGCTGTTTCCGGTGATGTTGAAGACGACGCTGCGGTGTAGGAGCCGGTCGAGCATGGCGGCGGCGATGGTGGTGTCGCCGAAGATGGCGCCCCAGGTGCCGACGCCGCGGTTGGTTGTCAAGATGATGCTGCCTTTGAGGTAGCGCTGGGAGATGACTTGGAAGAGGGCGTTGGCGTCGTCGGCGGGCAGTGGCAGGTAGCCCAGTTCGTCGATGATCAAGACGGCGGGGCCGGCGAAGAAGCGCATGGTGGTGGCCCAGCGGCCTTCGATGGCGGCTTTTCGGCAGCGCGCGGCGAGGTCGGCGGCGGTGGTGTAGTAGACGCGCCGGCCGGCTTCGGCGGCGGCGCGGCCCAAGGCGACGGCGAGCATGGTTTTGCCGACGCCGGGCGGTCCGATGAACAGCACGTTGGTGGCGTCGTCGGCGTATCGGCAGGTGGCGAGGTCTCTCACCAGCGCCTCGTCAACTGATGGCTGGGCGGCGAAGTCGAAGTCCGCCAGGCGCCAGGGGGCGGGGAGGTTCGCGAAGCGCATGCGTCCGTCGAGGCGGCGCGCTTCGGTGGCTTGCACTTCGACGGCAAGGAGCTGCTCGAGGAACTCGGTGTGTGATTGGCGTGTGTGGGTCGCCTCGTCGAGGGCGGCGGGTAGCGCTTCGGCGGCGGCGGGGAGTTTCAGGTAGGCGAGGTGGCCGCGCAGCTGTTGGTAGACGGCGTTGGGGTTCATGTTGAGGCTCCTTGCTCTTCGACGATGCGCCGGTAGATGTCGAGATCGATGACCGGATCCGCGCCGGCGGCGGGGTCGAGGCCCTCGGCGAGCGCCAGCGCGGCGGCGCTGGGGGGCCGGTTCTGCTTGGGTGCGCAGCGCTCGGTGGTGCTGAACGCGGCGAGGACGACGTTGCTCAACGCCTCGGCGTGTTCGGCGAGGCGCACCGTGCGGTGCTGGCCTCGAGGAGCGAGGCGGTGCGTGGCGATGGTCCGCCCCCCGGAGCGGATCTCGACGGCCTCGGCGCCGTGGCGGTGCGTGACCTGCACCTTGGCGTCGATGAAGCTCGGCGGCACCGAGTAGCGGTTGCCCCAGGCCGCCACCAGAGCGTTCGCCGACACGGTGCGCTCGACGCTGAGCGTCACCGGATACGGCGCCGCCGGCAACGCCACGAGCCCCTCGCCGGCGGCGGCCTGCGCGACCGTTTGGGGCCCGGCGGGGCCCCGACGCAGGCGCCCGTCGGCGACCTCGACGCACCAGCGGTCCGCGGATGCCTGCGCCTGGGAGACCGAGCCGACACGGGCCGTCCGCCACCACGACTGGGTCAGATAGTCGATCGCGGCTCCACGACGCCCTTGCGCCGAGGGCGCCGCGGCGCGCACACGTCCACGCCGACGCCGTAGTGCTTCGCCACCGACGCGAACGACGCCCGCAGCCGGTCCGTGCCCGGCGCCACAACCGTCGCCATCCGGTCGGTCCGCCACCGCCGGGCAGTGCCGCCGAGGCGCTCGAGCACCTCGCCGATAGCGACGATCAGGTGCGCCTGATCCATCGACTCAGAGAACCAGCACCGCAACCGCCCCGAGTGCGACAACACCCCGACCAGCACGTACGCCTTCTCGCCCCACGGCGTGGAGCGCAACTCCAGCCAGTCCCACCCGATCTCCACCCCCGGCGGATGATCGATGTCGACATGCGCCCGCGACGACCCGTGCGCGCAGCCCTCACAGACCGGGCGCAGGCCCCGCAGACGCAGCCGACGACAGAACGTCCGATACGAGCGCGGATAGCCGCAGCTCAACGCCCGCACCTCCGCGTACAACACCGTCGCCCGCACATGCGGATCCTCGCCCAACCGCTGGCGCACATACCCCTCGACAGCCTCGAACGGGTCGCCGACCGTCGACGCCCGAACGCCGACCTCACCGTCGCCCAGATAGGCCCGCACCGTCTTGCGGTCCCGGCCCACATGACGCGCAATCGCAGAGATCGACCACCCCTGCTCTCTCAACGCGTGAATCTCCACGCCCTCTCCCTGTGTCATCATCAGAACCGGGCTCCTCTCCCACTGAACTGTCTGCCGACAACCAGTAGAAAGGAGCCCCGCCCCTATGTGGCGGACTCCAGGGTGGGGAACTTCAGTGACCGAAACTGGGGAATTTCACTGACCGCTAACAAGTGCCGGTCGGGGTACCAGTTGGCGACGTTGCTGGTGGGCGGGGCGATCTCCCGGGTCTGCCGGAAGACCGTGGCGGCGACAGAGTCCGTCGCCTACTCGTGCGAGACGGGGTACACGCTGGTGAACCTGGGTGTGCCGTTCTGTTACCGGTCGGTGCCGGCGACGCCGTCGACGACCTATTCGTGCCGGGCGGGGTATTCGCTGGTCACCCTGCTGGTGGGCGGCGCGATCACCCGCTATTGCAGGAGGACCGTCGCCGCGACGGCGACCTATTCCTGCGACTCGGGCTACACCCTCGACGGCACGTCGTGTTACAAGTACCTGTACGCCAGCCCGACCGGCGGCACCTGCCCGGCGGGCTACACGGTGTTCTTCAACGGGTTCGCGCACCTGTGCCGCAAGAAGGTCACCACCACCGCGACGGTCACCTACTCGTGCGCGACGGGCTACACGCTGTCGGGGTCGAGCTGTACCCGCACCGTCGCGCCGATCGCCACGACCACCTACTCGTGCGCGACGGGCTACACGCTGTCGGGATCGACCTGTACCCGCAGCGTCGCGCCGACCGCCACGACCACCTACTCCTGCCCCAGCGGCTACACCCTGTCGGGGTCGGACTGCACCGACAGCGTCTCGCCCACCAGCCGCGTCGTCTACGACTGCGACGACGCGCCCGCCGGCTACACGCTGTCGGGGTCGAACTGCACCGACAGCACCACACCCAACTTCAGAACCAGCTACCACTGCAACAACGCGCCGCCCGGCCACACCCTGTCGGGGTCGGACTGCACCGACAGCGTCTCGCCCACCAGCCGCGTCGTCTACGATTGCGACGACGCGCCCGCCGGCTACAGGCTCTCAGGCGCCAACTGCACCCACGACACCGCGCCCACCACCAGCTACCACTGCAACGACGCGCCCGCCGGCTACACGCTCTCAGGCACAGACTGCGTCAAGATCACTATCCAAGCCCCCACCCGACCCACGATCTACACCTGCCCCGCCACCTACACCCGCGTCGAACCAACCGACAACCCGACCGACCCGCCCACCTGCACAAAAATCGACATCATCAACGCCACCGCCACCACCACACCAGCCAGCTGCCCAGCCGTCCGCCCCACCGAACCCCGCTACCAACTCCACGAAGACCATGTCGCCGGCACCATCAAACGCATCTGCGAGCGCACCTTCACCGTCGACGCCCTCATCATCAAAACCCACGCATGTCCCACGGGCTATAGGCTCGAGAAGACAATCAGCGGCCAAGAATCCGAACACATCTGCCGACTCGACCCACCCACCTAACACCACACCACCAAACCGCCACAAGTGAACCCCCAAACCCCCCTACACTCCACCCCCACCACCCACACAACCCCAGCCGACGCACCCAACCCCAAACCCCCCGGGCCCACACACCACACACCCACCAAACGTCCTGACAGGCTCGCCCCTATGATCGTTGGCTTGGCCCTGCTCGCAGCGGCCTGCGCCAACACAAACCCGCTCGACACGACCGCCCCCCAAGCGGTGCCGGAGCCCACACAAACCCAAGCGCCGCCGGAGTTGGTTGTGCTGCTTGAGGTTCCGCCTCTGCCGACCGATGTTGGCGAACCGGTTGAGCCGGCGTTCACGGCGATCTCCGCGGGGGGTTTACATACCTGCGGGCTGCGCGGCGACGCCACCGTTACCTGCTGGGGGCGGAACGACAGCGGCGAGGCTAGGCCCCCGGGAGGCTCCTTCACTGCGGTCTCCGCCGGCGGGTTGCATTCGTGCGGGGTGCGCGGCGACGCCACCGTTGTGTGCTGGGGATGGAACTACTTCGGCCAGGCCGACGCGCCGGCGGGCGAGTTCACGTCGGTCTCCGCCGGCGGGTTGCATTCGTGCGGGGTGCGCAGCGACGCCACCATTACGTGTTGGGGGTCGAACAAACACGGCGAAACCGACGCGCCGGCGGGCGAGTTCACGTCGGTGTCCGCCGGGCGGGATCATTCGTGCGGGCTGCGCGGCGACGCCACCATCACGTGCTGGGGAGAGAACGAGCACGGCCAGGCCGACGCGCCGGCGGGCGAGTTCGTCGCGGTCTCCGCCGGCTCGGAATATGCGTGCGGGCTGCGCCCCGACGCCACCATCACGTGTTGGGGAGAGAACGAGCGCGGCCAAGTCAACGCGCCGGCGGGCGAGTTCGTCGCGGTCTCCGCCGGCCCGGATCGTCCGTGCGGAGTGCGTCTCGACGCCACCATCGCCTGCTCGGGATGGTGGAGCGCGATCGCCCCCGAAAACTTGCCGGAGGGCGAGTTCGTGGCGGTCTCCACCGGCTCGGGGCATTCGTGCGGGTTGCGCCCCGACGCCACCATCACCTGCTGGGGAGGGATCCACTACGGCGAGTCGGACCCGCCGGGGCGCGGCCCGTTCGTGGATATCTCCGCCGGCTCGACGTACGCGTGCGGGTTGCGCCCCGACGCCACGATTGGGTGCTGGGGAGGGGACCACATTCCGAGAGGCGTTTACTCCGGGAACACCAGCCCGCCGGCGGGTTCGTTCGTGGCGATCTCCGTCGGCAGCCATCATGGGTGCGCGCTGCGCCCCGACGGCACCATCGCCTGCTGGGGAGGGTTCCCCTACGACGAGTTGGACCCGCCGGCGGGCGAGTTTGTCGCCGTGTCCCTCGGCAGTTCCGGTGGTTCGTGTGCGCTGCGCCGCGACGGCACGGTGGCGTGCTGGGGCGAGAATCCTCTCGCCCAAACCGACCCACCGGCGGGCGCCTTCACCGCGATCTCCACCAGCAGCGACCACGCATGCGGGCTGCGCCCCGACGCCACCGTGGCGTGCTGGGGCCGCAGTTGGCAGTTGCACACCGACCCCCCGCCGGGTGGCACCTTTACGGCGGTGACCGCCGGCCTCGGGCATTCCTGCGGGATACGCACGAACGCCACCATCGCCTGCTGGGGCGACTGGAGGGGCGGCCGAATCGACGCCCCCGCCGGCACGTTCACCGCGATCTCCACCGCCAGCGGGCATTCCTGCGCGCTGCGCACCAACGCCACCGTTGTGTGTTGGGGCTACAACGAGGACGGCCAAACCGTCGCGCCCGCCGGCACCTACATCGCCGTCGCCGTCGGCCGTTTGTATTCGTGCGCGCTGCGCAGCGACCACACCGCCACCTGCTGGGGCCACGCCGCCACCGACCTCCGAGGCGACAAAGTCACGTGACCCCACGGGACCCACCTGATCACGCTGTGTCCTGGGTCAGGTTTTCTGCTCAGTTTTGGGCGGGTTCGGTTTGAGTGTTCGGGCTTGTTGGTAGGCGGTCAGGGGCGGTGTCTGGTCGAGGGCCTGGTGGGGGCGGATCGTGTTGTATTTATGCGGGTGATCGGGTCAAGTGGAGGTTTCATGAGGCTTGCTCGTCGAGTCGGTGGAGGAGGCCGTCGAAGATCTTCTGGCGACGGATCAGACGCACGACAGATCTGGCCCTTGTCGGCGGCGTCGTCGCGTTGGCGGCGCAGTGTTGGTTTGAACTCGATGGTGGTGACGAAGAAGTTGCAGGACTCGCAGATCGATTCGAAGTGGCAGTCCATCTCGACGGGTCGGGCGCAGTTGACGGCGATCACTGAAATTCCCCACTTCTGGTCACTGAAATTCCCCTTACCTTGTTTGTTGACCTTGGGCGATATTGTCAATGGCCAGTGGGATCTGCCCAGTGGCGGACAGCAGAACTGCCCGGTGGTGGCCAACAGAACTGCCCGTTCGTGGCCAACAGAACTGCCCGGGGTTCACTTGGTCAGTGGCGTCACCCCCTTGCCGGCGGTGGCTTGGGTGAGGCGGATGCTGTCGCCGGCGGTCATGACGACGTGGGCGTGGTGCAGCAACCGGTCGACGGTGGCGTTGGCGATGGTCTTGGGCATGAGTTCGTCGAACCCGGCGGGGTGAAGGTTGCTCGATAGGGCGATGGAGCGTTTCTCGTAGGCGGCGTCGACAACGCGGTAGAGCGCTTCGGCGGTCTCGGCTGCGACCGGGAGCAGGCCTATGTCGTCGATCACGACGACGTCGGCGCGCATGATCCGCTGGATGGCTTTGGCGGCGGTGTCGTCGGCGCCGTGGCGGCGGACGAGCGCGCCGAGGTGCTCGAGGCTGAACCAGGTGACCTTGTGGCCGGCGTCGACGGCGGCGTGGCCGAGCGCTTCGAGGAAGTGCGTCTTGCCGGTGCCTGATGGTCCGCATACGACGAGGTTCTCGTGGCGGTGGATCCACTCGAGGGTGCGCAGCGCCCGCTGGGTCGGCGCCGGGATCGATGACACGGTCTCGTCCCAGGCGTCGAAGGTCTTGCCGGTGGGGAACCCGGCGGCTTTGCGCCGGGCCCGGATCGAGGACGCTTGGCGGCCGGCGAGTTCCTCGGTGAGCAGCGCCCGCATCGCTTCGGCGGGTTCCCAGCGTTGTGCCTTGGCGGTGGCCAACAACTCCGGTGCTGCGGCGCGCATGTGGGGCAGGCGCAGGGTGCGCAACAGGTTGACGACCTCGTCGATCGGCGCTGGGTTCATCGGTCGCCTCCGAGGCGGCCCCAGGCGGCGGTGGAGGGCTGCAGGGAGTGCGCGTCGTCGGCGCGTCGGCGCCCTCCGGGCGGGCCAGCAGTCAGGATCGAGGCCAGGTCGCCGTCTGCGAAGCGGCCGAACATCGCGGCGTGACCGAGCGCCCAGTCGAGCCGCTCGGTGCCGTGCAGTCGGGCAAGGGTGACGGCTTGGGCCATCTTGACCTTCATGCGGCTCGTGCCCGCGGCGGCTGCTTCGACGAGCCAGGTGCGGGCGCCGTCTCCGATGGCGCAGAACTCGGTCTCGGCCGCGCTCGCCGGCTTCGGGCGCCGCCCGAGCGGCCCGGCGGGGCGCGCCGGGTAGTGGGCGTCGTCGATCATCGGATGCCCCGGCGTCGAACGCTGGTGGCGGGCAACCTCGATGGGGCCTGACGGCGCGCAGTGCACCACGACGACCCGCTCACCATCCACACGAACCCACACCGTCTCATCAGCGAGGGTGTGCGGGACCGAGTAGGTCACCCCGCCGAAGCTGACCGTGGAACTCCAAGAGACTTTCCGGGTCTCCCCGAACGCCGCCGTGTAAGGGGCCTCGGGCAGTCGATGCAGCCGATGCTGTTCCTCGGCGAGCATCTCGGCCGGCGCCCGCCGCGTCACCCGATGCTCACGACCGTTGATCTCGGCCATCCACGCGTCGCACGCCTCGACCAGCTCGCCCCAACTGGCGTAGTCGCCGCGCAGGTTCGCGTCAGTTGGCACCAAGTCGGCCTTGGCGACCCGCACCGTCGCCTCGCTGCCGCCTTTGGACTCGGGATCCGCCGGCACACACGTCGCCACCGTGATCCCGTAGTGGCCGCCGACAGCGACCATCTCCGGATGCCGCACAGCGATCCCAGCGACGTGGTCGATCGTGACGGTGCGCTCGTTGTCGGTCAACCAATACGTCGGAGCGCCGCCAAAGGCCCTCATTGCCCGATCCACACAGGAAATCACCGTGGGCAGGGTGCGGTCCCAGGTCGCGATCACGACCCGGAACCTCGACCACGCCAACCACGCACAAAACAGATTCGTCCTTCGGCCCGAAATGACCGGGCCCGCGCCCCAGTCCCACTGCGCCCACATCCCCGGCTCGGGAATCCACGGCCGATACACCCGCCGCCGACCACGGCGATAGTTCGCCTTCACCTCCGCCACCGCCCGGCGCACCGTGCGCTCCGAACCGGTGTAACCCAAAGCACAGAGCTTCTCGAAGGCCACGTCGGCGCGGATCTTGGCCCCGGACCGCTCGACCCACTCCTCGATCTTCGCCAGCCACGGATCGATGATCCGCTCCCTGCGCCGCGGCCCGCCGCCGGCCAACTCGCCAGCGTCGCGCCTAGCGACATAACGCGCCACAGTGTGATGAGACACGCCGGCCAACTCGCCGGCGCCACGCAACGACCCAGTCAGGTCGAACGCTTCCAACATGTTCATGATCTCCTCGCGAGACTTCATTCGCTCCTCCTGCTCCATGGTCCCGGTTGTGGTAACCGGCCATTCGAGTAGGAGGAGCACCCCGCCGCGGTGGACCCCGACGGGAAATGGACATCAACGCGGGCAGTTCTGTTGGCCGCCCCTGGGCAGAACTGTTGGCCGCCAGCGGGCAGCTACATGGCCGCCACCGGGCAGGATCTCATGGCCGCCGACAGGCGATGCTTGGGGCTGACTGCTCGACACGGCGGGTAGGGCCGAATTCCCTTGTCACTTTGATGGCCTGGGTGGTGTTGCCGCCCGTCGTGTTGGGCGTGGTTGACCTCTGACAGGAACGTGTCCGGTTGGGGCTGGTTCGTAAGGTGGTTGACGGCAGCTGCACCGACGGGCGGTCGCGCAGATGGCGGCAGACATGGAAGGAGGCTCAGATGAGCGGGTCGGACGCAGCGGTGTTCGTGTGGGTGGATTTGGCGAAGGGTGTCCCGTGTCATCGTTTCTTGCTCAGTTGGCGGTTTGAGTCTGATGCGAGAAGATAGCCATGGCGAAGGCTTCGAAGAAGAGTTCTGAGGAGAAGCTGCGGGTCGTGCTGTCGGTGTTGCGCGGCGACGCCACCATCACCCGCTGGGGCGACTTCGCATTTGACCTCCGAGGCAGGGTGAACTCCACCGGTGGATGCGCCCGATCCCCCGGATCACACCGCGGTGAGCCCCCAACTCCGAGCCGCGATCGCCTCAACGACTACCGCGCCGCCCAGCAACCGGCTCAGGACACCTGAGAGCCCCCTGCTGGTTTGACACCTCGATTCGGAGATCGTCCAGGTCTGTGATGGAAGAGAGCATGTCGTCGGGCAGGAGCAGGCGGCGGTTCACGACGGAGTTCAGGGCCGGCGTGGTGGCGTTGGTCCTCGGCGGGGACCCGCCATACCGCGAACAGAACGCGTCAGGCCAAACGGTGACGCCGATCTGTGAGAGGTTTACGATATATATTTGCAGGAAGTGTATATTATGTTTGGAAGCTGCCGCCGGTCGGCGTGTCGACCCCGATGAGGGCGCGGTGTGCGGGTCGTGCCGGGGAGGCTGGGTCGGTGGCGTTGGAGTGGCTGCTGGTTGTGGCGGCTCTGGCGGTCCTCGCGGCGCTGGCGGTGGTTCTGGTGCAACACGTCGTCGACGACACCGCCGAGCAGATCAGCGCCTCGCCGGCGCGGCGGACCGCGGCTGCGGTGGCGGCTCTGGAGGTCGAACGGCAGGCGCGCGCAGCGACGACGACGAATCCGCGCACAGCCACATGGGCGGGCTGGGAGAGCTACTTCTCCGTACGGTGCGCCCGGCTGACGATCCTTTACGCCGACGCCGCGGTGGAGGTGGACGCGGCGTTCGCGTGGCCGACGACGGCCGGCGGGACCGATCCGATCAGCGAGGCAGTCCTCGTCTCGGCAACCGAAGCAGACGCCACAGGGTCCACGCCGCAGGTCCGGTGCAACGTCGATGAACATGACGGCGCGGTCGCGCCCGACGCGGTGGCTCCGCTGCCGAGCATCGAGGACTTCCGCCTCGCCGCGCAAGCGATCGCCGACGCGGCGGCGACTTTGCGACCCGGCGACACGTGGGCGAGGTGGAAGGCGCACTTCGAGTCGCTGTGCAGCGATCTAGCCGTCGCTTACGCGCACCTCGGCATCAAGGTCCTGTCACACTTCAACCAGCCGGCCGATCAGCCCAACCCCGGCGCCGCGGTCACACAAGACCTCCTCGACGCCGCCACCACCGCGGTGCCCGGGAACGGCCGACCCCAGATCAAGTGTGAAGCCGACCAATGAACCGTCGACCATATCCGACGAAGCCTGCGGGGTGATCAGGTGTGGTCCGCGTACTTCTCCAGGTAGCGGACCGGGCGGCTGAGGGCGTCCTTGCGGAACGGGTCGCCCGGTTCCATGGTGCACATGACTGCCAGGACGGTGGTGCGCCCGGCGTTCATCTGGGCGTCGATCGCCGCGGTGAGCGCGGGCTCCACGTCGTCGAGTTGGTCGACTCGCACGCCGTTGGCGCCCATGGCCCGGGCAACCTCCGACCAGTCCTCGCCGCCGCCGCCGGCACCGCGACTGTCACCGTTACTGCCACCAACGCCGCCGGGCGCGCCACCGCCACTGTCCCCTTCACCGTCCAAGCACCCAAAGAACTCACCAGCCCCGACGCCTCCGGAACCACCCAGACCGCACCCACCGGCGCATTCACCATCTCCTGCGCCCAACGCGGCATCGACGTCACCACCACCGGCGCCGAAATCATCTTGGAGTAGCCATTCATCCGGAACTGTTCCAGGGTCTCGCACATGATGTCTGCATCAATGAAGCCGACACCAAGGCAGAGTTTGGAACGGCTGCCGATGCCACTGCTGCGATAAGTGCCCTCACAACCACCGTTGCCGGCGCTTCGGAAGTTGGCGGGCAGTGGCGGTGGCGGGGAGGCCTCGTGGGAGTTCTGCGGCCACGCTCAGCGGACTGCTGGACCGCGTGGCCTGGGGCGGGCAGGTCACCCGCACCGGTCGGGGGTCGCCGTGGGGAGCCCACAGCGCCGGTGGGGCGACCTTGTCGGTGGGTCCGGGTTGCGAACTCGACGGTTGGGGGGTTGAGTTCCCCGGTCTCGGGGGCGGTTGGGTGACGTTGTTCGGATGATTTGTGCGTGGTGCTGGGGATTTCCTGGGAATTTCGTCATATTAGTTGATTTTGACTTGACGATAGGTATAGGTGTTGGTAGTATGACAGGCATGGAATTCGTGAACGGCGCGAGGCATGTGAGCTTCGAGTCGCCGCCGCGGCCCGAGCCGGTGAGCTTGGAACGGTTCTGGGACGAGGTGGCCTGGGAGCGCCGCCAACTCGAGGAGGGTGACACGCTGGTGACCGACCCCGAGCGTCGCCGTTTCACGGTGCGCTACCGGGCGGGGGGCCTGCCCGCCGAACGGCACGCGGAGGTCACCCCCACCGGCGCCGCCACGACGTTCTTGTCCCAGCACGAGTGGGGCGAGGGCACCGGGCGGGTCGGCTGTGGGGACTGCGGCGCGCTGGTGCGGGTCTCCCGCAAGGATCCCGCCAAGCTGTCCGGCGGGGAGTTGGCGGACCGGGTCGTGGACCTCGCCGAAGCCAGGGCGCGCCTCGACGGCGAGTATCTGGCGGCGCTGGGCGAGTTGGCGGCCCGCGACGGCGCGCAGGGCGCCGCGCACGTGCTGCGGGACGTGACCCGCATGACCTCCGTGGAGGCCCGCGGCAACGCCCGCCTGGCCCTGGACCTCCACGAGAACGACTACATCGACACCATCGAAGCAATGCGCGGCGGCGAGGTGAACCTCTCCCACGCCCGGGTGATCGCCCGCGAGGCGCCCAAGAAGCACCGCCGCAGCGAGACCGAGTTCCTCGAGCTGTGCCGCGCCCACCCCGCCGACATCGTCGCGAAGCATCCCTTCGCCTATGAGAGCGAAGAGATGTACGCCGACCTCGCCGCCGAACAGGCCGCCAAGAGCCGCGAACCCGCCGACGCCGAGTACGCCCTCCAGCGCGCCGAACGCAAAGCCACGTTGAACTACGGCGCCGACGGCATGTGGCACCTGCGCGGCCGGTTCGACTTCCTCACCGGCCGGCGCCTCAACCAGGCCCTGGTCGCTGCGATCCGCGCCCGCCAACAACACGAAGCCTCCGCAGACCACACCCACGCCCAGCACGCCGCCGACGCGCTGGCCGCACTGGTCTGCGGCGAAACGCGCGCCGACACCCAACTGTTGATCCTCGCCGACTACGACCACACCGCCGACACACTCCGAAACCCCCGCCTCGACGACGGCACGCCCCTGTCCGCCGAACTCCTCGCCCAAGAGGCCCTCGACGCCGAGATCTACTGCGGCGTGTTCAACGCCGACTGGACCAACCTCGCCCTCGGACGCAGCCGCAACGCCTCCGACGCCCAACGCCTCATCCTCGCCGCCCGAGACCGCGGCTGCGCCCACTGCGCCGCCCACACCGAGACCACCCACGCCCACCACCGAACCCCCCACGCCGCCGGCGGCCAAACCACCATCGCCAACCTCCAACTCCTCTGCGCACCCTGCCACACCCACCACCATCGCAGCGACGACCACAACCGGCCCGGCGACGCCGAACATCGCAACCGCAGCGAACAGCCCCCGGCCCGGCCCCCCAACAGACCCACCGGGAACCATTTCGGGCCGGTCACCGCCGACACCGGCACCAACACACCCACCACCCGCGGCCCCTGAACCCCCGGGGGTTCCCCCGAAATCGTGGAGGCATGCTCTAACCCTGGATCCACCGGCGGTGGGTTGGGTTCAAGGGCAGGGATCCACCGAAGTGACTCTCTGACCTGGGCAAATGGCTGTGAACACGAACGGCTGCGGGTTCGGATCGGGAGGCACTTCCTGTGAGTGTCCCATCCCGCCGGATTGACCGGTTCGGAGTGGTCCTCGTCACCTGCGGTTCTTGGTCGAGAAACCTGGGCTATACAACGAAAAAATGCACCAAGAAAGTCTGCGATCGGTGGATCCAGGCTAACGCGAAGGGAGAGCTATGCCGGAGACACGACGACGTTATGACCGGGAGTTCCGGGCCGGTGCGGTCCGGATCGTCACCGAGACGAACAAGCCGATCGCTCAGGTGGCGCGGGATCTGGGGATCCATCCGGGCACGTTGGGCAACTGGGTCCAGGCCGAGCGGCGCAGCGGCGCCGGCGGCTGGGCGACCTCGACGAGAACCGTCGCCGCCTCGATGCGCCGCCAGCAACTGCGACCCGAACGCCGCTCACGCAGCCCATTGCGGCGCCCCAGCCAGCCTTGTCAGCTGCGATGTCGGCGGCCCGTTGGGATCGCGTGGCGTCGCAGGCCAGTTCCCGACCGGCCAACCGCCGGCTGAGTGCCGCTGCGGCGGCTCCGGCGTCGCCGCAGATGCCCACGTCGATGCGCTCGACCAGGCCGAGCATCTTGGCGTCGGCGTCCACCTGGATGATCTTGGCGTCGGTGGGCCAGTACTCCAGGCCGTGCTGGGGCAGGGTGCCGAACGGGCCGAGCCGGGTGCCCAGTCGGCGGGACTCGGCGCCGCGGGCTGTCGGATGTGGGCCTGGTGGTGCGCCGGGGGCGGATCTTCGATTTCGAGGCACTGGCCGCAACGGCCGCGGCTGCGTTCTCAAACGCGCCGGAGGATCCGTTCTCGCGGCTGATGATCGACTTCGCCAAGGCCGCGGGCGGCGCTGCCCATCCAGTGGTTGTCGGCTGATGGTTCAGGCGAGGGAACCGACTTCTGAGGATGGCACGGGTCGAGGACGCGGGTGTCATGCCGTGAGAGGGTTCTCCCAGCGAACCTCAGCGAAGCGGGCGAAGTCGGTGTCGGCGCTCATCACTGTGAGGCCGTGCTCGATGGCCAGCGCGGCCAGCATGGCGTCGGGCACGAGGCTGGCCGTAACGTGGTGTCCGGCGACGAGGTCGCCCAGGATCGCGGCCGTGCGCACCGTGGGTGGCAGGATCCAGGCTGGTTCGGCGTCGAGCCAGCGTTGCACGCAGCCCCATGCCTGCTCCGCTGTCAGCGGTTTGGAGTAGATGCGCGGGTTGGTGCCGATGCGCAGGAAGGCTCCGATGGACTGCCACGGCAGCGCCACCCTGCGGTGACCGTTCAGCACCGCCACCAGCCACCGCGCTGACCGCTCGTGGTGTGGCGAGGAGTTGTCGGCGGCGTACAGCAGCAGATTGGCATCGATCAGCACGGCAGGTCGGTCTCATCCAGCAGGCCGATCACGTCGCCGATGTTGGTGACATCGAGCTTCTGGCCCATGTCATAGGAGTTATGTTCATATAAGGGAAGGGTCTTGGGTTTGGCCAGTCCCTCGCGGACGAGGCGGTTGACGGCCTCGCTCACGCCGATGCCCTCGGATCGCCGGAGCCGGTCCACGGCAGCGGCCACGTCTTCTTGCAGTGTCAGTGTCGTGCGCATGGCCGGAGCCTAGCATCGTGATGCATCAGTAGTAACATCAAGATGTAGCAACCGATGTCACATCGCCCGGCCCGGACAGCTGACCGCGCCGCTCGGCGGTCGCGCGATCAGGTGTAGTCGGCGTACTTGTCCAGGTGGCGGACCGGGCGGCTGAGGGCGTCCTTGCGGAACGGGTCGCCCAACTCCATGGTGCACATCGCTTCTATGACGGTGGTGCGGCCGCCGTTCATCTGGGCGTCGATTGCCGCGGTCAGCGCCGGACCCACGTCTTCGAGTTGGTCGACCCGCACGCCGTCGGCGCCCATGGCCCGGGCCACCTCCGACCAGTCCTCGCCGCCGTCGAGCTCGCCGGCCACGAAGCGGCGACCGTAGAAGTCCACCTGGTTCTTCTTCTCCGCGCCCCATTGGCGGTTGTGGAACACCACCGCGGTGACCGGGATGTTGTGGCGCACCGCGGTCAAGGTCTCCACCATGCTCATGGCCCACGCCCCGTCACCCGCGTAGGCCACCGCAGGCCGGTGAGGCGCGGCCTTCTTGGCCCCGATGACGGTGGGCAGCGCATAGCCGCAGTTGCCCCAACTCATGGCGGCGAGGAACGACCGGGGCTCCTCGAAGCGCAGGTAGCTGTTGGCCACCGAGTTGATGTTGCCGATGTCGGTGGACACCATCACCCGCTCCGGCATCGCCCTCTCGAGTTCACGCAGCACCTGGCGGGGATGCATCCAGTCGTCTGCCTCCGCGGCGGCCTGCTTGATCATGTCGACGCTGAAGTCGTCGATCTCCTCGGTCCAGGCATCCAGTTCGGCCTCCCAGTCGGCCTTGCCGGCGGCGATGTCGGCGGCCCGCTGCGCCCGCGTGGCGTCGCAGACCAGCTCCCGGGGGGCCAATCGCCGGATGAGCGCGGTCGCCGCGGCTCCGGCGTCGCCGCAGATGCCCACGTCGATGCGCTTGACCAGGCCGAGCATCTTGGCGTCGGCGTCCACCTGAATGATCCTGGCCCCGGTGGGCCAGTAGTCCAGGCCGTGCTGGGGCAGGGTGCCGAACGGGCCGAGCCGGGTGCCCAGCGCCAGCACCACGTCGGCCCGTGAGATCAGGCGCATAGCCGCCTTGGAGCCCTGGTAGCCGAGAGGCCCGCACCACAGCGGATGCGACGCCGGGAAGGAATCGTTGTGCAGGTAGCTGTTCACCACCGGGCAGCCGAGGCGCTCGGCCAACGCCACCGTCTCAGCCATGGCGTCGCCCATCACCACGCCACCGCCGGCGATCATCACCGGGAACGAAGCTCCGGCCAGTAGCTCGGCCGCCGCGTCCAGGGAGCGGTCGCCGCCGGGACCCCGGTCCAGGCTCTGCGGCGCCGGAATGTCCACGTCGATGTCGCCGTAGAAGCGGTCGCGGGGGATGTTGAGCTGCGTCGGTCCCATCTCCGACAGGGCCCGATCGAAGCAGCGGGCCGTCAGCTCGGCCATGCGACGCTCGTTGTTGACGTGGCCCTGATACTTGGTGAACTCCTGGAACATCGGCAACTGGTTGGCCTCCTGGAAACCGCCCAGACCGATGCCCATCGTCCCCGCTTCGGGAGTCACGACCACCACCGGGCTGTGCGCCCAGAACGCCGCCGCGACAGCGGTCACGCAGTTGGAGATGCCCGGCCCGTTCTGGCCGATCACCACGCCGTGGCGGCCGCTCACCCGGCTGAAGCCGTCGGCCATGTGCGCCGCGCCCTGCTCGTGCACCACCGGCACCAACTCGATGCCGGCCGGCTCGAAGATGTCCATGGCATCCATGAACGCACTACCCATGATGCCGAAGATGGTGTCGACGCCGTGGGCGACCATCGTCTCCACGAACGCCTCGCTGGGAGTCATACGGGTCATGTCTTCATCCTCCGTTGGACGGATCAGAGGGCGTAGGCGGCGGGGGCGGGCTTGAGCGGGCGGGCGTACCACAGGGGCCGGCGCAGACCGCCGGGCCCCGGAGCCGGGCGGGTCATGGCCAGCCACTCCCGGTAGGCCACCCGCGCCTCGGCGGTGTCGACCACCACGTCGCCGTAGCAGTCGCCGGGCTCCGCGGGCGTCACGCGCACCCGCTGATGCCAGCACTGCATGCCCGACACCGGGTCGGGCTGCACACTGAACGTGAGGTTCTGGTGTACACCGGTGTCGCTCCACCAGATGCGTTCGGTGTCGTCGTCGGCGCTGGCATGGCGCTGCGGGCGGCCCCGGCGCCTCAGCCGCCACAACGTGCCGTCGTGGCTGATGTCGGCGTCGCCGCCCGCCCACGACCCGCCACTTTGGGGATCCAGGCGCCAGCGGCCCATGTGGTGCGAAGCCGCCACCACACCGGGGCGGATGCCCTCGGTGCGCCAGGCGCCGATCACGAAGTGGCCGATCCGGGTGGTGATCCGCACCAGGCCGCCCACCTCGATTCCGAGGGCCTCGGCGTCGGAGGGATGAATCCACAGCGGATGGCGATGGCTCAACTCGTTCAACCACTTGCTGTTGGCCGAGCGGGTGTGGATCAGCGTCGGGATGCGGAACGTCGGCAGCAGGATGCGCTCGTCGCCGGCGAGGTCGAGGTCCTCCCAATGCACGTGCGACGGGATCCAGGTCGGCGTGGCGTACTCGGGCCAGCCCCAGTCCGCCAGCGTCTGGGAGTACAACTCCAGCCGGCGCGAGGGCGTCGGGAAGCCCTCCCTGGGCGTGCCGTCCACCTGCACTGCCGGTGAGCCGTCGCCGAGGCCCGGCAGATGCAGGCCAGCCAGGTCCTCCGGCGCGCCCGACCACGCGCCAGGGGTGCCAGAGCGCCGGAACACGCCGGCGTCGTCGACGTCGCAGCCCTCCAGCTCGGCCGCCTCGACCTGGCGCTCGTACGGCTCGTACATGTCGCCGTCCAGCGCATAGGCGCCCCGGTCGCGCATGAACTCGAGCGGGGTCTGGCCGGCCGCCTCGGCGTCGGCGGCCAAGCCGGGCACCGCCGCGAACATGGCCCCGTAGTACTCGTCGGTGCTCATCGGCGTGCCGGGTCGGGCGGGGCTCTCGAACCAGCGGCGGATGCCCAGGGAGCCGTCGGGGTCGATGCGCCACGACAGCTCGATCCAGAACTCGTTCTCCTCCCACACCTCGCCCGGGTTGAACTCGTGTGTGCGCGACTCGTGGGTCACGGCGTCGCCGCGGATCTCGGCGTAGCGGCGCAGCACCGGCTGGCGGAAGCCGATCCAGCGCCCGGCGTGCGTCTCGAAGCTGGCCACGTCGTGGCGCTCGGCCCCCACCCCCATGGGCAGCACGTAGTCGGCGAAGAGGGCCGTCTCCGACCAGGTGGGCGTGAGGGCCACGTGGCAGGCGACCTTCTCCGGGTCGCTGAGGGCCTCCAGCCAGCTGAACCCGTCGGGATTGGTCCACACCGGGTTGTAGACCCGACTGAAGTACACCTCCAGGCGGCCCCGGCCCTCGGCCAGGAAATGAGGCAGCAGGATCGACATCTCGTGGTAGGCCAGCGGGTACTCCTGCGGCCAGCTCAGCTCGTTCCACTGCTCGGGGGGCGGGGCACTCGGCGGGTGGGGTGCCTTGTACTTGTTCCAGCCGTTGCCCGTGGTGCCCCCGACGGTGCCCACCGAGCCGGTCAGCACATTGAGGAAGAACAGGCACCGGGCGGTCTGCCAGCCGCCCAGGTTGCCGGCGCCCGCGGCCCGCCAGTTGTGGGACGCGAACTTGGTGGGGTGGGCGCCGATGATCTCGGCGATCTCGGTGATCTGCGCTGCCGCCACGCCACAGACCCGTTCGGCCTCGGTGGGCGTGTAGGCGGCGTAGTCGTCGAGCAGGGCGGGGCCCACCGAGTCGAACTCGGTGGGCCGGTGCGGGTGGCGCTCGCGCAGGTAGACCTCCCAATTCGTCCAGCGCCGCACGAAGTCGCGCTCCCACGTGCCGTTGAGCACCAGCAGCCGGGCGATGGCCAGCAGCAGGAACGGCTCGGTGCCGGGCCATGCCGGCAGCCAGTGGTCGGCCTTCGCGCCGGTGTTGGAGAGCCGCGGGTCGACGCAGATGACCGTCGCCCCCTTGCCCTGGGCCTCGATGATCCGCTGGGCGTGCGGGTTGAAGTAGTGGCCCGACTCCAGGTGCGACGAGATCAAGAAGATCACCTCGGCGTTGGCGAAGTCCGACGACGGGCGGTCATGGCCCATCCAGCTCTGGTAGCCGATGCGGGCGTTGGAGCTGCAGATGTTGGTGTGGCTGTTGTGGCCGTCGACGCCCCAGCACTGGAGCACCCGCTCGGCGTAGCCGTCCTCGCCGGGGCGGCCCACGTGGTACATGACCTCGTTGTGGCGGCCCTCGGCGATGGCGGCGCGGATGCGGCCACCGATGTCGGAGAGGGCCTCGTCCCAGCTCACCCGCTCCCATCGCCCGGCGCCCCGCTCCCCGGCCCGCCGCAGCGGGTACAGGATGCGCTCGTGGTCGTCGATCTGGTTGAGCGTGGCCGGACCCTTGGCACAGTTGCGCCCCCGGCTGGCCGGGTGCAGGGGGTTGCCCTCGATGCGGTCGATGCGCCCGGTGGCATGGTTGACGTGGCACAGCAGCCCGCAGGCGGCCTCGCAGTTGAAACACGTGGTGGGCACCAGGGTGTGGTGGTGCTCCTCCCGGCGGGGCCAGGCCTTGGCGTCGAGTGAGGAGACGTCGTGCCAGGTCTCGTGCGGGGGGTAGCCGTGCAGTTCGGTCACGGTGTGCTCTCCGTCCGGGAGTGTCTTGAGTAGTGGACGGCAGGCGCCGTCGGATCCGCTGAATCCTGGATTCCGGCCTTCGCCGGAATGACGTTGAAGGCCGGAATGACGGGTGAGGGGCCCCGGCGCACTGTTCAGCCGTCTCCTACGACAGCGGGACGGACTGGCCCGCCCGCACGAAGCTGTCCTCGTAGAACCACATGCCGACCAGGGCGCTGATCCCGGCCGCGGCGGCCGGCCAGGCTCCGGTGTCGGTTGCAAGGCCGGCAGCGACGAGGGAAGCCGGGACGGCCAGACCCAACACCACTCCGCCGGCCCAGAAGCGGCGGGCGTATCGACCCCGGGTCATGGCTGCCACCGCAGCGGTGACGTGGGCCGATCGGTGCGACATCAGCTCGGCCGCCACGAGCACCGCAGTGGCCAGCACACCTGCCAGCAGTACCCACTGGATGGCATCGCGCTCGGGCACGTCGACGGCCAGTGCCAACACGGCGTAGCCGGCGCCGCCGGCAACCGTGGCCTGTGCGAGCAGGGTCGGCAGCAGCAGGGGCGTCTGCCAGAGGTCGCGGCCCTCGCACTGACCGAACAGGAAGGCGGTGTAGCCCGCCGTGGCCGCAGCCAGCAGCGCCGCGGGCGCGGCGAGCACCTGCAACGCTCCGACCGAACCGACCAGGCCGGCTACGAACCACGCCGCACACACCGCAGCGAAGGCTCCGAGGACCGCCGCGCCCTTCACCAGCCAGGACCGGGGATTGGCTCGAGTGATCAGGTAGTAGAACCGCTCCGGCCGGCGCAGGTCCCACACCAGCAGCACGCCCGTGGCCGCCAGGAACACGCCGGCGGTCACCGCCGGAACCACACCCACGGCGGCCTGCTCGCCAGCGTGTCCGAGCAGCACCAGCAGCGCGGCCACGGCCATCATGCCCGCGGCCACTGCCTTGGTGACCAGGTAGCTGGACACCTTCGCCTTCCAGGTCATCTCATGCGCCGTGGTGTAGGTGGTGCGGGCCACCACGCCGGAGCTGGCGGGTTCGGGGGTCGGGTGCTGGGCGGTGGTGTCGGCCCAGATCATCCCGTCGGGAGCGATCGCCGTGCGCAGCGGGTCGAGCGACGCCGCCTCGGCGCCCAGGTAGTGCACCTTGGGCAGGGTGTTCTGCTCGGGCGCCCGCACCGCGGTCTCGCTGCGGGCGATGAGCTTGGTGGTCTCGTCGTCCGGGTCGTCGAGGTCGGCCACCTTGATGGCGTGGGTAGGACAGACCACCACGCAGCTCGGCTCGAGCCCCTGCTCGATGCGGTGGTTGCAGAAGTTGCACTTGTTGGCCGTATTGGTGGCCGGGTTGATGTAGATGGCGTCGTAGGGGCAGGCGTTCATGCACCCCTTGCAGCCGATGCAGTTGTCGTCGTCGAAGTCGACGACCCCGTTGGCCGCCCGGAACAGGGCGTTGGTGGGACAGATGCTGATGCACGGCGCGTCGTCGCAGTGGTTGCACCGCATCACGGAGAAGTGCCGGTTGACGTCGGGGAACGAGCCCGTCTCGATGTACTTCACCCACGTCCGGTTCACGCCGAGGGGGATGTCGTGCTCGCTCTTGCACGCCACCGTGCAGGCGTGACAGCCGATGCAACTCTCGCTGTCGAGCAGGAACCCGAGCCGGGTCACGAGACACCTCCCGTGCTGACAGCCGATGTGCGGGAGAGCCGCTGAACCCCGGCGCACAGCAGTTCCACCAGATGCCCGAAGGTGTCCTCGGGATCATGGGGCAGCGGGTGGCCGTCGCCGGACTCGAGATGGCTGAACCCGTGGAATGCGCTGCGCAGTGCGCGGGACGCATGCACGCGGTCTGCCTCGCTGAGGTCGTAGCCCCGCAAGGCCTGGCCCAGAACGGCGATCACCCGGTCCACCGCGGCCTCGAGTTCGGTGTCCCCGGCGCACGGGTAGCGGTCGGTGGCGGCATAGATGCCGGGATGGTCTCGAACCATCTGGCGCCAGGCATGACCCACCGCAGCCACGGCATCGTCGCCGGACAGCCCGACGGCGGCGTCGGTCAGTCGCTGCGCCAGGATCTCCCGACCCCGGAGGCTGAGGCTGCGGAGCAGGTCGTCATAGCCGCCGACGTGTCGGTACAGGGCGGGCTGGCGCACGCCGAGCATGCCGGCGACCCGGGTGAGGGTCAGCTTGTCGAGGCCCTCGCCGTCGCAGAGCTGGGCCGCCGCCGAGATCACCCGCTCGCGATCGAGGGGCTGACGCGCCGGCGGCGGCTTGTCGTTTCGTGCCGTCATGGCCGTCCATCTCCCGCCTCTGCCGCAGTCCCCGGGGGACCCACAACGTCGAAGCTAGCAGGTATAGCTTTCTGGTTAGACCGCGCTAACGCCGCGTGAGCAGCCTGGCAGGCCGCGATGACTGCCACGGTGACGATGTCGTCCGCATCGCAGCCCCGCGACAGGTCGTGCATGACGCCGGCGGTGCCCTGCAGCAACGGCCCGTACGCTCGGGCACCCCCCAGCCGTTCGGCGATCTTGTAGGCGATGTTGCCCGAATCCAGGTCCGGGAAGACGAACACGTTGGCCCTGCCCGCGACCTCCGAGCCTGGGGCCTTCGACCGAGCCACCTCGCGAGCCCAAGCCGCGTCGAACTGAAGCTCGCCGTCGATGGCCAGCGACGGCGCCCGGCGCCGCACGATCTCGGTGGCAGAACGGACTCGTTCCACCCGGGGGCCCGCCGCGCTGCCCTTGGTGGAGTACGACAGCATGGCCACCCGGGCTCGCTCGCCGACGAGCGATTCGTGCGTGGCCGCGCACGAGATGGCGATCGAGGCCAGTTGGTCGGCATCGGGCTCGGGCACCACGCCGCAGTCGCCGAAGGTGATCGGCGTGCCGTCGGGCAGCACGAGCAGGAAGCAACTGCTGACGGTGTCGACACCGGGAGCCGGCCCTATGCAAGACAGGGCGGCCCTCACCACGTCGGCAGTCGGCCGGGTCGCCCCGCCCACGCAGGCGTCGGCCTCGCCGGCAGCCACCATGAGCGCGGCTACGTGGAGCGGGTCGTCCAGATCGATGCGCTCGTTGAACGGGGAGCCCTCAGCCTCTGCTCGCACCGCCGGTGAAACGAAAGCCGGCGGATCGTCGACGAGCACCGGGATCGCCAGCCCTTCCCGGTCAAGGCGCTGGGCGGCAGTGGCGGCCCGCTCGTCGTCACCGTCGGCCAGCACGACCCGCATGCGCGAAGCGCGGGCCTGCCGTCGCCACGACTCGATGACCGGAATACGACCCGCCGTCGGCGGAGTGCCGGTCAACCCTTGTCCCGCTCGGTGGACGTGTCGAGGTTGGTGGATGTGTCGAGACCTCCCCCAGAGGTCTGCAGCCAACCGCCCACGCGGTCGAGCACCTGGTCGACCCGGCTCACCAGGTCGTCGATCACGACGGTGTCGGCCACCAGCGGCGGCGACACCGACAGCATCACCCCGCCCCGGCCGTCGGGCCGCACCAGCACGCGCGCCTCGCGCACCAGGCGGTCCAGCACGCCTCCCGGCAGCAGTTCGGCGATCTCGGCGTCGCTGAGATCGGCACCCGAGTCGCGGTCGCGCATCAGTTCCAAGGCATAGAAGTAGCCGATGCCCCGTACATCCTTCACGCAGGGGTGGGCCTGCATCAGCGCCCGCAGACCGTCGCCGAGTCGATCCTCGTTGCGCAGCACGCCCGTGAACACGTCCTCGTCACGCAAGGCCGTCATGTTGGCGACCGCCACGGCGGTGGCCACCGGGTGGCCGCCGAACGTGGATCCGTGCAGGAACGTGCCTGCGGGCGAGTCCCACACCCGCTCCAGCAGCGGGCCCCGCACGACCAGCCCGGCGAGGGGCTGGTAGGCGCTGGTGACGCCCTTCGCGAACGTGATCATGTCGGGCCGAACGCCGAAGCGCTCGCTGCCGAACCAGTGGCCGAGGCGGCCGAAGGCGTTGATCACCTCGTCGGCGCACAGCAGCACGCCGTGGTCATTGCAGATACGGCGCAACTCCTGCCAGTAGCCCTCCGGCGGCACGAGCGCGCCGCGGCCGTTCTGGACCGGCTCGGCGATCATCATGGACACGGTCTCGGGACCCTCAGCGGTGATCGCCTCCTCGACGTCGGCCACGCAGGGCAGCTCTCGGGCCGCCTGGCCCGGCTGGAGGCGGCAGCCGAAGGTGTTGGACACGTGTCGCACGCCGCCGGCGAGCATCGGCAGGTACGGGTCCCGCAGGTTGGGAATACCCGTCAGCGTGAGGGCGCCGAGCGTGGTGCCGTGGTATGCCCAGCGCCGGGCGATCACCTTGTGGCGCTGCTCGTCGCCGTTGGCCAGGTGGTAGCAGCGGGCGAACTTGAGGGCCGACTCCACCGCCTCGGAGCCGGAACTCACGAAGAACACCCGGTCGAGATCACCCGGCGCGACGGCGGCGATCATCGACGCCGCCTCGATGGCCGAAGGGTGAGCGAAACCCCAGTTGGGGTAGAACCCCAGCTTGTCCATCTGCTTCGCCGCGGCCGCGGCCAGGTCGCTACGACCGTGGCCGAGGTTGGTGCAGAACAAGCCCGCGAGAGCGTCGAGATACTCGTTGCCGTCCGCGTCCCAGACGTAGCAACCCTCGCCACGCTCGATCACCACCAGATCGCCCGCCCTCCAGGCGTCGCCCCTAGTGAAGTGAGGTACGAGATGGCGGCGAGCCCGTTCCCGGTTGTCCGGCATTCGTGCCTCCCTGATCACCCCGGGCGCTGCTCGGCCCGCCTGAGTTAGAGGTTACGACAATATTGCAAGCTTGTATAACCGGCCAGTTGTAGCGTCTGGGACTCGGCGTGCCCCGCGGTCGACAGCACGAGGATCAGCCGTGTGTCTCAGGCCGGCGGAAGCCGGGATCCACTCTTGGTGCCGTGCCTCTGGCACCGGCGCTGCCCTCCGCCCGGGCTACTCGTCGGGATGCTCTCTGACGCCGGCGCGGGGACCGCGGCCGGCGGCGAGGCGGGCGTCGAGGGCGTCGGGGCGCTCCACCCGGTGGCGCTCGAGCGCCTCGGGGCCGAAGATGATGCCCGCGCCGGGGCTGTCGCCCAGCACGATCCAGCCGTCTTCGATGACCGAGTCGAAGGTGAACGTGGCGTCGCGTCCCGCCTCCAGCACCTCCATCATCGTGTGGTGCGGCAGGGCGGCTGCCAGATGGGCGCCGTAGCGGCCGGCGGAGTTCATCAGCGACACGGGTCGGTCGAACGCCTGCGCCAACTCGGCGGCGCGCAGGCAGGTGGTGAGCCCGGCCATGTTGGGGTTCACCTGCACGACGTCGACGGCACCGTGGCGCAGCAGGGCGGCGAAGAGGTGGACGTCCTTGAGGTTCTCGCCGGTCGCCACCGCCGCGCTGATGGCCCGAGACACGTCGCGCAATCCGTCGAGGTCGGTGCGGATCACCGGTTCCTCGCACCAGGCGATGTCGAACTCCCGTTCCAGGGCACGCATCGCCCGGACGGCCTGCTTGGGTGACCAGAACTCGTTGGCGTCCACCAGCAGAGCGGGCCTCACGTCGTTGCCGCCGAGCGCCTCACGCATGATGGCGAGCCGGCGGAGGTCTGTCTCGACGCCGAAACCCACCTTCAGCTTCCCGGCCCGCACGCCGCGGGCGGCCATCGACTCGTAGTAGGCGCGCAACTCCTCGTCGCTCAGCGCACCGTCGAGGCCGCTGGCGTAGACAAGCACGCGGGGTTCCAGCGCTCCGAAGTACTGCCACAGCGGGACGCCGGCGATCTTGGCGCGCAGGTCCCACAGGGCGTTGTCGATGGCGGCGATGCCGATCGCCGCGGCCCCCTCGTTGCCCGGCTTGAACGAGGCGCGGATCATCCGCTCCCACAGGCCGCGGTGTCGCAGCGGATCCTCGCCGATGATCGCCGTCGAGAGGGTCGGGATGGCGGCAAGGCCGAGCCGGCTGGCGGTGGCGACCCCGTCGACGTCCTCGTCGGTACGGATGAACACCGCCAGATCGGCGCGGCGGCGCATGCCGTTCGGGATGTTCACGTCGCCGACGGGTCGCGACAACTCGTACTCGTAGAGAACTGTCTCCACGCCGGTGATCTTCATGTTGTGTCCTGGGGGATGTCGCTCGGTAACCGGCATCCCGTGCACTCGTGATCGCCGGACAGTGGATTCCGGCCTCCGCCGGAATGACGGCATGGCAGTGTTCGGGGCGAGTCGTGCACTGGTCAAACGGCTTCCATGTGGATGGCGCCGACAGGGCAGTTGGCGACGGCGGCGGAGGCGTTCGGCAGCCTTTCGCCGGTCACCTCGCCGACGAGCACCCGGGTCGTTCCGTCGTCGTCGAAGTCGAACAGCTCCGGGTCGATGAGCACGCACTGGCCGGAACCGACGCACGCATCGTCGATCCACAGCCGGAACCGGCCGCCGGAGCGGTCCTGCTCAGCGGCCACTGGCGGTCCGTGCCATCGTGTCATCGCCGACCACTCCAGTCCTGCCGCTTGCCCTGGCCGGCGCGCCGTGCGGATCGACCCACAGTTCCGCCAGGCCGCGCTGGTCGCGGGGCGCCTTCCAGCGAGGCGCCTGGCTGACCAGGGTTGCTGCGGGAAATCGCCGCAGGAACTCGTCCACCGCGATGGGCACCTCCAGGCGGGCGAGGGATGCGCCGAGGCAGAAGTGCGGGCCGCGGCCGAAGCCCATGTGGTCGGCCTTCGTGAGTCGCCGCGTGATGTCGAACCTCCCGGGATCGGGGTACTGGGCCGGGTCCCGGTGCGCTGCGGCGATATTGAACACCACGGTGTCGCCGGCCTGGATCGATTGGCCGCCGAGGCTTACTGCCCGTGTCGCCATACGTCGTCCGTTGATGGCCGGCGGCTCGTAGCGCAGAACCTCCTCGATGGCGTACTCCAGCCACTGCGGCGACGATCGGGCCCGTTCCAACTGCTCGGGGTGCCCGAGCAGCAGGAAGATGACCGTGGCCATCAGGTTCGTGGACGTCTCGTGGCCGGCCTGCAGGGCATGGACCACGATGGCGATGCCGTCCTGGCGGGTCATGCGCCCGTCGCTGATCGCTCCCGCGACGACGCTCACGAAGTCGTCCCGAGGTTCGGCGCTCCGCCGGTCGATGAGGTCGCTGACGAACTCCCGCCATTCGGTGAGTGCGCCGTCGAGGTCGCGGGCGATGTCGGGCTGGGGCAGCGGTCCGGTGAAGAATCGGGCCAGCTGCATCGACCAGCCGGGGAAGCGGTCGAGCGCATCGGCCGGGACGCCGAGCAGCCCGGCGATGACCTTGACCGGCAGAGGTTTCGCCAGGATCTCCACCACGTCGAAAGGCACGCCGGCCTGCTGGGGTTCGGTCAGCAGGGTGGCGGCCTCGCGGCGGATGTCGTCGGCGAGGGGCGCCAGGGCGGCCGGCGTGAACGGGGGATTGACGGCGCGGCGCAGCGCCGTGTGCTTGGCGCCGTCGGAGTGGATGAGGCCGGGCTGGCGGAAGTGGTAGGGGATGATCCGCAGGCTCTCGAAGACGTCGTCGGGAAGTCTGCGGATGTAGGCCATCTCGGCGCCCTGGCTGGAGAAGTCGGCGGGGTTGCGGAACAACTCCTCCACCAGGTCGAACCGTGTGACCAGCCAGTAGTTGAGCGAGGGGCTCCAGTAGACGGGTGCGCTCCGGCGAAGTTCGGCGAACACCTCGTGCATGTTGTCCTGAAAGTCGGCGGCGCCGAGAGCCTCCTCGATCTCCGCTATCCCCTGTCGCTGCATCGAGCCACAGTACCTGTCGTTCCGGCAGAGAGCCTGCCCGGGACTGGATCCGGGGCCGGAGTCGCCGTCCAGCGGTTCTGCCTGCGGTTTTCGCGGATAGCCGGCCGGGGTGATGATCTGTAACAGATTGAAATATATTGGAATATACTGATTGAATATTACGATAGTGGCATGGTCAAGTATCCGTCGAAGAAGGGCGGCGACGTGCTGCGCTTGTTGCAGTCGCTTGGCTACAGGGTCGAGCGGACCAAGGGATCGCACTCTCGGCTGGTCGCGCCGGGCCGACCCCCGCTGCTGTATGCGTTTCACAGGGGCGTGACCGTGCCGCCCCATGCTCTGAGGCATATCCTCGAACGAGAAGTCGGCCTGAGCGAGGACGAGATCGCGGAACTGCTGCGGGGCGGCAAACACCCGGGAGGAGGGTGAGCGATGCGCATCGTGCGAGTTCACTGCGATTCGAGTTGCGGCAGTTGGTGGGCCGAGGACGGGGAGGGCTATGTCGCCGTCTCCGACTCCTTGCAGGGAATCGAACAACTGGTCTACGAAGGGATGCGCGAGTTCCACGGGCTCGATGGAGCAGATGTCGTGCTTGTCCGAGTCGAGACTCCGACGAATCAACCGGCGCGCTGAAGGGATAGCGGGGCGTCCGCATCCACAGCGGGGCAGGCTGAACGGCGTGACTGCCTCTACGCCCGTCCGGTTTGCCGGTGTGGGGCTGTCGTTGTCGAACGAGGAGCCGGTTGCGGCGACGCTGGCGCAGGGTGTGCAGGCCGACGAGTTGGGCTATGACGAGGTGTCGATCCCCGAGAGCCGGCTGCACCGCTCCACTACATCGGTGGCGGCGGCGATCCTGGCCCGCACGCGGCGGGTGACGGTGCGGATTGGGGTTGCCAACCCCGTGACGCGCCACCCGCTGTTGCTGGCAATGGAGGCTGCGACCCTTGCAGACCTCGGTCCGGGTCGGGTGCGGTTCGGTCTCGGCGCCTGTGAGTGGACGATGCGGGCATTCGGGTGCGATCCAGAGGGCTGGTTGCCCTACACGAACACCGTCGAGACCGTCCGGGCGATGCGGTCGCTGCTGGCGGGTGGGCCTGTGGGTTTCGAGCCCGAGACGTTCGCAGCGGACGCCGATCTGCGTCTCGACATGGCGCCGCCCGCCCCCGTGCCCGTGGACGTCGGCGCCGTGAACGCCCGGATGCTCGAAGGGGCGGGGCGCTGGGCCGACGGTGTGCAACTCGGCGCCCTCGTGAGCCCCGCCTACGTGGCCTGGGCGGCGGAGCGCATCGCGGCCGGCGCCCGAGCGGCGGGGCGAGATCCCGGCGAGGTGCTGATCTCCGGCAACGTTCTGACCAGCCTGGACCGCGACAGGGCTGCCGCCCGCCGGGAGGTGCGGGAGGTGCTGGCCTACTACCTGGCGCGGGTGGAAGGGGTGGTCGTGGATCGCTCCGGCGCAGACCCCGAAGCTGTGGCGGCGGTGCGTGCCGCGGTTCGTCGGGACGGTCTGGCCGCCGGTATCGCTGCTGTGAGCGGGCAACTGATCGACACGTTCGCCGTGGCCGGTGATACTGGCGAGGTGATCGACCGGTTGGCGCCCTTCGGTGCCGCGGGTATGGCCATGCCGCTGCTGTGGTACACGCTGGGCCCGGACCCCGAGTGGGCGGTCGGGGCGCTGGCCGCCGAGGTGCTCCCGGCCGTGAGATCGGAGCCGTCGTGAGCGGAGGTATGCCTGCCGCGGTCGGCCCCCTTGTGAGCACCGCTTGGCTGGCGGAGCATCTGGCAGAACCCGATGGCGACGTGCGGGTGGTGGACTGCCGCTGGTACCTGAAGCCGTTCGACATGCGCGACCCCGACGTCGAATACGCCCGAGGCCATATCCCTGGAGCGGTGCATCTGCGCTGGGACACGCACTGGGCCGACCCCGACCATCCGATCCCGGGGATGTTGGCTCAGCCGAAGGCGTTCGCCGAGACCATGGCCGCTGCCGGCATCGGCGAGCGCACCACGGTCGTGGCCTACGACGACGGGCACGTCACCGTGGCGGCCCGCCTGTGGTGGGCGCTGCGGGTCTATGGCCACGACGCCGCGGCGGTCCTCGACGGGGGAATCAGTCGCTGGCTGGCCGAGGGTCGCCCCCTGAGCACCGAAGTGCCGTCCTGGCCGCGTGGAGATTTCGTGGCCCGGCCGCGCTCGACCGCTTATGCCACGCACCGCGATGTGGCCGCGGGCCTGAGCGATCCCGGGGTTGGTCTCGTGGACTGCCGCATGGAACCCGCCCGGGTCGAGGACGGGGCGATGATTCCCGGCAGCGCCTACCTGCCGGGCATTGAGTTTCTCGACGACGACGGCCTCATGCGCTCGCCGGAGGGTTGCCGCGAGACGATCCTGGCGGCAACCGATCTCTCGTCTCGCACGATCCTGTACTGCCGGGGCGGCGTGGGTGCCTGTGGCACCGCGCTGGCCTACGAGGTGGCCGGCCTCGGCGACGGGGTGTCGGTCTACGACGGCTCCTGGAGCGAGTGGGTCACCCTCGCCCACGACTCCCAGAAGCAGCCTCTCTAGCGCTCAGTCCAGGAACTCCTCCGCGCCCATGTCGAGGGCGTGGGTGGCGTGGCGGCGCGCCATCGTGGCCAACAACTCGTCGCCGCGCTCGGTGCGCTCGACCCCCATGGATGCGAAGACGACCGTGGCGAGGCCGAAGAAGGATGCCCGGCGGTACGCCTCCCAGCACTCGGGCCAACCGAAGTCCGCCACACCGAAATCGCAGAGCGCTTCGTGGTAGTCGCGCACGATGCGCTCCTCGGTGGCGCGGCGGTGGTCGAGCCGCAGGTTGCCGCCCAGGAAGTACGAGACATCGGTGAGGGGGTGGCCCACGGCCAGGGACTGCCAGTCCACGGCGGTGAGCGCCGCTGGGGTTTGTGTTGTGTCGAAGAGCAGGTTGTCGAGTCGGTAGTCCTGATGGATGGCGCAGAACGACTCGCCGACCGGCGGGCTGATGGGGAACCCCGGCGCGTACGCCAAGCGCTGGAACAGTTGGTTCTGCTCAGCGGAGAGTTCGTCACGGTACCTGTCGAGGAAGTCGGGAAGGACGCCCTGGAAGAAGGCCTGGATCGCGTTGTGCACCTCCACCGGGTCGCCGAAGTTCAGCCATTCGGCGCCGGCGAGCGCCCCATCGCGCCAGGTAGGGCCGTGGAGCCCCACCAGCGCCAGCACGACGGCGCGGGCCAGGGATGGGTCGCAGCCGGCGATCTGGTCACCCTGGATTGCCGGATACATGTCCTCCAGCAACAGCACGAATTCCGGGCCGGGGCCCCGGACGGCCGCGTGATAGCAGCGCGGCGTCGGGATCCGCAGCCGCGACCGGAGACGGTTGTAGAAGCCGACCTCCCGGGCGTAGGCCCGCACGGTAACGGCCATTTTCCGCGTCATCGTGTCGGTAGAGGGGAACTTCCCGACGATCGTGGCCGGCTGCTCGGGCCGTGGCCGGGCGTACTCGAGTGTGAACCGCACACTGTTACCGAACTGGCCGGTGCCGATGGGGACATGGTGGAATCCGATGACCTCGGCGTCGATGTGGCCGGCGGCGCGCAGCCGGTCGGTCAGCCACCCGGCGGTCACCCCCTCGAGGGTGGGGATGGAATCGTCGCCGGTCACGGCTGGATCTACCTGTAGGCGTCGACGACCGGTGCGAGTTCGGTTGGAGTGGCTCCGTGCATGATGACGCCGTCGCATCCCAGGTCGAGTTGGTGGCGGACGGCCGCGGCGCACTGTGCGGGCGATCCGGTGGCGCTCGCGGCGAACCATTCGTCGGGGATGAGCGTGGCGACGTGTTCGAGCACTTCTGTCGTGCCGATGGCGTCGAGCGCGGTCAACCGGTGCTGGGCGACAACGTCGTCGTTGTGGAACCTCTCCAGCACGGCAGGATCCCAGCGGTTCGTCCGTACGAGGAGGTCGCCGTAGGCCTGCAGGTAGCTGGCCAGCCGGCCGATTGTCTTCATGAGCCGTCTCTCGTAGGAGATCTCGTCGGAGATCGTGGCCAGGCACGACCAGACCCGCACGTCGTCGGGGTCGCGGCCTGCCTCGGCGGCGGCGGACTTGACCGTCTCGACGCAACGGGTCACGGTCTCATCCGCGAAGTACGTGTGCAGGATCACCTCGTCGAAGCAGCGCCCGCCGAGGCGCAGGGTGTTCGCGCCGAAGCCCCCGATGCTCATCGGCAGGTGCTCGTCGAGGGTCGGGTCGAGCAGCAGCGCCGGGAAGCGGCCCGCCGGGCCGTCGTGGTTGGCCACGATCTCGCCGCGGAAGAGCCGTCGCATGATGCCGGCGAAGTCCTCCATCTCGGCCGTGGTGATCTCGGGGACGCCCATGAACTGCTGCAGGATGGGGATGCCCCTACCGATGCCCAGCACGAACCGGCCGCCGGTGAGGCTCTGCATGGTGTAGGCGAAGCCGGCGGTGACCAGCGGGTGGCGGGTGTTGCTGTTGGTGACGCCGCAGGCGATGGTGATCGACGTCGACGCCGCGGCCGCCGCACCGCACAGCGCCGCCGCCTCCTTCTTGTTGTAGCGCTCGGAGACGAACACCGTCCCGAGCCCCAGCGCCTCGCCCTCCCGCACCTCCTCGAGCACGTCACGGGAACTCGCGGGCTGACCCGCCAGCGCGTAGAAGCCCAGTTCAGGAAACTCAGCCGTCGTCATCACTTCGGTCACCTCCTCGGCATGGTCCTGATTATGCCCGATGGGCGGCGGCGATGTGACTCCCCTCAATCGTCTCGTCGTCGGCGCTAGCGGCCTCCGCGAGGGCGATGTGGACAGTTCGGAGCGACTTACGAAGGGACGCGCCCTCGGAATAGAGATCGAAGAAAGCCGCGAGCGTCGTCCTGGTTCTGTCCGCGGCCGGGTGCGGCGGCGCGGTCATGGGCGGGCCGCGATCTGGTCGATGGCGGCTCGCTCGATCCTTCCGAGCAGCTCCACGAGAGTCTCGGCTTCGGCCGCGTCGAGGTTCTGGCGGATGACTTGTTCTATGACGGCCTCGAGGCGAGGCGCGAAGTCAACGAGCACTGCGTGCCCGTGCTGAGTGAGGACTACCTGGGATGCCCGGCGATCGTTGGGGTCCGGGTTGCGCTGGACGAGTCCCGCCGCTTCGGCTCGGTCGATCATGCGGGAGACGTGACTGGGGCTCAGGAGCAGTTGGCGGCTCAGGTCGACACCGCGAAGCCGGTTGCCGGGAGCCTGGTCGAGCCGGACGAGCAGGTCGATCAGGGTCGGGTCGTAACCCGTGGGTGCAACGGCGCTGCGATCTATGAGTCGCCCGAGCGCGATCTGCGCCGACAGCATCGCCCCTGACGTGCGCAGCGCGTCCGGCGACAGCACGCGTGATCCACGGGGACGGTCCGTCACGCCACCCATGGTAGTCCCCTTGACAATGGTTGTGGACGCATCCATAATAGGTGTGTAAACAATCATTATCTACACACCTGAACTGAAGGAGGCCCCAAATGGCCGCTGCACTAGCCCGTGATCCCAAAACGGATCATCTCCTCTCGACGAAGAACTCGGCCCTGGTTCTGATCGACTACCAGCCAGGTCTGGTGGACGGCACCCACTCGATCGAACGCGACGTGCTCGTGAACAACGTCGTCGCCATGGCAAAGGTGGCGACGTTGTACGAGCTTCCGATCATCCTGTCGACCGTCGGCGTGGCGGCCGGCTACCAGGCCGACACCATTCCCGAACTCCGGGCGGTCCTCGAAGGCATCGAGCCGATCGACCGCAACACCGTCGATGCCTGGGATTCGCCGGACTTCCGAGCGGCGGTGGAGGCCACCGGCCGGCGCAAGTTCATCATGGGCGCGCTCTGGACCGAGGTGTGCCTCGTGTACCCCGCGCTCGACATGCTTCTCGAGGGCTACGAGATCTTCGCCGTGTCGGACGTGTCCGGTGGCACCACCGTCGATGCCCACGAGCGCGGCATGCAGCGCCTGGTCCAAGCTGGCGCGGTGCCCGTGACCTGGGAGGCCGTGATGGCCGAGTTGGGACGTCTCGGCTCCTACGACGTGAGCGGGTTCATCGAGATCATGAACGAACACCTCCCCAAGAGCGTCCCGTCCGCCTAGATGAGTAGTTCCAAGGGGTCAGTGGTCGTAGGCGAGGAGGCTGCGGGTGGGTCCTGGTCGGTGGGTGGTTTGGTTGTGCCAGATGGCGGCGGTGAGGGCGAGGAGTCGTTGCAGGACGCGCGCTATGACGCCGGCGGGGGTGCGCCCGCCGTGGCGTTGGGGGCCGAGTTGGGCTTTGAGGGTCTGGAAGACCGATTCGATGATCTGGCGCGGCGGGCGAGCAGGTGCAGACGCAGTCCCCAGAAGTACCGGGAGTGGCTGGCGCTGTACCCGTAGGTGGCCCATCCTGGCCGCTCAGAGCGCTGTTGGGTCTCGCGGCTGCGGCGGTGCCCACTGCGGATGCGCCACCAACAAATCATCAACCGTCACGTACAGTGCAGTCGCGAGGGTGTCCAAGTCCGGGTTCATGCCAAGGCCCTTCGGGATCTGGGGGCTGTTTCGCCCCCAGATCTTCGACACCCTCAACCACCCAGCGGTGGACCCCCCTACTTCGTTGGGCGGCCTCGGCGGGTACAGCCGGAACCGGCTGCTCGCCGCGGCGGGTAGGGCTCAAAGCCTCTGCCATTCGACGACCCGCGTGCGCACCCCTTGGAACTACTCATCTGGTGTTGGACTCGGGGATATTCGGCGAGTCCGCGGGAGTGCTGTGATGAGCGTTCGGGTCACACGGTCGGGGTTCGGGTTTGTTGGGCGGCTCGGCCGGTCCGGTCGCATTCGGGGGGTGTCCCTGTCTTGTTGTCAAGTCTTTCTAGGCGGCTTGGGGCGGGTTGGGGTGGTTGGTAGGAGGCGTGGCGTGCCGCTGCGAGGATCGCTTCGGCGGGTTGGCGGTGGATTGCGGCGAGTGGTGGTTCGATCTGCGGTCCTCGAGCGCTGGGCTGTTGCTGCGCCTGTATCTGGGGGCCTGCAGCGCCGCTGGGTGCGCTCGCCGTCTTGTCGAAGTTCGCGGGGCCCTTGAGCGCTGGGCGTGACCTCGGCGTTGGGGGATGTGGCGAGGGGCCCGCTCACCGACTGGAGGGGTGTGCGGGTTCGCATATGTGTTCTTGGGCTATGGTTCCGGTCCTCATTCTCGGTCCCTGCGGTTCGGTGGGGGTTCGTGCCGGCTCGAG
The DNA here is from genome assembly GCA_965220035.1 of Acidimicrobiales bacterium. Lineage (GTDB taxonomy): Bacteria > Actinomycetota > Acidimicrobiia > Acidimicrobiales > CATQHL01 > VXNF01. The sequence goes on from CBDCPC010000001.1 coordinate 1,316,698, forward strand.
GAGAGGTGCTTATGATCGCGCGGTTCGTTCGGGTTCTGTTCGACAGGTCGGCCGCCGCGGTCCGTCCGCTTGAGACTCGGGGGTCTGCGCCGCATTGGGCGCGCCTCGGGGGTCTGTGGTCGTCGGGTTGGGGTCGCGTTGTTGGCGGTGGCGCTGATCGCGTCGTCGCTGGCGTTGTCAGAGGGTGGTGTTGTCGCCCAGGAGTCCGAGGGGTCACAGGAACCGGAGTCGCCGTCGGGCGGGGTGAGCGCTGAGACGGTTTCGGGCGGTTGGTGGGACGGTTCGGGCGTGTCGGCGGGCGCGCCGCCTGGGGTTGTCGAGGGGGGTTGGTGCGGGTCCTATGGGGGTTCGCTGGGCCTGTTCGCCGGCGCGCTGGTGAAGGTGTGCCCCAGCGGTGATGGCGGCGTGACGGCCGGCGGGCCGCTGTCGGGGTCGCCGCGCGGTGTGGGCTGGTTCGAGGGATATGACGCCGGCGAGCCCTTTACCGGCGGCCCCGGCACCGGCGGCTCTGTCGTCGGCGGCCCGTTTGGGGGCGTCGAACTGTTCGGCGCCCCCGGCGTCGCGGCGGGCACCTACCGGGCGCTGGGCGTGCTCGACGTGGTCTTCGCCGGGGGAACGTTCAGCGCCGACTTCTCCGGGTGCACCCACCGCGCCGAACCCGGTTATTCGTCGTGTGTGGCGCGGGCGCCGGGCGCGCCGCTGCCGCCGGGGGTGTTCGTGGGCGTCGCCGCGCCGGGCACCGAAGCGCCGCCGCGAGCGCCGCGCGGCGCCGGCGAAGCGACGGCGACACCGGCCGGCGAGCGTGCCGCCCTCGTCGCCCTCTACGAGGCCGCCGGCGGCGCCGACTGGGATCGCAACACCAACTGGAACACAACCGCCGCGGTCAGCACCTGGTACGGCGTCACCACCAACACCAACGGCAACGTCACACACCTCTACCTGTTCACCAATAACCTGTTGGGAACTGTCCCCGCCGCACTCGGCGACCTCACCAACCTGCAATACCTCAACCTGTCCAACAACACACGGTATATCGGCGGCATGTATATCGGCGGCTTGTCGGGGAGCATTCCCGCCGAACTCGGCGCCCTCACCAACCTGCAATACCTCGACCTGTCCAACAATCGTTTGTCGGGGGGTATTCCCGTCGAGTTCGGCGCTCTCACCAACCTGACATCGCTCTACTTGCACCGCAATATGTTGTCGGGGAGTATTCCCGTCGAGTTCGGCGATCTTACCAACCTGACACGGCTCGCCTTGTACAGTAATGGTTTGTCGGGGGGTATTCCCGTCGAGCTCGGCGATCTCACCAACCTGACATATCTCGGCTTGTCCACTAATGGTTTGTCGGGGGGTATTCCCGTCGAGCTCGGCGATCTCACCAACCTGAGATCGCTCGACTTGGGCGGTAATGGTTTGTCGGGGGGTATTCCCGTCGAGCTCGGCGATCTCACCAACCTGACATCGCTCGGCTTGTCCGGTAATGGTTTGTCGGGGGGTATTCCCGTCGAACTCGGCGATCTCACCAACCTGACATGGCTCGACTTGTCCAGTAATGGTTTGTCGGGGGGTATTCCCGTCGAGCTCGGCGATCTCACCAACCTGACAGATCTCGACTTGTCCAGTAATGGTTTGTCGGGGGGTATTCCCGTCGAACTCGGCGATCTCACCAACCTGACAGATCTCGACTTGTCCAGTAATGGTTTGTCGGGGGGTATTCCCGTCGAACTCGGCGATCTCACCAACCTGACATGGCTCTCCTTGCACGGTAATGGTTTGTCGGGGGGTATTCCCGTCGAACTCGGCGATCTCACCAACCTGACATGGCTCTCCTTGTCCAGTAATGGTTTGTCGGGGGGTATTCCCGTCGAACTCGGCGATCTCACCAACCTGACATGGCTCTCCTTGCACAGTAATGGTTTGTCGGGGGGTATTCCCGTTGAGCTCGGCGATCTCACCAACCTGACACGGCTCTACTTGGGCGGCAATATGTTGTCGGGTTGCGTTCCTGCTGCCCTGTCAACGGTCGCTGATATCGGGTTCGATCGTGAGCTTTCGTATTGTGGGACTCTGGAGTTGGTGGGCGCGGTGCTTGTCGGCGGTTCCGCCGTCGAGTTGGTCTACGGTGCGGATCTCGACGGGTCCTCGGTCCCGGCGGTCGGCGCGTTCACGGTCAGCGTCGACGGCGCGAGCCGCACGGTCAGCGGCGTCACCGTGGCGGGCCGGGTGGTCACCCTCACCCTGGCGTCGCCACCGGTTCTGGCGACGCAGGACGTCACGGTCTCCTACACCCCGCCCACCGCCACCGACGCCGGGCGCATCCAGATCACCGACGGCGACGCCGCGGCGAGCTTCACCGACCAGCCAGTCACCATCCCCCCCGACCCGCCGGCAATCACCGGTGTGGCGTCGACGACGGGCGGGTTGACGGTCTCTTGGACTCCCGTCGTCGACATCAGCGGCTACGACGTCGAGTGGCGACACGACAGCGAGGCGACCTGGCAGTCGACTCGCACCGACCAGCAACAACACACGATCAGCGACCTGACCGACGGCGCCCTGTACTGGGTGCGCGTCCGCGCCGTGAAGACCCACCAGGACCTCGACGGCCAAACCCTCTACACGACCGCCTGGTCAGCGCCCGAGCCCGGCATCGCCGGGGATTGGGCGCCCCGGAACGTTGTCGTGACGCCGGGGGATCGGATGTTGACGGTCACCTGGGATGGCGTGGATGCCGCTGATGACTACGAGGCGCAGTGGCAACCGGAGTCCACGGCGTCGTCGGGTGCGCCGTCCGGTGGTGGCGGCCTGTCCGAGTCGCCGAGCCGGCAGCGGCGGCCGGATTCGGCGACATCCCGCAACGTGCTGGCGGCCCCGCCGGAGTTGGGTCCGGATGCGTGGTTGTCGATTCCCTTCGAGCCCGTCTCGTCGAGCGAGCCACTCGCGTCGGCCTGGAGTGCCACGGTCACGAATCTGGGCAACGGCGAGGACTACAGCGTGCGCGTGCGGTCACTGCGAAGTGTCGATGTTGGGGCGGGAGACTCGACGCAGCAGAGCAGGGTTCGTGCTTCTGGCTGGGTCGAGGCGAAGTCTGCGCCGGCGGTGTCGTTGGCTGTCTCGGAGCCAACGTATCTCGATGGTGGGAGTTTCGTGAGAAGCGGGAACACGGCGAAGATTCGGGTGCAGGTCTCGGTCGGCGGCGCAGGCGACAGTCCCCCCGCCGTCCCGCTGCGTGCGCAGTTCGTGTCCGGCCCAAGCGACGAGAAGAGTGTCGCCATCGAGTGCATCGCCGTTTCCGGAACCGGTACGGTGCCAGCATTCGAGCGGCACCTCGACGTCTGTACGCCCAACGAGGTGGACGCTTTGACGCTCACCTACACCGTCGGGGCGGTTGCCCCCAGCGTGGAGGGCTGGTCTGACGACACGATTCGCCTCTATGTTGACCGCAACACCAACGGCGCCCACGACGACCGGGAGGCGCACGCCGATTTCACCGTGCGGGTCGCCGAACCCATCGACTACGTCGCACTCGGCGATTCCTACTCCGCCGGCGAGAACGGCGAATACCACTCCCCCGGCGGGTTCGGCCTAGTGGTGTGTCGCTTATTTGTTGGACGGGTGTGGTAGGGTGTTGGTATGAGTCTTCCTGCGGCCCCGTTGGTGATGTCTCGCGAGCAGCGCGACGAGTTGGAGGCGATGAGCCGTTCGGGTGTGCTGCCGCATCGGGTGGTGCGCCAGGCGGAGGTGTTGTTGTTGGCCGCCGACGGGGTGGCGAACGAGGTGATCGCGCGTCGTTGCGGTGTGGCGCCGAACACGGTGCGTCGTTGGCGCAGGCGGTTCGCCGAGTCGGGTGTTTCCGGTGTGGGGCGGGTGGCGCCGGGGCGCGGCCGGCCGCCGGTGATCAGCGACGAACTGGAGATGGCGATCGTGGCCGATACCGTCGCCGCGGCGCCCGATGACGGGTCGGTGTGCTGGTCGACGCGCGCCATGGCGGCCCGCCACGGTGTCGGCAAGGACTCCGTGGCGCGGATCTGGCGCCGCCACGGTCTGCGGCCCTGGCGGATTGATGTGTTCAAGCTGTCGAACGACAAGAACTTCGAGGAGAAACTGCGCGACGTGGTGGGCTTGTACCTGGATCCCCCCGAGGCGGCGGTGGTGTTCAGCTTCGACGAGAAGACCCAGGTCCAGGCCCTGGACCGCACCCAGCCGTCGCTGCCGATCAGACGCGGGAGGGCCGCCACGATGACCCACGACTACAAACGCAACGGCACCGTGGACCTCTTCGCCGCCCTCAACGTCGCCACCGGCGAGGTCCTGCACCAGACCCGCCGCCGCCACACCGGCACCGACGTGTTGGCGTTCTTCCGCTGGATCGACCTGCACACCCCCCGCCACCTCGACGTCCACGTCATCTTGGACAACCTCTCCGCGCACAAGTCCGAACCCGTGCGGAAATGGCTCGCCAACCCCAAACGCCGACGATGGCACCTGCACTACACGCCCACCAGCGCCTCGTGGCTGAACCTCGTCGAAGGCTGGTTCTCCATCCTCACCCGCAAAGCCCTCAAACACAACAGCTTCTGTAGCGTCGCCGAACTCACCGAAACCATCGACAACTGGACCGCGCACTGGAACCACAACCCCCGACCGTTCATCTGGACCAAATTCCCCAACCCCATCATCGCCCAAACCCGCCGCGCACGCCTCACACTCAACCGCGCAACCAAATCCGCGACGCACCACTAGGCACCGCTGGGCAGTTCTATTTCACGAACGGCGCATCGGCCGGTTGTCACCGCTGGAACAAGGCGTATCCGATTCTCGTCGCCAATAGCGACCTCAACATCGTTCAGCGGGGTGGCTTCCCCGGATTGCCAACTGGGGGACCTTCGCCCATCGACTTCTACGCCTGCGTCGGCGCTATCGCCCGGACCATTCACCACTCGCAGGACACCAACAACGATGGAGTATCTGACTCCCACTTAGCCCCGGAATCCTCAAGTACCTTCTTCGATGATACTTGCATTCGCGTGCGAACTAGACTCAACGGTTTGGCTACGGAGATGCCTCATGTGGATCTTGACCTACGTTCCACCAACAGGCCATCCGAATCGGGCTCCGTGACAGAGTATTCGTGGCCCTGTGAAGATATGGAGCAAGGAGCCGACTGGGAATCCCGTCAAGCGGGATCGCTTCGTCGGGGCAACATGCTCCAGCCGGTCGATATGGTGACGTTGACGATTGGTGGTAATGATCTCGGTTTCGCCGACGCGTTGAAGGGCTGCTTGTCATCCGAGCTAGCGCTGGACCTGCTTCCCGATCGCCTTATCCAGTGGTTCTCGGGAGCGCTACCTTGTGAGAGCGATAGCGGCTTCATGTCTCGGCTGATGGAGCTTGAGTCGCACGTCGGCGATGTGCTTGGTGAGATTCAACAGTCAACTCCGGACGATGCGGTGATCTTCGTGTTGGGCTATTCGCATCTTGTCCCGCCTGACGGCAGGGACTGTGCCGCGTTGACACTCGACTCGGCGCTCACGGCGTGGGGTCGCAATACGAATCGCCCGTTCTCGCTCAAGGAGAACCGTCTTGAAGGGGCCAGTCTCGAGCGAGAAGGAATCAGTGTTGGTGAGCGTGTGTTCCTGCGGGGCGCGGCGGTCATGTTGAATGATGCGATCCGGGGTGTGGTCACTTCTGCGAACAAAGTAGCCGCGAGAAACGGTGACACTCCTCGGATTCATTATGTCGATGTCATGGGAGCGTTCAAGGGTCGTTATGCGTGCGGTGACAGGGTGAGCGGCGGCGACGAGGACCGAGAGGAAACGACCAGCTTGGACGGGCTGTGGATTCACGGTGTGGTGGGTGATCCGCGGTTGGGTGACTTCCCACCCGTGTCGGATCGGTCTTTCCATCCCACCGAGGCCGGTCATCGGGGATATGCGTCGGCTCTCGTTGGCTACATACAGGACCGCATCGCAAGCGGCGCGAGAGTGACCGGTGCCGGTCTGCCGGTCGCCGCGGCCGTCCCGTCGACGTCGCCACGCGGCGAGGCTTCGGGGAAGGACGAGAACGGCCGCGATCTCTCGGCGAGGTCGCAGGATTCATCGGGCGGGACGCCCGATGCCGGCGACGACGCCGGCGCAGGGGATGATCTCGGGGCCGCCGATGATGTGGTGTTGCGGCAGGTCCTGTGGGCGCGCCCCGCGGACGGGGCGGCTTCGGGGTGCAGTGCGTTGTGGTCGCCGGGCGAGCGGGTGGAGTTGGCCACGGCGGGGTTCGCGGCAGAGTCGACGGTGACGTTGTCGGTGGTGGCGGGGACCCTGTCGCGGCGCGATGGGTCTGTTGCGGGGACGTCGTTGGATCCGATTGTGTTGCCGTCGGCGACCGCGGACGGGGAGGGTCGCCTCGTGGTGGTCTGGACGGTGCCGGCGGCGCCGCACGCTACAACGCCGGCGTGGTACGCCGTGACCGCCGAGGGCACCGCTGAGTCCGGCGGGATTTTGATGGCACGTCTGGTGCAGCCGATCGTGGTGTATCCGGGCGCGCAGCCCTGCCCGACCCGCGACGCGGCGACAACCTCGCTGGGCGCACCGTTGCGGGTTGACGTGTTGGCGAACGATGTGGCACCCACCGGCGGCGCGTGGGATCCCACCTCGGTGACCGTGGAGGCGGTGGGGGGCGGGGAGTTCGTCGTGGACCCGACCGACGGGTCGGTCACCTTCACGCCGGAGCCCGGTTTCGTGGGCACCGCCACGACGTACTACACGGTGTGGGACACGTGGAACGTCGGGATCGGCGCCGAAGTCGCGATAACCGTGGAGGCGGGTTGCACGATCACCGGCGGGGTTCCCGACGGGTCCGGTGCCGTGATCGAGGTCATCGGCACCGGTGGTGATGACGTGATCTGTGTCGGCGACCGCACGGACCGTCGGGCGCGCTATCGCATCGACGCCGGCGCTGGCGATGACGTGATCCTCGCCGGCGCGGGCACAGATGTGGTGTTGGGCGGCGCGGGCGCCGATGTGATCTACGGCCGCGGCGGAGATGATCAGCTTGACGGCGGTCCAGGTGTGGATGTGATTTATGGCGGTGGGGGTTTCGACTCGGTCTACAGCAGCGACCTCGCCGACCAAGTCGTCGACGTGGACGACGACGCCGACGATGGTTTCGAGTTGGTGTTGTTGCCGGTGCTGTTGCCGGCGAACGCCGACGGGGCGACGGCGCCGGTGGCGGGCGCTGATGCGGTATTCGCCGAGCCCGGCGCGATCGTGTTGGTGGACGTGTTGGGCAACGATTTCGACGCCGACGACAACCTCGACGGTCCGTCGCTGGCGGTCACGCGTGCGCCGGTGTTGGGGGGCGCGTTGGTGTTCAACTCCGTGGCGGCGGGGTTGGTGGTCCGTTATGTGGCCGGTGAGGCGTCCGGCGCTGACGGGTTCGCCTATGAGATCTGCGACACGCTCGGCAACTGTGTCACCGGCGAGGTGACCGTGACTGTCGGCACGGCGGGTTGCACCATTGTGGGCACCGATGGCGACGACGTTTTGGTGGGCACGCCCGGCGATGACGTGATCTGCGGTCTCGGCGGTGATGACACCATCGTGGGCCTCGGCGGCGATGATGTGATCTGGGGCGGCGCCGGGAACGACACGCTCTACGGCGGTGACGAGACCCGCATCGGCGACGACGACGGGAATGACGTCCTCCACGGAGAAGGCGGCGACGACGCCCTTTATGGCGGCAACGGTGCGGACATTCTGTGGGGCGGGCCGGGTGAGGACAGCCTCGCGGGCAACCGCCGCGACGACGTCCTGCACGGCGGCGCCGGCGATGACACCCTGGTCGGTGGTGGCGAGGACGATGTGCTGTGGGGCGGCCCCGGCGATGACAGCCTCGACGGTCACGCCGGAAGCGACACGCTCCACGGCGGCGCCGGCGACGACACCCTCGAGGGCGGCAACGGCGCCGACACGCTGTGGGGCGGACTGGGCGACGACACCCTTCACGGCGGCGCCGATAGCGACACCCTCGTCGGCGGCGACGGCGCCGACACCCTCCGTGGCAACTCCCAGGATGACGCCCTGTTGGGCGGACGCGGCGCCGACACGCTCCATGGCGGCGGCAACGACGAATTCGACGGCGGCGCCGGCGACGACGCACTCAACGGCAACGCCGGCGATGACCGCCTCTACGGCTCGTGGGGCGAGGACACGCTGGTCGGGGGCAACGGCGCCGACTTCCTCCACGGCGGCGACGGCGCCGATACGTGCAGCCGCGGCCCGCTCGTTGCCCGATGCGAGACCTAGATCCCCGCCGGCGCGGGCGGTGGGAGCCGCCGGTGCGGTGGGTCGCGGGCGTCGCTGTGGTGGTCGCGCTCGCGGCGGCGGCGTGCGCGAACCCCGACACGTCGTCTGGGGAAGGGCCGGAGCGGCGAGGTGGTGGGGGTGCCGAGTCGGCTGTCACCGGCGAGGCGCCGCGCTCGGACAACGATGCGGGCGAGGAGGTGGAGTCGGCGCGGCGCGCCTCGGCGTCCGCGTCCGGCGAGGTCGCGGGGGTCTCCGACGGGCCGGCGGGCTCTGTGGGTTCGGGTGGGGGTCGCGTGGAGGTTCCGGTCAGTGTGGAACAAGGCGGTCCGGGTGAGGAGACCGCTGGTGGGGATGTTGTGCCGGTGTTCGTCGAGTTGGCGGGGTTGGTGGAGGCGGCGGCGGAGGCTGGTCGGCTGTCGGGGTTGTTGTCGGTGATTTCGTTGGTGTGGTGCGGGTTGCGGGCGGATGGTTCGGTGGCGTGTCGGGAGTCTCTGAGTGGTCGCGAGCGCGTGTTGCCGGAGGGGCCGTTCGTGGCTCTCACCACCGGGTGGGGGTTCCAGTGCGGTCTGGGGGCTGATGGCAGTGTCGAGTGTTGGGGGCACGAGTCGACGGAATCTCCTGAGGGTGTGTTCACGGCGATCAGTTCGGGGGGTGGCTATCGGGCGTGCGGTTTGCGTCCCGGCGGCGGCTTGGCGTGTTGGGGCCGGCGCCCACGGAGGGTCTTGTCGGGTTCGTTCGCTCCTTTGGTGGATTTGTCGTTGCCTGAGGAGTTTCTGGCGTGGTCCACGTTGCATCCCGGTGGGGTGTTCGGGGCGGTGAGTGTGGGGTATGGGCATGTGTGCGGGCTGCGGGCTGATGGTTCGGTGGAGTGTTGGGGCGAGGATTGGTTCGGCCAGTCGTCGCAGGCGCCGGCGGGCGCGTTCGTCGCTGTCGATGCGGGGGTGAGTCACTCGTGCGGGGTGCGCCCGGACGGGTCGGCGGAGTGTTGGGGTGAGGACTCGATGGATTCGGGGTTCTTGGGAACGATGGAGTTCCGTTACGAGGGCGGCGAGGAGGCGTACCTGGATCGCTACGGGCCGCGGGTTCGGGAGGGTGCACCGCGGGGGTTGGATTTCATGTCGATCGAGGGAGCGGTGTTCGATGCGGCGTTGATCGGCGAGATGGTGCGGCGGGCGGCGGGCTGGGAGCCGCCGCCGGGGCCGTTCAAGGCTGTTAGCGCCGGTGCGGGGTTCTCATGCGGGCTGCGGTTGGACGGCGAGGTGGAGTGTTGGGGCTATGTCGCCGACGAGGAGCCCCGCATCCCGTTGGCGGTCTACGCGGAGGTGGTCGGTGGGCGGGTTGAGGAGTTGTACGCGGCGGCGCAGGCCGAGGTGGGCGGCGACGAGACAACGGGCGCGCCGTCGCCGACGCGGGCGGGCGCCGAGCAGGGCGACGACGACACGACTGGTGGGGGTCCCGACGCCGAGGTCGCAGCCGCGGCGGCGCGGGCCGCCGGTGTGGGTTCCGGCACCTTCGCGTCCGTGCTGGGGCACGTGGATCTCATGAACCCGCCGCCGGGGCCGTTCGTCGCCATCGACGCCGGCTCGAGGCAGGCCTGCGGTCTGCGCTCCGACGGCGAGGTGGTGTGCTGGGGCGACGACTACAGCGAGTTCCTCGACGACTACAGCGAACTCTTCGACTCCGAGGAACTCTCTCGCTCGCCGCCGCCGGGGCCGCTGGCCACTGAGGCGTTGGCGTTGCGCATCGCTGCAGGTTCGGCCGACGACGCGGCGGGGGACGCGGACTCGGCGGCGGGTGCGGCGTCGGGCAACGTCGGCGGCGTCGAGGGGTTTTGGGACGATGGTGATGTGCACGAGGGGCTCTTTGCGCGGCCGTTGGAGAGGTCGGGGCCGTCGTGTGGGGGTGTGTTGGTGCCGGGGGGGCGCCTGGAGTGGTTGATCCATCCGGACAGTCGCGGCAAACGCACCCCGTACTACGGGCCGTGGGTGTCGGGCGGGCAGGTGGAGTTGTTGACGCTGTTACTGCGGCCGAATTGGCCGGTGCGCCTGTCGGTGGTCGGCGGGCGGGTACCTCGCGGCGGCGAGTCGATGGAAGACGGAACAGGGCTGTCGAGGGAACTGCCGGCGGTGAAGGCGGATCCCGAGGGGTGGTTGTCGACGACGTGGCAGATTCCCGAGGCGCCGATGGGTCACGACGGCCCGATGTGGTATCAGGTGACCGCGCAGGCCGAGTTGATGTTGACCCATCAGGAACTCGACCTCAGGCTCCCCGTTCCGATTCTGGTGTACCCCGACGTGGCGCTGTGCGCCGTCAGTGACGAGGCGACCACGACGGTGGACCGCCCGGTGCGCGTCGACGTGTTGGCCAACGACATCGCCCCCACCGGCGGCACGCTGGACCCGGCGACGGTGACGGTGATCTCTGTGCGGGACGGGGAATTCGTTGTTGATCCCGCCGATGGGTCGTTGACCTTCACCCCCGAGGCGGGCTTCGTCGGCACCGCGCGAGGCAACTACATCGTCTATGACTCCTGGAACGTCGGCGCCCCCGCACGGGTCACCGTCACCGTGACACGACAGTGACACACCACCGCGACGCGGGCTGCGGTGGGGATCGTCGCCGGCGCGGCTCATCGACCATGAATCGATGATCACCCCGGCGCCGAGGTGCACGGTCGAGCGCGTCGCACCGGCCGATGGCGACCATCCCGTATCCAGCAACGGCGACGATGCGCTGTGGGGCGCCCCCGGCGCTGACACGTGCAGTCGCGGCTCACGGGTCGTCCGATGCGGGACCTGAACTCCCCACAGTGGCGGTGGGCGCGTCGTGTGGTGTGTCTGGTGGTGCTGGTGGTCGCGCTCCTAGCAGCGGCCTGCAGCAGTGCGGACAGGTCCGCTGAGGCAGGCCGGCAGCGGGGAGATGGTGGTGGGGGCGTCGAGTCGGCCGGCGTCGGCGAGGTGCGGGGCGGGGTCGCTGCGGTGGAGTCGGCGCGGCGCGCCTCGGCGTCCGCGTCCGGTGAGGTCGCGGGGGTCTCGGATGGGCCGGCGGGTTCTGCGGGTTCGGGTGGGGATGGCGTTGAGCCCCCGGTGGTTGTGGAACGAGGCGATGCGGGCGAGGACGCCGATGGCGGGGATGCTGTGCCGGTGTTTGTCGAGTTGGCGGGTTTGGTGGAGGCGGTGGCGGACGCCGGCAGGCTGTCGGGGGTGTTGTCGGGGGGTCCGATGGAGTGGTGCGGGTTGCGTCCGGATGGTTCGGTGGCGTGTTGGGGATCTTGGAGGCCTCGCGATGGTGAGACTTCTGGCGATGGTGAGTTGCCGGAGGGGCCGTTTGTGGCGATCAGTCGGGGGTTGACGTTCGGGTGCGGTCTGGGGGCTGATGGCAGTGTCGAGTGTTGGGGGCACGGGTCGACGGATGCGCCTGAGGGTGTGTTCGCGGCGGTCAGTTCGGGGCGCTATCGGGCGTGCGGTTTGCGTCCCGGCGGCGGGTTGGCGTGTTGGGCCCGCCGGCGGGAGGTCTTGTCGGGTTCGCTCACTCCTTTGGTGGATTTGTCGTTGCCTGAGGAGTTTCTGGCGCGGGCCACGGGGCATCCCGGTGGGGTGTTCGGGGCGGTGAGTGTGGGGTATGGGCACGTGTGCGGGCTGCGGGTGGACGGGTCGGTGGAGTGTTGGGGCGAGGATTGGTTCGGCCAGTCGTCGCAGGCGCCGCCGGGGCGGTTCGTCGCCGTTGATGCGGGGGTGAGTCATTCGTGCGGGTTGCGCCCCGACGGGTCGGCGCAGTGTTGGGGCGAGGACTCGATGGACTCGGGGTTCGTGGGAGCGATCGAACTCCGTTACGAGGGCGGCGAGGAGGCGTACCTGGATCGCCTCAGGCGGCGGGTTCAGGAGGGTGCACCGCGGGAGTTGGATTTCATGACGATCAAGGGCGCGGTGTTCGATGCGGCGTTGATCGGCGAGATGGAGCGGCGGGCGGCGCGCTGGGAGCCGCCTCCGGGGCCGTTCAAGGCTGTTAGCGCCGGTCGGGGTTTCACCTGCGGGTTGCGGTTGGACGGCGAGGTGGATTGTTGGGGTTACGTCGCCGACGAGGAGCCTCGCATCCCGTTGGCGGTCTACGCCGAGGTGGTCGGTGGGCGGGTTGAGGAGTTGTACGCGGCGGCGCGGGCCGAGGTGGACGGCGACGAGGCCGCAGCAGCGCCGTCGCCGACGCGCGCGGGCGTCGAGCAGGGCGACGACGAGACGGCTGGTGGGGGTCCCGATGCCGAGGTCGTAGCCGCGGCGGCGCGGGCCGCCGGTGTGGATTCCTACAGCTTCGAGTTCATGCTCGCGTACGTGGATCTCATGAGCCCGCCGCCGGGACCGTTCGTCGCCATCGACACCGGCTCGTGGCAGGCCTGCGGCATCCGGCTCGACGGCGAGGTGAGCTGTTGGGGTCGGGATTTCGACGAGCGGGCCGTCTCCCCGCCGGCGGGGCCGTTGGCCACTGAGGCGTTGGCGTTGCACATCGCGGCAGGTCCGGCCGGCGGCACGGTGGGGGACGCGGCGGGGGCGGGTGCGGTGTCGGGCGACGTCGGCGGCGTCGAGGGGTTTTGGGACGATGATGATGTGCACGAGGGGCTCTTTGCGCGCCCGTTGGAGAGGTCGGGGCCGTCGTGTGGGGGCGTGTTGGTGCCCGGGGGGCGACTGGAGTCGTTGATCCATCCGGACAGTCGCGGCAAACGCACCCCGTACTACGGGCCGTGGGTGCCGGGCGGGCAGGTGGAGTTGTGGACGCTGTTACTGCGGCCGAATTGGCCGGTGCGCCTGTGGGTGGTCGGCGGGCGGGTGCCCCGCGGCGGCGAGTCCGTGGAGGACGGTTCGCTTCTGCCGAGGGAACTGCCTGCGGCGCAGGCGGACCCGGAGGGGTGGTTGTCGGCGACGTGGAGGGTCCCCGAGGCGCCGGCGGGTCACGACGGCCCGATGTGGTATCAGGTGACCGCGCAGGCCGAGTTGATGTTGACCCATCAGGAGCTCGACCTCAGGCTCCCCGTCCCGATTCTGGCGTACCCCGACGTGGCGCTGTGCGCCGTCAGTGACGAGGCGACCACGACGGTGGACCGCCCGGTGCGCATCGACGTGTTGGCCAACGACATTGCCCCCACCGGCGGCACGCTGGACCCGGCGACGGTGACGGTGATCTCTGTGTGGGATGGGGAATTCGTCGCGAACCCCGCCGATGGGTCGTTGACCTTCACCCCCGAGGCGGGCTTCGTCGGCACAGCGCGAGGCAACTACATCGTGTACGACTCCTGGAACGTCGGCGCCCCCGCACGGGTCACCGTCACCGTTGCACGACAGTGACACGTCGCCGAGGTGCCCGATGCGGCGGGGACCATAGGTGGCACGGATCATCGATAGCGGCTGCACGATTGTGGGCACATCCGGCGATGACGTGTTGCGGGGAACGCCGGGCGCGGATGTGACTTGCGGTCTCGGTGGCGATGTGATTCTCGGACTCGACGGTGACGCTGTCGGCGGTGGGGGAACCGCGGCGCGCCGTGACGGGTCTGCTGCGGGCACTTCGTTGGATCCGATCGTGCTGCCGTCGGCGACCGCGGACGGGGAGGGTCGCCTCGTGGTGGTCTGGACGGTGCCCGCGCCGCCGCACGCCACCACGCCGGCGTGGTACGCGGTGACCGCCGAGGGCACCGCTGAGTCCGGCGCGACTTTGGTGGCGCGTCTGGTGCAGCCGCTCGTGGTGTATCCGGGCACCCAGCCGTGCCCGGCGAGCGACGCGGCGACCACGACGTTGGGTACACCGGTGCGGGTCGCTGTATTGGCGAACGATGTGGCGTCAGCGGGCGGCGCGTTCGATCCGGCGTCTGTGGAGGTGGAGCCGGTGGGTGGCGTGGATTTCGCCGTGAATCCGACCGACGGGTCGGTGACATTCACGCCGACTCCGGGGTTCGCCGGCACCGCCACGACGCGTTACACGGCCTATGACTCCTGGAACGTCGGCATACGGGCCGAGGTGTCGGTGACCGTGGAGGCGGGCTGCACGATCACCGGTGGGGTTCCCGACGGGTCCGGCGCCGTGGTCGAGGTCACCGGCACCGGTGGTGATGACGTGATCTGTGTCGGCGACCCCTCCGACCGTCGGGCGCGCTATCGCATCGACGCGAAGGCCGGCGATGACGTGATCCTCGCCGGCGCCGGCGAGGATGCGGTGTTGGGCGGCCCGGGCGTCGATGTGATCTACGGCCGCGGCGGGGACGACCAACTCGACGGCGGTACCGGCGTGGACACGGTCTATGGCGGTGGGGGTTTCGATTCGGTCTACAGCAGCGACCTCGCCGATGTGATCGTCGACGCGGAGGACGACGCCGACGATGGTTTTGAGTTGGTGTTGACGCCGGTGCTGTTGCCGGCGAACGCCGACGGGGCGACCGCGCCGGTGGCGGGCGCTGATGCGGTGTTCGCCGAGCCCGGCGGGGTGGTGTTGGTGGATGTGTTGGGCAACGATTTCGACGCCGACGGGAATCTGGACGGCCCGTCGCTGGCGGTCACGCGGGCGCCGGTGTTGGGCAGCGCGTTGGTGTTCGTGTCGGTCGAGGCCGGGTTGGTGGTCCGCTATGTGGCCGGCGACGACACCGGCGCCGACGGGTTCGCCTATGAGATCTGCGACACGCTCGGCAACTGCGCCACCGCCGAGGTGGCCGTGACCATCGGCACCACGGGTTGCACCATTGTGGGCACACCCGGCGATGACACGTTGCGGGGCACGCCGGGCGCTGATGTGATCTGCGGCCTCGGTGGTGATGATGTGATTGTCGGCCTCGGCGGCGATGACGTGATCTGGGGCGGGGCGGGGAACGACACCCTGTATGGCGGCGATGAGACTCGCATCGGCGACGACGGGGATGACACCTTGTTCGGCGAAGACGGCGACGACGCGCTCTATGGCGGCAACGGCGCCGACACGCTGTGGGGCGGTCTCGGTGCCGACATCCTCGAGGGCAACCGGCGCGACGACACCCTGCACGGCGGCGCCGGTGACGACACCCTGGTCGGCGGCGGCGAGGACGATGTGCTGTGGGGCGGTCCCGGCGCTGACAGCCTCAACGGTCACGCCGGAAACGACACGCTCCACGGCGGGCCCGGCCGCGACACACTCAAGGGCGGCAACGGCGCCGACGCGCTCTGGGGCGGGCCGGGCGACGACACGCTGACCGGCGGCGCCGATAGCGACATGCTGCATGGCGGCGACGGCGCCGACACGCTATGGGGCAACACCCAGGACGACGCCCTGTTGGGCGGGCGGGGCGACGACACGCTGCATGGTGGCGGCGGCGACGACGAACTCGACGGCGGCGGCGGCGACGATAATCTGTGGGGCAACGCCGGCGATGACCGCCTGTGGGGTTCGTGGGGCGACGACACCCTCACCGGCGGCAACGGCGCCGATTTCCTCCACGGCGGCGACGGAACCGACACGTGCAGCCGCGGCCCACTGATCGCCCAATGCGAAACCTGAACGCCCTCCAGCGCGTGCGACACCGACAACACGCCCGTCGTGTGGTGTGTCTGGGGGTGCTGGTGGTCGCGCTCCTAGCAGCGGCCTGCAGCAGTGCGGACAGGTCCGCTGAGGCAGGCCGGCAGCGGGGAGATGGTGGTGGGGGTGCCGAGTCGGCTGTCACCGTCGAGGCGCCGCGCTCGGACAACGATGCGGGCGTGGACGCCGATGGCGGTGATGCTGTGCCGGTGTTTGTCGAGTTGGCGGGGTTGGTGGAGGCGGTGGCGAACGCCGAGGCCTTGTCGGGGTTGTTGTCGGGGGGTCCGATGGAGTGGTGCGGGTTGCGTCCGGATGGTTCGGTGGCGTGTTGGGGATCTTGGAGGCCTCGCGATGGTGAGACTTCTGGCGATGGTGAGTTGCCGGAGGGGCCGTTTGTGGCGATCAGTCGGGGGTTGACGTTCGGGTGCGGTCTGGGGGCTGATGGCAGTGTCGAGTGTTGGGGGCACGGGTCGACGGATGCGCCGGGGGGTCCGTTTGTGGCGGTCAGTTCGGGGCGCTATCGGGCGTGTGGTTTGCGTCCCGGCGGCGGGTTGGCGTGTTGGGCCCGGCGCCCGGAGGACTTGTCGGTGTCGTTCGCGGATGCGTTCAGTTTTGACTTGGCTGAGGAGTTTTTGGCGTGGGCGGCGGAGCATCCCGGTGGGGTGTTCGGGGCGGTGAGTGTGGGGTATGGGCACGTGTGCGGGCTGCGGGTGGACGGGTCGGTGGAGTGTTGGGGCGAGGATTGGTTCGGCCAGTCGTCGCAGGCGCCGCCGGGGCGGTTCGTCGCCGTTGATGCGGGGGTGAGTCATTCGTGCGGGTTGCGCCCCGACGGGTCGGCGCAGTGTTGGGGCGAGGACTCGATGGACTCGGGGTTCTTGGGAGCGATCGAGCTCCGTTACGAGGGCGGCGAGGAGGCGTACCTGGATCGCCTCAGGCGGCGGGTTCAGGAGGGTGCACCGCGGGAGTTGGATTTCATGACGATCAAGGGCGCGGTGTTCGATGCGGCGTTGATCGGCGAGATGGAGCGGCGGGCGGCGGGCTGGGAGCCGCCGCGGGGGCCGTTCAAGGCGGTTAGCGCCGGTCGGGGTTTCACCTGCGGGTTGCGGTTGGACGGCGAGGTGGATTGTTGGGGTTACGTCGCCGACGAGGAGCCTCGCATCCCGTTGGCGGTCTACGCCGAGGTGGTTGGTGGGCGGGTTGAGGAGTTGTACGCGGCGGCGCGGGCCGAGGTGGACGGCGACGAGGCCGCAGCAGCGCCGTCGCCGACGCGCGCGGGCGTCGAGCAGGGCGGCGACGAGACGGCTGGTGGGGGTCCCGATGCCGAGGTCGTAGCCGCGGCGGCGCGGGCCGCCGGTGTGGATTCCTACAGCTTCGAGTTCATGCTCGCGTACGTGGATCTCATGGAGCCGCCGCCGGGACCGTTCGTCGCCATCGACACCGGCTCGTGGCAGGCCTGCGGCATCCGGCTCGACGGCGAGGTGAGCTGTTGGGGTCGGGATTTCGACGAGCGGGCCGTCTCCCCGCCGGCGGGGCCGTTGGCCACTGAGGCGTTGGCGTTGCACATCGCGGCAGGTCCGGCCGGCGGCACGGTGGGGGACGCGGCGGGGGCGGGTGCGGTGTCGGGCGATGTCGGCGGCGTCGAGGGGTCTGGGGACGTCGGTGGTGTGTGGGAGGGGGCGATCTTTGCGTTGTCGTTGGAGAGGTCGGGGCCGTCGTGTGGGGGCGTGTTGATGCCCGGGGGGCGACTGGAGTCGTTGATCCATCCCGACGCTCGCGGCGGACGCTTCGGTTACGACGGGCCGTGGGCGCCCGGCGGGGAGGTGGAGTTGGTGATGCTGCTTATGCGGCCGAATTCGACGGTGCGCCTGTCGGTGCTCGGCGGGCGGGTGCCCCGCGGCGGCGAGTCGATGGAAGACGGAACAGGGCTGTCGAGGGAACTCCCCGCGGCGCATGCGGATCCCGAGGGGTACTTGTCGACGATGTGGAGGATTCCCGAGGCGCCGGCGGGCCACGACGGCCCGATGTGGTATCAGGTGAGAGCGAAGGGCGAGTTCATGTTGACTCATCAGAAACTCGACGCCAAGGTCGTCCTGCCGATTCTGGTGTACCCCGACGTGGCGCCGTGCGCCGTTGGTGACGAGGCGACCACGACGGTGGACCGTCCGGTGCGCGTCGACGTGTTGGCCAACGACATTCCTCCCACCGGCGGCAGCCTGGACCCTGCGACGGTGACGGTCACCGATGCGTGGAAGGGGGAATTCGCCGTGAACCCCGCCGACGGGTCGTTGACGTTCACCCCCGAGCCGGGCTTCGTCGGCACCGCTCACGGCGGCTACATCGTCTATGACTCCTGGAACGTCGGCGCCCCCGCACCAGTCACCGTCACCGTCACACGAGAATGACACATCATCGACACGCCGGCTGTGGCGGCGACCGTCACCCGCGCGGCTCATCGACCATGAATCGATGATCACCCCGGCGCCGAGGTGCACGGTCGAGCGCGTCGCTCCGGCCGATGGCGACGATCCCGTATCCAGCAACGGCGCCGATGTGCTGTGGGGCGGACCGGGTGACGACACGCTGACCGGCGGCGCCGATAACGACATACTGCATGGCGGCGACGGCGCCGATTTCCTCCATGGCGGCGAGGGCGCCGACGCGTGCAGTCGCGGACCGCTGATCGCCCGATGCGAGACCTGAACCCCCCACAGCGGCAGGGGGCGCGGCCGGTGCTATGGGTCGTGGGCGTCGCCGTCGTGTTCACCCTCGCGGCGGCCTGTACGAACCCCGGCACGTCGTCTGGGGAAGGGCCGGAGCGGCGAGGTGGGGGTGCCGAGTCGGCTGTCACCGGCGAGGCGCCGCGCTCGGACAACGATGCAGGCGAGGAGGTGGAGTCGGCGCGGCGCGGCTCAGCGCCGACGGCCGGCGAGGTCGCGGGGGTCTCGGATGGGGCGGCGGGTTCTGCGGTCTCGGGTGGGGATGGCGTTGAGCCCCCGGTGGTTGCGGAACGAGGCGATGCGAGCGTGGACGCCGCGGCGGGGGATGTTGTACCGGTGTTCGTCGAACTGCCGGGGTTGGCCGAGGCGGTCGCGGAGGCCGGTCGGCTGTCGGGGGTGTTGTCGGGGGGTCCGATGGAGTGGTGCGGGTTGCGTCTGGATGGTTCGGTGGCGTGTTGGGGATCTTGGAGGCCTCGCGATGGTGAGACTTCTGGCAATGGTGAGTTGCCGGAGGGGCCGTTTGTGGCGATCAGTCGGGGGTTGACGTTCGGGTGCGGTCTGGGGGCTGATGGCAGTGTCGAGTGTTGGGGGCACGGGTCGACAGATGTGCCGGGGGGTGTGTTCGCGGCGGTCAGTTCGGGGCGCTATCGGGCGTGCGGTTTGCGTCCCGGCGGCGGGTTGGCGTGTTGGGCCCGCCGGCGGGAGGACTTGTCGGGTTCGTTCGCGGATGCGTTCAGTCTTGACTTGCCGTTGGCCGAGGAGGCTTTGGCGTGGGCGACGGAGCATCCCGGTGGGGTGTTCGGGGCGGTGAGTGTGGGGTTCGGGCACGTGTGCGGGCTGCGGGTGGACGGGTCGGTGGAGTGTTGGGGCGAGGATTGGTTCGGCCAGTCGTCCCAGGCGCCGCCGGGGCGGTTCGTGGCTGTTGATGCGGGGGTGAGTCATTCGTGCGGGGTGCGCCCCGACGGGTCGGCGCAGTGTTGGGGCGAGGACTCGATGGACTCGGGGTTCTTGGGAGCGATCGAGCTCCGTTACGAGGGCGGCGAGCAGGCGTACCTGGATCGTCTCAGGCGGCGGGTTCAGGAGGGTGCACCGCGGGAGTTGGATTTCATGTCGAGCGAGGGCGCGGTGTTCGATGCGGCGTTGGTTGGCGAGATGGAGCGGCGGGCGGCGGGCTGGGAACCGCCACCGGGGCCGTTCAAGGCTGTCAGCGCCGGTCGGGGTTTCACCTGCGGGTTGCGGTTGGACGGCGAGGTGGATTGTTGGGGTTATGTCGCCGACGAGGAGCCCCGCATCCCGCTGGCGGTCTACGCGGAGGTGGTCGGTGGGCGGTCGGGGAGTTGTACGCAGCGGCGCAGGCCGAGGTGGACGACTACGAGGCCGCAGCAGCGCCGTCGCCGACGCGCGCGGGCGTCGAGCAGGGCGACGACGAGACGGCTGGTGGGGGTCCCGATGCCGAGGTCGTAGCCGCGGCGGCGCGGGCCGCCGGTGTGGATTCCTACAGCTTCGAGTTCATGCTCGCGTACGTGGATCTCATGAACCCTCTGCCGGGACCGTTCGTCGCCATCGACACCGGCTCGTGGCAGGCCTGCGGCATCCGGCTCGACGGCGAGGTGAGCTGTTGGGGTCGGGATTTCGGCGAGCGGGCCGTCTCCCCGCCGGCGGGGCCGTTGGCCACGGAGGCGTTGGCGTTGCGCAGCGCGGCAGGTCCGGCCGGCGGCACGGTGGGGGACGCGGCGGGGGCGGGTGCGGTGTCGGGCGATGTCGGTGGCGTCGGTGGGTCTGGGGACGTCGGTGGTGTGTGGGAGGGGGAGATCTTTGCGTTCTCGTTGGAGAGGTCGGGGCCGTCGTGTGGGGGCGTGTTGGTGCCCGGGGGGCGGCTGGAGTCGTTGATCCATCCGGAGTTTCGCGACCATCCGGAGTCTCGCTACGGGCGCCTCGGTTATGACGGCCCGTGGGTGCCGGGCGGGCAGGTGGAGTTGGTGATGCTCTTTCTGCGGCCGAATTGGCCGGTGCGCCTGTCGGTGGTCGCCGGGCGGGTGCCCCGCGGCGGCGAGCCGATGGAAGACGGTGCGGGGCTGTCGAGTGAACTGCCGGCGGTGAAGGCGGATCCCGAGGGGTGGTTGTCGACGACGTGGCAGATTCCCGATGCGCCGGCGGGCCGCGACGGGCCGATGTGGTATCAGGTGAGGGCGGAGGGCGAGTTTATGTTGATCCATCAGAAACTCGACGCCATCGTTGAGCCTCTGATCATCGTGTACCCCGATGTGGCGCCGTGCGCGGTTGGTGACGAGGCGACCACGACGGTGGACCGTCCGGTGCGCGTCGACGTGTTGGCCAACGACATCGCCCCCACCGGCGGCACGCTGGACCCGGCGACGGTGACGCTCATCCAGCCGGCGACTTATTTTATTTATGAGGACGACGGGGACTTCGTCGTCGATCCAACCGACGGTTCGTTGACCTTCACCCCCGCGCCGGGCTTCGTCGGCACAACGCGCACCGGCTACACCGTCTATGACTCCTGGAACGTCGGCGCCCCCGGACGGGTCACCGTCACCGTGACACGACAGTGACACACCACCGCGACGCGGGCTGCGGTGGGGACCGTCGGTGGTATGGCTCATCGACCAGGAATCGATGATCACCCCGGCGCCGAGGTGCACGGTCGCGCGCGTCGCGCCGGTCGATGGTGACGATCCCGTATCCAGCAACGGCGCCGAGGTGCTGTGGGGCGGAGGTGGCGTCGACACGCTGGTCGGCGCCGCCAACAGCGACACGCTGCATGGCGGCGACGGCGATGACACGCTGTGGGGCAACTCTCAGGACGACGCGTTGTTGGGCGGGCGGGGCGCCGATGCGCTGCATGGCGGCGGCGGGAACGACGAACTCGACGGCGGACCCGGCGGCGACGCACTCAACGGCAACGCTGGCGATGATCGGCTCTACGGTTCGTGGGGCGACGACGCGCTGGTGGGCGGTAACGGCGACGATTTCCTCCACGGCGGCGACGGCGCCGACACGTGCACCCGGGATCCACTGACAGCTCGATGCGAAATCTAGAACCCGATCGGCGGCGGCAGCCGGTGCTATGGGTCGCGGGCGTCGCCGTCGTGGTCGCGTTCGCGGCGGCTGCCTGTACCGGCACCGAGACAGCGGCGACGCCACCGCTGCCGATGCCATCGCCGTCAACGTCGGAGTCCGGGGGCGATGGCGTTGGGAAGGTTCCCACCGCGGCGAGCGATGTGGTTGACGCAGACGGTGTAGGCGAGTTGGTGGTGGCGGTGACTGAGGCCGGGGAGTCGGAGACATCGCCGGCGCCGGGGGCGGGCCTGGAGGGTGGCGGTGGGGAGGTCCCCGCCGCGGTGGATGGGCCGGAGGTGTTTGACGTTCTGGACGGGTTGGTGGAGGCGGTGGCCGAGGCCGGGAGGTTGGCGGGGTTGTTGTCGGCGGGAGTGTTCAGCGACTGGTGCGCTCTGGGGTCCGATGGTGTACCGGCGTGTTGGGGGGTTCTCGCTGAGGATCCGCCGCAGGGCCCGTTCGCGGTGGTCAGCGTCGGGTCGGGGTTCGCGTGTGGGTTGCGCCCGGGGGGTGGTGTGGAGTGTTGGGAGATTTGGACTGGCGGCGAGGCGGATTCTCTGGAGGGGTCGTTCGTGGCGGTCAACTCGGGGGGTTTTCGTTCGTGTGGTCTGCGCCCCGGGGGCACCTTGGCGTGTTGGGAGCAACATCCGGAGGCGTCGGGGGATGGTTCGTGGGATCTGTGGCCGGACGATGATTGGCTGTCGTGGGTGCCGGTTCATCCTGTTGGGGTGTTCGAGGCGGTGAGTGTGGGGTATGCGCACGTGTGCGGTTTGCGCCCTGGGGGGTCGGTGGAGTGTTGGGGGGAGGATTGGTTCGGCCAGTCCAGCTCGCCGCCGGGGCGGTTCCTTGCCGTGGACGCCGGGGTGAGTCATTCGTGCGGCCTGCGCCCGGACGGTTCGGTGGAGTGTTGGGGCGAGGATTCGATCGATGCGGGCTACTTCGGGTTCTCCGAGGATCGCTATGAGGAAAGCTATCGGGAGTCGCTTAGCGGGATTCGGGACGATGGGGTGTCGCTGGGGGAGGTGTTCGGTTTCTTGACCGTGGACGGCGCTGTGTTGGGCGAGAGGATGGTCGGGGTGTTGGTCGAGCGGGCGGCGCGCTGGGAGACGCCGGTGGGGCCCTTCAAGGCGGTCAGCGCGGGCGCGGGGTTCACGTGTGGGTTGCGCCTGGATGGTGAGGTTGATTGTTGGGGTTACGTCGCCGGCGGGGAGTCGCGGATCCCGGTGGGGATCTTCGCCGAGGTCGCCGGGGGGCGGGTGCGGGACCTGCTCGCGGCGGAGCAGGCGGAACTGCAGCGCCACCTGGCCGAACGCGACGCGTCACACCGGGGCGCGAACGGGGAGCGAACCAGCGACGACAACGCCGTCGCCCGCCAGGCCCAACTGGATCTGTCCTTCGCGCGCTTCGTGTATGAAGCGGTGCTGGGGCATATCCGAGTGGTGGATCCGCCGGCGGGGCCGTTCGTGGCGATCGACGCTGGCCGCCAGCAGGTGTGCGGCTTGCGCCCAAGCGGTGAGGTGCAGTGTTGGGGCGTCGAGTACCCCGAATCGCTTGCAACACCGCCGCCGTCGGGGCGGTTTGCGAGTGAGGCATTGGCCGTTGAGTTGCCACCCGTGTTGACGCACGATGGCGCGCCGGTCGAGGCGGCTGATGCGGCGAGAGGTGTGGCGTCTGGGGCCGATGGGAGCGCCGGGTTGTCCGAAGAGTGGGCCGATGTTGAGGTGTACTTGCTCAGTGCGGGCGCGCCGGAGGCGTCGCGGCCGCCGTGTGGGGACGTGTTGGCGGCGGGCGGGGCGTTGGCGTCGTTGGTGGATCCGCGTCTGCGTGAGGTCGGCGATCGGTTCTTGGCCGGGCCGTTCGCACCGGGCGACGCGGTGCAGTTGGTGACCTCGTTCCTGCGGCCCAATTCGGCGGTGCGCCTGTGGGTGGTTGGCGGTGCGGTTCCCCGCGGCGGCGAACCTGTCGGGGATATCGGTTCGCTGCGGCGGGTGGCGTTGCCGGAGGCGACGGCGGACTCCCGGGGGGAGTTGTCGGTGTCCTGGGTGGCGCCGGCGGCGCCGCCGGGGCACGTCGGGCCGATGTGGTATCTCGTGTCGGGTCAGGCCACGTGGGTGCTGACCCACCAGGACGTGGAGTTGGGGCTCGTGAACCCGATCATCGTGTACCCCGACGTGGCGCCGTGCGCGGTCGACGACGAGGCGACCACGACGGCCGGTGTTGCGGTGCGCGTCGACGTGTTGACCAACGACGCCGCACCGACAGGGAGTGTGTTGGATCCCACGTCGGTGGCGGTGGTGCACCAAACAGGTGGGCGGTTCGTCGCGAATCGCGGCGATGGGTCCTTAAGGTTCACACCCGAGGCGGGTTTCGTGGGAACCGCCCGGGCGCGCTATGTGGTGTATGACTCTTGGAACATCGGCGCGCCGGCCGACGTCACAGTCGCCGTCAAAGCTGACTGAACGGTCACCGGCGGTGACGGCATGTTCACGAAGGCCCACGGGGTGGTGTTGGTGGATGTGTTGGGCAACGATTTCGACGTCGACGGGAACCTGGACGGTCCGTCGTTGGCGGTCACGCGTGCGCCGCGGTTGGGGGGCGCGTTGGTGTTCGTGTCGATCGAGGCGGGGTTGGTGGTCCGCTATGTGGCCGGTTCGGTGGGCGGCGCCGACGGGTTCGCCTATGAGATCTGCGACACGCTCGGCAACTGCGCCACCGGCGAGGTGACCGTGACTGTCGGCACGGCGGGTTGCACGATCCTCGGCACCGACGGCGACGATGTCTTGGAGGGCACGGCGGGCAGCGATGTGATCTGCGGCCTCGGCGGCGACGACACCATCGTAGGCGTCGGCGGCGACGACGTGATCTGGGGCGGCGCTGGTGACGATGTCATCGAGGGCGTCGGCGGCGATGACGTGATCTGGGGTGGCGACGGTGACGACACGATCAGCGGCGGCGACGGTGATGATCGCCTGTTCGGCGAGGCAGGCGCGGACACGCTGACGGGCGGCCCCGGCGGCGACGAACTGTGGGGCGGGCCGGGTGTGGACAACCTGCACGGCAACACCCAGGACGACATACTGCACGGCGGCACCGGTGACGACACCCTCGTTGGTGGTGGCGGCGACGACGCGTTGTGGGGCAACGCCGGCGATGACCGCCTCTACGGTTCGTGGGGCGATGACACCCTCACCGGCGGCGAGGGCCACGATTTCCTCCACGGCGGCGACCAAACCGACACGTGCAGCCGCGGCCCGCACGTCGTCCGATGCGAGACCTGAACTCCCAGCGGCGCCGGTGGGGGTGGCGGGCGCGTTGTTTGGTGTGTCTTGTGGTGTTGGTCGCGCTCGCAGCGGCGGCCTGCACAAACCAGGACACGTCGTCTGCGCCACGCCCCGAACAGGCGGACAATGCACCAGGCGAGGAGCGGCGCGCGGGCAGCGAGGCGGGCGAGGACGCTTCGGCGGAGTCGGCGCCCGCGTCCGGCGAATCAGCGGAGGTCTCCGACGCGGCGGATGGCGCTGCGGGTTCGAGTGGGAATCGCGATGAGATTCCGGTTCGTGTCGAACACGACGATCCGAGTGAGGGCCCCGCGAGCGCGGATGCTGTGCCGGAGTTTGTGGAGTTGCCGGGATTGGTGGAAGCGGTGGCGGACGCCGGTCGTCTATCGGGGTTGATTTCGTTGCCGAGCTATTTCCCGGCGTTCTGTGGTGTGCGCGCCGATGGAGCGCTGGAGTGTTCGGATCTCCTGGGACGCCCCGGGGAGGTGCCCGCGGGCCGGTTCAGCGCGGTCAGCGTGGGAGGGCTGACTCCATGCGGCTTGCGTGTTGACGGGTCGGTGGACTGCTGGGGCGGGCCTCGTCGTGGGAGTGGCCCGGAGGTTCCCGCGGGGGCGTTCACCGCGGTCAGTTCGGGAGGCTTTCGCGCGTGCGGTCTGCGCCCGGGTGGCGGGTTGGAGTGTTGGAGTCAGCCGCTGAGTGGGTGGCGGAACGAGGAGGCGCTGGCGTGGTCGGCGGCGCATCCCGGTGGCGTGTTCGCTTCGGTGAGTGTGGGGTATGCGCACGTGTGCGGGTTGCGTCCCGACGGGTCCGTGGAGTGTTGGGGTGAGGATTGGTTCGGCCAGGCCCGCGCTCCGGCAGGGCGGTTCCTCGCCGTCGACGCCGGGGTGAGCCACTCGTGCGGGTTGCGGCCCGACGGTGAGGTGGAGTGTTGGGGTCAGGACTCGATCGATTCGGGCAAATTCGGGTTCTCCGAGGATCGCTACGAGGAGAGCTACCTGGACGTGTTCGCTGCGCCCGGCGAGGACCGGTCGTCGCGGGCGCAATTCCGGTCTCTGACGATTGATGGCCCGGTGGTGGGCGTCGAGACGCTCGGCGTGTTGGTCGAGCGGGCGTCGGGGTGGGAGCCGCCAGCGGGTCCGTTCAAGGCGGTCAGCGCCGGCGCCGGGTTCACGTGCGGGCTGCGCCTGGACGGTGAGATCGCTTGTTGGGGCTATGTCGCCGATGAGGAGCCCCGCGTCCCGGTGGCGGTGTACGCCGAGGTGGCCGGCGATGGGGTGCGGGAACTGCACGCGGAGGTGCAGCGTCACCTCGCCGAGCGCGACGCGTCGCCGCAAAGCCCCGAGGGGGCGCGAACTCCCGACGGCACCTCCGGCGCCCAACCCGACGAGAGCGACCGGGATCTGCCCTGGTTGGATGCCTTCTTCGCGCGCTCCGTGTACGAGGTGCTGCTGACGCGACTAGATGAGTAGTTCCAAGGGGTCAGTGGTCGTAGGCGGGCAGGCTGCGGGCGGGGCCTGCTTTGGGGGTGGTTTGGTTGTGCCAGATGGCGGCGGTGAGGGCGAGGAGTCGTTGCAGGACGCGCGCTATGACGCCCGCGGGGGTGCGCCCGCCGTGGCGTTCGAGGCCGAGTTGGGCTTTGAGGGTCCAGAAGACCGATTCGATGATCTGGCGCAACGGCCGCAGGAACGCCCGGCCCGCTCGGGCGGGTTCTGTTTTGATGGCGGGGCGGATCAGGGTGATGCCCGCGTCTGCGAGTTGCTGCTCGAAGGCGGCGCTGCGGTAGCCCTTATCCGCGATGAGGGTCTGGCCGCGCCGGGCCAGGGCGCCGTGGGTGAGCATGTCCCAACAGACGTCGCGTTCGTCGGCTTTCGCGCCGGTGAGCGCGAAAGCGATCGGCAGCCCCGACGGGGTGGCGAGCAGGTGCAGGCGCAGTCCCCAAAAGTGCCGGGAGTGCGAGGCGCTGTAACCGTAGGTGGCCCATCCGGGCCGCTCAGAGCGCTGCTGGGTCTCGCGGCTGCGCCCGCACTCGATGGGCGTGGAGTCCACGACCCAGACGTCGTCGTGCCAACTCGGACAGTCCCGCGCCAGCGCCCCGAGCACATGGGCCATCAGCCCGCCGCTGCGGCGCAGGCGCTTGTTGTAACCCGACCGCTCGGGCAGATAGGGGAACCACGCCCGCAGGTGTTCTCTGGCGTAACGCACGAAACGGGCCTCCGAATCGAACCCCAACAACGCTTGCAGCACCGCCAGGGTCACCAACTCCGCATCGGACACCTCCGGCGCGATGCCCACGGTGGGCCGCGGCGGCGCCCACTCGGGGTGCGCCACCAACAAATCATCAACCGTCACGTACAGTGTCGTCGCGAGGGTGTCCAAGTCCGGGTTCATGCCAAGGTCCTCCAGGATCGGGAGCTGTTTTCGCCCCCAGATCTTGGACACCCTCAACCACCCAGCGGTGGACCCCCACACCCCTTGGAACTACTCATCTAGAGCCGACCTGACAATGGGACCGACGCCGGAGGACACACCGTCCGAGACCGCTCAGGGGCACCCGGCCGTGTTGGTGGTCGTGTGCACCGCGCTGTTCTTCGGGGTCGTCAACGGTTCGGCGGTCGCGGTCGTGCTGCCGGAGATCGGCGCCGATCTCGGTATCGCCGACAGTGGACTGTCGTGGGTGCTCAGCGGGTTCCTGCTTACCTACGGCGTGGCCATCCCCTTCTACGGGCGCCTCGCATCTCGATACGGTGCGCGCCGGCTGTTCCTGATCGGCCTCAGCGTGTTCGCGCTCGGGTCCGGACTGTCCGCACTGGCCACCGGTCTCGGGACGCTGCTGGCCGCCAGGACCGTGCAGGCCCTCGGCGGGGCAGCCGTTCCCGGCCTGGGGATGACCCTGGCGAGTCGGGCCTTCCCCGAAGAACGGCGCGGGCTGATACTCGGCGTGGCGAGCGCCACGATGGGAGTCGCCGCGGCTGTGGGACCACTGGGAGCCGGTGTCATATCCGAGTTTGCGAGTTGGCGCTACCTGTTCGTGGTGAGTGCGCTGGCGGCCGTGAACGTGCCCCTGGGCCACGCCTTCCTCGACCGCAACGAGACTCTCAGCGATGAGCCGCTCGGCCTGGCGGGCGGCGCGCTGCTCGGCCTCGGTGTTGCGGGCACCCTGTTCTTCGTCGCCCAGGGCAGCCGGGCCGGTTGGGGCGACCGTCTCACGCTTGCCGCCGCGATCACGGCGACCCTCGCGTTCGTCTTCTTCGGTGCGCATCAACGCCGGGCCAGATCACCCTTCATCCCGAAATCGCTCACGGCCAATCACAGATACCTGCTGCTCACGTTGCTCGGATTCGCCGTCACCTCCGCCAACCTGGGCGCCCACATTGGCTTCCCCTTCCTGTTCAAGTCACTGCATGACATGACGACGCTCGACATCGGCATCACCCTCATCCCCGTCGCGCTGACGACCGCCGTGATGGGGGTCGTGGCCGGGCGCGTGGTCGACAAGTTCGGTGCCGTCACGCCCATACGTGCCGGTGCATCCCTCATGATCATCGGGACGTTCACCATCTCGGTATGGGTGGGGACCTCGTCCTGGACGGTTGCCTGCCTCGCCATGATTCTGGGCGCAGGATTCGCGCTCATCAACTCGCCACTTGTTGCGGTCGTCTCGCTGTTGGTGGAGCCCAAGGACCTCCCTTCGGCCCTCAGTCTCAACACGATGATGTTCTTCATGGGCGGGAGCTTCGGCGCCACCCTGTTCACTTCCATCGTCATCAACGCCGGCCCCGGCACCGGCGCCCTCAACCCGCTCCACTCGAACCCCGGCGCCGGCTTCAGCAACGCGTTCATCGCCCTGGCGGTGCCGGTCGCCGTCGCCCTTGCGCTGAGCGCCGTCCTGCCGCGCAGACCCCTCGTCGAACCGACGCCGGCGCCAACCGATGCCGAACGCTTCGTCTGCGATTGTCAGGTCCCGTGGACGCCCGAACTCGAATTCGCGAGGGACACGGCACGAGACCGCTGACCGAGGCGTCGCCGGCCCTCGACGTACTCGACGAGCACGGGCCGCAGCATGATGGCCCGGCGGTCGAGCGCAGCATGGCGCTCGGGGCGCAGCCTGTCCCGTCGGCCTTCGCGGCCGGGCGTTCTCGTCCCTCGTACTAGTGTCCCGAGCGATTGGTTCGTTTGCTATTCCGAGCACTACTGCAGCGAGCCGGCCTGCGCAAATGTGCCTCGCGAAGCCATCGACAACCAAGCGAACTTCCGACTCTGGACACTAGACGCAGAGGCCCTCGGCCGTAACGCCCCGGTGGCTGTGGCAGAGCACGGCGCGCTCGACGCTGCGGAGCGTGAACGGACCGGGTTCCTCGGACATCCAGTCCCCGCCGGGATTGGCGAACACGTGCAGCCGGTAGCCGAGCAGGGAGTCGTCGCCGATGTTCAGCACGTCCACCATCACCTCGCCGAGGCCCTCGAACAGGCTGGGCGCCACCGTCACGACGACGCGGGACGGAGGCTCGTCGGACGCCAGGGCCTCGCCGACGAGCAGAGCCAACTCGATCAGGGTGTCGGCCATCGGCCTCTCGCCGAGGAGGTCGATGAGGTCTGCCGTGACGTCGTCGGTGAGGCCGATCGGGGCGAGGTACGCGCCGCTCGCCCAACCCGTGAGCCCGGCGACCTGCACCTCGTGCCACACCGTGGTCGGCAGCCTCCGGGTCCTGCCGGTGGCCACGATCGCCCCGGTCCACGAGTCGTACCAGGCGATGGGTTCGCCGGAGGGAGCGGCCCGGACTTCGAGCAGATAGGCGATGGGGTTGGCGAGACCCAGCGTGGCGATGATCTCACCGAAGGGAACGTCCCGGACGTTGAGCACGTCGTCGTGGTCCACGCCCACGACCGCCAGCGAGACGCCCTCGGCGGGCCCGTACTCGTAGGGCTTGCCGGGCAGGTCCTCCGCCGGTGCCGGCTCCTCCTTGTCGGCGGGCGACGGCGCCTCTATGGGGGGCGCCGTGGTCTCCGGCGTCGTGTCGGAGGCCGTCGCGGTCGCTGCCGTGGCCGCGATCTCCGCCGTCGGTCCCTCGGGGGAGTCTGCGGGTGACGCGGTGGTCCCTTCCGGGTCGGTTGTCGGCGGCGGCTTCACCTCGATCACCGGTGATGCTCCTGGAGGATCCGCGGCCGGGCTCGCCGATGCGGCATCGCCCGTCGAGCTGCCGGTGCCGGCACCGGAGCTGTCGGGTTGGAGGGCGTCGGGGACGATCTCGCCGACCGAATCGTCCGCCGCGCTGCGGTCGTCGGAAGTGGTGACGTCCGCTTCAAGAACGGTCCGGAAGGGTTCGTCGACCGCATCCTCCGTCTCGCCACCCGAGTCGAGACCGGTGCTGGGATCAACA
Source organism: Acidimicrobiales bacterium (assembly GCA_965220035.1). Lineage (GTDB taxonomy): Bacteria > Actinomycetota > Acidimicrobiia > Acidimicrobiales > CATQHL01 > VXNF01. The sequence goes on from CBDCPC010000001.1 coordinate 1,346,976, forward strand.
TCGCTGTTCACCGTGCATGCACCGGCGATCAGCACGAGCAGGGCCAGCCCTGGTGCCGCTCTTGCCGCTGCCGACCTTGCCATTGCCGTGCCGATCACCGCCGAACTCATCGGCCGGTGGGACCGCCGGAGCCCCGACCGATGCCTTTCGCAAACTCTAGGGGCGCGCCGATCGCTCCCGCATGTGCCGGGATGCTCGTCGTGGCTCTCCCCCTTGACGAGTCGCCATGCCTGGGCGCGCCGATCGCTCCCGCATGAGCCGGGATGGCCGGGTCAGCCGGTCGCCCAATGCTTGCTGCGCTCGACGGCTCGTTGCCAGCCGGCGTAGGCGGCGTCGACCGTGGCGCGGGGAGCCTGGGGTGCCACGGCGAGGTCGAGTTCCCAGTGCTCGCTGATCGCCTCGGTGGAGGGCCAGACGCCCGCGGCGAGACCGGCGAGGTAGGCGGCCCCCAGCGCCGTCGCCTCCTGCAGTTTCGGTCGCTGGACCGGCACGCCGAGATGGTCGGCCTGCAGTTGCAGCATCGAGTCCATCGCCGAGGCGCCGCCGTCCACGCGGAGGCTGCGCAGGGGAGTGCCCGTGCCTGCCGTCATGGCCTCGGTGACGTCGCGGGTCTGGTACACCATCGCCTCGATGGCCGCCCTGGCGATCTCCGGCCGGCCGGTCCCGCGGGTGAGTCCGAGGATCGTGCCGCGGGCGTGCGGGTCCCAGTGCGGGCTGCCCAGGCCCGCGAACGCCGGCACCAGGTACACACCGCCGGTGGAGGAGCACTGCGCCGCCAGCGCCTCGAGTTCGGATGCCGTCCCGATGATCCCGAGGCCGTCCCGGAGCCATTGCACCGTCGCCCCGGTGGCGAAGATCGATCCTTCGAGGGCGTAGGTGGGCCTGGGGCCTGCAGGTGAGTCCAGCAGCCAGGCGACTGTCGTGAGCAGGCCCGGCACCGGCTCCGGCAGCGCGCCCCCCACGTTCATGAGCACGAACGAGCCCGTTCCGTAGGTGTTCTTGGCGTCACCGGGCCGGAACGCCGCCTGGCCGAAGAGGGCGGCCTGCTGATCGCCGGCAACGCCGGTCACCGGCACTCCCGGTCCGCACGCCGCGCCCGGCGCGGTCACGCCGAAGCTGCCGCTTGACGACCGCACGTCGGGAAGCGTCTCCATGGGGACCCCGAACAGATCGCAGAGTTCGCCGCTCCACGTCAGCGAGCCGATGTCGAACAGCATCGTCCGCGCGGCGTTCGTGGCGTCGGTGACGTGGACGGCGCCGCCCGTGAGGTTCCAGACGATCCAGCTGTCGATCGTGCCGACCGCCAGGTCCGCTCCGGGCTTCACGTCGCTGTTGCCGAAGAGCCACTCGAGCTTGGAGGCGGAGAAATACGGGTCCAGAACCAGGCCGGTGCGCTCCCGGACCAGCGGCAGGGCCCCCTCGGCGCTGAGTTGGGCGCAGCGCGCCGCGGTGCGGCGGTCCTGCCACACGATGGCCCGCTCGAGCGGCTCGGACCGGCTCCGGCTCCAGCGCACGACGGTCTCGCGCTGGTTGGTCACGCCGAGCGCCGCCGGGGGCTCGGCGAGGCGGGACGTCACGTCGGCCAGTGTCGACTGCACGGCCGCCCAGATCTCGGCTGCGTCGTGCTCCACCCATCCCGGCTGCGGGAAGTGCTGCGTGAACTCCCGCCGAGCCACCGCCACCGGGCGGGCGCGCTCGTCGAAGGCAATCGTGCGCACGCTCGTCGTGCCGGCGTCGATGGCCAGAACCGTCGTCATGGCTGGGAGATCATCCCCCATCCCGACGGCGCGTGTGTCGGGCCGGCGTCGGTGGCCGGGTGGATCAGTTCTCGGTGTCGGCGGCGGCGGCGTGCCAGCGGCGGGTGCTTGCCCGGCCGAGCACGCTGAAGCCCCAGAACACCAGGATCCCCAGCAGCGACGACACGAGCAGCGCTGCGATCAGCTCCTCCGTCGCCGCCTGGCCGCGGTACTTGTCGATCAACACCCCGACGCCCTTCTCGCCGCGACCGAAGAAGAACTCCCCGACGATGGCGCCGATCACCGACAGCCCCGCGGCGATGCGCAGTCCCGTGAACACCGCCGGCAGCGACGCCGGGAACTCCAGCTTCCAGAAGCGGGTGGGGCGCGTCGCCTTGTGCAGGGTCAGCAGTTCGTGCAGGTTGTGTTCCGCCGACTGCAGGCCGAACAGAGTGTTGGTGATGATCGGGAACAGCGCGATGAGAACCGTGACGATCACGCGGGCCTGGAAGTCGAAGCCGAACAGACCGCCGATGAGCGGGACGAGCGCCAGGATGGGGATGGTCTGCAGGACGACCGCCCACGGGAAGAAGGAGCGCTCGACCCAGCGCCGCAGGTTCATCGCAATGGCGAAGAGCATCCCGGCGGCGGCGGCGATGGCGAGCCCTGTGAACGACTCCTTGGCCGTCACCCGGACGCCATCGAGCAGTTCGCCGCGGACGTCGGTGTCAGCGAACGCCTCCATCCAGACCCGATGCAAGGGGGGGAGCAGGAACCGCCGGTCGTCGCTCAACATCACGTACGACAGCAGGTACCAGACGCCCACCATCGCCAGGCTGAAAGCCAGGGGCAGGCTGATGTCCTTCACCCGCCGCCATAACCGCTGCGGGCGAGTCGGTGCGGCGTCCGAGGTTGGCATCAGTGGGGAACCGCCCGTGCCGGATGCCGTCCTGGTCGGGGACCGGGTGGGGTGCCACAACGGGACGGCGCTGCGATGGAACGGACGCGGCCCGGCACCCGAGAGAACTCGGATGCCGGGCCGCGTCGCTGGAACATCTGCCGGTTGGACTCCCGTCCGCGAGGGCTAGAAGCCGAGGCTGATGGACGGGTCCAGGAACTCGTTGGTGAAGAGGTCCGAGGGGGTGACCGATGGGTCGAAGCCCTCGGCGCCCTGCGCCGTGAAGATCGGCGTCAGAATGTCGAGCAGGCCCTGGATGCGGTTCCCGTCCATATCTCCGACGAAGCCGTTGCCGGCATCGGTCACCAATCCGAGGTCGACCATGGCCTCGGTGGCCGCAGCGTGACCCGGCTTGGACGACGTCCAGAAGCTGTCGAGTTCCTTGACGATGTCATCGAGCTTGTCGTTGATCGGCTGCGGGTTGTTGAAGTAGTTGACCAGATCCTCCTGCATGATCGGCACGATCAACTCCAGGCACTCCCGGTACCGCTCGATGTCGCCGGACCGCACCGAGACCGCCGACTGGTAGATCTCGAAGCCGGCGTCGTGGATCAGCATGAAGTCCACCGGATTCAGCCAGCCCTCGATCTCGTTCTCGTAGCGGTAGGGCTCGTTGGTGGCGAAGCCCTGCTGCACCAGCCCGTCCTCGCTGATGAACCGGACGGGGGAGCCGTCGTAGGAGGCGTCCACCTGATCGGCACTGATCCTGCCGTCGGCGATGAGATAGTCCATGTACGTGGCGCCCTGGAAGTACAGGACGGTGGCCCCGGAATCGCCGATGTCGGCGAACGACTCGAAGTCGTAGTCCTCGGGATCCCACATCAGGATCTGCGGGCCGACCTCGAAGCTGGTGAAGACAGCCGTCACCGGAGTCACCCCGTGGGCCCTGATGGCGGCTGCGGTGTCGACGTAGGCCATGAAGATGTCGTCGTCGGCGTAGAACTGCGCCGTCGGCGGCGAGAATCCGATGTAGGGACCGCCGGCCCGGATCTCGATCGTGAGACCTGTGTCGCGCAACTCGCCGGAGTAGGTGCCGTTCTCGGCGTCCACGACACCATCGGTGCCGATCATCTGGTACGTGTGGGCGTGCTCGGGCTCGGGGAACCAGTCGGTCTGGACGATGAGCGGGTTCGGACACACGTCGGTCAGCGACACCCCTGCCATCGCGGCCTCGGCGGCTGCGGCGGCTTCAGCGGCTTCGGCCTCGGCTTCCGCTCTCGCCCGCTCGGCCTCGGCCTGCGCCGCTTGCGCCGCCTCGGCGGCTGCTCGCGCATCGTCTGCCTCTGCCTGCGCGGCGGCGGCTTCGGTGAGCGCTGCCGCGGCGTCGGCCTGAGCCGCTTGGAGGGCCGTTTCGGCGGCGGCCATGGCCTCCTCGTTGCCTTCGGCGGTTGCCTGCGCCAGGTCGGCTCCGGCCCGCGCCGCCTCAGCGGCGGCAATCGCCGCATCGGCTGCCGCGGTTGCTGCTGCCGCGTCGGCGGCGGCTACTGCGGCTGCTGCTGCTGCTGCTGCTGCGTCGGCGATGCCGGTGCCAGCGTCCGTCTGGGCTCTCTGTGCGGCCGCGGCGGATGCCTCGGCCTCGGCCATCGCCGACGTTGCTGCCGCTTGGGCGCTGCGAGCCTCGGCCAGAGCCGCGTCGGCAGCCTCCGAGCCCGAGTCGTCAGCCGCGCAGGCGGCCGCCACGACTGCCAGTGCCGTGACGAGTGCGATCAGAACACGCTTGTTCATCAGATTGTCTCCTCCATTTCGACTGCTTGAGAGATCTACGCTCCGGTGCGGTCAAACCGGGCATCAGGGTAGTCAAAGACGGTCCGGTTGGTGGTCCCGGAATGCGTTCTCGACACAAGTTGGCGGCGTGATCCGGACGTGCTCGTTGACTGCCTCCCAGAACCCGAACAGTCCGCGACCAGGTCCTGCGGCGTCTCGGGACGTCCCGGACCCGGGCGACGACGTGTAGGTCAGGCGGAGTACCAATGGCTCGTGAGCCGCCGACCGGCCCAGCTGAAGAACCCGAACAGGACGAGCCCGAGGACCGAACTGAACACGATGCCAGCCACCAGCTTCGACCCCGAGAGTTGGTTCTGGAAGAGAAAGAGAAGCTGGCCCAGACCCTCTGACCCGTAGCTGCCGCCCTTGAAGAAGAACTCACCCACGATGGCGCCGACCACGGCAAGACCCGCCGAAATGCGGAACCCCGTGAAGATGGCCGGCAGGGCGGCGGGCAACTGGAGCTTGCGGAAACGGGTGAGGCGACTCGCATGATGCAGGGTGAGCAGGTCGTGCATGTTCGGCTCCACCGAGCGCAGACCGAACAGCGTGTTCGTGATGATGGGGAAGATCGAGATGATGATCGTCACGACCACCTGGCTGCTGAAGTCCCACCCCCACCACAGGCCGATCATTGGGCTGATGGCCACGATGGGCACAGCCTGCACCGCCACGGCGTAAGGGAAGACGCTCCGCTCGATCCAGCGGGCCTGGCTCATGACGACGGCGATCGCCATGCCACCCAGGATGGCCAGGACGAGACCCACCAGCGTGACCTGGGTCGTGCGCCAGAGTCCCAGGAGAACCTGCTCCAGGTTGTCCCAGGTGATGAAACCCACATCGACGACCTGATGCGGCGGGGGCAGGAAGAAGCGCTGGTCGCGATCCAGCACGAAGTACGTGAACAGGTACCAGATGCCGATGACTCCCGCCGCCACCAGAGCCGGAGGCGCCACCAGCCTCGCCCGGCGCACGGCTCGGGTGGCCGTGCCGCGACCATCGGGCGGCGCGTCGAACGCGCCGTCGCTCGGCGTTCCTGCGGTGGCGGCTTCGAGTCCGGGTGTCTGCGTCGTCGTCCCTGTTTCCATCGTCCTGCACCGGCGCTGCGCGAACCCGCCGAAGCCTAGGCGTTGCGGTGACCCATGTGGTCAACGCGGTGCCGGCGTGGGGCTTCCGGGCCGGCACCGGGGACGGCGAGGCACACCGCCGCGCTCCGCCGGGGTGCAACAACGCAAAGGTCGCGACCTGTCAGAATGTCGATTCGTGAGTGCGGGCGGAGGCCTTCCCGACCGGGCGCAGGTGGTCATCGTCGGCGGCGGCGTGATCGGTTGCAGCACCGCCTACCACTTGGCGTGGCGCGGCATCAGTGACGTGGTGCTCCTCGAGCAGGGAACCCTCACCTGCGGCACCACCTGGCACGCCGCCGGGCTCGTCACGCAACTCCGCTCCACGTACAGCCTCACGCAGTTGGCCACCTACTCCGCCCGCCTGTTCGAGCAGATCGAGGAGGAGACCGGCCAGTCGCCGGGCTACCGCACGGAGGGCTCGATCACCGTCGCCGACAACGCCGAGCGTTGGGAGGAGGTGCTCCGCGGCGCCTCCATGGGGACCATGGTGGGGGTCGAGACCCGCGTTCTGGACCTCGACGAGTTGAAGGAGCGCTGGCCGCTCATCCGCAGCGACGACCTGGTGGGCGCACTGCTGGTGGAGCGCGACGGCCAACTCTCGCCGGTGGACATGACGATGGCGCTGGCGAAGGGAGCGCGCGGTCGCGGTGCCACCATCCGCGAGGGCGTGGCCGTCACAGGGTTGCAGACCGCCGGGGGCCGGATCTGCGGTGTGCAGACCGATCAGGGCGACATCGAGACCGAGACGGTCGTCCTCGCCACGGGCATGTGGACGCGCCAACTGGCGGCGACCATCGGCGTGAACGTGCCGTTGCAGGCCTGCGAGCACTTCTACGTCGTCACCGAGCCGCTGGAAGGCGTGGATGCGACCACCCCCGTGCTGCGCGATCCCGGCAACTACACGTACTTCAAGGAGGAGACCGGCAAGATCATGGCCGGATTCTTCGAGCCCCGGGGCAAGATCTGGCACCTCGAGGGCGTGCCGCCCGGCAGCAGCTTCGTGCAGTTGCCCGAGGACTGGGAGCACCTCGGCCCGATCTTCGAGCGGTCCATCCACCGGGTGCCGGCGCTGGGCGAGTGCGGGATCCAGCTTTTCTTCAACGGGCCCGAGTCCTTCACGCCCGACGGGGTGTTCTACATGGGTGAGGCGCCGGAGGTGGACGGCTGCTTCGTGGCTGCCGGATTCAACTCCATCGGCGTGCAGACGGGCGGCGGCGTGGGCTGGGTGCTGGCCGACTGGGTCGCCGACCGCCATCCCCCGATCGATCTCACGTCGGTGGACATCAGCCGCGCCATGCCCTTCCAGGCCGATCCCGCCTACCTGCGCGACCGCATCGGCGAGAGCCTCGGTCTGCTCTACGCCATGCACTGGCCGCACCGCCAGTACGAGAGTGCCCGCAACCGGCGCCTGTCGCCCCTGCACGAACGCATCGCCGCCGGCGGGGCGGTGTTCGGCGAGACGGCCGGCTGGGAGCGCCCCAACTGGTACGCCGCAGAGGGCCAGGAGAAGGTCTACGTCTACAGCTACGGCAAGCAGAACTGGTGGGCCAACGCCGGCGCCGAGTGCCGCGCCGTGCGGGAACGGGTCGGGCTGTTCGACCAGACGTCGTTCGTCAAGTTCAGCGTCGACGGCCCCGATGCCGCCGCTGCGCTCAACAGGCTCAGCGCCGCCGACGTGGATACCGAGCCGGGGCGCGCCGTCTACACGCAGTGGTGCAACGACCGGGGCGGGATCGAAGCCGATCTGACGGTCACGCGACTCGGCGAGGACTCCTTCCTCGTGGTCACCTCCGCGGCCACGCAGACGCGCGACTGGGCGCGACTGCGCCGGGGCTGCCGCGACTTCGCTGTGACGATCAACGACATCACCGAGCAGCAGGCCATGCTGGGGCTCATGGGCCCGCTGGCGCGCGACGTGCTGGGACCGCTCACCGGCGCCTCGCTGGCGGACGAGGATTTCCCTTTCTCCACCGCGCGCACCATCGACGTGGCCGGCCGCGAGGTGCTGGCGATCCGGATGAGCTACGTGGGCGAACTGGGTTGGGAGCTGTACGTCCCGAACGCCGACGCCGGGGCCGTCTTCGACGCCCTCGTTGCCGCCGGCGAGCCGCACGGCCTCGCCCTCGCCGGCTACCACGCCATGAACACGCTGCGCCTCGAGTCGGGATACCGCCACTGGGGCCACGACATCTCCCCGGCCGACACCCCGCTGGAGGCCGGGCTGGGATTCGCGGTGGGTTGGGACAAGGCCGCGGACTTCTGTGGGCGAGCCGCTCTGGAGGCCCAGCGTGGCCGACCCCGCACGAAGCGACTCGTGCAGTTCCGCCTGGAGCACCCCGAACTGCTCGTCTACCACGACGAGCCGATCCTGCGCGACGGTGCGGTGGTGGGATGCACCACGTCGGGAGCCTGGAGCTACCTCGAGGACCGGTGCCTGGCCATGGGGTACCTGGATCACGCCGACGGGATCACGGCCGACTGGCTGGCGGCGGGTGGTTTCGAGATCGACGTGGGCGGGCGGCGGGTGCCGGCCACGGCGTCGCTGCGCAGCTTCTACACCCCGCGCAGGAGGTGAGACGATGCCCACCGAGACCCGTGCCGTGATCATCGGCGGCGGTGCCATGGGAGCCGGCCTGCTGTACTTCCTGGCGCACGAGGGCTGGACCGACACCATCCTCGTGGAGAAGGGCGAGCTGAACTCCGGCTCCACCTGGCACGCGGCGGGGATGATCCCCAACTTCACGAGCGACTTCAACCTGGCCAAGGTCCACGAGGTGGGAGTCTCGCTGTACCGCAGCCTCGAGGCGGAGACCGGCCTGTCGACCGGTTGGCACCAACCCGGCACCGTGCGCCTGTGCCGCAAGGGTCGGGACGACGAGGCCGACTGGCATCGCTACTCGCACGCTCTGCTGAAGCAGGCCGGCGTGGAATCCCACATAATCGGTCCCTCCGAGATCGCCGAGTTGCACCCGCTGCTCGACCTGGAGGACGTGGTCTCGGCGGTCCACACCCCCAACGACGGCTGGGCCGATCCGTCGAGCTGCACCAGTTCCATGGCCCGCGGCGCCCGCCAACTCGGCGCCGAGATCCGCCGGCACACCCTCGTCACCGACATGAACCAGCTGCCCGACGGACGCTGGGAGGTGATCTGCGACAACGATCGCATCGTCTGCGAGCACATCGTCAACGCGGCCGGTCACTACGCCCCCCAGCTCGGTGCCATGGTGGGGCTCGATGTGCCGATCGTGTCGGTCATCCACCAGTACCTGGTGACCGAGCGCATCCAGCCCCTGGTGGACCTGGGCTACGAGCCCCCCACGATCCGGGATCCCCGCGCCTCGATCTACGTCCGTTGCGAGTTGGACGGCCTGCTGGTCGGCCCGTACGAGATGTCGGGCTCGCAGCCCTACGGCGTCGACGGGGTGGACTGGGACCTGCACTTCTACCTCACCCCGCCCGACGTGGATCGCCTCGAGGAGTGCCTGGAGTGGGCGTCGGTGCGCATCCCCGCCTTCGGCACCGCCGGCATCCGCAAGGTCGTGTCGGGGCCCATCACGCACACCCCCGACGCGGGTTTCCTCATGGGGCCGGCGCCGGGGCTGCGCAACTACTGGCACTGCAACGGCGCCTCCATCGGGGTGACCCAGGGACCGGGTGCCGGCAAGTTCCTGGCGCAGTGGATCGTGCATGGCCAGACCGAGATCAACGTGCGCGGCATGGACCCCCGCCGCTACGGCGACTACGCCGGCGCGCGCAGCTACTACACCGTCGAGAAGTCGATGGACGAGTACCACGAGATGTACCAGGTGCGCCCGCCCGGGGAGTACCGGGCCGCGGGCCGCCCGCAGAAGACGACCCCCATCTACAAGCGCCTCGACACGCTGGGGGCGCAGTGGCAGGAGGTGTACGGCTGGGAGAGGCCGCAGTACTTCTCCCCCGACGGCACCCCGGAGGTGCACTCCTACCGCCGGTCGAACGCCTTCGAGAGCGTCGGTGCGGAGGTGCGGGGAGTGCGGGACCGGGTCGGCATCGCCGACCTCACGGCCTTCGCCAAGTTCGAGGTGACAGGTGCCGACGCCGCCGACCTCCTGGACCGGCTGTCGGCCAACCGGCTGCCCCGCCCCGGCGGCATCCGGCTCGTGCACATGCTCACCGAACTGGGCGGCATCGAGTGCGAGATGACCATCACCCGCCTCGGCGACGAGCGCTTCTATCTCTCCTCGGCCATCATGGGCCAGAGCCACGATCTGGATTGGCTCGTGCAGCACACCGAGGCGGGCGAGGACGTGGCCGTCACGGACGTGACCGACTCGACCGCGCTGCTCGGCGTGTCCGGTCCGCGGGCTCGTGACGTCCTGCAGCCGCTCACCGATGCCGACCTCAGCAACGAGTCCTTCCGCTGGCTCACGGCGCAGCAGATCGACGTGGCCGGAGTGCCGTGCAAGGCGCTGCGGGTCTCGTACGTGGGCGAGCTGGGTTGGGAGTTGCACTGCCCCATCGAGCACATGGCCGAGCTGTACGACGCCCTGGTGGCCGCGGGAGAGCCCCACCGCATGGTCCACTACGGCAGCTACGCCATGAACGCGATGCGCATCGAGAAGGCCTACAAGGCCTGGGGCGCGGAGCTGACCACCGAGATCACCCCCATCGAGGCCCGGATCGAGCGCTTCGTGGACTTCTCCAAGGACTTCATCGGCCGCGACGCCACGCTGGCCCGCCGCGACGGGCCCGAGCCGCTGCAGTGGGCCCTCGTCAATTGCGCGGTGGGCGACGGCGACAACGATGCCTGGGGCAACGAGCCGGCCTACGCACCCGGCAGCGACGAGATCATGGGCATCGCCACGAGCGGGGCCTACGGGCACTCCGTCGGCACCAGCCTCGCCTTCGTCTACGTGGATCCGGCCTTCGAGGCGCCCGGATCCACGTTCGAGTTGGACCTGCTCGGCGAACGGCGCGCTGCAACCGTCCTTTCGGCGGCGGCCTACGACCCGGAGAATCGGGCCCCACGCGCCTGAGGGGCCGGTGGGGACAGAGCAGCGCCAAGAGTTCGAGGAGACTGCTGAGTAGTGTTGCAGTCAACCTCCTCCGCCATTCCGGCGGAGGCCGGAATCCACTGTCCAGCGGTCCCGGCTGCGCTGCCCGTGGACTACTCAGCAGTCTCCGAGGATCTCGTGAAACTCGAGGAGTCCACATGATCGAAGAGCGGGAAGGATCCCCTCGTCGGCGCCGGTCGGGCGGCCGAGCGGGACGGATCGCCGAGCGTCAGGCGCCTCCGGTCGCCGCAGCGCGCCCGGTGTGGCCGGGCATGGCGGGCGGCCGCTACGCGCCGCTGAGCGACGGCGACATGCAGCAGATCTACGACACGGCGCTGGGGTTGCTGGAGGACGTGGGGATGGGCACCCCCATCCCGGAGTACGTGGAGGTCGTGACCCGCTCCGGCGGGTGGCTGGACGCCGAGGGGCGCCTGCACTATCCGCGGGGACTCGTGGAGCGGGGCATCGAACTGTCGGCCAAGGAATGGATCTGGCACGGATTCGACGACGACAAGTCGATACACGTCGGCGGGAACCGGGTGCATTTCGGTACGGCAGGGGCGGCCGTGCTGATCCATGACTACGAGACCAACCGGTTTCGTCACTCCACCATCGCCGACGTCTACGACTGTGCCCGGCTGGTGGACTCCTTCGACCACGTCCACTTCTACGGCCGCACCTGCGTGGCCCGCGACCTGGAGGATCCCCGCGACCTCGACCTCTCCACCGCCTACGCGGTGCTGACCGGCACGTCCAAACCCTCCGGATCGGCGTGGTTCGACCCCGGCCGCGTGCACGAATCCGCCGAGATGTTCGACATGGCGCTCGGCGAGCCCGGCGGGTTCGCCAAGCGCCCGTTCGTGTGCGCATACAACACCTTTGTCGTCCCGCCGCTGCGATTCGCCGAGGAGTCCAATGAGTGCCTGGTGGCGCAGGTGGCCTCGGGCATGCCGATCCTGCTCATCTCGGCCGGGCAGGCGGGCGCCACCTCACCGGCCGCCCTCGCCGGAGCGCTCGCGCAGGGCCTGGCCGAGTGTCTGGCCGGGCTGTGCACCGTCAACCTGCTGCGGCCCGGCCACCCCTGCGTGGTGGGACTGTGGCCCTTCGTCTCCGATCTGCGCACCGGCGCCATGAGCGGCGGTTCCGGGGAGGAGGCCGTCCTGAACGCGGCCGCGGCCCAGTTGCTGAACTGGCGGGGGCTCACCTCAGGCGTGCCGGCGGGCATGACCGACTCGAAACTGCCCGACGCCCAGTCGGGCTACGAGAAGGGCCTGACCGTCGGGCTGGCGGCCAACGTCGGCGCCAACCTCATCTTCGAGTCGGCCGGCATGCTGGCCAGCCTGCTGGCCTGCTCGCTCGAGCAGCTGGTCATCGACAACGACATGATGGGCGCCATCAACCGCACCGTCCGCGGCATCGAGGTGGATGAGGGCACACTGTCGGCCGAGGTGATCGCCGAGGTGATCGCCGGGCCGGGGCACTTCCTGGGCTCTGCCCAGACCCTGTCGCTCATGCAGACGGAGTACGTCTATCCCGTCATCGGCGACCGCGACTCGCCCGAGAACTGGACCGACGCCGGCGGCCTGAGTGCTCTGCAGGTCGCCCACCGGCGCGCTCGGCAGGTGCTGGCCGAGCACTACCCCGACCACATCACGCCCGAGGTCGACGCTCGTATCCGGGAGGCGTTCCCCATACGCCTTCCGTCGCGCTTCGCCTGAGCTGACCGCTCGCGCGGCTCGCGCCGGCGGGCGGGCGCGCCCGCCCGAGTAGCCCGCCCAAGCGTCTTCCGGTGGCATGCATCTTGGTTGAGTTCTGTGTTAGATTTGTTCCGTATTATGGTTCCGGTCCACGATGCGGAATCAGGACGGCACGTGCCACAGTGGTGCGGTACCGCAAGCTGGGCCGGACGAAGGGTGGAACCTGCGGTGACTCATCGCCGGCGGGACCGATTGCCGGGACCGTCGCAGCGGGTGCCGCGGTTGGCTCTGAAAGGACACGCCTATGAGTGATGTGCCTGCAAGCGTCGACTTCGACGATGCCGACGACCTGGACCTGGCGAGCCTGAACGACGAGGAACTCTGCGCCCAGATGCACGACGATCTCTACGACGGCTTGGCCGATGAGATCGCCGAGGGCACCAACATCCTGCTCGGACGCAGCTGGTCGGCGGACAAGGTCCTCAACGACGCTCTCGTGGAGGGGATGCGCATCGTCGGCATCGACTTCCGAGATGGCATCCTCTTCGTGCCCGAGGTGCTGCTGGCGGCCAACGCCATGAAGGCCGGCATGGCCATCCTGCGGCCGCTGCTGGCCGAGACCGGGGTCGAACCCGTCGGAAGTGTCGTCATCGGCACGGTCAAGGGCGACATCCACGACATCGGCAAGAACCTCGTGGCCATGATGTTGGAGGGCGCCGGATTCGAGGTGTTCAACCTGGGTATCAACACCGACGTCGAGGAGTTCCTGGCGGCGCTCGACGAGCACAAGCCTGACATCCTGGGCATGTCGGCCCTGCTCACCACGACCATGCCGTATATGAAGGTCGTCATCGACACGCTCGTTGAGAAGGGCCGGCGGGACGAGGTCATCATCCTCGTGGGTGGCGCGCCGCTCAACGAGGAGTTCGGGGCAGCCATCGGTGCCGATGCGTACTGCCGCGATGCGGCGATCGCGGCGGAGACCGCCACGAAACTCGTGACGGCGCGCCGCGCCATCAGGTGACGGAGCCGGCAGTGACCCCCCGCGCGGCAACGGCGCCGGCGCAGGGTCGGACCCTGGTCATCGCCTGCGGGGCGCTGGCGCGGGAACTCGGCAATATCACGGCCGCGGTGGAGGGCTTGGACTTCGAGTGCCTTCCGGCCCGGCTGCACAACCGTCCCGAACAGATTCCTGAGGCGGTGCGCCGGCGGGTCCGCGCGGCCCGCGGCGTCTACGACTCGATCCTGGTGGGCTACATGGACTGCGGGACGGGTGGGCTACTGGATCGGGTGTGCACCGAGGAGGGGGTGGAGCGCCTTCCGGGTGCCCACTGCTACGAGCTCTACGCGAGCCCGGAGCTGTTCGCCGACCTGCAGGAGGCCGAACCGGGCACGTTCTATCTGACCGACTACCTCGTGCGCCACTTCGATCGTCTGATCCTGCAGGGACTCGGCATCACCGCGCACCCCGAGCTGCGTGACGCGTACTTCGGGAACTACACCCGGGTGGTCCACCTCGTGCAGGAGCCCGACGGTGAGCTCGAAACCGCGGCGCGCCGCGCCGCGGCGTCGCTGGGGTTGCGGTACGAACGGCTCGTGACCGGCTACGGCGGGTTGGCGTTGTCGCTCGCCGACCGTCGGATACCCGTGCGGGCGGCGTGAGTATGGCGGCGCAGGACGAGACGGCGGGCGGCCGGCGGCGACGTCGGGGCGACCGCCGGCGCGACGGTGACGCCGATCTCGTCATCATCTACTGGCGCGACATCCCCGCGCAGGTGAACGCCGGGTCCGGCGAGCAGAAGGTCCAGCGCATCCTGCCCCGGCGCTTCCAGCGCGCCATCGACGACGCGGCGATGGTGGCGGGGATGTCCTCGGCGTCGCAGTACATCGGTGAGTGGCGGCGCATCACGCGCCCGACCGACGGCGACGATCCCGAGGGCGCCGCCCTGCGCGTCGCCGCGGAGCTGGAGGCGGAGTTCCCCCGGGAGCGCCTGCAGACGTTCGTGGCCACCGGCGGCTGGGATCCAGCGCGCAGCGAGCCGACGACCGCCGACGGCACCGGGCGCCCCGAAGGGGACACGGACCAGGAGGGAGTGGCGTGACCGACACAGTGATCAGTTCCCGGACCCGCGAGGTGGTGATCGGGTTCGAGCGTCCGTTCGTGATGATCGGCGAGCGGATCAACCCCACCGGGCGCAAGCTGCTGACCGAGGAGATGAAGGCCGGCGACTTCAGCCGGGTCGAGGCCGACGCCGTCGCCCAGGTTGCGGCAGGCGCGCACGTGCTGGATGTCAACGCCGGGATCCCGCTGGCCGACGAGCCGGCGCTCCTCACGCGTGCCGTCAAACTCGTCCAGGAGGTGACCGACGTCCCCCTCTCCATCGACTCGTCGATCGTCGAGGCTCTCGAGGCGGCCATCACGGTCTACGACGGCAAGCCGCTGATCAATTCGGTGACCGGCGAGGAGGAGGTCATGGAGCGGGTCCTGCCGCTGGTGAAGCGCCACGGCGCTGCCGTCGTGGCGATCTCCAACGACGAGACAGGGATCAGCGAGGATCCCGACGTGCGCTTCGAGGTCGCCCGCAGGATCGTCGAGCGGGCGGCCGACCACGGCATCCCCAGCGCCGACGTGGTCGTCGATCCTCTCGTGATGCCGATCGGCGCGGTCGGTACGGCGGGTCGTCAGGTTCTGCACCTCGTGCGCCGCCTCCGGGGGGAACTGCGGGTCAACACAACCTGCGGGGCCAGCAACGTCAGTTTCGGGCTGCCCAACCGCCACATGATCACCGGCACGTTCCTCTCGATGGCGATCGGTGCAGGTATGACGTCGGCCATCATGAATCCGCTGCACGCCGACGTGAAGAACGCGGTCATGGCGGCCGACGTGCTGGCCGGACACGACCGCGACTGCATGGCCTGGATCAGAGAGCACCGGGAACTCGGCGCGCTCGGCGCGGGGATCGCCCGGCGCCGGGGTGGCCGGCGGCGCAGCGCGGCCTGATCGACCCGCACCCGGGACCGGAGACCATGGTCGGTCACACCCGGCGATCTCCCGACCCGTCATTCCGGCTGTCTCCCGACCCGTCATTCCGGCGAAGGCCGGAATCCATGCCCGGACACATCGGGCTGTCTCCCTGCCCGTCATCCAAGCGTGACTGATAGTCCCGCTGCCGGAGTCAGCGGCAGCAGCGAGCACAGCGTCGTGTTCACGCCGTCGGGAATCGAGGTGTCGGTGCCTGCGGGCACCAGCGTGCTGGATGCAGCTCGGGCCGGCGGCGTGGATCTGGACTCGGTGTGCGGGGGGCGCGGCCTGTGCGGCCGCTGCCAGGTGGTGCCGGCACTCGGTCACCATGCCAAGTGGGGGATCACCGCCACCGCCGAGGCGCTGTCGGCGCCCGGCAGCGTCGAAGCCGGCTACCGCGGGCGCAGGCCGCTGGCGGGGGGTCACCGGCTGGGCTGCCAGGCTCTCGTGCGCAGCGACGTGGTCATCGACGTTCCCGCCGCCAGCGCCGTGCGGCGGCCGGTCGTGCGCAAGGCCATCGATCTGGGCGACGTGGTTCTGGATCCGGTCGTCACGCTGCACTACCTGGAGTTGGCGCCTCCGGTCCTCGGCGAGGAGGTGAGCGATGCCGAGAGGGTGGCCGCGGCGCTGGCGAGCGACTGGAGGCTGCATGATGTGGCCGTGCCGCTGGCGGTGCTGGCGGACCTGCAGGCGGCGATCCGCGCCGGCGACGGGGCGGTCACAGCGGTCGTCCACGACCGCTGCCGGCTGCTGGCGGTTCGTCCCGGGTACGCCGACGGGGCATGGGGTGTGGCCATCGACGTGGGGTCCACGACCCTGGCCGGCTACCTGCTGGATCTGGCGACCGGCGAGGTCGTCACCACCGCGGGCCGGATGAACCCGCAGATCCGGTTCGGCGAGGATCTCATGAGCCGGGTGTCCTACGTCATGATGAACCCCGGCGGGGCCGCCGCTCTGACCGAGGCGGTGCGGGGGGCTCTCGACGAACTCGTCGGCGAGTTGTGCCAGGCGGCGTCGGTTCCGCGCCCGCATGTCCACGACGTCGTCGTCGTCGGCAACCCGATCATGCACCACCTCGTCCTGGGCCTCGATCCGACACCGCTCGGCACTGCCCCCTTCACCCTGGCGGTACGCCGGAGCGTGCATGCCGCCGCGGCCGACGTTGGCTTTGTACTCCCGCACGCCTCGCTGTACGTGGCGCCCTGCATCGCCGGCCACGTGGGGGCCGACTCGGCAGCCGCCACCCTTGCCGAGGGACCGCACCGAGCTTCGCAGCCGCAGTTGCTGGTGGACGTGGGCACGAATGCCGAGATCGTGCTGGGCGACGGCAGGCGGGTCTTCGCCGCATCGAGCCCGACGGGACCGGCCTTCGAGGGAGCCCAGATCAGCTGTGGGCAGCGCGCCACCGCGGGTGCGATCGAGCGGGTCCGCATCGATCCCGCCGGCCTCGAACCGCGCTTCAAGGTGATCGGCTGCGAGGTCTGGTCCGACGATCCGGCTTTCGCCGAGGCGCTCGGATCCCTGCAGGTCTCGGGACTGTGCGGTTCGGGCATCATCGACGCCGTCGCCGAGATGTTCCTGGCCGGGATCATCGACCGCCACGGCGTCGTGCGGGGACATCTCGCCGAGCGCACGCCACGGATCGTGGCCGACGGGCGCACTTTTTCCTACGAATTGCAGAGCGGGCCGGTGCGGCTGCGGATCACCCAGAACGACGTGCGGGCCATCCAGCTGGCGAAGGCCGCGCTGCGTGCCGGCATCGACCTGCTCACCGAGCACGCCGGGGTCGCCGAGGTGCACGACATCCGCCTGGCGGGGGCCTTCGGGGCGCACATCGACCCGGTGCGGGCACTGGTCCTGGGTCTGGTGCCCGACGCCCCGGTGGGCGGCGTGCGGTCGGTGGGCAACGCATCCGGTACGGGGGCGGCCAGGATGCTGCTCTCGGGCGCCCAGCGCGACGAGATCGAACAGCTCAGCGAGCGCATCATCAAGATCGAGACCGCCACCGAGGCCCGCTTCCAGGAGCTGTTCGTGGCGGCGATGGCCTTCCCGCACGAGACGGCACCCACCCCGCATCTGGCCCGAGTCGTGGATCTTCCGCCCACCGATGGCGGTGAGCCGGCCGGTGCCGCCTCCGGCTCGCGACGACGTCGCCGGGCGCGGACCGGCTGATAACGAGTCGGCGGACCGGAGAGTTCTGAACGATGGAGACTTCGCGAAGACCGGTGCCCTCCCGTCATTCCGGCGCAGGCCGGAATCCACTTTCCAGCGGTCCGGGCCCCGCTGTAGGCGGACCACTCGGCGGGCTCCTGGAAACCAAGAACCACACACAATGAGGCAGGAACCACGATGAGCGAACCACGAAGACGCAGGGGCGGCGGACGGGCCGCCCGCCAGGCGGCGCATTCGGCAGCGACACAGGTGACGGCTCCCTACCTGGAGCGCACCGGAGCGCCGGTGGAGATCCTCGACGAAGAGGGTCTGGTGCGTATCGAGGAGGCGGCGGAAATCCTGCTGGCCGAGGTGGGAGTCGCCTTCCAGGACTTCCCCCTGGCGCTCGATCTATGGCGGGAGGCGGGAGCCGACGTCTCGGGCGAGTTGGTGCGCTTCCCCAGGGGCATGTGCCGGCGGATCGTGCAGGAGAACGCCCCCGCGGTCTACATCCAGCACGCCCGCAACCCCGCCCGCAGCGTGAAGATCGGTGCCAACGCCACCGTCTTCGCTCCCAACTACGGCTCACCGTTCGTGACCGATCTGGACCGCGGCAGGCGCTACGCCACGCTGGAAGACTTCGAGAACACCGTGAAGCTCACCTACGTGCTGCCGCACCTGCACCACAGCGGAGGCACGGTGTGCGAGCCGGTGGACGTGCCGGTCAACAAGCGGCACCTCGACATGGTGTACACCCACCTGCGCTACAGCGACAAGCCGTTCATGGGGTCGGTGACAGCAGCTGAGCGGGCCGCCGACTCCGTCGAGATGGCCCGCATCGCCTTCGGCGGCGACCTCGCCGACCGCACGGTGATGACCTCGCTGATCAATGCCTCCTCGCCGATGCGCTGGGACGCCACGATGCTGGGGGCTGCCACCGAGTACGCCCGGGCCAACCAGGCGAGCATCATCAGCCCGTTCATCCTGGCCGGCGCCATGTCCCCGGTGACCGTGGCCGGCCTGTCCGCCCAGGCCCTGGCCGAGGCGCTGTCGGGCATGGCCTACCTGCAGCTGGTGCGCCCCGGCTCCCCGGTCATTTTCGGCACGTTCGCCTCCACCATGTCCATGGCCAGCGGTGCACCCACCTTCGGCACGCCCGAGGCCGGCCAGGCCATCTACGTCATGGCTGCTCTGGCCCGCCGGGTAGGCGTGCCGTTCCGTTCCGGCGGCCAGTTCACGTCCTCCAAGGCCCCCGATGCCCAGGCCGCCTACGAGTCGGCCCACACGCTGCTGCCCACCCTGCAGGCGGGTGTGAACTTCGTCCTGCACGCCGCCGGCTGGCTGGAGGGCGGGCTGGCGCTGTCGTATGAGAAACTCATCCTGGACGCCGACCAACTCGGTGCCATGGAGGTGCTCGCTCGCGGCGTGGACGTCTCCGAGAACGGTCTGGCCCTCGAGGCGTTCCGCACCAACGCCCACGGCGATCACTTCCTGGGCAACCCCCACACGCTGGCCAACTTCGAGACCGCCTTCTGGCGCTCCGAGATCGCCGACCACAACAGCTACGAGCAGTGGTTGGAGGAGGACTCGCTCACCGCCGCCCAGCGCGCCAACGCCCGCTGGAAGCAGATGCTGGCCGACTACGAGCCGCCCCCCGTCGACGAAGCCATCGACGCAGAACTCCGCGACTACGTCGCCCGCCGCAAAGCCGAAATGCCCGACGAGATCGGCTGATCCGGCGCCTGCCCACCGGCGTCTGCGGCGTCGGGCTTCTGTGGCGGCCCGGTCGGAGCCCGGGGTGCCGCTCTGCTCCTCCACGCACGGGCGAAAGTCGTCGCAGCCCGGCCCTCCGGCTCCCGCCCTCGGGTGCCTGTAGCGGTCCGGCCGTCGCCGCCCCGATCTCGATCGTCACTCCGGCGAAGCCGCAACCTGACCTTCCGCGGCTGTCCGGATGCCGCTGCCGGTGGCGCTCCGGCGGCCTCGGAATGGCCGCCTGCGCCGGCCCCCGGCATCGCCGCCCTCGCGTGGTGTTCCGGCCAGGCTGACACCGTCGTTTCGGCAGGGGGCCGGGGTCGTCTGTGCTGCGGTCCGGGATGTCCGTCACTGTTCGGCGTGGGGTGCTGTGGCTTTGCTTGAAGCTGCAAACGGCAGGGTTGCGGGGCTTCGTGGGCTCGGTTCAGGGGAGTCGGGTGGTCCGCGTCGGTGGTCGTTGGTCGGGTGGTGGTGGTCGTTGGTCGGGTGGTGGTCGTTGGTCGGGTGGTGGTGTGCGTGGCGGTGTCCGGGGTTGTGCCTTCGTGGCTGGCGCCGGTTGAGCTGTTCGCCACCTGCCTGACCCGCAGGCCCGGCAGGGGGTGTGTCGAGCGGCGGCGCGAGGGTGAATCGGCCGTCGGCGTGTCGCACGACTTGTTCGCCGTGGCGGTGGACG
The DNA here is from genome assembly GCA_965220035.1 of Acidimicrobiales bacterium. Lineage (GTDB taxonomy): Bacteria > Actinomycetota > Acidimicrobiia > Acidimicrobiales > CATQHL01 > VXNF01. The sequence continues at coordinate 1,366,889 of CBDCPC010000001.1, forward strand.
CGGATGTGGTGGCAGCGCCAGCACAGTAGGCAGGTGTTCTCGAAGTTGGTCTCGCCGTCGTCGCACCAATGCTCGATGTGGTGGGCCTGGCAGATCTTCTCGTGGGCGCCGCAGCCGATGCAGCCGCCGTCGCGGACGACGAGGCGTTTGCGGAGGCGCTTGGAGACCTTGCGTTGTGAGCGGCCCAGCAGGACGTCGCCGGTGTGCTTGTTGAAAATGCCCGGCAGGATCTTGGCGTCACAGGCAATGGCGAGGGTCTCGGCGGCGGTGAGGCGGGTGCCGTCGGTCAGGCGGGCGTTGGTGATGCTCTCGTGGAGGAGGTCGTAGTCGGCGAGCACGATCAACTCGAATCCTTGCGGCACGCCACCGCCACCGCGGGTCTCGGTACCGGCGCTGTTGCAGACGAGCCCTGCCAGAGCGTCGGCGAAGCGCTGCGAGGGAGTCGAGCGCTGCTTGGGGTCCTCGCTGCGGAACAGTTCGTCTGACTTCGCGAACAACGCGGCGCGCACCTGCGCGCCGGTGAGGGGGTCGAGTTGGGCGAAGAGGTGGAACATGCCGTCGGGTTGTTCGCTGATCGAAGCGCGGCGCCGTTGCCGCTGCCGCTCGCGGCGCTCGTTCAACTCCTGGTTGCTGGTGCGCTCGTTGATGTGTTCCTTCAGCGTGCGCCGGAACCGATCCTCGGGCTCTTGCTCAGCGGCGGCAAGCAACTGGCGCTGATCCACCGGCCCCTCGGCGTTGAGGATCAACCCCGCCGCCTCCGGCGTGATCGCGCCCTCCGCGAGCTTCTCGGCTACCCCCGGCGCCCACTCCAGTTGCGCCGCGGTCTTCACGGCCTTGCGCGCGCCGGACCGCGACCGCTTCTGGTCGCGGCGCAGCATCTCCTCGGCGGCGGCGTCGCCTTGCCGGCGGGCCACCTCGCCGACCAACTCGGCCTCGAGTGCCGCCAACGAAGCCCGCGCCCGCCCGACGAACACCAAACGCTCACGCACCACATCCACGTCGACGTTGTGCAGCAGTGGCGGCGCGCTCAGCCACTCGCCCAACAGCGCCCACTCGCGCACCCGATCAGAAGTGCCCGCGCCGCCACGCCTCGGATGGCCGGCCGCCCCGTCAGCGCCGCCGGGAGTGTCACGCGTCGGATGGTCGCCTGCCCGGTCAGCGCCGCCGGGAGTGTCACGCGTCGGATGGTCGCCTGCCCGGTCAGCGCCGCCGGGAGTGTCACGCGTCGGATGGTCGCTCGTCCGGTCAGCGCCCGCCGGACTGTTGCGCATCGGATCGTTCCCCATCTGCCCGTCACCCCCTCTCGAAAGCTTCCCAGGCTCACCGCACCGCTGCGGATCCCCTCCTGATTGCTTTCCCTAGAGTATAACCATCCTATGACAGACTACCAACAGATGTATGAGTTACATTCTGTATATAGCGAAATAGGTTCTGACCCTCGCCGAGGTTCGCCGACGAGCACGACCAAAAGCCCAGGTCAGCGGGTTCTTCGGTCCCCGCTGTGCTGCCGACACGTACTGCCTGTGCAGGTGTGACCGATGTCACACCTGCATTGCGCCGAGTAGACCGGCCATCCCGCGGAGTCCCCTGTCCCCGCCGGCCCGTGACACCTCCGAGTAGGGGAGCCGCCGCATCTCACCCACGGCCCCGGTCCCCGCCGGCCCGTGACATCTCGGGGTGCCCGGCCATGACCGCGACGGCCACCACCCACCAGCCGACTGTCACCAACCTGATGGCCGCGTCCACCTCGAAGCAACCGCCTCCGCTGACCTCCTGTAGCTCCGCCTTCGGCGGGTACCGCGCCCGCAAGGAGTGCATGTATAATGCATGCGTGCCGAACGTCCAAGTGCGGGATGTCTCCCCGGAGGTCCATGAGGTGCTGGTGCGCCGCGCGGCGCTGGCGGGACAGTCGCTGCAGCAATTCCTGACGGCTCAGCTGGCTCGGATCGCGGCCACGCCGACGCTCGACGAGGTTCTGGATCGGGTCGAGGGCCGCAGCAAGGGCAGTCTCAGCCTGGCGGAGGTCGTGGACGCTCTCGAAGCCGAACGTGCTCGTCGTTGACGCCTCGGTGGTGGCGTCTGCAGTGGCGGACGGGGGCGACGATGGCCGGCGCTACCGGCAACGGCTGCGCGGTGAGCAACTGGCGGCGCCCGATCTCCTGCGAATCGAGGTCCTGTCGGTGCTGCGCCGACAACACCGCCTGGGAGGGCTGGACGCCGGGCAGGTCGCAGCTGCCGTCGACGATCTGCTCGACCTGGAACTCGACGTCTACCCGACCGGACCGTTGCTCCGACGCGCCTGGCAGCTGCGCGACAACGTCACCGCCTACGACGCCTGCTACGTCGCCCTCGCCGAGGCACTGGATTGCCCCCTGCTGACCGCCGACGCCCGCCTCTCCCGAGCCGGCGGCCCCGCCTGAGCACTCACGACCGAGAACCGGTGGAATCCTGCCGCTCGGGCACCCAAAGGTAGGTGCGCTCGTCACCGGTGACCTGAGCGACAGGCAGCGACGCGAGTCCCGGATGCCGCCAGTTGACAGCGGCGGCGTTGTTGCCCTTGGCGCGGTTGCAGTAGTCGTGGGCCACTTGAAGATTGTCGACGTGATGGAGCTTGGACTCGAGCGTCGTTCCGGGTGATGCACGTCCCTTCGCGAAGTCGAAATAGCCGAACTTCTTGGGGATGATGTGCTCGATCTGCCCTTGGCCGGCGGGAAGCGACATGGCACAGAGGCCGCATCGACCTCCGTCCCGCCACGCCAGGTAGAGCAGGACGGTTTGGCGGTCCTCCGGGGCCCAGCGACCGGTCGACGCGCGCGGCCGAAAGGCATCTGCGCGCCGACGGAGGACCATCTGATCGCGACTGTGTGGGGTGTTGCGAAGGAAGGGATCGAAGTCGTAGGACGCCTGCGCCCGCCGGGACCGCGAGCCGTGGCACCAGGAGCACCTCGGTCGGGGCGGCAGCAGGATGGCGATGGTCAGATTGAACAGCCAGAGCATTGGTCGAGCCCGCCAAGGTGCTATCCGCCATGCGGCATACGGCCGACCGCGGCGTAGCTCCGCGTGGCCACAGCGCGAGCAATTCAGCGTGGGTGACCTGGACACGAGGCTCCCATCGTTGGTTGAAAGAACGCAATCCGGGCGGGGAGGAGGGTACTTCGACTTTCCCGGAGTGCTTTTGCACCGCCACATTGGCTGCCTGCTGATCGTGCCGACGGCGTCAGTCGTGCCTGAAGGTGGCGGACGGAACAGACGAAGGGTCTGGTGGTGGCGAGTTGCTCTAACCGGGGCGCCTCAGTGTGAGGTGGCCAGCGCGGGTGATTGACTCGCGCCGCGCCGGCTCATTCTCATCTGCGCTTCCGGACCGTCTCGGACACGGTCGTGTGAGGATTCCGCTTGGCGGTTGACCTCTTCACGTACCGGCCGGTGACGGCCGATCGATGCACCTTGCGCGTTGCCATAGTTCACCTCCTCTCTGGATCTGATTGGTCGATGGGGCGTGCTCAGCGGGTGCTCCCGGCGAGGCACCAATGGCAGTTGTCGTAGCGCCGGTCACGCTTCGCCCCGGCGAGCGTGTCGTACCAACGTTGGTGTTCCCACTTGATCTCATCGAGCCGACACCCCACCTTCTCGTTCCAGGTGTCGTGCACCTCGAGCGTGTTGAGGTTCCCGAGGAACCGTTTGAGTTTGGCAATCACCGCCGTTCTCCTTCCTGGGATTCGTCAGCGACGACCCCGTGTCTGCCATTCTGTGAGACGCATCCGTCAGCCGGTGGCGGCCTGTGGATGCATCAGCACCCAGGCGCTCGGCGAGATGCTCCGGGAGCGGCGGGCAGCCTCTGGTCTCTCGATGCGGCGCGCCGCGGATGCTGCCGAGGTCAGCTTCATGACGCTCTCGCGTGTCGAGGCGGGCGCGCAGCCGGACCTCGCGACGTTCTTGCGGCTGTGTGCCTGGCTACACGTGCCGCCCGAGACGTTCTTCATTTCTGCTGCGCCACGGAAGACGGAGACGCCGGAGGTGATCCTGCAACACCTGCTCGCCGACCCCAGGCTTGGGCAAGAGGCCGCTGCAAGGATTGCTTCGGTCGTGGACGACATGTACGCGGCTTTTGCGCGCGAGCCGACGCACCCTCCCGCGGTTTCCTGCCACCTTCGAGCCGCCTCGGTCCTGCGGCCCGGCGTCGCCGGCCGGCTCGGACAACTCCTGCATGATATGCAAATCCGGCTCAAGGAACTCGACAACGACGGAGTCCTGTGAGTGGGGCTACCGCACGGATTCAAGGCAAGGGCCGAGCGTCTGGCAGAGGAGCTTCGGGCACGAGTTGACGCAGATCCTGCGAGGCCTCTGGATCTCACCGCGGTCGCGGCTCGTCGCGGCGTTCGAGTTGTCTCGGCCGCCGACCTCGTAGCGCTCGAACGGTTGCAGGAGATCGAGCGCATCCAGGCGTTCTCGTTTTCCGCGTGCACGTTCGACATCGACGGCCACCAGATCATCGTGTTCAATCCGATCCGGAGCGCGGCGCGGCAGGCCAGTGACGTAGCTCACGAACTGGCGCACATCGTGCTGGAACACGATCTGGCTGAGATTCAGTACCTGGACGGCGTCCCATTCCGCACGTGTCAGCCAGGTCAGGAACTCGAAGCCACGGAATTTGGCGGAACCCTGCTGCTTCCCCGGAAGGTGCTCCTCCGCGAGGCTCGCGGGGGAGCGACTGTCGGCCAGGTGGCGAAAAAATTCGGCGTGACCACGCAGATGGCTCAGATGAGGTGGAACCGCACCGGCGTCGAGCGTCAGGTGGCGAACGAGCGGGCAAGACGGAGCGCCAAGCGTAAATGATGTTTCAAGCAGTTATCGTGAATAACAGCTTCCCCCAGAGGCCGGTTGTCTTGGAGGGGGAGCTATGTCTGCGGTTGCAGCGGTCGGTCGGCGACGGGTCAGGTTCCTGGCTGTGAACGCTGCGGAGTTGCTCGAGCGCTTGGTGTCCTACGGGGTGGGCAGGGAGGTTGCCTCGCGGCCGGGGATAGCTCGCTCAGTGAGTGTCAACCAGATCGAGGTGGCAATCGCCGCGGATCGGGCCGAGCGCAGCCTGCGGGCCCGGTGGCGGGAGCGCGTCGGGACCAGCGGCCTTGCTTATCTCCTCGTCACCGACGATGCCGATCGACCGGGGAGCGTGCACGTGCTAGGTCCGAGCACCGTCGACGCGCCGGTCAGATCGGTGGACTGCGCTCGCTTGGCGGACGTCCTCGAAGCTGTCCCCAATATGACCTCGCTCGATGCTGTGCGTCATGTAGCGGGTGAAGTGGATCGGCTCGCAGGGCGGGGGATGGTTGTCGAGGGCCTGCTGAGTCGCCACACCCTGGAGGATCGCTTCCGCAACGACGCCGAGCGCTGGCGGGCAGCCGCCGCGGCCGTCGAAGCGCTGCGAATCAGCGATGACTGGCGCTCGGTCCTGGTCGAGGTCGGGTATGAGGTGGAGCGCTTGGCCCAGCGCGGCTGGCTTGCCCGTCACGATGGGCGGCCAGTGGCGGTTGTCCACCCCAGAGCGAAGCCGCAGGACTTCGTGCGGTTGGACGAGGCGGGCCGACCCGCGGAGGGGGTGCTCGCCGCCGACTGTCGCAGGTACGGCGCCCGCTACGGCGTTCTGGCCTCCAGAAACCGCTACCGGCTTTTCGACTGTGACCCCTTGGCCACAACAGCCGAGTGGCTGGATCTCGACGCTGCCTTGCTCGGCGAGGAGCGCAGACCGTATCTGGCCCTGCTGGCGCCTCCGTACCTTGCCGACGGCGGCCTGGCGGACCTACAACAGGAGTCCTGAGACTTCGGGACCCAGCTGCGCCGCCGGCTCGACAACACGATTCGCCAGAAGGCTCTGCCGGCGCTGGCCGCAGGGCTGGAACAGTGGGCCCGTCGCGAGGGCATCGACATTCGGGATGAGACCCAACGTGCCGAGCTGGAACAGGCCCTCGCTCACCCTCCTGTTCCGGCTGATGTTCGTCCTCTACGCCGAGAGTTCACGTTTCCTACCGGTCGAGAACGAGACCTACCGCCGCAGATCGCTCTCCGCGCTGATCGAAGAGGCGCACAACACCGGAGACCAATTGAGCGACGAGTCGACGGCGCTGTGGTCAACCCTTGCCACCCTCGTGCGGGCACTGCGTTCCGGCAACCCGGCTTGGGGCGTGCCCGCCTATAACGGAGCGCTCTTCGCCGCCGGAGACTTCGAGGGCGCAGAGTTGCTGGAGCGTGTCGAGCTGGGGGATCCGTACTTCGCGAGCGTGCTGGTTGCGGTCGGACGCGACGATGAGACCGGACACGGAGTGGATTACTCCTCCTTGGAGATCGGCCACCTCGGTCACATCTACGAGGCTCTGCTGAGCCTCCGACTCTCCGTCACCGATCGTCCGCTGCGCTACGACGCGGGCAAGGATCGATACGTGCCGGTGATCGGCCCAGCCCCGTCGGACATCGCTGAGGGTTCGCTGCTCTGGCAGACCAACGAGGGCGGCCGGAAGTCAGGCGGTGTCTACTACACGCCTGTCTCGCTGGTACGCCACCTGGTTCGCCATGCCGTCCTTCCTGCCTACGAGCGACATCTCGAAGGTGTGCACCAGACGGCCAAGACCGATCCGAAGCGCGCGGCGCAAGACCTGTTGGATTTCACGGTGCTCGACCCGGCCTGTGGGAGCGCTCACTTTCTGGTCCAGGTGCTGGAGGCACTCGCCGACCGAGCGGTGGGATTCCTGGCTGACACGCCCCTGCCGGCGATCCGGGAGGCACTCGACAGGCTCCGGTCCCAAGCACATAGCGGTGCAGTGGTCACCGACGTGGCGCTGTTGCGCCGGCTGATCCTCAAGCACTGCGTGTTCGGGGTGGATCTCAGTCCCATGGGCGCCGAGGTCGCCACGCTATCTCTCTGGTTGGCGTCGTTCGTACCGGGACTCTCGCTGGCGTATCTCGGCCGCAACATTTTGGTGGGGAATTCGCTGATCGGGGTGGGTTCCGCTGGCTCGGTCATCCGTGACGGAACGATGCCTGCCGAGACGCTGCGCAACGTGCTGGCCGAGGCTTCGGAAGCGGCGGCGAGGCTCGCAGACATCGACGATCGGACACCCTGGGAGGTTGAAGCCAGCCGAGTTGCCGACGCCGAGGCTCGTCGAGCGACTGCAGGTCTGCAACGTCTCTTTGACCTGTGGGTTGCCCATGGCTTCGGTGTACGAGGTGCCCGCGTTCTTGCCGAGACGGACGGTCCAGCCGTGATCGGGGGTACCAACGGTGAGCACAGTCAGAAGCTGATTCAGCTTGCAACGACGCTCGCAAGCGAATACCGCTTCTTGCACTGGCCGCTCGCGTTTCCGCGGGTGTTCACGGGAGAGCGGCCCGGCTTCGACGTGGTAGTTGGCAATCCTCCCTGGGAGGAAGTGAAGGTCGAAGAACTCTCCTTCTTCTCTCTGGATCGGCCGGGTCTCCAAGGCCTGCCGGAGAACGAGCGACTACTTGCCATCAGCGATCTACTCGCGGCATACCCCGATCTGCCTGATCTACTGCAGGAAGAGCAAGACCGGAGGGAGGTCGAACGGGCTGCCCTTGCAGCTGGGGAGTATGAGTCTACTCCAGGTTATCCTGATTTGTATAAGTATTTCTGTCAGCGATATAGAACATTAGTACGCGAGAATGGCTCTCTCGGCGTTGTCCTACCGCGTACAGCCTTTGTAGCAAGGGCTCGGAAGGATTCCGCGATTGGCTCTACACGCGTGTGAGTACGCAGCGAGTCGACTTCTTGCAGAACCGCGGTCGCTGGATGTTTGACAACACGCCTCAGTACGGGGTCGCTCTCGTCGTGAGCTGGCGTCGTACCCCTCCAAAGGATCACCGCGTTGCGATCGCTGGGCCGGCGACTTCGGCCACTGAATGGGTTGCTCAGTCCTTGTCTCCAGGCGTCCACGTAACAGCGTCCTCGTTTGCTGCCGGATGGATGACACCGAAGCTCCGGTCGCAGGACGAGGCCGACATCCTTGCGAGACTGCGAATTGGCTCAGCGTTTCCGTGGGGCCCGGGTCAACGCTGGACATGCTTCGCGACCCAGGAATTGAACGAGACCTTTGCTCGGCCCCTGTGGCGGAACGCCACTGATGGTTGGCCCCTCTGGAAAGGTGAGAGTCTGAACCAGTTCGATCCCCACGGCGCGGAAGCGAGGATCTGCCCGACTACCCCCGAGGTGTGGCAGAAGGTCGAGAAACCTCGTCCAGGGAGTGGTTCAGTCGTTGCACGGTGCACCCGACCAAAGGATCGCCGTCAAGCGGTTCTGAAGGAGTTGGGTCGAGCCAGGGTCGCGTTTCGGGATGTGTCAAGATCGACTGACCCAAGGACCGTTATCGCGTGCCTCGTGCCGCCGAACGTCTTCTTGACCAACACAGTGCCCTATCTCATGTTCATGAACGGTGACGAGCGAGTCCAGGCAGCCTGTCTCGGCATCATGAATAGTCTTCTCTTTGACTGGCAGGCTCGCCGATTCGCGGAAATTCACATGAACTTCTTCATCCTTGAGGCACTCACTGTTCCGGATCTCAGCGACAACGATTTTGAAGAAATCGCACATGCCGCAGCGCGTCTCTCCGCTGTTGACGACCGATTCGGAGATTTTGCTGTTGCCACCGGCGTTGAGTGTGGGCCGCTCTCGGAGGATGCACGCTGGCGGCTTAGGGTCGAGATCGACGCCCGAGTCGCCAATGCCTGGGAAGTTACCGAGGCCGATCTGGCAGTCATGTTCGACGACTTCACCACCGATGCCGTGCCGCCGGCGTACCGCTCGGCCCTCCTGGACCGTCTCGCCGAGTTGAGTTGATGCCTGGGCGTCCTTACCTACTCGACAACCGGGGCGAGGACACGCGCCATGCCGACGCCCTGTCGTACCTCCTCGACGACCTCGCATCGAGCCATGGGTTGTCGGTCGCCACCGGGTACGTCAATCTGGGCGGGCTCCACTACTTGGCGGCAGCGGTGGCGGACGGGAGGAGCGTGCGAGTGCTGCTCGGCGCGGCACCTGCGCCGGGTCTGGGCGGGCAACCGCCGATGCCTCAATTCAATCTGGCTCTGGAGGGTTTGCGCGAAGACCGCGACATGGCGCGGTTCCCGCCGAGCCGGGCCGCGAAGCGGCTCGTGCAACTCGACGACTGGCTGCAGCGCCCCGAGGTGGAGGTGTGCCGCTACACGCGTCAGTTCCTTCACGGCAAGGCGTACCTGTTCGGTGACCGAGACGATGCCCGGGCCGCACTGGTTACCTCGGCCAACCTCACTGGGGCCGGGCTGTTCGAGAACCTGGAATTGGGGCTCGTGCAGTACGACCCGCCCGTGGCGGCCCGGGCCGTCGCCTGGTTCGACGAGTTGTGGGACGAGGCCGCAGAGTTCAAGGACGAGCTGAGGGACCTTCTCTTCCCCGACATCGGACTCGTGAACCCCCGCGAGGTGTACCTCCGTGCGCTATTCGATCTGCTCGGCCCGACCGTCGACTCGCCCCACGGTGCCGAGACGACCGCTGTGGAGTTGGCGCCGTTCCAGCGAGACGGGCTCCACCGCGCACTCGGGATCCTTGAGGAACACCACGGCGTTGTATACGCCGACGGCGTCGGCACGGGCAAGACCGAGATCGGCTTGGCGCTCGTCCAGGAATACGTGCTGAGGCGTGGCCATCACGCGCTCGTCGTGGCGCCCGCCCAACTCGTGAGCTACTGGGAGGAGCGACTCGACCAGGTGCGGCTCTCGGCCCAGGTGGTGAGCTACCATCAATTCGCCGGCGACGAACAGCTTGCTGACCCCCGCGCATCAAGCATTCGCCGGTATCTGAGCAACGACAAGGACGCCTACCGCCTGATCGTCGTGGACGAGGGTCACGCTCTGCGCTCGCCCGACACCACCTGGTACCGGGCGATGTCTCGACTCCTCGGCGGCACGCGGAAGGACCTGGCCCTGCTTACTGCCACGCCGATCAACAATGGCCTGTGGGATCTCTACAACCTTGTGATGGCCTTCGCGCGCCACGACAGGGCATTCGCGGCCAAGGGCATACGGTCGCTGCGGCGTCTCTTCGTACGGGCGGGGGCCAACGAACGCGATCCGGAGAATCTCGATCCAGACGTGCTGTTCCCGCTCGCCGACATGGTGAGCGTGCGGCGGGACCGGAGACTCATCGAACGTAACTACCCCAACACGACCTTTCCCGACGGCACGCCCGTGGCGTTCCCGACGGCACGCCCGTGGCGTTCCCGACGGCACGCCCGTGGCGTTCCCGAGGCCATCGCTGTCCACCGAGCGTTACGACCTCGACGAGGCTTACCCGGGCCTTGTGCGGGAGATCACTGTCACGATCGGTGCCCTCACGATGGCGCGCTACCGACCAAGTGCCTACGGCCATGACGGGGAGGAGTTGAGTAGGGAGTCGAGCCTCGGTGCGCTGCTGCAGTCGGCGATCCTGAAGCGTTTCGAGTCGTGCTGGCGGGCCTGCCTGCTGACCGTCCAGCGGATGATCGCCGCTCACGAGGTGTTCTTGACCTCCTGGGGCTCCGGCCAGGTGCTGAGCGGGCAGGCGCTTCGGGAAGCGGCCGCGGAGGACCTCGATGAGACCGCGCTGGCCGACTGGGTTGCGGAGTCGCTCGACGAGGCTGATATCGAATCGGTCGATGACTACCGGCCCGAGTACCGGGACGATGTCGCCGCCGATCTCTCCCGTCTGGAAGCGGTGAGAGACGCACTGGGCAATCTTCGAGCCGAGATTGACCCCAAACTCGTCTTGCTGCGGCGTCTGCTGGCCGAGGTTCCGTCGCAGAAGGTCGTTGTCTTCTCGTCGTTCGCTGACACCGTGCGCTACCTCGACGAACACTTGCCGAACACTGTGGATGGTCGCAAGCGGGTGACGGTGATCGGTGCCGAGACCGACCCCGACGAACGGACGCGGATGCTCTCTCGCTTCTGCCCGGAGACAGTCGTCCGGCCCGGCTATGAGCCCCCCGATGGTGAGGTGGATCTGCTGCTGAGCAACGACGTTCTCTCCGAGGGGCAGAACCTGCAGCAGGCCGCGGCGGTCATCAGTTACGACATGCCGTGGAATCCACAGCGGGTCGTTCAGCGGTACGGCCGCGTCATCCGGTTGAAGTCCCCCACGAGCGCGTGTACCTCCGCACGATGCTTCCAGAGGAGGGTGACCTGGAGTTGATGCTCCAACTCGAAACCGCCATCCGTCGCAAGATCGTGGCGGCCCGCCCCTACGGGATGGAGGTCGAGGTGATCGAGGGTGACGTTGGGGACGAGATCCGCTCCTATGCCGACCGTCTCGCTGCGGGCGACTCGTCGCTTCTGGAGGTCAGCGATACGGCCTCTGGGATGCAGGCGCTGAGTGCCGAGATGTTGCGCGCCGAACTGCGACGCGCTGCGTCGGAGGGTGAGATCGACCGCGCCGTTCAACTCCCGTGGGGTATCGGCGCTGCGTTCGCGCAGGGTGCAGGTGTGCCGTCAACTGGCCCGCCCGGCATCTTCTTTGCCTGCCGCACGCGCCACGGTGATCGCTACTGGCGCTACGTCACACCGGGTGGCGACATCACATCTGCGGAGGCGACGATCCTGCGCCGGATCGATCCCGGGTTCGCTCCCGGTATGCCCTCCCCGCCGATCGATTTGGAGGCGGCGTGGAAAACTGCAGCGGCGTCCATCCTTGAGGAGCACAACGAGGCGGCGATGTCTGCAGCGGATGGACCGTCAGTCGGAGGGATCCAGCAGTGGGCCCGGCAATTGCTGAGCGAACCCCAGCTTGCCACGTCCGCCGAAGCAGCTGATGCCTACGACGTGCTCGGCGTCGAGCGGGGCGCTGCCGTGCGGCAGGCGCTAGGTGCGGTCAGAAGAGACTTGGCCACTAAGGCGATCGACCCAGTCGAAGCCGCCCAACGAATCATCGACGTGGTCTCCTTCTACGGCCTCAGCAAGGTAGACCCGCCAGAGCCCCTCCTCCCGATCACCGAAGAAGACATAGGAGTCGCCTGCTGGATGGCTGTTCTTCCCGACAGGCCGTAGACCGGCTACACCCGCTATCGAGGCCATTGCTGGACTGGAGACTGCCACGGATCTGCGTTGGCTAACAGATAGGCACTCTCGGCCCAGTACCCAAGATTGTTGTAGCCGTCATCGGTGCTCCAGTTGTAGAAGCTATAGCCGTAGGGAATCGGCCCACAGCAAGTGGTCGTGTATCCGTACTGGTCCTGGAGCATGCTGATGTCGATTCCCAGTAGTCCATTGCCTTTCGCCTTGCTCGCCTCGATCTCGTAGTTCACCCACCTACTTGAACAGGTGTACGCGCCAACGAGGACGACGGTGACCGTAGTTCCGTGCAGTTGCTGATCGATCCATCGCGCGATGGCAGCGTCCCCCTGCTTCTGGATGGACTCGAATTCGGCCTTGTCCAAGAAGCCAGCTGACTCGATTCCTCGTGTCATCCAGCTATTGCGGACTTGATTGACCCGCCAGATGTCGCTGTATTCGAAGCTGAAGAAGACTCTCCGGGCCATGGCTCAGCCTTACGTGAACGCGATGACGGTGACAATCAGGACTGCCGCGACGAGCGTGCCGTGGAAGGCCGAGAGCGTGCGGGAGAGGACGACGCTTCGCCATCTCTCGTTAGATTGGAACGGGCCCGTGTCCATGCCGTAGTCGACTCCGGCCTCGTCGACCTCGCGGGCGTGGTCGTAGAGCCGCCGGAAGAGCCTCTCCTGGCGGAGGTAGTAGCCGTCGAGACCCCAGAACGCTGCCGCCGGCAGGAAGGCCACAGGCAGAATCCAGTCCTCGGAACTGCTGGCGGCGACGGCGAGGAGCGCCGACACCAGCAGGACGCTCCACCCCTTCAGCAGGAACGAGTTCTGCGCGAGGCGGTTGATGACCCCTTGGATCATCGCCAGATGGGCCTCGCGCTTGTCCGCCATGGCGGAATCCTACCGAGCATGGCCGTGAGCGGCCGGAGGAGCGAGGTAGCAGACCGGCTGCAGCATTCGCCGGTGGAGGTCAGGGACGAGAGCCGGCGACCAGCGCGGGAGCGTTGGCGATCCGGCAGCGTGTCCGACTACGTGTCTGTGTCGGTGGCCGGGATGGCGGCGTTGGCGTCGGTGGTGGGGGTGGCGGTTTCGGGGTTCGTGACCGCGGGTAGGGGGGCGGTGTCGATGGCGTCGGGATGGAGGTTCGCGGTGACTGCGGTGGCGCGGGCGGGCAGGGCGATGTAGTCGCTCTGCTCGGCGACCGGGATGGTGTCGCGGGCGATGATCCTGTAGCCCACGTAGACGGCGATCACGGCGTGGACGGCGACCAGCACGACGAAGAAGGCCGACGGCCCCGTGGCGCCCATGAGCGCTCCCGCCACCGCCGGACAGATCGCCGCAGCCACGCCGGTCAGGCGGACGAGCGTGGCGGTGGCGGCTGTGATCTGTGCCGGGGCCACCCGGTCAACGGTGATGGCGACGGCGAGCGAGTGGAGGGGGAAGGTGAAGCCGCCGAAAAGGAACATGAGGAGCAATGACAGCGGCGAGCCGGGTTCGGTCAGCAGCGAGCCGCCCGCGGCCAGCGCCGCCGCCACGGCAGCCAGGCCGATGACACCGCGGCGGCTGACCCGGTCGGAGATCCAGCCGATCGGCCATTGGAACACCACGCAGCCGAGAGGCGCGGCGGCCGTGAACAGAGCGATCCGTGTGTCGGAGAGGCCCTCGGACTTGGCGTAGAGAGCGCCCAGGCCCAGCAGTGTGCCGTGTGCGGCACCCGCCCAGAAGGCGGTGACGGCGCCGGTCGGGATCGCCGCCACGAGGCGCCGGAGTGACAGCGGTTCGGGCACAACCAGCGGGGGTGCGGTCGTGGCCGACAGCGTGATGGGCACCAGGGCGAGCGAGACGAGCACCGAGACCAGCACGAACAGTTCGAAACTCGCCGGGTCGCCACCGACAAGGAGCAGTTGGCCCGTTCCCAGGCCGCCCATCATCACCACCATGTAGCCGCCCAGGATCCGCCCGCGGTTGGCGTTCGTGGCCATGTCGTTCAGCCAGGATTCCACCACCACGTACAGCCCCGCCACGCATAGGCCGAACACCAGCCGCAGCAGCGCCCAAGTGGCGGGATTGACCCACACCACGTGCAGGATCGCTGCGCTCGACGCGGTCGACGCCAGAGCGGCGAACACCCGGATGTGGCCGACGGCCGCCAGGAAGCGCTCGGCAACCGCGGTCCCGAACAGGAAACCCACGAAGTAGGCGGCCATGACGGCGCCGCCGACGGCGAATCCGAACCCCTCGATCTCGGCTCGGACTCCCAGGAGGGCGCCCTGCAGACCGTTGCCGACCATCAGGAGCGCCATGCCCACCAACAGGGTGCGAACGGCTCTCCCGCTGCCGATCGTCGGACCGTTCGTCATGTGCCTGATTCCACCCAGTCCGGGGTTTGACACCGACCCCGCCTACGTACTTGAACGATCTCAACCTACCGACGTGTTGTTCCGGATCGTGGTACTGTTCCGCGATGCGGGCCAGATGTCACACTGGTCATCGGTCACAGGCCGACCGGCGCTCTTCCGTGCGGGCTCGCCGTACTGGCACCCGGTGCGATTCGCTCGGTCGCCCGCGGCGTTGGAGGACTCGATCGTGAGCGACTCTTTGAGCGGCCGCTGCGTCTGCGGCGGCGTTCGCTACGTGATCGAAGGACCCGCCCGCCCGGTCTGGAACTGCCACTGCCACCGGTGCCGGCGCTGGACCGGCCACTTCATGGCCGCCACCAACTGCGAGCACGACGACTTCCGACTGACTTCCGACGAGACCCTCTCGTGGCATCACCCCACCGACGATCCCAACGTTGCCTACGGCTTCTGCAGCCGCTGCGGGAGTTCGCTGTTCTGGAAGGTCATGGAGCCGCCGCCGGAGGGACCGTACGCGCAGACCCGCTGCATGTGGATCTGCGCCGGCACCCTGGATCCTCCGACGGGGCTGCGGACCGAGCGCGCCATCTTCGTGGCGGATGCCGCCGACTATCACAACCTCGATCCGTCCCTGGAGGACAGACCTCGGGAATAGGCGTGCGGTGGTACCCGGCTCGCGGGGCCAACCGCCTGCGCGGTTTCTCCACCGACACATCGACGCGCCGATGTGGCGCATTCTGGAGTCGTGCCGTCTGCCGGGGCGCGTGGATACGTCCTGGCTCCCGCCGTATCCTGCCGTCGTGGTGGTCCAGTCGATCGAGCGTGCCTTCCTCTTGCTGCGCTACCTGGCGCTTGGGCCGCTGGGCGTGACCGAACTGGCGGAGCGGACCGACCTCCCGAAGAGCACGGTGGCGCGGCTGCTCACCGCCCTCGAGACCGAGGGAGCCGTCGAGCAGGACGAGGCGGGCGGTGTCTACCGGCTCGGCCCCGGCCTCGTCGACATCGCCGGCAGGGTCACGCCGGGACGCAACCTGGTCGCAGCAGCCAGGCTGTACCTTCTGGAACTGGCCGAGACCGTCGGTGAGTTGGCGGGACTGTCCATCCCGAGCGGTCGGGAGGTCTACTACCTCGACCAGACCGAGTCGCACTCGGAGGTGCAGGTTCGGGATTGGACCGGTGAGAGTTTGCCGCTGCACATCGTGTCCTCGGGGCTCGTCATCCTGGCGTACATGCCCGAGGCGGAGCGGGAGGAGTACCTGGCCGGACCTCTGGAGCGGTACACGGCGCGGACGATGGTCGACCCCGACGCCCTGCGGAAACGCTTCGAGCAGATCCGCAGTATCGGCTACGTCTGGGTCTACGGAGAGTTCGTGGAGGAACTCCACTCGGTCGCCGCGGCGGTCCTCGGCGCTGACGGCCATGCCGAGGCGGCGTTGCACGTCCACGGTCCCGCGTACCGGTTCCCCGATCCGGACCGTGCCCACGACTTCGGCATGGCTGTGGCGCGGGCGGCCGAGAGCCTTGCAGTTCAGCTGAGACCCTGAGCCCTCGGCAGCACTCGCTGCGAGCAGTCAAAGTGGATTCCGGCCTCCGCCAGAATGACGGAAGAGAGAGGGTGGGGGCGCCGGGGGGCGGCGCCGGCGCGATTTCGCCAGACGCGCCGCCGACGGCCACCGGCGACCCCAGCCGGGCCGCCGGCTGCTCGATTCCGGCTTCTAGCGACGGGCGCGGATCTCGGCCACGATCGCCGGGATGACCTCGTGCAGATCGCCGATCACGGCCCAGTCGGCCTTGGTGACGATGTTGGCCTCTGGATCGATGTTGATGGCGAGAATGTGCTTGGAGCCCATGGCGCCCACCCAGTGCTGGATGGCGCCGGAAATGCCCGAGGCGATGTAGATCTCCGGGGCGATACGCGTGCCGGTCTGGCCCACCTGGTCGGCGTGCGGGCGCCAGCCGTTGTTGGTGACCGCCCGGCTGCAGCCCACCCTGCCGTCGAGCAGGTCTGCCAGTTCCTCGAGCGGCGCGAAGCCCTCGGCCGAGCCGACACCCCGGCCTCCGCTCACAACCACGGGGGCGGTCGACAGCGTCACTCCGGCGGTGAGCACGACCCGGTCGCGCACCACCGTGCGGGCGAGCGCGGCATCCAGTTCCACCTCGAACGCCTCGACCGGTGGCGTGGCCGGGTTCTCCACCTGCTCGGATGCCACCGCGTGCAGCCCACAACTCACCAGCACCACATCGGACTCCAGGGACACGTCCTCCAGCAGTGATCCGCCCCACTGGATGCGGGTGATGGACCAGTCGTCGGGGTCGATGTCGAGGCAGTTGGCCACGAAGGGGACCTCGAGGCGGGCCGCGGCCTGCGCCATCACCTCGTTACCTCTGTCGCTCCCGCAGGCCAGGACCGCGCCCGGCGCCAACCGCCGGACCATCTCGGCGATCACCTCACCCCAGGCCTCGGGCCCGAAGTCCGAGAGCACCGGGCCCATGACCGTGTGGACAACCGAGGCGCCGTAGTCTCCCGCCTCGGCCACCAGGGCGCCCTCGTTGCTCCCGATCAGGGCGGCGTGCATCGGCACGCCCATCCGCCCCGCCAACGTGCGCCCGAACGTCAGCGCCTCACGGCCCGGCTCGGCCATGGCGCCGCGATCGTGTTCGAGGATCACCAGCAGCATCTACAACACCCCCGGAAGATCGCCGAGCGATCGACGCCGAAAGCAGCCGGTGCCTGTACGAGCATGGATTCCGGCCTCCGCCGGAATGACGCGCGGCAGGGTGTGAAGCATGGCTCTACAACACTCCCAGGTCCGCGAGGACGTCGACCACGGCCGGGGCGGCTTCGGGGCCGTTGCCGAGGATCGCCGTCTCGGCAACCACATCGGCGGGACGGTGCAGCCGGCGCATGGTCTGGCCCCCCGGCGCGGCGTCGACAGCCAACTCGGTGATCACCAGCCGCTTGGAGGCCAGGCGCCCTCGCATGGTGGGGTAGCGGGGCAGGTTGATCCCCTCCTTCACCCCGACGGCGGCCGGCATGGTCATCTCGTACACCTCGAAACCGTCGTCGGTCTGGCGGCGTGCCCGCACTGTCGTGCCGTCGATCTCGATGCCCTTGATCCCCCCGACGATGGGGCGCCCGAGGGCGACCGCGACCCTGACACCCACCTGGAAGCCGCCCGAGTCGGCAGACTCGTTGCCGAAGATCAGCAGGTCGAAAGCGCCGTCCGTTTCTTCGAGGATCCTGATGGCCGCCGTGAGCGCCACCGCGGTGCGTTGAGGATCCCAGGGCGAGCCGTCGGTCGGCACCAGGACACCGTGGTGTGCCCCCACCGAGGCGGCGTAGCGAACCTGCTCGGCGGCCTCGGGCGGCCCCAGGATAAGCACCGTCACTTCGCCGCCGTGTCTTTCGGTGAGTTGCACAGCCTCCTCCACGCCGCACTCCTCGTGCGGGCTGGTGGTGAAGCCGAGGTGGGCCACATCGACCGACAGACCGTCGGCCATCACGTTGATCCGGGCGCCCGGCGCCGGCACCCGTTTCACGCAGCAGAGGATCCGCATCGGTCTCTCCACAGGCTCCCGTTCGCCCCGCTACCTCAGCCTCGGAGCCGGGTGTCTTCGGGATCGAAGACGGGCCCCGTGCCGGCCACCCGTACCGGGAACAACTCGTTCATGTACATGACCTGCAACTCGGTGCCCGGCTCGGCGAGTTCCGTCGGCAGGTAACCCATCAGCAGGTACTTGCCGACCGAGGGGCCGGGCCCTGCGCTGGTGACTCGAGAGACGCGGCCGTGGCCGTCGGCGATCCGCAGGCCGTCGGCGGTGAGGATCGGCTCGTTGCCGCCCTGCATGTAGCGCTTGCGTCCCTGCCGGTCGGTGTGGTCCTCCACGGTCAGCACGCACATCTGCACCTCGGGAGCGCCGGCGTCTCGGGCCCTCACGTAGGCCTCCTTGCCGATGAAGTCCACCGCCTTCACGCGCGGGCGAGCGAGCCCGGCCTCCAGCGGGTTGTACTCGCTCTCGAGCTCGGCGCCCATGAGGCGGTAGCCCTTCTCCAGGCGGCCCGAGGTGCCGTACACGCCCCCGCCGGTGGGCCGCAGCCCCGCGTCGGCACCGGCGGCCAGAAGCGCGTCCCACAGGTCCGGCCCGTTGTCCCACACCGTGTAGATCTCCCAGCCGGTGTCACCCACGTAGGAGATGCGGAAGAGTTCGGCCTCAATTGTCCGGTTGCCGCACTTCAGCTCCACGCCGACCACCGAGCCGTAGGGCGAGTCCCCCCACTTGTGATCGCAGAGAGCACCCAGCACGGCCGGTGCGTTGGGCCCCCACAGGCCCAGCGTCGTGATGTCGTCGGTGATGTTGCCGAACGTGACCGAACCGTCGGTGGGCATGTGCCGGCGCGCCCAGAACTCGTCGCGCCCGCCGTCGAACACACCGGTCACGATGCGCACCTGCTCGGGGCCGGTGCGCATCATCGTCAGGTCGGAGTGAAACCCGCCGTCGGGGGTCAGCCAGGGCGTGTAGACGGCGCGCCCGACCGGCACGTCGATCCGGTTCACCGCCAGCCGGTCGGCGTACTCGACGGCGCCCGGACCGGACAGCTCGAAGATCTGGAAGGCGCTGAGGTCGACAAGCCCACAGTTCTCCCGCAGGTTCAGGTGCTCGCCCATGGTGATGGGGCTCCACCAGCGGGCGTCCCATTCCACCTCGCGCTCGGGCAGGCCGTAGCGCTCCACGAGGTCGGCGTTGGAGGCGAACCACTGGGGCCGTTCCCAGGTGCGGGCCTGGAAGAACTCCGCGCCGAGGGCCTGCTGGCGCGAGAAGTAGGGGCTGACGCGCAGGTCGCGCCGGCTGTCCCACTGCTCGGAGGGGTGGACGATGCCGTACGTCTTGTTGAAGTGCTCCGAGGACCGTGCCCAGATGTGGTCGTCGCTGCGCTCCTCGGGATAGAAGCGGGCCACGTCGGCGCCGTGGACGTCGATGACCCGCGGGTAGCCGAAGGTCATCCACTCCGCCACCACTTGGGCCATGCCCGGCCCCTCCTTGACCCAGATGGCGGCTGCCGACCAGAGGTTGCGCACGCCGGGGATCTCGCCGAGGCAGGGCATGGCGTCGGGCGTCAGCGAGAGCAGGCCGTTGATGGCGTAACGGATCTCGGCGTCGCCCAGCATGTCCATCAATTCGATGGCCTCCTCCATCTGCGGGTCGAAGTCATCGTCGGTGAACGGCATCTCCGTGGGCGACAGGGCCGCCTCCTCGTTGGACGGGATGGTGTCGGGGTGGTGCAGGATCGGCCGGTGGGCGTAGGAGCCGACCTCCATGGAGCCGGCCGATTGCCGCTCGTAGCAGAAGGTGTCCATGTCGCGCACGATCGGGTAGCCGATCTCGTTGTTCGTCTCGGCGAGCACGTCGATGGGACCCACGTCGGCCATCTGATGCACGGCGGGTACGAGCGGGATGTAGGCGCCGGCCATGTTGGCCACCCTGTTCGACCACACGCCGCAGGCGATCACCACGTAGTCGGTCTCGATGGTCCCCTTGTCGGTGACCACGGAGGTGACGGTGCGCACGCCCGGGAGGGGGCCGTCGACGGTCGTGACGTCGAGAACCTCGGTGTTGGCGAACACGGCGCAGCCGGCGTCGACGGCGACTCGTCGCATTTGCGTGCCCGTCTCGAGTGAGTCCACCACCGAGACCGTCGGGCAGTAGAACCCCCCCAGGATCACGTCGGTGTTGATGAACGGCACCAGTTCGCGCACCTCGGCCGGCGTCAGCAGGGATGCCTCGATTCCCCAGGCCGTTGCCGAGGTCATGCGCCGCTGGAACTCGTCCATGCGCTCGGGAGTGCGAGCCACCTCGACGCCGCCGGAGTCCACCGAGAGGTCCAGGTCCCGGTACTGGTCGGCGCTCTGCTCACCCAGCAGGCACATCTCCTTGTTGTGGTCCACCGGGAAGATGAAGTTGGAGGCGTGGCCCGTGGAGCCGCCGGGGTTGGGCAGCGGACCCTTGTCGAGCAGCACGAGATCGGTCCACCCGAGCTTCGCCAAGTGCCCCACGAGGCAGTTCCCCACGATCCCGGCACCGATGACCACGCAGCGCGCCTTGGCGGGTAGTTCGCTCACGTCATGCCTCCGCGATCTGCGGGCACTGCTGCACATGCCCCGTTCGTCCGTTTACCACTGGGCGTCGATCAGTGCCGTCATTTGGTCGCTGTGCCGCGACCAGCGATACCGCCCTGTTCTGTATTATGGAATCGTTCCAAAATACGGAACGCGAGTCAAGACACCCTAGCGCCGGGATTGCACCGGACCGCCGGGGAGCGTGCTCGGAAGGATACGGCCGGACATCAGCAGGGGGAGTCGATGGCGTTTCCGTCGGACCTGGAGATTGCGTCGCAGGCTCGGCTGCGACCGTTGGAGGAAATCGCGGCAGGTGCCGGGATCCCAGAGTCGTGCCTGGAGTTCTACGGGAAGGGCGCCGCCAAGGTCGACCTCGCTGCCGTCGAGGCCATGGCCGGCCGGCCCCGGGCCCGCTACGTCGTGGTCTCGGCCATCACGCCAACCCCTCTCGGCGAGGGTAAGACCACCACGACGGTTGGCCTGGGTCAGGCCTTCCAGCACATCGGCCGGACGGCCACGATCGCCATCCGCCAACCCTCCATGGGCCCCACCTTCGGAATCAAGGGCGGTGCGGCCGGCGGCGGCTACAGCCAGGTCGTGCCGATGGAGTTGTTCAATCTCCACCTGACCGGCGATATGCACGCGGTGACGGCCGCGCACAACCTGTGCTCGGCCATGGTGGATGCGCACCTGTACCACGGCAACGCGAGCGGCCTCGACATCCACAACATCACCTGGCGCAGGGTCCTGGACGTGAACGATCGGGCGCTCCGCAACGTCACGATCGGGCTGGGTGGGCGGCTCGACGGCATACCCCGCGAGAGCGGATTCGACATCACCGCGGCGTCGGAGGTCATGGCCGCGTTGGCACTGTGCAGCGGCCTGGCGGACCTGCGCGCACGGCTCGGCCGCATCGTCGTGGGGTACACCCGCAGCGGCACGCCCGTCACCGCCGAGGAGATCGGCGTGGCCGGGTCGATGGCGGTGATCCTGCGCGAGGCGATCAAGCCGAACCTGATGCAGACCCTGGAGAACACTCCGGCTCTCGTGCACACCGGGCCGTTCGGCAATATTGCCACCGGGAACTCCTCCATCGTGGCGGACCAGGTTGGTATCCGGATGAGCGACTTCCTTCTCACTGAAGCCGGATTCGGTGCCGACATGGGTGCCGAGCGGTTCTTCAACATCAAGTGTCGCTATTCGGGCACTGCCCCCGATGCGGCCGTGCTGGTGGCCACCGTGCGCGGTCTCAAAGCGCACTCGGGCCATCACCGCATCGTGGCCGGACGGCCGCTGCCGGAAGCGTTGCTGGCCGAGAACCCCGACGAGGTGCATGCCGGCGGCGACAACCTCCGCAAGCAGATCGAGAACATCTCGGTCCACGGCTGCACTCCGGTCGTGGCCATCAACGTGTTCCCCGACGACCACCCTGCGGACATCGCCGCCGTGGGCGAGATCGCCGCCGAGTACGGCGTACGAGCCGCGGTCACGACGCACTTTGCCGACGGTGGCCGCGGTGCCGCCGAACTCGCCGAAGCAGTGGTCGAGGCGGCCGACGAGGAGAGTCACTTCTCGGTGCTGTATCCCGACGAGGCGCCGCTGACGGACAAGATCCACGCGGTGGCGACCAGGGTGTACGGGGCGGACGGCGTGGAATACTCCGCGCAGGCCGCAAAGCAGCTCGCTACCTACACCGAGGCCGGCTTCGGGCATCTGCCGGTGTGCATCGCCAAGACCCACCTGTCGATCTCCTCGGACGCCTCCCTCAAGGGCGCGCCGACGGGCTGGACGCTGCCCGTCCGGGAGGTGCGGGCCTCTGTGGGCGCCGGCTTCGTGTACCCCATCTGCGGCGACATGCGCACGATGCCGGGTCTGGGGCGGGTCCCCGCCGCCAAAGGGATCGACATCGACGCCGACGGCAACATCGTGGGATTGAGCTGATGAGCGCGCCTGCGCTCTTGTGGCGTGGCGATGCATGCCGGCGGCGAGGGGCAGCGACATCGACGCCGACGGCCTGCATCATCGTGGGGGATTGAGTTGATGAATCCGCATGCCATCTTGGGGCTGATCTGATGGGCGCTGGAGAGGCCTTGCGTCCTCGGCGCCGCCGGACCGAGACGCCCGAGCAGCGATCTGCTCGGCTGGCGGTCATCGAGGCGAGCATCTTCGAGGTCATCCCGCTGCGCAGCCTGGACGGAGCTCTCGAGGCGCTGCCCCCCGGCTCGACGGTCTCTGTGACAGCCTCGCCGGCCAAGGGCCTTGCTGCCACGCAGGAGATCACCGAGCGGCTGATCGCCGGCGGTCACCGCGCCGTCCCGCACATCTCGGCCCGCCTGGTTCGCGACCACACGCACACGCGAGCGTTGGCGGCCTGGCTGCGTTCGGTGGGACTCGACGAGATCTTCCTTGTGGGAGGAGATGTCACCGAGCCGGGCCGCTATCACGACGCGCTGAGCTTCCTCGGCGACCTCCTCGAGACCGATCACGGACTCAGGCGCATCGGCGTCACGGCCTATCCCGACGGTCATCCCCTCATCGAGAAGACCGTCCTGGCTGAGGCGCTGCGCGGGAAGCAGGAGATGCTTGCGGAGGCCGGTCTGGAGGGCTATTGCAGCACGCAGATGTGTTTCGACGCACCACGGATCATCAACTGGTTGACCGGCGAGCGCACCGCCGGCATGACCCTGCCCGTGCACCTCGGCATCGCCGGTGTCGTGGATCGAGCCAAGTTGCTCAGCATCGGCGTGCGGCTGGGGATCGGACAGTCGCTGCGTTACCTGCGCAAGAACCGCCGCGCCGTGACCCGGCTGATGACCGCGCCGCACTACGACCCGAACGACCTCCTGGTGCCGTTGAGCGCGCAGATGGTGGACCTGGACATCCGTGCGCTGCACATATTCACGTTCAACCAGGTGGCGGCCACGGTCGCGTGGCGGGAGCGGAATCTGAGTTGAGAGCCTCGGGTGCTGCGAGTAGCTCCGCAGGTCACTTGATCGGAGTGTCATTCCGGCCGAAGCCGGGATCCACACCTTGACCGCCACTGCGGAAAACCCGGTCGCCGCCGGCCCCGGCAACCCGATCGGGCACGGAATCCACGGATCGCCGTTTCCATCGCCGCCAAACGATGCGCGACCTCGGTGCGATGTGGCGTGTTCATTGCTGCGGTTGGCGCAGTTCGTGTTGAACGCGGGCCCCGAACTCGACCTGGTAGGGCGCGGTGTGAACGGACGCGGGGTCGGCGTCGACGCCGCCGGAGCGCAGCTGTTCGATAACCCAAGACTCCCAGTCGTCGTTGTCGTCGGGATCCAGATTCAGAATCGCCCTCTTGGTGATCTCGCGTCCGTTGGCGATCTTCCACCGGCTGGCGGGAGTGTTCACAGGCCAGTGGTTCCAACCACGGTCGGTGCTCAGAACGATGCGACGGCCATCGCTGAGATCGGCGAACTCCACTGCGCTCAGATCCGGTATGCCTGCCTTGGCCCTCCGAACCTGCGTAGCGAGCATCATCTCGCGCGGGACGGTGCAGTAGTAGGAGTGCGGTATGTCTGCCTCGGCCCTCCGAACCTGTTCAGCGGGCTGCATCTCGCGCGGGACGAGACGGTAGTAGCCGTCACGGGACTCGATGATGGCGACGAGTTCGTCGACAGCCGCATCGAGGTCAATGGGATCGGCAAGCTCAAGGACCGCGCCCAGCGCCACGACCTCGGTGCGGTGTGGCTCGTTCATTGCTGCGGGTTGGCGCAGTTCGTGTTGAACGCGGGACCCGAAGTCAACCTGGTAGGGCGCGGCGTGAACGGACGCGGGGTCGGCGTCGACGCCGGCGGAGCGCAGCTGTTCGACGACCCAACGCTCCCAGTCGTCGTTGTCGTCTGGATCCAATATCAGAATCGCCATCTTGGCGATCTCGCGTCCGTTGGCGATCCTCCACCGGCTGGCGGGAGTGTTCGGAGGCCAGTGGCGCCAGCCGCGGTCGTCGCGCAGAACGATGCGACGGCCATCGCTGAGATCGGCGAACTCCACTGCATACAGATGCGGTCTGCCTGTCTTCGCCATCCGGCTCCGCTGGGCGAGCAGCATCTTGCTCGGGACGGGACCGTAGCCGCCGTCACGGGGCTGCATGGTGGCGTCGAGTTCTTCGACAGTCGCGCCACTGCCTACTGGATCGGCAAGCTCAACGACCGCGCCCAGCGCGACGACCTCCACCACGTTCTCAGTCCCTCGGGTTGCAGTTCAAGTCGTACCGGGCCCCCACGAACTTCGCAGCAGAGTCGTTCTGGTTGGGTATGTCGAATGCGTGCAACGACCGTCGCGATGCTATGCCAGTTGTGTGTCCGAGTGGGTGTCGAGCCGACCCCTTCAGCAGCCGGGCCGATCGCGTAGCGGTAGGCTGACCGCCGACATGGGCGCTGTGCAGAATGACCGTCCTCCCGGTGACCACGCCGACGTCCCGGGCGGGCCGGTGCTGGCGTTCGAAGGGGTCTCCAAGGTCTTCCCCGACGGCACGCACGCACTCGAGGGCGTCGGCTTCTCGGTCAGCCGCGGCGAGTTCGTGACGCTGGTCGGCCCCTCGGGCTGCGGGAAGTCCACGCTGCTGCGCATCGCCTCCAATCTCGACGGTGCCACCGGTGGCACGGTGAAGGTGGACCGGGATCGCATCGGGTACATCTTCCAGGACGCCACGCTCATGCCGTGGCGGACCGTGCTCGGCAACGTGGAATTGCTGGGCGAGTTGCACGGGCACTCCCGCGAGGAGCGACGTCGCCTGGCGCGGGCCGCCATCAGCACCGTGGGCCTCGACGGGTTCGAGGGTCACTATCCGAAGGCGCTCTCCGGCGGCATGCGCATGCGTGCCTCCATCGCACGCACGCTCACCCTCAACCCGCCGCTGTTCCTGTTCGACGAGCCCTTCGGGGCGCTCGACGAGATCACCCGCGAGCGGCTGAACGAGGAGACGATCTCGCTGTTCATGCGCGAGCAGTTCGCGGCGCTGTTCATCACGCACTCCATCTACGAGGCGGTGTACCTCTCGACACGGGTGCTGGTGATGTCGCCGCGGCCGGGGCGCATCGTGGCAAGTTTCGACATCCCCTTCGCGTATCCGCGTGCACCGCAGTTGCGCTACGAGGCGAAGTTCGCGGAGCTGACGGGTGCCGTGTCAGCGGCCCTGCGCGGCTCCTTCGGCAACGACTGACGGCGGCGACCCGGTTGGCCGGGGACGAGGTCGAAGTGCTGCGCGACGTGGATCGACGCAGGTAGGAGGCAGGTATGGAGACGGGCGTCTTCTTCTTTGGAGCGGTCGAGATGGATGATGTGGGTTCGGGTCCGCCGGTTCCCACCGATCGTCGCTACACCCAGCGGGAGATGTGGTACGCCGCCGAGCGCATGCTCGACATGGGCGTCGCCACCGAACGCGCCGGCTTCGACGTGTTCTGGCTCACCGAGCACCACTTCCAGCACGAGGGCTACGAGGTGCTGCCGAACGCGTTGCTGTTCGGGGCCGTGCTGGCCGAGCGCACCGAGCGCATCAAGATCGGGGCCCTGTTCAACATCGTGCCGCAGTGGCACCCGCTGCGTCTCGCCGAGGACTTCGCCACGATGCACAACCTCTCGGGAGGTCGAGGTGTCCTGGGCGTCGGGCGGGGCACGGTGCCCCGCGAGGCCGAACCTCTCGGGACCTTCGTGGGCAGCTTCGACAATCCCGACAAGGCCGAGGCCGACCGCATCAACCGCGAGGTGTTCGATGAGTCGCTCGACGTGATCGTCGCCGCGTTCGAGAACGAGACGTTCGCCTACCACGGCAAGTACTTCGACCTGCCTCCGGAGGGCATCCCCGACCGGGGCGGCACCGTGCAGCACCTCACGCTGGTGCCGCGCCCCCTGTACCCCTACGACATCTGGCAGGCCGTGACCTCACCGCCCACGCTGGAGTACGTGCCCCGCCGAGGTTGGGGCGGTGTGTTCTGGCTGCGCAACCACCAGTTCCTGGCCGAGTGGTGGGAGCGCTTCGGGGAGTTGTACGAGAAGGAGCACGGCCGAGCCCTGGCTCCTGGCGAGAACCGGATGCTCGTCCTGAACGTCCGGGTGGCCGACACGCACGAGCAGGCCCTTCAGGATGCCCGCGCCGGCCACGACGAGTTCTGGAAGTTCCTCGGTCCCTACGGCTGGAGCCGCGGCTACATGGCCGCCGACGGTCGCCCCGCCGCGGCCGGCCTCATCCCCAGCCTCGAGGAGTCGCTGGAGCAGAAGGTATGGGTGATCGGAACGGCTGAGGACGTGGCCGAGGGCATCGCCGGCTACGCCGAGTCTCTCGGCGGACTGGAGCACCTGACGCTGTTCCCGAACTTCCCCGGCGAGACGTACGACGAGGCCGCGGAGCACGTCATGCGCGTTGGTGAGGAGCTGCTGCCGCTCCTGTAGCGGGAGTACCGGCTGGCGACACTGCACGGGCAGGATGACACGAACCGAGCCGCCCTCGGGGGCCGACGCAGAACCCCGGGAGGGCTCGGGCCTGGTCAACTCCCCGCTGGCCAGCCCCATGCTGCAGCCCTGGGAGGTGTGGGACCAGGAGCTGTTCGACACCGAGATGCTGCGCGTGTTCGGGCGCAGCTGGGTGTGGTTGGGCGACACTGAGGACCTTCGCTCACCGGGCGACTACATCACCGGCAAGATCGGCTACCAGCCGGTGCTGGTGATCCGCCAACCCGACGGCAGCATCAAGGGTTTCCTGAACAACTGCCGGCATCGGGCCTCGGGGCTCCTCTTCGAGCCCTCCGGCAACTGCGGCGCCACGCTGACGTGCCCCTACCACAACTGGTCCTACAACATCGACGGGCGCCTCCTGCGCGTGCCCGACCTCGGGCGGATGTACCCCGACGGTTTGCCTCTCGAGGACTACGGCCTCGTCCCGTTCCGCATCGAGGTGGCGTGGGGGAAACTCGTCTTCGGCTGCCTGTCGCAGCGCACCGAGCCGTTCCGGGAGTGGATCGTCCCGCTCGCCGAACGCTACGACCGCTACGGCTTCGAGAACTTCGCCCGCTACCACCGCCAACTCGACGAGACCTATGACATCAACTGGAAGGCCTTCGCCGAGAACTCCAACGACGACTACCACGTGCGTTTCGTGCACCGGCGCATGAACCGCTACCGCAAGCAGATGGACACCATCGTGCGGTTCTCCGGCCGGACGTGCAGCGGGTACAAGCCTCATGCGGAGTTCGACGACGCATCGGGCGGGCGCGACGACCTGTCCGAGGAGCAACTGCTGGGCCACTACGCCGACTTCATCTACCCCAACCTCACGCCGCTGCCCTACCCCACGCAGCTCATCCTGGTGCGCGCCGACCCCATCGCCCCGGACCGCACGCGGCTGCTGTCGCGGATCTACGGCATCGGCAAGACGCTCGACGACGAGGAGCGTGAACTCGAGACGCTGGCGGTGACCAACGCCGAGGACACGTCCATGGTGACCCTGCTCATGGAGAACCTGCGGTCACCGTTCTACCGGGTCGGTCCGCCCAGCGTCTGGGAGGGGCGCGCCGCGCACCTCATGAAGCTGATCCGAGCGGACGTCGCCGTGCCGCTCGCCCCCGACGAGTTCGACTGAGCCCGGTCGATAGCGTTTCGGCCGTGAGCGACGCGGAGGGAAGCGGGCGATGAGCGACGAACTGCTGCGGCGGCTCGTGACCGATCCGGACGTGATCGCCGACCCGTACCCGCTCCTGCGAGAAATGCGGGAGACGGCACCCGTCCATAAGTTGGGATTCGCCGACTACTGGATACTCACACGCTTCGAGGATTGCCGGGCGGTGCTCCGCGACCAGCGGCTGGGGAAGCCCGGGCCCGGCGACCTGGTGCCCTCGCTGATGGGCGCACCGAGCCGCGACGCCGGCGGTGATCGGTCGATGCTGTTCTTGAACCCTCCCGACCACACTCGCATCCGGTCGCTGGTGAGCCGCGCCTTCACTCCCCGCCATGTCGAGCAAATCCGGGCGTCCATCGAGACCATGACGGCCGAGTTGCTCGACGATCTCGCCGCAAGTGGAGGGGGTGACCTGATGGCCCGGCTGGCCTTCCCGCTACCCGCCAATGTGATCAGCGAACTCGTCGGCATCCCCCGGAACGATCGTGATTGGCTGCGGCCGCTCATCTTGGACCTTGCAGCCACCCTCGAACCCGGCCGCGGCGCCGCCGAGGCGGAGCGCGCCAAGGTCTCCCGGGACAAGGTCCGGGAGTACCTCCACGAGTTGATCGACCGGCGGCGCGCCGAGCCGGCCGACGACCTGCTCTCCGGGCTGATCGCCGCGGCGGACGGCGAGGACCGGCTCACCGTCGGCGAGATGGTGATGACGGTGATCCTCATCTACGGCGCCGGCTTCGAGACGACCACCAACCTCATCGGGAACATGGTCCACACCTTGTTGCGCAACCCCGAACAGCTGGCCCGGCTGCGCGCCGACCGGTCGATCGTCCCGGCAGCCGTGGAGGAGGTGCTGCGCTTCGAGCCGCCCGTGCACGTCGACAGCAGGTACGCCTTCGAGGATGTCGAGATCGACGGTCATCTCGTGCGCAAGGGGTTCGTGGTAATGACCCTGCTGGGGGCTGCCAACCGCGACCCCGCCGTCACCGACGATCCCGACCGTTTCGACGTGGGCCGTAGCGAGATCCCGCTGCTGTCGTTCTCCTCGGGCATCCACTACTGCCTCGGGGCCTCGCTGGCCCGCCTGGAGGGACAGGTGGTGCTGGCCGGACTTCTCGACCGCTTCACGACCTGGACGGCCACCGAGGAGAGTCCGCCCTGGAAGCCCCGCCTCACGCTCCGGGGCCTGGCCCGCCTGCCCGTGGCGCTCTCCTAGTTCGTCTCAGATCATCGACTGGCGCACGTCGAAGCGGCGCAGCAGCGTGTCGCCGATGTAGTTCACCGCCATCAGCGTTAAGAACATCACGACGGCGGGGTAGATGGTGAGGTGCGGCGCCGCCGACAGCTTGCCCTTGGCGATCGCCAGGAGGCCCCCCCACGTGATGGCCGGCGCCGGCACGCTCTTGCCGATGAAGCTGAGGCTGCCCTCGCCGACGATCACCAGCCCCAGGCCCAGGAAGGAGAACGCCACGACGATCGGCACCAGGTTGGGCAGCACCTCACGGAACAGCAGGCGCGACGTGCGGGCCCCCATGCAGCGAGCCGCCGTGACGAACTCGCGGTCGCGGAACCGCAGCGTCTGCGCGCGGACGATGCGTGCCACGGTGCGGGTCGCCAGAATTGTGACCGCCACGACCACGTTGCGCGTGTTCTGCTCCAGGACCGTCACGATGAACAGGGCCAGGATCAGTGCCGGCAGAGCCAGCAGGATGTTGATCACCCCGCTGAGCACCGTGTCCACCCATCCCCCGAAGAAGCCGGCCAGCAGCCCCATCAGGCCGCCGATCAGGGTCCCCAGCACCACGGCGAGCACAGCGATCATCAGCGAGAGCCGCCCGCCCCACACCACCCTGGCGAACATGTCCCGTCCCAACTCGTCGGTACCGAACCAGTGCGACCAGCCGACGCCCTGCAGCACTTCCCGCGAGTAGCCCTCGGGGTCGGCAAGGAATCCCAGAACCGGCGCGAACAGCAAGAAGAATCCGAGACCGACCAGCCACAGGAACGCCAGCCAGAAGCCCACGGACTGCTCGGCGAGGCGGAGGCGACCCACCCCGGCACTGCGAGATTCCTTCCCTCGCAGGGTGGCGAGGGCGCGCGCGCCCGGGACGGTGACCCCTTTCATCGGTTCCGCACCCGGACCCGGGGATCCAGCAGCGGGTACATGGCGTCCACGAGCATGTTGGTTGCCACGAAGCCCGCCGCGATCAGGGCGACCAGCGTCTGCACCACGAGGAAGTCCTGGTTGAACACCGCCGAGATCAGGAAGGTTCCCATGCCGTCGAGGTCGTAGATCACCTCGACCACCAGCGCCCCGTTCACGAGCTGTGCCGCGTTCAGGCCTGCGACGGTGACGACCGTGAAGCTCGACGGCCGCAGCACGTGACGCAGCAGGATCCACCAGCGGGGCAGGCCCTTGGCCCGGGCCGCCTCCACGTAGTCCTCCTGCAGGGTGGTGATCACGTCGCTGCGCAGCAGTCGCAGGAAGAAGGGCATGACTCCCGCCGTGAGGGTGACCACCGGCAGGAACAGCGACTTCCAGTGCGCGATGACACCCGACGTGGGACCCACGTAGCCGCCCAGGTTGAACCAGCCCAGCTTGGCGGCGAACACGAGCGCCAGCACAACGCCCAGCACGAACGACGGCAGGGCCAGCAACGAGAAGGCGCCACCGGTGAGCAGGCGGTCCACCCACGTGTCCCGCCGTACGGCGCTCAGCATTCCCAGAGGTATCGACACGACGATGCTCAGCACGGTCGTGTAGAGAACCAGCCAGGCGGTTACCGGCAGCTTGTCCGCCAGGCTGTCGGTGACTTGGATGCCGTTGCGGTACGACTCGCCGAGATCACCGCTCAGCATGTTGCCGAGCCAGGCCCCGTACTGCGAGAGGATGCCGCGGTCCAGGTTGAGATTCTCGCGGCA
This sequence comes from Acidimicrobiales bacterium, assembly GCA_965220035.1. Classification (GTDB taxonomy): domain Bacteria; phylum Actinomycetota; class Acidimicrobiia; order Acidimicrobiales; family CATQHL01; genus VXNF01. Next base: position 1,397,985 of record CBDCPC010000001.1, read on the forward strand.
CTCTGCCAGCAGTTCCTCCGTGGCACCGGTGCCCACCGAGAGGAAGCAGGGGTCGGCGGGCAGCAGGCTGAGCATCCAGTAGGTGGCGAACGTGACGATGAGCACGACCGCGGCCGTCTGCACCAGTCTGCTGGCGAGCCGTTGGGAGAACGCTGCCACCGTTCGTATTCCTCTCGGTGTGACTAGCGGAGCCGGCGGAGCCGTCCGGGCCGGCTCACTGCTCGATCCAGGTCTCGGTGAGGAACGTCTTTCCCGTCAGGATGTTCAGGACCTCGCGCCCGTCCGGTGGTGGAAGCGTGATCCAGCCCAGATTCTGGACCTCCCCGCGGTGGGGGATGAGCCAGCGCACCCAGTGCAGCCAGACATTGTGCACATCTGTGGCAAAGATGCGATTGACCTCCTCCGCGAGTTGCGCCAGCGCGGCGGGGTCGTCGGTCCGGGTGGCTCCGTCGAGGGCGGCGTCGAGTTGTGGGTTCACGATGCGGCCGAAGTTGACGGCAAGGCCGCTGGCGTATTCGGAATGCCACCAGACGCGTTCGTTCTCGAGGCTGACGCCGCTGTGGTTCCGCCACTGGAACACCTGGAAGTTCCCCATCACGGCGTTGAGGATGAGGGCTCCCTGGTCGAGTTGCTGGATCTCGACGTTGATACCGCAGGCGGACCACATCTGCGCGAGCAGTTCGGCGCCGGTCCGGTAGTAGGCGTCGTTCGTGGTGCCCAGCGTGATCGTGCCGGGATCGTCGACCTGGCTCCAGAGCGCCCGTCCGGCCTCGAGGTCGTAGGTGGGGAACCCCGTGTCGGCCAGGTGGCCGGGTGTGTTGGGTCCGAAGGGGCCGTTGGCGATGTCGAAGTGGCCCCCGGTGCGCAGCAGGTTGTAGGTCTCGTGATCGGTGCACTGGGCGAGGGCCTGCCGGGCGCGGATGTCGTTGAAGGGCGGCCGGGCGTTGTTCATCAGCAGGTAGTAGCTCTGGAGGAAGCTGCGTTCCTCCACCGTCTTGAAGTTCTCCCTGTAGTCGTCGAAGTCCAGGCCGATGTCGGAGTGCGTGACGTCGATGTCGCCGGTCTGCATGGCCAGTTTCCGGGCGTCCGGCTCGATTATCGGGCGGAACACGATCCGGTCCAGGTAGGGAAGGGCGCGGCCCTCGGCGTCGGTCCGCCAGTAGTCGGGGTTGCGTTCCACGACCAGTTCCTGGTCCGGAATCCACGACTTGAACACGAACGGGCCGGTGCCGACGGGGTTGGCCGCGCCATCGGGATCGGCGTACTGGCTGGGTGCGGGCAGGTAGCCGAACTGCCCCGTCAGACCGCTGACAAGCCCTGCGAACGGCGCGTTGGAATAGACCTTCAGGGTCAGTTCGTCGACCACCTCCCAGCTCTCGATGCGGCGCAGCAACTGTCCGGTGAGGGCGCCTGCCTTCAGGTTCTGGACGTGTATTGCCAAGGCGTCGGCGCCGACGGGCGTGCCGTCGTGGAACCTGATGCCGGGGCGCATCCTGAACGTCCAGACGGTGAAGTCGTCGTTGGCCTCGAACGACTCCAACAGGTACGGCTGCGGCGCCCCGGTCTCGTCCTCGACGATCAGCGGATCGAAGACGGCTCGCATCACGGCGTGGCACGACACCGCACACTGTGTGGTGGCGGGATTCCAGCCATCCGGGGTTTCCGCCTCCACGCCGAAGGTGAGCGTGCCGCCGTAGACGGGTCCCGAGGTGGGTTCGGGTGCCGCAACCGGCGCGGGTGGCGGCGGCGGAGGGTCGCTCGGGGGCGATGGCGGCGCGTCGGCCGGGGCCGGCGGCGCGTCAGGTGCGGACGGGGGCGCGTCAGGTGCGGACGGGGGCGCGTCAGGTGCGGACGGGGGCGCGTCGGGAGCGGCCGCTTGCGCATCGGTTGGTGCCGGCGGCGCATCCGCTGGGCTCGCCGCCGCGTCGGGCGGGGATGGTGGTGCGTCGGCATCCGGTTGGGACGCCGGCTCTGTGCTGCCGCCGGCCGGAGGCGGAGACGCGGTCGACCCGCCGCTGTCGCCATCTCCCCCGCAAGCCGCCGCGACCAGCAGGACGGCGGTCAGGGCTGCGATGAACAGTGGAACTTTCGAGCGGCGACTACTTCGGTGAGGGGTGGCCGGCATGACATGCTCCGTTCCCGTGGTGCCGCGGTGCGTGGGGCGAGTTGCGCGGTGGATGAGCAGGGCTCACCGGATCAGGGTGTGTCCGAATGTTAGTGAGCGAGTCCTACACGTGCCGCTGACGCGTTACTCGATCCAGGTCTCGGTGAGGAACGCCCGCCCTTCGATGAGGTTGAGGATTTCGCGCCCGTCGGGCAGCGTCAGCAGCGCGAGGTTCTGGACGTGGTCCTGGTGGGGGAGCATCCATAGCGACCAGGTCAACCAGACGTTGTGCACGTCCTCGGCAAACGCCAGGTTGATGTCCTCGGCGAGCGCCCGCAACTCGTCGCGGTCCACTGTCTGCGATGCCGCGTCCAGGGCAGCATCGATCCGGGGGCTCAGGATGCGCCCGAAGTTGATGGCCAGGCCGCTGGCGTACTCGGTGTGCCACCAGATGCGTTCGGCCTCCAGGCTGGCTCCGTTGTGGTTCCGCCACAGGAACGCCTGGAAGCTCCCTACCACGGCGTTGAGGATGAGGGTCCCCTGGTCGTACTGGGTGATCGTGGTGTCGACACCGCAGTCGTTCCACATCCGGGCGATGAGTTCGGTGGTGATCAGGTTGACGGGGTTGTTCGTGGTTCCGAGCTCGACGGTTCCGGGGTTGTCGAGTTGGCTCCAGAGGGCCCGCCCCGCCTCCGGGTCGTAGGTGGGGAACCCCGTGTCGGCCAGGTAGCCGGGGGTGTTCGGCCCGAACGGACCGTTGGCGATGGGGACGTTGCCGCCCGCTCGCAGCAGGTTGTAGGTCTCGTAGTCGGTGCAGAGAGCCACCGCCCGACGGGCGCGGATGTCGTCGAAGGGCGGCTTGGCGTTGTTGAGCAACATGTAGACGGTCTGGAAGAAACTGCCCTCCTCCACGACCTTGTGGTTCTCCCTGTTGTCGGTGGCAATAAGGGGGTCGTTGACGTGGTGCACGTCCAAGTCGCCCGATCGCAGGGCCAGGCTCCGGGTGTCGCCGTCGGGGATGGTTCGGAACACGATCCGGTCGAGGTAGGGCAGGGAGCGCCCCTCGGCGTCGGTCTTCCAGTAGTTGGGGTTGCGGTCCACGACCAGATCCTGATTGGGGATCCAGGAGTTGAAGACGAAAGGCCCGGTGCCGACCGGGTTGGCCGCCCCGTCGGGGTCGGCGTGCTGGCTCGGTGCGGCCAGGTAGCCCATCTGGCCCGTCAGCATGTCGGGCAGACCGGCGAAGGATCGGTTGTTCTGTACCTCGAGAGTGAGGTCGTCGATGACCGTCCAGCTCTCCAGAGGTCGCATGACCTGGCCGGTGAGGGTGCCCTTCCGCAGGGCGTCGAAGTGCGTGGACACGGCGTTGGCGTCGGCCGGCGTTCCGTCATGGAAGGTGATGCCGGGGCGCATCCGCAGCGTCCAGACGGTGAAGTCCTCGTTCGACTCGAAGGATTCCAAGAGGTAGGGCCGGGTCGCTCCGGAGTCGTCCTGGATGGTGAGCGGGTCGAAGATGGCGCGCATCACGGTGTGGCAGGCCACGGCGCACTGCGTGGTCGCCGGGTTCCAGCCGTCGGGCGTCTCCCCCTCGAGGCCGAACACCAACTCGCCTCCGTAGACCGGCTCGGAGACCGGCTCGGGCGCTGCAACAGGGGACGGTGGCGGGGGCTGCGGGGCGTCGGGCGGTGGTGGCGGGTCGCCGGGTGCGGGTGGGGGTGGTGGTGGGTCGCCGGGTGCGGGTGGCGGTGCCGGTGGGTCGCCGGGTGCGGGTGGGGGTGGTGGTGGGTCGCCGGGTGCGGGTGGCGGTGGTGGTGGGTCGCCGGGTGCGGGTGGCGGTGCCGGTGGGTCGCCGGGTGCGGGGGGCGGAGCAGGTACCGCAATGGGCTCGGACACGCTTGAGCCGTCGTCGCCGCCCCCGCCGCAGGCGGCGGCGACCAGAGCGACCGTGATTGCTGTGGCGAGCAGGCGACGGAATCGCCGGGAGCAGGCGGTTCGCAGCAAAGTGGACGGCATTGTCTTCCCCCTTGGTTCGACCGCGGTACGTCCGGGTGGCAGGGGACTTAGCCCCTGCTTGTCGAGGGACAGCGGTGAGACCGATGCTAGTGATCGGCCCCGGTACGTGCCGGTCGACAGGGCGCTACAGGCGCCGGAACGTGCTCACAGACTGCTGGGTAATGCGCCAGGATCCCTCACCCGTCATTCCGGCGAAGGCCGGAATCCAGGATCCAACGGATCCGTCAACGCCCGCCGTTCGTTACTCGGCAGTCCCCTATGCCTCAGGGTCATCAGCGTGAGGGGCGGCACCGAGGGTCACGGCGCGCTCGACCAGTTCATTCCGCATCATCTTCCCGGTGGGGTTCCGGGGAATCTCCGCGATGGGGTGGAAGCGTTTCGGAACCTTGTAGGCGCTCAGTTGCTGCCGGACCCAGTGGCGAAGCTCGTCGGGCGTGAAGCCCCGGGCACTGACCACGAACGCCGTGACCTCCTCGCCCCAGCGCTTCGACGGCGCACCGACGACGGCAACGGCGTCGACCGCCGCGTGGCGGGCCAGCACGTCCTCTACTTCCCGCGGGTGGACGTTCATGCCGCCGGTGATGATGATGTCCTTGGAACGTCCCGTGATCGTGACCGCGCCGGTGGCCGGGTTGCGTTCGGCCAGATCGCCGGTTGGGAACCATTCGTCGTCGGCGCGAGGGGCCCGGCCCGCGTAGCCGGCGAAGACCTGCGGGCCGCGCACCGAGAGTTCGCCGGACTGCTCGTCGATGGTGATCTCGACGCCCGGCAACGGGAACCCCACGCCGCCGGGTTGGCGAGGGCCGTCGTAGAGGTTCGAGACGTTAAGCCCCGACTCGGTGGTCCCGTAGCGCTCCAGGGGAGGTTGGCCGAAGACGTCGTTGATCCGCTCGAACAGTGTCGCCGGCAGCGGGGCCGAGCCCGATATGAGCAGGCGCAGGCGGGGCGCATCCACGGTGGAGTAGGCGCTCGTGATGCGTTCCCACATGGCGGGAACGGCGAAGATGACCGAGGCGTGGCGATGCTTGGCTTCGCCGATGAGCCGCTCTGGGTCGAACCGGGACAGGCAGTGGAGCGACGAGCCGCTCAGCACGGCGGCATGGAGGGCGCTGAGCCCGTGCTGGTGGTACATCGGCAGCGCATGGACCAGGACGTCGTTGCGGCGCCACCGCCAAGCGGTCATGGCGCTGCGGATGGACGCCTGGATGTCGCCGTGGCGCAGCGGGGTCAACTTCGGCGCCCCCGTCGTCCCCGAGGTGAACGCGCAGACGGCCACGTCGCCCGAGCGGGGAAGCTGCGCGTGCGGCAGAGAGCCGCCACCGGTGGCGTCCAGACCGGCGATCGGCCAGTGCGCCACGGACGACCCGGCGGCGAGGCCGGCGAGCGTGTCGGTTGCCTCGCCGCCGGTGATCGCCACCGACACCGATGCCGCGGCGATCTGCGCCTCGAGTTCGGGGGCTGTGGCAGAAGGGTTGGCGAGCACGACGGGGGAGCGCACGGCCAGCAGCGCCAGGTAGCACCTGATGAAGTCCAGCGACGTGGGCGCGGCCAGGAGCGTCGGGCGTTCCCGGCCCACGCCCCTGCGGGCGAGCGTCGCCGCGAGGGCTCCGGTCTGCCCGTACAGCTCCCGCAGGCCGATGTGCGCGCCGTCCACGCCAATCGTCGTGTTTGTCGCTCCGGTCAGGGCCCGGCGCCGCAGCGCCCGCGATATCGAGCCGCGCCGGAGCCGGCGGGAGAGTTCGCGGCGGTCGGGTGCCGGCGGGAGGGTCGGATCGTGCATCCGCCAGGCGAGCAACGTCGCGCTGTCGACGGGATCCGCCTGCGTTGAGTCGACAGGATCCGTCTGCGTTGAGTCGACAGGATCCGTCTGCGTTGAGTCGACAGGATCCGTCTGCGTTGAATGGCTGGCTGTCACGTTCTCCGTTCAGGCCCGGGCGGGCAAGCGACCGGACTGTCGACCCGTTGCGGAGTCAAGTTCGGACCACTCCTCGCGTCATTCCGGCGATCCTCTCGTCATTCCGGCGTTCATCTCGTCATTCCGGCGAAGGCCGGAATCCACAGTCGAGCGGGTCGACCGACGCTGCAGACCGATGACTCAGCACATCCCTAGCGGCGCAGCCCCTCGATGCTGCCCGTCCAGTTGTCACGGTTTCCCGCCCGTTCCCGCTGCAGCGGCTCGTGCACTTCGGCGGTCAGGAGTTCTTTCAGGCGCCGGCGAGCCGCTGCGTCCGTCCGGGCGATCTCGGCGACGAGTTCGTCCCGCCGGGGTGTCGCCAGCCCCAGCCGGATGGCCTCGGCGGCGTCCACCTTGCGCATCGTCAGGCACATGTCGGCTGCCGCGTGGCGCCCGACAGTGCTCACCAGGGCCCAGGCGCTCACGGCCAACCCGTGGCCGACACCGGCGAAGCGGAACCAGGCATCGGGCGTGACCATGCAGACGTCTGCGGCGAGGCACAGTTGGGCGCCCCCGCCCACGGCCGCGCCGGCCACGTCGGCCACGACGATGACCGGCGAGCGGAGCATCCGCTGGTAGGTGCCGTAGAGGCGATCGGACACGTCGGCCCGCTCGGCGTCGGGGAGTGTGAGGTCGGCGCCGGAGCTGAACACCGTCTCCAGCGACGAGCGGAGCACGAGCGTGGCGTGCTGGCGCTCCTCGGCGCTGGTGATGGCCTCGTCGAGCCGATCCAGGAAGGCGCTGTCGACTGCGTTGCGGCGCCTCTCGTCGGACATCAGGAACTCGGTCACATCGGGCTGGGGATCCTGCTCGCCCTGCGGTCGGTTGCGCCCGTCCGTCACGTGGTTCACCATAGATGACCTGCCGGCGGTGCCCGATTACCGGGGGCGATGGGATTGGCAGCGGTCGACGATGGCATCCCACCGCACAACGTCCCGGTGCCCCGGCGGCAACGACATGGAGGTGGCGCAAGTGACAGCAGTCCCGGAGACATCGGAGCAGGTGGTCACGACCGCCGACGGTGTGGCCTTGCACACCGAGTCGGTCGGCAGTGGCGATCCGATCCTCTTCATCCACGAGTTCGCCGGCGACCATCGCACCTGGGAGCCTCAGATGCGCCGCTTCTCACGGAGCCACCGCTGCATCACCTACGGAGCGCGCGGCTACCCGCCGTCGCAGGTCCCCGCCGATCCCGCTGCCTACTCCCAGCAGCACGCCGTCGACGACGCGGTCGCCGTGCTGGATGCGCACGACCTGCCGTCGGCGCACGTCATCGGGATCTCCATGGGAGGCTTCTGCGGGCTGCACCTCGCTATGCAACATCCGGGGCGTGTCCGGTCGCTGGTTGCGGCGGGCACGGGCTACGGAGCACGCCCGCATGAGGTGGACCGCTTCCGCGGCGAGTGCGATGCCATCGCCGAGGTGATCGAGACGTCGGGAATCGGTGCCTTCGCCCGGCAGTACATGTCCGGGCCGTCGCGGGTGCAACTGCAGAACAAGGACCACCGAGCCTGGCAGGAGTACACCGAATGGCTGGGCGAGCACTCGGCGGAAGGCTCGGCCGCCACGATGCGCGGCGTGCAGCGGGGAAGGCCGTCGCTGTACGCCCTCGAGGCCGAACTCGCGGCGATCGCGACCCCTGTCCTCGTCCTAGCAGGTGACGAGGACGACGGCTGCCTGGAGACGAGCGTGTGGTTGAAGAGGGTGATCCCGACGGCCGGCCTCGCCGTCCTTGCCAAGTCGGGCCACACGCTGAACATCGAGGAACCCGACCTCGTCAACACCCTCATCGCCGACTTCCTGAGCCGGGTAGCCGCCGGCGCCTGGGGGCCGCGGGACCCGCGCGCTGACCCGGGAGCCATCACCGGCTTCTCGTGAGCGCTGGCGGGAGGTGGCTGCCGCCGCCCCACGCTTGTTCAGCGAGCCCCTCACGTCGTCGCGCAACTCGCACTCGGTCGCTCACGGGCCGGCGAGCGGGTTTGTTCCTGTCAGGAGTTCGACGGCACTGATGGCGGTGACGTGCTCGTTGAGGGGGAACCGGTGGGGGCCGGCGTGAACGACGAACAGATGATCGAGGTCGAGATCGGCAATGGCGCTGTGCATCGATTTGGATACCGATGGCCGGGTGGTGCGCTTGATCTCGAATCCAAGAAGTCGTCCATCGATCTCCAGGCGCAGGTCGAGTTCGGCGCCTCCGTGGGTCGACCAGTAAGCCGGATGGGTGGGGGCGAATCTGGTCAGGAGCTGTTCGACGATCATGCCCTCCCAGCTGGCACCGAGCATCGGCGAGCGCTCGAGGTCGAGCATGCCGGCGATGCCCAGAAGGCGGTGCAGCACGCCCGAATCGTGGATGTAGACCCGCGGTGACTTGACCTGGCGCTTTGAGACGTTGGCGAACCAGGGCGGCAGCTGACGAACAATCAGGGCATCGGTGAGCGCGTCGATGTACCGCCTGACGGTTGACTCCGACACGTCGATGGAGCGGGCGATTCGGGCGCCGTTCCAGGTCTGGCCGTGGTAGTGGGCCAGCATTGTCCAGAATCTCCGCATCGTCGTGGCCGGAAACCGGAATCCCAGATTGGCCAGGTCGCGCTCGAGGAACGTCGAGATGTAGTCGTCGCGCCAGCGGTTCGATGCTTCGTCGGTGACGGCGACAAACGACTCGGGCAGGGCGCCGCGCAGCCAGAGGTCGTCCAGGCGTTGCGTACCGACATCGGCAAGCCGCAAGCCCCCCAGTTCGACAAGGGTGACCCGGCCGGCCAATGACTCCGAGCCCAGGCCGATGAGATCGGGCGACGCGCTGCCGAGCACGACGAAGCGGCCGGGCCGGCGATCCTCGTCGACGAGGACTCGAAGCGTCGGGAACAACTCCGGCAGTCGCTGGGCCTCGTCGATCACGATTGTCTCGCCGGTGTCGCGCAGCGCCAGCGTCGGCTCGGCGAGGCGGGCGAGGTCGCGATGGTCCTCGAGGTCGTAGAACGCCGACGGCGACGAGGCAATGGTCTGGCGGGCAAGGGTGGTCTTGCCCACTTGACGGGGGCCGGTCAGCAGCGTCACCGGAGCATGGGACATGGCCTCGTGCAGGTTTTGGGCGTCGACCGGCCGGTTCACGAACGGCATCCAGCCAGCATATCCTTGAAGATCCACCACGTCATACACGATTTGGCAGGCTCATCTCGCCCACGGCGCTCAAGTGCGCATCGAGGCCTACCCCGACCGCCTCCGAGTCACCAACCCCGGCGGCTTGCACGGCGAGATCAGCCCCACCCGCTTGTTCAGCGAGCCCCTTACGTCGTCGCGCAACTCGCACTTGGCCCGACTGCTGGAGGACGTCGAGATCCCACGCACGAATCGGACCGTGTGCGAGAACCGCAGGTCGGGTCTCCTCGCCGTCGCCCGCGAGCTCCGCAAAGCGGGCCTTGAACTGCCAGATCTGGTCGACCGCATCAGCGCGACCACGATGACCATCCGTGCCGCCGGCTATGACGCCCCCCCGACAGCCCCACCCGACCGGCGCGACAACCGAATCCGGTCGACCCATCCGGGTGCGGGCCACCAACAGCATGGCGCCGAGCCTCAGCGCCGGCGCAGCAACCGAACCCCGAGCGCGCATCCGGGAGTTGCTGGCCGATGCGCTCGGCAGTGGCGGCGGATTCGTGACGCGAGTCGACTGGAGCCGAGGCGGTACGCTCGCGCCATGAGCCGGCGCGAGGAGATTCTCGTGAGGCACCGCGAAGCGATCCGCTCGGCCGCGTCCCGGCACAGGGCCAGTTCCATCGCGCTCGTCGGCTCTGTCGCCCGTGGCGACGACACCGATGCCAGCGACTACGACTTCCTGACCGACTTCCTGCCGGGGGCGACGCTGTTCGACATGGCGGGGCTGAAGGTGGAACTCGAGGACCTGCTGGGCGGCGACGTGGATGTCGTCGACGCAGACAGGCTCAATGACAAGTGCCGCGGGATGCGCCAGGAAGCCATCACTCTGTGAGCAGAACGGACAAGGATCGCCTGGAAGACATCCTCGAGGCATCCCACAGTCGTGACGACCACTTCCAGAACACCCAGCTCGTGTGGATCGACGACAGTCGAACCCTGATCCCGATCGACCAGCCGAAAATCCTGATCGACCACCTCCACACCTTCCTCGCCGCTCAGACGTGACGCCAACCCGACTTGGCGTCCCCGGACGTGAAGCACCGTGCGGGTCCAGATCAACCCATAGCGCCGCTCGGTGTCCAGCGTCGCCCGCACCCCAATCCCGCCGCAGGCACATCACTCTCCAGCCGATGCGACGTCGGCTCGCCGTGTCCGCGCACATCGTCCACCCCCGCGGCCAACAGCGATCTGCTGGCGACGGGAAGAGATCTGGTCCCGGCTACCCAGCCGTGGAGCTGAGGGCACCTCGACGACGAGGCACCGGCAACTCTTCGCTCCTGATCGTCGGCAATACCGACAGCGACAACCGGATCTTCCCTACTTGGCGTGCTCCCAGCGCAAAGCGCCGTTTCAGGCCGAATTTCGTGGAGCCCGGCCTCGATTGTTGGTGTCCCGTCGATGCGGAGGCAGCGGCTGTCGTCTTGGCGATCTATGCAGCGGCTTCGTCGTTGATGGCTTGGGCGGTACCGAGCGGTCGCCGTGCCTCGCCGCCTGCAACAGTGCGCACCTCTGCCTCACGTCTCCCGACGCGATCTGCTGAGCGCACCGTTGGAGGGCACACATGACCTCGATATCACCCCACGCCGGTATCGTTTCACAGTGGCGGCTCGGGTCGATCTCGGATCAGCGTAGGAAACTCCCCCAGTATGACGCTATCTAACGAAGAAATCACTCGGTTCTTCGAGAATTCCGAGGTCCAGATCAAAGGTAACCCCAGCTTGCGGGAGCCGCAGATCGCAGGCCACGAAGCAGCCGTACAGTTCTTCGCGGGTGGCGGACACCGCGCTGTAGAGCGCATTCCTGTGGGTTGCGGCAAGAGCGGCCTCATCACGCTTCTGCCCTTCGGAATCGCTCAGGGCCGAGTTCTGGTGCTCGCGCCCAATCTCACGATCCGGAACCAGCTCGCCGACGACCTCGACGTCACGAGCACGAAATGCTTCTATCGCCGAACCGGCTGCCTGCAGAACCTGAATGCTGGGCCGTTCCGCTCCGTCCTGGACTCCGACGCAAACCTCGGCGATGCCCACAACGCTCACATCGTTACGACGAATATTCACCAGCTTGCACAGCGAGTTGATCGTTGGCTCCCTCGCTTCGACCACGACTATTTCGACCTGATTCTCGTCGACGAGGGCCACCACAATGCCGCCCCCACGTGGCGGCGAGTGTTCGATCACTTTCCCGAGGCGAGAGTCGTGAGCCTCACAGCGACCCCGTTCCGCGCAGATGATCAACCCGTCGAAGGAGAGGTGATCTATACGTTCACGTTCCGTGAGGCGATGCAGCGCGGGTACATCAAGAACATCACCGCAACTAACGTTGCCCCCAGGGAGATCTACTTCACCTACCAAGGCGACGAGTACCGCCACACGCTCGACGAAGTCCTCGAGATGCGAGAAGAGGACTGGTACTCGAAGGGTCTCGCTCTCGCCCGTGAATGCAACATCTCCGTTGTCGACGCGTCGATCCAGTGGTTGGACCACCTCCGCAAGTCCGACTTCGACCATCAACTCATCGCCGTCGCGTGCTCGCTCAACCATGCTCGCGACATTCGCGGCCTCTATGAGGAGCGAGGACTAGCTGCGCAGGAGATTCACTCCGGTATGTCTGCTGAAGACCAAGAAGAGGCGTTGCGGAACCTACGAAACGGAACTCTCGATGTGATCGTCCAGGTCCAGATGCTCGGCGAAGGATTCGACCACCCGCCACTGTCGGTCGCGGCCATCTTTCGACCGTTCCGATCGCTCAGCCCCTACATCCAGCTCGTCGGCCGCGTCATGCGTGTCAACGTCCAACGAGCACCCACCCATCCCGACAACCGCGGCGTCATCGTGACGCATGTCGGCCTCAACGTGGACCGGCACTGGCAAGACTTCAAACTCCTCGACAGCGACGACCAAGAAATCATCCACGATTGGCTGAATGCCGACGAGACTCAGCCAAGCGACGAGGCAGAGCGTCGGCGACCCCTGTGGGGACCACTGAACGTCACCCAAGAGATCATCGACCACTTCATCTCCGACCCGTTCCTCGATCCAAGCGACGACACACTCATCGACAACCTCCTCGCCGTCGCTCGCGAACAGGGGCTCGACCTAGTGGACCTTGGTATCGACCGAGACGAACTGGTGTGGCGACGACAACAACAGAGGGACGCTCTCGGCGAACCTGAAGATCCGATGCGGCTGCCAGTGCAACCCCAAGACCACCGAATCTTCCTGCGGCGCCGACTCCGCGAGCAAACCCAGGCTCTCGCTGGACGCATCTGTGAGTCGCTCAGTCAATCCCCGAGCGGGGTTCGAATCGCCTCGCTCGGCGGGACCGGAGCCGCTAACAATCTTGCTGCTGCCATCGTCCTGATGCACCGAGCGGTGAACCGATTTCTTGGCATCGAGCCACGTTCACGACGCGAACTCACCACCGAAGAACTCGAGCAGGTCGAACTTCGACTCGAGGAGATCGCCAACACGGTCGAAGCCGAATTGCGAGACGAGTTGTAATGCCTGCGATTAAGCGCGTCCTCGGGAGCTTGTCGGTTAGGGCCGCCAAGGCAGCCGCGGGCTGCAAATTCAACCCGAAACACCGCGTCGCAAAAGGAGCACTGCGGCTGATCGTCAAAAACCCCGGTCCTGCTTCTGGCGAGAACGGCTACTGCGTAGAATGCGGGCTCAGAATCCTGAGCGCCGCCGACGCCGATCTTCAGCGCCTCCGCGAAGAACTCTCAGAGCGAACGTCCGGCTAGGCCGGAACGCGGTGCCAGGCGAAACTGTCACGATCCAAAGGTGGTGTGTCGCGGGTATCGCGCTATCGGCACAATTGATTGCGGGCGCGGGGTGCGACAGAGCGCGTGCTCAACGACAATGGTCCAGTTGTTCCAGAAACCGCACTGCCGGCCCCAACTACGGCAGCATCATATGCTGTCACGGGCGCTCCGAGTCCGCTGCGCCGGATGCGCGATTCGGCACCGTGGAGGAGAAGTGCCGCGGACCGCCGCCGGGAGCGCCTTCACAACGAATCACCGGCCACAATTCGCCCTTGATAGGGGGACTGTCAGAAACTGACAGTCCCCTTCAGGTCTCCCCGCTTGACTTAGAAGCTCACAGAAGGCACCAACCGGATCATCAAGGCCGTCAAGCGCCAAGGATTCGGCTGCACAAACGCCGAGAACTACCGCTACCGCGTCCTGTACCGCTGCGCATGACACGCTGAGGTCGCCAGACAACCGAACCCCGCTGCCTCACAAAACGCGGAGAACCACTAAAGTAATGCCAGTTCCAGAGTTCGACACTGGCCGCTACGGAATCACAATCCACCATATTACTCTAGATTCTCACTGAATCCAGAAGTCCGTTTCCGCGTGTACATTTCGTTGATCCGTGCTCTCGGAAACAGCCGCATGATACTCTCTAGAGGCGACTACGTATACGACTGCATTGTTCGCCTATATTTCTGTCGAATGCGGCGGCCGTCGTTCCATGAGACTTCCACATTATAGAGACGTGAACCTATAGTTCTCCCGAGTTCGACATCTAGAGTCTCTTGACGACCGAGAAACTCGGTACCCGCGATCCATCTGTCCTTGCTATCGGCAGCGGTGACAGTTAGTTTGACATCCTTCGCCTCAACGCTCCCTATGTTCTCAACATAGACGCTCGGATACGCACCTTCGACATCACGGGATTGCTCAACAGATCTGTCCATATTGTAGATCATGATTCTGAAGTATGTTGTTCGTGGAGCGTCAGTCTCGCCACGCAAGCGTCTTTCAATCGCAATGGCCTCGCGGGCGGCGTATCCAGCCGCGACAATGGAGATCACAAGGGCGATACACGAAATCACGATCGCTGCCATGTCGACCTACTCGAATTCGGAAGCATGAGCTCCGAGATTGGTGGCATTCTCGGAGACTATTCGTTGGGTGGCGTCGTCGTAACCTTCGGGGTCCGTAGCGCGGACCTCCAGCGCCAACTCGACCTGCGGGCCTAGGCGGGCGCTGACGTGTTCGAGGATTTGGCCTAGTTGCTTGATTCCGCGGACGGGGTCGAGGTCGAACTGGGCGTAGAACTGGGTGGCGCTGGTGGTAGCCGGCCCTGGTTGGTCCGGTGGGACTGAGTCGGTGCCGGTTCCGGTGCCGCCGGGCTCGCCTGCCTCGCCGCCGACACCCTCGCCCGTACCATCGGCGCCGGGCTCCTCCTCGGGTGGCGCTGGCACGGGCACGAAGTCCGGGTAGATGAGCAGTCCGCCGGGGCCTGCTGCCACATGCTGAGCCTTCTGGACGCCCACCCACTTCTCACCGTCGTGGTCTTCGGCGTAGGCGAACGTCTCCTGGGCCCAGTTCATGTTGGCGATGCCATCGCTGATCGCCTGGGCAAGCACGTCGAACGAACTCAAGCGGGCCATGTACGGGAAGCGGGCGTAGGTCTGCCACAGATCGCGCACCGAGATGTCGCCCCTGTCGGACCACAGGTCGTAGCGGTCGATGTCCATGCGTACCCGCACGCCGCCGAGCCGGGCGATCAGCTCCTCGCTGCTGGCAAGCTTGCGACTTACCCGGGCGCCGATGTCACCCTCTGTGCTCGCCCTGGCCGTTTGCCAGTCCACGTCGGGGGTTCCCGGCTTCTGCGTCGGGATCAGCACCTGGGTGAACGTCTCGGCGATCAGGGCGTCGACCTGCTGGGAGGTGTCGGACTTCTTGGTCTGAGCCTGGTTCGCCTGATGTGCCGTCAGATCGAGAGACAATGAATCGTCGACGATTGAACACCACGCCAGGTGCGACCTCGTGGCCGTCCGCAGTTCCCCGAGCCGGTTCGCCGCTGCCGCCGTGAACACCAGCATGTTGCGGTTCAGTCGCGGCCCGCCTTCCCGCTGCGTCAGGATCCGGTCCGCCAACTCGACCGCCGGCGAATTCTTGTCACCCGTCGAGTGGGTGGCCGCCGGCGTCAGCACCACTAGCCGCACGCCGTCGTCGTTGTCGGGCACGCCGCCGGGGCCCTCGGCGAAGACCTGCACGGCGGCGAAGTTCCCCCGGTCTCGCTGACGACTCAGCCGCCGCTTCACCTCGTCGTCGGCGTCGCGGTCGGTGTAGTTGGAGGCGGCCCGGTCGGCGGCCATCCGGGTGACGTTGGGCTGCAGGGAGTACCAGTACTGGTTGCCGTCCACGTACAGGTGCGTCGCCTCTCCCGACAGCCGCTTGAGCGCGTCGGCGAACTGGCCGGGGGGCTCGCCGGGCTGCACGCACCCCAGCACGACCGACTTCAGGTCCACTCCTCGCTTCGCGTCGGGCCGGGGCGCAGAGCCCATGTAGACGGTGCGGGCGGCCCGCCGGGTGGCCGACAGGCGCCCGAAGTGCGGCGCCTCGTTGTCGATGCGCAGCGGCAGGGAGTTCGGGCCGTCCACGTCGGACTTGATGACCGGGTCCCAGCCCTCCTCCAGGTACTTCTTCATCTCGCTGACGAGCGTGCCGGAGTCCATGGGCAGGTTGGAGGGCATGATCAGCAGCGACCGGTCGCCGCGCTGCCAGAGCTGCGAGATGGCCAGCGCCATCAGCCGCAGCACGCCGCGGGTGCGCTGGAACTTGTCCAGCGCCGACCAGTCCCCGAAGAGCCGGTCGAACAGCGCCGGATGGATCGGGTACGACAACTCCATCCGTTTCCGATACTCGACCTCACCGACGCCCGACGGGAAGTCGCCGGGCCGGTTCCGGTACATCTCGCTGAACGCCCGGATGACCCCGTCGCGCACCTTCGCCCGGTCCGGCGGGATCGGATCGAACAGCCGCCGCCGCACGATCTCGAACGACTCATCGGGCGATGCCGGCTGCCACTGCGCCGCCGTGCGGGTGACCACGTTCTTGAGCCGCTCCAGCGCGGTGCGGCCCCGATCGCCGCCCATCTCGATGTCCGACGCCGGGATCGTCACCAGAACCACCACGTTCGGCACTGCCGCGGCGGCCTCGGTGAGGGCCTGGGCGAACGTGAACTGCGTGTCGAAGTCTCCGCCCGGCAGGCGCCGTCCCCCGTCACCGTCGCGGAGCTGACGTGCATACGCCACCCACTCGTCAATCAGCACCACCGCAGGGCCGCACACCTCGAACAGCGTCCGCAGCGCCACACCCGGACTGGTGCCGGCCTCGTCGTCGGCGCGCACCAACTCGTAGCCGTCACGGCCTCCGAGTTGGTAGGCCAGGTGACCCCACATCGTGTGCAGATCCACCCCCGGTTCGGCGGCCAGCGGTGCCGCCGGCGAGATCATGTGACCGGCCAAGACGGCCCGGGCCACCTCGCCGGGCAGCGACACCCCCGCCTCGCCGAGCACATCGCCAACACCCGCCAGGTCCGACGCCGCCACACCCGAGGCCAAGTGATACAGGGCGATCATGCTGTGGGTCTTGCCGCCGCCGAAGTTGGTCTGCAATTCGATGACCGGATCACCGCCGCCGCCCGATAGCCGCCGCGCCGCCCCCACCAGCAGGTCTCGCAGACCCTGGGTCAGATACGTACGGGCGAAGAACTCACGCGGATCCTGGTACTCCGGATCCGCGGCCCCCTGCAATACCTCGAACACATTGGCCGCGAATTCGGCCATGCCATGCTCGAAGCCATGGTCGAAGCGTCCACTGGCCACGTCGATGTGCGGCGTGATGATCTCCCGCCACGGCGTCAGCCCCGCCTGCGGCCGGCTCTCGGTGGGCTTCGCCGCCGTCTTACGACGCTCGGCGCGGGACTCCTCCTCGAACATCTGCCGCAACAGGTCATGGCGGAGATCTCGAATCTTGCGCCGCTCGTCGAGATTGCCGAACGCTTCGAGCACGCGCTCCATCGAGTCGAGCGCCCGCAACGTGTCGTCGCTCGAGAACGCCCCTTGGTGCGCCCACTCGTTGCGGACCTCCGCTACCTCGAACACCAGCGAGCGAATCGCCGGCGGGAACCCGTGTCCGAACACCTCGTTCCAGGTGCCCTTGATGCCCTTGAACAGGAACGACGCATCGCTCATATTCGGGCTCTGCGCTGGATTGTGCAGCCGGCCGTTGACCGCTTCCAGCCAGTCCGGGCCGAAGAACCCCTCCCAAGTATCTGCGCACTTCGGCCACAGCCCGTCGCGCAGGAGGTCGAGCGAACGGGATATGCGCTCTTTGTTGGCCATCACCATCGGTTTCGTCCCCTGATCAGCGTCGGTCCACGTGTCCGCAGTTCAGCACCCAGTAGCGCGCCTCGTCGATTCCCGAAGAGACTATGACCGGAGATTGTGACAGTGCTCGCCGTCATCTTGGGATTGTGCTCAACCGCTCCAACCTCACCGCTCGCACGCCTGGCGCTCCCGGCCCGTCACAACAACCGAGGCGCCTCCACTCCCACCTCCGCGGCGCGTAGACTCGGCCACGCGGTGATCAGCCCGTTATACACCCCGGCCTCAGCAGCCCAGCCGCTATCGCTCGCCTTCTGGAACAGCAGGTAGGCGAGTTGCCGAGCCCGGTCGCCGTAACCGCCAAGACGCTGCAGCAGTGCTGCCGCGTCCGACTGCGATCGCTCCAACGCGAGCACCAGATACTGCGTTGCCTCCCACACCGTAAGCCGCGTGTCGTCCATCGGCGACCACCCCTCGGCGAGTTCCGAGCGCTCGTACAGACGGAACTTGCCCGCACGAGCCGCACCGACGCCGGACTCCTCGATCCCCACCAGCGACGTATTCTTCGCCCGCGCCAGGTTGTCGGCATCCCCCGACTTCGCAGGGTTGTATCCGTGCTGAGAGAACCAAGTCAGGGCGAATCGTGTGGGTGCGTCAAGTTCAGCTTCCTCCCCGTCGAGGATCTCGCCCAACACGTCGTTGATGATCGCCAGCGCAGAGGAGACCGACATAGCCGAGCCGTCGGCCTCCACAACCTTGGCGTAGCGGGAGAACACCTTCATGCCGGGCCCGATCGTGGACTGAGCCATGTCGACCGGGGCAACGTTTCCGGACTGCAGGACTCGCACTGCCTCGGGCAGTTCCGCGCTGAGCGCCGCAATGAACCCGCCCCGAGTTGCAAGCGAAGCCGACGCAGGTCTTGGGCGACACACGAGCACGATCGACGACGCCAGTGCGTTGCTCTTCGACGCCAGCAACCGGTTGGCGAGTTCCGTGCGCATCGGCCACGTGGCGTTCACCTGCAACCCAGCGTCGAGAACAGCTTGGAGGAATGTGTCCCACCCCGTCGCCCGAATCTCCCCCTCCCTCGTCTCGGTGGCTTTGTAGGCGTAGAAAATCGTCGCAGGCACGTCAACGGGTTGACGCCGCGCAACCTCGGCCATGAACTCGGCCATCCCCGACTCGAAGTGCTTCTCGGCCTGCTTCTTCGAACCAGCGCGATACCGGTTGGCGATCAACTCATCCGCCTTGGGGGTCAGCAGAGTGGCGCACTCGTCGGGCCAGACGTCCGAGAGATTGCGTCGAAGCCACACGAAGAAGTAATCCGACAGGTCGGCATATGAAATGTTGTCGTAGTACGGCGGGTCGGTCGAAACCACCGCAAACGGGCACTCCCGCACCCGAGCGCGAGCATCGCGCTGTAGAGCCTCCCCCGAAACAGACGCCGGCACGTGCTCCAGCGCCTTCCGAACCCAATCGACCATCGCCATCCAGTTGCCGGTCGATGACGAGAACGGATTGCACTCCGCGAAATCCCACGTCATCGGAATCGCCTGACGGCCAAACGTGTTACGAATCAGCTCCCGCGAGTTGTGCCACGTGCAGATTGTCGACCAGTAGTCGACGCACTTGTCGACGACGAACGCCAGGTAGGTCGCGATGGCGTCGGCGTATGCAGTCGCCCCTGACCCACCATCGCGCAATCGCCTGCCGTCATCGTCAAGCCCGGCGGACAACGCATCCTCGAGGATGCGCTCGCGGACTTCCGCGAGCAGACTCGAGAATGTCGTAAGAGCAACCAACTGGCGTGGCGAGAAAGCGTCACCCCAGGTCATCATCCCGTACATCGGCAGGCGGTCGACCTCGTGATTCGGTTCAGGAACAACTTGGCTCGGCTTTGTCCGCGGTTCCTCTACGCGGGCCGCGCTTTCGGTCGCTTCGGATGCAGTGCAGTACATTCGGCTGCGATTGCCCTCTGCTACGACGGCCAACAATCGCTGGCCCATCCCGCCAGATCGGGCCTCGGCTCTGATGTAGTCGCCAGCGATGGTCGACCCGGTCCCGATGCACGTGCCATGACCACCCTTGACGGTCCGCTCGAAGGTCGGTTCCCCGCCCTCGCGGACTTCGTAGACAATCGTCTGCGTGTCGCGGTCAATCATTGGTTCGATCCACACCTTCGGCTTACCCGGCCTGTTGGCGACCACCCACGACGCCACTAGAGGCACGTGCCCCGACCAAGCCGGATCCGGCGATTCGACCGTCCGCGCCCAGATCCATGCGATCGGAGTGAGTTGCTCGCCATCCGGACCGGTGGCATCTGGGTAGAGGTGCCCAATCCGCTGCTCAGCCTCGTCCCGCATCCACCGGCCGTACGCCTCTACGTCGGCTGCCAGACCCTGCGCCCGGTCCCAGGTCGTGATCTTGGTGCTGATGTCGGGATGCACTGGCGGCTGCCCGGTGAACCGCGGTGGTATCTCGATCATCGCCTTGTTGATCAGCACCGCCACCGGGTTCAGATCCCCGGCGAGCGCCTTGAGCCCCAGCCGCTGCGCCTCCAGCGGGATCGCCCCACCCCCGGCGAACGGGTCCAGAATCGGCGGCGGCCCGTCCGGAAAGCACCGGTCAATCTCGGCCCGAGCCTTCGCAAGCACGTCCGGATTGTTCGAGTTCTCCCACTTCACAAGCTTCTTGAGGATCTTGAAAAGGTCGTCTCGCTTCGCCTCCTGCTGCTGAGCAGTAAGCGATTCGTCCCCCGACGGATCATCCACCAGCGAAGCCCAGATCACCGCCCGAGCCGCCGCCAGCGGCCGCCGAGCCCACCAGAGGTGCAGCGTCGACGGATGCCCATGCCGGATCGACTTCTCCCGAGCCGCCTCCGCATTGATCGCCGCCAAAGGGAGTGCCACCTCAATTAGCTTCGGCTTATACCCCGCCACGGCGAGTCACCGTACCAACCCCTTCCCGCCGAGTGGCGTCCCTCGCCTCGACCCGTCACAGACGCCGAGCCCAAACCCGCATCCACTCGACCCGATTCTCAAGCCCCAGGCGACCGTTGTGCGCCTCGTGCTCCCCGGTGGCAGCGCGAACCCACCCGGCCGCTCCGCTACCGAGTCACTCGGTTTCCCCCACCACCGCACGGTTGAGGATGATCTCGCTGGTGAGCGACTTCGGCACTCCCGTTCGCGCGGAACAGAAATACGAGGGCGGATCAAGGCGTTACACATCTGTAAGTTGCCCGACCGGGAGCCGCGAACATGCGCGGACGGTGTCACACGGCCGCGAGAGACTGACCCGCAAATGCGGACTCGACGCTCGCCGACGCAGCCGAGCCACACCGCCTTGGGCCACCGAGAGGAACGCCATGCCAGAACCACTGCTCGCCGATTGCGGGTCTAGTCGCGGGACTGCGGGCCCGGCGCGCCTCGCACGCGACCGAGTCTGGGGCCACTCGACCATCCCAACCCCTACCCCGAGGATGCGCTCATACCACACCGAGGCGGCTGCCCTCGCGAAGCATGCCCGGGAAACGCGACAGGCCCGCATCCATGACAACGTCATGTGCGCTGGGGGCTGTGACACTCGATACGGCGAACGGCCGCACGGACACAACTTCATCGGCGGCGGTGGTGTTGATGAAGGTTGGCTCTGCCCAACGAACACCTCCTGCCTCCGAGAGCCGACCGGGGACCACCACTGCGGCATGCGCACCGTCGAGCACTGGCTCTCGACAACCGAGCAGTCGACGGACTCGGGTGTCGTCGCTGCGGACACCCAAGCGACCGAGACAGATCGCTTGAGCCCTGCAGCGGACACCGACGAACTTGTAGCAGTCGAACACCGTCCAAGGCGCACGCCTGACCACGAGACGCAACAAGCCTGCGGTCAAAGGGCGACAGTTCCTCTTCCCCTACGGCCACTCACCGGACCAACCCGAACTCCACCGCCCCACCACTCCTGCTCGCCGGCCGTCTCACCACATGTCCACGGTAAGACCCCTGATCGATCCCTCCAATCAACGAATCCAACTGAAGACCCGCAGAGCAGAGCGACTCCTAGCTCTGGGAAGCTCGGCGACACTGCGTCACAGCCCAACCCTGGATACAGCAGTAACAGTCATACGGAGGACGCGCAGCGTGAGCCGTCGCCGTAACTCCATGGTCAAGCCGGATGTGTTCCGACAGCGAGTGCGACGATTCCCCAGAGACGCACTGCTACGAGACATCGCGGCGAATTCTGCACAAGAAGCCCTCGCGCGCACGACCTGCCCCGGGACACCAGACGAGAAGTTCAGCGTCATACGAGAGGGATACATGTTTCAGCTTGCTGGGATTTGCCTCACGCACTGCAACAACCATCGTGACGCAACCGTCAACGACGAAGTCGTCAGTGACTTGGTCAACGGCTTCTATAACATCTGGGATCCCGCCCTCGACGGTCCACTAGACATCGCGGCTTTGCAGCGAGTCGTGTCGCGGACTGCCTACCTCCAGATGCCGTATCAACAATCTCCTTGGGAGCCCTTGATGCGCAGCCTCTGCATATTCGGGGACGACCCACGCTTCGGTGCACCCGTATTCGATAGGCGACAATGGTACGACATACTCGGCGTTACTCTCCCACAATTCTTGAGGATCGGTCTAGGGATCTATGCGGCGGCAATGCATAGCGCCGGCTGCATAACACGCCACGCCCTCCTTGCCGAGAACCTCAGGCCCGTATTCGAACCTGTGCCCTCACAGCACGGATTGCAGGCTGTGGATGCCTGGTTAGCGCGTCCGGTTGATGACCTTGTCCAGTTGGGCCGTGATACTACGGACTCATCTGATGATCTATGGAGCTTCAATCCTCTGTATGAGTGGCCAATAGTGATCATGCCTGACGCGATGTACGTCACACCAAGCCCTCTCGGCATCTTGCAGCGGCTAGCACCACAGGGATTGTACTTCCTCATACGGAGCGCCTTGCATTCCGACCCGCACCCACACGAGTTTCGTAACTTCACAGCCGCTCTTGGTATACGCTTCGAAGCATATATCGGAGAACAACTTGCACTCCTTGAACACGCTACAATCTATCCTGAAATCACCTACGACGATTCACAAAAGAGTGTTGACTACATCATCGAGACGCCCGAAGTGCTCGTGCTTGTTGAAGCGAAGTCTGTTGCGCCAGATGTGAATACGCGGTCTGGAGTCTTCCTCGAACATGGTGACGTGCAACGCAACCTCACTCGAGCCTGCAATCAGATTGATCGGACAGCACGACTAATTCAAGAAGGGCACTCGAAGTTCCCCTCTCTAGATAATCGCCCCATGCGCGGGCTCGTTGTTACACGAGAGCAGTACTACAATCTTCCTCTCCCCTCTATCACCGACGTAGTCAAGCCTGCGGCGATACCGACAGCAATCGTGTCTTCACAACAACTCGAAACCGCGCTCCCCGTCTTGAGCGAAGATGAGGACTGCGGCTCATTATTCCTAGATGCGTTGACTTCCAACGGTAGTCAGCTAAAGACTGGTCTGGATCCGTTGCCGGTCCGGCCGAATCCCATTCTGAGTGAGATGTGGGACCAGTGGTCGGTAGAAGCCGCCTCAACTACCTTTGATGCGCGTTCCGATAATGTCGAGACGTAATGCTCTCGCCATTCTCGCGACGGACTAGCTGAGCAAGGCCCCTCAGACGCGAGAGCCGCACCGTGACACGCCCTCAGTGTGTGCCCAGACTTCGGGATATCAATTGTGTGTCAGGATCAGCCTGTCACTTCGGCCGAGGTGGATTGTAATGTTATTCTCGTACGATCCGGCTCTTGATTCGACGATGCAAAGGCAGTGGGGATTCGCGTACTGGCCCGTAGTCCGATCAGTATCAGTGATCAGGAGTCGGCTAGGCCTAGATAGATCCTCCAGCAGCCCACTGAACCCGTTCTTTCATACGGCCTCGCGCGTATTCGGATAGGCTATCGTCGTGGGAAAGAAGGAACTGCGTGAGCAACAACAGCTCATCAAGGCCGCTCTGTCATCTGCCGATCTACCCCAACTTAGAGCCACTCTAGGTGGAACGCTCGGTGATACGAGATCATTTTGCTGGGCGACTCTTCGCCAGTTTGATCGTAGAGATGGCTACACACACTTCTCGAAGCCTCAGAACCATGCACTAGATCATGCAGAGAAGCACATGCTGCTTGTCATTGCGCACGATACTGTGAGGCATGTTGAAGTAGTGGAGATGCTCTTGGCTAGGATAGGGAGTGCAGAACAGTTGCCACCTGACAGTGCCCTCCGAGAGCAGTTACGCGAGGCTCGCAATCTACTTGCTGAACATCGCGATGAGCGTGTCCTGTACTGGCGATTGACTGCCCAACGTACACCACACGTCGCCGAGACGTACCAACGTCTTGGTGTTGCTCTGCCGAACAAGACCATTGACTCCGAGATCATTGCTTATTCTTCACCACCCGACGCTAGCGACGAGGATATAGCGCAAGGTCGCGCAAGCGTCGGGATGATCGGTGGGATCCTTTCACTGAATAAGCTACGCGACTCCTTTCGACAGCTTGAGAGAGATCTTGATCGCTTGGCAACGCAATTTCGCTAATCCTCATGAATCCTCGATTCCAGAGAACTTCTGAACATCGCGAGTCTCAAGGTGCTACGACTACCGCTGCAACCACGGCCAGCTTCAGCATGTCGATAAGGCGGCGGCTCGCCGGAGCGCCACCAGCGGCACGATCTCGCGCGGATTCGACGCGACGGGTCAGCAGGGCGCACCAGCGGCGGTAAGGAGGTCGGCGACGCTCAGGGAGAGTTTGCTCTCGGCGAAGTGGAGGGTGTAGTCGCGGAACGGGTCGACGAGGTAGTGGACAGCAGGTTCTGTGTCGGAGTCGTCGGGGACAGAAACGACGGCGAGACGCCAGCGGTCGGGGTTGGAGCGGGCCTTCTGGACCTGTTGGGCGCTGACGCTGATCTCGGTGGTGCGGGGTAGGTGGCCCTTGACTTCGATGAAGTAGTGCGTGCCAGTCGCTGGGTCGACTGAGAGGACGTCGAAACCGGGGTTGCTGTGGGCCTGTGCTTCGGGGATGCGGCCGAGTGCTTGCTCGGCGGCGAGGACGGCGGCGACGGCGCGGCGGTCGGTTTCCATCTTGTCGGCCGTCTCTTTGGGGTCGGGTGGGGTGCCGGCGAGTTGGTCGAGCAGTCCCTGGGGAATGATGAGAGCCGCCGCGACGATGTTGGGCGGGCTGCTGTGGAGATCGGCCTCCATGTCGAGTTCCAGGCGACGGCGCGCCAGGCGGGTCTCGAGTTCGTCGGCACGGGCTCGCGCCCGGCCGGAGTTGATTCGGGGTTTCCCGCCGGCGAGTTCCTGGGTCTTGATCTGCTCGGTGCGCTCGTCCCAGTAGCGGATCTCGGCCTCGAGGCGTTCCCTGACGGCTTGGCGGGCCTTGTCGACCCGTGTCTTGGTGATGGTGTCGATCTCTTCGAGGTGCGGGCCGGCGAGATGCTCGATGGCCCAGTCGCGGGCCATCGACTCGGCGCTGTGGTTCACCCAGTCGAGGGCGAGGTTGGCACCGGTGTCGAGGAGTGTTCGCTGCTCGCCGGTCAGGGGCTCGTAGCCGATGTAGGGCTCGCTGCCCGGGTCGCGGATGTCGCCGTGGCGGTCGATCTCGACGTACTGGAAGCGCCGCGACACCACTTGGCGGCGGCCGCCGACGTGGCGCCCGTCAGTGATCGTGTGGTCGAGGTACACCAGCAGGCGCGCCTCGGTGGTGTGGTCGTCGGAGTCGACGAGCGTGGCGCCCCGGTCGAGAGTGTGGCCGTGATCGGCGAGCACCTTGTTGACGACGGCGGCCAGCAGCGGCGTGCCGGGCGAGATCAGTTCAGCCCGGTCGGCGCCATCGAGGCGGACGTGATCCTTGTCGAAGGCGACCCGCGAGTATCGATCGTGCACCGGACCCAGCCGGGTGTCGGCCTGGGAGCGCACCGCCGCCGGTACCCGGGTTATCTCGAACCGGCCGCTCTCGCGGCCGACGATGCGCCCGCCATAGCTCTTCAACGCGGCGGAGAAGAACGCCTCCACGAACCAGGGCTGCAGCTTGCGCGCACGCGAACGCTCCATCAGGTCGCGGATCTTCTCGTTGGCCGCCGGGTCGGCAAGACCGGCGACCAGCGCCCGCTCCTCCAGGACGCTCACAAGCTGCTGGCCGATTTCGCCCTCGATGACCTCCTCCATGAACGCCAAGTGGGCGGGGTCGGCGTCGGCGCGGATGGCGTTCAGCAGCAACTCCTGCAACGACGTGTTGATGTGCGAATCGCCGAGCACGTCGTAGACCTGATCGCCGTAGACCACCCGCTGCTGCTCGATCTTCTCGAACAGCCGCGTGAAGACCTGGCCCTCCCTCGTCTCATGGGCAACGAGGTTCCACAGGTGGCAGGGACGCTGCTGGCCGATGCGGTGGATGCGCCCGAACCGCTGCTCGATGCGGTTGGGATTCCAGGGCAGGTCGTAGTTGACCATCATGTTGGCGACCTGCAGGTTGACACCCTCTCCCGCCGCATCGGTGGCCACCAGCACCTGCACGGTCGGATCCACCCGGAACCGCTCCTGCAACTCCCGGCGGTCGTGGCGCCTCACGCCGCCGTGGATGGTGATCACCGCCTCGGAGCGGCCCAGTTCGGCCCGAATCCGGTCCGCCACGTAGTTGAGCGTGTCCTTGTGCTCGGAGAAGACGATCAGCTTGCGGGGGCCGGTAGGGGTGGCAGCATCCCCGGGCGTGACCGGAGTTTCGAGACTGCCGTCGGTGCCGTTGGCCGCGGCGTCCCGACCGAAGCCCCCCGTCCGCAGGAGCTTGCGGAGTTCGACCCACTTGGTGTCGGTGGCGCTGGATCGAACCTCGTCGGCGAGTGCCACCAACCCCTTCAACTCCACCACCTCGGCCTCCAACTCCAGGGCCGTGGCCGCGGCGGTGGCGGCGTCGATCACGATGTCCTCGAGCCGCTCGAACTCCTCGTCGTCGTAGTCATCGAAGTCGAAGTCCTCAAGATCGGCGAGCCGGACGCCCTTGGGGAGGTGGACAACCGGCACCGGTTCACCAGTAGCAGCGAGGCGGCGCAGCTCGGTGGCCTGGGCGCCGAGACGCTCACAGCGGCGGCGCAGCGAGTGGTAGATGGCGGCCGGGGAGGAGGCCAGGCGGCGCTGCAACCCGGCCAGAGCGAAGCCGATGATGATCCCCCGCCGGCGGTCAACGGCGTCGGCACCCTGCATGTCGGCCGCCCGAGCCATGCCCGTGCGCACGTAGTTGGTCACGGCCTCGTACAACTCCGTCTCCGGCTCGGACAGCTCGAACTTGACGCTCTCGGCAATCCGCAGCGGGAAGAGACGCTTGCCCTCGAACGTGCGCAGGTTCTCCTTCACCAGCCGGCGCATCACGTCGCTCACATCGGGCATCGGACGGCCGCGGAGTTGACCCGCGAACCGGTCCGGGTGCACCAGCGACATGAACGCCAAGAAGTCCTCGTTCTTGCCGTTGTGAGGCGTAGCCGTCAACAAGAGCCAGTGCCGAGTGCTGTCGCGCAACATCTCACCGAGGGCGAACCGCTTCGTGCGCCGCAGCTCGGCGCCGTAGCTGTGTGCGGCCATCTTGTGGGCCTCGTCGACGATCACCAGATCCCACTCCACAGCACGCAAGCGGGCCTGTAGATCCTCGGCCCGGGCGAGCTGATCGAGACGCGCGATGAGCAAGTTCTTCTCAGCGAACGGGTTACCCGTGTACGATGCCTCAACCGTCGCCCGCGACAACACCTCAAACCGCAACCCGAACCGGTCCGCCAACTCGTCCTGCCACTGCTCCACCAGACTGCCCGGCGCCACGATCAGGCACCGCTCCACATCGCCGCGCAGCATCAACTCCCGGATCAGCAGCCCCGACATGATCGTCTTGCCCGCACCGGGATCGTCGGCCAGCACGAACCGAACCGGGCGCTGGGGCAGCAGCCGGTTGTACACGGCGTCGATCTGATGCGGATACGGCTCAATGTTCGACGTGTCCACCGCCGCGAACGGGTCGGCCAGGTGGGCGTGGCGCATGCGGCGCGCCTCGGACGCCAGGCGGAACAACTCTCCGTCGGCGTCGAAACTCCAGCGGGAGGTCGGCGCTGGGCTGAGGGCGGCCAAGTCGGCGGCCGAGATCAGACGCTCGCCCAACGCGCCGTCGGCGGTGCGATAGGTGAGCGTCGCCGACTCGGGGCCGTGAACCTGCAGCGCCACCACCGTCACGGCGGCGTTCGGCACCACTCCGGCTAGGCGGGCACCAGCGGTGATGTCGACGAACGTGAGCGGCGGCACCTCAGTCATCCGTTATCCAACGCCGGCTGCCCAACCACTAGTTCACTCATGAACCGAGCGTAGGCCGCCAATCGGCCTGCCGAAGGCACCCGACGGCGGGTTGGGGCGATCTCCATTCCAGCAATCCGGTAGGCGGACAGAAGGACCCACGCACCAACGGACCGGTTGCCAGTGAGAGCATCACGAGGTCTTTCCATTGTTCCCCATACGCTCGATGTCGTGCTGGCCGTTCGAGAGGAAGTGGCCGCGGGTCAAATCAGCCAGCGGTTCGTAGACGCCGGCCGAGCAGCGGCACGCGTCGTCACCCGCGGTCGCCGATCCTCAACTGGGGCGACCTCCTGGCTCGATGAGGACATTGACGACCTGGTTAGCGAGACCATCGACCGAGTGACCACTCCGAAGGTCGTACTGGCCGCCAATGAGGCCGACAACGATGCTGAATTCTTCGGCTGGCTGAAACAAGTCATGCGTACCACGCTCCACCAACGCGCTCGACGCACGCCGTTGGGCCGAGTCATCCGAGCGATCGACGACGCTCTGCGTGCGGACTCGGATCACTTCTGCACAGAACGCGGCTACTGGCGTCTCCGAACCGACGACCGTCCACCTTCCTGGTCGAACGGGCAGGCAGCCCTCGTAGCGGCTGCCTGGAACGTGGATACCGCGACTGTCCGACTCTCACCTGGCGCGGGGAAGACGCCTCCGATGGCCACCCGCCGTGACGTTCGGGCCGTGTGTGCCGCGGTATTGGAGTTGTCTGGACCATTGGAGAAATACGACCTTGCCAAAGTGCTCGCAACTCGGTTCGCCGTTGTGTTCGAGGAGCGACTCGGGTACGACGACCTCGACGGCGACAGTCCATCGCCGTGGTCTGCTATCTCAACCAGCGATGCGTTCGACCTCAGCGACGACCGGGGAGCGGCTCACTGGATGTACGAACAGTTGACTGATGACGAGCGGCAAGTACTCAGGCTGAGGCTTGACGACTCGAGCATCCGCACCCTGGCTGGAGCGCTGGGCTGCACCAAGTATCGGGCAGAGGTGATTCGGAACCATCTCGATGGGAAGCTGCGGCACTTGGCGGGTCAGTTGGCCGGAGATGCCGAAGGGGCCATGGAGCAATTGCTGGAACTCGTCAGACACCGCTGCGAGTTGCGGCATTTCACAGAGGAAAGCGGAGAAACGAATGGATCCTGATTCTCTCCTACACCGGCTCGACAAGTTGAGTTGGCCCACGCCTGCGCTCGATCAACCTGAGCCGGCTCCGGGGCAACTCTGGCGTGCTGAGTGGAATGGCGCAGCGTGCCTCGTACTCATCTTCGGGGCGCGCCGCGGGCGGACCGTACCCGTGCTAGCCGCAACCTCCGACCACATCGGCGATGAGCGGGCCATCGTTGCAATCGCCGAGAACGGAATGGAACCTGCTGTCTGGGCAGGCATCACCGCCTCCATCATGACGTTCACCCTCGAGCACCGAATTACCGACCTCACGAGTCTGAGCCTTGAGAAGCTTGGAGCGGTCGCTGCCGGAGACGAGGCGGGCGATTGGGCACCGATTGTGAGTGACCTCGACGACCGCGTGCTCGTACGCGCCGACCTAACCGAACGGCTTCGAAACTTGTCGGAGGCTGAGTGGCTGCCAACGGCGAGCAGCGGTCCAACACTCGCTGAACTCGCCGCTGACGAGGGGGTTACAACAAGCCAGGTCGCGGAGCACCTGAGGATCACTCCAGGAGCGGCGCGGCGGCTGCTGTTAGGACAGCAGGAACCGAGTTCCGATCAGGCCGGAGCCCTCGCAGAACTCCTCAGTTCCGCAGCTAGCACCAGCGTTCGGTTTGACGACGATCTGATCGCGGATCTCGACCAGCCCGAATTCAGATCGGGGCTCCGACTGATTGCCGCTGAGTCTCACCGAGGTGACGAGATCGCTGCCCGACGTGATTTTGCGGGGCAGATGATGGCCCTGGCCGCCCGACCTCGGGAGCGAGGCTCGCTGACGTGGGCCGCGTTGATCGAGGAGAGGCTCCGTGAGCATTGATCCAGTTGCGGAAGCGCGGCGCTTTCTTGAGGAGATCAGCCCGTCTGACCACCACAACCTCGCCGAGGATCCAGCAAGCACCGTCGAGGGGCTGTTCGCGGTGGAGGTAACTCTGCGTCCTGCTCTCAGCCGGGCCTCAGGATGCACGGTTGAGGGGACCTACGATCCCGGCCCACCGCCGAGGATTCTCGCTGCAAGTGACGTAGCACAGGCGCGGACGCGCTTCACGATTCTCCACGAACTCGGTCACCACCTGATTGAGCTGGACGGCTCCCTCAACGATCTCTCGGTCCGCGATTCCGATCGGCGGGACGAGGAGATCTGCGACGAGATCGCCGCCAGAGTGCTGATGCCCGAGGACGTCCGTGAAGAACTCGTCCCTGCCGGCCGATTCACAGCACGCAACGTGGCAGAGCTGTACGGGGCGACTCGCGCGTCCCGTCAGGCCTGCTGCGTCACGGCCGCACGCCGTCTGAAGGCCCCCGGATGCGTCATTCTGGGAACCAGCGACGGAACCGCTACCTACGTCGCCCATCACCCGACGACCCAGTGGCGCATCGCTCGGGGCACGCCCCAGGGCGAGGACTCTCTAATCGCCAAGGCAACGCGTCGATCGACGAAGCACGCGCGCGGTGTTGCCAATGTCCGCTTCTCGTCAGGCGCCCTCAGCGGCCCGATGCACGGTGACGCGTTCGCTGCGGAAGACGGCTGGGTGTACGCGGTGATCGTCGAGGACTCGCACTCGCCGTGGGAACGAACACCCAGGCACGTGATCACGAATCCCTGGCCGGAGGCCGCGGAGATCGAGTGTGGCCATTGCGGCGAGGCGTCACGGTCGCGGCGAGCGCCCTGTCGGAGATGCGGCGATCGGTTCTGTCGTAGATGTGGACGCTGCTCCTGTCCACTCGTGCCTGCGACCCGCTTGTGCCCCGCTTGCTTCCTCCAGAAGGCGTCCAACCAATTCGTGGACGGATCTGCGGTCTGCGTCGACTGCGCATAGCCCATAGCGAATCCGGCTTCGCCAACTCCGCGGCGTGCGTTGTTTGCGGCGCGCCGGATGCACTGATCGCCGGTGGGGATTGCCGGCAACGCGTCGGCGCGGGGGCCTCCGTTCTCCCTGAGACCCACGACCTCCGAGGACACTTCAGACACCACTCGGAGTTGCGGCATTCATTCGAGAGGACGTCAAGACCGAACGGAGCAACGAAATGAACCTGAAGCAGCGCTTCGAGAAACTCGACGACAACATCAAGCTGGACGAGGCGGTACGCCAGAGCGCTCAGGAGGTGCACAACCGCCTCGGAGCCCTAGTCGTGCAAGCTGGCGTCGCCAAGCGAACCCGGCTGCAGGGCAGCTTCGCCCGCGCGACGATGCTTGGCCCCAAACTCCGGGACATCGACAAAGTTGTCGAGTTCGACGACAAGTGGTGGGTTGACCTGCAAGGTCCAGGCGGACCCCAGAAGGCAATCTCGCTCGTCCAAGACGCCCTCGCTCCCCACCTGCCGGGCGCCCGCTTCGAAGCAAAGAAGCACGCCCTCGCCATCACCCTCCCCGGTAACGGATTCAACTTCGACGCCGTACCGGCCTTCAACCCCGAGGACGGCTCCAACTGGATCCACATCGCCGACACCGGCGACGACCGATGGGAGTTGTCCAACACGTACATCCTGATCGACACCATTTCTGTCCGAAACCAGCAGTGCGACGGGAAGTTCGTGCGACAGGTGCGCATGGTCAAGCAGGCTGTTCGCAAGGCCGGACTGTCCGACGTGCTCCCCGGCCTGCACGTCGAGACGTTCACCTACTACGCAGTGACCGCCGCTGTCGATCACGCCGGTGCTGTCGCGGCCACGCTGATGAAGGGTGCCGAACTCCTCGGCACGGGGTACGACGACCCCACCGGCACCGACCAGATTTCCACCCGACTCTCGTCGACGGCCATCGCGAGGGCGAAGAACGGGATGCAACGGCTCGCTGGTCAAGCCGCCGAAGCACAGCAGCTCGCGACAGCTGGCAACGAGGCTGCCGCGGCTCACATCTGGGCCGACATCTTCGGCGAACCGTTCCCCCACCCACGGGCCGATGAGAAGGCATTCCTACAGAGCCTCCACGCTGGAGCAGGAATCGGTGCCACTGGCGCCACCGCCGCACGCCGTACCCCGACCACCCGAGCGTGGAGGCCCTGATGAAGCGCGGCGGGCTTGACCGCGTCCGGCGCAACCCTCACGAGTGCAGCCGCTGGCTCACCGTGTCAGGTGTCGTCGGCGGCGTGGACGTCACCGTCGCCAGAAGCGACATCGGACTGACTGTCTTCGACGTGCGCTTCGAGCCTCCTCCACCCGTGCACCTGCCCGGCTATCCGGCCGAACGTGTCCGCGTCACCGTGCGAGCCAACGGCGACATCTTCGCCGTCCCGATTGGTGACGGCGACAGAGCCTGGCTGCACCGCTACCCGCGCCTCTCGATTTCCGAACTGCTGACAGCGCCGAGGTCGGCCAAGATCCTCTGGGAGCACCTTCTCGGACCCCTGTGCCTCGAGTACCCGAAAGACCCCGACCGCCTGCGCTGGCACTGGTCCGACGGAATCGACGCCTACGTCCGCATCGTTCAGCGCCACCTCTGGTGCGAGGAGTACTGGCGCCGCCATGACGCCTGGCCGGTTGAGGACACACCACATGGCCACCGGCCCAACGGCCTCCCGCACCCCATCACCAACACCGCACTCCGAGCCGCCTGATGGCCACCATCGCCACTGTTGTCGCCGCCTCAACGGTCAGCCCGGTGTGGACGATGATCGCTGTATCCGCCGCTGCCGTCCTCGGCGCCATCACAACCCTGACCTTCACCCGCTCCAACGAAGCCACCAACCGCCGCCGTGACCGCTACGCCGAAGCAGTCCAGACCCTCGTCGCATGGACCGAGTTCCCCTACCGCGTCCGACGCCGCACCAGCGATGATCCCGCCACCCTCACCGCCCTCGCAAGCCACGGCCACGACCTACAAGAACGGCTTGCATACCATCAGGCACGGATTGCAACCGACCATCCCGACTTGGCGCGTACTTACGCCGAAACCCGGGCCATCATCAACGTCGCCGTCGGTCCCGTCATTAGCGACGCATGGGAGCACA
Organism: Acidimicrobiales bacterium; assembly: GCA_965220035.1. Lineage (GTDB taxonomy): Bacteria > Actinomycetota > Acidimicrobiia > Acidimicrobiales > CATQHL01 > VXNF01. The sequence goes on from CBDCPC010000001.1 coordinate 1,430,842, forward strand.
AACCGGTCGCCAAACCCTCAGACATGAACCTGAGCGGATGGGGCCCAGGCCCGGAGTGCGCGGCCGCGATCACGCATCTGCAGAACGAGATTCAGAACCGCTTCGGATTCCGCCGGCTCAAGCGAGGGACCAAACGCCAGATCAAGAGGTGGATCGACAGAATTCGCCAATTCACGAGGTGGATCAAGAGAAGCCGGGTCCGTCGTGCAGGATGAGCGAAATAGCGCGCTTTCTGTCGTTCGTTCGACAGTCCTCGGTGTAGAGACGCTCGCAGCGTCGGCACAGCGAGTGGTAGATCGCCGCCGGGCAGGAGGCGAGACCGAGGGACGCTGTCGCACCCCTCCCTACGGTGTCGGACGGCTTCTTCTTGGTGTGTTCGGCGTGCGCTGCTGTCCACTTGGACGGGTGCTCTCACGAAGTACGAGAAGGACAGCGAGGCCTGGCCACGACGGTCTGTGATCACACAGCAACAACGAAAGGAGGCACAACAATGGTTCTAGCGATATTGGAACACGCCGGATGGCTGATTCCTCTCCTGCTGGTGGCGAACTGGCTTCTCCCAGATCCCCGCAAGCGCAGGCGGAGGCGATGAGCAACTCACGGTCTAGACCCTCCTGCCACGACCAGAGCAGGGGATCCGCCGGCTAGGGCGGCGTCGATGGCGAAGTCCGCGAGGGCTTCGAACTCATCCTCGCTGTCGTAGTCGAGGTCGAAGTCCTCACGGTCGGTGAGCCTGACCGCTGCTGGAAGATCGGCGCGCGGCGCCCCCGCCCGCCTTGGGCTGTCACACCCCTGTCATAGGTTCGTGGCTAGCCACTTGGACCCGGATCCCGACACGAGGAGCGCCAATGTCCGTCACGATTCCGAACATTTCCCCTCCGGCCGGCAGCAGCGCTGGCGACCGGCTCGCTGGACCCACTCCGCTCCGAGCGTCGGGCGTGCCCGCAGTGGTTGACCAGACTGGCCTGACGCTTGACGACGGCACGGGTCTGCGTGTCGCCCAATCCCGCTTCGTCGGAGATCAGAAGTTCACCTGGCAGTTGTTCGCCGGGTTCACGTCGTGTCGGATCCTGACGTACTCGGTCGACCTGCGCACCGTGAACCGCCTCATCGTCGACTTCGACTTCGACGAGATCGAATGCATCATCGGCACCACGGCGACCATCAATCGCATCGAGAAGGTGCTCGCCGCGCAGCACGCGGCCATGCACAGCGCCAAGGTTCTCATCGACGACCTCTCCGCGACCGAGGAGTCCGTCATCGAAGCGCTGCTGGAGGGGCGCCTGGCGTTCCGCGTGCTGCGCAAGCAGGTCTCACACTCCAAGCTGTACCTCCTCGACGGTGGAGGAGACCCGCAGCGTCGCGTCGTGATGGGCTCGGCCAACTTCTCCGAGCAGGCCTTCGGCGGCTGGCAGCAGGAGACCATCGCGTCCTACGACGACGACCCCGGCGCCTGGCAGCACTTCGGCGCCAAGTACCGCGAGATCCGTGACCAGGCATCGCAGGCCATCGATCCGAACCTGCTGGCCGAACGCAGCCGCCCCATCGAGGTCGAGGACGCTCCCTTGCTCGGCGATGAGGAGGCGCGCACGGTCCTCGCCGTGGCCGATGACGCGTCGCCGAGCAGCGGACGCGACGACCACGCCGCCATCGAACGGCACGCCAAGATCATCCGCACCCGGATCGGCTCCCACGTTCCGCCCGCCCGCAGGGGCGAGCACATCCTCAGCCGCGCCGACAAGCGCAACATCCGCGAGGCCCTGCGCTTCCGGCCCGCCGAGCAGCGCGAACCCGCCTCGCTGTCCATCGACCACGTGACCCGCAGCGCGACCTTCGCCGGCAAACCCTTCGACCTGGGCTGGGACCCGGCGCTCGCAGCCGCCGACGCCCGGCTCATGGTCGAGTACTTCGACGGCTTCGACCACTTCTCCGGCACCCCCGAACAGATCAGCGACCTCAAGACGCAGTACTTCACGCTGTGGGCATGGCTGTACTTCACGCCGTTCGTCTGCGAACTGCGCAACCGAGCCGCCTTGCGCAACCGCGACGTCATCCGCTACGAGCGCGTCGCCATCGTCTACGGCAAGGCCAACTGCGGCAAGAGCAGCCTCATCGCCACCCTGCTGCGCTCCATGTTCCCCGCCGACCCACTCGGGCCGCGCCAGCCGAAGACCAACTTCAAGACCGCCGCACTGCTGGAGATCACCCACACGGCGAAGCGCTGCCCCGTCTTCTTCGACGACGTGAGCACCCGCAGCATGGGACGCACCGGCAGGGACTTCATCAAGGACGAGACACCCCCCGGACTCGACGAATACCCCGCCTTCGTCCTGTCGATGAACCGCCAGGAACACGGCTTCCCCGACGAGATCGTCAAACGGGCGCTGCTGATCTACACCGACACCGCGCTGCCTGTCTACAAACACGCCATCCGCCAACAGCAGGACGACCGGATACGTGCCGTCACCGACCGGCTCTCCGGACACCTCTACAAGCGCTACCTCGGCGCCGTCCTCGACGCGCTCGCTGATGACCCCCTGCCCGCCGACTACCTCGCGCTGTCCTCCGGTGCGCTGAGCGAGGCCCTGTCGGCATCTGACGCCCTGCAGCCACCCGACAGGCTGGTGCCGCCCGAGGCGCAACTCCGCGCTCAACCCTGGGCCGCTCCCCAAACCTGGGAGCAGTACGCCCAGCGTCGCTACCGGGGCCTACAGGCCAAGCTCCGGTACCTGCTCCGTCCCGAGGCACGGATCGACCCCGGCTCCGACGCCCCCCAGGGATGGTGGCTCGACGGCCGGCGCGTCATCGTGCGTGAGCGGATCGACCAGTACGGACGCGGCGCCTTCCACTGGGAGGAGGTGCCCTCCACCATCCTCGACGACGACGCCCGCAGCAGCGGCCACACAGCCCTCCACCAGAGCGAACTCGAACAATTCCTCACCGACTGGACCGCGGGACTCGCCGGCCCCGACACGGCTCAGACCCACCAGCACGCGGGGCCGTTCCCCACACGCCGCCGCTTCTGGCACCGTGTTCGCAGCACGGGATAGGGGCTCGACGCACTCATAGTGGAAGTGGCGTTCCCGACGGGTGCGGGCCTGACTCGGCTCTTCGCTGGCCTCGTGCCTTGCAAACGATCTGTCGGCCTGTGGCCTGTCGAGGGCGCAGGCAACTACTGCAGACCCGCGGCCTCGGCTCAGGTGTCTGGTTCGATCACTTGCCAGCCGTCGCGCTTGAGGGCGTCAGCTGCCGTGACGGGATTGCGGTGCACTGCTGCCCTGAGTTGTTGGTCGAGGTATTCGTCTCGTGACCTGTTCAAGGCGTTTTTCCATCCGTCGCGGGGTGTGGCTAGGCGCTCGAGGATGCAGAACTCGATGATGTCTTCGAGGCATGGGCGGAAGCGGCGCCCCCCGACGGGCAGGTGGAGATCGGCCGGCTTGCTCTTGTCGCGCCCACTCGCACACAGCATCCTGACGAGGACGTCGGATTCGCCGTGGATGTGGATGTGTGCCTCGGGGAATTCGTTGGGCGGCTCCCTCACGAAGTCGTATGTGAGTATCGAAGCCGTGTCGTCGTCCGCCTGGAGCGTGTAGCTGCTCTTGTTGGTGGTCAGGAATGTCTCGGAATCGTCTAGTTCGAGCGTGTGGAGGACACTTAGGTACAGACGCGACGGTGACTGGGAGATTGTCAGCGGGACACAATCGCCAACCGGGTTTGACTCGCTCACCTTGTAGCCGACCACCGCGCGCCCGCGCCGGTCCATGTAAGAGCGCAAACGGATGCCGTGGGTGACGGTGCCGTTGAGAAGCTCCGAGAGGTCGCCTGCGAACTTCCTGGCCTGACGCTCCAGGTCAGACTGTCGAAGGCTCAAAGGACGACACGACGAACCAGGCGCGCCGAGCGATCTCGCTGGAGAAGCTTCCAGCCTTGGCCTGCTTCTGAAGCTCTTCCCAAGTGCATCCTGCCTGGGCGAGAGCGTTGTCGATGACGGCGCGTACACCCGCGTCGTCCAACACGTCGACCTCGATGTCCCGATAGCGGTCCTCTTGCCCGGTCATTGCGTTCTCATTTCGTCCAGCCCGACCAGATGGCTCGGTCGCGGCACCCTGCTCGTTTCAATGCTGTCACACATGATGCTATGGGGGTGTGACACAGGCCCTACGACGAACTCTGAATCGCACTGGGTTTGGTGGAGGCTCAGGTGTGCCCCGTGTTTCGCGCGAGCGATCGCATGGAGTAGCCCTTGTCGAAGGCTCCTGCGATCGCCGCGGTCTCCGTGCCGGCGCGTAGTTCTGCCAGGGTTTGGCGTAGTTCGGCGGTGCGTCTGATGCCCGCCAGAGCACGTCCCAACAGCGTCGCGGCAGGTAGGGATCCTCCTCTAAGCCGTTGCGGCGCCAGCCTCTGCAGTGCGGCCATATTCAGAGACGCTCCATGGGCTCGGACAACGACCACGACCGTTAGGGCACTCTGTGCGTTGGCCTCGGGATCGGCCAACGCACCGAGGGCGGCCTCTGCTGCATCGATGAGGCCAGCTGAATCGGTTGCGGTCGCCACGGCCTTGACGATCGACTCGGCGATGTCTGGGATGGACACCATGCGGCGGAGAGCCGCAGCAGCTGCGCGCTGGCGCCGGGTGTCGTCAAGTTCGCCGATGAGGCGGCTCGCCGTCTCATCGTCTCCCACTGTGGCGATCGTCTCCGCGAGGTGGTTCTCGTCGAGGCTGGTCCAGTGCGCGGTCACAGCACCGTGTTTGCCGACAGCGGCCAGTAGGGTGGTCTCGGCCTGGCTGGCGATCGACGACACCGACGTCGCCAACTCGGCGATGCAGGCCATCCCCCGGCTCGCACCACGCCTCCTCGGCGGACCCCGTTAGGGACGCATCCCTCAGCCGCTAACGCTGGCGGCGGCCGGCGAGCGAGGCACCTGAACCAGAAGTCGCCGCCAATTGGTGGGGATTGACATTGCTAGTAACAGAGTGTACAGTAATGTAACTCACTGAATCTTCATCTCAGATCCGGTGTGATCGTTCTTCGCCGTTAGGGCCAGCGGCCCCGGAATGCGCGCACCCGCGCCATGCCGATCGCGTTGTTGTGACGCCCACGTTGCCCCTATCTGCGGACTGAGCGGGAGCGTATGATCGCCGCGCAAGGCGGGATACATCTCGATGCTGGGATCGACCATCGGCAAGCCCCTGCACGGCAAGGAATTCCATCCGGGACACCGAGAACATGAGTAGTCCGTCACTGAGCATCGTCCACGGCACCACCGACAAGCCTGCGACGACCGACGCACTCATCCGCGCCCTGCGCGATCAGGACATCAAGGGCCAACTGCTCATCGGATACCCGGTCATCGCTTCACCCGATGGGCGGTATGCAATCGACGCGCTGCTCGTGTCTCCAGATCATGGGCTGGTCTGCTTCGATCTCGTCGAAGGACCCGACCTGGGGGACCACGCGGCGAGGCAGGACGAGGCCTACAACCGGCTGTATGCGCGGCTCGTGCCGCATCAGGGTCTCGTGCACGGCCGGAACCTGCTGACCAAGATCGAGGCTTTGACGTATGCACCAGCGGTCTCGCGCGCAGTGGCCGATCAGGAGCATCCCGTCCTGGATAGCGCCTCCCTGGTGCCCCACCTGAAACAACTCGTCTGGGAGTCCTCCACACCGGATCTCTACGACAGGACGCTGTCCGCCATTCAGAGCATCACGGCGATCCGCCGGCCCGGTGGGGCGCGGTCTCCAGGTACGCCTGACTCGAGAGCCGCCAGGCTCAACGCGCTCGAGAACTCCATCGCGACGCTGGACCGGAGCCAGAGCCAGGCAGTGATCGAGACCGTAGATGGCGTCCAGCGAATTAGAGGCCTTGCGGGCTCGGGCAAAACGATCGTCCTCGCTCTGAAGGCGGCGTACCTCCATGCCCGACATCCGGACTGGCGGATAGCAGTCACGTTTCACACGCGCTCCCTCAAGGGCCACTTCACACGCCTCATCACGAACTTCTCGATTGAACAGACCGGTGAGGAACCGGACTGGGACAGGCTTCGAGTCGTCAGTTCCTGGGGTGCGCCGGGAGGAGCCGACCGGGACGGGATCTATTTCGAGTTCTGCCGAACCCACGATCTCGAGTACAGCGACTTCTTCGCCGCGAAGGCCAGATTCGGGTTCGAAGGTGCCTTCGAGGGTGCTGTGGAGACGGCGCTCGACAACGTCGGCGAGATTCGGATGTCGTACGATGCCATTCTCGTCGACGAGGCGCAGGACTTTCCTCCTGCCTTTCTCAGGCTCTGCTACGAGATCCTCGAGCGCCCGAAGCGTCTCGTCTATGCGTACGACGAACTGCAGAACCTGACGAACGAGGGGTTGCCATCACCCGGAGACATCTTCGGGCTGGACGACGGCGGTGGGCCGAGAGTCAACTTCGACGATCTCAACCGCGACGGGGCTCAGCGGGACATCATTCTTGAGACGTGCTATCGGAACTCACGCCCGGTTCTGGTCTCTGCTCATGGACTGGGGTTCGGCATCTATCGGGAGCCGCCCGAGTGGAGCCACACAGGGCTCGTGCAGATGTTCGATCGACCCGAACTGTGGACCGACGTCGGCTACGCAGTCCTCTCCGACGATCTGGCGCTCGGCAAGGATGTCCGGCTGGCCCGGCCTCCGGACACCAGTCCGAAGTTCCTTGAATCCCACTCTCCCATCGATGACCTGATCCAGTTCCATCAGTTCGACGATCAGATGACTCAGGCCAAGTGGGTCGCGTCTCAGATCGAGCGCAACCTCGACGAGGACGAACTGAGACACAGTGACGTCATCGTCATCAACACCGACCCGCTCTCAGCACGGAAGAAACTAGGGCGGATCAGAGCAGAGCTACTTGCGCGGGACATTCCAAGCCACCTCGCCGGCGTTGACACGAAGGCCGACGTGTTCCGCCGGACCGGATCGGTGACCTGCACCGGCATCCACAGGGCCAAGGGCAACGAGGCCGCGATGGTTTACGTGGTCAACGCGGAGGAGGCGCACGGCTCGACTGCCAACCTCGCACACGTCCGGAACCGGCTCTTCACGGCGATGACACGAAGCACGGCCTGGGTTCGGGTATGCGGCATCGGCCCGGACATGTCTTCTCTGATCGAAGAATACGAGCAAGTCAGGAACGCGAACTTCGAGTTGTCGTTTCGCTATCCCACGCAAGACGAACTCGAACAGCTCACCGTCGTCCACCGGGACATGTCGGACAAGGAGCGGCAGGACTGGCAGAAGCGTCTGAAGTCCGTCGAGGGCCTCATCGACGATCTGCGACGCCGTCGCATCCTCCTCGAAGACATCGACGGCGAACAGTTGGCGACACTCCGCGAGCTGCTCGGAGCGGCCGGGGCGTGACACTCGGATGGTGACCGCGCATCGCAAGGTGGTCGACGAGATCAACAGCGCAACCGCGGCGCTCGTCGAGTCCGGGCTCGCCGACGATCAGAACCCGCCGTACGAGTCCCAAGTGGGCGCCGGTGACCACCTCGTTCGCTACGCGCCACACGGCACCGTCCGGTCGGCATTCCGAAACACACCGTACGACGAGGCCTACCAGGCGTTGAGGCGAGCGCGCTCGTTCAACGTCCTGATGCTCGACGGCGCGATGCTGCAGATGGAGTACGAGTTCCGAGGGCGACGCCTTTTCCGCCATCGTCTCGCGTTCCTCCCGTCGCCCGACCTGCTGGAATACCAGAACGATCCTGAGATCTACATACAGGAGCGGGTGTACGCGGATGTCGTCGAGAAGGGGGTCGTAACCATTCCCTGCCGGTTCGACTATGACAGTCGGGCAGGCATCGCAGTCGAGTTGGCTCATCCGGTGTCGCACCTGACCCTCGGCCAATACACCGGATGCCGGATTCCGGTCTCCGCCGGCGTGACGCCCCACGCCTTCGTGGACTTCGTACTGCGGAGCTTCTACAACACCGCGAGTTCGATCGTTGATGTTCGCCTCCCGAAGCCGTTGCTTCGCTTTGAGGTCTGCATCACTCCGCCAGAGCGACGGACGATCCATGTCGGCGTCCCGACGCACACCGGCAGCGCCTGAGGTCGGGCGAGCCGGTTCTCGGTTGTCAAGCGCTGGCCGGCCGTACGCAGGACTCGCCGGCGCTGATTGGGTTGTCGAGGGACACGAGCCGGCCCGGTTCGGGCGACGGGTCATTCGCGTCGCTGTGATGCCGAGACCGCCCGTACCGGGAACAGGGCGTGCGCAGTTGACTACGCCGCCATCTGCAGAAGTCGCTTGCCGGTCTCGGTGTCGACGTAGGCAAAGCTCTGCGGGGGACGGAACCCCTTCGGCCTCGAACGCAACTCGGCGAGAGGAATCGGCCGGCTGAATCGCCTCGGGCTCGCCAGGCTCAGAGCGCTTCCCGCCTGGACACCCTCGAAGTAGTTCAGGAACTCTCCGTGATCCAGACCGCTGCTCCCGCCGTGCGCCTGCCAGAGGGCACCAAGACGACCCGACTCGACACTCGTCACGATGCAAGTCCCGAGCAGCGCCCGCACGGGCATCGTCGCATAGATGAGAGCAAGTGTCGGAACGCGAATCCTCGGCTCGGTGCGACGAAGTTCAACGGTCTTGACTCCCCCGAGAATCGCATCCGCGAACCGGGGCCTCAGCGAGAGGATCATCATCCGATCACGATCGAGCGACATGCCGTCCACGGAATACTCAGTCATCGTGCCTGGTGGCCTCCTCGTAGAACGCTAGTGCCGATGCCTCGTCCGTCGGGTCAGCCACGCCGGCGCTGAGTGGGAGGTGGACCGGAATCGCGAAGGCTCCGATGTTTGCCACGCCGGCGGCGGCGGAGCTGTTGGCGGGCTCGTGTGGTGGACCGGAATAGCGAAGGATCCGATGTTTGCCACCGCTTCGGGAGTCGATCGACACCGCTCCCGCCGGGTTCGGCGAAGCCGTCGCAACTGGAGCCGGCGCGGCCGATGTCCAGTTCGCCAAGGCGGTCGCCTCGCCGGGTTCGGCGAAGCCGTCGCAACCGGAGCCGGCTCTCGGATGCGGATCGTCAGCCTCGATCCGTCGACGAGCGGTCCACCGGGGGACCACCCGGTCGGCAGCGGCGGCTCGGCCGATGGGCGATCACGCCGGTGGATCGATGTCTCGCCGGTGTGGCCGGCAATCGTCGGATATTGCAACTATATTTCCCTAAGATCACGAACAGACGTTGTGACTGTCACAGGGGTCGTGTAGAGTACGGGTACCGGTCACTGACCCCTACCGCAGCGGGGGTCGGGCTTCCCCAACCGGCTCGTCGGCCCCGCCGACCCGAACCCGACAATGACGCGTTCCCTGGGGGAGCCACCGATGACCGACCCGAACCTCTTCTCGGACCTGACGCCAACCGCCTCTGCGGCGGACGCTCGTGCGGCCGCCGGAATCGCGATCACGGGGGATCCGGTCACAGGCACTGCGGTCACGGGCAATGCGGTCATGGGGGATCCGGCTGCTGCCCTCACGCTTGGTGATCACACGGCGGCAACCCGTCCGGCCGCCGGCGAGCCGGCTGCGGGGCACCTCCTGGATCTGCTGGATGTGCTGGTGGTGGGATTGCGGGCCCTCGCGGGCGAGCGCGTTGAGGAGTGTCTGCGTGTCGTGGGGCGCTGTGAGGCGCGTCTGGCGGCGGTGAAGGCCGAGAAGGTCACCGAACTTGCCCGCTGGCGCGGCGAGGCGCACGCCGCGGAGGTGCTGCGGGGCGACTTGAAGCAGTCCCGCGGCGCTGCCAAGCGGGAGGTGCAGTTCGCCGAGCGGCTCGCCGACCTGCCCGGTACGGCGGGGGCGCTGGCTGACGGTGCGATCACCCCCCAGCACGCTCGGGCGATCGCCGACGCCTCGGCGCACACACCCGTCGACGAGACCGCGTTGCTGGTCGCCGCCGAGAAGGAGCCCGCCGACGTGTTCGGCCACACGGTGCGCGACCACGTCAACGAGCGGTCCGCCGGTGAGGACCTCGAGGAACGTCGCCGCCGCCAGCGCGCCCGGCGCGAGGCGAACATCAAGAAGGAGTCCGACGGCATGTACAAGCTGTTCGGTACCTTCGATCCTGTCGCCGGCGCCCGCATCGAAACCGCCCTCGCGGCGATGGCCAAGAAGCTCCGGCACGACGAGAACCCCAAGAGCCGCGCCACGCCCGCCCAGCGGTACGCGGACGCGCTCGAAGCGCTCATCACCCGCCGAGGCGCCGGCGCCGGCAAGCCCCAGGGCACCAACCTGGTGGTGATCGCCAACTACGACCTCGTCGCCGGCCAGCTGAGCGATGCCCGCCTGATCGACGGCACGCCCCTGGCGCCCAGCGAACTCCTCAAGATCGCACTGGACGCCAACATCCTGCCCGCGCTGTTCGACACCAAGGGCCAGCCCCTCTGGTTGGGTCACAAGTACCGCCACGCCACCGTCGCCCAGCGCATCGCGCTGGCCGTACGCGACAAGGGCTGTGTCGGCTGCAGCGCCGCCAACAGCTTCTGCCAGGCCCACCACGTCATCTGGTGGGAGGACGGCGGGTCGACCGACATCGACAATCTCTGTTTGCTGTGCAGTGACTGCCATCACAAGCAGGTCCACGAACGAGGCGCCCAAATCACCCGCGACCCCGATGGCTACTTCCAACTCGAACTCCCCTCCAACCGGCCACCGCCCGGATCCCCCAACGGCAAGGCTCGCAACGGCACCAGCCGCAACGCCAAACGCGGCCCCTCCGGCCGCAGAACCGACACCGCCGACGGCCGCCGAACCATCAACCAACCCCTCCGACGCTGAGGGCACCGGTTGCTGCCCGGCGGTCCTTTGCCGAGGCGTGCTGCCAGGCCACTATCGATGCAAGGGACCAAGTCAGTGAAACGCCGGAACTCGTGTCAGCGCCTATCCGCCCGGCCTCTGAGCGAGTCCTGGCCGCAGGTGTGACATCATTTCGTGCCGGGATTGCGAAGAGAACGGGAGAGCGCGTGGATCTCGAACTGACTGACAAGGCCGCCATTGTGACCGGCGGGAGCATGGGTATCGGCAAGGCTGTGGCCGAGGGTCTGGCCGCCGAGGGCTGCGACGTTGCCATCGTTGCCCGGGGACGGGAACTGCTCGAGGAGGTGGCGGCGCAGATCTCGGAGTCCAGCGGGCGACGGTGCCTTCCCCTCGTGGGCGACATGAGAAGCTCCGAGGACGCCGACCGTGCCGTGAACGCGGCTGCCGAGGCGTTCGGGGGACTCGACATCTGCGTGCCCAACGCCGGCAGCTCGCCCGGCGGGCTGCTCGAGGAGTTGACCGACGATCAGTGGCACCAGAGCCTGCAGCTCAAGTTCATGGGTCACGTCCGGACCGTGCGTGCCGCGGTGCCGCACCTGCGGGCGCGGGGCGGCGGCTCGATCGTCATGGTTGTCGGCAATGACGGCATCAAGCCGTCGTACTGGGAGATGACCGCGGGTGCCGCCAACGCCGCGGACATCAACTTCGCCTCCTCGGTGGCCGAGCAGTACGGCCGCATCGGCATCCGTTGCAACACGGTGAACCCCGGGCCGGTGGCGACCACGCGCTGGGACTATCTCGAGGAGGCGATGGCCCGCGACAAGAAGATCAGCGTCGAGCGGGCCCACGAAATCACCATCGACAGCCTTCCGCTCGGGACGATCTGCACGGCCGAACAGGTGGCGAACGTGGTCATCTTCCTGGCATCGCCGCGCGGCGGCTACGTCAACGGCGCACACATTCTCCTCGACGGCGGGCAGCGCAAGGCACTGATGGACGTCTGAGCGGGTACGGCGCACCGTCGGGCTGCAAGAGGTCCGGGCGGCAAATCCAGGACTGTGCTGAGTGGCCCAGTGGCACCGCAGGCCGGGCCGCTGGAGACTGGATTCCGGCCTCCGCCGGAATGACACTCATACTGTGCGGGTCCCCGGTTGGTGGTGGGTCTGACTCGCCGGATTGACGGAGGGGCTGGATCGCGGGATTACTCGGCAGTCCCTACAGGTCGGGCCGCTGGATTGTGGATTCCGGCCTGCGCCGGAATGACGGAAGAGCGGGATTGCTCGGCAGTCTCCTACGCCGATTGCTTGCTGCGTCGGGCCCAGATGCGGTCGATGTAGGGCACTGCCTCGGGGGTCTTGCAGGAGGTCTCGCCGTGGTCGACGACGACCGGGCCGATGCGCCTGGCGGTGGCGATCGCGCTCACGCGTAGCGCCGCGTTACGCCCGCCGATGGCGATGAGGGCGCCGTTCATGCAGTGCCGCACCCGGTTGGCGGCGCTGCCGATGCGGGTCTCGATGGTGCGCAGGCGCGCGTCGAAGTAGTCGTCGGGCAGTTCGTCGTCCCGGAGCGCCTGCTGAGCCACCAGGCTCCAGCCGGCCGAGGTCACCCATTCGCCGTCTCGATCCGTCCAGTCGTCCGCGCAGGTGCCGAAGTGGGGCGTGGCTGCCACGAAGGCCGCGAACTCATCGATCAGGACGTAGTTGTCCACTTCTCCCGCCCACGTCTCGATCTCGCCCAGGCCCGCCTCCGCCGGGTTGGCGACCGCAAGTGCCAGTACCCGGGCGTCATGGTTGCCGCTCGCCCAGAGAGCCCGCGCCAGATCGTGGTCGTGCCGCAGCTTCTTGCCGAGCTTGCGGAGGTGGGCGAAGCTCACGCCGAACATGGGCTCACCCACGCCGTGGTGGGCATAGACCTTCCGGTTCTGGGCCGTGCCCAGGGCCTCCAGCTTCGCCAGCACCCTGCCAGGATCGTTCATCGCTTCATCCTGCTTCCGAGGATATGTGGCCGCAGTTGTTGAGTGCGCAGCGGTCGGCGGTCGGGTGCGCTGCGGTCGGCGGTCGGGTGCGCTGCGGTCGGCGGTCGGGTGTGCTGCGGTCGGCGGTCGGGTGTGCTGCGGTCGGCGGTCGGGTGTGCTGCGGTCGGCGGTTGGGTGTGCTGCGGTCGGCGGTTGGGTGTGCTGCGGTCGGCGGTTGGGTGTGCTGCGGTCGGCGGTTGGGTGTGCTGCGGTCGGTGGTTGGGTGTGCTGCGGTCGGTGGTTGGGTGTGCTGCGGTCGGCGGTCGGGTGCGCCGAGCAATCGACGCCGGATGCCGTCGGATCCGCTGGACCATGGGTTCCGGCCTCCGCCGGAATGACAGACGGTGTGGCCCGCAGCATGACTCAGCAGTCTCCCAGGCGGGGGGCGCAGACGAAGGGCGGCTCGGTGGTCGGGCCGGGGGCTTCGGGGGCTTCGGGGGGCTCTTCGGTTTCGACCACCCGGGCCGTGCCGGTTGTGCCCGTTGTGTCGGGGAGCTTCGGGCCGCCCGGGCTCACGGCTCCGGGGTGCAGTTCACCGCGGAACCAGGGGCCGAGGATGTACGGGAACACGTCGGTGAAGCTGCCGTCCCCGTTCTGGATCCGGGTGATGTGATGGTGGTAGCCGATGTCGTCGTGGGCGTGACCGTTGAAGGCGTCCAGGGCGTGCGGTGATCCATCGTCGAGGCCGATGTCGAACCAGTAGTCCTCGAAGAACGCCCCCGGGGGAACCTCTCCGGTGTCGGGTCCCGGAGTGGGAGCACGCACCGTCCCGGCCGACGGGTCCAGGGGGTTGACCAGCAGGCACGTGCGGTGGCCGGGCTCACTGCACCCGGTCGCCGAGCCGGCGGTCTCGTAGTCCCGGATCCGCCAGGAACTCCTCGCCGGCAGCTCCAGGTCGGCCCAGGGGCCGTGCACCGGGTAGCCGTCGGCTGCGAAGCCGTAGACGGGGGAGTGCCGGGCGCTGTCGTCGCCGAGATGCAGGGCCAGGCACTCGGGGTACACGTGCGGCATCAGCTCGTCGGCGGTCGGTCCGGGGCAGGAGAACCCGTCGTCACCCACGGCGCCGGGCGCCACCGCCCGCCAGATTCCCTCGCCGCGGTGAGTACCCCCGTCGCTCCAGTTGCGGAACGCGGCACCGGTCACCCAGAGCCCGACCGGCCCAAGAGTCGTGGCGGCCGGCGCGGACGCCGGCACGGGCTCGAGGGGGAAACGGCCGGCGATCCGATCCTGCTGAGCGGCCTCGCTTGCGACATACACGTCGGCATATCCCGTGCCGCCGACGGTGAGAGCCTCCACCGAGGTGATGTGGATCGCCACCGGCGTTGCCTCGGGAGGCTCGGGGATGCCTTCCAGAACAATGAAGTCGTCGCCACCGGACAATTCGAACTCATCGTCGAGGCCGAACCGCCCGCCCCCGAGGCTCCGGTCGCGGGCATCCTCGCTGCTCGGAGCGTGGTCCGCCTCTTCGGTCTCCGGAATCAGCCAGGCATCGAGCAGGGCCGCGCCGTCGGCGTCGAGCGCTGCGGGAGAGGCGGCTGCGGCGCATCCCCCACCCAGCAGCAGCCCGGCGACGGCGAGCGCCCGCACACGGTGGGCGCCTCTCTCACGAGATGGCAACGGGAACGTCCCCGCCCCCGGCGGGACGGGCGCAGAGCCCGGCGACGGCGGCGAGCGCCCCCACACGGCGGGCGCCGCGCTCACGAGATGGCAGGGGGAATGTCCCCGGCGGGTGCTCGCGCATGGCGGGCGCCGCCCTCACGAGATGGCAACGGGAAGTTCCCCGCCCCCGGCGGGACGGGCGCAGAGCCCGGTGGCGGTCGCCGCCTGCTCGGGGCTCAGGCGCGCCAGGTCGGGAGGGTAGAGGTAGTGCTGGCAGAGGTCGACCCGCTTGATGGGTTCTTCGTAGAGAAGTTCCAGAGCGGTCGGCGGTACCAGTGCCGGGTGGGCCTGCCCGCAGGCGTGCGCCAGCTGCAACAGTTCGGCCCGAAGACTCATGATGTAGTTGGCGCAGCGCACGGACTTGAGCGCCGGATCCAGGCCACGGGTCAACCAGCGGCTGTGCGTGGTGACGCCGGTGGGACAACGTCCCGTGTGGCAGCGCTGGGTCTGGACGCAGCCGATCGCCAGCAGCGCCTCGCGCCCCACGTTCAGGAGGTCGGCGCCCAGGTTCATGGCAGCCAGGCCCTCGGCACCGAAGCCCAGCTTGCCGGCGCCGACGAAGACCACCTTCTGGTGCAGGTCGTGGGTGGCGAACGTCAGGTAGACGCGGGCGAATCCCCGCCGGAACGGCAGCGCCACGTGGTCGGTGAAGACCAGCGGCCCCGCGCCCGTGCCGCCCTCACCCCCGTCGATGGTGATGAAGTCGGGTCCCTCGCCGCGCTCGAACATGCGGCGCGCCAGCTCGTCCCAGAACCGCCCCGCCCCGACGGCGGACTTGATGCCCACCGGCAGGCCGGTGACATCCGCGAGTTGCTCGGTGAAGTCGATGAGGCCGTCCACGTTGGCGAAGGCGCTGTGCGCATTCGGGCTCTTGACCGTCTTGCCCACCGGCACGCCGCGTGCCGCGGCGATCGCCGGTGTGACCTTGACGCCG
The DNA here is from genome assembly GCA_965220035.1 of Acidimicrobiales bacterium. Taxonomy (GTDB): domain Bacteria; phylum Actinomycetota; class Acidimicrobiia; order Acidimicrobiales; family CATQHL01; genus VXNF01. The sequence goes on from CBDCPC010000001.1 coordinate 1,446,228, forward strand.
GGCAGCATGCCGCCGAGGCCCGGCTTGGCCCCCTGGCTGAGCTTGACCTCGATCGCCCGGACCGGCGCGGAACCGACCGTCTCCATGAAGAGCGGCAGGCTGAACGTGCCGTCGGGGTTGCGGCAACCGAAATACCCGGTGCCGATCTGGTAGACGAGTTCGCCGCCGCGCCGGTGGTACTCGGATACCCCTCCCTCTCCGGTGTTGTGCAAGCAGCCGGCGAGTTGGGAGCCGATGTTCAGCGCCTCGGTAGCCGGCCCGCTGAGCGAGCCGTAGCTCATGCCCGAGATGTTCACCACCGATGCCGGCCGGAAGCGACCCGGGCGATCCCGCCAGGCGCCCAGTTCCTTGGCGCACGGCAACGTGGCGGCCTCGTCGATCTCGTCGAGGTGCGGGAAGGCGGAGTGCTTGACGATGAGGTAGCCGGTCTGGTCGAGATTCTGGTCGGTGCCGAACCCGAAGTTCGGATTCTGCCGCTTGGCCGAGGCGTAGACCCAGCGGCGTTGCGCCCGGTTGAAGGGTCGCTCCTCGTCATTGCTGGTGACGATGTACTGGCGCAGTTCCGGGCCGATGCTCTCGAGCAGGTAGCGGAAGTGCCCGATGATCGGGAAGTTCGCCAGGATCGTGTGCCGGCGCTGGATTACGTCGTAGAGGCCGACCGCCAGAAGCAGCCCCCCGACGACGATCAGCGCAATGAGCCAGCCGGCCATGTCTCTCACGCTAGTGACCTCGACCCGCCGATCGGCCCCGCCGGGGTGACATCGCCTCGCGGCGAGCCGCACTGGGCGTCCTCGCGCCAGGCCGCGCCGGGGTGACATCGCCTCGCGGCGAGCCGCACTGGGCGTCGTCGCGCCAGGCGCCGGGAGCGAACGCGTCACTTCGCCGAGGGCGTGAAGCGGTGATCTACACTCGCCGCCGGCCGACCGGAGGGAGCGACGCGATGACCGATAACGCCATGGACACTGACGCCATGGACACTGACGCCATGGACACTGACGCCTTGCCTGCTGACGACCAGACGTTCAGCGAGGTGCGTGATGGGATGCGCGTCGACTGGGACGTCCCCATATCCATGGACGACGGCCTCGTCCTGCGGGCCGACGTCTACCGTCCCGACGACGGGGGGCGCTATCCGGTGCTGCTGTCCTACGGCCCCTATGCCAAGGGGCTCGCCTTCCAGGAGGGCTATCCGAGCGCCTGGAACCGGATGGCCGAAGAGCATCCCGACGTGGTCGCCGGCTCCACCAACAAGTACCAGAACTGGGAGGTGTGCGACCCCGAGAAGTGGGTGCCCGACGGCTACGTCTGCCTGCGGATCGACGCCCGCGGCTGCGGCCGCTCGCCGGGCTACATCGACCACTTCTCGCCGCGGGAGACCCAGGACCTCTACGACTGCATCGAGTGGGCGGCCGTCCAGCCCTGGAGCGACGGCAAGATCGGGATCTCGGGAGTCTCCTACTACGCCATGAACCAGTGGTCAGTGGCCTCCCGCCAGCCGCCTCACCTCGCCGCCATGATCCCCTGGGAGGGCGCCGCGGAGTGGTACCGGGACTCCACCCACCACGGCGGCATCCTCAGCACCTTCTGGGACAACTGGTACGACATGCAGGTCAAGACCGTGCAGCACGGCCTGGGCACTCGGGGTTCGGTCAACCCCAACACGGGCGATCTGGTGTCGGGTCCCTCCACGCTCAGCGAGGAGGACCTGGCCGTCAACCGCTGCGCCTTCGGTGACGATATCTGTGCGCACGGCTTCGACGACCGGTACCACGCCGACCGGTCCCCTGTCTGGGACAAGGTGGTGGTGCCGTTCCTGTCCTCGGCCAACTGGGGCGGCCAGGGGCTGCACCCGCGGGGCAACTTCGAGGCCTACACCCGCTCCGCGTCACCGGAGCGCTGGCTGGAGGTGCACGGCATCGAGCACTGGACCGAGTACTACACCGACTACGGGGTGGACCTGCAGAAGCGCTTCTTCGGTCACTTCCTCAAGGGCGCCGACACCGGCTGGGACAGCCGGCCGCGGGTGCTCCTCCAAGTGCGCCACGTGGACCGCTTCGTGGAGCGGGCCGAGGACGACTGGCCGATCCCGCGCACCGACTGGCGCCAGATGTACCTGCACGCCAACGGGCACCTGCGCTTCAACCCCTGCGCCCGAACCGACACGCTGAGCTACGAGGCGACGGGCGACGGGCTCACGTTCCTGACCCAGCCGACCACCGAGGAGATGGAGATCACCGGCCCGCTGGCGGCGAAGCTGTTCGTGTCGTCGTCCACGGCTGACGCCGACCTGTTCGTGGTGTTCCGGGTGTTCGACCCCGACGGCAAGGAAGTCACCTTCATGGGGGCGATCGACCCGCACACGCCGATCGCCCAGGGCTGGCTACGGGCCAGTCACCGCAAGCTGGACCCCGATCTGTCCGAGCCGTGGCGGCCGTATCACACCCATCTCGAGGCCGACGCGCAGCCGCTGGTGCCGAGCGAGGTGTACGAGTTGGACATCGAGATCTGGCCCACCTGCATCGTGGTGCCGCCCGGCTACCGCATCGGTTTCAGCGTGCGGGGGCGGGACTACGAGTACGGCGGCGACACGTCCGGCCTGATGCTGTCCAACTTCAAGAACGAACTGCGTGGCTGCGGACCGTTCCTCCACAACGACCCCCGCGACCGCCCGCCGGAGATCTTCGAGAACGAGGTCACCCTGCACTTCAGCCCCGAGCACCGCAACCACGTCCTCGTCCCGGTGATCCCGGCGGCCTGAGAGCCTGAACTGACCGCAGGCACGGTGGCCCCGGTGCCGCCGGCATCGCCCTCGGGCTTTGCCGCTCGGGTCCGGGCGGGGCGGGCCTCTAGGAGACTGCTGAGTAATGCTGCGGGCGACGCCCTCTGTCATTCCGGCGAAGGCCGGAATCCATGATCCTGCGGTCCGATCGGCGCCTGCCGTCGATTACTCAGCACACTCCTAGCCGCCCGCGTGCGAGCCGCCGTCGATGGGCACCACGGTGCCGGTCATGTAGGCGGCGTCGTCGCTGCAGAGGAACGCCGCCACCGCGGCCACCTCCTCCGGGTCGGCGTAGCGCGCCAGCGGCACCCGGGACACGAGGTACTGCCGTACGGCGGAGGGATCATCGGGGTTCATGCTCTGCTCGATCGAGCGGATCATGCGGGTGTCGACGGGTGCCGGCGCCACGGCGTTGACGCGCACGCCGAGTGGGGCGAACTCGAGGGCCGCCGTTTTCGTGAGGCCGATGACGGCGTGCTTACTGGCGACGTAGGCGCCCATTCCCGCCACACCGACCATGCCCAACATCGACGCCGTGTTGACGATCGCCCCGCCGCCTGAGGCTGCGATCGCCGGACCGGTGTGTTTGATGCCCAGCCAGACGCCGAGGACGTTGACGGCCAGCACTTGGTCGAAGCCGTCGGCGGGATAGTCCACCAGCGAAGCAATCGGGCCCTCGACCCCGGCGTTGTTGAACAGCGCGTCCACCCTGCCATGGGCGTCGAGCGCTGCCGCCACGTAGGAGGCCACCTCGCTGTCGGAGCGTACGTCCGCGGTGACCGTCGTGATGTCCCCGCCTTCGGCCGCCACCGCGGCAACTGTTCCGTCGAGGTCGCTGCCCGCCAGGTCCACCGCCACGACCGTGGCACCCTCGGAGGCGAAGCGCTGCGCCGCTGCCCGGCCGATCCCTCCAGCTGCCCCTGTGATGATCACGACCCGGCCGTCGAACCGCGGAGACTGTCTCTTGCTGCTCATGGCCGCATGCTAGTGAGCCCGGGACGCCGTGCCGGTTGGCGGCTCAACGTGCTCGCCGGCGGTCAGGACTTCATCGTGGCTGCGGGATGAGTGCAGGTTTGAATGAAACGGTGCCGAGAGTCCTGACGAAACGCGGCGGGCGGCGCGACTGGTGAGTGACCGTCCTAGTGGTCTGTCGCGGATTTGGTTGCGCGGTTGAGTGTGATGCGTGCGCGGCGGGTGTTCGCGAGGATGGTGTTGGGGAGTTTGGTCCAGATGAGGGGTCGGGGGTCGTCGTTCCAGTGTGCGGTCCAGTTGTCGATGGTCTCGGTGAGTTCGGCGACGCTGGTGAAGCTGTTGTGTTTGAGGGCTTTGCGGGTCAGGATGGAGAACCAGCCCTCGATGAGGTTCAGCCACGAGGCGCTGGTGGGTGTGTAGTGCAGGTGCCATCGTCGGCGTTTGGGGTTGGCGAGCCATTTCTGTACGGGTTCGGATTTGTGCGCGGAGAGGTTGTCCAGGATGACGTGGATGTCGAGGTGGCGGGGGGTGTGCAGGTCGATCCAGCGAAAGAACGCCAGGACGTCGGCGCCGGTGTGGCGGCGCCGCGTCTGGTGCAGGACCTCGCCGGTGGCGACGTTGAGGGCGGCGAAGAGGTCCACGGTGCCGTTGCGTTTGTAGTCGTGGGTCATCGTGGCGGCCCGGCCGCGTCTCAGCGGCAGCGACGGCTGGGTGCGGTCCAGTGCCTGGACCTGGGTCTTCTCGTCGAAGCTGAACACCACCGCCGCCTCGGGGGGATCCAGGTACAACCCGACGACGTCGCGCAGTTTCGCCTCGAAATCCCTGTCGTTGGACAACTTGAACACATCCGCGCGCCAAGGCCGCAAACCGTGACGACGCCAGATACGCGCCACGGTGTCCTTACCGACACCGTGACGGGCAGCGAGGGTCCGCGTCGACCACGACACCGACCCGTCATCGGGGCGGCGCGTCAGCGTGTCGGCCACGATCGCTTCCTCTCGGCCCCCGGTGACCACCCGCGGCCGGCCCCGCCCCGGCGCCACCCGGCCCACACCGGCGACACCCGACTCGGCGAAACGCGTCCGCCAACGACGCACCGTATTCGGCGCCACACCGCAACGACGCGCGATCTCCTCGTTCGCCAACCCATCGGCCGCCAACAACAAGACCTCCGCCTGGCGCACCACCCGATACGCCGACACGCCCGAGCGCGCCACCTTCTCCAACTCGTCGCGCTGCTCGCGAGACAACACCAACGGGGCCGCAGGAAGACTCACGCCACCACCCTACCACACCCCGCCCACAAATCAGCGACACACCACTAGCCGCCGGCCCACCAGCCGCCGTCGACGGGGACCATGGCGCCGGTCATGTAGGTGGCGTCGTCGCTGCAGAGGAACGCCGCGACCGCGGCGACCTCGTCGGGGGTGCCGTAGCGGGCGAGCGGGACCCGGGCCGCCATCTGCGCCGTTGCGACGGATGGATCGTCGGGGTTCATGCCCGCCGCGATGGCGTGCAGCATGCGGGTGTCGATGGGTGCCGGCGCCACGGCGTTGACCCGCACGCCGAGAGGGGCGAACTCGAGGGCCGCGGTCTTCGTCAGGCCGATGACGGCGTGTTTGCTGGCCCCGTAGGCGCAGAGGCGGGCCGTGCCGGTCACGCCCGCCATTGACGCGGTGTTGACGATCGCCCCGCCTCCGGAGGCGGCGATTGCCGGGCCGGCGTGCTTGAGGCCCAGCCAGACGCCGCGGACGTTGACGGCCATCACGCGGTCGAAGTCTTCGGTGGGGTAGTCCGCCAGCGGAGCCACCGGGCCCTCGATCCCGGCGTTGTTGAACAGTGCGTCCACCTTGCCGTGCGTGTCCAGGGTCGTAGCGACGTACGAGGCGACGTCGTCGTCGTGGCGCACGTCGGCGGTGACCGCCATGATGCCGCCGCCCACCGCCGCCACCGCCGCCACCGCCGCCACCGCCGCAACGGTCCCATCGAGGTCGCTGCCCGGAAGGTCGACGGCAACGACGGCAGCCCCCTCGGCGGCGAATCTCCGCGCCGCCGCCCGGCCGATCCCTCCGGCTGCCCCGGTGACGATGACGACCCGACCCGCAAAGCGTCGCGGGTACGGCAACTCGCTCGGCGAAGACTGCGGATTGGGCGGTTGCGGGCTGCTCATCCCCGCACCCTACGCGAGTCGTACTCGCGCACATCGCCGAGCGAGCTGCAGCGATTTACTCGGCAGTCGCCGGGAGTGTGCTGAGTGACGGGTGGTAGGTACTGATGGAACCGCTGGACCCTGGATTCCGGCCTTCGCCGGAATGACGGGTTGTGAGTGGTTCTCGCTGACCCCGCCGACTGGAGTCTCAGCGGCAGGCACCGAGTACCGGCTGGACTGCCTCGGGGCGCTTGGTCGAGTGCCGTACTACGGTGCTGACGATCCAGCCCGGCCTGATCAGGGGGACAACTGAGGCTCCGCTCCGCGGACCACACGCGAACCTGCTTCCGGCCGGCCCGAACACGCAAAGTACGCCCAGCCCAAGGAGGAGCGACATGTCGGATGACAAGAGTATGAGTTGGTGCGACGTCGGCGTCGCCGTGACCAGCAAAGGCTCAGCGATCGGCGTGGCGGCTGCGGCCCGCTACAACGCTCTGGCGGTTGGCGCATTGGCCTTGATCAACGCGATGGGCGTCGTGACGTTCGGTGGCGTGAACTCGATGGGCCTCGTCGCCATCGGTGGCGTGAACTCGATCGGCATCGTGTCGCTCGGCGGGGTCAACTCGATCGGTCTCGTCGCCATCGGCGGGTTGAACTCGGTGGGTCTCGTTGCCATCGGCGGCGGGTCGGTGACGAGCCTGATCTAGCTCCCCTCGAGGGGCGCCGGCGGTCGAACCGCTGGATCCTGGATTCCGGCCTTCGCCGGAATGATGGGGGAGCCGGAATGATGGGGGAGCCGGAGTGATGGGGGAGCCGGAGTGATGGGGGAGCCGGAGTGATGGGGGAGCCGGAGTGGTGGGGGAGCCGGAATGACGGGGGAGCCTGGCGCCGTATTCAGCAGTCTCTATGCGATCTCTATGCGGTTCTCCCCGGCCCGGCCGGCCCGGAGCCTCAGCGGCAGGTGTCCAGCACCGGCTGTAGCGCCTCACCGGCGCCGGCGAGGCTGGCGAAGGTGACCGTGCCGAGGACCTGACCGGCCGGGCCCCTGACCCGTGCCACGAGGCGGTCGTGGTCCTGCAGGCCCGCCAGGAAGTCGCGAGCCTCGGACCAGAACATGGTGACCCGCGACCCGCTGCTGACCTCCCAGCTGCGTTCGACGATGTCGTCGGTGTCGAAGCGGTGCGCAACCCTTACCTGGCCGTGCGGACGCTCGGCGATGGTCATCCCGCCGAGGGTGAGGCTGACGGTGGGTCGTGACTCGACGCACTCCACGAAGAGCCTTGCCGGCACCCGGTGGAAGGGCACGGGAAGGTCGTGGTCGAAGGAGGTCAGCACGGCGACCGGAAGAGGCCCCTCCAGGGCGTCGCTCTCGTCGGTCAGTGAGATCCAGTCGCCGGCGGGAACCGGATCTGCGGGCCCGGCGCCGCAGTCGGCCAGCACCCGCTTGATCGCCCCGGTGTCGGTCGCCACGGGGAACGTGGCGCCGCCGACCTGGGTGCCGCCGACCGCCCGCGCGGTCACGTGCAGCGGCTCCTCCTGCTCCAGCAGGCCGGCGATGAGTTCGCCGATTGCGGCCGCCGGAGTTCTGGCGCCCTGCCCGCCGCCGGTCACCGACCATCGGGCTTGCTGCGGGTCGGACTCCTCTCCGAACCGGTAGGTCACGTCTGTGGCTCGCGCCGTTGCGGCACCCCGGGCGATATCCCGGTCGATGTAGTCGTTCCACGAGTACAGGACGACGCCGACGAGACCCTCCGAGCACGACACGTTCAGTGACACCACGCCGTACTTCGAGCCGAAGTCCTGCTCGCCGGAGATCAGGTCGGCGCTCGTCCGGGCGGCTCCCTCCTGCTCCTCGTCGTCGGCCTCGTCGTCTGCGTCGCCGGTCGCGCCGTTGAGGTTCTCCTGTTCCTCGTCCTCGTCGTCCTCGCCGGTCGCGCCGCTGAGGTCCTCCTGCTCGCTCTCGTCGGGATCGGCTCGCGGCGTGTAGTGCCACGCGAGCACGTCGATTGGTCGAACCGTGACCGGGTAGGAACCCGTCTCGTCGGAGAGTTCGCCGACGGAGACCTCGTGGCCGCTGATGATCCAGAACGTGCCGCCCGCTCCGACGACGTGGCCGGTGCCGTACGGAGCAGTGTCGATCGGGACGGTGCGCCGGTCGAGACCGCTGCAGGCGCCCCGGTCGGGTAGGCGGCATCCTTCGTGGGTCTGGTCGATCCAGTAGAACTCCACGCCCTCGGCGGGAATGTTGCTGTCGTGCCACTCCTCGTCGCCGGCGCCGCGCACGCGGGCGCCGAGGGTGGCGAAGCTGCCGTCGGTGCCGGTCTCGGGGTGGGGGAGGACCAGCATCTGCGTCCCCGGCCGGCCGGGCGGAGCCAATTCGTAGTCGGCGGTCGTCCCGGGATCGTGAATCGCCACCTCGGCGGGATCGATCCATCCGGCTGCATAGCGGTTGAAGGCGATCGTCCCGATCGTGAGCGGGAAGGGCACGTCATTGGCGCTCGCCGCATTGTCCCCCCGCGCCCCGGACATCTGGTCCATGACGTTGTCGTATTCGCCGATCACACCGTCGCCGAGCGTGCTGCCGGTGTAGGAGTGCGGCCAGCAGAGAGCGTGGCCGAGTTCGTGCGCCACGACCGTGGGATGGCCGAACGCCCCGGGGTACACCACGGCCGAGCGGCCGCTGTCGGGCCACGACCGGCGCGAGCGCAGCCCGCATCCGGCGTAGCCCAGGATGCCATCGGTGTCGGGGTCCAGTTGCGCCGCCACGATCAGCACACCGTCGGTGTCGTTGCTGCGAATCGCTCCGGCGACGGCCTCCTCGCACTGCGCGGGCTCGGCCTCGGGGGCGGTGACGAGCCCGCCGCCTCGGAACACCGGCTCGTAGGCGCCACCCGACTGCCACGCGAACCAGGGGCTCACACGCTGCGTGAAGGCGTCGGCGTAGTTGTCCGGGTTCAGCCGGGCGTCCCGATCGGTGGAGAACAGCTCACCCTCGGGGGTATCGCACAGCCACACCTCCCAGAGGTCGCGTCCCAGGCTGTACGCCGTCGCGAACTCGTAGCCGGCAACCAGCCCCATGGGGTCCTCGACCGGCGGCCCGCCGGGAGTTCCCAGATCCAGCGAGGACGACGGCAGCCACTCGTCGACCGTCGCCTCGGCGGGGAAGAAGCGGCGCGTCGGCAGCAGGCGCTCGCCCCAGACATCGTCGGCGCCGCGCTGCTGCAGACCGAACTCCACGTCGCCATCGGGGAGCTTCCGGGCCGTGATGCGCACCACGGCGAAGCCTAGATCCAGCTCCTCCGACCACAGCCAGCGGTCCACGGCGGCGTCAGCGGGGAACAGCCGCCGCTCCGGCAACTGTCGCTCCCCCCACGTGGTGTCGGCCCGGCGCTGCTCGAGTCCGAACTCGATCTTGCCGCTGTCGAGGAGGCGGGCCACGATGCGCACCTCTGCCTCCCCCCCGGACTCCTGAGCGGCGGCGCCGATGCCGAGGGGCCCAAGAGCACTTCCGGCGATGAGGAGCACTATCAGAACCACGCGCGCCCGCAACGACCGCGCGTTGCGGGCGCGGCTGGGAAACCGCTGAGTAGTGATACGGCTGACCTTCAACGTCATTCCGGCGGAGGCCGGAATCCATTGTCCAGCGGCCGGACCGGCGCTGCGGATGGATTGCTCAGCACACTCCCAGGGCTCACACGCTTCAGTTGCGGCCCGGGCGTCGTCGCGTCGTGCCGGCCTTGCTCGCAGCGGACAACTCTCACCCGTCTCCGAAGCGGGCCGCGAACCAGGCCTTGGCGCGGATGAGTTCGGGCGCACTGTGGCTGAGGCGCTGCGCCCAGGCGCCCACCGGTTGTGGGAGTCCCGCGGTCTCCACCGCAACCCTGCAGCGCTCCTCCAGATACCACAGCCGGGTGGCGGCCTCGAGCAGGTCGGCGCCGACGGCCAGCCCGCCGTTGGCCAGCAGCAGCATCGACCGGTTTCCCCCCAGCGTGGCAGCCATCCGGTCGCCGGAGTCCAGCGTCGTGATGAGGTCCACGTCGGGATGCACCGGGACCACCTCGCCGGCCATGCCGCCCATGCCGTGCATCAGCGGCACCTCGGAGCCTCGCTCTGCCCAGGCGGCCATGGCGGCTCCGTGGCCGCGGCAGACGGCGCCCACGTCGGGTCGCGCCCGGTAGATCCCGGCGTGAATGACGATCTCCAGCGGCTTGCCCGCGGGGGCGTCGATCGTCTCGCCCGAGTCGTTGACGGTGAGAATGGTGTCGGCCGCCGTCGTGAGCAGCGGAGCGGTGGAGGTCATCAGAAAGCCGCCGCCGGGCAGACGGGCCGACGCGTGGCCGAATGCGTCGACGAGCCGTGCTGCCGACATCATCCGTGCCGTCGCCGCTACCTCGGCTTTGAGACGTTCGATTTCGCTCGTCATTGCTCTCTCCCCGGGCCGCGGAACCGCGTGAGCATAGGCGGAGGCATCGTGCTCCGATCCCTGCCGGAGTCGCCGGTGCCGGTCGATGAGATCACAATGGCTCTGTTCCTTCGGCAAGGATGCTCAGGTAGCGGTTGTAGACGAAGACTCGACCGCGACGATCGCCAGGGACCTCCGTCGCGATGTCGAGTTCGACGAGTCGGTTCATACCGGCTGCCGCGCCGGGGTAGGAGAGCCCTGAGTGGCGGCAGACATCAGGGATAGTGCGAAACGGCGAGGTCATGAGTGCGTCGTGCGCCCGCAGCGCGGAGTTGGCTTGGCGGCCGAGCGACGTGATGCGTGTCCTGTCGGTCCTGAACGTCTCCGATAGGCGCATCGCAGTGGAAAAGGCGCCCTCCGCGGTCACGCGGACGCCTTCCAGGAAGAATGCCAGCCATGATTCCCAGTCGCCGCTGAGACGGACCTCGTTGAGCAGCCGGTAGTACTCGTCGCGGTGCTCCTTGAGATAGAGGCTCAGGTACAGCAGCGGATCCTGCAGTACTCCGGCATGGCAGAGCAGGAACGTGATGAGCAGCCGCCCCACCCGGCCGTTGCCGTCCAGGAACGGGTGGATTGTCTCAAACTGCACGTGTGCCAGACCGACCCGCACCAGAGTCGGCAGGTCGTCGTCGATCGAGTGGAGGAACAACTCAAGCGAGGCCATGCAATGCTGCACTTCGCCTTCCGGTGGCGGGACGAAGGAGGCATTGCCCGGCCGGGTTCCGCCGACCCAGTTCTGCGAGCGTCGGAACTCGCCGGGCGTCTTGGTGCTGCCACGCCCGGACGCGAGCAGGACTCCGTGGACTTCCCGGATGAGCCGGTTCGACAGCGGGAAGTCGTCTTCCCGTAGCCGCTTCAGTCCGTGCTCCAACGCTGCGACGTAATTGGACACCTCTGTGATGTCGTCTTGGGGTACTCCGGGAGCGTCGCCCCGCTCGTGTTGCAGGAGGTCCGCCAACGATGATTGCGTCCCCTCGATCTGCGAGGAGAGGACGGCCTCTTTGCGCACGTAGTGGTATAGGAAAAGCAACTTGTCGGGCAGCAGGGCCGAGATGCCGTCGAGGCGACCGAGAGCCTGGTTTGCCGTCTCGAGAGCTCGCAGCAGCGGTCCGTCGAGCACGAGCGAGGGCGTCGGAGGCAGGGGCGTCGGGACGAAAGCGCGGACTTTCTCCCCCCTGTAGACCGTGATCTGGTAATGGCCTGTCTCGCCGCGGTGCATCGTTCAGCGCTCCTTAGTCTGCCCCAGAGCGATTAAGAGTTTCGGGCTAAATATTAGTATCTGGCAGCTGGGGGGCCAACTCGCGGCGCCGGTCGAGGTATGTCTCGGCTGATACCTGCTGGACCGCAGCCGGCCGGGAAGCTGGCAGATCCTGGAAGTCTCCCTGCTGACCACGATGGGGTGGTCCGATCGGTCTGACTTGGTGGTGGGGCGCGTTCAGTTTTTCTTAGTCAGATCGAGCAAGCTTAAGATTTACGGTCTAACTCTTAATCGCCTGACACCGCTCGATGCGCTCGGCTCGGTCGACGGCCCGCGGACCCCGGGGCGTGGGCCCGGGGCTCGGCTGCAAGCAGGGCGGGGAGGGACGACCGCGGCTCGACTCCCTCGATGGTTCGCTGGGTGCGTCAGGCGGTCTAGTAGAGGATGAGTTCGATCATGTTGCCCCACGGGTCGCAGAAGAAGATCTGGCGCACGGCGGCCGGCGAATTGGGGAATTCCCACCAGTCGACGTCGTTCTCGGTGAGCTTGTCGATCATCTCGTCGATGTCGTCCACCTGGAACGCCAGGTGCGGGTCGTTGGGGCGCAGCTTCACACCGGCGCCCCGCATGTCCCCACCGGTGGTGAGGTGGACGGGAGTCCCGCCGGCGTCGAACCAGGCGCCGGGGAACCCGAAGTCGGGTCGGGGAACCGGCGTCATCCCCAGCAACTCGCCGTAGAACCATTCCCCCTTGTCGATGTCGCCCACGGAAATGCTCCCGTGGTCCAACTTGGTCAGCTTCGCCATGACTACCTCCCGGTTCGGATCGTGTCCTCCGTGTCGTCTGCTCGATCTGTGTCGTCTCTGTGGCTGCCCTCGGGAGACGTGGCCCGCCCTGCGCGGCCTCTTGCCCGCTCGGCTGTCCGGCGGATCATACGAACTCGACCGTCTTTGCCGGCAGGCCGAGGGCGAGTTTGCCGACGGTCTCCAGGCAGCGCTCGTTGGCCGGCGGCATGACGAGTCCGGCCATGGCGTCGCGCAGGTATCGCTCCATCGGCAGCGCGCGGTGCAGGCCCCGGCCACCCAGCAGCCGCATCCCCTGCGTGGTGATGTCGTGCGCAGCCTCAGTGGCGAGGTACTTGGCCTGGTTCAGCACGTAGGTCAGCGCCTCGGTGTCGAGTTCGCCGCTCAGGTAGCCCAACGTGTCGCGCGCCCGGCGGGCGCCCTCGAGCTGCATCGAGAGGCGGCCGATCTGCTGCCAGGTGAGGGGGTCCTCGCTCCGGGGAGGGCTGCCGTCGGACCGCGGTGCGCGCATGGCGTTGACGCAGTACTCGAACGCCGCCTCGGCGATGCCGATATAGACGGCGGTGTAGCCGACCGACCAGATGCTCATGTTCTGGCCCAGGATGGCGCCGATGTCGCCGACAACTTCGGTGGGCTCGATGCGGACCGAGTCGAAGTCGATGGAGTTCGACGCCGTGCCTCTCATCCCGAGTGTGTCCCAGTCGTCCAGGATGGTGATCCCGTCCCGCCCTGCCGGGATGAGCACCGTCAGCAGCCCGTCGGCGAGGCTCGAGGCACCCTCGAGGAAGCTCCACGTGAAGTAGTACGTGGCACCGGTCGACAGGGAGCAGAAAATCTTCCTGCCGGTCAGTCGATAGCCGTCGCCGTCGCGCTCGATGTGGGTCCGAATCTTGCCCTTGTGGCGGAAGGAGATTCCCGGTTCGCTGGTGATGGAGGAGAAGACGGCGCCATCGGTGACCACCTCACCGAAGTAGCGCTCCTGCTGGTCCGGTGTGGCGATCTGGCGCAGGAAGTAGAGGATCGCCGAGTGCATGTTGAACGTCAGCCCGGTGCTGGCGCAACCCTGGGCGATTTTCGACAGGACGGTGGCGTACGTGAACGAGTCGGCTCCGATGCCGCCGAAGCGTTCGGGCACCATGAGCGGCAGGAGCCCACTGGCGCGTAGGTCGTCGTAGTTCTCGAACGGGAACCGGTTCTCGGCATCGACCATGGCGGCTCGAGGGGCGAAGGCGTCCCGGCTCAACTCCTCGGCGATGTCCACCCACTTGCGGTGGCGCTCAGGCACTTTGAAGGGGGACACCTTGGGTTCCATGCCCCAATCCTAACGACGCGAGACCTACCGGGGCACGGGCGCAGTAGCGGCTTCCCGGGGGCCGGGACGTCCTCGGGTAGACCGGGCGGAGCCGCCGGTGGCCGTCGGCGGCGCGTCTGGCGAAATCGCGCCGGCGCCGTCCCCCGGCGTCCCCGCCCGCGCGGCTCCGTCGAGCCCTGGGCAGACCGCCCCGACCTTGTGGACCCGGCGTCCCCGCCCGCGCGGCTCCGTCATTCCGGCGGAGGCCGGAATCCAGTCCGGAGGGGGGCCGGGGTGCTGGTCTGCTCCTCCCCGCAGGCGCAAGTCGTCGCAGCCCGGCCCCCGGCCCCGCCCTCGCGTGTCTGCGGGTTCCCGCCCTAGGCCTGTTGTCCCCGGTTCGAGCTCAGCCACGGGCCTGGGTGGTGAGTCCGGGAACTTTTCCCGGAAAGGGGGCGTCTGAGGGGTGATCGACGCGCTGAGCGCGTGCAAACGAAGGAGGAGCGATCATGCAACTGTTCGATTCGAAATCCCGTATCTCCACCAGGCTTTGGTTGGGAATTGGCGCCATTGTGGTGGCGAGCCTGCTGGCGACGGCCTGCAGTTCTGATGATGAGGGCGATTCCACGTCGGCGGCGGCCGTTGTGGAATCCGGCCGAACGAGGTCGGACTCTCCGGCTCCACCGCCACCCTCGCCGGAACCAGCACCTGCGCCAGCGGACGCTTGGCCAGCCGAGCCGCCTCCACCGCCGGCGATGCATGCGTCACCGGCTCCACCGGCGCCACCGGCGGCTCCGCAGCGGGCTCGGGAAGTGCTCGCCGAGGCGGAGGCCGTGGCGGAGGCTGCAACCGCCGCCGCGGAGTTGGCGCAGGCCACGGCCGAAGGCAATGAGGCGGCCGTGGCTGCTGCGGAGGCGTCCCTGGCAGGGGCACAGGCTGCCGCGGACGAAGCTCGCTCCGCGGCCTCTGCGGCGCAGTCCGAGGCTGCGGTGGCGCAGACTGAGGCCTCTGCGGCGCAGGCTGAGGGTGACAGCTCACGGGCCGCAGCCGCGGCGGCACCTGCAGCGGCGGAGTCGGCCTGGGGGTCGGTCGAGCCGACCCGGCCGGGGGAGTGCTGGGGGTGTTCGTCAAACATCTTCCAGGACTACGGCGTGAACCCGTTCGTGGACACGTACCGCGACGCGCTCTCCACGTTCGCCCTGGACGTGGACACCGCTTCCTACGTGGTGTCCCGGAACCATCTGCAGGGCGGCGTGCTGCCCCCGATGGAGGCGGTGCGAGTCGAGGAGTTCGTCAACTACTTCGACGGTGGGTACCAGCCGGAGTGGGACGAGTTCGTGATCGACATGGAGGCGGCGCCCTCGCCGTTCTCACGCGACGGCTACGTGTTGCTGCGGGTGGGCGTGCAGGCCCCCGACGTGCTGGCCGATGTCGTGATCCCCGACAGCGTGATCGTGGTGATGGACCGGTCAGGTTCCATGAGTCAGGAAGCGGGCTACAGCGGCCAATGGCTTCAGCGGATCCAGCTGGCGCACGAGGCGGTGGAACTGCTGCTGGACGGCCTGCCGGACGGCACTCGCGTGGGCATCGTCTCCTACGACGACAGGGTGGACACCGTTGTGGAGCCGACCGACGTGGCGCGCAACCGGGACCGGATCATGCGGCGTGTCCGCTCCGAGGTCCAGCCGAGGAACAGCACCAACGTCGCGGCGGGCCTGCTGCGCGGCTACGACCTTGCGCTCGAGGAGGCCAGGTCCGGCCGGTCGGTGCTGGTGATGCTGCTGTCCGATGGTGTCGCCAACGTGGGCGCCACCCGCACCGACGACATCCTGCGCGAGATCGGCGACCGTGAAGACATCGGCCTGACCACCATCGGTGTCGGACTCGGGCCGTTCAACGACGTGCTCATGGAGCAGCTGGCGAACTCGGCCGACGGCACCTATCACTACATCGACACCACCGACGAGGCGCGCCGCATCTTCGGTGCCAACATCGTGAGCCTGCTGGCCCTCGCAGCGCGGGACGCCAAGATCCAGGTGGAGTTCAACCCCGACACGGTGCTGTCGTACCGGCTGCTGGGGTTCGAGAACCGTGACGTCGCCGACGAGGACTTCCGCGACAACACCGTGGATGCCGGCGAGGTGGGCCTGGGGCAGAGCTCCACAGCGCTCTACGAGTTGGAGTTGGTCGGCCGGGGCCGCGAGCGGGGCGACCGTGATTGGCTGGCGACGGCCACGCTGCGCTACCAGCGCCCCCGCCGGGGTTCGATCACCGAGATCGAGGAGACCATCAGCGGTGTCGACATTGCCAGGTCGTTCCCCTCGGCAAGCCCGCACTTCCGGCTCGCCGCAGTGGCAGCGGAGTTCGCCGAGGTTCTGCGCCGAAGCCCGTTCGTCGAGTATCGAGACGTCGACATGGAGGTCCTGTCCGAAGAGGCGTGGTACGCGGCCGACGACCTACCCCGTGATCGGGACGCCGAGGAACTGGCCCAACTGATCGACACTGCCCGCCGGGCAGCCCGCTAGACGGCGAACCGGCTGCACCACGGTGTGGCCGCGAGGGGGGTGGTCCTGGTGGAGGGACCGCCCCCCTCATGCACAATCGACACGATCTCCCCTGCGAGCCCCCTGCCGGATGTGCCTCCGTCCGGCGGGGGGCTCTTCTTGTGGGAGCTCGGCTGCCGGAGGCATCGCCGGCGGTCGGTGTGTCGGCCGTGCCGCCGTGTCCGCTCTCGCGACGTCGTTGGAACGCCCGGGAACTTTTTGCGCTCCCGGGTCGTCTGAGGGGTGATCGGACGCGCTGGACGCGTGCAATCGGAGGAGGGAAGACGATGAAACAGTTCGAGTTGCGCTCGCGGCGAATCGTGCGACGTTGGGTAGCGGTCGGAGCCGTGGTTGCCGTCGGCACTCTGCTTGTGGGCTGTGGCGCCGAGGCAGGTCCGAGCGGGGACTTGGCGGTGCCCGACCCCGCACCGGCGCCGTCGAAGTCGTCCGCGCCGGAGCCGGCCGCACCTGAGTCGCCGGCCGAAGCTGCCGGGTCCGCGGGTTCGACCGAAATGGCGGCAGCGTTGGAGGCCCTCGCGACCGCAGAGGCTGCGATGGCGGCGGCGGCACTGGCGCAGGCCACCGCCGAGGGTAACCAGGAGGCGGTTGCGGCAGCGGAGGCCGCCCTGGCGGCCGCTCAGGCGGCCGCGGATGCGGCGCGCTCTCAAGCCGTGGCTGCGCAGGCCGAGGCCGACGCGGCGAGGAACGAGGCCGCGGCTATGCAGGCGGAGGCCGACGCGGCGAGGTCCGCCGCAGAGGCGGCAAGCGCGCAGGCGGCTGCGGCGCCGGCGGAAGCTGAGGCGGCCGCCGCGACCGCATCCACGTCGGTGGATCCCAATGCGGCACCACCCGCGGCACCACCGCCGGCACCATCGGCGCCGCCTCCCGTAGCGGAGCCACCGCCACCCGCAACGACGACGCCGCCACGTGTCGCGGAGGCTGCGATCAACGATGTCACCCCCGACGACATGGCTGATGCGATGGCGGACATGGAGGAACCGGAGGAGGCCATGGCCGCCCCCGAGTCGTCGCCGCAGCGGGAATCGGCTGAGGAATCGCTGGAGCCGGCCTCTCCCGAAGAGTGCTGGGGTTGCTCGTCGAACATCTTCGAGGACTACGGCGTCAACCCGTTCGTCGACACCTCAGCGGATCCGCTGTCGACTTTTGCCCTCGACGTGGACACGGCGTCCTACGCGGTGGCGCGGAACCATTTGCGGGGCGGCGTGTCGCCTCCTCCCGAAGCGGTCCGCGTGGAGGAGTTCGTTAACTACTTCGACGGCGGCTACGAGCCCATCTGGGACGAGTTCGCCATCGACCTGGCGGCGGCGCCGTCGCCATTTGCCCGGGACGGCTACATGCTGCTCCGCGTGGGGGTGCAGGCTCCCGAGGCGCTGGCCGGCTCCTCGGTGCTGGACACGGTGGTCGTCGTGATGGACCGATCCGGTTCCATGAGCGAGATGGCCGACTTCGGCGACGAGCCCCTCGAGCGGATACAGCTCGCCCACAAGGCGGTGGACGTACTGCTCGACGGCCTGCCGAACGGAACGCGAGTTGGCATCGTGGCCTACAACACACAGGTGCGCACGATATTCGAGCCGACCGACGTGGCCGGCAGCAGGGCGCGAATCATGCAGCGGGTCCGCGAGCAGGTCATCCCCGAGGGGCGAACCAACACCGAAGCGGGGCTGTTGCGCGGCTTCGAGATGGCCCTCGCAGAGGCCGACTCGGGGCGGTCGGTCCTGGTGCTGTTGCTGTCCGACGGTGTCGCCAATGTGGGTGCCACGAGCACCGAGGAGATCCTGGATCGGATCGGCGAACGCGGCGACATCGGCCTGTCGACGATCGGCGTCGGTCTCGGTCCGTTCAACGACGTGCTCATGGAGCAGCTGGCGAACTCCGCCGACGGCACCTATCACTACATCGACACGTCCGAGCAGGCTCGCCGGATCTTCGGCGACAACCTGGGCGGCATGCTCCTCCTGGCGGCGCGCGATGCAAAGATCCAGGTGGAGTTCAACCCGGCGACGGTGCGCTCGTACCGGCTTCTGGGCTTCGAGAACCGTGATGTTGCCGACGAGGACTTCCGCGACAACACGGTCGATGCCGGCGAGGTGGGCCTCGGGCAAAGCGCCACCGCCCTCTACGAACTCGAAGTGCGGGCAGCGCGGGGTGGGTCAGCGGAACTCGCCACGGTGACATTGCGCTATGAGCGTCCCGATCGGGCGTCGATCCGGGAGATCGATCGCAGCATCACTCACGCCGAGTTGGTCGGGAGTTTCGCAGCCGCCGATCCGCTTTTCCGGCTCGCCGCCGTCGCGGCGGAGTTCGCCGAAGTGCTGCGGCGCAGCCCGTTCGTCGACTACCGCGACCTCGACATGACCGTCCTTCTCGAGGAATCCCGCGCCGTAGCGCGCGACCTGCCGGGCGATCCCGACGCCACAGAATTGGGCGATCTGATCCAGACGGCGCGGCAACGCTTCGGCTAGTCGGGAATCCCGGGAACTAGTGCCTGTCCGGTACCGTCGAAGGAGCATTCGGATCGAGCCGGTGCTTGAGGGGGGGACAACCATGGGAAGGACTCGGGGAGCGCTCACGGTGCGGCTCCGGGCTGGGATCGGCGCAGTCGCCATCGCCGGCCTGCTGGCCGGAGCCTGCAGCTCAGAAGCAGAGCCACCCCAGCAAGCGGCCACGTCATCGGAGGCGCGACTGGACGACGCCGAGGCTGCGCTGGCAAGGGCCGAGACGGCAGCGGCTGCGGCGCGTGCGGAGGCCGAAGCTGCACGAGCCGAGGCCGAGGCTGCACGAGCCGAAGCCCAGGCGGCTCAGGTGGAACTCGAGCAGGCTGAGGAGGCTGCGGGCGGCATGCGTTTGGCGAACGCGACGGCTCAGTCGAGGGTCGAGGATGCCGAGGAAGCCGTAGCCGCGGCTCAGGCCGAGGTCGAGTCGGCTCAGATGGAGGCCGACGAGGCGCGGGCGGCCGCGGATGCCATGCGTGCGGAGGCTGAGGCGGCTCGGTCGGAGGTGGAACGGGCCGCGGCGGCCGCGGATGCCATGCGTGCGGAGGTCGAGGCGGCTCAGGCTGTGGTCGAGGCGGCGCGGGTGGAGGCCGACGAGGCGCGGGCGCGGGCGGAGGAGGCGAACGCCGAGGCCGGCGCGGCTGAAGATGCCGCCGCCGCGGCGCGTGCAGTGGCCGCCTCTGCCAATGCCGAGGCCCAGGACGCTGAGGCAGCCGCGGAGTTGGCGGAAGAGGCCGCTGCCGCCGCTCAGGCTGAGGCAGCGCTGGCTCTTGAGCGGGCGGCGGCCGCCGAAGCTGCGGCGGCTGAGGCAGCGCGGGTGGCTCAGGAACAGGCAGCGGCCCCCTCGACGACCACAACCGCCGCGGCAACGACACCGACCACCACAACCGCGGCAACGTCGCCGGAGGATCCGCCCGAGGACACCGCAACCGAGGACATGAGCGGCGACGACATGGGTGCCGACGACATGGCGGACGGCGGCGGCTCCGGCGGCGGCTCCCCGGGTGCCGCCGCGACGCGTGGCTCGCCGAGTGCCGCCGCGGCGCCTGGCTCGCCGCAGTTGCGTCCCCCGAGCGGGTGTCCGGATTGCTCGGGGAACACGTTCGAGGACTACGGCGTGAACCCCTTCGTGAGCACTGACGAGGATCCGCTCTCGACGTTCGCGCTCGACGTGGACACGGGCTCCTTCGTGGTGGCGCGGAACTTCCTGCGGGGTGGCACGTTGCCGCCGCAGGAGGCTGTGCGCGTCGAGGAGTTCGTCAACTATTTCGACGGTGGTTACGAGCCGGTGCCCGACGAGTTCGTGATCGACACCGAGGCGGCCCCGTCACCCTTCGCCTTCGACGGCCACGTCCTGTTACGCGTGGGGGTGCGGGCGCCCGACGTTCTGGCCGACGTCGCAGCGCCCCAGAGCATCGTCGTGGTGATGGACCGGTCGGGCTCGATGGGCGCTGCGGCCGGCTACCGCGGGGAATTGCTCGAGCGGATCGAGTTGGCGCACCAGGCCGTGGATCTGCTTCTCGGCGGCCTGCCGGACGGTACCCGAGTGGGCATCGTGTCCTACGACGACCAGGTGGCCACGGTCGTGGAGCCGACCGATGTGGCCGGTAACAGGGAGTGGATCATTCGCCGGGTTCGCGACGAGGTAACTCCGAGGGGCAGCACCAATGCCGAGGCGGGTCTGGTGCGCGGCTACGAGATGGCGCTCGCCGAGGCGGAGGCGGGCTGGTCGGTGCTCGTGATGCTGCTCTCCGACGGCGTCGCCAACGTGGGAGCCACCCGCACCGACGAGATCCTCTCCGAGATCGGAGATCGCGGTGATATCGGTCTGACCACCATCGGTGTGGGGCTCGGCCCGTTCAACGATGCCCTCATGGAACAACTCGCCAACACCGCCGACGGCACGTACCACTACATCGACAGCTTCGGTGAGGCCAGGAGGATCTTCGTCGACAACCTCGCGAGCCTGCTCTCGGTGGCGGCCCGAGACGCCAAGATCCAGGTGGTGTTCAACCCGGACACGGTGCGCTCGTACCGACTCCTGGGTTTCGAGAACCGCGACGTGGCCGACGAGGACTTCCGAGACAACACCGTTGACGCCGGTGAGGTGGGCCTCGGGCAGAGTTCCACCGCTCTCTACGAACTCGAACTGGGGTCTTCGAGTAGCGGGTCCGGTGGTCCGGCCACCCTTGCCACGGTGACGCTGCGCTACGAGCGTCCCCGCCGCGGATCCACCATCGAGATCGAGACGAGTATCGGCGGGACCGACGTGGCCTCGTCATTCGCCGCCGCCGGGGAGTATTTCCGGCTGGCTGCGGTGGTGGCCGAATTCGCCGAGGTGCTGCGCGGGAGCCCATTCTCCGACGGCGCCGACGCCGGCATGTCCGTGCTGGCCGCGGAGGCGGCGGCTGTCGCCGAGGCCTTCAGTGGCGATCCCGATGCGACCGAACTGGTGACCCTCATCAAGACCGCCCGCCAGGCGTCCGGCGCTGGCGCTGCAGGCGGCTGAGGAAGTCGCCGCGGGCTCAGGAGGTGGGCGCCAGGCGTTCTCGCAACTCTCGTTTGAGGAACTTGCCGTTGGCGTTGCGGGGTAGCGGCTCGTCGAGGAACCAGACTTGGCGCGGGTGCTTGAAGCGAGCGAGGCGACCCGTGAGGTGGGCGGCAACGTCGGCCTCGTTGAGTTCGGCGCCTGGCCCCAGGACCACGGCCGCCGCCACCTCCTCGCCGAGGCGATCGTCAGGCACGCCGAACACGGCCACCTCGGCCACCTCGCCGAGTTCGTGCAGCGCCGCCTCCACCTCGGCGCAGTGGACGTTCTCGCCGCCGCGGATCACGACGTCCTTGGCTCGGTCCTTGATGTGGATCCAACCGTCGGCGTCGATCTCGGCGATGTCGCCCGTGCGGAACCAGCCGTCGACGATCGCCTCGGCTGTTGCTTCAGGCTTGTTGAGGTAGCCCTTGATGACGTTGGGTCCGCGTAGGAGCAACTCGCCCTGCCGACCGGTCGACAACTCGTTTCCGTCGCCGTCGACCACTCTTGCCTCCATGCACGGCACAACAGGGCCGACCGAAGCCGGCCTCGCCACGTAGTACTCGTTGCTGATTGCCGTGGCGATCCCGGTCGTCTCGGTCAGCCCGTAGCCGGTGTTCGGCTGTCCGCGCTCGAGCGATGTGTCGATACGTGCCACGAGGTCGGGTTGCAGGGCCGCCCCGCCCCCGCCCATGGCGCGCAGCGAGGAGGTGTCGGTGTCGTGCCAGTCGGGGTGCCGGAGCAATTCCCGGGACATCGTGGGCACTCCGGTGAAGTTGGTCACCCGCTCTCGCTCGATGATGCGCAGGGCCTCGGTGGGATCCCAATGATGCATCAGCACCAGCCGGCCCCCCACGGCCGTGACCGGGTGGAGGACGCAGGTGCACCCGGTCACGTGGAACAGTGGCATGGGCAGCACTGCCGTGGCGGGAGCGAGATCCTTCTCGGGCGGCGGGGCGCCTCGCTCCGTCAGCCGGCGGGCGCGTGCGACATCGCCGCAGATCCTGATGAACGCCAGGTGCAGGAGGTTGTGTGTCGAGCCTCGGTGCGTGGTCTGGGCGCCCTTCGGCGGGCCGGTCGTGCCCGAGGTGTAGAAGATGCAGACGTCGTCGTCGGGATCGATCTCCGCGGCGGGCAATTTCTCGGGCGCTCCGGAGGGATCGACCACGTCGTCCCAGCGGTCAGCGCCGGCAGGTAACGCGCCGTCGTGCCGCGTGACGATCAGCGGAGGCGTTGCGGCAACTCCCGCAAGACGCTCGAGGCGTTCCCCGTCGACGATCGCCACGACCGGTGACGAGTCGCGGAGCGCGAAGTCCAACTCCGGTCCGGTCCACCATGAGTTCAGAGCCACTGCCGCGGCGCCAATGGATGTGATGGCCCAGTACGAGAACACCCACTCCGGGTAGTTGCGCATGGCAATCGCCACCCGGTCGCCGCCGCCGACACCGTGTTCAGTCCGCAGGTGATGGGCCAGGGAGCGCACGCTGGCGGCGGCGTCGGCGTAGCTGTAGCGCTCGTTGCCGTACACGAGGTACTCGTCGTCGCCCCGGGCGGCGGCCGCTTCCCAGATCACCCGCATGTTGGCCGGGGCCTTGTCGAAGACCCGGGTGGGGAGACCGCGCACGTCCTGGGTGGTCCAGCCGAACGGACCGCCGGGCGCGGTCAGTTCGGCGTAGGCGCGATTGAAGCCGGCGACCAGATCGTCCGCAGCGGCGGTTCCGGTCACCGGACGGCCCCCGCTGTCGCTCGCGTCCGTTGCCACGGTTGCGATCCTACGATCCCGCCCAGATCCGGCTCAGTATCACCCGCTTCTGTGTGCAATAGAGCCGTCCACGGCGGCGTTATTGCACAGATTTGGTTCCGCACGGGTGGCTGGCGCCGGGATCGACCCGACCGACGCGACCGGGGGCCGGCGAAATCTGCGTGTCACGGGCCTCACCAGCCACTGATCCAGCCCTCCAGGAGTCCGTGCGGCTCGGTGCCCTCGCCGGGGCGGTGGCGGAGCACGTCGAAGTCCGCTCCGGCGTCGGCCTGCAGCACGTGCTCCAGGTAGATGCTGCCGTAGCCGCGCCGGTACGGGGGATCGGGGAGGGGACGCCCGGCCAGGCGCCGGCTGATCTCTTCCGGCGCCACGCGCAGGTCGAGGCGGCGTGCCGCCATGTCCAGAACGATCTCGTCGCCGTCATCCACGGCGTGCAGCGGTCCTCCCACCGCACTCTCCGGGGCGACGTGAAGGACCACGGTGCCGTAGCCGGTGCCGCTCATGCGGGCATCGGAGACGCGCACCATGTCGGTCACGCCCTGTGCCAGCAGCTTGCGGGGGATCGGCAGCATGCCCCATTCGGGCATGCCCGGCGCCCCCACGGGGCCGGCGCCGCGCAGCACCAACACGCTGCCGGCCGTGACCGGTAGGTCCGGATCGTCGATGCGTGCCAGCAGGTCGTCGATGCCGTCGAAGACGACGGCCGGGCCGCGGTGCTGTAGCAGGTCCGTCGATGCGGCGCCCGCCTTGATGACCGCCCCATCGGGCGCGAGCGAGCCGCGCAGCACGGCCAGCCCGCCGGGGGGTTGCAGCGGATCGTCCAGTGACCGCAGCACGTCGCGGTCCCACACGTCGGACCCGGCGATGTTCTCGCCCAGCGTCTCGCCGGTGATCGTGAGCGCGTCGAGGTGCAGCAGCGGCGCCAGTTCGCCGAGCAGCGCCGTCACGCCGCCGGCCCGTTGCAGGTCCTCGAACAGGTGCTCGCCGGCGGGCTGGATGTTGGTGAGCACGGGGGTGCGGGCGGCGATCCGGTCGAAGCGCTCCAGCGGAAGATCGATCCCGAGCCGCCCGGCTAGGGCGATGAGGTGCAGGACGGCGTTGGTGGAGCCCGCCACAGCCGCCAGGACCGTCACGGCGTTCTCCAGCGCCTCGACGGTGAGAACATCGGCCGGGCGGAGTCCTTCCCGTGCGATCTCGACGGCACGGCGTCCGGTCTCCTCGGCGAAGGCGCCGCGCCGGGCGTCGGTGGCGGGTACCGCCGCCGAACCGGGCAGCGACATGCCCAGGGCCTCGGTGAGCGTGGCCATGGTGGAGGCGGTGCCCATCTCGCTGCAATGGCCGACGCCGGGCCGTGTGGCGGCCTCCAGTTCGGCGTACTCGCCGTCGGACATCCGCCCGGCCCGCAGATCGTCGGTGTAGCGCCAGATGTCGGTCCCGGCGCCGATCCGCCGGCCGCGGAAATTGCCCGGCTGCATGGGCCCGCCGGTGAGCGCGATCGCCGGCACGCCGGCGCTGGCCGCTCCCATGAGCTGTGCCGGGACGGTCTTGTCGCACCCTCCCACCAGCACGACGGCGTCCAGCGGGCTGGAGCGGATCATCTCCTCCACATCCATGGACATGAGGTTGCGGTACAGCATCGTGGTGGGCTTCATCAGCATCTCGCTGAGCGAGATGGTGGGGAACTCCAGCGGCAGCCCCCCGGCTTGGTACACGCCGCGCTTGACCCCCTCGATCAGCGCGCCGAAGTGGAGGTTGCAGTTGACCAGTTCCGAGTGGGAGTTGGCGATGCCGATAACCGGCCGGTCCGAGATGGAGGCGTCCGAGAACCCCTCGGAACGCAACGCGGTGCGGTGCAGGAAGCCGAACAGGTCTCTCGGTGCGAACCAGCGAGCGCTGCGCAACGTCACGGGCACTTCTCGGCTGGCGGCCATCGGCTGCTCACGCTAGAACATTCCCGGTCGTCGCAGATCCCGTGGCTCGCCCCGGGGCGCAGGCGGCCCGCCGGCGCTGCCGGGGAATCGACGGGGGAGGGAAGCGATGGATGTTGAACGGCTCGCCGGTCGACGCTGCCTCGTGACGGGAGCCGTCGGCGGCCAGGGCGCTGCCGTCAGCCGACGGTTCGCGGCCGAAGGGGCGTCGGTCGCCGTGACCGATCTGGACGCCGGCCGGGTAGAGGCGCTTGCCGCGGAGTTGCGCGAAGCCGGGGCGACCGCCGTCGGAGTGGCGGCCGACGTGCGTGATGAGACGCAGGTGGCAGCCGTCGTCGGGGCAGCGGTCGAGGCGCTGGGTGGGCTGGACGTGCTCTACAACAACGCCGGGGTTCTCCTCACCGACGCCGACCGGCCGAGCGAGGACCTCGAGCGCAGCACCTGGGACCAGGTACTGGCCATCAACGCCACGGGGGTGTTCCTGTTCTGCAAGCACGCTCTTCCGCCGCTTCTGGAGGCTGCTCCGGGTTCGGTGATCCTGAACGTGGGTTCGGCCGCGTCGTACCGGGGCGACTCGCACTTCCACGCCTACGCCGCCAGCAAGGGTGCCCTGCTGGCCTACACCGCCTCGCTGGCGCAGAACTACGGACCTCAGGGCCTGCGGGCCAACCTGATCTGCCCGGGATTCGTCGAGACCCCGATGGTGTCCACGTTTCTGGAGGACCCCGAACTTGTGGCTGCTGTCGCCGGCGCCACGGCTCTGCGCCGCATGGGCAAGCCCGAGGAGATCGCGGCGTACGCCGCGTTCCTGGCCTCGGACGAGGCGTCCTACGTGACCGATGCCGTGGTGACGGTCCACGGTGGTTTCGTCAAGTGAGGTTGATGATCCACGGGCTGTCGCGGTCTGGTTCGTCGTAGGTGATTGCCAAGGATCCGCTCGAGCCTCCCTGGCGTAACGCGCGTCGTTCCGGCTGGGCCCGGAAGCAACTGTCCCGTGGTCCGATCTACGCTGCGGGCGGGTTGCCTGGCAAGCTCCCGGGCCGCCGCCGGTAGGAGAGGAGGACCCGATGGACAGGCTCGCCGGGAAGGTCGCTGTCGTCACCGGTGCCGGGCGCGGCATCGGCCGTGCTGTGGCCGTGGCATTCGGCGCCGAAGGGGCGCTGGTGGTCGCCGCCAACCGCAACCGCGACGAGGGAGAGTCGGTGGTCGCTGAGATCGCCGCCGCCGGGGGCGAGGCAGACTTCATTCCCACGGACGTGTGCCGCCCGGAGGACTGCGAGCAACTCGTGGCCGAGACGGAGTCCCGCCACGGGCGCATCGACGTGCTCTGCAACAACGCCGGCGTGGGAGTCCTCCGGTCGGTCGTGGACACCACGTTCGAGCAGTACGACCACATCATGGACACCAACGTCCGCGGTGTATTCTGGCTTTGCAAGCACGCCATACCCGCCATGGTTGAGCGAGGCTCGGGATCGATCATCAACATGGCGTCGGTCGCCAGCTTCGTGGGCTTCGAGAACGATGCCGCCTACTGCGCCTCCAAGGGGGCACTACTGATGCTCACCCGCCAGGTGGCGCTGGACTACGCCGCCAAGGGCGTGCGTGTCAACGCCGTCTGCCCCGGATTCATCGAGACCGAGCAGTTGATTCACTACTGCGGGCAGCAGCCCGACCCCGAGGCCGCCCTGGCGGTGTGCAACGAGGCCCACCCCATGGGCCGCGTCGGCCAACCCGAGGAGGTCGCCGCCGTGGCGGTCTTCCTGGCCTCCGACGAGTCGTCCTTCGTCACCGGAGCCTCACTCGTCGTCGACGGCGGCCTGCTGATCCGTTAGACGGCACGCTCGTGAGTCTCGTGGACCCGTTGGCCGAGGTGTTCACCGTGCCGGTGGTCAAGGGGCTGGCCGGTCCCCGGTCGTACCAGCGCGGCATGGCCTACAGCCGGGAGGGGCGGGTGGCGGCATCGCTGGGCACGGACTCCCGGCTCGAGGTGACGGTGCAGGGCACGATGCCCTACGTCGTGGCGTTGTGGGTCGATGAGGGTGAGCCGCGGTGGTCGTGCACGTGTCCCGCCGCCGAGGACGGATCGTTCTGCAAGCACTGCGTGGCGGTGGTACTTACCCTGGATTCGGACGAGCCGGCGGATCCGCTACCGGCCGCCCTGCCTGACCCAGCGGAGCGGCTGCGGAGAGTTCAGGCGTCGGAGCACGCCGCCGTAGGGTCCCGTCGGCGAGACTCGGACCGGAACCCGCCACCCGCCTCGGCGGCGACCGAGGCGCACCTGCTGGCCGATTTCGTGGCCGGACTCCCACAGGATCGGTTGGCCGAGATCGTCCTCGAGCGGGCCACGTCGGACTGGCGACTGCGGGAACGCCTGCTGGCGGAGGCCAGGGCCGGACAGGGGCAGGGACCCGATCTCCGGGAGTGGCGGCACCGCGTCGACGGCGCATTCGCGCCGTATCGCGGGTTCGTCGACTACCGGGAGGCCGGGGGCTGGGCGGAAGGTGTCGGCGAGGTGATCGACGCCGTGGAGGATCTCTGCGACTCCGGCCATCCCGACGCCGCCGCACTTCTGGCGGAGCACGCGCACCGCCGCGCCGAGGAGGCCATCGCGTACGTCGACGATTCCGACGGGTGGCTGTCGATCATTTCGGAGCGGCTCTTCGAGGTTCATCTTCGGGCCTGTACGGACGCCGGCCCGGAACCGGTCGCACTCGCCGGGCGACTCCTGCAGTTGGAGTTGGCGTCGGACCTGGAGGGTTTCCGTCGCGCGCCCGTCGCCTACGCGAAGGTGCTCGGCGACGCCGGGCTGGCGGCTTACCGCGAGCATCTGGAATCGCGCCGACGACGGACCACCGGTTCTGCGGACTCGCTCGAGCGGGAACTCGACTCGTGGGCCCTGCAGGATGCGCTGGTGGGATGGGCGCTCGCCACTGGTGATCCCGACGTGCTCATCGATGTCTATGGTGCGGGAGGACGGATCCACGCGGACGCGGTGCTGGACATAGCGCGTTCACTGGCCGCTGCGGGGCGCGGGGACGAGGCGGTCGAGTGGGCAAGACGTGGGCTCGCCGAGGCCGGCCACCGGTCTTGGCAGACGCGCGGTCTGCGCGAGTACCTCGCCGAGCTTCTGCGCGGGCGCGGCGAGGACGTCGCGGCGGTGGACCTGTTCTGGGCCGCGTTCCGGTCGGATCCGTCCCTGGAGTCCTACCGCCGACTGCTGGCAGAGGCCGGTGAGGAGTCGGGCGTCGCGGGCGGCTGGTCGCAGCGCTGCGTGGCGGAACTCCGAGCCCAAGTGGCAGGCCAGGAGGCCCGCGGCGAGGCGGCGGTGCGCCGGGTCGGCTCGCCCGTCGCGGCTGCTCTGGCGGCCATCCTGCTCTACGAGGGCCGTGTCGACGAGGCCTGGCGCGCGGCGCTGGCATTCGGGTGCGGTCGCGAGATGTGGATGACGCTCGCACGGGCGCGGGAGAAGACCCACCCGCTCGACGCCGTCGGTGTCTACGAGTCGCAGGTCCTCGCTCTCATCGACATGAAGAAAACCTCCTACTACGAGTCGGCCGTCGAGTTGATGGACCGCATCCGCCGCCTCGCCACCGCAGCCGGCGATCCCGACCGCTCCGCTGCGCTGCTGGAGCGGGTGCGCACCGAGCACCGCGCCAAGCGCAATCTGAAGAAGCTGCTCGACGGGCGCGGCTGGTAGCCCGCCGTCGGTGGCGTTGTCGTCGAGCCTGCGTGGAGGGCCGTCAGGAGTTGGTGGCGCAGCCCGGCTACCGGCGAGCTAAGCCTGAATCCACCGATCGCAGATCATCTTGGGCATCTTTTTCGTCGTATAGCCCAAGTTTCTCGCCCCAAGTTCCGGAGGTGACGAGGACCACCCCGAACCGGTCAATCCGGCGGGATGGGGCACTCACAGGAAGTGCCTCCCGATCTGTGCCGGCAGCCGCTTGTGTTCACAGCTATTTGCCCAGGTCAGAGAGTCACTTCGGTGGACCCCCCCGCCCTCGAACCCAACCCCCATCGGTGGATCCAGGCTAAGGGCCGCGCGGTGCGCCGGGTCGGGCTCCGTCCTACAGCCGGGCGTCGAGTGTCGTCACCTCGTAGGCGAGGAGTTGTTCGTCGGCGGTCACGAGGGTGAGCGATTCGGCTCGTGCCTGGGCCACCAGCATGCGGTCGAACGGGTCCGAGTGGTGCGGGGGAAGGCGGCCGCCCGCGTCGGCGTGCGCGGCGGTGATGGGCAACTCCTCGAACCCGCAGGCCACGAGTTCGGCCACGAGTCCGTCGGGGTAGGCGATCCGGCCTCTCGCTCGCTTGATGCCAAGTTCCCACGGTGTCACCGCGGAGAAGTACACCTCGGCGGCTGCATCGAGCCGCTTCCCGCACTCGCCGCCAAGTAGGGCTGGGTCTCCGAGTGCCCAGAGGGCGACGTGGCTGTCGAGCAACAATCTCACGACGGCACGTCGAGCGCGGACCGTTCGAACAGCGAGTTGACTCCCTCGTCGGAGCCGACGATGTCGTCGAGTATCCGCACCCGACCGGTCCAGGATCCCAGCCGGTATCCCGGTTCATGCAGGCCACGGTGCATAGGCTGGCCGGCGACGGGAGCGGCATCGGATCCGTCCTCCTGCGTGAACGTGTGCGACCTTGGAGGGACCAGTGTCCGGAGATGTGAACGAGAGTGTCCAGCCCGTCCTGCGCCGGCGGCGGCCGGTGGCGGGGCTGTGCGTTGTGGCGCTGCTGGTGTTCGCCGCCGTGGCGTGCAGCGACGACGCCGGGTCCCCGGCACAGGCGGAGGGGCCGCTGGGGGTCGTCCGGGTCGCCCAAGGTGAGGCCGTCCAGATCCGGGCGCTCCTGTACACCGACAACGAGGCGGGCACCGGCTACACGAACCTGCGGGTCGTGCGGCTGGCGGTCGAGGACTTCGGGCCGATTCACGGTTTTGACGTGCATGTCGGCGAGCCCCATAATGATCACTGCTCGCCCGACGGTGGTCGGGGGGCGGCGGAGACGATCATCGCCGACGAGGACGTGATCGGTGTGATCGGCACGTCGTGTTCGACGGCTGCCGTCGAGGCGGCGCCGCTGTTGACCGGGGCGGGACTGGTGATGATCTCGCCGACGAACACCTCGCCCACGCTGACCTCCGATCTGGCCGGCAACCCGAGCAGGCACTACAGCGAGGGGTACTACCGCACCGCCCACAACGACCTGTACCAGGCCGAGGCCGTGGCGCGGTTCCTCTACGAGAAGATGGGTGTGACGGCGGCGGCCACGATTCACGTCGGCGACGTCTACACCCGCAGCCTCGCCGAGGCGTTCATCGACGCGTTCGAGGAACTCGGTGGCGAGATCACCGGATTCAGGACCGTCAACAGGTCCCAGACCGGGATGGTGCCGCCGCTGACCGGGCTCGCGCTCAATTCGCCGCAGGCCATCTTTCTTCCCGTCTCTCAGACGGTCGGCGAGAGCATCGTGAAGCAGGCGCCGGACGTGGCGGGCTTGGAGGACGTCCTGCTGGTCTCCGCGGACGGCCTGCTGGCGGACAGTTTCCTGGAGTTGGAGGAGACCGAGGGGATGTTCTTCTCCGGTCCGGGAATGCACTTCGACGACAACACCAACGA
The DNA here is from genome assembly GCA_965220035.1 of Acidimicrobiales bacterium. Classification (GTDB taxonomy): domain Bacteria; phylum Actinomycetota; class Acidimicrobiia; order Acidimicrobiales; family CATQHL01; genus VXNF01. The sequence goes on from CBDCPC010000001.1 coordinate 1,476,773, forward strand.
GAGCACCGGCCGGACGGCCTACGAAGTGCTGGCCGCCTACGATGACTTCTACGGCTCTCCGCCCGGGACGGCGTTCTGGGGCCACGCCTACGACGCAACCACCCTGCTGCTCGCGGCCATCGAGGCCGCGTCGTATCTCGACGGCGACTCGCTGGTGATCGACAGGGCCGGCGTCCGCGAGCACCTCGACGGTGTGGCCGGCTACGCGGGGATCATCGGGGCGATCACCTGCGACGACTTCGGCGACTGCGGTCTGCCGGACATCCACGTGATCGAGCACCTCGACTCAGCCGACATCCCCACCAGCAGGGATAACGCCGTCTACGAGTACGGCCACACAGGACCGAGCCACGGGAACTGAGCCGAGCGGTGGACGAACCGCCGGAATGCCCCGTCGTCCGCTTCGACCACCATTCCCCGGACTTCGCCGCCGGCCTGTGGGCGGTCTACGGCGGGCTGCGCGGGGCGCGGGTGGCGTACTCGGAGACCTACGGCGGCTTCCCCGTCGCGACCGGCGAGACGGTGTTCCTGCTCTGAGGCTCGGCCAATCGCGATCCGGACGCCTTCCCTCGCCCCGACGAGATGGTCCTCGACCGCCAACCGAATCGCCACCTCACCTTCGGCGTGGGCGGTCACCGCTGCCTCGGCGCCCACCTCGCTCGAGTCGGGATGCGGGTCGTCCTCGCCGAGACCCTGCGGCGCCTCGGCGACTACTCCGTCACCCACGAAGAGGTCCGCTGGCCCCGCAGCGTCGGCATCCTCTATGGCCGCGCCGACATCCCCGCCACGTTCACGCCCGCCCCGCCGGCGAACTCAGACGCACGACAAAAGCATTCTCATGAAAAATCAGGGCTAGTCAGCACTATTATCATAGTGTCGGAGTTGCCAGCGAGTCCGGGAGTCGTGTGGCCGCGTCCCGGGCTGGATTCGGGTCGGCGAGGGTCTTGTCGGGAGGTGTATCGATGTCACGATTGGCGCGGCGTGTCGTGTTGGCGGCGTTGTTTGCGGTGTTGGCGTCGGGGTGTGCGTCGTCGAGCGAATCGAGGGGTTCGTTGGTCGTCAGCTCATCCGGCGCCGGGAGGGCAGCCGTCTTTCCGGCGGGCGAGGCGCCGGATGAGTTCTCGGCGGCCGCCGAGATTCCGTCGACTGACGTACCGGGCCGGGTGCCCGTCGGCGGCGGTGAGTCTTTTACGGTGGCCCCATCGGGTGACGTGCCGGTGGAGGACATGGTTGTGGCCGATACAACCGGTGGTGGCGATGGGGTGCTGGTGTTGCTGTCGGCGGGGATCGAATCATTGACGGTGCGGTGGGCCGAAGCGTTCGCGCCCGACGCGGCGAGTTTCCGATTGCAGTGGCGGGTGCGTCCCGCCGATGACAGCACCGAACTTGAGTGGTCGAGCGTGGATCTCGCCGCGTCGGTGCGGACCTATGAGATCACGGGACTGACGGCGGGGACGCGGTATCGGCTGCGTCTAACCGCGTTGGACAGCGACGGCGGCGAAGGAGCCTTCGCGGTGGCGGGCTTCGAGACGCTGGCGCCGCCGGTGCGCAACCTGACCGGCAGCGCGGTCGCGCACGACGCGGTGAGCCTCGCCTGGGACGGCCCCGCGGAGTGGGCGCCGGTCGGTTACGTGGTGCAGTGGCGCCTGCGCGGACCGAACCCGTTCCTGGGGCGCCTGGAGCTACCGCCGGGGCGGCGCAGCCAGATCGTGGAGGGCCTCAGCGGCGGCGTCGAGTACGTGTTCCGCGTCACGGCGCGCACCGCCGCGGGCTGGCAGAGCAAACCCGCCGCCATCGGCGTCACCACTGCGGCGGCTCCCGACACCGAGATGGTCCTGGAGGTCAGCGTGCCGGCCTACTGCATCGCCGACGAGGGCAGCCCCCGCGGCTCCCAACGCATCGACCCGGATACCGAGCGCATCGAGGACATCTACCGGCGCGTCGACGTGGCGTCGATGCCGCTGCAATGGCGTATCAGCGGCGGCAAAGCCCCCTACACGCTCCGGGTGCTCGGCACCGAACACAGCGGCGCCACCGGCACCACAGACGTCTCCTGCGCCACAGCGGGCCTCAACCTGGAGAACCTCCCCAGCCACGAGACCAGCGTCGTCGAAGCCGGACCCAAGACCCTCACCATCGAAGCCACCGACGCCACCGGCGACACCACCACCAAGACCGCCACGATCGAAATCATCGAAGCCGCCCACACCGCCAGCGATGCGCTCGATGGCGACTACCTCCAACCGGGCCGCACCTACAGCTTCTTCGACCTGTTTATCGAAATCCCCGAAGGCGCCCGCATCGCCTACGTCGGTGCCGTCGAAGCAGACGACGTCTACCACGTGTTCACCGAACCGCCCGACGGATCGCGCTGGACCGAGTTTCGCATAATCGCGCGGTCCGGCGACGAGGCGCCCCCGCCCTTCGGGCGCGTCGTGAACCGACGCGACGAACACGGCACGGAGTTGTCCCACTACGGGGAGCCGTTCACCGACGCCGAGAACGCGTTTTGGGATCTGTTCCTCGCCAACGTCCGCACCACGCTGTTCCCCGAAGGCGACTCGCGAAGCGAGCCCCCGGGCCCTTTAGTCCCTAGCACCGGCCGTGCCGGACGCCAAGCGGCGGTCGCGGCGGCGCAGTGCAGCGACGACGGCACCACTCTGATGGACTTCACCAGCGGTTTGTGGCGACCCTACGGGCAACTCCCTGGCGTTTCCCCGACCCGCCACGGTCTGTCCTGCGACAGGCTGGTGGCGGTGCACCCGTCGCTCCTGGTCGGCGAAGCGATCACCGTCTGCGTGCAAGGCGGCGCCATGGACGACTTGCTGGTGCCGGCTATCGCGACGGCAACCGGCGACTGGAACGGCAAACTCGCCCCTGACCACGACAATCCCGACCCGGCCCTGCGCCGGGGGCTCGGCTACGCCCCGTTCGCCTTCGACACAGCGAGCCCCGACTGCCCAACCGGCACTTCCCTCACCGACATTGACTACATCCGGGTAGTCGACAGCCGTCCTTGCTACATCGACACGACCACTACGAAGTGTGGAGGGGGCGGATCGCCAGCGACTGCCGACACAGCGAAGTCTGCCGATCCGCCGAGGATCATGCGGAACACGATGACCATTCTCGTGGGCGCAGGGGGTGATCATCCTGCGATCGAGGCGGAGTTGGCGCGGTTGGTGCGTCACGAGTTGGGGCATTTCTTGGGGTTGGCGGACTATTTCGCGGGGTGTTGGCGCCTCGTGGGCGCCGCCGCCACGGTGCAGCCGTCGACGATGAGCTACGGCCAACTCATTGACAGCACAACGCGTGCCGTTCTGGATCAGCCGGACGGTACGGCGGACCCGGCTGATTGTCGTTACGACCATGCGGTCACGTCCCGTGACTTGGAGGATGTGCATGCGTTGTATCACCCGCTGGCGGTGCAGGCGTTGGGGTTGGAGGAGAGCGCGCGTGCTGGCCGTTGGCGGCTTCACTGGAGGCTGCCCACGTTGACCCCAACTACTTTCAATGCGGCGTTCCTTGGGGTGGTCCGGCGCGAGTTGTTGGCACCCGATCCGGTGAGCGGGGCGCCTGCGGGTCCCGCGGCGTGGGAGTTGTTCGGCCTGCAGGTGCCGACGCAGGAGTTGTACGTGCTTCCTCCCGCGGCTGACGTCCACGGCTACGAGTACGCGGTCGTGGGGCTGACGCGGGGCGATCACCAGCGCGGTGGCGCAGATGTGGGACTGCGTCTGCGCCACCGCGCCGTGGCCATGTCCGGTGGGCGGGCGTGGACCGCGGGCAGCGCGTTCATTTCTGTGTCGGCGACCCCGACGTCGGTCGCCGTTGGGGCGGCAGCGGCGCCGATCACCGAGGGCGCTTCTGCTGTGTTCGCGGTCAGCCGGACCGGTGCGACGGGTTCGGCGTTGACCTTCGATCTGCTTGTTACCGAGACCGGCGAGATGGTCGCCGCCGGCGAGGAGGGGTCGAGGTCGGTCACGATCCCGGCTAGCGAAAGCAGCGTCACGTTCGAGGTTCCGACCGTCGGCGACAGCGACATCGAGTCTGACAGTGTCGTTACGGTGAGCGTCACTAGCGGGGTCGGTTACGGTGTCGTCTCGCCCGGTTCCGCGAGCGTCACCGTGGCCGATGACGACCTGCCGCTGGTCGCTGTCGCGGCAGCGGCGTCGCCGATCACCGAGGGTGATTCCGCGTTCTTTGCGGTCAGCCGGACCGGTACCACGACCTCGGCGTTGCCGGTCGATCTGAACGTCTCAGAAGTCGGTGGCGATAGGGTCGCGTCGACCGATGAGGGGTCGAGGTCGGTGACGATTCCTGCTGGCGACAGCAGCGTGGCGTACACCGTTGCGACGTTGAATGACAGCGTTGTGGAGGTCGACAGCACCATTACCGTCAGCGTGACGAGCGGGGCCGATTACGGTGTCATTCCGCCCGGTTCGGCGGGTGTCGTTGTGAACGATGACGACACGGCGCCGGCGGCTTCTGTCTTCCTTCGGGCGCTGTCGTCGCTGCCGGTGACTGAGGGCGCCTCGTTGGTCTTCAGGCTTTCTCGCCGCTTTGGCGATCCGGTGGCGGCGCCGTTGACGGTCAATCTGCGGGTGACCGAGTTGGGCGACGTGGTCGCTGCGGGTGACGCGGGGGCGAGGTCGGTGATGATCGCTGCGGGCGACAGGAGGGCGACGTTCTCGGTGGCGACGGTGGATGACAGCGTCGCCGAGGGTGACAGTGTTGTCACCGTCGAGGTGACCGGCGGGACGGGCTACTCGTTCTCCCCGTTCAGCGCGTCGGAGAGTGTCGCCGTCTACGACAACGACGACACGCCGCCGACGGTCGCCATCCGGTCGGCGACGTGGGCGATACACGAGGGCGAGTTCGTCGAGTTCACGGTCATCCATACCGGCGTTGCGACGTCGCCGGTGACTGTCCAACTGGCCGTTTCTGAGACCGGCGACGTGCTCTACTCGCCGAAAGGGAGTTCCAGATCCTTCACGATCCCTGCGGGCGCCAACAGCGCCACGTTCAGGGTTGGAACCCGCAACGACGACGAGGATGACTGGCTGAGTGTCGTCACGCTGGCTGTCGCGAGCGGGACCGGTTACAGCGTCGGCTCGCCGGGTTCCGCGTCCTTCATCGTCTTGAGCGATGAGGTTCCCGGTGTCAGTGTTGTTCCGGTTACGTCTCCGGTGAGTGAGGGCACCGCCGCCGGTTTCACGGTCCGCCACGAATTCGGCCCGTCCACGCAGCCGGCGACCGTGGAGTTGCGCGTCGGCGAGACCGGCGACATGCTCTCGCCGATGCCGCTGGTATCGGCGACGATTCCCGCGGGGGATACAAGCGTCACCTTTGAGGTGCCGACCGTCGACGACGTCGATGCAGAGGTCGACAGCGTCGTCACGGTGGTTATAGAGAGCGTGGACGGCGACCTGTCCGCGGTCCACCCGTCGAGTTACGGCGCGTCCGCGAGCGTCGTCGTCCACGACGATGAGAACACCGCGCCGAGGGTCACCATCTCGCCGCCGCGGTTCGCACTGACCGAGGGCACATCGGCGGGGTTCACGGTCAGTCGCAGCGGTGCGACGTCGTCGGCGTTGACTGTGGCGTTGACCGTCAGCGAGACCGCCGACATGATCTCGGGCGCGGTGCCGACGTCGGTGACGATCCCCGCCGGTGAGACCAGCGCCACCTTCGACGTGCCGACCGACGACGACAGCGTTGACGAGGACGACAGCGTTATCACGGTGCAGCTCGCCGGTGGCGCCGGCTATGCGGTCGGCACAGCGGACTCTGCGATCATCTCGGTCCGTGACAATGACCGCGCGCTGCCCAGGGTCTCCATCCTGCGGGGAACGTGGGACACGATCGAGGGCGGCACTGTCAGCTTCACCGTCAGCCGCGCTGGCCCGCGGGGCTTGCCGTTGAGGGTCGCGTTGCGCGTCACCGAGACCGGCGACCTGCTTGCGGCGGCGGTGCCGACGTCGGTGATGATCCCCGCCGGGGAGGCCAGCGCCACCTTCGAGGTGTCCACCGACGACGACGCCGTCGAAGAGGGCGGCAGCATCATCACGGTCGATATCGTCAGCGGCGCCGGCTACACGGTTGGTACGCCGGGCTCCGCGAGTGTGCCGATCTATGACAATGACGCCCCGCCCACGATCGCGGTTCAGCCGGACTTCGCATCGACCGAGGCCCGTCCGGCTCGGTTCATCGTCAGCCGCGCCGGATCGGCGGCCTCGGCTCTGACCGTCGAGTTGACCGTCACCGAGACCGGCGACATGATCGACCCGGCTCACGAAGGGTCGACATCGGTCACGATCCCCGCCGGCGCGGTCAGCGCGACCTTCGAGGTGCCCACCGACGACGACGACGTCGACGAGGACGACAGCACCGTCACGGCCACAATCAGCCCCGGTGCCGGCTACGCGATCGGCGTGCCCAACTCCGCGAGCGTCACCGTCTACGACAATGACGACGCGCCCACCGTCACCATCCGCCCCGGAGTAGCCCTCGCGACCGAGGGCTACGCGCCCCGGTTCATCATCAGCCGCACCGGTTACTGGACCTCCGCGTTGGTCGTCGACCTGACCGTCACCGAAACCGGCGACATGATCGGCCCCGACGACGAAGGACCCACATCGATCACGATCCGCGCCCGCGAGAACAGCGCCACTCTCTACGTGAATACCGTCGACGACACCGTCGCCGAGGACGACAGCACCGTCACAGCCACCATCACCACCAGCACCCGCTACACGACCGGCAGACCCGGCTCCGCGAGCGTCACTACTCGGGATGATGACGGCACCCCCACGGTCACCATCCGGTCGGCACCGTTCTTCGTGACCGAAGGAATCGCCGCCCGAATCACCGTCCGCCGCAGCGGTCCCACGACGTCGCCGCTGACCATCGAACTGACCGCCACCGAGACCGGCGACATGATCGACCCGAGTCACGAAGGGCCCACATCATTCACGATCCCCGCAGGCCAAATCAGCGCCACGTTCGAGTTGCCCACCGTCGACGACGCAATCGACGAGGACAACAGCACCGTCAGGGTCACCATCAGCGACGGCGGAGGCCTCACGATCGGCTCCCGCAACTCCGAATGGTTCACCGTCGTCGACAACGACCTACCCACCATCACCATCCAGCCGGAAACGTCACCGGTCACCGAGGGCGCCTTCGCCCGTTTCACCGTCGACCGCACCGGCGTCACAACCTTCGGACTGACAGTCGATTTGAGCGTCAGCGAGACCGGCGACATGATCCACACCGACGACGAAGACCGCACCTCGGTCAGATTCCGCGCTGGCGAGACGACTGCCACACGGGACGTGGCCACCGTCGACGACACGCTCGCCGAGGACGACAGCACGATCACAGCCACCATCGCTCGCAATAGTCGCTACACGATCGGCACACCCGGGTCGGCGAGTGTCACTGCCAGCGACAACGATCTACCCGTGATCACCATCCAGCCGGGAACGTCACCGGTCATTGAAGGTGACACCGCCGGGTTCACCATCGATCGCACTGGCCCTACAACCGCGGCTCTGACCGTCGAGCTGACCGTCTCCGAGAGCGACGACATGCTCGCCCCCGACGACGAGGGGTCCACATCGTTGACGATTCCCGTCGGCGAGACCAGCGCCACGTTCGAGGTGGCTACCGTCGACGACACCCTCGCCGAGGACGACAGCACCATCACAGCCACCATCGCTACCAGCACCGTCTACGCGACCGGCACGCCCAACTCCGCGACCGTCACCGCCAACGACGACGACACGAGACCGCCCACTGTCACCATCACTGCCGCAACATCACCGATAGCCGAAGGTGACACCGCCGGGTTCACCATTGATCGCACCGGCCCCACGACCGCGGCGCTGACCGTCGAGCTGACTGTCACCGAGTCCGGCGACATGCTCGCCCCCGACGACGAGGGATCCGCATCGTTCATGATTCCCGTCGGCGAGACCAGCGCCACGTTCGAGTTGGCCACCGTGGACGACACCGTCGCCGAGGACGACAGCACCATCACAGCCACCATCACCGCCAGCGCTGACTACGCGATCGGCACACCCGGCTCAGCGACCGTGACTGCCGACGACAACGATCCATAACTGCTCTCGGCCTCCGACGGGAAGGTGCGGAGTATTGTCCGGCGAACTCCGGGCGTGTCGGGGAGGAGGCTGAGTGAGAGTACCGCCCGACTGCCCCGTCGTCCGCTTCGATCACCATTCCCCTGACTTCGCCCACGATCCGTGGAGCATCTACGACGGCTTGCGCGCCGCGCGGGTGGCGTACTCGGAGAATTACGGCGGGTTCTACGTGCTGTCCCGCTACGAGGACGTGTGGGAAGCGGCTCGTGACGACGAGACGTTCTCGTCGGACCGCGAGGTGGTGCTGCCGGCCACCGGGGTGGGGCGCCTGATCCCGCTCAACGCCGATCCCCCCGATCTGCAGCGCTACCGGTCGGCTCTGTTCCCGTACTTCACGCAGCGCGCCGCCGAGGCGATGGCGCCCGACATCCGGCGCTTCACGTCGACGACCATCGACGCCTTCATCGAGGAGGGGCGCTGCGACCTGATCACGGACCTGGCCGCCCCGGTACCGGCCATGACGACGCGGGAGTTGATGGGGCTGCCGCCGGAGGACTGGGCGATCCTGGCCGAACCGCTGCACGATCTGATCGCCTATCCCACCGACCATTCGCGGCACCACTCCGCCCGGGACGGCGTGTGGGCCATCCGCGAGCGCTTCGCCGCCTAGGTGGCCGAGCGCGCCGCCGCGCCGCGCGGCGACATGATCACGCACCTGCTGGGTCTGGAGGTCGAGGGAATCCTCAGCCGTGGCGAGGTCGTGGACCTGCTCATGATGGTCACCATCGGCGGGTTCGACACCACCATGGCGGCTATAGGCAGCGCCTTGCTGTACCTCGATCGGCATCCCGACGAGCACCGCCGCCTCGCCGCCGACCCGGATCTTCTGCTCGCTGCGGTCGACGAGTTCCTGCGCTTCGAGGCGCCGGTGCAGGGATTCGCCGGCACGGTGACGCGCGACATCGAGATCGGCGGCTGCCCGATCGGCGTCGGCGAGACGGTGTTCCTGCTGTGGGGCTCGGCCAACCGCGACCCGGAAGCCTTCGACCGCCCTGACGAGATGCTCCTTGATCGCCGGCCCAATCGCCATCTCACCTTCGGCGTGGGCGGCCACCGCTGCCTGGGCTCCCACCTCGCCCGGGTGGAGATGCGGGTCGTCCTCGCCGAGACCCTCCGGCGCCTCGGCGACTACGCGGTCCTGCACGAGCAGGTCGGCTGGCCCAACAGCGTCGGGATCCTCTACGGCCGCGCCCACATCCCGGCCACCTTCACACCCATCCCGGTACGACCGGACTGACAGCCTCCGTGCGACGTCCTGCCGACCGGGCTGCTCCGTTCGGCTACGCCGCCGGTCGTTGCCGCCGGCACCAGCGTTCGCAAGCGCTGCGCATCACCGAGCCGGAAGCCGGCATCCCACCATGGAAGGACCGACATCAGATATCCGGAAAATCTTGCATTAGATATCCGGACAAAGTGACATTAGATGTCCGGACAAAGTAACATTAGAACTCGGTCTTCCTGTACACTGGCGGCCCTGGACAGCTGGGACCGGTAGGAGCGTCCGAATATCGTGATCGACGATTTCCAGGCTGCCACGCATTTCGATCGTCGCATCGAGGGCGAGATCCGCGACGCGCTCGGGTCGGCCCGCATCGTGGTTGTGACCGGAGCGCGCCAAGTCGGCAAGACGTGGGCAGTGCGTCGGGTCGTCGGTCCGACCGGTGCGGTCCACTACCTCGACAACGAGAACACGAGGACGGCGGCGCTGACCGACCCGCACAGCTTCGTCCGATCAGGTGCCGGCTCGACGATGGCAATCGACGAGGTCCAACTCGGCAGTGACGCCCTGATCCGAGCCATCAAGGCCGAAGCGGACGCTCGCGACGAGCGGGGGCAGTTCCTCTTGAACGGCTCGGCGAACTTCCTCACCGTCCCGCACATCACCGAGTCGTTGGCCGGGAGGGCGGTCTTCCTGACGATGCTGCCGCTGTCGCAGGGCGAGATCGCCGCCACTGGCGACGGCCTACTCGACCGGTCGTTCGCTGACAGCGGCAACCTGCTCGACCTCGGAGACTCGCCGCTTCGAGTGGACGACTATCTCGATTTGATCTGCCGGGGCGGGTTCCCCGAGCCCGTCCGAACCACCTCACAGCGCGCCCGCCACCGGTGGTTCAGCGGGTACGTGTCATCGGTTGCCACCAAGGAGATCACCCGGCTCGAGGACGTCCGCGACGCCGACCTCATCCCCAGGCTGCTTCGTCTGGTGGCGGCCCGGTCGGGAAGCGAATTCGTGACCGCGACGGTGGCCCGCGCCGCCGACTGCGACCGCCGGACTGTAGACCGGTACGTGTCGCTGATGGAGATGACGGGGCTGATCCACCGCCTCGGGGCATGGTCGGCGAACCTGACGGCCCGCGAGTCCCGCCGGGAGAAGCTTCTGATCTGTGACTCGGGGCTCGCCGCACACCTGCTGCGCAAGGACCCCGACTCTCTGGCCGATCTCACCGACCCGGCCCGAGGTCCACTGGTGGAGTTGTTCGCCCTGAACGAACTCAGCAAGCAGGCGCTGCTGTCGGAACGCGCGCCCGACCTGTTCCACTACCGGGACCACCGTGGCGATGTCGAGGTGGATCTTGTCGCCGAGGCGGGGGGCGACATCGTTGCGTGGGAGATCAAGGCATCGAGTTCGGTATCCGGCACCGACGCCAGCGGCCTGCGCCGGATGCGCGACCGGATCGACGAGACCGGCCCAGGCACCTTCCGCAACGGGATCGTCCTCTACGCCGGAACGCAGGCGTTCTCCCTCGGGGACCGCCTCACGGCCCTACCGCTGTCCACGCTCTGGACCGCCGCGAACTGACGGCACCGCTGCTCAGGCGGCGACGCCATCGGCGCCATCCCAAGTGCCATCCGGCTCGGGATCGAGACTGCGGAGTTCACTATCGAGGCTCGTGTCGTCGATGTTCGGTGGCTGACCCATCGCAGATTCGATCATGGGGCATGGATTGGCCGACCTGCTGGATAGTCATGGTCGTTCTCCCGCCGTGGAGCGTACGCAGTGTCGGCAAGGTGCCGGTATCGGCAGACGGGGTGAGAAGCGCTTCGGGACCCCGATGAGCGGGCGCGGCTACAGTGTGGCTTCGAGCGGGGTCCGATAGTCGGCCTCGTCGTTCCGTCGTCAAGACGCATTGGGGGAAGAACAATGAGACGACACCTGTCCGTGCTAATGGCGCTGCTCGCAGCGTTCAGCCTGATTGCGGCTGCTTGTGGAGGAGACGACGACGACTCCACGACCGCGCCGCCACCACCTCCGGCGGCAGAGCCGGAGCCGCCGCCTCCGCCTCCGGCTGATGAGCCGCCGCCTCCGCCTCCGGCCGACGAGCCACCGCCGCCCGCGGACGAGCCGCCACCGCCGCCGCCCGCGGACGACGACATGGCCGACGACACGCCCGCCACGCGGGCCATCGCCGGCATCAAGGCGCTCAACCTGCCCGCGGACACCACGATCACGGTCTTCACCGAGGACCTGTCGATCCTGGGACCCGAGGTCACCAAGGACGCCTTCGAGGCTCAGTCCGGCATCAAACTGGACGTCCAGAAATCGCCGTTCGGGGAGTACGCCAGCAAGATCCTCGCCGACGCCGCCACCCAGGCCGGGACGTTCGACGTGGTTCTCGTCGAGACCAACCGGCTCGGCGACCTCGACAACGCCGGCTACCTCGTCGACGTGACCGAGTGGGTGGAGAAGTACGACCCGGACATCGAGGACTTCATCTTCCCGATCAGCAGCACCGCCTCGCAGTACAACGGGCGCTACGTGGGCCTGCCCACCGACGGCGACGTGTTCATCTTCTACTACCGCAAGGACCTGCTGGAGGACCCGGCCGAGCAGGCCGCCTTCGCCGAGGAGTACGGCCGCGACCTGACCGTGCCGGTGACCTACGACGAGTACGACGAGGTGCTGGAGTTCTTCACGCGGCCCGAGGACAACCTGTACGGCGCCGCCGAGTGGCGCATCACCGCCGTCAACTACTGGTGGTTCTGGCAGCGACTCTGGTCAGGCGGAGGCACGTACTTCAACGACGACATGTCGGCCGCCGTCAACAGCGCTGCGGGAGTGCAGGCGCTCGAGGACATGATCGCCATGGCCGACGTCATGTCGCCCGACGCCCTGAGCTACGGCTACGTGGAGACGGTGGAGGCCATGACCAGCGGCACTGTCTTCTCCAACATCACCTGGCCGGCAGCGGGCAAGAACGCCAACGACCCGGAGACCTCCTCCACCGTCGGCAAGTGGGGCTACGCCACCGTGCCCGGTTACGTCGTGGACGGCCAGGTCAACCAGAGGTCCATGTCGGCTCCCGGCTACACGATCCTGGTGTCGAACCACGCCGACGTCAACAAGGAGGCCGCCTACCTCTACACCCAGTGGTTCACCAGCCCGGAGAACCTGATCCAGGCGAACCAGAACCTGGGTGGCAACACCGACGTGGTGCGCGCCTCCATCTTCGCCGACCCGGCGATGGCGGAGTTGTTCCCAGGTGCGGACGAATACCTGGACGCCCAGAAGGCCAACCTGGCCCAGGCGGTTCCCGACCCGGTGCTGCCCGGCTACGGCGAGTACGCCCAGGCGCTCGAGATCGAGCTCGGCAACGCCCTCACCGGCCAGAAGTCGGTCCAGGACGCCCTGGACGACGCCGCCGAGGCGTGGGACGAGATCACCGACGCCTTCGGGCGCGCGGAGCAACAGGAGGTCTGGCAGAACTTCCTGGCGTCGATCGCCGGCTAGGCCATCGGGTCGAACCCCGGCCCCAGCGTGGCGCAGGCCGCCGCAGCCGCACCCCCGGGCCCTTTGGGGCTCGGGGGTCGGCGCGCCCGGCGCCGCAGCCGCGCCCTGCGGCGGCCGCGCTCGCGCTGGCTCTTCGTGGCGCCGGCGGTGCTGCTCCTCCTGGGGCTCACCGCCTACCCGTTCGGGTACGCCATCTACATCAGCCTGCACACCTGGAAGACCACGTTCCCGCGACGGCCCTTCATAGGCTTCGACAACTTCCGAGAGTTGCTCTTCGACGACGAGCGGTTCATCAACTCCATCGAGCAGACGCTGTTCATCGCCTCCTCGGCGCTGGTGCTGGAGTTCCTGTTCGGCCTGGCGATGGCGCTGCTGTTCTGGACCGCCTACCAGCGGTTCCGCTGGGTGGCCACCGGGATCCTGATCCCCATGATGATCGCCCCGGTGGTGGTGGGCTTCACCGCCCGCATGACGTTCAACAACAGCTTCGGGTTCCTGAACCAGATCCTCGGCCTGCTGTGGCCGGGCGACGTCAACATCCAGTGGCTCAGCGACCCGTCGCTGGCGCCCCTCGTGATCATCCTCGCCGACACCTGGCAGTGGGGGCCGTTCATGTTCCTGATCCTGCTGGCCGGGCTGCTGTCCACCGAGGGCGACCAGCTCGAGGCGGCGGTGGTGGACGGCGCCCGGCCCCTGCGGCTCTTCTGGCACGTGGTGCTGCCGTCCATGAAGCCGATCCTGCTGATCGCCCTCGTGCTGCGCGGGCTGGACCTGCTGCGCACCTTCGACCTCGTGGCGCTGGCGACGCGTGGCGGACCGGGCATCGTCACCGAGACGATCACGTACTACATCTACAACCTGTCCTTCAAGTTCTTCGACCTCGGCAAGGGCGCGGCTGCCGCCCTGTTGATGCTCGGGGGGCTCAGCATCGTCGTGTTCTTCGCCGTGCGCTCAGTCGTGAGGGCCGCCCGGTGAGCCGGGTCCGCACCCGGCGCTCGCCGCTGCGCCGCGCCGGCACCAACGCCGGTCTCACCGCGGCCCTGCTGCTGGCCCTGCTGGTGGCACTGCTGCCGATCGCGTGGCTGGTGATCATGTCGTTCAAGCCGGAGGTGGAGTGGATCTCCGACCCGCCGGTCTGGATACCCAGCGACTGGACCACCGAGAGCTACTCGCGGATGTGGACCGCCGACGACGGCGCCGGTGCGCTCTGGAACAGCCTCATCATCGTGGGCATCGCCACGGTGGCGGCCATGACGATCGGCTCGCTGGCCGCCTACAGCTTCTCGCGTTTCCGCACCGGCGGGCGCCACATCCTGACCTGGATCCTGTCCATCAAGTTCCTGCCGCCGGTGGTGTTCGCCGTGCCGCTGCTGATCATGTTCACCGACGTGGGGCTGTACGACTCGTATCGAGGCCTGATCCTGCTGTACACGGCCTTCCAGCTGCCGTTCGTGGTGTGGTTGATGAAGGGGTTCTTCGACGAGATCCCCCTTGAGATCGAGGAATCGGCCCGTGTTGACGGCTGCTCGTGGTTCTCGATCTTCACGCGCTTCGCGCTGCCGCTGAGCGCGCCCGGGCTGGCCGCCACCACGCTGCTGACGTTCATCTTCGGCTGGAGCGAGTACTTCGTCCCGCTGGTGTTCGCCAGCCACGAGCACTTCACGGTGCCCGTGCAGCTTTCGGCCTACTTCAGCGAGGCCGTGGGCCTGGAATGGGGGCCGCAGGCCGCGCTCAGCGTGGTGGGCGTGCTGCCGGTGGTGCTGCTCGCTCTGGTGATCCAGAAGTACCTGATCCGTGGTATGACGTTCGGCGCTGTCAAGGGATAGACGGCGGCGGCGAGGAAGAAGGGGAGCAATGGCGATCCAGGTGAATCAGGAGTTCCCGCACTGCGAGCGATGCGGGATCATGCTGCACGAGCGCCAGCGGCGCATCGTCGCCGGCAGCGGGCGTGCCCAGATCGTCTACTGCTCGGAGATCTGCCGCGACGAGCACATTGAGATGCACGGTCTCGCCGACCGGGGCATATGGATGTCGGGCGAGGGCTCGGGCATCGGCAGGAGGAGGTGAGGCGGGCCGTGGCCGTTCGCATGGGAATCGACATCGGCGGGACGTTCACCGACCTGGCGTTGTTCGACGAGGAGTCCGGCCACGTGCACGTCACGAAGGCGGCGAGCACACCGGGTGAGCCCCACCGTGCCGTGAACGCCGTGATCAACAAGGCGGGCATCGACAACGCCACGATCCGCGACCTGGTGCACGGTACGACCGTGGCCACCAACGCCCTTCTGGAGCGCAAGACGCAACTGCCGGGGCTGATCACCACCCGCGGTTTCAGCGATGTGGTGTTCATCCAGAGAATGAACCGCAAGCACCACTACGACCTGCAGTGGGACAAGCCCACCCCGTTCGTGGAGCGGCGCCACTGCCTCGAGGTGGACGAACGCTGCAACTACAAGGGGGAGATCGTCGAGCCGCTGGACGAGGAGGGGGCACGCCTCGCCGCCCGCCGGCTGCGCGATGAGGGGCTCTCCGACATCGCCGTGTGCTTCCTGTTCTCCTACGTCAACCCGGCCAACGAGCTGCGCATGCGGGAGATCATTGCCGAGGAGCACCCCGGTGCCCGTGTCTCGCTCAGCCACGAGGTGTATCCCCGCTGGCGAGAGTACGACCGGATGAGCACGACCCTGGCGGACGCCTTCCTCAAGACCCTCGTCGGGGAGTACATCACCGACGTGGCCGGTGGTCTGGCGCCCATCGGCGTCGAGGCCAACTTCCTGATGATGAAGTCCAACGGCGGGCTGGTGGACCACAGGGCGGCCTCGGCCAAGCCGGTGGACCTGCTGGTGTCGGGGCCGGTGGGCGGCGTGCTGAGCGCCCTGTACTTCGGGCGACTCGTGGGGCGGCAGAACCTCATCTCCATGGACATGGGCGGCACCAGCTTCGACGTGAGCCTCATCGCCGGCGGCGAGGCCAACCGCACCGCCGAGTTCGAGATCGAGTGGGGCCTGCCGGTGTACACGCCGATGGTGGACGTGCGCACCATCGGAGCGGGCGGCGGCTCGGTGGCCTGGATCGACAAGGGCGGGCTGCTGCGGGTGGGGCCGCGCTCGGCGGGCGCCAATCCCGGCCCGGCCTGCTACCGGCGGGGCGGCACCGAGGCCACCGTCACCGACGCCAACGTTGCGCTGGGTCGCATCAATCCCGACAGCTTCTTCGGCGGCGAGATGCAACTGGACGCCACCGCCGCCCGTGCCGCTCTCGGCCGGCTGGGCGACGAACTGGCCATGACGCCCGAGGACGTGGCCACGGCCGTGGTGGACCTCGTGGACTTCAACATGGTGAACGCCATCCGGCTGGTGTCCATCGACCGGGGCCTCGATCCGCGCGAGTTCACCCTGGTCTCCTTCGGTGGGGCCTGCTCGCTGCACGCCAACGCCCTGGCCCGGATCATCGGCGCCCGCGACGTGCTGGTGCCTGTGTACCAGGGCGTCTTCTCGGCGTTCGGGTTGATGACGGCGGACATGCGGGTGGACGAGTCCGTGACGACCAGCTTCCGCTCGGACCTCGTGGACTTCGAGCGTGCCACCGAACTGGTGCGGCGGCTGCGGGACGCGGCGCTGCGGCGGATCGCCGCAGAGGGTTATGGAGGCACGCCGCTTCTCGAGCCGACGGTGGAGATGCGCTACAGCGGCCAGAACTACGGCACTTCCGTGGTGCTCTCGCTCACCGACTGGGCCTTCGGCCCCGACGACCTGGCCGAGACCATCGACCGTTTCGAGTCCGAGCACCGGCGGCTGTACGGCTATGACATCCCCGGCGAGATCGTGGAACTCGTGCTCATCAACATGACCGCGCTGGGCGTGAACGAGAGCCCCGGCCTGGCCCCGCTGCCGGCGGGACCCCCGGCCTCGCCCATCGACGAGCGACGGGTCTACTTCAGCCCCGCCGGCTGGGTGCCGACGCTGATCTACCGCCGCGAGGAACTGCCGCCCGGCACCGAACTGGTCGGTCCGGCCGTCATCGAGGAGGCCATGTCCACCACCCTTGTGCATCCCGGCGAGCGCGTGGACGTGGACGACTACGGCAACCTCCTCGTCCACGTGGCGCCGGCGTGAGCCTGCTGCAGCCTCCGTTGCCTGACCGAGACCCGACGACCGAGACCATCCCGACGACCGAGACGGCAAGGAGCACACCGCCATGACACA
Organism: Acidimicrobiales bacterium; assembly: GCA_965220035.1. GTDB lineage: Bacteria > Actinomycetota > Acidimicrobiia > Acidimicrobiales > CATQHL01 > VXNF01. Next base: position 1,493,869 of record CBDCPC010000001.1, read on the forward strand.
GACGGTTCCCGCCCCCGACATCGCCATGCCCGACACCGGCGGCCCCGCGACGATCACCGCCGCGACCGGCGAGGTGGATCAGATCACCCTCCAGGTTGCCAACAACTACCTGGTCACGACCGCCCGCGAGATGGGCATCGCCATGCGCAACACCGCCTACTCGCCGCTGTTCAACGAGGGGCTGGACTTCTCCTGCGCCATCTTCGACGCCGAGGGAGAGATGATCGCCCAGGCCGAGTTCTGCCCTGCCCAGCTCGGCGCGATGCTCTTCGTGGTGAGCTGGACGATCCTCGAGGTCGGCGCCGAGAACTTCAACCCCGAGGACGTGGTCTTCCACAACGATCCCTTCCGGGGCGGCTGCCACCTCCCCGAGTACTGCGTGATCAAGCCCGTCTTCCACAGCGACCAACTGGCAGGGTTCGTGGCCTGCATCGGGCACATGACCGAGGTGGGCGGCAAGGTGCCCGGCGGCTTCGCCGGCGATGCCACCGAGGTGTTCCAGGAGGGGCTGCGCATCCCGCCGCTGAAGATCGTCGACGGTGGCGAGGACGTCGAGGCGGTCTGGAACATCATCATGGCCAACGTCCGCACGCCGCGGATGTCCTACGGCGACCTGAAGTCGATGATCGGCTCGCTGTTCGTGGGCGAGCGCAGGGTGCTGGAGTTGATCGACCGCCACGGCCTCGATCAGTTCCGCGTCCTGGGCGGGGCCATCAAGGACTACTCCGAGCGGCGCATGCGGGCCGAGATCTCCGAGATGCCCGGCGGGGTGTACGACTTCTCCGACGTGGTCATCGACAACGACGGGGTGACCGAGGGGGAATCGGAACTGAAGGTGCGCGTCACCATCGACGGCGACAGCATCACCGTGGACTACACGGGGAGCGGCGAGCAGCGGCTCGGGCCGGTGAACTGCACCTACGGCGTCACGGCGTCGGCCACGTACAACGCCCTGCTGCACCTGACCGACCATTCCATCCCGTCCAACTCGGGGTGCTTCCGGCCGGTACGCATCATCGCTCCGCACGGGACGATCGTGAACGTGGCCTATCCGGGCGCCAGCGTGGGCGGCAACTCGGAGATCCACCCGCACCTGGTCATGGCCATCTACGGGGCGCTGGCCGGTGCCCTGCCGGATCGGGTGTCGGCGCACGACGGGGGCACCTCGGCGCTCGTCGGCATCGGCGGTCACCACCCCGACACCGGGGAGATCTTCGCCAACCTCACGAACGAGGGCTGCGGCTGGGGCGGGCGCGCCACCAAGGACGGCAACAACGCCCTCTGTATCCCCAACGGCAACTGCGCCCTGCAGCCCGTGGAGATCCTGGAGACGCGCTACCCGATCATGCACGAGGCGCTGGCCATCCACGAGGGCTCGGCCGGGGCCGGGCTCAACCGCGGCGGCTTCGGCTACTACCGCCAGTTCAGGGTGCTGGGTGACTATCTGCGGGTGTCGTGCTTCATCGAGAAGGAGAAGACCCGCCCCTGGGGCCTCTTCGAGGGTGGTGCGGGCAAGAACTCGGCGATGCTGGTGCAGCGCGAGAACGACGAGGAGTGGACGACGTTCACCGAGGCGTTCGGCGTGGCCTGCAACGGCAAGTTCTCCGACGTGCGCCTCGGGCCGGGTGACCGCGTCCGCACCGTGACCTCCGGCGGCGGCGGCTACGGCGACCCTCTGGATCGCGAGACGGAGCGGGTCGCCGTCGACGTCCGCCAGGGGTTCATCAGCCCTGCTCTTGCTGCCGAGGAGTACGGCGTGGTCTGCAGCGACGACGGGACGGTCGACGAGGCCGCGACCGGCCGTCTGCGGGCCCGGATGCGGGCGGAGGCAGGCAATTCGGCGTGAGCGCTGACCACCTCGGCGAAGTTGCCCTCGTCACGGGGGCGAGCAGGGGCATCGGTCGGGCGATCGCCGGGGCACTGGCAGGCGCCGGGTATGCGGTGGGGATCTGCGCCCGCTCGCCGGAAATCGCCCAGGTCGCCGCCGACCTGCGCGGGGAGGGTGCCGCCGAGGCATGGCAACTCGACGTGCAGGACACCGCGGCGATGCGACGCTTCGTGGACTCGGCGGCGGAACGGTTCGGGCGCATCGACGTGCTGGTGAACAACGCCGCCGTCAACCGCGCCGGGTTCATCCGGGAGGCCGACCCGTCCGAGGTCGACGCCATGCTCGCCGTCAACGTGCGCGCTCCGCTGGTGGCGATGCAGGCCGTCGTACCGCACATGGTCGCTTCCGGCGGCGGGCGCATTGTCAACATCGCTTCCTGGGTGGCGCGCTCGCCTCGCCCCGGGTTCGTGGCCTACTCCGCTTCGAAGGCCGCGCTCGTCGCATTGACCCGCGGGGCGGCGCTGGAGTTCGCGGACGACGGCATCACGGTCAATGCGGTCTGCCCCGGGAACGTGCTCACCGACATCTGGGCGACAGCCATTGCCGGTACGTCGCTGAGCGACGGGCGCGACGTCGCGGCGATCTACGCCGACTCCGTCGCCGCCCAGCCCATCAAGCGGGGTGTGACGCCGGAGGAAGTCGCCGGGGCGGTGCTGTTCCTGTGCACGCAGGGAGCCGCGAGCATCACCGGCGAGGCCATGGCCGTCGCCAGCGGTCTCTGAGCGGGTCGGACGGGGATTCCAGGAGGCTGCCGAGTGAAGCTGCGAACCGCCTCCCGTCACCGCGGCGAACCGCCCCCCCGTCGTCCCGGCGAAGGCCGGGATCCATTGTCCGGCAATCCGGCTCACACCGCCCCCTCGTCATCCCGGCGAACCGCCCTCCGTCACCGCGGCGAACCGCCTCCCCGTCGTCCCGGCGAAGGCCGGGATCCATTGTCCGGCGATTCCTGAGGGAGGAGCGCTCGTGACGAAAGATCAAACGACCGGGCTCATCGGGGTCGCCTCGGGCTTCGGCCGCCTGAGCTTCGATCCAGACAACGGGAGCATCGAGGTGGACGGTCTCGGGGCGCTCGACGTCGGGGTGTCGGTGAACGGGTCCCGGTTGCGTCACGTCCGCACCGAGATGCCCATCCGGAGCCCGCTCATGGGCCGCATCACCCAGCACCTGGCCGGCGACGGCGTGACGGCGCGCCTCTGCTGGGACGCGCACACCACCGAGAACCTGCACCTCTACGTCCGCCTCGCCGCCGAGTCCCCGGTGCGGGTCGAGCAGGTGGAGTTGCCCCGCGTCGCGCTGGCGGCCGGCACCGGCGCGGCAGTGGATCGCGCCGACGCTTCGGGTGTGCTGCTGAGTGGCCCGGCGGTGATCGGTGTGGCGGTGAAGAAGTACCCGTGGCTGGCCTCGTGGAACGACGTCGGAGCGTACGGTCACCGCACACTCGCCGACAGCGTCCTGACCGCCACCGCCACCGCCGACGCCGACCGCGCCCCGACCGCCACCGCCGACGCCGACCGTGCCCTGACCGCCACCGCCACCGCCGACGCCGACCGCGCCCCGACCGCCACCGCCGACGCCGAGCGCGCCCTCACCGACGCCGGCGGCGCACTCGCCGTCACCACGGCGTTCCCCGTCGAGATGTCGCCGGGCCAGAGCCTCGAGGCCGCCGTGTTCCTGCGCCGGGGAGAAGCCGACAGCGAGGACTTCCGCGCCGCGCTCCGTCACGAGGTGCGTTACGACCACCGCGACGAGGTGCGCTACATCCCCGAGGGCGAGTTCGCCGAGCAGCGGGTCTGGGAGATCGAGGACCGCTGGCTCGGTCCGCCCATCACCGAGGGCGCCATGCAGCGGCCCTACGACCAGCTCATCACGCGCCCGCTGGGCCTGAACGTATTGGCCCGCCGGCGCTTCACCTGGAGCAACGAGGACTTCTCGCTGTGGCGCCTGACCGGCAAGGAGCACTACCGCGACTCCGGCATCAAGAAGGCGTTCGCCCTGCTGGACACCCAGAACGAACATGGCGGCTGGTACGAGGGCGTCGAGTTCTACAACCTGCCTCCCGAGCATCACCACATGTACGACACGTACATCTCGGGCATGTTCCTGCTGGACGCCTATGACGCCACCGGCTACGAGGGGTTCCTCGAGGCGGCCGGGCGGGCCGTGCACTTCTGGGTGTCCAACCCGCCGCCCGCCAACGGCCACGTCGAGGTTGCAGAGGGGGCCTGGTGGTACCGCTGGGGCGGCTACATCAACGAGTTGGGCTACACCGACGAGCGCTGCGTGCTGAACACGCACTCCGGCGCGACAGCCTTCCTGGCCATGTACGCCGAACGGACCGGCGACGCCGACGCCCGCCGGGGCGCCGAGGCCGGGCTGGCGGCGATGCGCTGGGGACTGGAGCGGGGCATCCAGCGCGGCGACGGGCAGTTCCTCTACTGCCTGAGCCAGGTGGATCCCACGCTGGAGCGCCCGGGCGACCCGCCCTACATCCGGCTCGATCTGGTGCCGCAGATCGAGGACGTCTACACGGTGGCCTCCAGCTATCGCCTGATGATGGCGCTGCGCAGCATCCCCGATCCGGTGGTGACCGCCGCCATCCGCCGCGCCCTGGACTACTGGTGGGTGGGCCACCGGGCCGGCACGGTGTACACCTACCGGGCGTACTCGGCCATCGCCTTCGGTGTGGCGGCCGGCGAGATAGATCTGCGCTACGCGCTGGCGCTGCCGGAGATCCTGCGCGACCGGGAGCAGTTCACGTCCATGCAGCGCGGCCTGTCCTCGTTCATCGCCCCGCACGGCCTGCCGCTGGTGTACGTCCGGGCGCGCGGCCGGCCGGGGCGCTTCGTCGAGCCGGTGTTCGTGCGGCGCCGCCGGGGCGAGTACCTGTTCGCCCTGGTCAACACCGAGCAGCCGATGAGCAACATCCCCGTGGAGGTCGGCCTGCCGGCGGGCGTGTCGCTCCGCGGCGCCTCGACCATCGATCCGGCGGGCACCCCGATGGCGGAGGTTCCCGCGTCGTGGGTGCCCGCTGGTGACCGGACGGCCACCGTGGCCGTCGAGGAGTTGCAGGAGTTCGCCGTGACGGTCGTCCGGCTCGAACTCGACGAGCCGGGAGCCTGAGAGACTGCTGAGCAATGCGCCAGGGTTCCTCACGCGTCATTCCGGCGAAGAGCCTGCCCCGGACTCGATCCGGGGCCGGAATCCAGGGTCCACCGGATCTGTCGGGGGCTGTCGTCCATTGCCCAGCACACCGTTGAGGAGTCCGGTGTCCGAGAGCTCGATCTCCGGCGGCATAGTTGTGGTGGCCGGGGCCTCGTTCCCGAGCCTCGACACCGAGCGGTCGTTCGTCGAGCCGCTGGGATGCACCGTCGTGGACAAGCGGTTCGCGGCCGACGACGAGGCACTGGAAGCCTGCCGCACCGCCGTGGCTGTTATGACCGACTACTTCGTGTGCGACGCCCCGCGCATCGCCACCTTCGAGCGCTGCAAGGTCATCTGCCAGTACGGCGCCGGGCTCAACCAGGTGGACGTGGCCGCCGCCACCGCTGCGGGCATCTACGTCACCCACACCCCCGACTACTGCAGCGAGGAGTTGGGCGACCACACGATGGCGCTGATCCTGGCCTCGATGCGCCGCATCGTGCGCTTCGACCGCAACATCCGGGCGGGATGCTGGGACTACAACGACGGTATGCCGATGCGTCGCCTGGCGGCCTGCACACTGGGGCTGGTGGGGTTCGGGAGGGCGGCCCGGGCCGTGACGGTCAGAGCCCAGGGTTTCGGGATGACCGTGATTGCGCACGACCCGCTTGTCGATGACGCAACCTTCGCCGCCGCCGGTGTGGAGCGTGCCGGCGAACTCGCCGAAGTCCTGGCCACCGCCGATGTGGTCAGTATGCACGTACCGCTCGTGCAGTCCACGCGGCACCTCATCGGCGCGGAACAACTGGCCCTGCTGCGCGACGGTGCGTTCATCGTGAACACGTCCCGCGGTGGCGTCATCGATCAGCAGGCCCTGCACGGCGAACTGGCCACCGGTCGACTCGGCGGAGCCGGCCTCGACGTCCTGGAGCAGGAGCCACCGACGTCCGACGAACCGCTCCTGTCCTGCGAGGATGCCGTGCTGACACCGCACACGGCCTTCCTTTCGCTTGAATCTCTTGATCTGCTGCAGAACCGTGCCGGCGCCGAAGTCGCGAGGGTGCTGACCGGCGACATGCCGATCTACGGTGTGAATGTCGAGGGCGTGCGCGACGGCAGGTCCGGCAATGGAGCGGCCGGCCCCGACGACATGGCTCTCTTCTGGCGAGAGAGCTGATCTCGAGGATGGGAGCGGGAGCGGTGACTTCGGATCGTCTCGTGTCGGTGGATCTGGGCGCCCGCGGGTCCGCTGCCCCTCGATACCGACGAGCCGATGGGCGGCTGAGTTCCGCGGATGTCGGCCGCCGTGGCGCGTTCACACATCCATGCGAACGACAACGTCGGCACTCTTGCGCGTCGCCTTGACCAACTGAGCGTTCTTCTCGTCGGAGTCCCTGACGAAGCGCTCGGCCTCGAGCCGGGGCTTGCCGTATCGCACGTGCCGATCCACGAGACGGCTTCTCCGTGTTGCGTCGCTGAGTTCCAAGTACGCGCAGAGATCGAGTGCCGGGCGTATCCGAGCCCATGGAGCCTCGCCGAACAGCAGATAGTTCCCTTCCACGATCACCAACCCGTCGCTGGGGCCAACCCGGATGGCTCCGGCGATTGGTTCTTCGATGTCACGATCGAACTTCGGCGCGTACACCACGCCGCCGTCAGCCGGTCCTGCCAGCCGCGTGAGGAGGTCAACGAAGCCCCAGGGATCGAACGTCTCGGGCGACCCCTTCCTGTCCGTCAGCATTTTCTTCTCAATGACTTCCTGCGGGAGGTGGAATCCGTCCATCGGCACGACGGGCGGCGCGGGGAACAGCAACTCGGCGAGGCGCTCAGCAAAGGTCGTCTTCCCCGCGCCGGGCGGTCCGGTGAGCCCGATCAGGGATCTTCGCCCTCCGGCGTGAATCCCGCGGGCGATCTCGAGGAGTTCCGCCCGGGTGACGCGGTCAGGTTCCTCGACCACCGACGCGATCTCGCTCATGGGCCTAGCCAAGCCTCGTCCCAAGGCGCTTGCGCCGTCAGGCTGGTTCTCGGTCACTTCGTGAGGCTCTCCACCAGTGCGGCGATCGTTCGCCCGAGGACTCTGTGAGCTTCGCGTGACCAGTGCACTCCGTCGGTCGGGCTCGACTCGATGACGTCTCCTGCGTTGAGATAGGCGACGCCTCGGGCTGTGGCGACCGCAGAAAACGCCGCATCGAAGTGTCTCGACTTCACGTCGGCTCCCTCGAAGATGCACTCGGCCGGCGCCCCGAGACCTGTGACCCTCGTCGGCGGCGGCGCTACGAGAAGTGCACGCGGGGCGCCGGCTTCAGGCCCACATCCACTCTCGGCTGCCAGGTCGAGCAGTGTTCCAGCGCCTTCGGCGATCTCCCACGCCGATGCGGAGTACCGGCTCTGGAGATCGTTGGTCCCGAGAAGGATCACCACGGCATCGACCGGCCTGTGCGACTCGAGACAAGCGCGGAGCAATCTCCGGCCATTGCGATGCTCACCGGCTATCGGGTCGTCGAACACCGTGGTGCGTCCGGGGAGCCCCTCGGCTATGACGGCGTGACTCGAGGCAAGAACCCGCGCCACCACTGACACCCAGCGGTCCTCGATCGGGAGCCGGGGGATCGGATCAGAAGCACGCGCGACGGAGAACCCCCACGTGTTCGAATCGCCGAAACAGACAACGGTCGCCGCACGTGTGCAGGTCATCGCGGTGCCGCTCCTTCGAGGTCCTGCTCCGAAGCGCGTGAGTCGTTCGTCACATGGGACGACACGGCCTCGCAACTCATCCTTTGATAGCGCCCTGGAGCAGCGCTGTAACGAACTGTCGCTGGAACACGATGAAGATGATCAGAGTTGGTGTGAGGATGACGAGGGATCCTGCGGACAGCAGCACGACATCGATCCCCCACTGGCTCTGGAAATAGCCCAGTGCGCCGGCCATCGTTCGCCGCTCGGCGTCGTTCACCATGACGAGGGCGAGGATGAACTGGTTCCACGTCCAGATGAAGTAGAGGATCGCCAATGTCGCCATAGGTGGTCTTGCGAGCGGGAGGTGGACGTGGCGGAAGGTTTGCCATGTGCTTGCCCCGTCGACCCGCGCTGCTTCGGAGAACTCCGATGGCAGGTTCAGGAAGTGTGAGCGCATCCAGTAGACGCCGAACGGCATGAGCAGGGCGATCAACGGCAGGATGATTGCCCATCTGGTGTTGAGGAGGCCGAGGTCGCGCATTCTGTAGTAGAGCGGTGTGATGACGACCTCGAACGGCATCGTCAATCCCACCAGCATGATCAAGAACACTGCTTTGCCACCTCGGATGCGCAGTTCTCCCAGTGCGAAGCCGGCCATGGTGGCGATAAGGATCGAGATCGGAACGACAGCGGCCTCGATGAGGAGGCTCGATTTGAGCAGAGCGGCCATGTTGGCCGTGTTGAAGGCGTCGCGGAAGTTCCCCCATTGCGGGTCGGTCGGCCAGTCGAATCCTCTGGGGATGGTCCCTTGCGGTTGCAAGGCGGCTGAGAACATGCTCAGCAGGGGGATGAGCGTGTAGGCGATGGCGACCAGCACGAGCAGTCTGCCAACGAGTGCTTCGCTCTTGTTTGCGATCATCGGTCGCGCGTGCGTGAGAGTCGTTGAATGGGCAGGATCAGGAACATCACCAAGACCATGAGCACGAGCCCGTAGGCCGATGCGAGCCCGACCTCCCGGTAGGTGAACGCGCGTCGGTATATCTCGACACCGGGGACCATCGTCTGGGTCCCCGGTCCGCCGCCCGTTGACGCGAAAATGATGTCGAAGCTCGCCATTGAGAGAATGACGGTCACTGTCACGCAGACCGCGATCTGGTTCCTGATTGCGGGAAGCGTCACCGCAAAGAACTCGCGAATCGGCCCGGCTCCGTCGATTCTGGCTGCTTCGTACAGCGTTTGGTCGATCTTGGCCATCCCGGTCAGTAGTAGGACGGTGCAGAAACCCAGTAGGACCCACACGCCGATCAGCCCGACCGCGGCCAACGCGGTATCGAAGTCAGCCAGCCACGCTCGCGTGATCGAGCCGAGGCCAATCGCACGCAGGAATTGGTTGACGGTGCCGGTGGTCGCGAACATCCATTTCCACGCGATGCCGGCTGCGATGAGTGGGACCAGCTGCGGCAAGAAGAGGATCGTGCGCGCCAGGTTGCCGAGGGTGCGTTGCCTCCCACCATGGATCACGGCGGCCACAACCAGCCCACAGGTCACGGGGATCACGCTGTAGAAGCCGATGAGGACGAAGGAGTGGACGATCGCACCGACGAGCTCGTCGTTGCGGAAGACCTCCGCATAGTTGTCGAGACCGGCCCAGCGTGATACACCCACGCCGTCCCAGTGGTACAGCGAGTAGTGGAACGCGGTGCCGAGCGAGCCGAGCACCAACCAGGCAAACATGCCGAGCGCCGGCAGAACGTACAGCCATCCCCCAAGGCCGGCGCTTCGTATTCGACGCCTCGCGCCAGAACGCAGTCGCTCGAGCGACAGCACAGTCTCGGGTGTCAGTGGGCGTGCATGGTCGGGTCTAGATGCTCCGACCACGCGCGCCCACCAGCACGGTCAGGGAGGATTCACTCCCGCTCAGGCCGCGCTACTTGTCGAGTTGCGCATCCCATTCTGCTTGGATCGCATCAATCAGGCCTTGCGGGGTCTGCTCGCCGGCGAAGAGCTTCTGCAACTCCGGGGTCAACACCGCGGCCAACATAGCGCCGGTGGCGCTGGCAATGAAGTCGACCGCACCGTCGTCGGCTCCCAGGACAGCCGCCGCGGCGATCGTCTCCGCTGCAAGTGTGCCCTCAACTAGTGGAACCGGCAGGTCAGGCGGGCCACCGGGATTCGCTCCACTGACCTCGATGATGATGCGACGGGCCTCAGGGTCGGTGTGTGCCCAGTTGAGGAAGAACGCTGCAGCATCGGGATTGGCGGCGGCCGCCGCAACGCCGTAAGTAGCCGGCGCGGACATCGCCACGTGACGGCCACCGCCCTCCAACGGAGGTACGAGGAAGAAGCCCACGTTGTCACCCATCTGTGCGTCGAGGTTTGCGGATTCCCAATCACCGATGAAGAGGAAGAGCCCCTCGCTATCGATGAACTGACCCACGTGCGTCGGATAGTCGATGGCATTTATATCAGACTGGAAGTAGCCGGCTTCGATCCAGTCATTGAAGTGCAAGGTCGCCGCGAGTGTCGCAGGTGAATTGAAGTCGGCACCGGGCTGCTGGTGAATCCAGGCGTTCAGGTCTACGTTGTCGACGTACTGGTTGAGCACCATCTGATACGGCAGAGCTGTGCCCGCTATCGGGACATTCATCCCAACGATCGGCTGAATGCCGGCCTCCTTCGCGGTGGCAAGATACGCGTCGAGTTCGGCCAAAGTCTCGGGCGGCGCTGACATGCCGATCTGTTCGGCCAAGGTCTTGTTATAGAAGATTCCGGTGATGTTGTATCCCAGACCCAGACCGTACAGAGCCCCTGAACCCCTCGAGCCGTTCGCGTCCACGCGAACCTGCGCGAGGATCGACTGCGGCCACGCGTCCCAGCCGAAGGACTCGGCATAGGGATCGAGGTTGAGCAGCAGATCATTGACGACGAGGTCGACAACCAGCGGAATCCTCACAATGTCCGGCGGATCGTCGCTAGCCAGCACTCGGGGTGTGTTCTCCAGCAGGTTGGCGGCTTGGTCCTTGCGGTACTCGATCTCGACATTCGGGTACTGCCGCATGAACTCAGCCCCGAGCGCCTCGATGTAGGGGAAGTTCGGCTCGATGTAGAACACGAGCGACACCGGGTCGGACGTTAGTTCGGGGCCCATCTCCGCAGCGGCCGGCTCACTCGACTCGACCGACTCGGCTGCCTCCGCTGACTCAGCCGGTTCGCTCGGCTCGGTAGATTCGGTCGGTTCGCTCGGCTCCACTGACTCAGCCGGTTCGCCCGGCTCGGTGGACTCGGCCGGTTCGCTCGGCGCGGCGGGCTCGGCCGCATCAGTCGCCTCGGTTGGCGCTGGTGACTCCGCCGGCGCCGGCGCCTCGGCCGGCGCGGGAGGCGACACTGCTGATGTGCTGTCCGGGCCCGGAGAACTACAGGCGGCCAGCAGGGCGACGGTTAGCAGGGCTCCAAGAACGAGCCATGAGCGCGAGTGCTCTTTCATTGCGCACCTCCGGAATGTAAGCGCTTACAAACGGGACCGTAGCGCACCCGCCGGACTGCGTCAACCCACGTGTGCGGCGGTGTTCAGCGGACTGGCGCGGTGGTGTTCCGTATCACCAGAGGAACGTCCCAGGTGATGTCGCGAGCGGGCTCGCGGCCATCGATCAGTGCCAGCACGTGCTCCGCGGCCTGCACACCCATTTCGCTCACCGACTGGCGCATGGTGGTGAGGCCCAGTGCGTCGGCCAGATCGTGATCGTCGAAGCCGACGACGGAGAGATCGTCGGGCACGGTCACGCCGGCTCTTCTGGCTGCCTCCAGGGCGCCGAAGGCCATCTCGTCGGTCATGCAGAAGACAGCGGTCGGCGGGCTGGAGCCGGCGAGGAGCCTGGACAGCGCTCGCGCTCCGCCCCCGGCTGACCCGTCGCCTTCGGTGGCCAGGCTCGGGTCGATCCTCAGGCCCGCATCCCGGAGGGCGTCCTCGTAGCCGAGGCGGCGTTGTTCGGGCACCGGAGTCGGCAGGTCCGCCATTCGTGGCCCGGTCACGAGGCCGATGCGCTCGTGTCCCAGTTCGATCAGGTGCTCGACGGCACGTCGAGCGGCGAGGCGATTGTCGATGGCGATGGACGAAGCGCCATCGAGTCGCTCGCCGACGGCGACGGCCGGCCGGTTAAAGAACGTCCCGGCAGAGCCTGACTCGGCGCTGACGAAGGTGTCGATCAGAACGATCCCGTCCACTCGACGGCAGAACGACCTTGCCCCCTGCAGGAATCGCTGGCGATCATCGGGGTTGGTCATCATGGAGATGAGCAGGTCGTAGCCCGCTCTGGCGAACACCGAGTTGATACCGCCCAGGGCCCGAGATGGGAACCAGGTTCCGAACAGGGGAGCGACCACACCGACCGTCCACGTCCGCCCCGAGGCCAGGCGCGACGCCTGGGGATGCAGTTCATAGTCGAACCGGGCCGCGACCTCGAGCACCTTGGATCGGGTTGCCGGCGCCACGTTGGGGAGGTCGCGCAGGGCGCGGCTGACGGTGGCGACCGAGACTCCCGCCGCCTCGGCTATGTCGTCGATTGTCGTCCGGCGCTCCGCCACAGCTGGTTCTCCTCGGCCTGCCGATGATCGCCCGCCAACACGACGGTTGACTCGGCGGGAACGGATATCGCGTCGTGAGCCGGTCCGTCCAGGCGGCTTCCTTCCAAGCTGGAGAAGACAGGCTGCCATCCGGGCGAGCCCAGCCGCACGCTAGTGCGACGGTCGGCGAGGTTGGCGACGACCGCTATCGAGCCTCGTCGGAGGGCGGCAACCCGTGGATCCGGTGTCTCGATCCACTCGAGCGGCATCTGCCACAGGTTGGGGTGGTGACGGCGCATGGCCAGCAGGCTGCGGTATCGGTGCAGGGGAGCGTCGCCGTCAGCCTGCTGGCCGGCGACGGTGTGCCCCGGCGGTCGGGGCTCGGCGTCGATCCAGGGCTCTCTCGTGGAGAAACCGTTGTGGGCGCTGCTGTCCCAGGGCATGGGCGTCCGGCACGCGTCCCGACCGCCGGTGGCGCCGGGGTTCCTGAGCGCCATCGGGTCGTACGGGCCACCGCGCAGCACCCCGTCGCACAGTCCCAGTTCCTCACCCTGGTAGAGGAAGGGCGTGCCTCCGAGCGCCATGAACAGGGTGGTGACGGCCAGGGACCGCCGGATGCCGGCCTCACCGTTCCCGAAACGGCTCGCCACCCGCGATCTGTCATGGTTGCTCAGCACCCAGGAGATTCCCTGCGGCGCGGCGTCGTGCATGACCCGCACCATCGCAAGGAGCACCTCGGGTGCCCAGCCTCCGACGGCGGTCTGCAGGAAGAATGCCTGATCGAGGGCACCGGGCGCGACGTACTGGGACATCCGGTCGGGCCAGGAGGCGTTCACCTCTCCGAGGAGCATCACCTCATGCGGCGCACAGATCTCCCTCCAGCGGCGAAAGATCTCGACGTTCTCGGCCTGGTCCATGTCGTAGCGGTGCTGGAAGGCATCGAACGCGTCGATCGGGTCCATGTTCGGGACGATCGGCGCGAGCTGCGGGTTGTCGCGCAGCGCGGCATCCTTGATGAGGCCATGGGCCACATCGATCCGGAAGCCGTCGATGCCCCGATCGATCCACCAGCGCAGTATCGAGTCGAAGTCGTTTCTGACTGCGTGATTTCGCCAGTTCAAGTCGGGCTGCTCGGGAAGGAAGAGGTGGCACCAGTACTGGTTGGACGCCTCGTCGAGGGTCCACGCCGGTCCGCCGAAGTGGCTGCGCCAATTGTTGGGAGGGCCTCCGTCGGGTGCGGGGTCGGCCCAGAGGTAGCGGTTGCGGTCGGGTCCCAGCGGATCGCGGCGGGCGCGGGCGAACCACTCGTGCTCGATGGACGTGTGGTTGGGCGCGATGTCGACCATGACCCGCAGGCCTCGGCGATGAGCCTCGGTCACGAGAGTGTCGAAATCCTCGAGCGTTCCGTGGTCCGGCGAGACGGCGCAGTAGTCGCTGACGTCGTAGCCGTGATCGTGTCCCGGCGAGGGGTAGAAGGGCGTGAGCCAGAGGACGTCGACTCCCAGCCAACTCAGGTAGTCGAGGCGATCGGTGATCCCGGCCAGATCGCCGACGCCGTCGCCGTTCGAGTCGGCGAAGGAGCGGGCGTAGATCTCGTAGCCGACCGCGCCGCGCCACCACGGTGTGACTCTGCCAGAGCCGGCAGTGCTCCGCCCCGAAGCGTCGTCCTTCACTCACCCTCCCACGTAAGCGCTTACAATCGGGCAACTCTAGCTGCGCACGGCCGGAAGCTTGGCGACAGCCGGCCCGCCGGCAGTGTGTAGCCTGAGTGCCTATAGCCGGCTGCTCGTGTCGCCCGGGGGCGCGAGGTGGTTTGCGAGACAACGGGGGACGGTGAGTCGATGACACCTGGTGCGGGCATCGGCCACAATGGAGTTCTCTCCCGGCGAGAGAACTGAGTGGGAGGACGGAAATGGGCGCAATCACCCTCGATCACTGCACGAAGGTGTATCCGAACGGGGTGCGGGCCGTGGACGACCTGTCGCTGCACATCGACGACGGTGAGTTCATGGTGCTCGTCGGCCCGTCCGGCTGCGGCAAGTCGACGATGCTGCGGATGATCGCCGGCTTGGAGGAGGTCACCGAGGGGACGATCACGATCGGCGACCGCGAGGTGACCGATCTGGCGCCGCCCGAGCGCGACATCGCCATGGTGTTCCAGAACTACGCCCTCTACCCGCACATGTCGGTGCGCGAGAACCTGGGTTTCGGGTTGCGGATGCGCAAGGTCTCCAAGGCCGAGCGCGCCGAGCAGGTGAACGCCGTGGCCCGCACGCTGGGCCTCGGCGAGTTGCTGGACCGCAAGCCGGCGGCGCTGTCGGGCGGGCAGCGCCAGCGGGTGGCGATGGGGCGTGCCATGGTCCGGGAACCGGCGGCGTTCCTGATGGACGAGCCGCTGTCGAACCTGGATGCCAAGCTGCGCGTGGCCATGCGCTCGGAGTTGGTGCGCCTGCACGGCCGGCTGCAGACCACGTCGCTGTTCGTGACCCACGACCAGACCGAGGCGATGACCCTGGGCCAGCGGGTGGCTGTGCTGCGCGACGGGGTGCTGCAGCAGTGCGACACCCCCCAGCAGCTCTTCAGCAACCCCGTCAACCTGTTCGTGGGGGCGTTCATCGGTTCGCCGAGCATGAACTTCGTGGAGGCCGCCGTCGCCGGCGACAGCGTCGTGTTCCCGGGTCTGGGGATGCCCCTGCCGGCCGACTCGCCGCTGCGCGGCCAGGAGCGGTCCGTGATCCTGGGCATCCGGCCCACAGATTTCGCCCACTCCGACGACGCCGCGGCCGATCTGCCGCGCATGCGGGTGGTGCCGTCGGTGGTCGAGGAACTCGGCGCGGAGACCTACCTCGTGTTCACCATCGACGCCCCCCGCGTCGATACCGAGGCAACGCGGGCGGCAGCCGACACCGAGCGCACCGACGAGATGACCCTGCTCGCCGACGAGGAGGGCGCCACCTTCACCGCCCGCATCGACCCTCGCCGCTCACCCCGTCCCGGCACCCCCGTCGAACTCGCCGTCGACAGCGAACGGGTCCACTTCTTCGACCCGGAAACCGGCGCATCCCTCCGCGCCGGCCCCTAGCGACGGGCTAACGCAACCCGCGGAAGAACGCCCGTAGATCGTCGACGTACAACTCGGGCTGCTCGAAGGCGGCGAAGTGGCCGCCTCGGGGCATCTTGGTCCAGTGCCGGAGATCCTCGAAGAACGGCTCGCACCAGGAGCGCACCGGTGGGACGATCTCCTTGGGAAACTTGGCTACGCCCGTGGGCACCGTGACCGGCGCCGGCTTCGCCGCGGACCCTCCGGCGATCGGGCTGAATGTCTCCCAGTACAGGCGCGCCGATGAGGTTGCGCTGGCGTTCAGCCAGTAGAGCATCACGTTGTCGAGGAGTTCGTCGCGGCTCAGAGCGTTCTCCGGATGCCCGTCGCAGTCGGTCCACTCCCGGAACTTCTCCAGGATCCACGCGGCCTGGCCCGCCGGCGAGTCGGTCAGCCCGTAGCCCAGCGTCTGGGGCCGAGTCGAGTGCTGGCGGTTGTAGGCCGTACCCCACTCGACGAAGTACTTGAGTGCGGCCACGGCGCGCTGCTCCTCGGCGGTCCACGTGGGGTCCACCGAGCGAAGGTCGGGGATCGCCATGTGCGTCCGCATCACCATGTTCAGGTGAATGCCGAGGCACCGCCCGGGGTGGCGGGTGGCGATGGCGATGCTCACCCCCGCGCCCCAGTCGCCTCCCTGAGCGCCGTAGCGGTCGTAGCCAAGCCCGGCCATCAACTCCGCCCAGCAGTCGGCGATCCGGTCGACGCCCCAACCGGTGCGGGTGGGCTTGCCGCTGAAGCCGAAGCCGGGCAGTGACGGGCACACCACGTGGAATGCGTCCGACGCCGAGCCCCCGTGGGCCACTGGATCGGTCAGCGGGCCGATCGCCTTCTGGAACTCCACCACCGAGCCGGGCCAGCCGTGGGTGATCAGCAGCGGGACGGCGTCGGGTTCCGGAGATCGGACATGGATGAAGTGCACGTCCATGTTGCCGGCGCGAGCCACGAACTGGTCGAACCGGTTGAGAGCACGCTCACGAGCCCGCCAGTCGTACTCGTCGAGCCAGTAGTCGCAGACCTCCCGCACGTAGGCCAGGGGAATGCCCTGCGACCAGTCGTCGACGGTCTCAGCCTCGGGCCAGCGTGTGCGGCCCAGGCGGTCCTTCAGATCGGCGATGACCTCGTCGGCGACGGCGATCTCGAACGGCTCGATCTGCACGGTGCGACGGTATCCGGTTCCACGGCTCGACCGACTCGGGGCTTGAGAGCGAACACGCTCCGAGCAGTCCTCGGGCCATCGGAGGTGGATCTTCGACCGAGCCAGGGCCGACGTCGCCCGGATGGGTCTCCCTGACGAGTCGATCTCGTCTGCCACTGTCCCACCCTGCGTGCATTCTCGCGGTCATGAGCGATCGATGCCTTGCGCGCAGCGGAGACGAGAGGCAACTCGAACTCGACTTCGGGACCGGGCCGAGGATGCGCGTTCGGCCACTGAGCCCGCGCAAGACTGGCGATGTGGAACTCGGCGCTGCGGTCTCGCTGTTCTCGGGTGCAGGTGGATTGGACTTGGGTGCCGAGCAGGCCGGTTTCTCAGTCAAAGTCGCAGTCGAATGGGACCATGACGCGGCCGACACCATGGAGAAGAATGCCTCGGTCTACTTCCGGGGCTTGCGGGAGGTGCTGCGAACTGACCTGACGCCCTTGGCCGTTGGCGACGGCCGCGGTGTCACGACTGCCGAAATCCTGCGTGCCGGCGGGTTCGGTCGCGGCGAGAGTCCAGACCTGCTGATGGGTGGACCGCCCTGCGTGGCATTCTCGAAGTCGGGATTCTGGCTTGACTGGAAGCGGGACGGCCAGTTCCGCCGGTCTTCTGCGGGCCTACACGACGGTCTTGGCCGAGGCCCGTCCCCGGTACTTCATCTGCGAGAACGTTTACGCCCTCACGTTCCGCAACAGGGCGAGCGGTCCTGCGTTTGCCGGCCTGCTGAACGGGATCGAAGCAGCCGGCTACCACTACCGCTGGGAGGTGCTCAATGCTGCGGACTATGGAGTACCTCAGCTGCGCCCCCGGCTCTTCATCGTCGGCGCCCGCAAGGGCGAAGTGTTGCCGGCGCTCCCGGACGCCGGTCACCACGGTTCCTGGGAACGACGCCGCACCGGAGGTGGCCCGCTCCCGCACGTCACCGCCGGCGAGGCACTTGACGGCCTCGTCACCGAGCCGGAACGGGAGGAGGTGGTGCGGGGGAAGTGGGGTCACCTGCTGCCAGAGGTTCCTCCGGGGGACAACTACCTGCACTTCACCGCTCGGCGCGGTCATCCCGATCCTGTGTTCGAGTGGCGTTCCCGGTACTGGTCGTTCCTGCTGAAGCTCGATCCCGATCGGCCATCGCCCACGATCCAAGCTCAGCCAGGGCCCAACGTGGGGCCATTCCACTGGGAGAACCGCCGGCTCCGTGTTCCGGAGTTGCGCCGGTTGTTCACGTTCCCCGACGACTTTGCCTTTGTCGGCAAGCGGTCCTCGGTCCAGTCCCAACTCGGGAACGCGGTCCCGCCACTCCTCGCGCGTCGGGTCGCCCAATCCGTCGGCAGTTGCATGCTCGCGGTTGATCGTCCGCTCGGACGGGCCTCGACGGGTTTGTCCAACTGCGGCGGCGTTGAATGAGTGCACCACCTACTTCCTTTGGCCACAGCTGAAGTTCTCGGGGATTCTGAGGCCCTACGCCGACTACGCAAGTCATCTGGTCATCGTGGTGATCTACGACTTCCACGCGGACCGCCCTGAACGCATCAGCAACCTTCAGTTGGTTGCCCACGAATCGTGGCGCGTCGCTTCGAAGAAGCGTGCCTCCGCAACCCGCGAGTACATCGGCTCTGTCAGGCGAATCGAGGATCTGATCGCTGGGCAGGGCGAATTCGAGTCGCGAGAAGCGTTCGAGACCTACTGGCGAGCCTCAGCGCGAAACTGGAAGAAGTCCCCTGAGGCGGAAAAACTCCTCCGAAGGGCACTGGAATCCGGTTAGTCCGGTGCCATCCGCCGGGACGGACATCTTCCTCGGCGCTGTTGCTGAAACAGCCCATTCGGTGCCGCCGGGGCCTAGAAGGGAGATGTCTCGCCGCTGGGGACGCCGACGTCGAAGGTCTCCATCAGTTGCGCGAGCAGGGTGTAGTAGCCGACGAGGGTCACGAGTTCCATGACACCGTCGAGGCCGAGGGCCTCGTGGGCGGCCTCGTAGCTGGCGTCGTCGGGACGGACCCCGTTGATCAGCGCCTTGCAGAAGGCGTACGTCGCGGCAGCGGTGTCGTCGTGGAAGGAGGGCATCTCGCCGGCATGCAGCGCCGCGATCTGGGCGTCGTCGAGGCCGGCCCTGCGTCCGATGGGCTCGTGTGCCCACCACTCGAAGGGTGAACGCCGGTGGGCCGCCACCGCCAGGATCGCGATCTCCCGCACCAGCGAACTCAGACCGCAACCGAAGCGGATGGCCGCGCCGACCGACTGCACGGCGTCGCCGACGA
Source organism: Acidimicrobiales bacterium (assembly GCA_965220035.1). GTDB lineage: Bacteria > Actinomycetota > Acidimicrobiia > Acidimicrobiales > CATQHL01 > VXNF01. Next base: position 1,512,684 of record CBDCPC010000001.1, read on the forward strand.
CGGGGCTCAGCAGCAGGGTGTTGAACGGCCCCACCAGGCTGCCGTCGGCCTCGGTCAGCCGGAACGAGGCGTCCCGCGCCCTGTCGCCGCCGGCGATCGATTCGTAGAGGTCCCGCTGGTCGTCGGTGAGTTCCTCCGGGCGCAGGCCGGGCAGGCGGCTCACGATCCGAGGTCCACGATGGCGGCCACCGAGCCGCCGCCTGCCGGACCCTGCTGCAGCCCGGCCACCGAGACGAACACGGCTGGGTCGCCGATGGCGGCGGCGGCCACACCGCCCACCGCCCCCTTGGTGTGGTGTGTGTGGTGCACGTCGGAGTCGTTCAGCGCCACCTGCCGCCGACCCCGTAGACGCCCCGTCGGGTCTGCCTCGCACTTGATGAAGCAGTTGACGACCTTGCCGTCGAGGTCCTCGGCGCGGGGGCGTTCCGGCAGTTCCAGGCCTGCCGAGCGGATGGCGTCATAGATGCCGTCGAAGTCCAGGGCGTCGTGCATCACCGAATGGCCGATGCGGTAGCGCCCGCCCACGCCAACTCGGTTGCCGACCACGACGATCTGGGCCTCCACCTGCTCGACGCCCGAGGAGCAGGAGGCCACCGACGAGTACACCGACAGGTCGTGGGCGATCTGCTCGGGCCGGGGTCGAGGGATCTCCCCGAGCGCCGTGGCGATGCCCAGAGCCGAGGTGGCGTTGGAGACCGCCATCGACTCCATCGTGTCGGTGAGGGCGACGGTCTCGCCCCGGGAGTGGGCGTCGGCGATGCGCTCCGCGGTCAGCAGCGGCGTCTTGGTCTGCACGAAGTGCACGTCGGCGCTGTCGGAGATGCCGGCGGCTGCCATGGCCTCGCGCACCCCGGCGGCTACTTTGTCCACCATTCCCAAGCGGCCGATCTCCTCGGGCAGGATCGGCTCGGACACGGCGAAGCCGACGGCGAGGCGCTTCTCGTCGGCGGGCTCGGCGAGGCCGTCCACCTTGGCGAACACCGTCATGTGCGGGGAGATCACCCCGTCGCAGCCGCCGGACCAGGCGATCGGCACCTGCAGCGCCTCGGCTCGGGTCTTGCCGGCGTGCTCGACGAGGAAGTCCCGGAGCACGCGGTCGGCCAGCACGCGGGAGAAATCGTTGACGCCACCGTTGCCCTCCACCTTGCCGATGAGGGCCACGATGTCGTCGGCGGCGAAGTCGTCGGCGGCGATGGCCGCCTCCAGCCCGGAGGTGTCCTGGACGTTCTCGAAGGGGATCTTGCGTACGACGTAGGGCATCTCTGGTCCTCCTAGCTGCCGGGGTGCCGGAACCAGCGACGTCATTCGTCTTGTGACTGCCGCCGGCCGGACTTCCACAATGATAAGCAATGTTGAATCGTCTACGATCCCGTTGACATTTCCCGGGACCTGGAGGCGGCGACGGACGCCTGCCCCGCGGCCCGGACCGACAGGAGGAAACCCTCATGACCGCTCCGATGCACCTGCTCCCCGGCCAGGAGACCCGCAGGGCCGGCGACCTGCTCTACGTCTCGACGATCTTCCCCGTCGACGGAGATGGCCGCGCCGTGCAGTCCGCGTCGAACTCTCCCTACATGGGCGACTCGGACGTCTACACCCAGTCCAGCGTCGTGCTCGGCGAGTTGGCCCGGCGGGTGGAAGCCGACGGCAGCTCCATGGATCGGGTCCTGCGGGTGGAGGTGCAACTTGCTGCGACGGCCGACTTTCACGAGTTCAAGCTGGCGTGGGTCGACGCGTTCGGTGGTGCGCCGCCGGCCCGCACGACGATCGTCGTCGGCGATGACCAGGTCGTGCCGGGCGCCCTTGTGACACTCAACGCCGTGGCGCTCAACGGTGGCTCGGCGGCGCAGCGTGAGACCATCCATACCGACGAGGCCCCCGACCCGATGCCGTACGGGCACGTCCCGCAGGCCATCAAGGGAGGCCACTGGGTGTATCCCTCGGCACTTCCGGCATGCGACTACGAGAGTGGCATCCCCATGGGCGTGGGCAAGAACCTGCCTGCCTTTCCCTACTACGCCAACGACGCCACCGACCAGGCGGAGTACGTGTTCGCCAACCTGCAGAAGGTGATGCAGGCTGCCGGCACCGAGGTGGCCAACATCATCAAGGCCCACCTCTACGAGCCCGACCTCGGCACCTTCCCCGACGTCGACGCCGTGTGGGCCCGCTACATGCCACGCCCGCCGACCCGGGCCTCGATGGCGGCGCGCGACCTGCTGGTGGAGAGGGCGGTGTTCGTGGCCAACCTGCTCGGTGTGATGCCCGACGCGTCGATGAGGATCGTCGAGACCCGCAAGGGCATCCACTGGCACCCCGTGCTCGTGCGCAAGGTGAACTTCACGCCCGGCATCGCCGTCGGCGACGACTGGCTGTTCCTGGCCGGCCAGGTGCCCGTGCCGGACTTCCTGACCGGTGTGGTGGATACCGGCCCGTCGAAACTGCGGCACTACTTCTCCGACATCGAGTTGCAGACCGAGGCGGTGATGCGCCTCATCGGTGACCAGATCGACTCCAACGGCTTCGACTTGCGTGACGTAGTGGACGCTCACATCTTCCTGGTGCACGCCCAGCGCGACTACCGCGGCTTCGAGCGGGCCTGGAACCGGATCATGGCCGAGGGAGGCATCGACGACCCGCCACCGATCACCCTCATCCCCTCACGCCAGCGCAACGGCAACACCGGCATCATGTTCCTCGGCCCCGACGAGGTCCTCCGCCCCGACATAGAGATCGACTTCATCCTCCACCGCAGCTGACGGCACCACGCCGTCGGAATTCTTCCGGCACACCTGGACCTGCACGATGTGACGTGGCGGGGCGGGGTGGAGCGCCGCTCTGCTCCTTCACGCACGGGCGAATAGTCGTCACAGACTGGCGTTCCGTCCTCCCGTGCTACGTGTTTGTTGACGGATTATTGCGGTTGCACCGACGCCCGCAGGCGTCTCCCGGGCTCTGGCTCGATTGGGGCTAGTCGTACAGCACCTTGAAATCGGATGGGTCGTGGCCGAAGTGCGCGAGGAATTGGCAGGCCCTTTTCTTGAAGCCTTCGGCGCTGAGCGAGAGATCGAAGAAGTATCCCGATGACAGTTGCTCATAGTTGTATTTCTTGCCTTGTGGGTTGAGCATCTCGGGGTCGCGCGCCGCGTAGGGGTACTTGTGTCCTCCGACCTCCAGCACGCGATGGAACTCGTCGCTATGTCGTTCGTAGAGGACGTCAAGGACCTTTCTGAGCGCATCTGCATGCGACTTGACCTCGTGGCGTTCGCCCCACAACTCCATCGCGATGGGTTTCACGCTCGGCCGCGGCTTCTTTGGCTTGGCACTCTGCTGCGGTTGGGTTGGTGACGACGTTGCCACCGTCGGCTCGGCCGGAACGGCGGCGGATGGAATCGGCGATCCTTGTAACGCGGCCACTAACTGTGGCTTGGTCGGTCGCAGGTTCACTTTCTCGTAGACCCGTTTGCCGAGGAGTTCGACCAACTCCTCGTCGGGCTCCTGCATCATCTGGGTCCAGATGCTCGGGATCTCCTTGGCCAACTGGGCCGCCTCGATACCGGCCTTGCGGACTGCCTTCGCTCGTCTCTCCGCTTGTCCGTTGACTAACATCTCCTTGCTCAAGAACGCGTTGAAGTCCTCCAAAAGTTGGTCGACGGGGTCGTGTGTGACCTTCAGGATCGCAAATCGGCGTTCCGATGGCGGGCCCGATTCCCGCGGGAGGTAGAGCCACCACTCCAAACCAGTCGTGAGCACGCAGATGTCCACACCCTCGTGGAATGCATAGCCAAGCACCTGGCCAACGTGGCTGCTGAGATCGGCCCCAGGGGTCTTGGCCTCGATCAGCGCGACAACGCGTCCCGAACTCTTGAGCGCCATGTCCGCTCGGCCGCCGCCACCCTTGCCGCCGACGGCGTGTTCGTACAGGACCTCCGGCCCGTAAGGATCCCAGCCGAGGCTCTGCAGGATCGGCGCCAGGATCTGGAACTTGGCTGACTCCTCGTTCTGCGGGACGGGCGAGGAGCGGATCGATTCGAGTCTTTCTTGCAGCGACATGGATCCTCGAGTGACGGCGAACGTCGATTTACTCACAGCGTAATGCACTCCGTCGATCCGGCCCCGTGTTGCAGGGCTGAGCGGACGTGCCCTCTATCGGCCTAGCTACCTCGTGCGGTGTTTGGCAGTGTGCCTGGAGGCGTCGTAGCTCTGCGACCGAGCGCATGAGTCCTGAATTCGCCAAGCCGTCGAGGACTTCGGCGCGAGTTCGCCGAGGTCGATTGAGTGCCCGGACCTGTTCCTCGATGACGCGAGCGACAGCTGTAGGTGAGAGGTCGATCAGGTCGGAGGACGAATACGTCGGGGGTCTGTGCCTCCATGACGCAGGCGTCGCAGGTCGCGGTGAACGACATCGGGATCGCTTCTCCGGTCAGTAGTCGAGGCCGAGGTGCTGGGCCTCGGCGGTCAGTTCGAAGGACGTGGTGGAGGCCCACATCTTCCTGGTGTACGTCCAGCGCTACTACCGCGGCTTCGAGCGGGCCTCGCGCCGGCTCATGGCCGAGGGCGGCATCGACGACCCACCACCGATCACGCTGATCCCCTCGCGCCGGCGCAATGGCAACACCGGCATCATGTTCCTCGGCCCCGACGAGGTCCTCCGCCCCGACATAGAGATCGACTTCATCCTCCACCGCAGCTGACGTTCAGGGTGGCCGGCCGGCCACCCCCTAGAATCGACCCGTGGACGGTTTGGACCGGGGTGAGGTCATTGAGATTCTTCGGGCGCACAGGGACACGCTCGCCGAGCGATTCGGCGTGGCGGAACTCGCCCTGTTCGGTTCATTCGCCCGCGACGAGGCCACTGAGGCGAGCGATATCGACATCCTCGTAGCATTCGACGGGCCGGCCACGTCAAAGTCGTATTTCGGCGTGCAGTTCTACTTGGAGGATCTGCTCGGTCGACGTGTCGACCTCGTGACCACCAATGCGCTCCGTCCTCGGTTCCGCCCGTACGTGGAGCGCGAGGCCGTGCATGTCTGAACCTGACGGAGATCGCGACTGGCGACCCTACGTTCAGGACATGGTCGAGTTCGGCGAACGGGTGGTCGCCTACGTGGATGGATTGGATCAGCACGCGTTCACTGCCGATCAGCGCACCTACGACGCCACGCTGCGCAATATCGAACTCCTCGGCGAAGCAGCGACGCATGTCCCCGAGTGCGTGCGGGACGCGCACACCGAGATCGCTTGGCGCCAGATCGTCGGAACCAGGAATCGTCTGGCTCACGGCTATCTCGGCATCGACGACGACGTCATCTGGGACATCATCCGGACCGACATCCCGGATCTGCTTGCAGCGCTCGGTCGCCTGCTGAAGGAGGAGCGATCATGATCGGGCTGGGCGAGGGGCGTGGCGGACCCGCCACTGATTACCCGTATCCCGTCGTGCCGGCGCAACGGCAACGCCGGAGCCGCGCGCCAGGGAGGTTTGGAGCATCGTCGCGGTCGTGCTTGTGCGTCTTCGGCTCGGGTGTGAGACTCGGGTGCGGTACGTTGACCTGCAGGGCCGTGGCGGGAAGGAGCGAGTTGTGGAACGGGTGGTTCTCTACAGCTTGAACACTGATGCGCGGACGCCTACTTGACAGGAGTGCTGCCGCGTTCGGGACTTCCTGAACGAGCACTCCGTCGAGTTCGACGACCGCAACATCCGCCAGAGTCCTGAAGCACACGCCGAGTTGCTCGCGCTGACGGGGGAACTTGTTGTCCCGACACTGATCGCCGGTGATCGGACGGTGGTGGGGTTCGATCCCGAACAGCTCGAGGAGATCCTCCGGCTCCACGAGCCGGAAGCCGAACCGACGTCGCAGCAACCGGTCGGCTCCCTCGCAGCCGAAGCGACGTCACCGCCGCCGGGCAACTCCCTGGAGTCCGACCAGGGTCATCGGGTCATCCCGTCCGGCGCCACACTGGCGGACGACCTGCAGAGCCTGCTGGAACGGATCAACTCCGAACTCGACTACAACGCAGCCAAGGGCAGCACGCCGTTCCGCCAGGGGATGCACGACGGCCTCCGCTTCGCCCAGGATGCCGTTGCGGACCTGCTGTCGCGCCGCGGCCACTCCGCCGAGGTCGAGCCCCGCGACTGGGACTTCTGACGTACTGACGACTAACCGGACGCGCGTGCCCGATCAGACAGCGGGAGTCGGTGACGAGATGGCCGGGTCACTTGGCCCGGTCTAGATGCTGGCGTCGTCTCTCCATCGTGCGCCTGAGTGCTCGCGGCGCCCTCAGTGATCGGAGCGAAGGGGGCGCCCTGACCAGCGGCGGACGATGCCGGGGTCGATGCCGAAGAGGTCGAGGACGCGGCCGACGGAGTGGTTGATGATGTCGTCGACCGTCTGTGGGGCGTTATAGAAGGCCGGCATGGGCGGGGCGACGTGGACGCCCATGAGCGTGGCCTCGTGCAGCAGGCGGGCGTGGCCGGCGTGCAGCGGTGATTCCCGCGGCATCAGCACGAGCGGGCGCCCCTCCTTCAGCGTGACCTCGGCGGCACGGCTGAGAAGGTTGTCGGAGTAGGCGTTCACGACCGCCGACAGGGTCTTCATCGAGCACGGCGCCACGACCATGCCCATCGTGGGGTAGGAGCCGCTGGCGATGGGTGCCGCCATGTTCTTGATGTTGTGCACGATGTCGGCGAGGGACTCGACGTCGACTGCGCTGCGGTCGGTCTCGATGCCGATGTTCAGCCGGCCGGACGGCGTGAGCACCAGATGGGTCTCGACATCGTCGACGCCGGCGAGCACCTCGAGGAGCCGGATGCCGTAGATGACGCCGCTGGCGCCGGAGATGCCGACGATCATGCGCACAACGTGCCCCCCTTGGCCGCGGTCATTCGTTCTCGTAGTAGTGCACTTCGAGGAGCAGGCATCCCTCATCGCTGCGGAACGGGCCATGGTCCACGCCCGGCGGCCGGCAGGCGTAGGTGTTCGGCTCGAAACGCTCGCCGCCGTTGCCGTGCTCGTCGCTGCCGACGGAGAGGTCGCCGCTGACGAGGTACACCTCCTCCCAGTAGTCGTGGCAGAAGGGGACCGTGGTGAACACACCCGGACCGAAGCGCAGCAGCCGGGTGCGGTTCCCGGCCTGGGCCGCCTCGTCCAACTCGCCGGCGAGGATCTTCTGGGCGATCCCGTCGGGGTAGCCCGCCGGAACTTCCCAGCCGGCGTCCAGATCGAGCGTGTGGAACTCCAGATGCGGCTTCGAGATCATCGACCGAACTCCCCGGTTCGCCTGACGACGGGCGATTCAGCGTACGCCTGCTGCCGGTTCTTGGAAATTTGGCCGGCAAACGGTGATCTTCAGGATGCGGACGGGCGGACCAGGTGGAGGATCGCCTCGGCTGCTGACGGGTAGCGGGCGATCAACTCCGCGGCGTCACCGAGTTCGAATCCCTCGGGGTTGTACGGCGGCGCCATGGTGGTGCCCATCAGCGACCAGGCCCCGGACGTCGCCGCCCCCATCCAGGTGCCGGCGGGGACCGCCACGCTGGGTCGCTGCCCGCTCGCCAGGTCGTCGCCCAGGATCGGCCTCTCGACGGCTCCGTCGGGGTGCAGAAGCAGGATGTCCACCGCGGCGCCGGCGTAGTGGTGCCAGAGTTCGGGTCCGTCCAGTCGGTGCATCGCCGAGAAGTCTCCGGGCACCAGCAGGTAGTGGATGGCCGAGCTGTGCGGGTCGAGCCAGATCTGAGCGAAGTAGCCGCCCTCGTCCGGCAGAGGCTCCAAGCCCAGGAGTTCGATGATGTCTGAAGCTCGCACGGCGTCAGGCAGAGCCCCGCAGCACGTTCAGCACGTCGATCCGGTAGTCGAACGTGATCGTGCGCCCCCGCACCGGATCCTCCAGCGCCGCCCGGAACCGTTCCGCGGGCCGGATGCCCCCGAGCGCACCGAACGTGCCGGTGAACAGCACCAGGCGCTCGAGTCGATCGGCGAAGGGCGTGGCTCCCAGCAGGTCCCCGAGGTCCATGAGTTCGGCGAGGCGTCCCTGCTGGTAGAGAGTCTCGGCGCCGTTGACGGTGATCCAACTGCGCACCCGGAGCTCGTCGGCGTGGCTGGCCACCTCCTTGAGGCGCCAGGCCTCGTTGGCAAGCGGCTTGGGGCAGGCGAGCTTCGACAGCGCGATGTCGATGGCCTCGGCGGCGCGGTCGGTGTGGTCCGAGCCCAGTGTCAGGTAGGCGTCGTCGCCGTCGAAGACGAGCACCGCCTCTGCCTCGCCGGAGGTCTGCGCGCCGACCACGCTCAGCCGGGACTGCTGCACGGCGGCGGAGCCTGGCGCCAGGTAGAAGCTGGGGACGGTCTCCGGCGTGGGCACACCCAGTTCGCGCAGCTCGGCCAGATGTGCATCCACGCCGGCCCGGTCCCGTCCGGTGAAACCGGCGATGACGACCGCGGCCGGATCGATGTCGACGGTGCCGCCGCGCACGGCGAATGCGAGGCTCATGGAAGGGCCTCTGACGCTCTCACATGGGCAGAGGCATCGTCTCGTGAACCTCGATCTCGCAGCCGGCCTGCCACGCCAAGTGCGGGTGGCCCGCCAGAAGCGCTTCGGCCGCATCGATGTTCTCCGCTTCCAGGATCGAATATCCCACCACGTCCTTGTCACTTGGCGAACTGCCCGACGTGGTTACCTTCCGACCGGCGCGCAGGGGTGCGCCCATGTCTACGAGGTTGTCACCACATCTCGCGGCCCACGCCATCCAAGGCTCCATTCCTTTCTTCATGTCCTCAGGCGTAGCGTCACCCATCGCCTCCAGGGCCGACTTTGGCGCGTGATACAGCACGATGTACGTTCCCATTATTCCTCCAATAATTCGGTTGAATAGTCCGGTTAAGGGACGGCGCACCGTAGCAGCCCTGCGCGGGAGTCGACAATTCCAGATGATGCGGCGCCGCCAAGGAACTCTCGAGCCCCCGAAGTACTCCGAGGATAGTGACGGGAGGCCCTGCGGGCAGCTTGACGGGGCGATATTTATAGTCTAGATATATAGTTCACTTATGAATATGCCCGCGAGGGACGGAGACGCTCCCCAGCAGCTCCCGCTGACGGTGGGTCGTCGCGAGTTGCTGCGGGACGGCGACGACGAGGACTTCCGCCGGATGTTGCACGACCTTCTGGCGTTCTCGGGGAAGCTGCAGGAGATCAGGGACCGGCTGGGCGGTCTCATCGGGCTGTCGGGTCCGGCGTACACGATCCTGATCTCGGTCGCGCACCTGTCGTCGCGCTCGGAGGTGGGGGTGACGTCCGTGGCTCGCCATCTGAACCTCAGCCAGCCCTACGTGACCGCGGAGGTGAACAAGCTGGTCGCCGCCGGGCTGGTCCACAAGGCGGCGTCGCACCGGGACGGGCGCTCGGTCTCGCTGACCGTGACGTCAGGGGGAATCACGCTGCTGAGCCGCCTGGCGCCCCGCCAGCGGGCGATCAACGATCAGCTGTTCACGCAGCTCGGCGTGGCGTCGTTCGACCTGCTGTCGGGGATGGCGGCCCGTTTTGTGCACGACGCCGACCGTGCCCTGGAATTGGCCGCGCTGAGCGCTGCCGACGGGGCACAACCCGCGGTGCGCGCGGAGCCGTGACGATCATGACCACGTGTCGAGACCGCAGGGGCGGCCGGCCCTGGCCCGCCGCAGTGGCACGCCGATGACCCGCGCCCTGCGCGACACCCTGGGAATGTTCGCCACTGGCGTCACCGTCGTGACCGCGGCCGGCGACGGCGGCGAACCCGTGGGTTTGACCGTCTCCAGCTTCAACTCGGTGTCGCTCGACCCCCCGCTGGTGCTGTTCAGCATCGACCGCGGCGCCCTGAGCCTGCCGGCGCTGCGCCGGGCGCCCGGCTACGCGGTGAGCGTGCTGTCGGCCAACCAGATCGAACTCTCGCAACGCTTCGCCGACGCGGGCTCCGACAAGTGGGCCGGTCTGGACCTCGAGTACGGGTGCAGCGGTGCGCCGCTCATTCCGGAGGCCATCGCCTGCTTCGAATGCCGGCCGTATGCAGTCCACGACGGGGGAGACCACGAGATCTTCGTCGGGGAGGTCATGGCGTACCGCTCGGCACCCGCGGCGGCTCCGCTGGTGTTCTTCGGCGGTGAGTACCGCAGCCTCGGAAGCTGACAGACCGTGCACCGCACGCCGCACTGCCTGAGCCAGGAGGTCGAGACATCGTGAAGACCGGCGCTGAACATCTTCGCTCGTTGCAGGACGGCCGGCAGGTATACCTCGACGGCGAACTGGTCGACGATGTGACCACGAGCGGTGCGTACCGCAATGCGGTCGCCGCCGCCGGGCAGCTCTACGACGCCGTCGCCGACCCGCAGAACTCCGAACTCATGACGTATCGGGACGGTGACGGCAGCGGACCGTACAACCGCATCTGGCAGCTCCCCCGCAGCCATGCCGAACTCGTCGAGCGGCGCCTGGCCCTGGAGGCCTGGAACGAGATCCACATGGGGTACATGGGGCGTTCCCCCGACCACGTGGCCTCGACGATCGCCGGCATGTACATGGGCATGGAACGGTTCGAGGCCTACGACCCCGACCGGGCCGCCGCCCTCGCCGACTACTACGTCTACGCCCGTAACAACGACGTGTACCTGTCGTACGTCATTATCAATCCGCAGGCGGACCGCTCGAAGCCGGCCTCGCAGCAGAAGGATCCGTACCTTACGGCAGGGGTCGTGGACTCCGATGACGAGGGGCTCGTCGTCCGCGGCGCCAAGATGCTGGCCACCGCCGCCGTCATGGCAAACGAGATCCTCGTGACGTCCATCCAGCCGCTCCAGCCCGACGAGTCCCGCTACGCCATTTCCTTCGTGGCCCCGATGAACCTCCCCGGGCTCAAGGTGATGTCACGCCGCTCCTACGAGGCGGCCGCCCCGTCGGTGTTCGACTACCCGCTTTCGGCCCGGTACGACGAGAACGACGCGGTCATCTACTTCGACGACGCCAAGGTGCCCTGGGAGCGCGTGCTGGTGAACCAGGACGTGGCGATGACGCTGGCGCAGTTCCACGAGACGCCCGCGCACGTCATGCAGAACTACCAGGCGCAGGTGCGGCTGTCGGTGAAGATGCGCTTCCTGGCCGGCCTCGCCATGCGCATCGCCGAGACGAACGGGTTGCTGGCCATCCCGCAGGTGCGCGAGGCCCTCGGGCAGATCGCCGCCGAGGCCCAGATGGTGCGCGGTCTGGTAGCGGCGATGGAGATCGAGGGCGGCCTGTGGGACGGCTACTTCGTGCCGCATGCGCACACGATGTACACGGCGCAGGTCATCACCCAGCAGCTCTACAGCGTCTTCACGACCCGGCTGCGCGACCTCGCCGGCGGCGGGGTCATCATGCTGCCGTCCTCCGACGCGGACTACACGAACGCGGATCTCCGCTCGTTGATCGAGCGCACCCAGCAGTCACCGGTGGCCACCGCCGACGAGCGGGTCAAGCTCTTCAAGCTGGCCTGGGACGCCATCGGCTCGGAGTTCGGGTCACGTCACGTGCAGTACGAGATGTTCTACGCCGGCGCCACCTTCGTGACCAAGGGCCACTCCTTCCGCCGCTATGACTGGGACGGCGCCACCGCTCTGGTGGACCGTGTCCTGGACTCCTACGGCGGACCCAACGATGACGCCCCCTGAGCGCCGGCGCGGTTGCTACTCCAGGTCGGCCGGCTGCGGAAGTGGATCCTGGCCCCGGATCAAGTCAGGGGCAGGCTCTTCGCCGGATTGACGAGTAGGGAAGCGTCCGTGTGCGGACGAAGAGCCCCTGACCACCGGCGCGGCGCTGATGGTTCTACGGCAGGGTGGCGCGGCGGTTTCGGAAGGTGGCCTGGGCGGCCAACGCGCCCAGCAGGGTTCCCGCTCCCAGCATCAGAGTCGTCCACCGCGCGCCCAACTGGTCCGCCAGCCAGCCCGTCAGAGGCGCGCCGAGTGAGCGCCCCCCGATGAAGATGAAGGAGTAGACCGCCACCTGGCGCCCCTGGAGGGCACGGGCGGCGCCCGTCTGGACGCTCGCACTGGTCATCGACAGGAACAGTCCGATACAAGCGCCGGTGACAACGATCGTCACCGCCGTGACGACCGCCTGCGTGCCCGCGGCCACCGACATCAGTGCCGCCCCACAGAGAACCAGCGCCACGAAGATGCGGCGATGGTCGGCGATTCTCGTGGCCCACATCGCGGCGAGCAGCGAGCCCACGAGTGCCCCCGCCCGCAGGCAGGTGTGCAGCACCGAGTAGGTGCCCGAACCCCCTCCCAGGACTTCCGCTGCGATCACAGGCAGCAGCACGTTGAGGTTCATGGCGAACACGCTGAGGGCCAACAGCAGCAGGAACGTAGGGCGCAAGCCGGGCGAGAGGATGTGGGCCAGCCGAGCCCGTCGATGTCCGGGTGGTTCGTCGGCGACCGGCGACATGCCGTCAACGTTGCCCTCGGCTCCTACAGGGGCGGGTGTTGCGTGCCGATCGGATGCGGCACCGCTGGGGCTGGCCGGCGACGACTCCTCCGAGGGCTCCCTGACGAGCCGTAGGAACTGTACGACCACCACCGCCGCCAACGCGGACGCCGAGCTGAAGACGAAGCCTGCCGTCGGGCCGATCTGGGTCAGGAGCAATCCGGCGCAGAGTGGCCCGATGATCCCGCCCACCGAGATCGTGGCCGTGTGCAGGCTGGCGGCGCTGGGCAGTTCACTGCGGTTGACCACGTCGCGCACGAGTGCCCGCCGGACAGGCTGATCGATGCCGTGCACGCAGCCCAGCCCCAGCACCAGCAGGTAGACCGTGCTGATTGCCGGGAGGTCACCGAGCGTGACCAGCACGAACATCGCCGCGATGACGCATCGGGCAGCCTGTGTCATGGTCAACAGGAGCTTGCGGGGGAAGCGGTCGGCGAGGGATCCGGCCAATCCGGCCAGGACAAGAGCCGGGGCCGTACGGATGGCGGTACTGGTTCCTAGCGACAGCCCCCGCTCGGTGATCTCGTACACCAGCCACAGTTCGGCGACCATCTGTGACGAGACGGAGATGGCGCTCAGCAACTGCACGGCGGCGTAGCGCCGGAACCCGGCCGAACGCAGGGCACGTACGCCGGACCGCCCGGAGTCGAGGTTCAGGCCTCGGAACCATCCACGTGTCATCCGCGGTCCTTCTCGATGGCACCGGATGGGTGACTGCACTAAGGTCAGTTTGTCCTACAAGCAGCTTACGCCGAGCCGGGGGTGGCACGTGAGGAGCAGGCGGGGGCGGCGATGACCGACGCCGCTATTGGCGCTATCGACACCTCCTTCCGTGCGGCGGTGCGGAGACTCGACGACGCAGGACGACTCGTCAAGGTCACACAGGCTGTCGGACTGCTCGATGAGGTGGCCGGTGTCATGAAGGCACTCGATGGGGGGCCGGCGCTGCTGTTCGAGAACGCCGGCGGCCACGAGATGCCCGTACTCGGCAACTTCCTCAGCTGCGACGACAACTGCCAGACCGCGCTGGGGCTGGACCGCCGGCAGATGCGCGCGGTGATGCAGCGGGCGCTGGATCACCCGATCGAGCCCGTGCAGGTCTCCGGCGGCCCGGCGCAGGAGATCATCGTCGACGCCGCTGATGTCGATCTGGGCCGGCAGCTCCCCGTTCTGCGCCATACGCCCGAGGACAGTGGTCGCTTCATCACCGCGGGCGTGATCCTGGTGCGTGACCCCGAGACCGGTGTGCACAACGCCTCGTTCCACCGGCTGCAACTTCTGGACGAGCGTCACACCGGCCTCAAGCTCGACTACGGGCGCCACCTGCGCCTCGCCTGCGAGCGGGCGCATGCTCGCGGCGAGTCGCTCCCCATCGCGGTTTGCCTCGGAACCGACGTGGCGCTCATCTACGCCGGGGCGTACATGGGCTCGCAGATGCCGCCCGACGCCGACGAGCGCGCTGCCGCGGGCGGATTGCGTGGCGCGCCGCTCGAATTCATCGACTGCGTGTCGGTGCCGCTTTCCGTGCCGGCGGAGACCGAGATCACCCTCGAAGGTGTCATCCACCCTGACCGTATGGAGCACGAAGGCCCGTTCGCCGAGTTCGTCGGTTACCTCTCCGACTCCGGACCGTCGCCGGTTTTTGAGGTGACCGCAATGACGATGCGGCGCGACCCCGTCTACTACGCGATCAGCGGCGCGGGGCGGGAGACCATCATCATGCGCAAACACGTGCTGGAGGCTGGCGCCCTCCGGGCCGTGCGCCAAGCGGTCCCCATCGTGACCGACGTTGAACTCACCGCCGGCGGGCTGTACCGATTCCACCTCGTCGTACAGGTGGCAAAGCGGTCATCTCGGGACGAGGGGCTGCAGCGCAACGCCATGCTGGCCGCCTTCGCCGCGCTGAAAGACCTCGACCAGGTGATCGTCGTGGACGACGACATCGACATCACCGATCCTGTCGACGTGGAATACGCGGTGGCCACCCGCGTGGAGGCGTCGCGGGACATCACGCTCCTACCCGGGTTCCGGAGCCACGAGTACGTCCGGGTCTCCGACGGGGGTGTCCGGACGAAGGTGTGCATCGACGCCACGGTGCCGGTCGATGAGCGCGAGCGGTTCGCCCGAGCCGCCTTCAGCAGGGTGGAGCTGGACCCGGTGGCGGTCTCGCCGGCATCTGGCACGTCCCGGGTGCCCTGGCTGGCGGAGGACGCTGCCGGCAGCGGCGCACCGGTGGCGCCTCGCGAGGCGGTCGGCGCATGAAGCTCTCGCGGGAGACCCTGGCGGATCGCCTGTTCGATCAGCTTCGCCAGCAGATCCTCTCGGGGCGCTTGGCCCCCGGCGACCGGCTGCCGTCCGAACGCGAGATCGGTGAGGCGTTCGGGGTGGGGCGCACGACGGTGCGGGAGGCAGTCGGCGGGTTGGTGTCGGCAGGGTTCGTCGAGCGCAACGGCAGGGCGCTGGTCGTCCGCGACCCGAACAGCGTGGGCCAGGTGGCCCTCGGATTCGCCACGGTGGCCTCCCGCGAGTCGGTCCAGCAGGTGTACGAGGTCCGGAAGCTCGTGGAGGTGCACGCCATCCGGCTGGCGGCGCAGAACCGGACCGACGAGGATCTTCGCAATCTGCGAACAGCACTGCAGCGCATGGAGACCGACGACGCGCAGGCCTACCACGCCGCCGATCCCGAGTTCCACGCCGCCATTGCCAAGGCCTCCGGCAACGAGGTGCTGTACCAGATGTTCCTGTCGGCCGGAGATGTCTTCTTCAAACTGCCGACGTTCTGGCGAGTGTTCGGCCCGAACCGGCAGAGACCTCGGATCGGCTCGGGTCATCGTGGTCACGCCGCACTGCTCGAGGCGATCGAGGCGGGCGATCCGGACCTGGCGGGTCAGCGGATGCACGCCCTTCTGGACAAGGTGGAGAAGGACCTCGTGGCGGCCATCCGGGCATCGCACGCCGATGGCGCCGCGGAGACCGCCGGGACGGCTGGTTCCGTGCCCGTTCTTGCGTCCACGACCGTCGACGACCGGACCGACCGAGCAGGAGGCTGAAACCGTGCGCCACGGATATCGCGTCATCGATGCCGACACCCACGTCACCCCGTCCATCGAGCATCTGATGATCTACGCCGATAGGGAGTTGCGCGAGCGCCGGGAGGAGTTGACGCCGCACATCCGCGTCACGAAGCCCACGCCGGGCCGGGGGCACCCCACTGAGCCCTACGGCGTCGTGCGGGTCAACCCGTACCCGTACAACCGGGTGGCGGGGCACAAGGACACCGACGACCCGGCGACCCGCGGCGCCGGGGCGCGCGGAGCCCTCGAAGGGCGGGTCCAGAACCTTGCCATCAAGCCCATCGCCGACGGCATCCAGCACGGCAACGCCACGGGACGGCTCGAGAACATGGACGTCGAAGGCGTCGACATCAACGTGTTGATCCCCGGTACCTGGGCGCCCGGTTCGACCGCGCTGGACCTGTCCCTGGCGCTGGCCATGTATCGGGCGTACCACCGCTACATGGATGACTACTGCTCGGCCGACCCGCGCAGGCTCAAGGGTCTCCTGCTGGCGCCCTGCGCCGATCCGCAGGCAGCCGCCGCCATGATCCGCGAGCACGCCGACCGGGAGTGGCTCTCCGCGGTGTGGCCGGTCCTGCCCGAGGGGCTTCCGGCCGACGACCCGGACAACGAGCCGGTTTGGCAGGCCATGGACGAGGCCGACCTGCCGATCATCCACCACAGCTTCTTCTACGAGGCGCCCTACTTCCCCGGCTATCGCGACATCTGGGGCAACGTGGCGGTCGCCCGCACCGCCGCCCACGTGTGGGGTGCGCAACGTCTCATCAGCTACGTGATGATCAGCGGGATACTCGACCGCTACCCCAATCTGCGGGTGGCCTGCGTGGAGACCGGACACGGCTGGCTGCCCAACTGGATCATCCGCCTCACCAGCCAGATCGACTACGTCAAGGGGGCGATCCCCCAGGATCTGAAGCACACGCCCATGGAGTACGTCCAGATGGGACGGGTCTTCTGCGCCATCGAGCAGCACGAGGGGCCGGAGATGACCAAGGCGGTCAACGACCTGCTCGGCGACGGTGTGCTGATGTACGCCTCGGACTTCCCGCATCCCGAGTGCACGTACCCCGAGAGCACCGACCGGGTCCTGGCGTGGGAACCCATTCTCGGCGCCGAGGCAACCCGCAATCTGATGGGTGAGAACGCCGCCCGCTACCTGAGGCTGCTCTCGGATCCCTGGTCGTCACAGCCAGAACCGGCGATGGCGGGTGCAAGTGCAGACTGAGCGGGCGCTCCGCCTCATCGCCGTGGGCCGCCGCCTGGCGGCCGAACGGGGCATGGTGGCCACGATCGCGGTCTCCGACGCCGCCGGCCATCCGGTGGCGCTGGCGCGGGGAAGGTCGTGGCACGGCCCCTACATGGCCATGGGCAAGGCCCGCCTCGCCGCCGCCTTCCGCAAGCCCACCGCCGACCTGATCGAACGCTGGAAGGAGCGCCCGCTCTTCCCGCAGAGCCTCGTCAGCGTCCTGCCCGGGGAGATCACGCTCAACCCCGGCGGGTACCCGCTGTTCGAGGGGGAGGATTTCGTCGGTGCCGTCGGCGTCGGCGGGGGGACTCCGACCGCTGACCACGAACTCTCCGCCGCCATTGCTGCGGCGTACACCGACCTCGTCGCAGACGACGAGGCGGAGACATGACCGCGCGGCCAGGAAGCCTGGCCGCCGGAGTTGGACAGCGTTCGTACCAAACGAGGAGGAAACCATGACAGCAATTCGCAGACGAGCCGTGCCCCGGCTCCTCATAACCCTGCTGGCGCCCGTCGCGCTGCTGGCGGTCGCGTGCGGTGACACCGACACCGACGCGGGTCCGGCGCAGGATCCACAGGCGCGTTCAGACGCCGCCGCTGCAAGCGCTGCAGCGAGCGCCGCCAGTGCCGAAGCGAGCGCCGCCGGTGCTGCGGCGAGCGCCGCTGAGGCGACGGCCGGTGAGTCGCGAGCAGCAGCCGATGCGGCATCGGCCGCGGCGGCAGAGGCCCAGGCAACCGCGGAGGCCGCGCAAGCGGCAGCGGATTTGGCCGTGGCCGCCGCCGAGGGCAACGCGGCGGACGTCGCGGCGGCGGAAGCTGCGCTGGCCGCTGCCGACGCAGCGCTGGCCGACGCGCAGAGCGCTTCGCAGGAGGCACAAGCCGCCCTGGGAGCCGCACAGGCTGAGGCTGCAGCGGCGCGGGCCGAGGCGGCCGCCGCCGCGGCCGACGCGCAGGCTGCGCAGCAGGCTCTGGAGGAGGCCATGGCGGCGCCACCGCCACCCGAACCCGAGCCGGAAGCGACAATACCGGTGCCAAGCGACGAGATCGTCATATCCGTGACCACCGAGCCCTCCACCCTCGACGCCCAGGTCGTGAACGACCGCGCCGCGCGGGTGGTGACCGGGAACATCAGCGAGGCACTGCTGTTCCGCGATCGCGGTGCTCAGCTGACGCCCGGCCTGGCCATCGACTGGCGGAACGTGGACGAGACCACCTGGGAGTTCACGCTCCGTCCGGGGGTGACCTTCCACGACGGCTCGCCGTTCAACGGCGAGGCCGCCGCCTACAGCGTCAACCGCATGGTGGCCGAGGACTTCGAAACCCAGCGCGGCTCGTACATCAGGGGAATCGCCGGGGCCGAGGTCGTGGACGACACCACCATCCGGGTGCTCACCGACGGGCCCAACGCCATCCTGCTGCTGCAGATGGCTCAGGTGCCGATGGTGCCGGCCGGTGCCGGTGACGAGATGAACGAGGCGCCGATCGGGACCGGCCCGTACCGCTTCGCCGAGTGGAACCGAGGCGAATCCATCACCGCCGAGATCAACCCGGACTACTGGGGCGAGGGCGGCACGATCCCGCGCTTCACCGTGCGTATCATCCCCGACGCCCAGACGGCGCTGGCGGCTCTGCAGAACGGCGAGGTGCACCTCGTGCTGGACATCCTGCCCGAGCAGGTGGACCTGGTGCCACAGTTCAAGAGCGTTGCGGCCACCGAGTTCAGCTACATCGCCTTCAACACCTACATACCCGAGATGTCCTCTCCCGAGGTGCGTATCGCCATGAACATGGCGATCGACAAGGAGTTGCTGGCCGAGACCATCTACGAAGGGTTCGGCCGTCCGAACCAGGCGCAGCACATGGCGCCGGGCTCGACAGGCTTCAACCCCGACGTCGGGCCGTACCCGTACGACCCCGACCGGGCGCGTGAGCTGCTGGCCGAAGCCGGCTATGCCGACGGGTTCGAGGTCACCCTGAACATCCCGATCGGTCGGTACCTGCGTGCAGAGGAGTCGGGTCGACTGATCGCCCAGCAACTCCGCGACGTCGGCCTCGATGTGGCACTGCGCCTCTGGGAGTGGAACGAGTATCGCAGCGCCGGGCGTGTCCCCGGGATCGAGGAAGACGCGCTTGACCTGAAGTACGGCTGGAACTCCAACGAGTGGTTCGACGCTGCCCGCGTCGCCAGCCACGTGACCTGCGGTGGCCGCTCCAGCAAGATCTGCGACGAGTTCGTCACCGAGCAGTACGAGATCGGCGCCACAGTCGTCGACCAGGACACCCGCAACGCCGCCTACCAGGCGGCCTGGGCCCGGTTGCACGAGAACCCGCACGCCATCTACCTGCTGCAGCAGGACCTCATCTACGGCTTGTCCGAGTACCTCAACTGGGAGCCGCGTCTCGACGACGAGTACTACGTCCGCGAGATGAGCTTCGGGTAGGTAACCCACCGATTGCAGGACGGGGTGCCGCCTGACGGTGCCCACGTGAGCCGGCGGTGACGGCCGTCGAGAAGACCTCACCCCTGCCGGTCCGGCCCCGCCGGGGCCGGACCGGCGGAGGGTTGGGGCTGCTGCTCCTGCGACGCCTCCGAGACGGCGTCATCACGCTGGTCCTCGTCGTGGCGATCATCTTCATCCTGGCGCACGTCGTCGGGGACCCGGCCCTCGTCTACGCCCCCATCGACGCCACGGATGAGGAAGTCGAACGGATCGCGCGCAACTTCGGCCTGGACCGGCCGTTCCACGAGCGCTTCGGCCGCTACTTCGCCGACGTCTTCACCGGCGACTTCGGTGAGTCCCACTGGCAGAAGCGGCCGGCCCTTCAGGCGGTGGGCGAAGCGCTGCCCGACACGGTGCAACTCACCCTCGTCGGGATCGTCGGTGCGGCCCTCTTCGGGATCGTCGGAGGCATCCTGGCGGGTTCGCGACCCGGCTCGCTGTTCGACAGGGGCAGCAACTTCCTGTCGGTGACCGCGCTGTCCGTCCCGAACTTCTGGCTCGGCCTGCTGCTGATCGTCGTGTTCGCCGTCCAGCTCGGGATCTTCCCCACCTCCGGCAGGCTCGGGCCCAGCAGCATCGTCCTGCCGGCGCTCACCATCGCCGTGGTGCACGGGGGGCGCATCTTCCAGCTGGTCCGCTCGGCGACGGTGGAGGAGATGTCCAAGCCCTACGTGCGGGTGGCGCGCAGCAAGGGCTTCCCGCACCGCCGGGTGCTGTGGGGTCACGTGCTGCGCAACACCGGGCTCACGACGGCCACGATCGCCGGCTGGGAGTACGTGCGGCTCTGGGGCGGGGCCGTCTTCGCCATCGAGTACGTCTTCGCCTGGCCCGGCATCGGCACCCTGACCATCAACGCCGCGCACCGCCAGGACTTCTTCGTGCTGCAGGCCGCCGTCATCATCGCCGGGGCCTTCGTCATCGTCGCCAATCTGGTCGTCGACCTGCTCTACCGGGCAATCGACAACCGCATCAAGGCCACGTGATGGGCGTCCGGGTTCTCGACACCGACCGTGCGCCCTCGCGAATCCGGGCGCCGATGGCCGCCGTCAACCGGCGCCTCTCGGCGGTGGCCGCGGGCCGTGGCTGGTGGGTGTTCGCCGCCTTCTTGGCCCTCATGGTGGCGTGGGCGGTGGCGCCGGACGTCTTCGCGCCCTATGACGCCGAGCGGCTGGACCCGCGCAACCGTCTCATCGAGCCGTTCGGCGACTCGGCGGTCGGCACGCACTGGGGGGGCACCGACTCCCTGGGTATCGACCTGTTCAGCCAGATGGTGCAGGGCGCCCGGCTCACCTTCTACATCGCCATGGTGGCGACCCTGCTGGGCACGGGCATCGGGGTCGTCCTCGGCATGCTGGCCGGCTACTTCGGGGGCTTCTGGGACCGCTTCATCATGCGCCTCGGCGAGGCCCAGACGGCCATGCCGATGTTCCTCGTGGCCATCCTGCTGCTGAGCCTGCTGGGGCCGAGCGTCACGATCCTCATCGTCGTGCTTCCCACCCTGGTGTGGCCGATCTTCGCCCGCGTGGTCCGGGCCGAGACCCTGCAGATCAAGGAGGCCACCTACATCGAGGCAGCCGTCGCCACGGGCTGCTCCACCCCCGCGGTGCTGGGGCGCCACGTCCTTCCCAACGTCGTGCCCCGGATACTCGTGCTGTTCGTCGTGGAGATCGGCCACGTCATGCTGGCCGAGGCGGGGCTCAGCTTCCTGGGTGTGGGCGTGCAGCCGCCGGACATCACCTGGGGCCTGCTCATCTCCGACGGCCGCCCGCTGCTCACGGTGGCGTGGTGGCTGACCATCCTGCCCGGCGTGCTGTTGAGCATGACCGTGCTCTCGCTGAACATCCTGTCGCGCCGGTTCGAGCAGTACGCGGGGGCGGCCGCATGAGCGCCCCGCTCCTCGACGTGCGGGATCTGCGCGTCAGTTTCGCCACCAAACACGGTGTCGTGCGGGCCGTGGACGGGCTCTCGTTCAGCCTGGATGCCGGGGAGGCGCTGGGCATCGTGGGCGAGAGTGGCAGCGGCAAGACGGTGAGCGCGCTCAGCATCCTCCGTCTCTTCGGGCTCTTCGATGACGTGACCCTCAGTGGCAAGATCCTCTTCGAGGGGCGCGACCTGCTGCGCGTCTCGGAGGCGGAGATGAGCCGGGTACGCGGCGGGCAGATCGGCATGGTGTTCCAGGACCCGCTCACGTCGCTGAATCCCGTCATGGCGGTGGGGGAGCAGGTGGCGGAATCGATCCGATTCCACACCGGTGCGGGCCGACCGCAGGCTCGCAGGCGGGCCATCGAACTTCTCGACAGGGTGGGCATCCCCGACGCCGCCAAGCGCTGCGACGAGTTGCCGCACAGCTTCAGCGGTGGCATGCGCCAGCGCGTCATGGTGGCCATCGCCATCGCCTGCGAGCCGAAGCTGCTCATTGCGGATGAGCCCAGCACTGCCCTCGACGTCACCGTGCAGGCGCAGATCCTGCTGCTGCTCGACGAGTTGCGTCGCGAGATGGGCATCGCTCTCATCATGATCACCCACGACTTCGGTGTCGTGGCGGCCACCGTCGACCGGGTGCTGGTGATGTACGCGGCGCAGCCGATGGAGTACTGCACCATCGAGCACCTCTTCGACCGGGCCAACCACCCCTATACGGAGGGCCTGCTGCGACTCGTGCCTCGATTCGACCATCGGACCGCTGGCCGGCTGCGCCCCATCGAGGGTCAGCCGCCGGCGCTCACGGAGACGATCACCGGCTGCCCGTTCGCGCCTCGCTGCGGGCTGGCGGAGGATCGGTGCCGCGACGAGCGCCCGCCGCTGGTGCGCCTCGGGCCGCAGCATGAGAGCGCCTGCTGGCTGGCCACCGAGCGGGCCCAGCGTCTCACGCCGCCCGGGCGCCCCTGGGAGACCCCCTCGTGAGCGACGCCTCGTTCTCGGCGGAGCCGACCGGCTCGCGGCAGCTTCGTCATCCCGCACCCTCGTCATCCCGGCGGAGGCCGGGATCCATTCTGCGGAAGGGTCACGTGAGCGGCGCAGGGTTGCCCCCGCAGTCGGCCGGCCCGAGCGGGACCGTGCTCGAACTGGACGACGTGGTCGTGCGGTTCCGAAGCGCCGACGGCCGCCCCATCACTGCCGTCGACCACATCTCGCTGCGAGTCGGGCGGCGCGAGACGCTCGGCCTCGTCGGCGAAACCGGCTGCGGCAAGTCGACGCTGGCCCGTGCCGCACTCAAGCTGGTTCCCATCGACGGGGGGCGGGTGAGCCTGCTCGGACGCGACCTGCTCGAACTGCACGGCGAGGAGTTGCGGTCGGTGCGCCGGCACTGCCAGATGATCTTCCAGGACCCGCGGGGCTCGCTGGACCCTCGGATGACCGTCGGGCGCATCATCGGCGAGCCGCTGAAGGTTCACCGCCTCGGCGACGCCGCTGAGCGGGCCGAGCAGGTGCGCGAGATGATGGACCTCGTCGGACTCCCCGCGGAATTGCACGGGCGCCGACCGGTGCAACTCTCCGGTGGCCAGCAGCAGCGGGTCGGCATCGCCCGGGCGCTCATCACCCGCCCGTCGCTGGTCATCTGCGACGAGCCCGTATCGGCCCTCGATGTTTCCATCAGGGCGCAGATCCTCAACCTCCTAGCCGATCTGCGCGACACGCTGGACGTGTCCTTCCTGTTCATCGCCCACGACCTGGCCGTGGTGCGCCACCTGAGTGACCGGGTGGCCGTGATGTACCTCGGCCGCATCGTCGAGGAGGGGCCGGTGGAGCGGATCTTCGCCGAACCGCGCCATCCGTACACTCAGGGACTCGTGGCGGCGATCCTGCGAGCCGACAGCCAGGCCCGGGAGCGGCTGCAACTGGTGCACCGCCTGGCCGCCGGCGACCTGCCGAGCCTGCTGGACACGCCCGCAGGTTGCCGGTACCAGAGCCGCTGCCCGTACGCCCTCGACGATCCCTGCCGCGAGGTCCCGCCGGACCTCGAGCCCGTCGCCGAGGTGCCGGTCGGCGAGGGTCCGGCGGCACATCTCGTGGCGTGCTATCGCCACGCCGAGATTGCCGCGCCTGGAGAGCACATCACTGTCTCGGAAACATGGAAGAGGAGCGAGCCATGAGCCGCACGATCATCAGCACCGACCGGGCCCCCAAACCCACCGGCCCCTTCAACCAGGGCATTCGCGTGGGGAACCTCATCTTCACGTCCGGGCAGGCCGGACGGAACCGCGACACCGGCCAGATGGGCGACATCGGCGAGCAGACCGACTGGGCGCTGCGCAACATCGAGGGGATCCTGGTCACAGCCGGCGCCACGCTCGCCGACGTCGTCAAGGCCACCGTCTTCATCAAGGAGGGGACCAAGACCGGCCCCCTCAACGAGGTGTGGAAGCAGCGGTTCGCCGAGCCGCGCCCACCGCGCTCCTCCGCGTTCGTGAGCCATCTCAAGAACCCCGAGATGTTGGTGGAGATAGAAGTGGTCGCGGTGGTCGAGTGACAGCCATCGTCGGCACCGGTTCCGGACGGGGTGCCCTGCGGTCACTGACGGGGGTGGCTGCGACCGGTAGCCCGCTTGCCACCGGAGCGGCCCTCGACACCCTCCGCCGTGGGGGCAACGCCGTCGACGCCGCCATCTGCGCGGCGGTGGTGCAGAGCGTCGTGGAATTCCCGTGGTGCGGTGTCGGCGGTGACGCGTTCTGGCTGATTCGCACGGCGGGTGGGGAGGTCTTGGCGCTCAACGGCAGCGGGGCGGCCCCCGCAGCGCTCGGCTCGGGCAACGGGAACCGGTCGCCGATCCCCCGTTTCGGACCGCTGTCGGTTGCCGTCCCGGGCTTCGTTGACGCTCTCTGCGAGGCCTGGGAACGGTTCGGAACTCTGCCGCTCGCCGAACTCTTCGAACCTGCGGTGGCGTACGCACGCGAGGGGTTCCCGCTGTCGCCCGAGCTGAGTCGGGCGATCGCCAGGGTTCGCTCCTCGCTCGCCGGGGATGACGCGCTGGCCGACCTGCTCGGCGGCAACGGCTCGGACGCGGACGAGCTCTTCCGCCAGCGGCAACTGGCGGGGACGCTGGAGTCGGTGGCACTCGAGGGGCGGGACGCCTTCTATTGCGGCCCGACGGCCGGGGCGATCTCGGAGGCCGTCAGGGCCGGCGGTGGGCTGCTCGCGGCGACCGATCTCTTGGAGCACGCCGGCTCCTGGGTCGAACCGATCTCCGTCGACTACCGCGACCTGACGGTGCACACGCAGCCTCCGGTGTCGCTCGGCTGCGTGATGCTGCAGCAACTACGGATGTACGAGCGGTTGGATCTCGGAGTGCTCTCCTTCGACGACCCCGAGCGGATCGACGCCATGGTGCGCTGCAAGCACGCCGCGTTCAGTGACGCGCTGGCGACTCTCCGTGACGGCCCGCGGTCCGCCGAGCGCGCCGGGGCCCTGCTCTCCGACGAACTCGTGGCTCGACGCTGCGAGCAGCTCTTCAAGGTCGCGCCTGAGGATCTCCGGCGGCCGGTGACCGGGTTCGCCGGCAGCGATACGACCTGTCTCACCGTCCTCGACTCCGCAGGGAGCGCCGTTACCCTGATTCACAGCCTGTTCAACGAGTTCGGCTCGCGGGTCTACGAACCCGCCACGGGCGTCCTGCTGAACGACAGGCTGGCGAATCAGGTGGTAGGGCCCGGGCCCAACGAGATCATCGGAGGGCGCAGACCCCTGCACACGTTGAGTGCCTTCCTGCTCGAGCGCGCCGGTCGCCCGGTCATGGCAGGCGCCACGCCGGGCGGCCGCGGCCAGGTGCAGATCAACTTCCAGGTGATCGTCAACGCAGTCGACTGCGGGATGGACCTCCAGGCGGCAGTCGACACTCCGCGCTGGCTGTCGGGCGCGCCGCGGCGCGCCGAACCCAACCGGCAGCTCTATCTCGAGCAGGGACTCGGTCCGGAGGTCGGTAGCGAGTTGCGCCGGCGAGGCCATGACGTCCTCGCCGCGGCGCCCGACGACACCGACATCTTCGGAAGCGTCGTGACGGTCGGCACCGACGCCGACGGTGGCCTGCTGGCCGCGGCCGACCACCGCCGCGAGGCCACCGCGGCCGGTTTGTAAGTGACCGCGGGAGGCCACCGAGAGTGCAGTGTCATGCCGCAGACGACCTCTTCTGTCATTCCGGCGGAGGCCGGAATCCACTGCTCAGCGGCTCCGGCCGTGCCCGCCGACAATTGCTCAGCACATTCCCAGTGCAGGAGGCGAACCCGCCATGAGTGACATCACCCGCTACGAGGTGGCCTGCATCCAGTCCCGCGCCCGGGCGGTGTCACTCGACGCCTCCCGGCGTGACGCCGACATCCGGGCGAACCTGGGCCGCATCTTCGAGCTGATCGACTACGTGACCGCGTTCGGCAACTCCGACGTGCGCCTCGTCGTGCTGCCGGAGTACGCCATCAACGCCCGCTGGGAGAAGCTGAGCCTCCAGCAGTGGATCGACGTCGCCTCGCCGATCCCCGGCCCCTACACCGACTTGATCTCCGCCAAGGCCCGCCAGCGCGGCATCCACATCGCCGCCAACATGATGGAGGTCCACCCGGATTTCCCCGGCCGGTTCTTCAACACGTCGTTCCTCGTGAGCCCGCAGGGCGAGATCCTCATCAAGCACTGGAAGAACAACAACAACGCCTGGGTGTTCCCCTACACCACGCCGTCGGACATCTACAGCGAGTTCGTGGCCCGGTTCGGGCGGGAGGCGCTCTTCCCGGTGGCCCGCACCGAGATCGGCAACATCGGGCTGCTCACCTGCGGCGAGCTGGGGTTCCCCGAGAACGCCCGCTGCACGATGATGAACGGGGCGGAGATCCTCCTGCACCTCTCCTCGGAGCCCAACAACATGAGCCACGGCGACGTGCGCAACTGGGAGTCGCTGCGCACCGCCCGGGCGTACGAGAACAAGTGCTTCCTGGCCATGGCCAACATCGGCATGTACGAGGGAGCCACCCGCGGCCTGCACGGCTCGCACGGCGACTCGGCCATCCACAACTTCGACGGCAGCATCCTCAACAAGGTCAACGGCCCCGGCGAGGCCACCATCAAGGGCCCCATCGACCTCGAGGGCCTACGCCGGGTGCGCGCCAGGCCGTTCCACCCGGTGACGATGCGAGCGGCGATGTACGCCCGGGAGTACGAGAGCTACCCCGGCTGGCCTCTCGACGGGTTCGCCGACAAGCCCATCAGCAGCATCGAGGAAACCCGGACACTCTTCAACGACATCGTCGCCGAACGCCGCGCCCGCGGCATCGACAGAGCCCCCCGCGACGCCTGACAGATCGGCGGCCCCGATCACGGGGTTCGGATGCCGCCGATGGGGCCCAGGGCTCGGCGGTAGGCGAGGGCGGCGGCGTTGGGGCCGCGCAGGTGCAGTTCGAATCCGCAGGCCGCGAGTCCGTCGGGTGGACGGTCCTGCCTTTCGCTCGTTTCAGGTCGGGACGACATCGACCCGGCGCGTGCTCGCCGCGACGAGGGCGGCGAGGTCGTCGGGGTCCGACGTGATGATCACGTCGCCGTGATCGGCCATGGCGGCCAGTGCCGCGTCGATTGCGTCCCCCAGCCCGGAACGGGCGAGCAACACACCGGCGCGGCGTCCCAACTCGGTGTCGAGGGGGACGACCTCGATGGCCTGCAATGCCCGCGCCAGTTGGGCCTGACGACCGGCTCCGCCGCGCCATACTTGAGCGATCACGCCACCGTGGGTCGTCGGTGGAGTCCCCGACCGCCGGGCCGCCTTGAGTCGCCGCCACATCGCCCGCTGGTTGCGCTCGAGCGCGACGAGCGCACCCGCGTCAAGGATGACGTTCATCCGGCCCGGCGGTTTGCCACGCGCGATGACGCGGCCGCATCCCGGTCCCGTTGGACTTGCTCGGCGACCTCCTCGCCGGTGATGAAGCCGTGCTCGGCCTCGTACCCGGAGATCAGTTCGTCGAGCAGGGCGAGACGCCGATCCCTGCTCCGCCGTTCTGACATGGCCTTACTCACCCACTCGCTCACCGATCGGGCGCGACCCTCGCTGACCGCCGCGTTGACCTCTGCAAGAAGAGTCTCATCCACTGTGATCGTGATACGCCGCTTGTGCATATTAATATCCTATCTGGGTATGCGCTGGCGCATACTCCTCGCGCATCCCGGCTTGGCGCGGCGGGTGGGGCAGGGGAGGTTCGGTCGTCCGGCGGTTCGGTGCTGCGGAGACGAGTTCGGGGCCGTTGTCACCGCGCGGGTGTGTCGTGATTCATTGCCGCACCTCACCGGATCCGGCGCCGAGCCCGCGGCATCGACCGAGCCCGGGACGCCTGAGGCCGCCGCCCGTGTCGCAGCAGGGCCGGGAGTGTCTCAGATGCCGCCGAGGGGGGCCGAGCGCCCCGAGCGCGACATGGCTGTCGAGCAACAACCTCACGATCAGACGTCGAGCGCCGACCGTTCGAACAGGGCGTTGGTTTCCTCGTCGGAGCCGACGATGTCGTCGAGTACCTGTACTCAGACGCCGCCGTCGAGTTCGTCGCGACGGGAATATTGCGGGTTGGGTGGGGGGCTGTCAGCGCCAGAGGGTGCTGATCGGCCGGAGATGTAGGCGGTCGCCGACGGTGAGGCTCTGGTCGCCGGTGTGTAGCAGGATCCCGGCACGGAATGTTCCCGTCGCTGAGGCGTCGCTGCGGTCGCGGAGCCACGCGGCGTGGCGCAGTTGTGTGGCGCTGGGTGAACTTGTCGCTTTGATCTCGACCGCCACGATGGCGCCGTCGGCTCGTTCGATGACGAGGTCGATCTCGTGGCCTTGGTGGTCGCGGTAGTGGTGCAGGCGGAGTCTGCCGGCTGACACGGACATGGCGCGGGCGATCTCGTTGACGACGAACGTCTCGAGCAGCGGGCCGGTTGCCGGTGCGGTGGGGGCGATCAGGCCGCCGGCGTCGAGGCCGAGCAGGCCGGCGGCCAAGCCGGTGTCGGTGATGTGGATCTTGGGTCTGCGCACCGGCCGGGCGGAGAGGTTGCGTGACCACGACGGGAGGCGATGGACGAGGAACACCGCCTCCAGCCAGCCCAGATACGAATCGAGCGTCGCACGGTCGATGCCGAGGCGGCGTGACGCGGCCTGCACGTTGAGTTCGCCGCTTGTGCCGGCGGCGACCCATTCGAGCAGCCGGGGCAGCACGGCGCGGCGGCGCAGGTCGCCCAGGGCGACGACGTCGCGCTCGATGACCGTCTGCGCGTAGCCCTCGAACCAGTCGCCGCGCAGGCCGCGTGGCAGGGCGACCGCCTCGGGGTAGCCGCCACGGCACAGCACTTCGAGGTAGTCGCGCCGGGCAAGCGGTCCGTCGCGCGTCCCGGTGATCGTGTCGGTGCCGGCGAGGTCGAACCAGGTGTGGATTGCCGGGGGTGGCGCGGCGTTCAGTTCCGCTTGCGACAGCGGCCACAGGCGGAGCAGACGGATCCGGCCGGCCAGCGACTCGCTGATGGTGGGCACGGTGAGGAAGTTGGTGGAGCCGGTGAGCAGGAATCGCCCCGGGGCAGGATCGGCGTCGACTGCTTGCTTGACGGCCCGCACCACCCGGTCCCCGCCCAGCTGGATCTCGTCGATGACGAGGGGGTGGCGTTGATCGAGCAGGAAGCCGAGCGGGTCGGCCACAGCGGCCTGCCGTACGGCGTCGTCGTCCAGCGATGCGTAGGTGCCGCCTCGCTCGCTCGCCACGAGCCGCGCCAGCGTCGACTTCCCGCACTGTCTGGCGCCGTGCAGCACGACCACCCGGAAGTGGCCCAGGGCTTCGTCGATCCGCTGCCGTACGTGCCTCGGGAACATCTGCATGCGCCGTAGGCTACCGAGTGTTCACAGTTTGTCCTGTCCACTCATCGACAATATGTAGTTCCACAAATCGCTAGTTTTCCAGCACAGGGGATAGCGGAGGCGGCTGCGGCTGCGGCTGCGGATGCATTGTGTCGAGGGTTCGGCGTTGGGGTGAGTCGCCGACCTCACCGAGTCCCAGGCGTGCTTGCCGTGAGCGGTAACGGCCGCCGGGGCTGCGGGCAGAGCACACCGAGATGGTCGGGGTGATCCACCGGTGGCAGAGGCTCTCCTCGGCGCCCCGACCGCTGTGACTCGAGCCCCGACGCGGCGCCCCGCACACGCCGGCTGGACGTCCCCGCCGACCCCAGCAGACGAGCAACAGCCGGAACGTGCTGTAGCGCCGCTGCCGGCGCCGGGCTCGCCCTGGATCGAGGCCGAACGATCGAAGCGAGATCGCAGCTACCGACCGCCCGACCGCTGGTCTTGTGTGGGGATCCTCAGAACCTGATGTCGACCGATGCCCAGGGACCGCGACCGTGGCTGTTCACGGCTCGGACCCAGTAGGTCTTCGCTCCGGAGGTGGCGCCGCCGAGGTCGAACACTGCGACCAAGGGCCCGCGCCCCGTGTCCTTCCGTCCGTATCCCGGGCTTGAGGCGCCGAGCGCGGAGTCGCCGACCTCGTAGCTCGTGATCCGGTCACCCCCGTCGTGTGGTGCCGACCATCTCATAATGACGGCGTCCTCTGCGCTGTTGAGCGTTGCCCGCAGATTCCGGGGGGCCTCCGGCCTCGAGGCCCCTGGAAGCGGGGTGGCGGTCTCGTCGCAGCCGTAATGCGCCCGATCACCCCACGGGTCGGTATTCCTGACGTAGCTCGGTTCAAAGATGGACTGAACCGTGGCGGCTGCACCCCTTCCGGCCCGGTTCAACGCCTGCACCGACCACTCGTAGAGTTCCGAGATCAGGACGTCAGAATCGGTGTGGCTGCTGCCCGGAACGAGGTCATCGACGCCAGGGTCGGAATGTAGCGGGGTGAAACCCGTCTCAGCGGCACGTAGCCGGGTGACCTCATACGCCGTGACGCGCGTGCCTCCGCTGCTGGAGGGTGGATCCCAATCCAGCCGCATGCTGTGTGGAGCCCCCGTGACGTCACAGACGACTGCTGTCACGCGGAGGTTCCGCGGCGCGCTCGCCGGTCGGCCGATCTCATCCAGTAGAGAGAACGGGGAGGCGAATAGCCATCTTCCGACCTCAACGGTGTCGTATTGGAAGAAGCGAGCCCGCGGCAGCCACACCTGGTCGCCGTCGACCTGCAGTCCGAACTCGACCCTGCCATTCGCAAGGAGCCGCGCCTGGATCCGCACGCTCGTGCCGTCACCCATCGTGTAGGGCGAGGCGAACAGCCACTGGCCCACTTTGGCGGTGGGGTAGGGGAACAGGCGCGCACGCGGCAGCCATTCACCCTCACCGTCCAGTTGCAGACCGAACTCCACCTTGCCCGTCTCCACCTTGCGCGCCTTGATGCGCACGGTGGTGGCGGGAGCATCGGTCGCCTCGGCGTCCTGCGCTGCTGCGGGTGAGGTAACCAGAGCACTCGCTGCGATCACGACGACGGCCAGAGCACCAATGCGGCGAATCATGCTCGCCTCCCCTTTAACATTCGCAACGTCCGTGCGAATGTTAAAGGGGAGGCTCAGATGCCGCCGATGGGTCCCAGCGCTCTGCGGTAGGCGAGGGCGGCGGCGTCGGGGCCGCGCAGGTGCAGTTCCTCGGTGAGTCGCACAGGCAGCGGCACGGGACGCTGGCTCTCCACGACGCGGCGGTCGGCCTCCATGATGACGTGCGTGAAGTCGAGGAAGCCCTGGTCGTCCTCGTCGAGGTTGTAGTTGCGGGACAGGAACAGGAACAACTCGTTGGTGTCGTCGGTGGTGGGTCTGCAGACAAGCGAGACGACCGTGCTCTGCCCGTCGGGCGTGCCCTTGCGCAGATGCACGCTGAACGGCAGCCACAGGAAGTACTCCCAGTGCACCTCGGTGCCGCTGGGCGAGTGCACGCCGCCCGGCTCCAACTCCTTGTAGTCGAAGTAGAAGCCGTAGTCCGTTTGGACCACGTCGTAGCCGCCCCTGACGGTGTGGTCCCGGCTTCCCAGCAGCCCGTCGTGCAGGAACGGGAAGTGAGCGAGGTCCATGAAGTTCTCCACCGTGCGGGCGGCGGAGGCCTGCCACGTGTAGCGGTGGCTGTACCAGATCTTGACGCCGGGGTCCTCCCACTCCCCGGTGGGCCACTCGGTGATCGCTGCCACCGGCTCGGCAAGGGCGACCCAGACGAGCCCGTAGCGCTCGGTGGTGGGGAAACTCTTGACCTTGGCGCCGGAGGGGATGGGTGAACCCGGTTCGAGCGCCGGGATGTTCACGCAGCGACCCTCGCCGTTGTACTCCCAACCGTGGTAGGGGCAGGCGATGCAGCCATCCGGGGTGGTCCAGCCCAGTGACAGCGCCGTGCCCCGGTGGATGCACAGATCCTCCAGCACACGGGCCTGCCCACCGTCTCGGTAGGCCACAAGGCGCCGCCCCAGCAACTCGAACCCGATCGGCGCGTCGGCGGTCACCTCGGCCGATTCCAGCACCGGGTGCCAGTAGTTGGTGAGGTCGGGTGGGTCGGCTCCGATGTCATCGAGAATCGCAGTCGTCGCTGTCGTGGTCATCGCTCCTCCTCACAACGTGCAGGGGAATCGGTTCTTTGCCGGTGGGCGGATTCCGGCCCCGGATCGAGTCCGGGGCAGGCTCTCCGCCGGAATGACGCTAACCGCTCCGGAATGGCGTTATCCGGTCGTTCGGAGCGAGGTAGTTGCCGGCCGGCGATCCGCTACCCCCGGTCGTGGTCTATGCCGAAGAACGTGGCCTGCAGCAACTCCTCGTCGAGCATGTCGGCGGCGGGCTGCGACGGCCCGAGCACGCCGGAGTTCAACACGTAGACCCTGTCCACGTGCGGCAGGCAGAGCATCGGGCTCTCCTCGATGACCCAGAGGACCGACGTGCCCTGCTCGCGCACGGCCACGATGTCGGCGATGCGCTCCTGCACGATCGAGGGGGCAAGGCCGGTGGTGGGCTCGTCCAGAGCCAGGAACCGGGGCCGGGAGATCATGGCCGAGGCGATGGCCAGCATCTGGCGCTCGCCGCCCGAGAGCGTGCCGGCCCGGGCCCGGCGCAGCTCCTGCAGCGCCGGGAAGGACTCCAGCATCTCGTTGATGCGCCGGATCTGGGCGAGCGGGGACTCACGCAGCAGGCTGACAGCGAGATTGTCGTACACCGTGAGTTCCGGGAAGGTGCTGCCCTCCTGGGGAACGTAGGCCATGCCCAGTTTGGCGCGTCCTCCTGTGCCTGTTTGCCCCAGGTCCTCGTCACCGAAGGTCATCGTGCCGCCCCGCACCGCCAGCAGCCCGAACAGCGTTTTCAGCAGGGTCGACTTGCCGGCACCGTTGGGTCCGATCACCGCGACGATCTCCGCCGGCGCCACTTCGAGGCTGACGCCGTGCAGGATGGGCAGGTCGCCGTAGCCGGAGTGCACGCTGCTGAGAACCAGGCTCGGCGCCGGCGACCGGTCCGGAGAATCACTCGTGGCGGGTAGGGAAGCCGCGTCGCCGTTCATGTGTCCGCTCCCATGTACACCTGGCGCACCAGCGCGCTGGCGGCGATCTCGTCGGGGGTGCCCTCGGCGATGAGCCGCCCGTTGGCCATCACGTGCACGTAGTCCGCCACGTCGAGCACGAAGGAGAGGTTGTGGTCGATGATCATCAGGGCGATGCCGCTGCGATGCACACTCCGAATCAGCTCCGAGAGCCTCGAGATGGCACCGGGGTTGACACCGGCCGCCGGTTCGTCCAGCAGCAGTAGCCGGGGCCGGCTCATGAGCTGCCGGGCCAACTCGGCGAGCTTGCGGTCGCCGGCGGCCAGCTCGTCCACCGGGGTGTCGAGCAGTTGGTGCAGCCCCAGGTCCTCGAGGATCTCATCGGTCCGCCGCGACAGTTCGGCGACCTCGTGCCGGCCCCGGGTCGTCAGCATTCCGGTGAGCACCGCGTGCGAGGCGCCCGCCACCTGCATACTCTCCCAGACGGTCATGGTGGGGAATCCCACTGGCGTCTGGAACGTGCGCACAACGCCCTGCCGGGAGATCTGCCAGGGTGCCAGTCCCGTCACCGGGCGGCCGTCGAACGTGATGTCGCCGGCATCAGCTCGTTCGTAGCCGGTGACGATGTTGAACAGTGTCGTCTTGCCGGCGCCGTTGGGGCCGATGAGGGCGGTGATGCGATCGGGGTAGAGATCAAGGGACACGTCGTGCACCGCCACGTTGCCCCCGAAGGCCTTGTACAAACCGTGGGTGCTCAGCAGAGCGTCGCCGCCGGCGGTCTCCGGGACAGTCACGGCGCCACCTCTTTTTCGGCGTCGCCGCGTTGGCCCAGGCGTCGCAGCCGCGACGCCACGGCAGCACCGGCGGCGTCGAGGGTGGTCGTCTGGCGAGCTCGCTGCCCGAACGTCCCGCGCTCGGAGAGCAGGCCCTGGGGGCGGAAGCGCAGTACCAGCACCAGCAGCAGGCCGATGGCCAGGGGATGCACGGCCACGTGCAGGTTGCGGAGTTCCGACGGCACGTCGATCAACTCGACCAGTTCGGTGAAGAGCAGCAGGACCGCCACACCCAGCGTGGCTCCGAACCGGCTGGCGATGCCGCCCAGTACCAGCGCGGTCCATGCTGTGAACGTGAACTGGGGTTCGAAGACTGAGGGTGCCACGTAGCGCAGCCACCACAGGTACAGCGGGGCGATGCCGCCGACGGCGATACCCACCAGCACGAAGGTCTGCAGGCGCAGCCGGTTCACCCGGATCCCCAGCGACAGGGCCACCGGCTCGTTGTCGCGCATGGCCCGCAGCGCCCGCCCATAGCCCGAGCGGCTGAGCCGGCGGGTCAGTCCGTAGACCAGAAGCGCAGCGCCCCAAGTCACAGCGAGCAGGACGGCTCTCAGGCCGTCTTTTTCGAAGAAGCTCTCGAACGGCCGGGCCACGCTGCTGAAGCCCACAGTCCCGTGGGTGACGCCGCGCAGGTTGATCGCCAGCTGGCGGATCACCTCCGCGAAGGCGAACGTGATGATCAAGAAGTACTCGCGCCGCGCTCGCAGGGCGGGCAGTCCGACGAGGAAGGCCACGACGCCCGTCATCGCCATGGACACGAGGATTCCCGCCCAGACGGGCCAGCCGGGGGCGAACCGCACATCGAAATCCCCGGGGGCGTTGGTGGTGATGGTGTAGGTGTAGGAGCCGATGGCCAGCAGCCCCACGATGCCCAGGTCCCACATGCCGCCCCATCCGGCCTCCACGTTCAGCAGCATGGTGACCGCGGCGTAGACGCCGATGAGCATGAACAGGCTCATCCAGAAGGTCGGCGACCCCAGGGCGCTGATGGCGGCAAGGGTGTTCACGAAGCCTGCTCCGCCCGGCGGCGCGTGCTGAACAACCCCTCAGGGCGCACGAGCAGCACAAGTATCAGCGCTCCGAACGCCACCACCAGGCGGTAGGCGCTGGGGATCCACAGAGCGCTCACGTCCATGGCCAGGCCCAGGAGTACGGCCGCCGCCATTACCCCCATGATGCTGCCGGTGCCGCCCAGTACGGCCGCGGACAGGATCACCAGGATGTTCTCCCATCCCAGCGGGGTGGTGACGCCGCCGCGGCGCACCGCAATCATCACGCCGGCCATGGCCGCCAGCGCCGAGCCGATGAACCACACGACACCCGAGACGACCCGCACCGGTATGCCGCGTACCGCGGCCAGGGCGGGGTTCGAGGCCGCGGCGCGTAGCCAGCGGCCCATGCGCGTCAACGACAGGAAGAACTGCAGGCTCAGCACCGCCCCGAGGGACAGCAGGATCATCAACAACTCGCCGGTGGCGATGTCGACGGCGTCGTGTGCCCCCCCGAAACCGTCGCTCTGGGTCGCCAATACAAACACGCCGACGGCGGCGACGGTGGCCAGAGCCAGCGCCAGTCCGGTCCCGCGGGCGGCCCACAGTCCGGCCCAGGTGCCGGCCACCTCGCGGTGCTCGGCGCGCCGGGCGCGGTTGGCCAGCAGCCAGCCCACCAGCGCCGCCAGCGCGACGGCCAACACGAGGACCAGCGCGAACTCTGTTACGGAGAATTCGATGCGGCTGCCGAAGCCCACCGGCACCTTGCGCAGGATGGTGCCGAAGATGGCGATGATCGCCCCGTAGATCACGAAGGCGAGGCCGATGGACGTGAACAGCAGAACGTTGCCGCCCTGGTCT
Source organism: Acidimicrobiales bacterium (assembly GCA_965220035.1). Lineage (GTDB taxonomy): Bacteria > Actinomycetota > Acidimicrobiia > Acidimicrobiales > CATQHL01 > VXNF01. Next base: position 1,548,085 of record CBDCPC010000001.1, read on the forward strand.
GCCACCGGCTTGAAGACCACTATCCCCAGAGCGACGCCCAGGACGCCCATGAGCACCATGGCCACGAGGCCTGCCACGAACACGTTGAGCCCGGCGTTGGTGATGAGGACGACGGACAGGAAGGCGCCGAGAGCCAGCACCTGCCCGTGGGCGATGTGCAGGATGTTCTCGGTCTGGCGGATGAGGGCGAACCCGACCGTGGCGGCGGCCAGAACCCCCCCGGTGGTCAGCCCGAAGATGACGTGTTGCACGCGTACAGAACCGAACCCCGGGGCGGCCCCGCCGTCGGGCGGGGCCGCCCCGGGATGATCATTGGTCTACTTGGGCTTACCGGCCCAGGCTTGCGTCCAGTTCGATGACTTCGCGCTCGGTGTACGAGCCGTTGACGATGTGGTTCACCGCCACCTTCGGGGAGACCAGGTTGCCGGTCCCGGTGTGCAACTCGATCGAGCCCGAGGGGCCGTCGTAGTTGATCTCCTCGCCGCGCTCGAGCGCCGCGACGCCGTCGGCGTACGTGTACACCTTGGTGCCCGGCGCGTTCACGATGTTGTAAATCTGAGCCGCGACGTCGGGGCCGTCAGTGGATTCGGCGGCAGTCATGGCCAACGCCAGAACGATGTACTGGTCGAACTGGTTGGTCTCGTAGAAGCCGGTAGGTGGCGGCTTGTTCGCGAACTTCTGGTGCGCGGCGGCGAAGGCATCGTACGCGGGGGAGTCGAAGTCGTCGGTGACCTGGGCGGCCAGAATCCGGCCGGTGGGCAGGTCGGCCACGAGCTCGGCGATGTCGGGCACCTGCAGGTCGGGTGAGACCAGGATCGGGGTCTCGTAGCCCCTGGACATGTACTCCCTGAGGATGGGGATCCCGGCCGGGGGGCCGGCGCCGATGTAGACGGCATCGGGGTTGCCCGCGAAGGCCTGCTCGACTTGGGCCTGGTAGCTGTCGAGGCCGGGATTGAAGCGCACGTCTTCGGTGATCTCACGGCCGATCTTGTTCTCCCACACGTCCTTGAAGACCTCGGCCGGGCTCTCGGTGCCCTCGGTCTGCTGCACCAGCATGGCCACCCGCATGTAGCCCGCGTCGCGGGCAAGCTGCGCGGAGATGATGCCGTACGTGGTGTCCGAAGCGGTGATGCGCCAGATGTAATTGCCGCCCTCGGTGTCCAGCACGGTCGTGCCGCAGGCCGGGCACATGGTCGGCATCTCGTCCTCGGCCACGGTGTTCAGCAGGGCCACGGCCCCGTCGGACTCCACGCCGCCGAGCGCATCGATCTCCTCGCGGATCCGGTTGTAGCCCGTGACGGCGCCCTCGGCCGTGGACAGGTTGTCCTGCACCACGAGTTCGGCATCGCGGCCCAAAATGCCGCCGTTGTCGTTGATGACGCCGATGGCTGCCTCCGCGCCATCCTGGCTGGGTGGACCCCATTCGGAGTAGTCCCCGGACAGGCCGGCCAGGAAGCCGAGCTTGACCGGTCCCTCGTCGTCGTCACCGCAGCTGAGGACGACACCGCCCAGCACCACGAGCGCGATCAATGGCAGGAAAATGCGTCGCACTGTTTCCCCTCTCACTCTCTATCCAGCTCTGAGATCAGAGCTTCAATCCCGTTGAAAACACAGTATCAGGACCGTCGCCCCGGTGTGCAATTGCATGCCCACCATGCCGACGGCCCGCCCGCGGTTCACCCCACCGCCGGCGCGCCGGCCGTCCGTCCGGCCATCGCGAGAGCCAGTTCGTCCATGTCGAGGTCCCGTACGGAGCCTTCGAGCACGATGCGACCCCGGAACAGCACGATGAGGCGATCACTCAGCTTCAAGAGTTCCTCGAGATCCATCGAGAGCAGCAGGACGGCCGCTCCGCTGTGCTTGACGTCGAGCAGCCGGCGGTGCACGTACTCGATGGCGCCGACGTCGAGACCCCAGGTGGGGTTGTCGGCCACGAGCACGCGTGGCTCCCGCGACAACTCCCGCGCCAGGACCACCTTCTGCTGATTGCCACCCGAGAGGCTTACGGCCAGCAGGTCCGGATCGGGCGGGCGCACGTCGTACTCCTCGAGCAACTCACGGGCGCGGCGCCGGACGCTGCGCCAGTCCAGGAGGCCGGTGCGGTTGTAGGCCCCGGCGGGGATGTCCGACATCGCCAGGTTCTCCGCCAGGGTCATGTCGAGGATGAGGCCCCAGGTGTGGCGATCCTCGGGGATGACCGCCAGTCCGGCGCTTCGGAGAGCGCTCGTCCCGGTCCCGGTGACGTCCTGACCGCCGATGTGGACCGAGCCGGACTCCGCGTCGTCGAGCCCGCAGACGCAGTTGACGAGGGTGCGCTGGCCGTTGCCCTCCACGCCGGCCACGCCGAGTATCTCGCCGGGGCGCACCATGAAGGACATGTTGTCGAGGTGGTCAGAACCCTCGCCGAGGGCATTCAACTCCCGGACCTCCAGTAGCGGGACATCGTCGGTCCGGGGGGCATGGTCGCTCTCGACGGCGACGATCTCCTGGCCCGTCATCGCCCGGGTGAGGCTTCGCTCGTCGAAGTCGCCCCGCTCGGTGGTCGTGACCTTCTCACCTCCGCGAAGCACGGTGACCCGGTCGGCCACCTCCATCACCTCGCCCAGCTTGTGGGTGACCAGCACGATGGAGCAGCCCCCCTCGCGCAGGTCGCGCAGGATCTCCAGCAGGTTCTCGATCTGCCGCGGGCCCAGCAGGGAGGTGGGTTCGTCGAGGATCAGGATGGTGACGCCCCGGTAGAGCACCTTCAGGATCTCCACCCGCTGCTGCAGGTCGACCGGGAGGTCCTGCACCGCGACGTGGGGATCGAGCGGCATGCCGAACCGGTCGGCCAACTCCGTCGTCTCGGCCCCGATGGCGCCGCGCCTGAAGCGGAGGTCGGTTGCCGGGCGCGACCCCAGCACGATGTTCTCGGCGACGCTGAACGTGGGAACCAGGGAGAAGTGCTGGTGGACCATGCCGATTCCCAGTTCGATGGCGTCGTACGGCGAGTGGATGTCGGCCTGCTCGCCGCGCACGGAGATCGTCCCGGAGTCCGGCAGAACGTGACCGAACATGACGTTCATCAGTGTCGTCTTGCCGGCGCCGTTCTCCCCTAGCAGCACGTGGATCTCGCCGGCGCGCAGATCGAAGTCGATGTCGCGGTTCGCCTGCGTCTCGCCGTAGCTCTTGGAGATGCCGTGGAGTTCGACGACGCTGCCGTTTGTTGATGCGGTCACGGCGGGCTGCTCCTCTGTCGGGTCCGCAGGGTGGTCAGCGGCCGTTGCCGCCGGTGGACATGGCACGCCAGACCTTCTCCGGCGTCAGCGGCATGTCCAGGTGGCGCACCCCGAAGGGTGCCAGGGCGTCGATGACCGCACTCTGCACGGCGGGTGTGGCCCCGACGGTGCCTGCCTCGCCGATGCCCTTGGCGCCGAGCGGGTTGAGCGGCGTGGGTGTCGTGTTGCGGTGGGTTTCGAAGTCACAGAATTCCGCGGCCGAGGGGATGAGATAGTCCCCGAAGTTGGTGGTTCGCGGGCCTGCGCCGGCGTCGTAGACCATCTCCTCCCACAACGCCTGGGCCACACCCTGCGCGATGCCGCCGTGTTGCTGGCCCTCGGCCAGCAACGGATTGATGACGTTGCCGCAGTCGTCCACGCAGAGGTGGCGCAGCATGCGCACACCTCCGGTCTCGCTGTCCACCTCGACGACGGCCACGTGGGTGCCGAACGGGAACGTGCGTGCGCCCTGGTCGAAGTCGCTTTCCGCGGCGAGTGGCTCGGGGGCCAGTTCGGCCAGCCGGGACCACGAGAGCACGGTGTCGGGCGAGCCCGCGACGCCCAGCCCCTCACCGCGGTAGGTGGCGATGTCGTCGGCGTTGGCCTCGAGGTGCTCGGCGGCGATCCGACGGGCCTGCTCCACGACGGCGGCCGCGGCCCGGTCGATGGCGGAGCCGCCCAACTGCAGCGAGCGCGAGCCGTACGTGCCGTTGCCACGGGGCACCAGATCGGTGTCGGACTGGATGACGGTGATGTCGGCCATCGGAATGCCGAGCTGTTCGGAGGCGATCTGGGCGTAGGTCGTCTGGTGGCCCTGACCGTGGGACGAGACACCCGACAGCACGGTGACCGTACCGTTGTCGTGGATCCGGATCGAGCCGTAGTCGGTGCTGGGTCCGTTGCCGGTCACCTCGATGTAGTTGGCGACGCCGATGCCGATCTGGTGGCGGTCTCCCCGCCGGCGCCGCTCGGACTGGTCGTGCCGGAGGCCGTCGTAGTCGACCAGTTCGACCGCCCGCTCCATCGCCCCCAGGTAATCGCCGGCGTCGTAGACGGCTCCTGTCGGGGTAGTCACGGGCTCGCTGTGGGTCTCGAGCAGGTTCCGGCGGCGGACCTCGACCGCATCGAGTCCGACCTCGGCCGCCAGGAGGTCCATGGCCCGCTCGACGAGCGCTGCCGCCTCGGGCCGGCCTGCGCCGCGCAACGCCCCGGTCGGAGCCGTGTTGGTGACCACGCTGCGTGCCCGGAAGTCGATACGGGGGATCCGGTAGGTGCCAGAAGCCATCATCTTCGTATAGAAGGTGAGCCAGGCGCCGATGTCGGGGTAGGCGCCGGCGTCGGCGGTGACGCGCACCTTCATCCCCACAACGGTGCCGTCGGCACGCGCCCCAATCTCGACGTCCTGGACCTGGCCGCGGGCGTGGCCCATGTGGAGCATGTTCTCGGTGCGCGACTCGATCCACCGCAGCGGGTAGCCGAGCCGCACAGCCAGAGCGGCGGTCACGACCTGCTCCACGTACGCATGACCCTTGGCTCCGAATCCTCCTCCGGTGGCGGGCACCACGACGTGGACCTGCTCGATGTCGAGTCCCAGGCAGGTGGCCATCGTCTGCCGGACCGAGAACGGGCACTGGGTGGGTACCCAGAGCCGCAGGCGCCCCTGGCCGTTCGCGGCGTCGACATTCGGGATGGCCAGGATTCCATTGGTCTCCATGGGCGCCGGCGCGATCTTCTGGTTGACGTACCTGAACGACACGACCACGTCGGCGCCGTCGAGCGCTCCCGGGTCGTCGATCGGATCGACTTCGAACACGACTTCGGTGGCTGCCATCGGATCCGAGACGGCCGGCAGCTCCTCGATCTCGACCACCACGTCCTCGGCCCGGTCGCGAGCCTCCGCGAAAGTGTCGGCCACGACTGCCGCCACCGGATCGCCTACGTAGCCCACCGTCCCGCGAGCCAGGGCAGGACGCCCGAAGTGAGCGGGCGCCGGCGGGCCGGCGAGCATGTCGGGGAGATCCAGCTCCTCCGCGGTGTAGACGCCCTCGCCGCCGGAGATGCCGATGATCCGGCCGTGCGGCACGTCGGAGCGCACGAACACCACGCTGCGGGCGTCGACGTCCAGGTCGTCCACGTAGGGCCGGCCACCGACCAGCAGCGCCGCATCCTCGCGGCGCAACACGCTGTGGCCCAGGATCGAGCCTGCCGTTGCCACGGGCTACGTCCTGTCCTTCCGTCGCAGTGTCGCCGCCGTCAGGCCGACGGCGCGTAGCCGATGAGGTCGAGGATGACGTGGGCGCCGGGCACCTGCAGCGGACCGCCGATGCGCATCGTCGTGGAAGCCGGTTTCCCGCCGGGGAAGTGACGTGCCCACTCGTTGATGGAGATCTGGAAGTCGGCGAAGTCGGCGTGGTAGCACTGCCGCTTGCAGATGTTCTCCAGCGAGGTTCCGGCCGCCTCGCAGATGGCCGAGATGTTGCCGAGCAGGTATTCCATCTCCATCTGAGGAGGTAGGCCGTAGTGCGGGAAGCCGGGGGTGCGCTGCACGCCGGCGGGAAGGCTGCCTCGCTCGTCGGTGGGGATCATGGTGCTGAAGAACAGGTAGTCGCCTGCCTTCACGGCCTGTGGCTCGTGCCAGGGAGGCTGCACCGCGTCTGACGTCTCGATGGTCTCCTTGGAGATGGAGGCATCGTCGGCCAGGAGCTTCATGGCGATCTCGATGCGCGAGCCCATGCCGCCCAGGCCCATGTAGGGCACGACCACGCGCGCCGGCGGGTTCTCGGGGAACCACTGGCGCCACACCCTGTCCATGCCGGCGAAGTCGTTCGGGCTGGACAGGTAGACGGTGGCCTTCACGCAGTTGTCCTGCAGGGAGGAGGCACCGGCCGCAGCGGCGATCTTCTCGAGTTTCGCCAGCGTGTAGTCGGTCTGGCGCTCGATCGGCGAGTCGTACCAGAGGTACGGGTTCACGCGTGCCTCCGGCGCCAGACCGCTGAGTTCGCCCATGTGACGCTCGGACATCCAGTCGCCCATCCAGTCCACGGGGATCTCGCCGGCCAGGAAGATCCAGTCGCCGCGCCGGACGGCCGGGGAGTAACCGGCGAGCGGGGAGGGCACACCCTCGGGCGTTTCGTAGCCCACGCTCGGGCCGCCCGGGATGGCCAGGAGGTCGACCTCGATGAGTGAGTCGGTTACGAGCAGTTCCTTGATGCCCATGCCCGTGGAGGCGGGACGGGGAGGTTTGATGTAGCGGTCCCGTGTGCGCAGGTAAGGCGTGATGGTGAGGCGCGGCCAGGTGTTGCCGGCGGCGAACTCCTCCATCGTGGGGTACTCCGAAGTGAACCACTGGTAGATGCGCACCACGTCGGTGGCGATGTCGCAGCCGGCCGCCGCCAGAGTTGTTGTGAGGTTGTCCAGGATCACCTTGGACTGCAACTCCAGGTGGTTGTCCAGGTAGGGGTTGCGCCCGTCGCCGCCGCCCTCGGCGGTGATGCCGGTCTCGAAGTCGGTGGCGAGCTGGCCCGAGAAGAACACCCAGTCTCCGGCCTTGACGCAAGGCGTGTAGGGCATGAGCGGCGCGGGCTCGCCGCCCCAGATGTGTTGGATGTCGCTGGACATGGCTACCTCCGGTTGGGTGCGCGGCGAACAGGTTGTCTAGGGATGCATGGGTCGGTGTGGTGGCCGGGGTTTTCCAGCCATCAACACCGTTTCGTCTTTTGGCCGGACTGGACGGTCAGGCCGCCTCTTGGCTCTCGGCCTCCCGATCCATGAGCAGTCCGCAACTCTCGGTGATCTCGGTGATGCCCTCGAACTCGGCGGGCACCTCGACGCCCTTGCGGGCGTACCACTCGCGAACCAGCGCGGGCGCATCCACGACGAGCCCCAGATGCAGCGAGATGATCGTCAGCGCCGCATCCTCCACCTCCTGGGTGTAGCCCGCCACGATGTCGCGGGGCACGATCACCCGGAAGTCACGGTTGGCGGCATCGAACGCCGAGGAAAGTACGCAGGCATCGGTGTAGGTACCCGTCAGGACCAGGTTCGGCACGTTGAGTTGGTGCAGCAGGAACTCCAGATCGGTGGGGTAGAAGGCCGACAGGCGCTTCTTGGTGCGCACGTACATGTCACCCTCTTCCTCCTCGACCAGGAGGTCGAGCCACTCGGTTCCCTCCCAGGAGTGCTGGTCCATCAAGGGGTTGGGTGGCAGGTACAACTCGTACATCGCCCGCCAGTTGGCCATGCGGTTGTGATGCAGCGAGTTGAGGTCGTCGATCCCGCCGTAGCGCTGCCAGTGCTGCACATGGATGATCGGGATGCCGATGGCGCGGCAGGCGGCATGGAACATGTTGTGGGCCGGGATGCGCCAGCGGGCGCGCGGCGCCGGACAGGTCAACTCGTCCTCGGGTCCGACGTGGCCGCGGTGCATGTCGATGCAGGCCACTGCCGTCTGGGTGGGGTCCAGCCACTTGTCGAACACGTCGGCGGAGTTGCTGGTGCCCGATGGGAGCACGCGGCGTTCCTTGTTCTCCAGGTAGCAATACATCTCGGTTTCCATGGTTGGCCTCCTTTGTGGTGGTCGGATCGTGCGTAGGTGATCGGTCGGTGGTGCCGGCCGGCGCGGGGCGTCCGGCCGGCCGGGGAGCGAAGACACTGCGTGTGCCCTCGCTCCCCGGCCGGGTTCTGATTCAGTTGTGCGGGCCGGTGCGGCGGACCGTGCCCTCAGCAGCCGATGTCGGCGAGGTCGATCTTGCCGCCGATGCCCTGCTCGAGTCCGACCGGGTTGTCGCCCTTGGTCTCGTCGGGGATCTGGATGTCGCCGCTGCGGACCCTCGCCTCGAAGTCCTCGTAGATGGCCAGTTCGTCGGCGGTGAGGGCGGAGAGAGCGGGATCCCGCACCGGCGCCGCGGCGATGCCCGGCGTGTTATAGGCGGTGAAGTCGTTGAACTTCTCGACTTCACTTATGTACCCGCGGCCGATCATCGCGTAGGACACGTCGGCGAGCCCATGGACCGAGGACGTCAGGATCACCTCGGGGGCAAGGTGGTGGCTGTCGTAGTAGGCCGGGATCACCCAGACCTGGCTGTCGGCCTCCTGCGCCGCGTCGATGATGCCGAGCACCGCCTGGTCGGTCGCGGACTGGATTACGTCCACGCCGCCGGCGATCAGTGCCTGCGCGGCCGTCTTGGCCAGACCGGTGTCGTCCCACGTCATGATGTATTCCTGGGTGAACTCGATGTCGGGGTTCACGCAGCGGGCGCCGAGGTGGAACGTCTCGGGCTGGCGGGTCAGCGCCGGGAACGGGAAGCCGCCCAGCGCGCCAACGTGGCCAGTCTCGGTGATGAGCGCCGCCAGCACGCCGGTGAAGAAGTTGGCGTGGTGCTGGGCCATGTCGATGAAGCAGAGGTTCTCCGGGCTGCCGTCCAGCAACTCCGGCGTGGGATCCACCGGCGCGACGCACACCTGGACATCGGGGTAGGCCTCGGCCACCTGCGCCGCCGGATCGGCCATGGCGCCGTGGGCCATGAGGACCAGGTCGAAGCCCTCGCTGGCGTAGCTCAGACCCTGCTGCAGGTAGTCGTCCACCTCGTAGGCGTACTCGGTCGGCTCGACGTGCACGTTGGGATAGTCCTCCATGGCCTTCAGGGCGCCGTCCCACCAGGCGTTCGCCCAACTCTCGTCGTTCGAGAAACCGGGGAAGAGGATGACGACCCGGTAGGGCTCGGCGTCCTCCGCCGGTGCGGGTGCGGGCTCGGGCGGCGGTGGCGGCGGCTCGGGCTCGGCGGCCACGGCCTCCGACAGCGCCTCCTGCGCGGCAGCGGCGTCGGCCGCGGCGGCCTCCGCGTCGGCGCGGGCGGCCGCTGCCTCGGCCTGCGCTGCGTCTAGGGCAGCCTGCGCCTCCTGCGCAGTGCTCTGCGCGTCGGCCACCGCTGCTTCGGCAGCAGCCAGGGCAGCCTCGGCGGCGGCCACGTCCGCTGCGTTACCTTCGGCGGTCGCTTGCGCCAGGTCGGCTGCCGCCTGAGCGGCCTCCGCGATCGCCTGAGCCTCAGCGGCCGCAGCGGCTGCTGCGTCCGCTGCCGCCCGCGACTCACCGGCCGCGGCACTGGCGGCGCTTGCTTCGGCGCTGGCAGCGCTCGCCTCAGAACTAGCCGCGGCTGCATCGGACCGCGCCTGTGCGTCCTCGGCCGGGCCGGTGTCACCGCACGCGGCCGCCAGCACCGCGACGGATACCAGCAGGGTAGTCAGGAGCCGGGGCACGGCTCGTCTGCGAATGGCTTTCATTGTTTCCTCCTCGTTTGGTCCGAGTGCGGTTCTGTTCCAGTGGCCGGTCTCGTTGGCTAAGCGGTCATGTCCCCGCCTCATCGTCGGCGACTAGATCGTAATTCCCCACGGCTGTGCCGCTGCAAGTCGTCGGGATCATCGGCGCGCCCCGGCTGCGGGCTCTCGCCAGGGGATCCCCACAGCTGCTGGGTACCGCGAGCCGCGCGACACCGCCACAGCCGCCACGGTGACGAGGTAGGGGAGGGCGAGCCAGAATTGGTCCGGCACCGGATCGAAGAAGTCGACGAGTCCGGCGACGAACTGCAGCGCCTGGCTGAGGCCGAAGAGCCCGGCGATGGCCACAACGGCGAGCGGGTTCCAGCGTGCCACGACGACGACCCCCAGCGCGATGAAGCCGCGGCCCGAAGTGAAGCCGGGGATGAAGCGACCCGACGTGCCCATGACCAGCGCGGCGCCACCAAGGCCCGCCAGGGCGTTACCGGCGATCACCGCGCCGTAGCGCAGTCGCCACACGTCCAGACCGGCGGACGAGGAGGCGTGGGGACGCTCGCCCGCGGCCCGTACGTACAGCCCCCACCAGGTCCGCCGTAGGAGGTAGAAGATGACCACCGCCAGCAGGATCGAGATCCAGAAGAGGAAGTTCTGCTCGTTGATGACGTCGCGCAGCTTGGGAATCCGCCCGATCAGCGGGACGGTCCAGGGGGAGAGGGTGGGAGAGATGTTCCCGATGATCACCTGCGAGACCAGGATGCCCGTGAGGCCCAGGGCAAAGATGTTGAAGAGCAACCCGGTCACGATCTGATCGGTGCCGCGGCGCACGTAGAGAGCCGAGAGGAAGACTCCCGCCCCGGCGCCGGTCGCTGTGCCGGCCAGCACGGCCAGCGGCACATTGCCGGTCCTGACGCCCACGAGCGCGCAGATGGCGGCGCCGAACAGCATGGTTCCCTCGATGCCCACATTCAGGACGCCGGCCTGCTCGCTGATGGCTTCGCCGAGCGCCGCCAGCAGCACGGGAACCATCAGCCCAAGCCCTGAGGCGAACAGCGTGACGATGACTACCTCTGTCATGGCGTCCCTAGTTCTGCGCGTAGCGGAACTTGATGGCCCCGGTGACCATCAGGGTGATGACGAACGTGGCGATGAGCACCTCGCCGAAGGACGCGGAGATGCCCGCGGCGGCTTGGAGGCTGTTGCTGCCCACGCGAAGCGTCGAGAAGATGAACGCCGCCGGCAGCACGGCCATGGGGTTCAGCCGAGCGAGTAGTGCGACGGCGATGCCGACGTAGCCGTAGTTGGAGATCCACAGGTCCAGGGCCAGGTCGTGGTGGATGCCCCCCACTGTGACAGCGCCGGCCAGACCGCCCGCCGCGCCGGCGGCCGCGAACGACGACACGGTGACCAGACGGGTGCGGACCCCCGCCAGGCGGGCCGCCCGCGCGTTGGCGCCGATGGAGCGGATGGAGAAGCCGAGGGAGGTGCGGGTGATCAGGATCCATGCGGCCACCGCGGCGGCGAGGGCGATGAAGACGCTGACGTCGACCTTGGCCGAAGCCCAGAAGTCCGGGAAGCGGGCGGTGTCGTGGATCTCCTGGCTCTGGAGCTGCGCGTAGATCTCCGGCCACGCCACGGTGACGACGTAGTTCGCCGCGAAGAATGCCAGGAAGTTCAACATCAGCGAGGTGACGATCTCGTTGATCCCGAAGTAGGCCTTCAGCACGCCCGGGACGGACCCCCAGACCGCGCCTCCGGCCGCTGCGCCGGCGATGAGGATGAGCACGAACAGTCCGTGCGAGGTGCCCTCGGGGAGCATGATCCCGAGCGTGACCGCCACGACCGCGCCGGCGAACATCTGGCCCTCGCCGCCGATGTTCCACAGCCGCGCCGTGAAAGGGATGGCCGCGGCCAGCCCGGTCAGTGTCAGGATGGCGGCGGTCATGATCGTCTGGCCCAGGAAGATCTCCTCGGCCAACGAGTTGTTGATGATGGTCTTGGCGACGATCCAGGGGTTGCCGCCGAAGGCGACGACGATGACCGCCATGACGGCCATGGTCAGCAGGATCGAGCCGAGGATGTCGCCGTGGCGGATGGCGGCGAGAACATTCAGGCGCGCGAGACCCCCGGGGGCTCCCCGCTCTGCGGTGGCTTCGCCATTCAGCTTCGTATCGGCGGCACCACGGCCGCCGTTCCCCTCGCTCAGCGTTCCTCCCTAGACGCTCGGAACCGGTACCGGTTGACTGCGCCGACCGGCCGGTTCCCGGGACGCGACGATAGCCCTTTTTCCGCAGCGCGTTTTCAATCGGGTGCGTTCGTGTTTCAGCAATATCGAAAACTCCGCGCGCTGCACACATCCATCGCCCGTCCAAGCCTCCGTGGCCCGTCCAGCGGGCGCCGCGGTCACAGCGCGGTACCATCGCGAGCGTGGCTGCCTCTCCGGTGGATCAACCGATCCCCGCCGTCACGGACGGGTCGGATACGGGTGCATCGCCGCGGCGCGCCGTTGTGTCGACCGAAGAGCACCTTGCGGAGTTGGGAGGGCGCATCCGTTCCATGCGGGCGGAGCAGGGGCTCACGCTGCAGGTCGTGGCCGAGCGCACGGGTCTGAGTTCCTCCATGGTCTCGATGGTGGAGCGAGGGCGGACGTCGCCGTCGATCGGCACGCTGATCGCGATCGCCTCGGCGCTGGGTGTGCACATGGCCGAGTTGTTCGAGTTGGACGTGGACGGCCCGCGGGACGTCGTCCAGCGCGCCGATGATCATCAGGTCGTCGAGACCGCGAACGGGGTGCTGCGGCGGCTCGTGCAGGTGGATCCCCGCCGCGGGCTCGAACTCGTGGTGAACGAGTACGCGCCGGGAACCGCGAGTGCCGTGCAGGTCACCCATCACGGTGGCTACGAGTATGGGTATGTGCTGGAGGGTGTGCTGACCGTCGAACTGCAGAACACGGCGCACGAACTGGAGCCGGGCGACTCTATCGCTTTCGAGTCCGCCCGACCCCACCGCATCGTGAACGAGGGCTCGGGCCGTGCCCGCGCCGTGTGGGTCAACCTGTCACCGCGGGGCCAGCAGCCGGATGTCGGAGGAGACGGCAACCGGAGCGATTGAGGCGTGCGGGGTGGAGGTTCCTGCCGGCCGCCAACCACCGGAGAGACCGGCACCGAACCGGCACGAGACCGAGGAGAACCGGGAGGACGCCATGAGCGCCACGCTTGCAGGAAGGACGGCCCTGGTGACCGGGGGCAATCGCGGCCTCGGCCGGGCGATGGCGCTGGCTCTCGCAGAGGCGGGAGCCGACACCGCCATCTGGGGTCGCGACACCGGAGCCCTCGAGCGCACCGCTGACGAGGTGCGCGCCACTGGGCGGAAATGTCTCACCCAGGTGGTCGAGATCACCGACTCGGCGCAGGTCAGCAGTGCTGTGGCCGAGGCGTGGGAGCGAACGGACGGCGTGGACGTGGCGTTCCACTCCGCGGGTGTCCTGCTCCTCCAACCGGCGGTGGACACCGGCGACGCGGACTGGGAGGCGGTGATGGCGGCCAACCTCACCGGCGCCTTCTACTGCTGCCGTGCCTTCGGGGAACGGATGCTGGCGCAGGGCCACGGCAAGATCATCAACATCGCCTCCAACTTCGGCCTGCACGGCGGCGCCAACTGGTCGGCCTACTCGGCCAGCAAGGCCGGTGTCGTGGCGCTGTCCAAGAGCCTGGCCTGGGAGTGGGCGCCGACGGTGACCGTCAACGTGATCGCCCCGGGTGCGTTCTACACCGACATGAACAGTCACCTGCTGGATGTGCCCGAGATCATGGCGGCGGTCGAGGGGAACACGCCTTTGGGGCGGGTCGGCGATCCGCCCGAACTGGGCCCTCTGGCCGTGATGCTGGCCGGGCCGGGATCGGATTTCATGACCGGCGCCGTGATCAGCATCGACGGCGGCGTGATCAAGCCCTGAGCCTGGATCCACCGATGGGGGTTGGGTTCGAGGGCGGGGGGTCCACCGAGTGACTCTCTGACCTGGGCAAATAGCTGTAAACACAAGCGACTGCCGGTACAGATCGGGAGGCGCTTCCTGTGAGTGCCCCATCCCGCCGGATTGACCGGTTCGGGGTGGTCCTCGTCACCTCCGGAACTTGGGGCGAGAAACTTGGGCTATACGACGAAAAAGATGCCCAAGATGATCTGCGATCGGTGGATTCAGGCTGAGAGCCGCCGGGCTCGACAAGACGGCCCCGATCTCGGGGGGCGAACTGCGGCTGCCGGCGGCGTGAGCCGCTCGACTACAGTACTGTTCAACCGATTACACAATTCTTGAAGTTCGCTGGACGCTGGAAGGCTGCAGATGAGCGAGAACCGGGTGCAGGTCGTGCGGGGCAGCGGGAACAGCGTCTCGCTTCCGTTGGTCGCGTCCGGTGGCGAAGCGGTGGCGGTGGTGTGGCCGGGCGTGGGGTCGCAGCATCGCTCGCTGCACCGCGTGCTGCTGCATCCCGCCGGGTACACGGTCGATCTGCGGCACCCCTCGGAGTCGGTGTACTACGTCCGTTCGGGGAGCGCCACGGTCGTCGACGCCGACAGTGGCGAGCAGCAATCGCTCGTGGAGGGGTCGATGGTGCATGTCGATCCGTCCACAGCGCACCGATTCGAGGCGGGCGCCTCGGGGGCTGAGATCGTCGGTGGCCCGTGCCCGCCCGATCCCTCCATCTACGAGACACGGGAGGCCTGACGATGGCAGTGCGTGTATTCCACCGCGACGAACCCGATCTGATGATGCCGATCATCTCCTCCGACGCCCGGCTGATCGTTTGGCCCGGCGTCGGCGCGGAGGTGGCCAACATGAACTATGTCGTGCTCGAGCCGGGCGAGCAGAACGTTCCGCACATTCACTCGGAGTCCGAGGACACGATCTTCATCATCGAGGGCAAGGGTTCGGTCCAGGACCTCACCAACGGCACGCGCCTCGAGTTCGAGGCCGGGGACGCCGTGCACGTGCCCGCCGGCGTGGAGCACGCGGTCTGTGCGGACCGCGACAGCCGCATCGTCAGTGTGGGTGGCCCGTGCCCGCCGGACCGGCACCTGCTGCGGCTCCTCGGCGTGGAGTGAGCCGGCACCGTCTCCGACCGGCACCGTGAACGCCGTCGGGGTGGGTCTGGCGCAGATCGGCGCTCCGCCCGGATACCCCATAGCCAATCGCCTGCGTAGCGTCGAGGCGGCAGCGACACTCTTCGACCGCGGGGCCGACATCGTTGTGCTGCCGGAGTTGTGCGTGCCGTGGTACACGGCGGACCGCGCCCGGCTGGAGTCGGAGGCCGAGCCGCTCGACGGTCCGACCGTCGAGGCGTGGCGCGCTGTTGCCGCCGCCCACGACGGCGTCGTCGTCGGGGGATTCTGTGAGCGGGACGGCGCCGCCGGGGACGGGGCGTTGTACAACAGCGCGGTGGCCGTGAGTGGGGAGGGCGTCGTCGGCCACTACCGGAAACTGCACCTGTTCGACACCGAGAAGCTCTGCTTCGCGCCCGGCGATCTCGGCCTGACGACGTTCGAGACGGCGTTCGGGCGGCTCGGGATGTGCGTCTGCTACGACCTGCGGTTTGTGGAGGTCGTGCGGGTTCTGGCGCTGTCGGGGGCCGACCTGATCTGCGTGCCGACGGCGTGGATCCGAGGATTCGACCGCCGTGACGCCGATCTCGACGGGCTGATTCCGCATGCGCAGGGCGCCCTGGCGCAGGCGAACCTCTCGCAGGTGTTCATCGCCTGCGCCTCGCAGGCCGGCGTCTGTGGGGACCTGCACTTCCTGGGGTCGTCGATTCTTGCCGGCCCGTATGGGCAGGTGGTGGCCGGCCCGCTCGCACGCGATCGCGACGAGCTACAGCTGGCTCGCGTGGACTTCGCCGATGCTGCGCGGGCGCAGGTTCGAAGCGAGTTGATCAGGCCGCGCGCCGACCGGCGGACCGACGTCTACGGTGTGACTCTCGGCCCGCAGCAGTTGTAGACGTCAGGGGAGTTGTGCCGATGGCGACCGTGTTGAAGCTCGATGTCCGGGGTCGTTGCACCCCGGTGCGACTGCGATGAAGCCGGCCCGTTTCGCGTACACGGCGCCCGACACCCTCGAGGGTGTGCTGGATGCCCTCGATCGCTTCGGCGACGAGGCCAAGGTTCTTTCCGGGGGGCAGAGCCTGGTGCCGATGATGAACTTCCGCCTGGCCCGCCCCGAGGTGATCGTGGACATCGGGCGGGTGGCGGGACTCGACCAGGTCACCGTTGCGAATGGCACGCTGGCCGTGGGGGCGCGGGTGCGTCACATCCAGCTGGAGGCTCCGACGGTCGCCACACCGTCGGGCGACTCTGCGCCCCTCGGCGGTGTGCTCGGGTCGCTGCTGGCGGGTGTGACACACCACGTCGGACACCTGCCGATCAGGGTGCGGGGCACGTTCGGGGGCTCGATCGCCCACGCCGACCCGGCGGCCGAATGGTGCATCGTTGCCCTCACGCTCGACGCCGAGATGGTGGCGCGGCGCCGAGATGGGGAGCGCACGATCCCCGCGGCCGACTTCTTCGAGACGGTGTTCACCACCGCATTGGCGCCCGAGGAATTGCTCGTGGCCGTGCACCTTCCGATTCTTGGGGCCGACTGGCGCACCGGCTTCTGCGAGTTCAGCCGGCGCGTCGGAGACTTCGCTGTGGTGGCTGCCATGACGGCACTGCGTCTGGATCCTGCGACAGGAGCGATCGCCGAAGCCCGCATCGGTGTGGGGGGAGTGGCCGGCGTGCCGGTGCGCCTGCCTGGGGCCGAGGCGACGCTGGTGGGTGAGGCGCCGGGGGCAGAGCTCTTCGCCGCCTCCGCCGCCGCTGCGGCGAGTGAGGTGGATCCGGTCGGTGACCTTCATGGTTCCGCCGCCTACCGGCGCGACCTGGTGCGGGCAATGGTGTCGCGGTCGCTGGTGCAGGGCACCTCGACGGCGCGCGCCGAGGCGCACCGGTCGTAGCCGTGGCGGGAGCCGTCGCGTGACCTGGGTCGGTCGCTCCATCAGGCGGGTCGAGGACCCGACCCTTCTGCAGGGTGCCGGCATGTTCGTCGGCGACATCGCCGGCGCGGCGGCGGTCCGGTTCGTGCGCAGCCCGGTTGCGTGCGGGCTCATCCGCGCGGTGCGCGGCCCGGCGTACACGATCGATGACCTCGACGCCGACGGGGTCGGTCACATCGAGGCCGTCCTGCACCGCCCCGACTACGTGAGGCTGGCCCAGCCGTTGCTCGCCCGCGAGCGAGTGCGGTACGTGGGCGAGCCGGTGGCGGTGGTTGTGGCCGGCACCGCGGCCGAGGCCGAGGATCTGGCCGAACAGGTGGAACTGGACATCGAGCCACTACCGGCGGCGGTGAGTCTCGACGATGCCCTCGCCGCCGGGGCACCCCTGGTGCACCCCGAAGAGGCGGAGTCCAACGTGATGCTGGCCGGCGAGATGGCCACGCCCGGTCTCGCGGCGGCTCTCGAATCGGCCCACACCGTCGTCGAGATGGAGATCATCTCCGGGCGCCAGGCCGCCCTCCCGCTCGAGGCGCGTGGCTCGCACGCCGTCACCGAGCGCTACAGCGGCCGCACGACCCTGCACGCCTCGATCCAGGCGCCGCACATGGTGCGCACTGTCATCTGCGACCTGCTGGGCATGCCGGAGGCGGACCTGCGGGTGGTGGCACCGGACGTCGGTGGAGGCTTCGGCCAGAAACTGCCGCTGGCCCGCGAGGACGCCGTCGTGGTCTGGTTGGCGCGACGCCTCGGGCGTCCTGTGGCCTGGATCGAGGACCGCAGCGAGAACCTGATGGCGTCCTGGCACAGCCGTGAGCAGCGCTACCGGCTGCGGGCCGGCTTCGACGCCGACGCTCGGCTGCACTCGCTCCAAGCGGAGGTGGCGGCGAACGTCGGGGCATGGCCGTGCTACCCGATCACCTGGGGGGTCGAGCCCCTCATGGCGCTGGCCGAACTGCCCGGGCCCTACACGGTGGAGCACTACGGCGTGCGCTCGCGCGGCATCGCCACGCATACCTGCCCGATGGCCCCGTACCGCGGCGTGTCCCGGCCGGCCATCACGCTGGCGCTGGAGCGGCTCATGGACACCGCCGCGCCGCGTCTGGGGATCGACCCGGTGGAGATCCGGCGACGGAACCTGCAGAGCGAGTTCCCGCACACCTCTCCCACCGGACTCACACACGACGCCGGCTCCTATCGCGAGGCCATGGAGGTGGCGGTGCGCCACGTCGACCTTGCGTCATTCCGCAGCCGCCAGCGGGCGGGCCGCGCCGCGGGTGGGCCACAGTTGGGCCTGGGGATCTGCACGTTCTCCGAGCGGACGGGTTACGGCACACCGGCGTTCGCGGCGCGGGCGATGGGGGTCACGCCGGGCTACGAGAACGTGGAACTGGCCATGGATCCGTCGGGCTACGTGACGCTGCGCATCGGCGCCTCGCCCCACGGGCAGGGTCTCGCGACGGCGCTGTCTCAGATCGTGGCCGACGAACTTGGCACCGACCCGAGCCGCGTGCGGGTCGTGGCGAGCGACACCGATCGCACGCCGTACGGCTGGGGATCCTTCGCCAGCCGCGCCATGGTGCTGGCGGGCGGAGCGACACAACTCGCGGCACAGAAGCTGGCCGCACAGCTGGGGGGGCTGGCCGGAGAGGTCCTCGAAGCCGCTGCCGGCGACGTGGTCCTGTCGGGTGGACGGGCCACCGTGGCCGGCACCTCGGTGGGTGTGGAGATTGCCGAACTGGCGCGCATCGCCCACCACCACACCCAACGGCTACCCGACGGGGCAGCTCCGGGCCTGTCGGTGCAGGCCGGCTACGACCCCGCCGGCACGTTCTCCAACGCCTGCCACGTGGCCGAGGTGGAGGTGGATCTCGACACCGGCGGCGTGTCGGTGCGGCGCTTCGTGGTTGTCGAGGATGCCGGACGGCTCATCAACCCGATGATCGTGGACGGGCAGATACGCGGCGGCGTGGCGCAGGGCATCGCCAATGCGCTGCTGGAGGAGATCGTCTACGACGACGACGGCAACATCCTGACGACGTCGCTCATGGACTACCTGCCGCCGACGACCACCGAGATCCCCGACATCGAGATCCTGCACCTCGAGACCCTCTCCGACGCCACCGTGACCGGCGCCAAGGGCGTGGGCGAGGGCGGGACGATCGGGGCTCCGGCGGCGGTACTGAATGCCGTGAACGACGCGCTCATCCCCTTGGGTGTGGCGCTCAACGAGATGCCGGCCACCCCGGAGCGGGTTCGGTCTCTCGTCCGTGCCGCGGAGGCGGCCGGCCGTGCAGCGAACTCAATGGGCGGGTCCAACGGACCGATGCAGGAGGCGACAGGAGCATGACCGAGATTTCCGACGCCGCGATCGCAGTGCCAGTCGTGCTGCGGGTGAACGGGGCCGAGTACCGGATCGCCACCGAGCCGCGCCGCACGCTTGCCGACGCGCTACGCGAGGAGTGCGGGCTGACCGGAACCCACCTGGGTTGCGAGCACGGCGTGTGCGGGGCGTGCACCGTTCTTGTCGACGGTGAGCCGGTGCGGTCGTGCCTGATGTTCGCGGTTCAGGCGCAGGACGCCGAGATCCGCACCGTGGAGGGGCTCGCCGACGCCGACGGCACGTTGCACCCCCTGCAGGAGGCGTTCTGGCGTCATCACGGCCTGCAGTGCGGCTTCTGCACGCCGGGGTTCCTGATGCTCAGCGCGGGCGTGCTCGAGACCCGGCCGGATATCGGTGATGACGAACTGCGCGAGGCGCTCTCGTCGAACCTCTGCCGCTGTACCGGCTACCAGACCATCGTCGAGGCGGTGCAGTCGGTGCGTGACGCCGGCGAGGCCTGAATGGGGGGGCCGACCGATCCCATCCCGTCGTTCCGGCGGAGGCCGGAACCCATTCGGCAGGTGTCCGACCGGCGAATGCGGCGGATGACTCGGTGCACTCTCGGGACCGAGCGGTGATCGGCGAGTCGGTCCTGCGCCTCGAGGACCGCCCCCTGCTGGTCGGCGAGGGCCGCTTCCTCGCCGATATCAGCTTCGACGGTGAGGTACATCTGCGGGTGGTTCGCTCCGACGTTGCGCATGGTGTGCTGCACGGCGTGGACCTGAGCGACGTCCTGGCAGCCGAGGGCGTCGTGACGGCCTGGAGCGCCGCGGAAGTTGCGCACATCCCGCCGATCGAGTTCCGGATGACCGGCGTGGACGTCTTGCGGCCCTACTGCCAGCGGGTCCTCGCCCGCGACCGGGTGCGCTACGTGGGCGATCCCGTGGCCGTCGTGATCGCGGAGGACCCGTACCTGGCCGAGGACGCCGCCGAGCTGGCCTTCGCGGACATCGAGCCCCTGGACCCGGTTCTGGAGTCGTGGGCGCCCGAGGCCCTCGCCCCCTTGACGCTGGAGAACGGCTACGGCGATGTGGACGCGGCTTTCGCGGACGCCCACCGGGTCGTGGAGGTGCGGGCGGCAGTGGGGCGCCACAGCGGGATCCCGCTGGAGACACGCGGGCTGCTGGCGCGCCCGGTTGCCTCCGGCGGCGTGGAGCTGTACGGCATCGCCAAGGTGCCGCACTACAACTGCGCCACGATCGCCGACATGCTGAGTCTGGCGCCCGGGCAGGTCGTCGGCCGGGAGGGGCACGTGGGCGGCGGGTTCGGGATCCGCGGCGAGCTGTATCCCGAGGATCTGCTCGTGACGTATGCCGCGCTGAAGCTGGATCGACCCGTGAAATGGGTGGAGGACCGCAGGGAGCACCTGCTGGCGGCCAACCACTCACGCGAGCAGACCTACCACGTGCGGGCCGCCGTGGACTCCCGCGGCGTGGTGCAGGCTCTCGACGCCGAGTTCTTCCACGACCAGGGGGGCTACGTCCGCACGCACGGGGCCACCGTGCCGAACCTGTCGGTGGCGCTGCTGCCGGGTCCCTACGTCGTCCCCGCCTACCGGGTGCGCGGCCACATCCGTCTCACCAACAAGACCCCTGCGGGCACCTACCGCGCGCCGGGCCGGTTCGAGAGCACGTTCGTGCGCGAGCGGCTGATGGACGCGGTCGCCAACTCCTTCGACCTGGATCCCGCCGAGGTGCGCCGCCGCAACCTGATCCCGCCCGATGCCATGCCGTTCGACCGACGGGTCAGCACCCTCGGCACGCACGTCGTCTACGACTCCGGCGACTACCGGAGGCTGCTGGACCGGATGCTCGACCACGTCGACTACGAGTCGCTGCGGGAGTCGTTGGCGCGGCGTCGTGGCGCCGGGGAAATGGTGGGACTGGGCATCGGCATGTTCGTCGAGAAGTCCGGCCTGGGGCCGTTCGACGACGTGCGCGTGCGGTGGCTCGACGACGGGGGAGTGGAAGTCGTGACGGGCGCTGCCTCGGTGGGCCAGGGCATGGAGACCGTCATCGCCCAGATCTGTGCCGAGGTGCTGGACGTGGACTACGGCGACGTGACGGTTCGCCACGGGCAGACCGACATGATCGGCCGCGGCATGGGCGCCTTCGCCAGCCGGGTCACGGTCATGACCGGTGTGGCCGTGTATCTCGCCGCCACAGAACTGGCTGCGACGGGTGAGCCTGTCGAGGCCACGTTCAACGCCGACCACATGACCTACCCGTACGGCGCCCACGCCGCGGTCGTGCGCGTCGACGGGGGCACCGGCGGGGTGACCGTCGAGCGCTACGTGGTGGCCTACGACGTCGGCCGAGCGGTCAACCCCATGCTGTGCGAGGGCCAGATCGTCGGCGGGGTCGCTCAGGGTGTCGGCGGCGCGCTGCTCGAACTCTTCAGCTACGACGCCGACGGCCAGCCCCTGGCAACCTCGTTCATGGATTACCTGATGCCCACGCTTGCCGAGCAGCCCCCCGTGGAGGTGCTGTTGAGCGAGGACGCCCCCAGCCCCCTGAACCCGCTGGGTCTCAAGGGGGCCGGAGAGGGTGGCACGAACGCCTGCGGGGCGGCCATCGCCGCGGCCATCGACGATGCCATCGGCCGACCTGGTGCGGTCACGATGCTGCCCGCCACGCCGGAGTTGGTCCGCTCGCTCATCAGGGACTGACGGCGAGCGGATCCCCGCGCGCCGAATGGGCGGTAGCCGCCTCAGGGTGTGACGGCGGCGAGAGTCCAGTCGAGCACGTCAGCCGGTCCGTCGTCGCGGTGGGCGGTCGCCCGGACGCGTACGGCCCGCAGCCGTCCCTGGCCGGCCGGGATCTCGCCGAGCAGGGTGTGCGAGAACGACAGCAGGTCAGCCTCGAAGACGGGGCCGGTGTGGGAGCAGTACCCCCACGCCACGACGGTGGCCATGCCGTGCAGCACGCGGCTGAGCGAGGCCTGCGCCATGCCGGCCACCTGCAGGCCGTTCACCAGGCGCCGTCCGTAGGGCGAGATCTCGGCGTCGCGGTGGGCGAAGGCCAGGTTGTGGGTCAGGTGCAGCAGGGCCGGCGTGTTGTCGATGTAGTCCCGTAGCGGGTCGGCGACGGCTGTTCCGACCTCCCAGGTGTCGGGTTGGCCGAGCAGCGGCAGCCGCCAGTCGCCTGGCACCAGCTCGGCGCTGGCGTGCAGGTCGATGCCGCCGGTCGGGTGGTCACTGCCGGCGCCGCTGCCGATGTCGTCGTCGAAGCCGGGCAGGTCGGCTCCCGTGGCGGGCAGGAGGGGGCAACGCTGGTACGTGGCTACCACCACGCCGTCGGCCGTGCTCTCGCAGGCCACGAGCACCATGCCCCGCGGCTCGCGGTCGGGGCGGCGGCGCCCGTCGCGCATGGCCACCACTCGCACGGACGTGTCCAGCGTCTGACCCTGAAACACCGGGCGCAGCAGGCGCACGTCCCGATAGAAGAGGTTGGCGATCACACGCCGGCTGACGGTGGTCGTATGGCCGACCGACAGGGCCATGAGCAGCCCGGGGCTGACGAGCGGCAGGTCGGAGCCGGTCACCTCGGCGCACAAGTGCCGGTTCTGGACGAGCGGCAGCCGCTCACCGACGAGGGCCTGGTAGATGGCGCAGATGCCGCTGTCGATGGTCACGCCCGGCTGCCGGGGCAGCTCCTCGCCAGGACTCAGCAGGTCGTAGTAGGGCCCGTCGAGGGGGATGTGCCCCGGCGCAGGCGCGGCGGTGCCCGCGTTCATGGCTGTCGCTCTCGCGCCGCGGATCTCTCGATCGAGAGCGGGCTTCGGTTGCGAGTCGCCGGCCCGGCGGCGTGGTCGCTCATGGAGATGCGCGTGATCCGGCGAATCGGTTGAGGCGCAGCGAGTTGCCCAGCACGAACAGCGACGATAGCCCCATGGCCGCGGCGGCGATCTCGGGTCGCAGCAGGCCGGCCGCGGCCAGAGGAATGGCCGCTGTGTTGTAGGCGAACGCCCAGAAGAGGTTGCCCCGGATGGTTCCGAGCGTGCAGCGGGCGAGATCGAGCGCGTCAACGGCGACACGCAGGTCGGTGCCGACGAGGGTCAGATCCGATGCCTCGGCCGCCACGTCGGCACCGGTTCCGATGGCCACCCCCACGTCGGCCGCGGCGAGGGCGGGCGCATCGTTCACGCCGTCGCCCACCATGGCGACACGCCGTCCCGCGACCTGCAGGCGCTCGATCTCGGCGGCCTTGTCTGCCGGCGCCAACTCGGCGAGCACGCGGTCGGCGTCCACCTGCCGGCCGACCTGCTCCGCTGCGGCCCTGTTGTCCCCGCTCAGCAACACGACTTCGAGACCGGCGCGCTTCCAGGCGGCCACGGCGGCGGCGCTGGTTGGCTTCACATGGTCGGCGAGCGCAAGGAAGCCTTCGGCGATCCGGCCGGTGCCCACGAACACGAGCGTGCAGCCTGCGGCGCTGTGGCGCCGGGCGGCGGACTCCAGGTGGGCCGGCAGGCCGTCGAACAGTTCGCGCCGCCCGACGGTGACGGCGATCCCGCCGAGGTGGTCGCTGCCGTGCTCGGGAGCGACCCCTGTGGGCGCTTCGTCCCCGACGGCGAGGGGGTGCACCGGGTGCAGCCGGCCCTGCACGCCGAATCCGGGGAGGTTGCGGAAGTCCGCCACGGAAAATGCCGTGCCGGAGCGACCCGGAGAGGTCGTGGCTCCGGGGGCGGCTTTGGATGCCGGGTTGCCAGGCACACCGGCGCGCCCCGCGCTCGTGACCGTCCCGCCCGCCGCCTCACCGGGTTGTCCGGAGGCGCGCGCCGCGCGGACGATTGCAGCAGCCACGGGGTGCTCCGATCGAGCCTCGAGGGTCGCGGCCATCGCCAGTAACTCGCCGGCGTCTGTATCGGCCACGGTCTCGGTCGCCAGCACCTCCAAGTGCCCTTCGGTCACCGTGCCCGTCTTGTCGAGCGCGATCACGTCGAGGCGCCGCGCCGCCTCCAGAGCGTCGGGACCTCGGATGATGACGCCCATGCGGGCTCCGCGGCCGCTTCCGGCCAGGAAGGCTGCGGGCGTGGCCAGGCCCAGTGCGCACGGGCAGGCCACGATCAGGACCGCGACGGCCGGGCTGATCGCCTCGGCTGCCGGCCCCACGAGCAGCCACACCACGAGCGTGACGAGCGCGACGACGACCACGGCCGGCACGAAGACCGCCGAGATCCGGTCGGCAAGGCGCTGGATCGGAGCCTTGCGGGACAGCGCCTCGGTCACCAACCGCACGACTTGGGCCAGCGTGCCGTCGGCGCCCACCCGGCGGGCCTCCACGAGGAGCGACCCGTGCGTATTGAGCGTTCCGCCTGTCACCTCGTCACCCGGTCCGACTTCGAGAGGCACGGGCTCCCCCGTCACGATCGAGGTGTCCACGGAGGAGTGCCCGTCCATCACCACGCCGTCGGCGGCGATCCTCTCGCCGGGCCGGACGAGGAACCGCATCCCGACAGCCAATTGCGACGGCGGAACGGAACTCCCGTCCGGAAGCTGCACATTGCCGGCGCTCAGCCTGACCAGAGCTCCCAAGGCGTCGCCGGCCCGCCGCCGCGCACGCGCCTCGAGGTGGCGTCCGAGCAGGACGACCGCCACGATCACCGCGGCGGTGTCGAAGTACACGTGCCCGTCGAGGTCACCGACGGTGATGACCGCCGACCATCCCCAGGCGACCAGCGATCCGAGCGATACGAGGGTGTCCATGGTGGCGTGCCGCTGCCGTACGGCCCGCCAGCCGGGCCGATGGAACGCCACCCCGCTGATGAGGACCACGGGCATGCTGAGCCCCAGCGCGAGCCACTGCCAGCCGGCGAACCGCAACGCCTCGATCGACGAGACCAGCATCGAGGCCGCGGCCAGGGCGAGAGTCCCCAGCAGTGCCGGTCCGCTCGTCCAGCAGGGCTCCTCGCCTTCGAGATGCAGGTGCCCCGGGGCGGCCTTGTAGCCGAGGTGCTCGATGCAAGCCAGCACCTCGCATTCGCCCAGCAGCCGCGGGTCGTACGAGACACTGGCGCGGCCGGCCGCGAAGTTGACGTGCGCCGCGGACACGCCGGCGGTTGCGTGCAGGGCGCTCTCGATGCTGGTCGCGCAGGCCGCGCAGTGCATGCCGTTGACGGTCAGATCGACGCGAGCTTGCTGCTCCGGGGCTTCCGGGTGTTCGTGCCCGTCCGGGAGTGCTGTTCGTGCCAGTGCCTCACCTCCCGCTCGGCCACCAGCGTATTGGGTTCGGGACGGGCAGCGGAGGCCTCTACGATTCCGCCGATGCAACCCACGAGCGGTCACCGGACCGGCCACCATCGCGGCTTCGGGTTCCTGGGGACGGCTGTCCGGCTGCCGGCGTCGCTGATGGCGCGCTGGGACATTCCCGAGGTGCTGCCGGTCCCGGCGCCTGCGATCTTCGCCGGCAACCACCGCAGCCTCTTCGACATCGTCGTGGGGTTCCGGCTGTTCTGGAACTACCGGGCGTCGATGCACATCGTGGTCGCCAAGCGCTACTTCGACCACTGGCTCATGGGTCGGTTGCTGCGGGCGGGTGGCTGCATTCCGATGGAGCCCGGCAGGGCAGCCCTGGGCGGCGTCAAGGCCTGCCTCGAGGCGCTGGAGCGCGGCGAGTCGGTGGTCATCATGCCCGAGGGGCGCGTGATACCCCCTGAAGAGCGCCCGGAGGGTGTCGGGCCGCCGGGTGCGGGTATCGGCATTCTGGCGGCCCGCAGCGCCGCCCCGCTGGCTCTGTGCGCCATCACCGGCACCGACGAGGTGTGGCCCCTCGGTCGCCGGTTCCCGCGCCTGCGCCTGGGGCGCGCCCGCCCCACCGTGCGCGTGCTGGTGGAATCGCTCGCACCGCTGGAGCCGGACGTGCGCCGGGATCGCGAGCGCGTGGCGGCGGCGGTGATGGCGGCGCTGGCGGAACTCCTGAACCCGCCGGAGGGCTCGACGGCGCCGGAGTGAGCGGTGGGCGGCGCTAGCCGGTCAGCCGTTGGGCGAGGCGCCGCATCCCGGCCAGCCAGCGATCGGGATCATCGGCCCGCCGCTTGGCGTACGTCGCCACCTCGGGATGCGGCAGGACGAGGAACCGTCCCTCACGCAGGGCCTCGGCCATGGCGTCGGCGACGGCCTCCGGCTCCAGCACGCCGTCGACCGCAGCCGCCGATTGGTGCCCGGCCGCGGCACCCGACGTCGTCGTCGGCGCCTGCGCTCCCGTCGAACCCTCCAACAGCGGCGTGCGAACCGCCTGCGGGCACAGGGCGGCGACCTGCACGCCCCGGTCGCCGTGCGTGATGGCGAGCCACTCGGCGGCGGCGACTGCCGCATGCTTGGTGACGGCATAGGAAACGGAGTCCAGCTGGGTCAGCAGCCCCGCTGCGGAGGCGGTCACCACCAGGATGCCGCCGCCGCGCTCCTCCCAGCGGGGCACCAGGACCGCCGCCGCGTGGAAGTGCGCCATGACGTGGACGTCCCAACTCCGCTGCCAGCCCGCGGCGGTGGTCTCGAGTCCTCCCGGGACCAGCAGGCCCGCGTTGGAGCAGTAGATCTCCACGGGACCGAGCGAGCGCTCCACCTTGTCGATCAGGCGACGGGTGGCCGCCGCATCGGTCACGTCGAGGGTGCGGGCCTCGCCATCCATGTCCGCGGCGACGGCCGCAGCGCCCCCGGCGTCGATGTCGGTGACCACGACCCGGGCGCCGTCGGCGGCGAGGCGCCGGGCAAGCGCCGCCCCGATACCGCTCGCCGCGCCCGTCACGATCGCCACGGCACCCGGCCGAGGGGGATAGCGGCTGCGCACCGGCGCATCCTTCCCGCCGCGGGGCGATTGTTCCGAGCGGCTGTCCGGTGTGGCGGGCACGGGACGGAGGTTAGAGCCGGCGGCGACGACCGTCCCTGCGCTCGGAGTTGCCAAGCAATGCAAGATCGCTCACGCCGGGGGAATTGCCGGACACCCGGGCAGCGGAATCGTGTGCCGGCCCCGTAGTGTCCGTGTGGGATGTTCGGCCGCATCGGCCTCGGCGAACCGGCGAGGTCCGTCCCGGCACAGAGCGGTGCGACCAACCCACCGAAGGCGATCCGTCGACAGGGAGAGGACGAACACGCCGATGGGGATGCTCGGCAGAAGGGCTTGCGCGTTGGGGGCCTCAGTCCTTCTCGTCGCCGCCTGCGGCGGGAACGGTGCATCCGAGGAGCCCGCGCCCACGGCCGGCGGCTCCGTAACGACGACCGAGCGTGCGTCGCAGCCTGCCGACGCGGCCGAGACCACCCCCGAGACAGCGGCTCAGCCCCCGCCCGCGGGCACCCCGACGG
Organism: Acidimicrobiales bacterium; assembly: GCA_965220035.1. Classification (GTDB taxonomy): domain Bacteria; phylum Actinomycetota; class Acidimicrobiia; order Acidimicrobiales; family CATQHL01; genus VXNF01. The sequence continues at coordinate 1,575,310 of CBDCPC010000001.1, forward strand.
CGCCGGCGGAGAGCCCGGAGCCTCCTACCGAGAGCGCCGATGAGCCGCGCACCGGGAGTGGTGGGCGAGTCGGCGCTGACCTGGCGGATGTCCTGCCGACCGTGTCCACGATGGCCGAGTCCTCCGCCTCCCTGCCCGAGACACCCGATGGCTCCGGCGGGTCCCCCGAGGGGATCGAAGGAGTTGTGTCGGTGCCGGTGACGAGCGCCGAGCACGTGCGTCACGACGTCGAGTACCCGACGGCGCCGCCTGCGGGGGGCCCTCACCTGGGGATCTGGTTGAACTGCGGCTTCTACACGGTGCCGGTCCTGGACGAGCTGGCTGTTCACTCCCTCGAGCACGGCGCGGTGTGGGTCACGTATCGCTCCGACGTTCCAGCCGGCGCCCTCGGCGAGCTGGCGGTGCTGGCGACGCGGCTGACGTACCTGCTGGTGTCGCCCTACGAGGCGCAGGACTCACCGCTGGTCCTGACCGCCTGGGCGCGCCAGCTTTCGCTGGATTCTCTGGGTGACCCCCGCTTCGAACGCTTCCTCGACGTCTATCTGTTCGACGGACCGACGACTCCCGAACCCGGTGCCGCTTGCTCGGGGGCCGTGGGTGTGCCCCCTGAGCATCCCGACGCGGTGCCGCAGCAGGGATGAGCGCCAAGCCGCCGAAGCACCGGCCCGGCCGCTCGGGCGCTCCCGGCTCCCGGGCAACTGCCGGCCGCGACCACCCTCGGGCGGCGACCGGGGCCCGTCGCAGGCGCCGGCGTGGCCGGCCGGATCGCACCCGCCTTTGGCGCGGCGTGCTCTGGGGAGGCGTTGCCGTCGGTCTGGCCTGGGTGGCGGTGGCGATGGTCGTCTTCGGTGGCGACGACGAGGATCCGCCGCCTCCCCGGCCCGTGGAGGTGACCGCAGGCGCCGAAGGGTGCCGTCCGCTTGCGTTCGAGGTCGAGCCGGGCGAGCGCGTCGTCCTGCGGGTGACGAACACCACCGGCAGCGATTTCGAGGTGATCGTCACCGACGAGGCGGGGCTGGCCCTGCGCCTGTCGCCGGGCTACGACCCGGACAGTCCGGAGGGAGCGGGCACACGGGGGCGAGCCGACATGGTGGTGGCCGATCCAGCGAGGATCGATCCGCAGTTGCTGCTCGCCGGCGTGTTCGCTCACGAGGGCCACGAGGACGAGGCGGGCCCCAATGCGACCGCGGACTTCCGCTATCGCATGATCGTGGCCGAGAACGGCGTGCGCATCATGCTGGTGACGTTCCCCGAGATCGGTGAGTTCGACCCGCTCACCCGCCTCGTGTGCGCCGCCATCGCTCCCGACGGCGGCCTGGACGCCACGATGCCCGTGGGCCGGATCGAGGTCGGCTCCTCCGGCGGCTGACCGCCCGAGATTCGGCGAGCCGCTAGCGCAGTTGCGCGGGGCTGAGAGCGGCGACGATGTCGGCGCCGCCGGTGACCGCAGGCGCCAGTGCCACCGCCGGCGGCAGCAGCTGCCGGCAGAAGAACTCGGCGGTGACCTGCTTGGCCTCCAGGGCCTCGGACTCCGCTCCGGTCGCCCCGGCGACGATCTCGGCCCGAGCGGCCTCCGCCGAGCGGGCGAGCAGCCAGGCACCGACAACGCTGGCCAGCAGGCGCAGGTACGGGGTTGCGCCCGCCAGGGCGGCGTCGCCCGGATGCGCCAGCAGCCAGTCGGTGCAGGAGCGTGCCGCAGTGACGGCCTCCAGCAGCGGCGCCCGCAGAGCCGTGAGGTCGTCGTGCAGCGTCTCGCCGGTCGCCCCGACCCTGTCCAACAACTCGTGGACGACCGCCCCGCTGCGCATGGGCAGCTTGCGCCCGACGAGGTCGATGGCCTGGATGCCGTTGGTGCCCTCGTAGATGGCGGCAATACGCACGTCCCGGCAGTACTGCGCCGCTCCCGTCTCCTCCACATAGCCCATCCCGCCGTGGACTTGCAGTGCCAGAGAAGTCGTCTCGTTGGCCACGTCGGTGCACCAAGCCTTGGACAGCGGCGTCAGCAGGTCGCACAACTCCTGCGCGGCGCGCCGTTCCGCCTCGTCGGGGTGGTGCTGGGCGAGGTCCAGCGCGGTGGCGTTGAAGTAGCACAGGCAGCGCATCGCCTCGATGTAGGCCTTCTGGGTCAGCAACATGCGCCGTACATCGGGGTGCTCGATGATGGCTGCGCGCTCACCCGGCGCCGTGGTCGACCGGCGGCCCTGCAGGCGCTCGGTGGCGTGGTCGACGGACTGCTGGTAGGCCCGGTCAGCGACACCGACACCCTCCAGCCCGACGCCGAGGCGGGCATTGTTCATCATGGTGAACATGTAGACCATGCCCATGTTCTCCTCGCCGATGAGGTAACCCACGGCACCGTCCCGATCGCCGAGGGACATCACGCAGGTGGGGCTGGCGTGGATGCCCAACTTGTGCTCGATCGAGACGCAGCTGATGTCGTTGCGCTCGCCCGGAAGCCCGGAGGCGTCGGGCAGGTACTTGGGGACGATGAAGCACGAGATTCCCCGCGAGCCGGGCGGAGCGTCCGGTGTACGCGCCAGCACGAGGTGGATGGTGTTGGCGGCCATGTCGTGCTCGCCCCAGGTGATGAAGATCTTCTGGCCGCGCAGGCGGTAGCTGCCGTCGCCGGCCGGCTCGGCGCGCGTCGTCAGGGCGCCGAGATCCGAACCGGCGTGGGGTTCGGTCAGCAGCATCGTGGCGGTCCACTCACCGGCGACGAGGTTCGGCAGGTAGTCGGCGCGCTGGGCCGGACTGCCGTGAAGGTCGAGTAGATGGATGCCACCCTGCGTCAGCAGCGGGCACAGTGACAGCGCCAGGTTCGAGGCCGTCATCATCTCCTGGAGGGCCAGCCCCACGGTCCACGGCAGGCCGCCTCCGCCGAGTTCGGGCCCGAAGGCCGCCGCGCCCCAGCCCGCCTTCACGTACGCCTCGTAGGCGTCACGGAAACCGGGCGGTGTGGTGACGGTGCCGTCGTCGTTGTGGACGCTGGCAGTCGTGTCGCCGGTACGGTTCAGCGGAGCGAAGACCTCCGAGAAGAACCGGCCGGCCTCGGTGAGCATGTCCTCGACGCTGTCGGGGTCGAAGGAACCGAAGGCCTCCAGCTTGGCCAGCGACCGCACGTCGCAGATGTGCTCGAGGACGAACTGCATGTCCTGCAGTGGCGGACGGTAGGTGCTCATGTTCTCCTCGAGTCTCGAGTCTCCGCCGCTGCGGGCGCCTGGCGCTGCCACCGATCGGGGCGATGTTCGCGATTCACGGTACCGGTTCGGCGCCTGGCATCTGACACGGGAGCGCGCGGCGAGTTCGTGCAATCTGCCGCGCGTGCCTCGATCGGACATGAGCGACGCCCAGGTAGTGGAATCGGCGAGCACGTGGGGACAGGCTCCTGGCGCGGTCGATCCGTCCGCCGCGGGTTGCAACCGGAGGCATCAGCCCGCGGATCGGCTAGAAAACAGCGGCGGAGGAATCACCGAGGGAGGATCCACCATGCCCGAAATCGAGTTTCACGGGAGCATCATGCACACCGGCGGCGACCTGCCCAGCGTGGGTGGGCCTGCTCCGGACTTCAGCCTCACTGGTGACGGATTGGCGCCGGTGAACCTCAGTGACTTCGCGCGCCGGCGCGTTGTCTTGAACATCTTCCCCAGCATCGACACGCAGACCTGCGCCACGTCCGTCCGTGCCTTCAACGAGCGTGCCGCCGGGCTCGACAACACCGCAGTGCTGTGTGTCTCGGCCGACCTGCCGTTCGCTGCCTCGCGGTTCTGCGGCGACGAAGGCATCGAGAACGTCTCCTGTGCCTCGACGTTCCGTTCGCCGGAATTCTACGACGGCTACGGCGTGCGCATCATGGACGGCCCGCTGGAGGGACTGTGCGCTCGTGCAGTCGTGGTCATCGATGAGCAGGGCAACGTCGCCCATACGGAATTCGTGAACCCGATCAACGACGAGCCCAACTACGACGCCGCGCTCAGCGCTCTGTAGCAGCCGTCGTTCGCGACCAGGCGCCCGGCCGGTATGCAGCGGCCGACGGAGTTTTCGATGCCCCCAGCGCTCGACGGCGTTCGCGTCCTGGAGACCGGTGTCCTCTTGGCCGGACCCTTCTGCGGGCAGCTCCTCGCCGACTTCGGCGCCGAGGTCATCAAGATCGAGCAACCCGGTGTCGGCGATCCGATGCGCCAGTGGGGTCGGGAGAAGTCCGGGGGCCACTCGCTGTGGTGGCCCGTCGTGGCCCGCAACAAGAAGTCGGTCACGCTCAACCTGCGGGAACAGCGCGGCCAGGACCTCGTACGACGCCTCGTTGCCTCCAGCGACATCCTGGTCGAGAACTTCCGGCCCGGGACGCTGGAACGCTGGGGCCTCGGCTACGAGGATCTCTCGGCGATCAACCCGCGCCTGATCCTCGTCCGGGTCACGGGGTTCGGTCAGACCGGCCCGTACGCCGGGCGGCCCGGCTACGGCTCGGTCGGCGAGGCCATGGGCGGGCTGCGGTACGTGGTCGGCAATCCCGACGCTCCGCCGAGCCGGGTCGGCATCAGCATCGGTGACACGCTGGCGGCGACGTTCGCCTGCGTCGGGGCGCTCTGCGCCCTGCACGCCCGCGAGCGCACCGGCCGCGGCCAGGTGGTGGACTCGGCCATCTACGAAGCTGTGCTGGGGGTCATGGAATCGCTGATCCCCGAGTACGCCGTGGCCGGGTACATACGCGAGCGGAGCGGGGCCATCATTCCCAACGTGGCACCTTCCAACGTGTACCCCGCAGCCGATGGGCAGATGGTCATCATCGCCGCGAATCAGGACACGGTGTTCGGCCGGCTGGCCGAGGCCATGGGCCGCTCCGATCTGGCCACCGACGAGCGCTTCGCCACGCACGTGGCACGGGGAACTCACCAGGTCGAACTGGACGAGTTGATCGCCACGTGGACGGCGAGCCTGGATGCAGAAGCGCTCAACGAGGTCCTGCTGCAGCACGGCGTACCGACGGGGCACATCTACCGGGCACCGGAGATGCTCCGCGACCCCCATTTCGCGGCCCGCGAGGCCATCGTGCGCCTCACCCATCCCGAGATCGGCGAACTCCCGATGCAGAACGTCGTGCCGAAACTGTCCGAGACACCGGGTCGGCTGAAGTGGCCCGGCCCCGAACTCGGAGCACACAACGAGGAGATACTCACCGGACTGCTCGGCCTCAGCAGCGACGAGGTAGCCGAACTGCTCGCCGACGGCATTGTCTGACCGGTTGCACCGCGGCGCGCCGAGCCGGGATCGCGATCACCGATCACCCCCGGGGGCAAGCTCCCTATCCACCCTGACGGGCGGGGAAACATGCCGGCGCGGCCGCAGCACTACGGTCGCCAAGAGGGCAGCGACAGCGACCGCGCCCAGGGTTATGAGGGTGGCCTGTCCCACGGCCGTGGTGAACGCCTGCTCTCCGGCGATCTCGTAGAGAAGGCCGTCGGCCGCCGAGACACGCGGCGGTACTGCACTGCGGCCGAGGGCCAGATCGCCAATGATTTCCTCCGGCACGTGGGGGTCGAGGCCCGTGTCCTCCAGCAGGCTCCGGTAGATGTCACCGACGCGCGACGCGACCAGAGATCCGATGATCGCGAACGAGAGGAGTTGGCCGAACTGTATCGCCACCGTGTGAGCCCCCGTGATGAGGCCGCTGCGGGAAGTCGGTGCCGCGCTGAGGGCGAGGTGGAGCGAGACCGGCGCGAACATTGACATCGCGCCCCCCACGAATCCCAGGGCGAGCCCGATGACGACATAGGAGGACGACGGTGTCATGCGGGAGAGTGTCGCCAGACCTGCCGCCTCCAGCAGAACGGCGGCTCCGAGCATGCGCCCGAGACCGAACCGTTCGAGCAGGCGTATGGCGAATGGGGAGATGAGGGCCGCCACGATGCCGAACGGCATGAAGGCAACGCCGGCGACCAGCGGGGAGAACCCGAGCACGGTCTGCAGATGCGTGATGACGAAGAACATCGTCCCGACGATGGGGACGATCGCCAGCACCATGATGGTGAGGCCCGCGGCAAGCCTCCGACGGTCGTACCCCGAGTCCGGGCCCGTGCCGTCCCGGGATCGCAGGATGATCACCATCAGCGCCAGCACTGCCACCCCCGCAGCCATCCGCCAGAGAGCCGAGGAGGCACCCCAGCCGTCCTGACCGGCGCTGATCAATCCCCAGATCAGCAAAGCCAGGCCGGCCGAGCCCGCCATGCTCGGCACGACCGGCAGATGGGCCGCAGTAGGCGAACCGGCTCTCCCCGGACGCCGAACAACGTTGGAGCCAGGGCGGCAAGCGTCAAGGCGCCCGACACCCAGAAGATCGACGACCACGGCCCCACGCGCAGGAGTAACCCGCCGACCGGAGGGCCGATGGCCACACCGCCCAGCGCTCCGGTGAACCACAGGCCCAGCGCCGAGTTGAGCGGGCGCCCCGGCGGCAGGTGCGCCCGCAGCAGCGCCACCGACGCCGGGAAGGCCATTGCCGCGCCCGTGCCCGTGAGCGCCCTCAGGCCGATCAGCTGGCCCATGCTCCCGGCGAAGGCGTTGCCGACCGAGCCGGCCAGGAAGAGCGCCAGCCCCCAGCGGAGGATGACCGAGGCGCCGAACCGGTCCGCCAGGCCACCACCAAGGGTTACCAGGGCCGCCAGCGGCAGGAGGAAACCCGAGAACATCCACTGTGTCGTGGACAGGTCGGCGCCGAGGGCCTCGGTGATGGACGGCGCCGCCAGCAGCACGATCGACTGGTCGAGGTTCAGGACCAGGGACGTGAGGGTCGCCGACGCCGTCACCCCCCAGTGGGATCGTTCCGCGGTCACTTGTGGTCCGAGCGCGCGGGAGAGCCGGTCACTCTCCCTCGATGCGGTCCACGAACGGCATCACGGCGAAGGCACAGCCCCTCGGACACTCCGGCGGGACCGTCACCCCCCGTTGGACGTCGGGGTCGGGTCCCGGGCCCTCGACGTGCCCGCTGTGGGGAACGGTCTCGTGCGCCTTCACGGTCTACGAGTACAGCACTGTCCAGGGCTGCCTGCACCTGCTACCGACGTCGGCCATGAACTGGTAGACGTTCCGAACGTCGAACGCCTCGCTGCAACCGTAGGCGCGAGGAACCGTTACACCGTCTCGTTGACGTGGCGGTGCGGGCAGAGCCTGCTGGTCGCCCAGGAGTGCCAGCCGGAGAGTTCGGGATCGTTGACGAGGAGGGCGGCCGCGCCAATGTTCACTGCGGGATCGAGGTACGTCTCGTCGTTGCGCCCGAACCACGCCACCATGCGCTCGTGATACTCCGAGCCGATCCACCAGTCGGAATTGATCTGCATCAGACCGAACGAGCCGCGTGCCGGGTCGTCCCGATTCGTGAGACCAGGGTCGCCGCCCGACTCATAGGAGATGATGCACAACGCCGTGGCGGCGTCGGCCGGTTCAAAGACTGCGCACACCGTCGGCGCCCAACGCATCACCGCCTCCGGTTCGACGCTGTCGCTGAGGACCGGCTCCCCTTCCAGGCAGGAGATCTCACTGTTGTTGGAGGAATCCGACGCCAGCTGAAGTGCGAGCCAGAGGCTGTTGACGTCGGATGGCGAGCATCCCAGGAGGAGTAGCGACGCGCCGAGGCAGATCGCGAACCGGACAGGCACGCGCATGCCGGGCCGGCGGGCACCAGTCGGTCTCCCGACTGCGAAGGGACGCGAGGAATCTTGCGACAAGAGCACCGGGGCAGGCTAGGCACTTGCCCGAGCGGAATGTCACACGACGTGATGTGAAATATGTCAAACACGTCACCCTGTGGAAATTGTCAAGCACACAGGGCCGGTCACCATGCTGGTTGCGGATCGGCTAGCAACTCGGTTTGCGGAGAACGGAGACACGCGTACAGGGGAGTTCACGCATGGCTGCGATCGAGCACGAAGGAGACACCCTCAACACGAGCGGTGACTTGCCCAATATCGGTGCCGGGGCTCCGGATTTCATGCTGGTCGGGGCCGATATGGAACGGATGGGCCTCGGAGCCTTCGCCGGTCAGAGGCTGGTGCTCAATATCTTCCCGAGCATCGACACGGAGACCTGCGCCGAGAGCGTGCGAGTGTTCAACGAGCGCGTCACGGGCTACTCGAAACCGCCAGGCGTTCGACGGGTTGGCCGGTGATGTTGGCGATGAGTTCGAAATCCTTGCCCAGGTGCAGGACGGTCAGCCGGGACAGTTCGGCGATCGCGGCGATGAGCAGGTCCGGGATCGACGGCGCGCGGTGATGGCCGGCCCTCGACAGCGCTTGCTGCACCACCATCGCGCGGTCCTCGCCGGCGGGCGTCAGGTACTCGACGGGCATGGCGCTGAGCGGCGGTTCGGTGACGCTCCGCCGGAGGTCGTCGGCCGAGCGGGCCGAGAACCCCACCTCAAGTCGGGTGAGCGTCGAGATCCGTACCAGCCCGCGGCCGATTCGTGACGCCCACTCTGCCGTGTCGGGGCTCGTGGCGAGCCGTACCAGCGCCGACTTGTCGATCAGCCAGCCGGTCACGTCCACGCCGACTGCATCACGTCGCCGTCGGCGAGGTCACAGAAGGTCTGTCCGAAACGGCGCAGCGACTCCACGGTCACGTCGCCGCCGCCGGTGGTCCGCTCACGCTCCAGCAGCCTTCGCAGGTACTCCACCCGCGAGAGGCCGACCGCTCTGGCGTTCACCTCGATGGCCGCAACAACGTCATCGGGAACGTCGCGCACAAGGATGTCGACCACGGGTCACCTCCTACGGTCATCTCCGCTCGCACGATATCACCTGATACTACCACGCCGCCGCGCGGCCGGGCGCCGGGTATCATGCAGCCGCTCCCCACAATGGAGGCCGGTTCTCCTAGAGCCGGAGTGGCTGGTTGACGGTGGAATCCGTGCCACCACGGTGACTGTGCGCGGCGTCGTTGCCGCGGCGATGGCCGGCGGTCGGGGGACGGTGGGGGTGGCGGAGGGTGCGTTTGCCGTCGACCGCTGTCTCGATACCGGCGCCCTTGTTGTGGACCTCGTTGTGATGGCAGTCGCCGCAGAGCAGGCACAGGTTGTCGATGTCGGTGGGTCCGCCGTGTTCCCAGTAGACGACGTGGTGTGGCTCGCAGAAGTGGTGGCGGGTGCCGCAACCCACACAGCAACGATCTCGCACCGCCAGCACGAGTCGCTGAGCGGCGTTGGCGTCACGGCTGGCCCGCCCGAGCCACAGTGGCCGGCCCGCCGTGTCGAACAGAGCGGGCAGGACCTTGGCGCCGACGGCGAGCTTGACGAACTCGTCGGGTACCAGCGGCGTGCCGTCGACGAGGTGGGCGCCGGCAAGCTGACCGGCGACCGCGTCGTAGTCGGCCACCACCACGACCGCCGTCGCCTGCGACCCCGACTCCCCGTTGGCGGTAGCGAGACGCTCGAGCGCGTCCGCGTAGCGCTGGGCGACTGTGGCGCGGTCGGCGGGATCCTCCTCGTGCCAGAGCTTCTTGAAGGTGGCGGCGAGAGCGGCTTCGATGCGGGAGCCGGCGACAGGATCGAACAGGCCGAACAGCTTGTACATGCCGTCGGACTGCTGTTTGATCGAGAGTTCGCGCCGGGCGCGCTGGCGGCGCCGGCGCTCTTGGAGATCCTCGCCGGCCGAGCGCTCGTTGACGTGGTCGCGCACGGTGTTGCCGAACACGTCGGTCGGCTGGCTCGCCGCGGCGTCGAGGAGTTCGGCCTCGTCGACGTCGGTGTGCTCGGCGGCGTCGGCGATGATCCGGGCATGCTGTGGCGTGATGTCGCCATCGGCCAGCGCCTGTGCCGTGCCGGCCAGGTCGGCGAGTTGCCCGGCGAGCTTCACATCGCGCTTGGCGGTGCCCCGGGACTGCCGCAACCGGTCGCGCACCGCCTCGGCCGCCTTGGCCTCGCCGTCCCGGCGCGCCAACTCGGCGACCGTCTCGGAGCGCACCGCCGCCAGGCCCGCCTCACAACGCCCCACCAGCCCCAACCGCTCCTCCAGGAGGTCACCGCCGAGCGAGCGCAAGCCCGCGACCAGAGCCTCAAACTGGCCGGCGATCCGACCCATGGCATCGTTGCCGACAGATCCCGGTGACGCCGCGGTCCGGACGCCGTCGGGGCCGGCGGTGCCCTTGCTCACACCCGGCTGACCGCTACCGTTGCTCGAAGGGGCGACCACGCCAACACCGTTGCCGGCGCAAGCGCTCTCTCGCGCACCCCGCCGGTCGCCGCCTCCCGAAGTGGCAACGACGCCGACACCGTTGCCGCCAAGGACGCTGCGGCTCGCGGCGCCGGGGGTGTCGCCAAAGAGAGTCGGATCGGTCATCGTGTGCTCCTCGCAGGAGTGTGTCGGCATGGACTTCGCGTCGGCGGGGCCGACAAGCCGGTTCGGGGAAGCCCAAATCTCCGCTGCGGCGAGGATCGATGACCGGTACGCAGTACTCTATCATGTGCCAGCCGAGCAAGCAACTATTGTTTGGGAAATATCGGAGAATTATTTGCATACATGGGTATAACGAATCGACGGCGCGGTGGCCGACCACGAGCCGCTGACGGCGCGCAGATGGCCAAGGCCCCAGGGCGCACCTCGATCCGTCCCCGTCCCAAGATGTCGACCGATCGGAGACTCGGCCCGAGCGCCGCGGTGTGCCGCCGCGATCTGTGCGTGGGCTGAGCTATCCGCCGGGATTGCGAATCGGGCCACTGGATAGTGGGTCCCGGCCTCCGCCGGAACGACGGAGCGGGTGAGCGGAGAATGGACTCGGCAGCTTCCCGGCGGCGATCACCTGCAGCCGATCGGCGGGAGCAGGCTCATCCCAGCGTCGTGTGGCCGGGCCTCGGCTTCCGTGGAACCGCCGGCGCCTTCTTGGCTCCGGAAGGGACCGGAAGAACCTCGGCGGCCGTGAGGTCCTCAACGGTGACCTGCGGTCCGTCGAGGATCGCCGTCAGCAGTTCCCCCTGTTCCGGCTCCAGAGCCACGAGAGCGGTCAGTGCGTTGAGGATGTCGAGCAACTCGCTGTCCCACTCGGGGCGCCAACCGGCCGGGGTGATCGACTCCAGGGAGTCCGGGTCCTGCGTTCCCTTGCCCGCCTTGCGATAGTTGAACCAGGATCTGATGACGTTCGTGCCTGAGACTTCGTAGTCGTGGACCTCCGGGGCGACGTTCTCGAACACGCCGTTACCGATGTGGAGTTCCCGCCGCTCGGAGTCATAAGCGAGCGCCCGGTTGAGGGTCCCCTCTCCGGTTTCAGAGCGCGACAGTGGTCGGTCGTCGACGCGAATCTGGCCGGCCGGGCGACCGTTGCTGACGTCGACGTAGCGCTCGCCGAAGGTGTGTGCCCAGATCACTCGCCGCCCGCCCCCGACGGCCATCGACCAGTAGTCGACGTCGGCGGTCAGGGGTATTCGAAGGCCCGGTGTGTGGGGAGAGACATCGTTGAACCAGGCTGTGTACGCGGAGTGAGCACACACGGCGGCGACGTAGGCGAGCAGGTCCTCCGGTGTCACGTTTGTGCCGAACAGTCCACCGAGATGGCCGAGCAACCCGGGCGTGATGTTCGAGGAGGTGGCGGCGCTGTCCCGCCAGAGTGGAAACGCGCGCCCTCCACGCCCGTGATAGTGATGCAGGCCGGGTAGCAGGTGAGTGAACGTGACCGCCGGTCCGTTTGTCGGGTGATCGTCCTCGATGCAGGTGAGGTGAATCTGGTGGTCGCTGCGTGCCTCCCACAACGACGGCCGGGCCCTATCGAGAACCCGAATGTCGGGAATGATCCTCTGGCGGTCGAACGACCGCCAAGCCAGGTGGATAGGGCTTGGGCAAGGATTCGTTTCACGCGAGATCGGCCTCCCCGCCGCCTCGTCGGGCCAGCCGCGAACGTTGGTCTTGGATCCCCGATCAATCGTGCGGCTGTCGGTCTCGTTGAAGAGCACTTTCTTTCGCTCTAGGTCCGACTCCGCGATGAGTTCGTTCCAGCGCCGCTCGAGAGTGTCGGAGTCCGGCGAGGTCGGCCAGCCGCGGTTGGCCAGGACCCCCGGTGAGGACCATGGCAGCAGATCGTGGATGGACGGGCAGGTGCGCCAGATATGCTGTCCTGCAGGTTTGAAGGACTCGCGCCACTCGCTGGGGCATTCGGTCCACGCCTTGGGCGAGTCGTCAGTGATTCCGATGGCCGCCAACTCGGCGAACTTGGCGGCTCGGTTGCCGGGCGCGATCTCGCGGAATCTCACTGTTGCGGCTGACTCGTCGGTGTTGAGCGAGCGGACGGCGCAGACGACGGCGATTTCGTGCTGGACCTGCTCGAACATCCGCGTTGGCACGTCGGGCTGGTGGCCTTCGGGGGAAAGCGACACCACCCAGATCTCCGAGCACCAGTGCCGTAACCAGGAACGCATTCCCTGGAACCCGTCGCCGCTAAGCCATGCCGCGGTCGTGACGAAACAGACGATGCCGGGTGACTCGCCACCGTTGTTGCCGGAGTTCTCGAGCACCTTCCAAGTCGCCCAGCGCCAGAAGTACACGAGCAGGTTAGACATGTTGAACACGTGCGCACCGACGTCCCAGTCGGCTGGTGGCTTCCAGTCGTCAAGGATCGATGGCTCTTTCGTGTCCGGCTTGCCGTGCTCGACCCAGCCGCCGAGTCCCTTGGCCCGCTCGCGGTATGGGGGGTTGCCGATGGCGACCATGACGGGCGTGTACTTCTTGAGTTCGTTGGCGGCGCGCCGCTCCCGGCTGATCGGTTCGTAGATCGATCCCAGGTGCTCCTCTTCGGCGTACGGGTTCGCCAGCGTGTCCGCCAGCAGCACCCGCGGCGCGTTGCCCACCCCGTGGCGGCGGAACCTGGCGCCCGTGCGGAACTGGGCCACGCTGTAGGGGCCGGTCTGCAACTCGAAGCCGACGAGTCGGCCCGCGGCGTTCCTCAGCGCACCCGCGACCGCGCCGATCCCATCGCGCTCCTCGACTGTGGAGGCAATCCGGTCGATGACGTGGAGCAGGAAGGTTCCGGTCCCGACAGCCGGGTCGATCACGGTCACCACCTCGTCGGCGAATCCCGAGGGTTTGCCGAGCCGCGAGACGAGCACCTCGTCGACGAGCCGCACCATGAACTTCACGAGTTCAGCAGGCGTGTAATAGGAGCCCGACTCCTTGCGCAGTTCGGGGTCGTACTGGGCGAGGAAGTCCTCGTAGAAGTAGAGCCAGTCACCCGCGTCGTTCAACAAGGCCGGGTCCGTGGCGGCGAGCAGCGAGAGCAGCGATTCCACCGCTGGCTCGATGTGTCCGATGGCGCTCTCTGAGCACAGCACTCTGAGGGTGGTCGGTATGAGGCCGACGTCGGCATCCAGTGCCCTCGTCGCCTGCGCCACCCGCTCAGCGACACTCTCGCCGGCGGTGAGCCCGGCGCCAGCGGCACGCGCGGCGATCAACCCGAACGTGATGGTCTGCGCGTAGGCGTCGGCGAACTCCGCATCGGTCGCCTCTGGAAAGAGCAGCGACCGCCAGTCCTCGGCAACGGCGGCGAGTCCGCCCGATCCGCCGGTTTCGAGTGTGTGAAGGATCTGGTTGCGCAGGACCCGGCAGAGTCGAGCCGTCGTCCGGGCAAGCTCCTGAGCCGTCGTCGGGGGGCGCGGGGCGTTGGCGCAGAACGCATCGAGCAGGTTCACCAGATCGCCCGCATCGATCCGGGCACCGGCGGTACCCTTACCCGGCGCCGTCCAAGCCGTCGCCCGGGCGACCTGCTGATCGTCCTGCCAGAGAATCCAATCGATCCCATCGGTGTAGAGCAGATTCGGCAGGTGACGCAGCTGCTGCCACTGATCCAAGTTGTGGCCTGTGAACCCATCCGGATCAACGCCGGCGCCGGGTGCCTTGAGTTCGATGTGACCGGTGATCAGGCCGTCCCGGGTCACGGTGTAGTCAGGGCGGGCACCCGCGACCGCCCCGGAAATCTCCCCGGCAAGCACGAACTTCGGATAGCCGAGGTCCTCCGCAACCGAGCTGACCAGTACCTCAATCGGCCGACGCAGGTGGTCCTCGAGCGCAGTTCCGTTGTTGGCCCGCGCCAGCGCAGCGACGTGTAACCGAAGGTCCGTGTACAGACGCTCCGCCGTCTGGACAGCCGCCGGCGCTTCAGAAGTCACGGTTTCAACGCTGTCAGGGGTATCACTGCCACCCCGTCATCCGCCTGGTAGCCGTGGCCGAAGGCGGTGACCACGATGAGGCGAGCCGGCCGGCCTCGGCGTGCGGTATCCACCCGTGCGCGCACGGCGCGCAACGACTCCATCGCCTTGGTGATAGCCGACCCTCCGCCGAGTTTGATCTCCACCGCCGCCCATTCGCCGTCGATGCCGTCGATGATGACATCTGCCTCCAAGCCGCTCTCGTCGCCGTAGTAGTACAGCTGCGCGCCGAGGGACTGTGCGTAGATGCGGAGATCGCGCACCGCCATCGACTCGAATAGCAGCCCCATCGTCGCCAGGTCTCCCGCGATGGCCGACGGTGACCCACGTAGGCCGGCCACCGCGAGCGCGGGGTCGGTGAAGTATCGCTTGGGAGTCCTGCGAAGACGGGAGGCTGACCGCAGATGAGTCGACCATGCCGGCAGCGGCTCGATCACGAATAGGCGGGCCAGCTCGTCCATGTAGGCCCGTATCGTCGAGCGGGCGGGCGGTCCGCTGCCTCCGTCGTCGAGATCGGTAAGCAACGTGGCATTGGTCGCGGTGGTTGCCTCGTTGCGGGCAAGAGATTCAAGCAGCCTTGTCACCAGCCGGGGATTGCGTCGGATCCCCGACACCCTCGCGATGTCGATGCGGGCGATGTCGCCGAGATAGTCCCGTAGGCGCGCCTGAGCGACGCGCGGCTGCATCCCGACCATTCGGGGCCACCCTCCTCGGCAGATGAGGGCCGCAATATCGCCGATTGTGCGCTTGGCGTCCGTCGCTCGGCAGCGGCCACCTGCCATCAGTGAGGTGAGGGACCCTCCCCGGCCGAGTCCCCTGACTCCCACAGCGACATCGGCCGCATCCGCACTCGCGCGACCCGGCCGGCGCCGGAGTGCTCGGTGATGTCGTCCGGGGGATTCTGGGATCCGGTGAGTATGAAGTGCCCGAATCCGCCGCGCTGGTCGCAGGCGTGGCGCATCGGGTTCCATATGCCGCGAACCAGTTGCCACTCGTCGAGCAGCCGCGGCTCGGGCCCCTGCAATATGGACGCAGGGTCCACCTCGGCGGCGACGCGCAGAGCCTCACTCCCGTCCAGCACCACCTCGCCGGCGGCGAACTTCCGCCCCGTCCAGGTCTTGCCACAGCCTCGCGGGCCCTCGATGAGAACGGCCGGGGCCGAGGCGAGCGCCTCGGCGACCTCGTCGTCAACCACACGAGCCAGATAGTCGGTGTCGTTGGGCACGTGCCCCCGTTCAGAGCCTTCCGTGTCTTCTCAATGTGCTCGCGCTGTACCCGAACTGTACCACTCGGCGATAGCTACACTCCATTCTTCGGAGGATTTAGACTCCATTCTACGGTGATATGAAACTCCATATTCCGACAATCGTGAACGCCGTATTGCGGAGACTTGAGACTTCACTCTCCGACAACAGGGGACTTCCATTTTGCGACTGTTCATGTGGTTCCGCCGACCTAACACGTCAACGGGTATGGATTCCGGCCTACGCCGGAATGACCATCAGGGGCGGAGGGGCGGGACCGGAGAGTGCGGACGGGGGCCGGCGCATCGCCGGGGCTCAGTGAGCGGCGACAGTTGCGCGTCAAGCCAGGGCGCAGGGTAGGTGCTTGATGCCGTTGATGAAGTTGGAGCGGAGACGTTCGGGTTCGGCGGTGGCGCGGATCTGCGGGAAACGCTTCAGCAACTCACGGAACATCACGCCGATCTCCCGCCGGGCCAGGTGGGCGCCCATGCAGAAGTGCGGGCCGGGGCCGCCGAAGCCGATGTGGTTGTTGGGACTGCGACGCAGGTCGAAGCGCTGCGGGTCATCGAACACATCCTCGTCGCGATTGGCCGAGTAGTACCACAGGACGACCTTGTCGCCTGCGGAGAACTCGTGACCACCGAGGGTGGTGCCGTCGGTGGTGACCGTACGGCGGAATTGGATCACCGGCGTTGCCCAGCGCACGATCTCCTCCACCGCCGTCGGAGTGACGGCGTCAAGATCATCCAGCCAGATGCGGCGCTGCTCGGGGTGGTCGGTGAGTGCCCAGAGTCCGTGGCTGACGGCGTTGCGGGTGGTCTCGTTGCCCGCCGTGCACAGCAGGATGAAGAACGAGGCCAGTTCGGCGTGGCTGAGGCGTTCCCCGTCGACCTCGGCGTGCACGAGCGCGGAGGTGATGTCGTCGGCAGGTTCGGCTAGCCGGGCCGTGGCCAACTCGGTCATCATGGCGGCCAGCGTGCCGCCCGCCGTCAGGATGGCCTCCAGCAGGTTTGCGCCCGGCGGCACGTACTCCGGGTCGTTCGGCCCGAGGATGATGTTGGTGTTGTCGAGAACCTCCGCGTGCAGGCTCTCGGGGACGCCCATCATGTCGCAGATGATCCGCAGGGGCAGGCGGGCGGCCACCTCCGTGACGAAGTCGCACTCGCCCTGCGCTGCCATGTCGTCGACGATCTCGGCGGCGACCAGCTCGACCTGGTCCTCGACCCGGGCGAGGGTGCGGGGCGTGAACCCCCGCGACACCAGCCCGCGGAGGCGGGCATGGCGGGGATCGTCCATGTGCAGCATCGAGCCGAAGTACTCGTTGAACTCGATCGGGAGGTCGGCGATCGAGGCGCCGCGGCCCGAACGGAAGAGGTCGGCCCGCCGGCTGGCCTCGACGACGTCGGTGTGTCGTGTGAGCGCCCAGTAGCCCGGCCCGGCGGGGAAGGCCTCCTCGCCGTCGAGGTAGTAGGCGCGTTCGGTGAAGAAGCGGATGGGGTCCTCGGCGCGCAACCGCGCGAACCCCTCCTGGCGTTGCGCCTCCGGAAGCGCCCAGAACCTGCCGGAACTGTTCAGGTCGATCTCGTCCAGTTCCACACCCGCCTCCTCCGATGTGACCCGACGTCGGGATCCGCGTCCTGCGTGCACTCAAGTGTGCCCCAAGCGGGGCGGTCTGTTCAGCCGGTGCGGCCGATGCGGGCGCTGAGAACGTCCCGGAGGCTCACGATGCCGAGCAGCCCCGTGCTGTCGACCACGGGGAGGTGGCGGAACCCCCCGGAGAGCATCATCTCCGCCGCCTCCTCGGTATCGATCTCGGGGGTGCAGGTTATGGGCTCGGGGGTCATCCAGCGGTCGATCGGGTCGCTGGACATGTCCGTGGCCTTGCCGGCGGCCCGCAGCACGTCGCGCTCGGTGAGGATGCCGCTCAGCATGCTGCCGTCCACGACGAGCACCGACCCGATGTGGCGCCGCACCATGAGCCGGGCGGCCTCCGCCATCGGCGTGGAGCCCGGCAGGATCACCACCTGGGTGCTCATGACCTGGCGCAACGCAGCCATGTCAGCCCGAGCCGCCGGTCTCGTCGTAGCCGCTGCCGTCGCCCGGCTGTGAGGGAGTGTCGAGATCCTGGTTGAGGCGACGCCAGAGTGCTCCGGCCCATCCCACGGTGTGGGGCCACTCGCGCCAGAACGACTGCAGCGTGGCGGCGTCGATCTCGTCGACGGCCTCCTCCGGTGTGACCTCCCGCGCCAACTCCTCCAGCAGGCTCATGGCATCGAGCAGCTTCTCGGACGGGTCGGTCATCGGTGGCCTCCTGTGGAAAGTCTGCCACATGTCCCCCACGACGGAAATGTCGCGCCGGTGAGAACGGAGCGACGCCGGAGTGACGTGCCCGGGGAGTGTGCGGGACAGGCAGCGGCAGTCGCCGGCTGATCTGCTGGACCCTGGATTCCGGCCTCCGCCGGAATGACGCAAGTAAGCGCGGCTGTCTGTGCGGGGGATCCGCTGCTTGTGCGCTCAGGCGCCGGCCGGAACCCAGGAGCAGTGGAAGCCGAACGGCACGCGGTTGGGCAGGGTGACGGTGGCGAGCGGGTCCGAACCGATGGCGTCGGCGGCGAGGACGACCACCTCGCTGGAACGGCGCTCGCTGTCGTACACCACGGTCAGAACGTAACCCTCGTCCTCTTCGGAGTCGGCATGGCGGGGCACGAAGACCGCCTCGCTGGCGTACCGGGACGGCCCGAAGTGATGGTGCTCGGTCGTGTGCGCCACAAGGTCGAGGCGTACCACGCGGTGGCCGTGCGAGACGGTGCCGGTCTCCTCGTCGACCAGCGTCGTCACGTAGGCGTAACGGTTCGGGCGGCCGAGGAGCCGGTCGTCGATGCGCGGGAAGTCGCAGCGAACGTCGAAGAGCGTCTCTTCCCGCACCGAGCCGTCGCCGAGTCCCAACGTCCAGCGGTGCACCATGGCGGGCACGTCGAACCGGTCCGATGACTTGCCCCAGAGAGAGTCGTAGCGGCAGGCGTCGAGCGTGATCCTCCCGCCGATCTCGCAGGCGTTGATGGTGTGGAACACGTAGCAGGGATCGATGTCGAACCACTGCACGTCGCCCCCGGCCCGGGCCATGACCCCGAGGCGGGCGTTGTGGTCGGGGTCCCAGCGGTAGGGGAGGCCACCGGAAGCTCCGGGATCCCGCACGATCGGCAGGTCCATGAACACGACGTGATCGGAGGTGATGGCGAAGTCGTGCATCATCACCGGCCGTGGCAGGTCGATCGTGGTGGTGCCGGCCAGCGCGCCGTCGCCGCTGAACCGCAAGTAGTCGATCTGCGGCTCGTCCGTCCTGACGGCGAACGCCAGCATCTCGCCCGTGCGGGGGCAGATCTTCGGATGCGCGGTGAGATTGTGCACAGAGCCGTCGAAGTCGACCGGACCGGCGGTGTCGAGATCGGAGGTCACCTCGTAGGGGCGGTGGTGCTCCTCGAGAGCCAGGATGCGCCCCCCGTGGACCACCACGTTCGTGTTGGCCGGGGAGCAATCGGGATCGTCGGGGTCGGCGGCGGGCCCGGCCAGCCGGGGCGTCTGCACCCAGCGGCTGCGATACCGCACGGCCCTTCCCCCGCGCAACAGCAGGCCGTGAAGCATTCCCTCGCCGAGGAACCAATGCGGTGAGTCGCAGCGGGGCGGGTTGGGACCGGTATGGATCAGCATCCCGTGCAGTTCGGTGGGGATCCGGCCACGCACCGGCAGGTCGAGTGCCTCGGTCTCGTCGGGGAGGGGGCGGTGATTGCCCCGCAACCACCAGGGCTTGTCCGGGTCTCCTGCACTCCTGCCAGCCACGATGGCGGGATACTAGCGACGTGCGCGGGTCACCGCACCGGCGGGCCGGATTCGCTGCGGCCGCGTGTCCCGGGGCGCTCCGCCGGCGGCCGGCGAGGCGGTCGTAGGCTCCGGCGATGATCGATGCCGGTGGGTCCCGAAGGCTGCGATGAGTCCGCTGGAGATCGCTGCCGCCATGGTGGTGATGGCCGCCGGGGCCTCGGTGCAGGGCAGCGTCGGATTCGGTATGAACGTCGTCGCTGCGCCGATCCTCATCCAGATCGACCCGGATCTCGTGCCCGGACCGCTGCTGGCCGCCTCGCTGGTGATGAGCCTCATGGTGGCACGCCGGGACCGCGCCGGGATCAACCGGTCGGCACTCTTGTGGGCGCTGCTCGGGCGCGCCCCCGGCGCCGTGCTGGGCACGTTCCTGCTGGTGAAGGTTCTCTCCGAGTGGGGACTGTCGGTGTTCCTGGCGTCGGTGATCCTTGCGGGCGCGGCGCTGTCGGTGGCGCCGATCCGCTTGCCGAAGGGGCGCCGGGTGATCACCCTCGGTGGGTTCGTCTCGGGTGTGGCGGGGACGACGACCGGGGTGGGCGGCCCGCCTCTGGCGCTCACGCTGCAGCACGTTCCGCCGCGCCAACTCCGGGGCACGATGTCGGCGTACTTCGTCCTGGGCGCGTCGCTCTCGCTGGTGGTCCTGGCGGCGTGGGGCGAGTTCGGCACCCGAGATCTCCTGGCGGTTGCGCTGCTCGTCCCGGGCCAGCTGCTCGGCTATCTCGTGTCCGGGCGGCTCGTGCGGGTGCTGGATCGTGGCTACACGCGCCCGGCGCTGCTGGTCATCTCCGTCGCCGCCGCGCTGAGCCTGCTGGTCCGGGCACTCGTCTGAGCGGGACCAACCGGCGCGGCGGCCGCGCGAGGTAAGGCGCGTGACGAGTCGTCGACCGGAGGTGCAGGCCAGGCGGCTCGAGAGTGGGTTCCGGCCTCCGCCGGAACGACGGGTGGGGTGGCTTGCAGAGTCACCGGCACTCTGTTAGAGATCCCGGCCGATCTCGGTGGGGTGCACCGAACGGTTCTCGGCCGCCGACAGGTAGGCGGCGTTCACGAGGCGCAGTGTGTTGAGGTTGTCCCGGCCGCTGGTGGGTGGCTCGGTATCCTCGTTGATCGCTGCCATCAGCGACGAGATCGGCCCGACGAATCCCTCGGGAATCCAGCGTCCCGGCAAGTCGGTCTCGAAGCCGCCGCCGGGGTCGTCGTGTGCCGACCAGCGGACGGTGTCCGCCCGGCCGTGGGGATAGTCGTAGGAGAGACCCATCGTTCCCGAGACCACGCCCTCGGTGCCCAGGACGCGAACCCGCCCGAAGACGTCGTCGCTGACGTCGTTGTGGTCGACCGCCACGAAAGCCTGCAGGCCGGAGGCGTAGTCGAGGATCGTGACCGTCTTCGTCTCCGCACTCGGCGCCTGCAGCGGGTGACGGGCGTGTCGACTCGTCACCCACTCGGGTTCGCCGTGGTCACCGAGAAGGAAACGCATGCCGTCGAGGTAGTGGATGCTGTGATACATGATCTCCAACTGCGGCACGTCCATCAGCCAAGGCCAGAGCTCCCAGGGGTTCACCATCGATTCGTGAATGAACGCGGCCGTCGGCTCGCCGATCCGGCCCTGGGTCATGAGCGTGTGCATCGCCCGCACGACCGGGCTCCACCGGTACTGCTGGTTGACGGCCAGCTTGACCCCTGCGGCCTCGGCGCGCTGCACGATCTCGACGGCTTGGGCGAAGTCGTTCGAGAGGGGCTTCTGGCAGAGCAGGTGCTTGCCGCTGTCCGCGAGGGTCCGGACCAGTTCGAGTTGCCGCCACGCGGGGACGGCGATGTCCGCGATTTCCACCGAGGGGTCGTCGGCGACCTCGCCCAGCGAGCCGAATACTCGCCCGACGCCCCACCGCTCGGCCGTTCGCTGCGCCGCCGCCGCATCGATGTCGTAGCAGCCCACCACGTTCAGCCCGTGCGACGTGTAGGCCGGCAGGTGCCCGTCGTTGGTGATCCCGCCGCAGCCCACGATGGCGATGCCGTGATCGTGGCGATCGGGGAGCCATGACCGCGTGTCGAGACCGAGTGCGGCCGGATCGGGAGCGGCGGCGTTCATGTGGTGCCATCCTCAGCTGTCGGAGTCGACCGGAGACGCTCGGGTTCCCTTGATTCTGGCTCCCGGCCCGGAGCCATGACACGGGGGCGGATCGACCGGGAACAATAGCCCTGATCGTTCACGAGAATGGTGGGATGCTCGGTGTGGTCAACGTCATCTTCCTGTAACCCAGAACGACAGGCAGGTGCGGTTGTACGCGATCCACGGTCTCCAGGAGTCCACATCTACGATATGTCATTTTATATTGATGTATTCCCGTTGCAGGCGTCTCGTCACCAAGGCGAGCGCTCGGGAGGGGCACGTGACCGAGTTCGAGAGGGCTCAGGCGTTGATTGCAAGGTGGCGAGAGAGCCAGACGGGAGTGCGTTTCTCCGATCTGGCGAAGGTGTGCCGCCTATACTTCGGCGAACCTCGCCGCACGGGTAGCCATCTGATCTACCGAACGCCTTGGAGGGGAATGCCGATCGTGAACATCCAGAACCACGACGGGGAGGCGAAGCCCTACCAAGTGCGCCAAGTTCTGCGGGCGATCGACCTCAAGGAGAAGTCCGATGGATGAGCCCTGCTACGAGTATCGCGCCTTCTGGTCCACGGATGATGACGCCTGGGTGGGGCTGTGTGACGGGTTCTCGCTGGTGAGCCACTTGGCGCCCACCGAGGCAGAGGCGCTCGACGGCATCCGGTCTCTAGTGACCGACATCGTGGCCGACCTGCGATCCGACGGCGAGCCGCTGCCGCGTCCCGCCCCCTGGGAGCAGCACAGTGCCGCACAGCTCTCCCGGGCGCCTGTTCGGAGCAGTTGACTGCCTGTTCCACGGTCGATCGTCCGTGGCTTCGCGCCACCAACGGAGAGTCTCGAGTTCGGCGCCGGCCCGTCGTGAGCCCGTCGCCTCGCTATCGAATCGTCGGCATGACTCTCCTTTGCTCGACGGGTGTGCCTTCACGATGTCGGAGGGACCCCATAGTGTGTGCCGAAACCTGACCGCTCGAGAACATCGCGGTAGGGGGACTTGTCCGGGGAGGACATATGAGCGAGGGAATGTTCGAGGGGCGCAATGCCTTCGTGACAGGGGCGGCAAACGGGATCGGCCGCGGCGTCGCGCTGCGACTGGCGTCGGCGGGTGCGGCTCTGGCGCTGAACGACCTCGATGCCGCCGCCCTCGAGGCTGTGGTTGGCGAGATCAGCGATGCCGGTGGGCGTGCCATGGCCTATCCGGCCGACGTGTCGTCCCCGCCGGCAATCCAGGCCGCCGTCGCCGAGGCCTCCGATGCTCTGGGACCGCTCACGCTGGGAGTGACCTCCGCGGGCATCGTCGAGATCGTTCCGGCCTTGGAACTCACCGAGCAGGCCTGGGACAGGATGCTGGGCATCAACCTGAAGGGCACGTTCTTCACCCTGCAGGCGCTGGCCCGCCACATGATGGTGGGCGACGGCGGCCGTCTCGTGGCGATCGCCTCGGTTGGCGCCAAGATTGGCCGCGCCGACGCCGTCGACTACACGGCGTCCAAGGCCGGGGTGACGAGCGTGGTGCGGTCACTCGCCCTGGCGCTGGCGCCGAAGGTGCAGATCAACGCGGTGTGCCCCGGCGTCGTCGACACCGCCATGACACCCAAGATCCACAAGGCCCGTGCGGAGAATGCCGGGATCACCCAGCAGGAATCGGTCGATGCGCTGGTGGCGACCATCCCCATGGGGCGCATCCAGACGCCCGACGACGTGGCGCGTGCGGTGCAGTACTTCCTCAGTGATGAGGCCGACTACGTGACCGGGCAGGCCTTGAACGTCTGTGGGGGATTGATCTTCCACTAGTCCTCGGAGGAAGGAGGCCGGGGCCGTGGGAATCGGGGCCGAGACAACCCTGGCCGACCTCGAGGCCGATCCCGAGCCGATCCTGGCCCGGATGCGGGCCGCTGAGCCCGTGTGTTGGGTGCAGTCCATGGACATGTGGCTCGTCACCCGCTGGGAGGACGTCTCCTTCATGGAGTCGCATCCCGAGTTGTTCAGTGCTGCCACCGACCCCTCGTTCCTGGCCAGGGCGTTGGGGCCGAACATGCTGGTGATGGATCCACCCGCGCACACCCGGCTGCGCGAGATGATGCTGCCGCCCTTCCAGTCGAGCGGTCGCAGCGGTGCGTTCGTGGCCGACGAACTGGCCGCCCTGGCCGACGGGATCATCGACGGGATCGACGGTACGACTTTCGATCTGATGACGTGCTACGCGCAACCGTTGGCGGCGGGAGCGCTGGCCCTCGTGCTCGGCCTCGACCACCACGGCTTCGACCGCATGTGGTCGTGGTGCGAGGGGCTGGTCACCGACATCGCCAACTTCGAGAACGACCCTGAGGCCACCGCCATAGGCGAGGCGGCCAAAGCCGACCTCGGAGAGGCGATAGCCGAGCGGATTGCGACGGAGGCCGGCGGCGACAGCGCCATCGACTGGTTCGTGGGGGCGGGTGCGACGCCGGCGGAGATCGTCAACAACGTGCGCCTGATGATCTCCGGCGGGATCAACGAGCCGCGCGACGGCGTGGGTCTCGTCGCCTGGGTGCTGCTGTCGAGGCCCGACCTGCGTGCCGAGGTGGCGGCGGACGGGCGGCGGCTGCGCCGCTTGGTGGAAGAGGTGTTCCGGTTGCACAGCCCCGTCGGCACCATCACCCGGCAGGCGACGCGGGATCTGGATCTGGCGGGGGTGCCTATCGCCGCAGGCGATCTCGTCGCCGGCGTGCTGCGGTCAGCCAACCTGGACGAGGACCACTGGACAAACCCCACCGAAATCGATCTGGACCGCAGGGAGGGTCCGCATGCGGCGTTCGCACTCGGAGTCCACCGGTGCCTCGGCGAGTGGCTGGGGCGTCAGGAGGTGCGGATCGGCATCGAGCGGTTGCTTTCCCGGTTCCCAGCCCTCGCTCTGGACCGGGACCACACGGTCGAGTTGTGGGGCTTCGAGTTCCGTGGGCCCCGGGAGGTCTGGGTGACGGTCTGAAGGGGCGCGCCGGACGGGGCGACAGGATGCTCCATCTGGAGGGTTCCGGCTCCTCGCTTGGGTAGCCCATGCCCTGCGGCTATACATGAGTCCGTTCAGACGCCTCCTCGAAGGGAACCCATATGCTCCGCGGCACCCATCACGTCGGTTTCACCGTCCCGAACCTGGACCGCTCGGTTGCGTTCTACTCGGCGCTGTTCGAGACCGAGCCTTTCGTGCGGCGCATTTTCGACCAGCCCTACACCGGCGAGCAGATCGGCTATCCCGGCGCAGTACTCGACGTGGCGCTGTTCCACATCCCCGAGTCCAATG
This sequence comes from Acidimicrobiales bacterium, assembly GCA_965220035.1. Lineage (GTDB taxonomy): Bacteria > Actinomycetota > Acidimicrobiia > Acidimicrobiales > CATQHL01 > VXNF01. Next base: position 1,599,982 of record CBDCPC010000001.1, read on the forward strand.
TGCTGCTGGAGCTGATCGAATACCTTGAGCCGACCGGCGAGATGGTCGACATCGAGAGCAAGAACCCGGGTACGGCGCACCTGTGCCTGTCCTCGGACGACCTGGCAACAGACTTCGAGCGGTTCGTGTCGCTCGGCGCCACGCCGCGCAGCAAGGGTCCGGTGACGATCACCTCGGGCCCCAACCAGGGCAAGCGCGTCGGCTACTTCCGTGACCCCGACGGCATCACCGTCGAGCTTCTGGAACTCCTCCCGGGCTGACCCGTTGCCGGCGCACGCCGTGGCAACTCCGGGTGGATTCCGGCCTTCGCCGGAACGACGGGCTAGTGGTCGACTGCGGCTAGCACCTCGCCTGTCGTCGGTCGCTCACAGGCTCCAGACGTGGTCGAAGGGCTTGGCCCAGCCGTGCTCGTCGGTCTCGTCGATCGTGATGAGGTCGGCGAAGTGCTCCTCCCAGCGGGCACCGATGGCGCTGGCGTTGTAGCGCTCGGCGGCTGCGGCGTAGTCGTCCACCTCGATGAAGCTGACTACGTTGTTGTCCCAGAGGTAGATGTCGTAGCGACCGAAGCCGCACTCGCGCAGCAGTTCCTCGATCTCGGGCCAGACCGTGGCGTGGCGCCGGGCGTACTCCGCTGGATCGCTGACCCGGAAGTAGTGGCTGAGCCGTGTCGGCTCCCGCCCGTCAGCCACGGGCGAGGCGCCTCCGCCTCCACTCGTCGAACAGCACCGCCAGGATCAGAGCACTTCCCGAGGCGATCCTCTGATAGTGAGGGTCGACGTGGGAAAGGATCAGCCCGTTGAGCAGGCTGGACAGGAACATCACACCCAGGAACGTGCCCAGGAGGCGCCCCCTCCCGCCGTAGAGGCTGGTGCCCCCCAGGATGACGGCGGTGATGACGGCCAACTCGAGCCCCAGGGAGCCCGACGGAATCCCGGTCCCGAGTTGGAAGGCGTTCACGAACCCGGTAACCCCTGCGAGCATTCCGCACACGCCGTAGAACACCAGCTTCCAGCGGTTGATGCGCACGCCGGCGAGGGCGGCGGCGCGCTCGTTGGACCCGATGGCGTACATGTACCGGCCGAAGCGGTAGCGCGGGATGATGGAGCCGAGGACGACGAACGTGATCAGCATGGTCAGCACGCTCCAGGGAATGCCGATGATGTCCTGCTTGCCCAGGTTCAGGAAGCTCTCCGCATGTTCCGCGGTCTTGCTGACGGTGATCTGCTTGTTGCCGGTGAGAACGAAGGTGACTCCCCGCACCACGGCGAGCGTGCCGAGGGTGGTGATCAGGGGGTTGATGCGGCCGTAGCCGGTGATGGCGCCGTTCACGAGCCCGATGACGCCGCCGATGGCCAGCGCCGCCAGCACGCTGACGAACAGGGTGCCGCCGTTGTCGATGACCGCGGCCGAGCCCACACTGGCGGCGGCGGCGACCGATCCGACCGACAGGTCGAAACCGCCGGCGATGATGACGATGGTCTCCCCGACGGCCGCGATGCCGGTGATGGCCATCCGCTTGCCGATGGTGATGAAGTTGCTTTTTTGGAGGAAGTGTGGCGATGCCACCTGCCAGAAGACCAGGATCTCGACGGCGAGTATCACGAACAGTCCGGGGCCGACGTCGCTGACGCTGCGCCGGAGCGACGCAACCCCCTTGTTCAGGGTCGTGAGGATCCTCGATGGGGCGGTGGACGGCTCCTCCGCGGGCGAGTCCCCTCCACCAGCGTGTTCGCTCATCAGTTCGCCCCCACGGCCGCCTCACTCATGAGGCGCACGATCCGGGTCGTCATGTCGTCCATGGTCTCATCCGCCACGTCGAACTCGTCGACGATCCGGCCGTGCACCAGAACGCCGATCGAGTCGGCCACCTGGATGAGATCGGTGAAGCGATGGCTCACCAGGATCATGGACACGCCGCGCCCCTTGAGCCGGGCGATGAGCCGGTTGACCACGCTCACCTTCTCCACCGACAGGGCTGCTGTCGGCTCGTCCATCAGCAGGATGCGGGGGTTGAACTCCAGTGCCCGCGCCACGGCCACGAGCTGGCGCTCCCCACCCGAGAGCGCCTTCACTTGTCGGTTGGTCGGCATGGGGCTGCCGACCGATTCCAGCACGTCGGCGGCCTCGGCGTGCATGCGCTTGTGGTCGAGGTGCCGGAGGATCGGTCCGCGCCATTTCTGGCGCTCGCGCCCGAGGAAGATGTTGGAGGCCGCGTCGAGGTCTTCCGCCAGCGCCAGATCCTGGTAGATCATCTCGATGCCGGCGATGCGCGCGTCGATGGCGGTGTGGAAGTCCACCGCCTCTCCCTCCACGAGGATCTCGCCGCCGTCGCGGGGATGCACACCGCTGAGGATCTTCAACAGCGTGGACTTCCCGGCCCCATTGTCGCCCACCAGCCCGTAACACTGCGCGGCAGGCACGGTGAGCGACACGCCCTTGAGCACCTCGACGGGGCCGAAGGACTTCTCGATGTCGCGCAGTTCGATGGCGTTGGCGGTCATTGCGACTCTCCTCGATGGAGACGGGGGTGTGCCGCGGGATTGCTCCAGCGGCACACCCGTTTCGTGAGTCGCCGATCTATCTACGGACTACGGGCCCAGGTTGTGGATGGGTTGGCCTTCGGGGTCGTAGTACAGGTCGACGTTGCCGCGGTTGATCCAGACGTGGTCGATGTGGATCTCTTGTGGCACGGCGCGCCCGTCGAGGATGTCGATGAGCGCAGCCACGGCGTACACGCCGTACAGCTCGGGGAAGTACGCCACTGAGCCCAGGTAGCGGGTCTCGGAGGCGGGGCCCTCGTTGAGCCGCTCGACACCGTTGGGTTCGGCGCCGTGACCGGCGGCCACGCCGCTGCGCCCGGCCTGCTCCATGGCCCGGCTCATGGGCACCGCCACCACGTCGTCGAGGCTGGTGGCCAGCACGTGCTCGGCGCCGGGGTTGCCGGTCAGCCAGTCGGTGGTGGACACGAAGCCGTTCTCGGGGCTGCCGTCCACGTCGATCTTGCTGACGGGCACGTCGCCGCCGCACACCGCCTGCACGCCGTCGGCGAAGCCGCTGGTGCGCAGATCCGGCGCCTCGCCGGCGGTCAGGTTCTGCGCCAAGAGCACATGAATGCCCTGACAGTTCCACGTCTCCCGCGCATACCGGCCGGTGTTCACGCCCGCCAGCGCGCCTGATACGTAGTTGTTGGCGCCGAAGAAGATGGCGTTGGGGTGCCACACGTCGATGGTGATGACCGGGATGCCGGCGTCGTCGAAGACCTCCATCGAGGACTCGGCGGCTTCGCTACGCCAGTTCCCGAAGATCACCGCGTCCGGGTCGCTCTCGGCAACCGTCTCGGCGCACGCCAGCGCCTTCTCGGGGTCGAACTCGCTGTCACAGATGGCGCCAACGTGCACACCCGAGGCGGCCGCGGTGCTCTTGATCGAGTTCTCGATGTACTGGGAAAACTCCAACGCCGCCCAACCGGACACCCACGCGATCTCATAATCCTGCGTCGCGGTCCGGATCGACGGATCAAACGGCTCCGCCGGGCTGTCGCCGGCCTCGAAGTTGGCCGTATCGAAGTTGTAGGTCCAGGGGAACACCCCTTCAGGCGGCAACCCGCCCAAGATCCCGCCCGCAGGACCCGGCATCGCATACCCCGTCTCATCCACCATCAACGTAAACGGACCACCCGGCGCATCCGACGGACCAATCGCCTCCACCGCCGCTCGTGCTGCGTCGGCTTCTGCCTGTGCGGCTGCGGCTTCTGCCTGTGCGGCTGCGGCTTCTGCCTGTGCGGCTGCGGCTTCCTCCTGAGCGCGGGTTGCCTCTTCCTGGGCAGCCGCGGCCTCCTCGCGGGCGAGCGTCGCCTCAGCGCTCGCCGCCTCCGCTGCATCGCGGGCATCTGCCAAGGCCGCTTCCGCTTCAGCCACGAGCGACAGGTTCCCCTCCGCTGTGGCAAGGGCCACATCGGCCGATGCCTGAGCCGCGTCCGCAGCGGCGAGCGCCGCTGCTGCCTCGGCGCTGGCCGCTTGGGCGGCAGCGTTGGCCGCGTCCGCCCCAGCCGCACCCGCGTCCGCGTCGGAGCGGGCTCCGCTGGCCTCGGTCATCGCCGCCGCCGCGTCGGAGCGGGCTCCGCTGGCCTCGGTCATCGCCGCCGCCGCGTCGGAGCGGGCTCCGCTGGCCTCGGTCATCGCCGCCGCCGCGTCCTCACTCGCGGTGTCGTCTGTCGCGCACGCGGCGCCCAACAGGGTCACTGCCAGAGCCACAACGAGTAGTCGTATGAACCTGTGGGATCTCATGGTGCTACCTCCTCAATTGTCACCGGAAGAACGAGTCGATGTCGAACTCGGCTATGTCGCTTCACCGGCGCGGGCCGGAGTAGTTCTTCCCCTTATTCGGGCCGGTGGCAGACGTATCTCCTGTTGGCCCGGGCGCGCACTGTAGTGCGGAATTCTCTTCGCCGTGAATCCGTCTCCTCATGTCGACCTGGCGTCGCCCGGCGAGCCGGGCGATCGTTCCTGGGACGTGCCTCGATCGACTTGACCGCAGCGTCGGGCGTGTCGGGGACACATCCTGCCGGACCGAGCGCGTAGAGTGCCGTCCCATGCGCATCCACTCCGTCGAAGCATTCCCGCTGCACTATCCCGAACCTCATGACAGCAACAAGAGCCGCTACGTGACCATCGCCAAGGTCACGAGCGCCGACGGTGCCGTGGGCTGGGGCGAGTGCATTGCACAGTTCCCGGAGGCGGCCCTGGCCACGAAGGTGATCGTGGAGGAGGGATTCGCGCCGCTGCTCATCGGTGAGGACGCCCGCGATGTCGAGCGGCTCTGGCAGGCCATGCGGGATCGCAGCTGGTGGTACGGCAACGGCGGAGTTGCCAGCTTTGCCATCAGCGCCGTGGACATGGCCCTGTGGGATCTCAAGGGCCGCCTTCTGGACGTACCGGTCTACGAACTGCTCGGCGGCAAGCGCATGACACAAATGCGGGCCTGCGCGAGCGTCATCTTCGACACCGAGGACCTCGATGCCACCGGCGAGGAGTTTGCCGACTACGCGTCGCGGGGCTATACGGCGGTGAAGGGTGGCTGGGGCAAGAGCCCCGAGACGTGCTTCGGGCGCGACCCGAAGCGCGATCTGGCCGTCGTCTCGACGATCCGCGACGCCGTCGGTCCCGACGTCGACGTCATCGTGGACGTCGGCACGCACGTCCGCTGGACGCCGTCGCATGCCATCGCCATGGCCCGAGCCTTCGAGCCCTACAACCTCTACTGGATCGAGGAACCGCTGCCGCAGGACGACATTCAGGGCTACATACGTCTCCGGGAGTCCATCCGCACGCCCGTCGCCACCGGCGAGAAGGAGTGGACGCTGCGGGCCTTCAAGGAGCTGATCGAGTTGGGGGCGGCGGACATCGTCATGCCCGACCCGGGCAAGGCCGAGGGCGTCACCGGCTTCAAGAAGATCGTCGAGTTCGCCAACGCCCACAGCGTGCGTTTCACGCCGCACTCGTGGTCGAGCGCCATCAACACGGCAGCCGCTGCGAACCTTTACGCCAGCTGCGACAACGGCGTCGTGTTCGAGTTGAAGCCCAACCCTTCACCCATGCAGTACGAGTTGGTGACCGAGCCCATCGAGCAGCAGGACGGCTGGGTGCCGGTGCCGGCCGGGCCGGGGTGGGGCCTCACCATCGTGCAAGAGGTGATCGACCGCTACCTGATGCGGTAGGGGGGTTCCGGCGGGGCGGGGTGCCGCTCTGCGCCGGGCCTTGCGCCAACTCTGCGCGATTTCGCCGCCGTCGGCGGCGTTTTTGCTCACAGAAGCGGTGGCGAGACACGCCCGTGTCCCCACAGACGCTCCGATCACCCCCAACCCAGCAGTGGATCCAGGCTCACGGGTCGGTGGGGGCCACTTGGTGGGACGCGCCGTCGGCTGCCGAGGCGTAGGCGGCTTCGAGCATGGCGACGACGCGGGCGCCCAGACGGCCGGGCGAGCGGTTCGGACCTCCCTCGATGACCTCGACCAGGTTGTTGAGCGGACCCTCCTCGGGATAGCTCGTGGAATAGTCGCGACCTGCCGGCGCCGGCGGGCACGGCGGGCTCTCGGTGATGGAGCCGTCTGCCCTATACATCGTCAGTTGCTCATTCATCACATCGAACAGGATGTGCCCGCCGGCGCCGTAGAGCCGGTACTCCAGGACCTCCTGCTGGGTGCGCACGGTCGATCCGGTGGAGCCGATGGTCCCCAGGCAGCCACCCTCGAACCGCACGCTGAGGGCGTCGACGAGATCCACCCGCAGGTCGTGGTTGTGCATCTGAGCGAACACCTTGGCGGGTTCGAGTCCTGTCATGTGCAGCAGCAGCGCGCCGGAGTGGGTGATCTGAGTGACCCCCTGCCCGCCACCGGACAGCGCCGGGTCGCTGTACGTGTCCCTTCCGGTGGGGTTGACCGTGTACCCCATCTCGTCCGCGACCAACTCGGGCTCGCCCCGGTACAGCTCCCACACGATGGATGCGAACAGCGAGTGGACGTAGAGAAGGTTGCCGATGGCCCCCGAGGCGATCCACTCGCGTGCCCGGTTGACCTGCTCGTTGTAGTGCCACGGATAACCCACGATGATCTCCCGCTCGCGCTCGGCGGCCGCGCGCAGTAGCTCGCGAGCGTGATCGCTGGTCAGCACCATCGGTTTCTCGAGCAGGACGTGCAAGTCCCGGCGCAACGCATCGCGGGCGATCTCGAAGTGCCGGGTGTGGGGCACCGCCACGACCACGCCGTCGAGTTGCTCTGCCTGCAGCATGTCGCGGTAGTCGCCGTAGGTCGCCGGCGGCGCGAACACCTCGGCTGCGCGGCTCCGGTTTGCCTCGTTGGGGTCGGCGATGGCAACCAACTCGGCGTCGGGATTCGCAGCGATGGCGGGGAGGTGTGCCCGCGTCGCCCACCACCCGGTGCCGATGACTCCGATTCGTGCGGTCATGGGTGCTTCCTCCTTCGGTTGATGGGCGCCGGTGGGTGGCTCACTCGTCGGGTCCGGCGACGACGCCGGCGTCGTGCAGCCGGCCGATCTCGGTGCCCGACAGCCCGAGGTACTCACTGAGAATCTCGTCGGTGTGCCGACCGAGGCGGGGCGCAGGTGCCGGGTCGTCGAGGGCCAGCCCACCGAACCGCAGCGGTGACCGGGCGTCCAGCACCGTACCCACGCCCGGGTGGGTGACCTGGGCGAACAACGGGTTGGCGACCGAGCAGCGGGGATCATCCGCCACCAGCTGCCGGAAGGTCTGGTAGGGGCCCCAGCACACGCCGTGGCGGTCGAACGCCTCCGCCACCTCGGAAAGGGTTCGCCGGCCGCACCACTCCTCGATCACCTCGAAGATGCGGTGCCGGGCCATGAATCGATCGCCCTCCCGCCGGGCCAGGTTCAGACCGGTCTCGGCTGCCAGCGCGTCCATCGCATCGGTCATCTCGCACGCCGCGCACAGCGCCTGCCATTGTCGGGGACTGATTGCCACGGCGATCACGCGGCGACCGTCGGCACAGCGGAAGTCCCTGCCGAGGGCGCCGTAGAGGTCGTTGCCGATGCGCGGACGTTCGGTGCCAAGAACCTGTGCCTCCGATATGTGGCCCAAGGCTGCGACCACTCCGAGCGCCACGTCCGACAGCGCAAGCGTCACGAGCTGACCCTCGCCGGTGCGGGTCCGGTGACGCTCGGCTGCCAGCAATCCCAGAGCCGCGGTCTGCCCGCAGATCACGTCCCACGCCGGCAGCACGTGGTTCACGGGGTGGTCGCCCTCCGTGCGGGCCGCGTCGCCCTCGCTCTCGGGTGCCACTGCGAGTTGACCCGTCACCATCGGGTAGCCCACAGCGCAGTTCAGCGTGTAGTCGACCGCCGTGGTGCCATCATTGTTGCCGGTAATGGCGAGCATGATGAGGTCGGCGCGCCGGGAACGAAGCGCGTCATAGCCCATCCAACCCGTGGCCGGGAAATTGGTGAGGAAGATGCCCGAGCCGGGACCGGGTGCACAGATCAGTTCGCTCAGCAATTCCCGACCAATCGCCGAGCGCACGTCCACGCGCAGCGACCGCTTGCCTTTGTTGAGCCCGGCCCAGTAAAGACTGGTGCCGTCATCGGTGATCGGCCAACGGTGGTAGTCGATGCCACCGGCGATGGGGTCGAAGCGGATCACGTCGGCGCCCAACTGGGCGAGAGTCATGCCGCCCGAGGGGGCGGCCACGAACGCGGAACCCTCTACCACCCGCAGACCGTCGAGAACGTTGTGCACCCGGACACCTCCCTCCGCACGGGTCGCCCGCATTGTGTCACCGACCCCGCCGTCGCGGCTGCCTCCGACCCTCACCGGCCGCGGACACGACCCCAGCGACGGCGGCTGGTTCCTCGAGAGCGGTCAGTCGGGGAGATCCAGAGCCTTGAAGGATTCGAGATCCTCGACGGCCGCTGCAGCCCGCTCGAGCCAGGTGTCCGTGGCCTCGCGGGGCGCGGCGCCAAGCGCCATGGTGACGACGACGGCCTCGAATGCGTAGGCAGCGTGACGCCGGTAGGCCTCCCGCGCGGCTGCCGCATCCAGGCTCGGGCCCCCGGCGGCGCGCAAGCGACGACGGTAACGGTCCAGCAGCAAGCCTTCACCGGATCGACGATCACTGGGATCGAGCGCAAGCGTGCAGAAATAGGCCACGTCACGTGCCCACTGCCCGGCGCGCACCATCTGCCAATCCAGGAAGATCGGGCGATCCTCGGCCCCGAAGGCGAGATTCCCGATGTGGCAGTCGTTGTGGACGAGAGTGTGCGGAGGTTTGGTGAGCCTCTCGTAAACGACCCTGTGGTGCCGGGCGTAGCGGAGGGCGTCGGCCGCCAACCGCGGCTTGATCTGCCTGCCGGCAAGATCCAGCCCGCGACTCATCAGGGGGAGTCGCAGCCATGCCCCGAGGGAGCGCTCGCGATCGACCTGTGCCAGGAGCCATCCGCCGGCCGTGCCTCGTTGGGGACGACCCCAGCCGAAGGCGTGCAGGTCCGCGAGGGCGTCGATCACCGTCAGCGCTTGGCGCGCCGTGCAGGCGTCGCTGGAGGCCGGCAGGCCGGCCGAGCCGGTCAGGTCCTCCAGCACGAGCATGAAGCGGGTGCCGTCGTGACGGGCGTGAAGGCATTCGGGGACCTGCAGCGGGACACTCGCGGCCAGCGTCCGGTAGAAGCGGACCTCGCTGGCGGTGAGCCCCGCGGCCTCGACGACCAGACGCGTCACCGCGGCGGGTGACGGCGTCTTCACGAACACCGACCGCTGCCCACCGCGGGCCAGATGCACCTCGGCCCGCAGGTGCCGGGTGGTGTGCGAGCCCTCGGCCAGGCGCTCGACCCGCCGGACTGTGCCGAGCGGCCCGTGCAGCGCCCTACGGAGTTGGGCCTCGACGGTCTCGCTCGTGCCGAACGCGATATCGCCGGCCACGCGTGCGGCACTTGCGAGCAGGTCGCGCATCGCCGCTCTCAGCGAACCCTGCGCCAGATGGTGCCGCCCGGGGTGTCCTCGAGTTCTATGCCGTCTTCAGCCAACTCGGCCCTGATGCGGTCGGCCGTCGCATAGTCACGCGCCTGGCGCGCTGTAGCCCGCTCGTCGATGAGTCGTTGAATCGCCCCGTCCTCCGGCAAGTCGGTCTGTACCGGGCTGAGCGACGCTCTGCCACGTATCGAGCCGGTCGACCCCCCATCGAGCCTCGCGCGCACCAAATTGTCGGAATACACATGCAGACCAAGGGCGTCTGTCAGATCGTGCACGGTGTCCAGCGCGGCTGCTGCGGCCGCGGTCTCGCCACGGTCGAGGGAGATATTCCCCTTCCGCAAGAGTTCGAAGATCACACCGACCGCATCCGGAGTTCGGAGGTCGCTATCCATGGCCTCGATGAAAGCCGTGCGGGCGGCGCCCACATCGCCGTCGGTGTCAGCCGAACGATCCGCCCCGGTCGGGTCGACGGCATCGCGGGTTTGTTCGGCGTGCGGGGCACCGCTGGTATCTCGGTCGAGTCCGACGACCGCGCTCACGCGCCGAGCGAAGGCGTCGAAGCGCTCGACACCGGCGGCCGCTCCCGCGAGCACCGCTTCGTCGATCTCCATCGTTGAGCGGTAGTGCGCCTGCAGCATCGCCAGCCGCAGCGCCCGCGGGTCGTGCACCGCCAGAACATCGGCCAGTGTGCGGAAGTTGCCGGCCGACTTGGCCATCTTCTCGCCGCCCACGTTCACCATGGCCGAGTGCATCCAGAGGCGGGCGAAACGGTGGCCTGCAGCCTCGGCTTCGGCCCGCTCGTTCTCGTGATGCGGGAAGATCAGGTCGGATCCTCCCCCGTGGATGTCGAATCCATCGCCGAGCAGCCCGAGCGACATGGCCACGCACTCGATGTGCCAGCCGGGCCGCCCGCGCATCCACGGCGCGTCCCAGGCGGGTTCTCCCGGCTTGGCCGCCTTCCAGAGGGCGAAGTCCAGCGGGTCGCGCTTGCGCTCGTCGACCGCGACCCGAGCGCCGGCACTGTCGCGGAGTTCAGCAGTTTGGCGATGGGGGAGCCGCCCGTAGTCCGGATACCGGGCGATGTCGAAATACACTCCGGCGCCGTCGATGACATACGCCGCGCCCTTGCGCAGCAGCTCGCCCACGAACTCGACCATCTCGGTGATGTAGCCGGTGGCGCGCGGCCGCTCGTCGGGCTCCGCGACTCCCAGAGCCTCCATCTCGCTGACGTAGACGTCGGTGAAGCGGGCAGCGACCTGCTCCTCGGTGCTTCCCTCGTCGGCGGCCCGAGAGATGATGTTGTCGTCCACGTCCGTGATGTTGCTAACCATCCGCACGACGAGTCCTCGCCACATCAGATAGCGCCGCAACACGTCGTAGGTCAGGGCCGTTCGAGCGTGGCCGAGGTGTGGCACGTCGTACACCGTCGGTCCGCACACGTAGATCGAGACCTCGCCCGGCGTGCGGAGGCGCAACTCGACCACCTCGCGACTGAGCGTGTCGTACAGCCGAAGCACGGCGCTCACGGTACCGGCACGCCGGCCGGCCCGGCTCGCCGAACGGACTGTCGCTCGGCGTCGGCGGACCGAGCGTGGCGAACACTCCGGCGGCGGAGGCCGTGATATTTTGCCACAACGGCTTCAACCGGATCTATTCGTTGAGAGAGGGAGTCGACAATGCCGGTTTGCCGGGCCCAGTCGGCGAGATCGACTGGTGTGTCGCTACCGGTGTGCTCGACCGACGCCTCGGGTCCGACGCGCGGGGGTCATGCCGATCCCCGGCGGTCCGGTATTCCGGCAATCGCCGGGGATCGGCGCAGCGGCCTGGGCAGCGGTCCCCCCCGATGCATGGGCTATCCGGCTCCTCCGACACGACGAGCGGTGATGTCGTCCCGATTCTCCCAGAGGTAGTTGATGTACGACTTCGTTATCGTGGGAGGTGGCTCAGCCGGTTGCGCTCTGGCCAACCGGCTCAGCGCCGACCCCGCCAACCGCGTGCTCGTCCTGGAGGCCGGCCGACGCGACTGGCGCTGGGACGTGTTCATCCACATGCCGGCGGCGCTGGCATTTCCGATCGGCAACCGCTTCTACGACTGGAAGTACGAGACCGAGCCTGAGCCGCACATGGGCGGCCGCCGCGTCTACCACGCCCGGGGGAAGGTCCTCGGCGGGTCGAGTTCGATCAACGGCATGATCTTCCAGCGCGGGAACCCGGCGGACTACGACCGCTGGGCCGCGGCCGGTCCCGGTATGGAGACCTGGAGCTACCGCTATTGCCTGCCGTACTTCAAGCGCATGGAGACCTGCCTGGCGGGCCCCGACGACTACCGGGGCGGTGACGGACCGCTGGTCCTCGAGCGGGGACCGGCCACCAGCGCCCTGTTCACGGCGTTCTTCGAGGCCGTGCAGGAGGCCGGGTACGAGTTGACCGCCGACCTCAACGGATTCCGCCAGGAAGGATTCGCCCCCTTCGACCGGAACATCCACCGGGGACGGCGGCTGTCGGCAGCGAGGGCGTACCTGCACCCGGTGCTGAATCGCCCGAACCTGACCGTCGAGTGCGGCACTCATATCAATCGTGTCGTCTTCGAGGGCAACCGGGCGGTGGGAGTGGAGTGCACCCGGAGGGGCCGGACGCGCATCGTGCGGGGGGCGCGGGTGATCCTGTGCGGGGGTGCGTTCGGATCGGCCCAGTTGCTACAGATCTCGGGCGTCGGCCCGGCGGATTTGCTGCGGTCGCTGGACATTCCGGTCGTCGCCGATCTCCCCGGGGTGGGGGAGAACCTCCAGGATCACCTCGAGGTCTACGTCCAGTACGCCTCGAAGCTGCCCGTGTCGATGCAGCCGCACCTGCAGGTGTGGCGCCGGCCGTGGATCGGTTTGCAGTGGCTGTTCCGGCGGGGCCCCGGTGCCACCAACCACTTCGAGGGCGGCGGGTTCGTGCGCAGCAATCTCGACGAGTCCTACCCGAACCTCATGTTCCATTTCCTGCCGCTGGCGATCCGCTACGACGGCTCGGCGCCGAGCGGCGGGCACGGCTACCAGGTGCATGTCGGCCCCATGTACTCCGACTCGCGGGGTCACGTGCGGATTCGCTCAGCGGACCCGAGGGCCAAGCCGGCGATCCTCTTCAACTACCTGTCGACCCCCAGGGACCGCCGCGAGTGGCTCGAGACCATTCGCGTCACGCGCAACATCATGAGCCAACCGGCGTTCGCGCCGTACAACGCCGGCGAACTCTCGCCTGGTCCCGATCTCGAAGGCGATAACGAGATCCTCGATTGGGTGGCCCGCGACGCCGAGACGGCGTTGCACCCGTCGGGGACGGCCCGCTTGGGCCGTGACGACATGTCGGTTGTCGATCCGGCGTCGATGGGCGTGCACGGCACCGAGGGGCTGAGTGTAGTGGATGCCTCGGTCATGCCGAACGTGACCAACGGCAACATCTACGCTCCGGTGATGATGGTCGCTGAGAAGGCCGCCGATCTGCTGCTGGGCAACACGCCGCCGACTCCTCTGGACGTACCGTTCTACGTGGGCGGACCGATCCAGTCCTGATCCGGAGCGCTCTGGGAGGGCTCAGACCTCGTAGCGCCGGTCGATGGCTACAAGTTCGACCGGGGCGCCGAAGGATGCGGTGACTTCCTGCCGGAAGGCGGCTGCGTCGGAGCCGGGTGCCAGGTGGGTGAGCAGGAGCCGTCCCACGCCGGCGTCGGCCGCCATCGACCCTGCCTGCAGGGCGCTCAAGTGCGGGGACGGTGACACGAGGTCCTGGTGCAGGAACGTCGCCTCGCACAGGGCGAGGTCGATGCCGTCGCCGAGCCGGGCGAACGACCAATCCTCGCCCGTGTCGGCGGAGAAGGCGAAGGAGCGCCCGCCGCTGTCGACGCGGGGGGCCAGCGTCTCCACGGGGTGATCGGTGCGGGAGAACCGCCACTGCTGATCGCCGATGCTCACGCTGTCGCCATCGGTGATGAGGCGCCAATCGATCGTGGGCGCCAGGTCGTGCCCTCCGGCGAGAGCGCAGGCGAGCGTGTGGGTGCCAACGGTTCCGTAGACGGGCATCGTCCCGCGGTCCAGGAAGTAGCGGCAGGCGATGTACGCCATCGCCAGATCCAGCCAGTGGTCGGGATGCTCGTGCGTGATGACGATCGCGTCGATCTCCTCGAGCGTGCGGTGGCGCTGGAGATTGGCCAGTGTTCCCGGCCCGGCGTCCAGCCACACCCGGGTCGAATCCGATTCCACCAGGTAGCCGGTGCAGGCCAGACCGGGAGCGCTGTAGGAGCCCGAGCAGCCCAGGACGGTGATGCTCAGGCCCACGAACCCACCGGGGATACGACAAACTGCGGCGACCGGAATCTCACAGGCAAGCCACGGTAGCGGCATTGCGTTGCGGGGCGTCCCGAGGTTGACCGATGTCACGCCGGGTGCGCGGTTGACCGGTCGACGAAGCCCGCTTGCTGCCGCAAGGTTGTGTCGTGGCCGCCGACGGTCACCGATACGGTGCGGAGGCGCTGCGGAGAGTCCTGGTGACCGGTGGCGCCTCGGGGGTCGGCGCCGCCCGATTCCTGCCCTAGCGTCTTTGCGATGGCATACCGGGTAACGATCGATCAGGACGAGTGCATGAGCGTCGGACGCTGCGTGGCCGACTTCCCGGCCGGGTTCGGCTTCGACGACGACGAGCTGGCCACGGTGCTGCCGACCGTCGGCGAACTCAGCGGCCAGCAGTTGCTCCGGGCGGCCCGCAACTGTCCCAGCAGGGCGATTGCGGTCTTCGACGCCGGCGGCAACCAACTCGAGTAGCTCTCTGCAGATACCTGAACCAGAAGCGGGATGATGGCCAACGCTGAGAGTCTGGTCGGGATCTTCGATGCCGACGGCGGGCTTCGCGGCGAGTTGCGCTACGTGATTGACAAGCTCGCCGGGCGGGGGCACTGTGCGCTCTGCGACATCACCCACGGGTTCAACCCATTGGGGAAGCGCTCGTGGAAGGACGCGTGTGCTGCGGCGAGCCTCAGCGTGGAACTGCTGCATCGCGACGAGGCCTCGCCGGAGCAGTTGGCGGCGGCGGATCGACTCCCTGTGGTGTTGACCGGCGACGGAGCCTCCTGGCGAATCCTTGTCCCGGAGGAGGAACTGTCGGACTGCAAGGGGAGTCCCGCGGAACTCCTGAAGCTCATCGAGTCTCGTCTGGGGCGCTGAGACGCGAGAATCTCTCGGCTCTTGACAAGCCTCCGGCGGTTTGGTGCCGGAGCGTCTTGGGGCGGCGTGCCGAGCCCTGCCGCTGCCGACGATGTTGCTGACCAGCACTTTTGAGACAGACCTCCTTGGCGTGGCCGCGCCCGCCGAGGTTGGTACTAATGATAGAGTGTCTCTATATGTAAGTTTGGTATTAGCAAATTGTCTTTGGGTATCGGTGCCGCCAGACTGGAATCACGACGAAACCAGCCGAAGAGGGAGGCTGCACCATGACGACCCAACGCCCCACCCTGACCACCGAGTCCGGCGCTCCGGTTGCCGACAACCAGAACAGCCAGACGGCCGGCCCCGCCGGCCCGGTCCTGCTCGCCGATCAGCACCTCATCGAGAAGCTCGCCCGGTTCAACCGGGAACGCATTCCTGAGCGGACCGTGCACGCCGTCGGTTCCGGGGCGTATGGGACGTTCACGGTCACCAACCCCGAGGCGGTCCGCTGGACCCGCATGGACATGTTCTCGGTGGCCGGCAAGCAAACCGACGTGTTCGTCCGGTTCTCCACCGTGGCAGGGTCCAAGGGCGCCGCCGACGCGGTGCGTGATCCCCGCGGGTTCGCGGTCAAGTTCTACACGGCCGACGGGAACTGGGACCTCGCCGGCAACAACACGCCGGTCTTCTTCATCCGCGACCCGCTGAAGTTCCCCGACTTCATCCATTCCCAGAAGTACGACCCCTACACCAACCGGCAGGAGGCCGACAACGTGTGGGACTTCTTCTCGCACTCGCCCGAGGCCACGCACCAGTTCACCTGGCTGTTCGGGGATCGGGGCCTGCCGGCGAGTTGGCGCCACATGAACGGCTACGGTTCGCACACCTTCCAGTGGGTGAACCACCACGGCGAGCGTCACTGGGTGAAGTTCCACTTCAAGTGCGATCAGGGCATCCGCTGCTTCGACGCCGCCACCGCCGCCCGGGTTGCCGGCCAGAACCCGCAGCACCACCAGCAGGACCTGTACGACGCCGTCGATCGCGGCGACTTCCCCTCCTGGACGCTGAAGGTGCAACTGATGCCCGAGGCGGACGCAGCCGGCTACCGGATCAACCCCTTCGACCTCACCAAGGTGTGGCCGCACGGCGACTACCCGCTCATCGAGGTGGGGCGCATGGAGTTGAACCGCACGCCGGACAACTACTTCGCCGAGGTCGAGCAGGCGGCCTTCGATCCCGGGCACATGGTCCCTGGCGTGGGGCCCAGCCCCGACAAGATGCTGCAGGCCCGGCTGTTCGCCTACGGCGATGCGCACCGCTACCGGCTGGGCATCAACCACACGCAGCTCCCGGTCAACTCGCCGAAGGGCTGCCCGTTCGACGGTGGCCGGAACTACGGCCGCGACGGGTTCATGCGCTTCGGTGGCAACGGCGGGCGCAGCGTCAACTACGAGCCCAACAGCTTCTCGGGTCCGGTGCAGACCGGCGAACCGCTGTGGGAGGGATTCGACCTCGGCGACGTCTCCGGCGCCTACGGTCCGAAGATCCGGGCGGTCGACGACTACCAGCAGGCCGGTGACCTGTACCGGCTCATGGGTCCGGAGGAGCAACTGCGCCTTGTCGACGCCATCGCCACCTCGCTGGTGCAGGTCCGGAGCACCCCGATCGGCGACGAGATCGTCGCACGATCCGTCGACCACTTCCGCAAGGCCGACGCCACCTACGGCAGCCGTGTCGAGGAGACCGTGGCCGTCCGCCGGATGTCGGCGAGGATTGCAGCACGCCGCCGCGCTTGGGGCCTGCGTCGCGTCGAAGACGCGGTCGCTGCCCGACGGATATAGATGGCCGGCAGAAGACGGGCAACGGTTCGGCCGACGGCGCGGCCAACGGCTCCGGCAACGGGTCGGCGACCGCACCCCGGAGGCCGTTCTTGACCTCCATCGGGATGCGCCCGACGATGCGCCAGTTGGAATACCTGGTGGCGCTCGACACCCACGGTCACGTCGGCCGGGCGGCGGCCTCGTGCTTCGTCACCCAGCCGACGCTCAGTGCGCAGATTCGCGAACTCGAGAAGCACGTGGGGGTCGCCGTGACCGAGCGTGTGGGGCGGGGGATCGCCGTCACCGCCGCCGGTCGCGAACTGGCCGCGCGGGCCCGGGTGGTCCTGCGCGAAGCGGATGAGTTGCTCAAGTCGGCCCACCGCTCGGCGACCGAACTCACCGGGCCGCTGCGGGTGGGGGCGATCCCGACGGTTGCGCCCTACCTGCTGGCCAGGGTGCTGCCGGCGGTGCGTGAGCGCCACCCGTCCGTCGAGATCCACCTGCTCGAGCTGCAGACCGAACCGTTGGCAGCGGCTCTCGCCGCCGCCGATTTGGATCTCGGACTCATGGCCCTGCCCATCGACGACGGGCGGTTCGACTACGAGGTCATCCTGGTCGACCCGTTCCTGCTGGCGATGGCGCCCGACCACCGTCTGGCACACCAGTCGCACGTCGCCATGCGTGGCATCCGCGAGGAGACGGTGCTGCTGCTGGAGGACGGGCACTGCCTGCGGGACCAGACCATCGAGATCTGCAACCGGGCGGGAGCCCGCAACGGCGGCGACATCCAGGGCACCAGCCTCCACACGATCTGCCAGATGGTTGCCGCCGGCATGGGTGTGACACTCCTGCCTGCGAGTGCCCGGCAGGTCGAGGCCCGTGAGGGCACCGGCGTCGTGGTGCGGCCGTTCAGCGACACCAAGCCGGGTCGTGAAGTTGTGCTGGCGTGGCGGAAGCTGGCTCCGGCTGCCTCGCTCTACCAGGGCCTGGGCCGGCTCATGGCCGATCGGCTCGCCGAAGCCGCCTGAATCCCCTCGCTCGGAGCCGGTCCGGTCAACCCTCGCTACGATCGGGGTCGACCGGACCGGCGGCCGGGTCTGCCCCGGTACCGCCCGGCCTGCCCACGTAGCTCAGTTGGACAGAGCAGGGACCTCCTAAGTCCAAGGTCGCAGGTTCGACTCCTGCCGTGGGCGCACCTTAGAGGACATATAAGTGCAGGTCAGCGTAAGAGCAGTGCGGCGACACCGGCCGCCGATATTCTGCCCGCAGTGGATCCGTCTGCTCCCGACTGCTGGTGGGAGTCGCTAAGGCAGGTCGGCAGCACACGCATCATGCACGTCGACCTCGCTCCTCACGAGGGCCGCGAGGCCGCTGCGTTCGCATGGCTGGACGGCGCCGAGCGGTCTCGCTGGGAGAGATTCCAGCACGCGCCGGCGCGCCGCCACTTCGTGCTGTGCCGTGCAGCGCTCAGGTCGCTGCTGTGTACGCAACTGGATTGCGGCAATGGCAGCCTGTCGTTCGGTGCCGCCGACGGAGGCAAGCCGTTCGCAGTCCTCGACGGCCGAGCAGTCGACGTCGGCTTCAACGTCGGCCACAGCGGGCGGCACGGACTGATCGCGCTGGCACCCGCCGGGCGCGTCGGCGTGGACCTCGAGGAGCGGGTCCCCCGGCGGGACTTCGACGAACTGGTCGCTGCGGTGTTGAACGACGTGCCGGTGACCGAGTAGAGGCTGGCCGCAGGCTCGGAGGTCTCGATCGCTTCGGCCACGAGCCCGCGGTACTCGTTGTTGCTGATGCCCGCGTAGACGCCGGTGCGGCTGCCCTTCAGACCGTCGGGGTCGATTCCCGCGTCCTCCAGGGCGCACCAGCTTGTCTCCAGCATCAGTCGCTGCTGCGGGTCCAGTAGCTGCGCCTCGATCGGCGAGATCCTGAAGAACGAGGCGTCGAACTGGTCGATCCCGTCAACGAAGGCGCCGAACCGGCAGGCCGGAGCATCGACATCGTCGCCGAACAACTCCCCCACCCGCCCGACGCCGGAACCCGGGACACCCTCGCTGACGGCGTTCCCCCCCGCTTCCAGCAGTCGCCAGAACGCCCCGAGGTCGTCCGCTCCGGGGAACCTGCAGGCCATGCCGATGATGGCGATCGGCTGCTCGGGAAGGTGCTCTTGCGGGACCCGGATACCGGGCTCAGCGGCCGGGTTCCCCGCAACAACGCCCACGGCGGCCGGATCATTCATCTCGATGTCCCTACATGAGTCTCAGCCCGCAACACGCGGGCTCATCCTACGGCACGCTCGCCCTGGGTCCGGCTGCGAACCGCCGGCAAGGCGGACAGTAACCTTCCTCTCCAGTCGTCCCGGACAAGCGGACAGCCCTCCGGTCGGCGAAGGGCCGCGCAGAAGGAATCAGCAGGTGACATACGACAGTTCAAGCGGGTGGGCCGTTCCCGAACCGCTCGAGACCGTGGATGCCAGCATGGCCGACGGCACGGTCATCACCATCCGCCGCCACGGCAATTCCGACGGGCGGCGGCTTGTCCTGAGTCATGGGAACGGCCTTGCGATCGATCTCTACTACCCGTTCTGGTCGCTCCTTGCCGACGATTTCGACCTCTTCATATTCGACCTCAGAAACCACGGCTGGAACAGTGTGGGCGCCCTCCGGGACCACGCCGTGCCGACGTTCGCGCGTGACCACGATGCCATTCTGGATGTGATCGACGACCGCTTCGGGACCAAGCCGAAGTCCGGTGTCTTCCATTCCGTCTCGGCTCTGACATCTCTGCTGTCACCGGCCATGGGAAGCGGATACTCGGCGCTCGTCCTGTTCGATCCGCCCCTCTGCAAACCGGGAAGGAGTCACGCCGACTTCGACACGGCAGCCAAGCAGACCGCGGCGCTGACACGACGGCGCTCGCCACGATTCGCGTCCAGCCAGGACCTGATCGACCTGGTGCAGTTCATGCCGGTATTCCGCGGCGCCGTTGCGGGAATCGCCGGACTCCTGGCCCGCACCACGCTCCGCGAGACCGACGGCGGGGACGGGTACGAGTTGCGCTGCCCGCGGGAATTCGAGGCGCAGATCATCGACTACGCCAACGTCTTCGCCGTTTCGGTGGAGTTCGAGGAGATCCTCTGCCCCGTGAAGGTGATCGGGGCGGATCCGACGCTGCCCTACTCGTACCTGCCGACGCTGGATCTCAGTGACATGCTGAGCGTGGACTACGACTTCCTGCCCGAATCGACGCACTTCCTGCAGCTCGAGAGGCCCGCCGAATGCGCGGCGCTGACGCGCCGGTTCCTGGACTTGGTCGTCCCGCAGTCCCCACCGGGCTGAGAGGACCTCAAGCCACTCGAGGACCCGCGGGCACCTCCGGCGCGACCCGCGGCTAGCGGACGCCGGTCAGCCGCATCCTCCAGCGGGACCAGTCGAGCGGCTGCAGGCGGCCGGCGAGCCGGTACGCGACGGTGGCGGCACCCAGCAGGATGATGCAGATCAGCCAGACCCAGCGGTACGACAGGCCGGCGTCCAGCAGGGCGCCGAACGCCACCGGTGCGGCCATGGCGCCGAGGTAGTACCCGCCCATAGCCTGCGCCGAACCGCGCGCGGCCACCGCGCCCGCCCGCTCCACGACGGCGGCGTTCATGGCACCGAGTCGGGCGGGCTGCAAAGACATCGTGCCGACCATGCCCACCATGGCGACCACCACCCCGAAGGATCCACCCGCGGCGATCAGCGCGACGAAGGCACTCATGGTGAGGCAGAGCACCATCACGAGCCGGATCCGGTAGATCACCAGACCGAAGATCGCCCACATGAACCGCGACCGGGCCGAGAGGATGACCACGAGGCGGGCTCGGAACTCCGGCGACACCCGGCCCGAGAGCAGCACGATGAGCAGCGTGACCCCGACACCGATCGCGGCGCTCACCCCGACCAGGACGCCCGAGGTCGCCGACGTGAAACCCAGCGACTCGTCCAGGTACGGCACCGACAGCAGGTAGACCGGCACGGTCGCGAAGACCATCAGGGCCGCCGCCACGGGGAACCAGCCGAAGTAGCGCGGCAGGTCCCGGGAGGCCGTGCTGCGTCCGGCAGGACGATCGTCAGGCAGCGTCCGCCAGACGGCCAGCACCGCCAACACCCCGCCCACCGCCAGGGCCGCGTAGATCCACCGCCAGTGCCAGCGGTCGGCGATCCACGGCCCGAAAGCGGCCAGCAGAGCCAGGAACCCGGGCACGGCGGCGGACTTGGCGACCATCGCCGCGGTTCGCCACTGCGCCTCGATCGAGCGCTTGACGACGACGTTCGTCCCCACGTTCGTGAGTGCGTAGCCCAGGCCGTTGAGCACGGCCGCCACCAGCAGGATGGGGTACGAAGCGGCTGCGGCCGCAATCGCGGCGGCGACCACCACGAGGACCATGTGCACCAGCACGACCCGGCGAGCACCCCAGCGATCCGTCAGGCGTGCGGCAGGCGACATCGCCAACCAGGTGCAGCCGTAATTCACGCCGGACAGCAAGCCGACCTGCCAGTAGCCCAGATCCAGATCTGCGCGGAGCGCGACGATGATGAAGCCCGGAAGGAGGCCGACCGCCGAGCCGAGCGCCATTGCCAGCACGCTGCCCAATGCCGCAGCCACCGGCCGTTGTCCGCTCTGCTCGCTCACCGGCGCGCACCCTAATCAGTTCTGGACCCTGACCCCCGGGTAGTCGCCCGGTGGCGGGTCCTGGCTGGTCGACTGCAGGTTGAATCGAAGAGCAGTGTTGGTCTGAGACGTGAATGCCGACGCTGCGGTGGGGCGCGCCAGCGTCAAGAACGCGCGCTGGCAGATTGGTGCGCACAGGGTGGGCGCTACTCGCGTACCCGCCACGCTTCGAGGTCGGGATCGACGGTGCGGTCACGCTTCAGTTCGCTGAAGTTCTCGTAGCGCGTCAGCCATGCCGTGTGATGCCAGAGGGCCACGGCGTCGTCGTCGTCCTCCGGCGGGTTCGAGATCACCGGGCCGAACGTGGCGGGCCCGTCGGGGCCGTCGACCTGGATCGTGGGAACGCCGAAGCTGCGGGTGCTGCTGGTCAGCCAGGTGTGCTCGGCGAGGAGCTTGTCCCACGTGGTCGGGTCGGCCACGGCGTCCACCAGCACCCCTTCATCGAGCCCCGCGTCGCTCAGGGCGCCGGTGATGGTGGCGTCGTCCCTGTAGTCCTGCAGGCCGTCGAAGATGCGGTTGCCGATGGCGCCGTAGTAGCGGGCCATGGCCTCGTTGCCGAACCGGTCCCGCACGGCGATCGCGGTGCGCAGGGCCTTGACGCCCCTGCCGAGGTCGGGGTCGAACTCCTCGATGGGCTTCTCGAAGTTGATGATTGCAAGTGAGAACACGCCCCACTCGACCTCCACGACGTCGAGTTCGGCGAGTCGCCGGACCCAGCGGAAGGTCTGGTAGCACCACGGTCAAGTGGGATCGAAGTAGAAACGGATGGGTTCGGCCACGTTGTCCTCCTGGGTCCGTCACCCGGTGGCTCCACACGGGTCGGGCGACACCGCCAACGTTACCGCCCGACCCGTGCGGGGGGTCGCTCGCCGCTCTTCTACGGCGGCGAGCTGCGGTGGGAAGGAGTCCGACCCGTGCGGGGTCGCTCGCCGGTGGCCGATCCACGTCTCGGGTGCACCGATACGCGCGACCGCGTCGCGGCTCGGGTGCACGGATGAGCGCGACCGCGTCGCGGCTCGGGTGCACGGATGAGCGTGCCCGACGGTGTCGGGCCGACCGCCGCACCGATAGAATCCTCCACCTATGTCCCGTATCTGCCAGGTCACCGGGCGCAAGCCGTCGTTCGGCAACAACGTGTCCCACTCGCATCGCAAGACGCGTCGCCGCTGGAACGTGAACGTGCAGCGCCACCGCTACTGGGTGCCCAGCGAGAAGCGGTGGGTCACTCTGCGCGTGAGTGCCAAGGGGATGAAGACGATCAACAAGCACGGGATCGAGAAGGTGCTGGCCGACATGCGGCGCCGGGGGGTGAAGGTCTGATGCCTGCGGGAAGCGACAAGCGGCCGATCATCAAGCTCGTGTCCAGCGCGGGCACCGGTTACACCTACGTGACCACGAAGAACCGGATCAACCAGCGCGAGCGCCTCACGCTGAAGAAGTACGACCCGGTCGTGCGGCGTCACGTGGAGTTCAAAGAGCAGAAGTAGCCGCGCCCGGGCGGCGAGCGTTCAGCGGCGCTCGTCGCGCAGGTCGAAGACGATCTTGATGGAGCCGCGGCGGCCGGCCTGATCGGCGTGGCGCACGGCCATCGTGTAGTCCTCCAGGCGGTACGCCGCGGAGACGAGTTCTTCCAGCCCCTCCGAGCGCACCAGTTCGAACGCCATGTCGAAGGTGTGCACCGCGGCTCCGTCGGCGAGTCGCTCGGTGCCGTAGGTGTAGGCACCCAGCAGCGCCACCTCCCGGTGCCAGACCGGCGCCAGATCGATGCGGCCCGGCCCGGGCATCCCGCACAGCACCACCGATCCGCGCGGCCGGGTGACCGCGACGGCGCCGGCGAGCGAACTCGGACTGCCCACGGCGTCGATCGTGACGTCCGCGCCGCCGCTCAGCAGGTCGCCGTTCATGCGGCAGCCCACGACGCGACGCACGGCTCGGCCGATCTCGCCCGGCTTCACCACCAGGTCGGCGCCGAGGCGTCGCGCCAGGCGCTGCTGCTCTTCGTACTTGACGGCGGCGATGATCCGTTCCGCGGCCGAGCCGCGTCGCAGCGCGGCGATGACGCAGAGGCCGATGGGGCCGCCCCCGATCACCACGACGGTGTCACCTGCCGCAACGTCGGCGCGCAGCGCGGCGTGGATGGCGCTCGCCGCGGGCTCGACCATCACGGCCGCCTGGTCGCTGAGGTCCTCGGGCACGTCGTGGATCTGGCTGTCGTGGGCCACGAACTGCGTCGACCACCCGCCGCCTGTTCGCTTGCACGACCCGATCTGCAGGCCCGCACCGAGCGCGCCGGAGGTGAGGTGACCGTAGTCATGGCCGTCAGCGGGGTAGGCGCCGGCATGCGGGGGCGGCTCACCGCGCGCCGCGTGGCCGAGCACGGCGTCGATCACGACCCGGCGCCCGTCCTCGAGATCACCCACAACTTCGTGACCGAGCACGAACGGCATCGAGGCGAGCGGCTCGAAGTAGCGGGAGGTGCGACCCGTGAGCAGGGCGAGATCGCTGCCGCAGATACCCGACAGGCGGGGATGGACGTTGTGCCAGCCGGCGCCCGGGAGCGCGGGGGGATCGATGTCGGCCAGCCGTAATGGGGCCAGGCGGGGCGCGGCCGTTTCGGTGAGGCGCGTCGCCAGCGCCGTCGCCGCGTAGCGGGCCTCCTTGCGTTCGAAGACGAGTGCCTTCACGGCCGCCAAGGGTAGCGGGAGCCCGATTCCCACTCCCCGCGGCGGGGCGAGCACCCTCGCAGGCGACAGAATGAGGGCATGGACACCCCAGGCGCCCCCGCTGGGTCCGGCGCCGGCACAGCCGACGATGAGGCGGCCGCCTGCGAGCCCACCGCCGACGGCGCAGCCGGCGACGAGCCGGTGGCGAGCGCCCCCGAGCGGGACGGCGCCGACGTGGCCCTGATGCGCGAGATGCTCTCGGCGGCAGTACTGGCCGACGATCCCACCGAGCCGCTGTGGCGGCTGGTTCAAAGCGGATGGGCCGAGCGGATCGTCCCCGAGTTGCCGGCCCTGCTCCTCGAGCAGGATCCGATCCATCGCCACAAGGACGTCCTGGCGCACACCGTGGCCGTGACCGCCAAGACCCGCCCGGACCTGCGGCTGCGCCTGGCGGCGCTCTTCCACGACATCGGCAAACCGGCCACTCGCTCCTATGAGCACGGAAAGGTCACGTTCCATCAGCACGAGGCTGTCGGCGCCAGGATCACCCGCAAGCGTCTGCAGGCGCTGGACTACCCCGCCGACGTGGTGGCCGACGTGGCCGAATTGGTGCGGCTCTCGGGACGCTTCAAGGGCTTCAGTGGTGGGTGGTCCGACACTGCCGTGCGCCGCTACGCCCGTGACGCCGGCCACCTGCTCGGCCACCTGAACGAGTTGGTGCGCAGTGACTGCACGACCCGCAACCGTGCGCGCGCCGAGGAGCTCCAGCACCACGTCGACCAACTCGAGGAGCGGATCAAGCAATTGGCCGAGGCGGAGCGGCGCGCAGCCGAGCGGCCGCTGCTGGACGGCCACGTCGTGATGCAGCGCCTCGGGATCGGTCCCGGACCCGAGATCGGCGAGGCGCTGAAGTTCCTCCTGCAACTGCGTCGGGAGCATCCCGATCTGACCGTCGAGGAGACCACGGCGCGTCTCGACGACTGGTGGGCCGCGCGCGGCGACGCCACGGGCTGACCCGCCGGCCCCGATCCCCACCGTCATTCCGGCGAAGGCCGGAATCCATTGTCCAGCGGCTCGCTGTGCGCTGCACCCGAGGTAGTTGGCGCAGCCGGGAGTGCCACTGTCGTGGTCGTGGCAGGAAGGCTGGAGCCGCCCGGCACCGAGGCTACCCCGTGGCGTATCGTTGGACGAATGTCAGGAGTTACCCGAGAGAGGGGTGCCATGAGCGCCACAGCGCAGGAGACCACGGTGATCGGCACACGACGGCTGCGCAGGGAGGATCCGGCGCTGCTGTCGGGGGAAGCCCGTTTCATCGACGACATGGACGTCCCCGGCGCTCTCTGGATGGCGGCTGTGCGCAGCCCCCACGCGCACGCCCGGATCAACGGCGTGGACCTGGAGCCTGCTCTGGCGGCCCCCGGGGTCGTGGCCGCTTACAGCGGTGAGGACTTCGCCGCTCTGGGAGCCGGTCCGCTGCCGTGCGCCTGGCCGGTGACGCCGGACATGAAGAACCCGCCGCACCTCGCGGTTGCAACCGATGTGGCGTGCCACGTGGGGCAGATCGTGGCAGTGGTGCTGGCCGAGAGCCGCTACGCCGCGGCCGACGCCGTCGAGGAGGTGATCGTCGACTACGAGCCGCTCGACGCTGTGATCGACCTGGAGGAGGCCGCCGCCGACAACACCGTCATCCACCCCGACATGGGTACCAACGTCAGCTACGTCTGGGAACTGACGCCCGACGAGGACGCCGTCGACGCCGCCTTCGCCGCGGCGGCGCACACCGTGCGCGAGCGCTACGTGCATCAGCGCCTCATCCCCGCCGCTATGGAGCCCCGTGGCGTGGTGGTGGTGCCTGCCCTGCACGCCGGTGACGTGACCGTGTACTCCTCGACGCAGATCCCCCACGTGCTGAAGGTCATGCTTGCCCTGACGGTGGGTCTGCCCGAGCACAAGATCCGCGTCGTGGCACCGGCCGTGGGCGGGGGCTTCGGCTCGAAGCTGAACGTCTACGCCGAGGAGGTCATCTGCAGTGCCCTGGCGGTGGGCCGTGGAGTGCCGGTGCGCTGGACCGAGGGTCGCAGCGAGGCCGCCGTCGCCACGATCCAGGGCAGGGGACAGATCCAGGACATCTCCCTCGCCGCCGACGCCGACGGCAAGGTGACGGCGGTGCGCGTGTCGCTGATCGCGGACATGGGGGCCTACCTGCAACTCGTGACGCCCGGTGTCCCGCTGCTCGGGGGCTTCCTGTACCACGGCTGCTACGACGTCGGCGCCTACTCGTTCCGCTGCACGAGCGTGTTCACCAACAAGACCCCCACCGACGCCTACCGGGGAGCCGGCCGGCCGGAGGCCACCTATGCCATCGAGCGCGCGATGGATGCACTCGCGGCGGAGGTGGGTGTCGCACCCGACGAGATCCGCCGGCGCAACTTCATCGAGTCGTTCCCCTACGACTCGACCGCCGGCCTGAGCTTCGACAGCGGTGCCTACACGCCGGCGCTGACGAAGGCCATGGATCTCGCCGGCTACGACGACCTCCGCGCCGAGCAGGCTCGCCGCCGCACCGAGGGAGGATCCAAGCATCTCGGCGTGGGGTTCTCCAGCTACGTGGAGATGTGCGGGCTGGCGCCCAGCCGGGTGCTGGCGGCGCTCAACTACGGCGCCGGCGGCTGGGAGTCGGCCACCGTACGGATCCTGCCGACAGCCAAGGTGCAGGTCGTGACCGGTACCTCGCCGCACGGGCAGGCGCACGAGACCTGCTGGTCCATGATCGTCGCCGAGCGCCTCGGCGTGGATCCCGACGACGTCGATGTACTGCACTCCGACACGGCCCTGGCTCCTCTGGGCATGGACACCTACGGGTCGCGTTCGCTGGCGGTGGGCGGAACCGCCATCGCTATGGCCACCGACAAGGTCATCGCCAAGGCACGCACCATCGCAGCCCACCAGCTCGAGGCCTCCGAGGAGGATCTCGACTTCGCGGCCGGCAGTTTCACGGTGCGCGGCACGCCGTCGGCGAGCATCCACATCGCCGCCATCGCCTTCGGGGCGTTCACCGCGCACAACCTCCCCGACGGGCTCGAGCCCAACCTGGAGGCACAGGCCACCTACGATCCGCCCAATTTCACGTTCCCCTTCGGCACGCACGTGGCCGTCGTGGAGGTGGACGCCGAGACCGGACACGTGGAGTTGGTGAAGTACGCCGCGGTGGATGACTGCGGGGTGCAGATCAATCCCATGGTGGTCGAGGGACAGGTCCATGGGGGAATCGTGCAGGGCGTCGCGCAGGCCCTCTGGGAGGACGCCGTCTACGACGACGCCGGGCAACTGCGCACGGCGACCCTCGGCGACTATCTGGTTCCCGCCGCCTCCGACACGCCGAGCCTGCTGACCGACTCCACGGTGACGCCGAGCCCCACCAACCCGCTGGGCGTGAAGGGAGTGGGGGAGGCGGGAACCATCGCCTCCACGCCTGCCGTCATGAACGCCATCATCGACGCCCTGGCCCCCTTGGGCGTGCGGGAGATGGAAATGCCCGCCACGCCGGAGCGGGTCTGGCGCGCCCTGGCCTGACCTCGCGCTTCGCCATTCCGGCTCTCACTCGTCATTCCGGCGAACGCCGGAATCCACTGTCCAGCGGCACTCGCCGAGTTCACCCGACGATTGCTCAGCGGCGGCGTAGCCGTTCGTAGCCGGCGGTGAAGAACTCCAGCGCGGCGAGACGCTGACCGGGGGCGGCGAGGAGCGCCTCGTAGCCGAGCACCGCGCCGGAGAAGCTCTCGGCCCCCCAGTAGTCATCGGCGGCGTCGACCCCACCCCAGGGCCCGACGTAGAGGTACGGCGCCGGGTTGTTCTGGTCGCCGGGAGATGCACCGTACGTGGCGCGCCGTCTGACGCCGTCGTCGCTCGCCGCCCCCACCGTGGCGTCGGCGGCCGAGCCGACAGGGCCGTCGTCGGGGTCCCCGGCGGTGATCTCCACCGCCGGGTCGAAGTGGCCGGGCCAGAGTTGTGTCCGCCCCACGTCGCGGGCACCGGGTGTGAGCCGGAGTTCCTCCAGCACCGAGAGGGAGAACCCGAACCAATCGCCGAGGAAAGCGGTCAATTCGGCGTCGACCATCAAGGGCTGCTGCAGGTCACCGAGCGGCGGGCTGTCGTGTTCTGCCGCCTCGGTGCTCGGGCTGACGCCGCAGTGGTCGGCGGCGCTGCTGAGCGACTCGATCGGTACGGCCCGGGCCTCGTCGCCGGACTGCACGATGATCCGCCCCTCGGCCACGCGAACCTGCGTGTCCCGACCGTCGCGGGCGAAGAACGGGGTCCCGAATCCTCCGGCGGTGTAGCGGAGACCGAACTTGCCGTCGGACTGCCGCCGGGCCTCGGCCACAACCGCGTACGCCAGCCGGTGGGCGTCCTGCAGTCGCGGCAGGTAGTCGTCCGGCAGCGAGCCGAGCCGCCGCCAGGGGCCGAGCCACCGTTCGCGGGCAAAGCCGGCCAGGTCGCCACCCTCGACTGCCAGTTCCTGCCAGGTCACCTCGCCGGCGGAGGTCGGGGTCACGGCCTGGGTGCCGGCCAACCGGTCGGGCGCCGGCCTGCCCGCGTGATCGCCCGGGCATCCGCTCCCCGGAACGGCGGGATCGTCGGCGAAATATGGCGGGACGCGCGTCGCCGGGGGTGAGGGTTCCAGGACGTAGGCGCGGCGGGGGACGTCGCCACCGGGAAGCATTGCCTGTGCCTCGGCAGCGGCGTTACGCCAGGCGGTCAGTCCCGTGGTGCTCGAGGTCATGGACGCATCATGGCGCGCCACCACCCCCATAAGATCGCGTCTCCGCCTCTGCCGAGCGTTCGGACAGCATCGGTTGGTATCCGCCCCGGCGTTGACGCCGTGGTGGCCGTCCGCGATTGGTACCTCGATGGAAGGGCGCTGCCGTCGAACCGGGTGCAGGGCGTAGTCTCGGCGCCGACGAGCATGAGCTATCAGGGAGTAGGGATATGCGGGCTGCGGTGCTGCGCAACGTCGGCGACACGGCGCTGGAGGTCTGCGACGACGTGGAGTTGATAGATCCCGGTCCCAACGACGTTGTCGTCGACATCACGCACACGGGCATCTGCCACTCCGACCTCTCGGTCATGAACGGCACCATCCCTCAGACCGTTCCGCTGGTGCTCGGCCACGAGGGCGCGGGCATCGTGCGCGAGGTTGGCAGCGACGTGACGTCGGTGTCACCGGGTGATCACGTCATCGCGGTGTGGTCGCCGCCGTGCGGGACTTGCGTCTACTGCCTGCGCCACAAGAGCCCCAACCTGTGCGCCGACCTGCAGTTCGGCATCATGCTGCGCCGCCAGTTCCGCCAGGGCGATCTCGAACTGGCGTCCATGTGCGGCGTCGGCACGTTCGCCGAGCGGACCCTGGTGCCGGAACAGGCCGTGGTGCGGATCGACGCGTCGATCCCGCTCGACGTGGCGGCGCTGGTGGGCTGCGGCGTCATGACCGGTGTCGGTGCCGCCTTGAATACAGCCAAGGTCGCCCCCGGGTCGTCGGTGGTGGTGTTCGGCGTGGGTGGCGTCGGGGTTTCCGCCATCCAGGGTGCCCGGATCGCCGGAGCCGCCGAGATCGTGGCCGTGGATCTCAACCCCGCCAAGCTGGCCGTGGCCCGGTCCTTCGGGGCCACCGAGGCGGTGCTGCCCGACGACCTCGACGCAGCGAAGGCGGAGGTGAACGACGGCCAGGGCTTCGACTACGCCCTCGAGTGCATCGGCCATCCCGCCACCATGCGCGCCGCCTTCGACGCCGTACGCCGTGGCGGCACCTGCTGCATCGTCGGCGTCGGCCGGATGGAGGAGCAGGTGAGCTTCAGCGCCTTCGAATTCTTCTTTGCCGAGAAGAACCTCGTCGGCTCCTACTACGGCGGCGCCGACGTCCGTGTGGACTTCCACCGGATGTTGCGCCTCGCCGACGCCGGGCAACTCGACCTGGCCGGCATGATCGACCGTCGCCTCCGCCTCGAGGACGTCAACGACGGCATCGAGGCCCTGCAGGCCGGTGATGTCGTCCGCCAGATCATCGAGTTGTAGGGCATCGCCCGGCCGTTGGGCGCCGGGTAGTCTGAGGGCAGTTCCCGGAACGCCGAGCAGGAAAGATCGCCCCATGAGCTACCGCGTCGTCGTCGATTTCGATCTGTGTGAGAGCAACGCCATCTGCATGCAGGTGGCCCCCGAGGTGTTCGAGGTGCGTGACGACGACTTCCTGTACATCCTCGACGAGACGCCCGGCGAGGGTTTGCGCGCCAAGGTCGACGAGGCGGTGCAGCGCTGCCCCAAGCAGGCCATCTCCGTCGCCGAAGGCTGACACGCAGGGGCTGTGCTCAGCAATCCGCGGCACGCGCAGCCGGAGTTGTCGCAGAGTGGATTCCGGCCTCCGCCGGAATGACGGGCCACAGGATCCGGGGCGTCACTCCGCAGGATCTCTGTGCCCCGATTCGAGGTGCGTGGCTTTCTGTCCCGCCCGGTCCGGCCGCGCCGCGACCTCCTGGCCCGTCGGGATCCTGCCGCTTCGGCTCCGATAAGTCCGAGGTCCTGACATGAGGTCGGTGACGATCGTCGGCGCCTCGCTGGCGGGCATGCGGGCGGCCGAGAGTCTGCGCCGCGAGGGATTCGACGGGACGATCACCGTCGTCGGTGACGAGACCGACGCCCCCTACGACCGCCCGCCGCTGTCCAAGCAGGTGCTGGCGGGGGAATGGCAACCCGAGCGGATAGCGCTCTACGACGACGAGGCCCTGGCCGACCTGCAACTCACGTGGCGGCTCGGCACCCGGGCGGTCGGCTTCGAGGCCGCCTCGCGCACGGTGACCCTCGCTGGCGGCGAGCGTCTCGTTGCCGACGGCGTGGTGATCGCCACGGGGGCGCGGACCCGCACCTTGCCGGGCACCGGGGACCTCGCCGGCGTGTACACGCTGCGCACACTCGCCGACAGCCTGGCGATCCGGTCGGAGCTCGACGCCATGCCGGAGCGGGTCGTCGTGGTGGGCGCAGGGTTCATCGGCGCAGAGGTGGCGGCCACCGCTCGGGGCAGGGGGCTGGACGTGACGATGGTCGAGATGGCCGAGACGCCGCTGGAGCGGGTGCTCGGGGCGGACATGGGCCGGGTCTGCGCCGAGGTCCACGTCGATCACGGTGTCGACCTGCGGCTCGGTGTCGGTGTGGAGTCGATCACCGGGAGCGACCGGGTGGAGCAGGTGGTGCTGACGGACGGGACCCGCCTCGATGCCGATGTCGTCGTCGTCGGCGTCGGCGTGATCCCCAACGCCGAGTGGCTGGAGGGCTCGGGCCTGGAGATCGACAACGGCGTCGTGTGCGACGAGACCTGCCTGGCGGCGCCGGGCGTGGTGGCCGCGGGGGACGTGGCCCGCTGGCCCAACCGGCTCTTCGGGCAGTCGATGCGCGTCGAGCACTGGGACAACGCCATCGCGCAGGGCATGGCGGCCGCCCGCCGCCTGCTGGCCGGCGAAGCCACCGAACCCTTCGCTCCCGTGCCGTGGTTCTGGAGCGACCAGTACGACCGCAAGATCCAACTCGCCGGCCGCTCGGGCCCCACCGACGAGGTCGTCGTGGTCACGGGCTCGCCGGCCGAGCGCCGCTTCGCCGCCATCTACGGGAGAGCGGGGCGGATCGTCGCCGTGCTGGGCTTCAACCGCCCCCGCCACGTCATGCAGTACCGCCGCCTCATCGCGCGCGGCGCCTCCTGGGACGAAGCGCTGGAGTTCGCCCGGTCCCAGGCCTGACTTCCGACCCGCGTGCGTCGCCGGAAGCGATGCGATTCGAACCGAATCGGGGTTGAGATCCTCGTTGCCGGTCAATCGGCTGTGTAGTAGCGCCTACCCCGTGTCCGCCCCGAGGCGCGGAGTACGCCATCTTGGGCGAGACCTTTCAGCAGGTCTCGCACGACCTGCATATTTGTATCGAGTAGCTGCGACCCCTCTACCACAGAGATGCTTCCCTGTTCCCTGATGGTGTCGAGCAGTCGTTGCTGCTGCCGGTTGCGGGCGCTGATCGCGGTGCTGCCAACGCGCAGCATGACCTCGTCGGAAGGCTCGTAGCGAGAGCCTCCGCGGGTCCCGGTCCTGACCAGCAGGCCCTTCGCGGTCGCAGATGCGAGCACCGCGCCGACATCGGCTTCCGTCATCAGCTCGCGTAGCCGCCGTGGAGTAACCGAACCCTCACGGTTCGCCACAACGAGGGCGCGGCGTTCGCCGGTAGTCATCTGGATGTCGGTCAGTGACCGGAGCCAGACCTGGTCTTCGATATCGACCAGCAGCCGGTTGTGTAGCGTGACCGTCACCGAATCCGGGGTTTGGCTGAACACCGGCGGTTCCAGCAACCGGGACTCCATCTCGCGGTACATCCGATCCACCCCGTCGCCGTACTCCTCGACCAGCCCGAGTGTCTTGAGGACGCGCATGATCCGGGGATTGCGGCTGTAGTGCTCGGCTCGCATGTTGTCCACGGTGATGTGACCGGGAAGTGGCCCCGGGCTGGTGATCTCGAGGCGGTCGTCCCAGATTGTGATGTCGATGGTGCTCCCGACGAGGCCGTAGTCGCGGTGGGCGAGCGCGTTGACGACGGCCTCGCGCACCACCTCCTCGGGGTACTCCGGGATGGATTCCCGCCGCAGGCCGGTGACGACCTCGTACTGCCCGGTATGTTCGGCGACGAAGGCCAGGCACTCTTCGGCGACGGTGTTCAGCGGCCCCGCAAGTTCCGCGCGTTCGCTCGTGGGTCCCGGTCCTGGACCCACGCCGGTCCGCCGCAGGACTTGTACGGCGGCTCGGGGGACGTGTGTCCGGGGGTCGCCGCAGAACAGGACCGCTGCGGCCGCCAGCGCCCGAAAGTCGGCAGTCGATCCCGCAGGTAGGGCGACCCCGAGATCGACCAACGCCTGCATCAGGCCGGATCGCTCCACCGGGCGGCGACCGTCGGCTGCGAGTGCGTGATTCGCTGCTTCGAGATCGAAGTCCTCGACTGCAGAACGCTCCAATACGTCCTCCTCACCGGAGTGCTCGACCCGCGCGCGGACGAATCGTCCCATCGAGTCTCCGCGCAGCGGTTGCGAGTCGCCGCCGACGCGCCGAAGGAGCCGGCCGTCGGGTGCCGTAACGATTCGGCCACGCACCTCTGGGACTGCGGTGATGGTGAGTTCCACGTTGTCGACCAGGATGGAGCGCACCGTCACGTCCACATCGCACTCGTGCGCGTACTGAGAGATGCGGTTGAGAGTGTTCTGGCTGAATGGACAGCCAATGATCCTGCGCTCATCGTTCACGCCGTGGACGATGAGCCCTCCGGCGGTCATGGCCATCGCCGGGATCGCGTCGAGCATGCCCTTGGAGACGCCCCGTTTGAAGTCCAAGCGAGCATGCTCGACTCGGCCGAACCGCCCCCAGAACTCGTCCGCGGTGAGCTTCTCGGGGATCTCGTTCGGGTAGGTGTCGTCGCTCATTCGCTAAAGATAATACTATCTTTGCCGATAATCAGCCAAAGACTCGAATATCGAGAAAGATATTAGTATCTTTCGCCGAGCAAGTCCGACGTTGCAGTCGGCGCCACCCGTGTCGAGTACGGGCGGAGGAGGTGGTGCGTACCGACCGTAGCTGCATGGACGCGGGCAGTCTCACGGTCTCCGGCACTGGTGACCCGCAGCCGGCGGAACGTCGGGATGGGCGACTCTCGGCGATCGCGGCTGGGGAGTCGTGGTGATCGCCGTATCGTCCTGGCCGACGTCGTCTCCGCAGCATCACGATGGCTCGCACGGTGGGGATTCTACTTGGCTGTAGCATCTTGTAATAGATTGGACTATAAGGAACTTTACTTTAAATCTTAAACGGCGGACTTGCTGACGCCTGACACTCGGGCGGCGGCCAGTGCCGTGTTGGGCGGGCGCGGCTCATGGGGTGAGGGGGCCGTGATAGTGTGGTCTTTCCTCAATCTACTGGTATTCCGCCGTTATCCCGAAAGATAATCTTATCTTTCGGAAATGATCTAGGTTGCTCGGGCTCCGGCGTAGCCGTACGGCCCGCTGGCGTGGTGGGGAAAGCGCTGCTGGTTGCGCCGGCTGGGACGAGGCCTTGGAGTTCGACCGCTCCCAGGCCTGAGCACGATCCCTCGCGCGCCTGGTGGGGCGGGTCGGGGTCGGCGGCGAGGCTGGTGGGGGACGTGGCTGTGCCGGCGGGGCGGGGTGTTAGGCCGGCGTGTCGAGGGGATCCCAGTTGTAGTGGGGGAGCGTGGTGTGGCCGGCGTCCACGGTGATCTCGGCGCCGGTGACATGTTGCGACTCGTCGGAGGCCAGCCAGAGGGCGGCGTCGGCCACCGCCTCGGGTGGCAGCATGCGGCGTCCGGGCAGGATCGCGTTGTGGCGCACCTGCTGGTCGAGTTCTTCGTCGCTCGAGGTGGCCGAGCCGGTGACGAACGCCTTCAGATAGGGGTTCACCATCATCGGGCTGTTGACCGCCCCCGGGAGGAGGGCGTTGGCGCGGATGCCGTGGCGCCCCAGCTCGAGGGCGGCGCACTTCATCAGTCCCGCCACGCCGTGCTTGGAGGCTGTGTAGGCGCTGTAGCTGTAGCCCCCGTGCCAACCGTTGGTCGAAACGGTGTAGATGAGGCTGCCGCTCTGCTGGGAGATCATGTGCGGGGCGACCGCCTTGGTGGTGTGCCAAGCGCCGGTGAGGTTCACGCCGATGACCGTCTCCCAGACCTCTTCGGTCATCTCGCAGAGCGACGCCGACCAGAAGATGCCGGCGTTGGCGCAGGCGATGTCGATCCGACCCATCTCCGCGACTCCGCGCCCCACCACCGCGTCCAGCGCCTCCTGGCTGCGCACGTCGGCGACCTCGGCCACGCAGCGGCGCCCGGCGGCGCGCACTCCCTCGGCGGTTTCCTTCAGGTTGGCCACGGTCGCCAGCGGGTAGGGGGCGGACCCCTCCTCGCAGGCGTCGCAGATGATGATGTCGGCGCCCTCGCCGGCGAACCGCAGGGCGATCGCGCGCCCCTGGCCGCGGGCACCTCCGGTGATGAAGGCGACCCGGCCGTCGAGGCGCCCCATGACGACCCCCTCAGCGCTCGGCCGCCGCCGTGCCGGACTCGGCGACCGCATCGGCCAGTTCGTCGACGGTGAGGTCGCCCTTCTGGACCACCCGACTGATGGTGCCCCGGTGCATGATCACGATGCGGTCGGCCGCGGGCAGCACGTGGTCCATGTTGTGGTCGATGTACAGGACGCCGAGATTGTTCTCCTTGGCAGCCTCGATGGCGTCCAACACGCGCCGGGTCTCGCGCACCGACAGCGCAGCCACCGGTTCGTCCAGCACGAGCAGCTGCGAATCGAAGTGGATCGCCCGGCTGATGGCGAGCGACTGACGCTCGCCACCCGACAGGGTGGCGGCCGTCTGGCGCGAGGACTCGACCGAGGTGAGCCCGACCTCGGCGAGGTGATGGTCGCAGATCCGCACCATCTCGGAGATCTGAAGGCAGCGGATGCCGAGCATCCTGCGGTGGAGTTCCTGGCCCAGGAAGAAGTTCCGCCACAGGGCCATCTCGTCGACGATGGCCAGATCCTGGTACACGGTCTCGATGCCGGCGGCCCGGGCTTGGCGCGGCGAACCGAAATGCACCGGCTTGCCCTGGATCTTGATCGTGCCCGACGTGGGCTCGATGTAGCCGCTGATCATCTTGACGATCGTGGACTTGCCGGCGCCGTTGTCGCCCACCAGGCCGACCACCTCGCCGGGGTGAATGGCCAGGCTGGCGTCGCGCACGGCGTAGTTCTTCCCGTAGCGGCGCGTGACGTTCACGAGTTCGACGACAGGGGTGGGCGGGGCGGTATTCATCCGAACAGCGTGCTCCTCGTGCCGCCGCGCCGCAGCACCTCGACCCGGGCGTTCAGGCCCGCGGACACCACGAGCAGGACACCGACGAGACCCAGGTAATACGCCGACGGCACCTTGATGACGATCAGGCCCACCTTCAGCGAGCCGAGAATGATCGCCCCGAGCATGGAGCCGATGACCGTGCCCTTCGCCCCGAACAGCGACGTTCCGCCGACGACCACGGCCACGATGGCCAGCAGGTTGATGTCGATGCCGGAGGCGACGCTGGAGGATCCGAAGTCGGCGAACTGCAGGATGCCCGCCAGCCCGGCCAGCAGCCCGGCCAGCACGAAGTTGGTGAGCTTCACCCGCAGCACGGGAACGCCCATGGCCCGGGCGACACCGCCGCCGTACTTCCCGGCCGCGTACGTCCAGTTCCCGTACTGGGTACGCCACAGGACGGAAGCGAGGATGATCCCGATGCCCACCATCCAGGCGAACGGGGCGGCGATGGGGGAGCCGGGGATGTCGGCGCCCAGGATCTTCTTGACGGTTCCCTCCTCCTCGATGAGGTCCACCGGGAATCCGCCGAGGATGATCCGGTTCCAACTCGTGACGGCGAAGAGCATGCCGAGCGTGACGATGAAGGACGGGACACCCACGTAGGTGGTGATCAGGCCGTTGATGAGGCCGATGCACGCCACGATGGCCAGGCCGGCGAAGAGCCCGGCGAGGATGTGCCAGCCCCACTCGCGCATGAGCCAGCCCATGACGGCCGGCCCGAGAGCGAACGTGGCGGAGACCGACAGGTCGAACTCGCCGGAGATCATCAGAGCGGTGACCCCCAGCGACACCATCCCCACAGAGGAGGTGAGCGCGGCCACCGAACTCATCAGGTCGGGGTTGGTGAAGAACCCGACCTCGCCCGAACGGAACTCGAAGACCAGGAACAGGATGACGATCGCGGTGAGCGGCGCCAGTTCCTGCTGGCTCAGCAGGCGCCGGCCGACGCGGAGGGCCCTTCCGGGTGGTGATGCTTCGCTCACGCCGTTCGCCTAGAAGCGTGCTGAGTCGTCAGCGGCGGACGCCGCCGGATCCATCGGACCATGGATTCCGGCCTTCGCCGGAATGACAGAGGGCGGGATTGGAGGCAATGACTCAGCAGTCTCCCTGGTGCTCGAGGAAGTGTGTGGTGAAGGTGCGTGTCGGGGTGCACGCCGGGCGCGCACCCCGACACGGTTGACCGTGCGGCCGTTCTAACCGGCGTAGCCGGCCTCGAACAGCGCCTCGACCTCGTCGACGTTGTCAGCGGTGACCATCAGCGTCCCGGGGTCGATGACCGGCGGATCGATGAAGCCGAACCTCACCTTGATGTACGCCGAGATCACGCCGTAGAACGTCTGCAGGAACGGCTGTTGCGTGAGGCTCAACTGGACGGTGCCGTCCTTGACGCCCGCGATGACCGTCTGGTCGAGGTTCCACATGACCAGCGGCACGTCGGAGCCGGCGTCGGCCTTGGCCTGTGCCGCCGGGGTGCCCGAAGTGGTGTCCCACGTGACGATGCCCTGGGTGCCGGGGTTGGCGGCCAGGTAGGTCTTGATGACCTCGAAGTTCGGAGCCGGGTCGAGGCCGGGCAGCGCGACGACGTCGAGGTCGCCCTCGCTCCAGCCGGCTTCGGTGAAGACTTTGATGTAGGCGTTCTCGATCTCCAGGTGCTCCGGCGAGTCGGGCAGCGAGTTGAACAGCACGAGCTGGTCGCCCGGGTTCACGTACTCGAGGTAGAGCTGGGCGCTGCGGGCCGCCGCGGCGGCCTTGTCGAGCCCGACCGGCGTTCCTGAGAGTCGCCGCACCCTCGCGTCGCTGGAGTCCCACCCCACGTAGTTGTTGTAGAACTGCACCTCGATGCCCCTGTCGAGGGCGTCGATGACCGCTTCCTCGTACTCGGCCGTCCGGTAGTCCACAAGGATGGCGTCCGGGCCGGCCGCCACGGCTGTCACGATGAACTCGTTGACGTTGGCCAGGCTGAAGTCCTCCGGAGCGATGTAGGTGACGTTGGCGTCGGCGAGGGCTTCCCCTGCCGCCAGCGAACCGTTCTGGATGAGGTCCCAGAACGGGTTGTTCAGTACCGATCCAACAACCCAGATCTCGATGGCGTCGCCGTCGGCCTGGGTGAGGCTGACCTCCTCCTCGTCGTCAGCCGCGGGTGCCGCTGCGGGTGCCTCGGGTGCCGCCTCAGGCGCTGCTTCGGGCGCCGCCTCGGGTGCTGCCTCAGGCGCTGCCTCGGGTGCGGCCGCCGGCTCGGGCGGCGCGGCCGGAGCGGCACCACCGTCACCGTCGTCGCCGCCGCAGGCTGCGGCAAGCAGTGCGAGTACGGCGAGAAGGGCAGCGAGAACGCCAAGCCCTCCCCCGAGCCGCGAAGTACGTCTGGTCCTGTCACGCATGACTTGATTCCCCCTGTTGTTAGCTCCGCCGCCACCGCCCTATGCGATGCAGCGGCCGTGTCCGGTGACACGATTGCCGACGGCACGCCTCTTCCCCGCGAGTTCTGCAGATCCCCCAGGGCAGTCACTGTGCTGTCCGCGGTTTCGCAGTCTAATTTGCCCCCTGTGGTTGTCAATCCGCCGTCCGGGGCGCTCGACCCGGTGGGCTACGACCCGCTGTCGCCCCATGTGATGGACGACCCCTACCCCTACTACCGGCGCCTGCTGGCCGATCACCCCCTCTACTACAGCTCGGCGCGGGACGTCTGGGCGTTGTGCCGGTACGGGGACCTGCGCCCGGCGCTGAAGGACTGGCACACGTTCTCCAGCGCCGAGGGGGTCAACATCGAGCCGGGATTCACCGAGACCATCGGCCCCGAGATCCTCAACATGGACCCGCCCCGCCACGACCAACTCCGGCGCCTCGTGAGCCACCACTTCTCGAACAACTCGGTGGGTGCGTACGAGCCGATGGTGCGGGCGTTCGCGCACGAACTGATCGACGCGTTGAGCGCCGAGGGCGGCGGGGACTTCGCCGCCGACTTCTCCCAGCGGCTGCCGGTGCTGGTCATCTGCCGGCTCATGGGCATCCCGCTGTCCGATGAGGCGACGGTCCGGCAGCTGGCGCACGACATGCTGCTGGCCCTGTCGGGCACCGACGAGTTCGACGATGTCGCCAGCGCCGCGGCTGCGGAGTTGCGGTGTTACTTCGCCGAACTGGTGGCCGACCGCAGGCGCTCGCCTCGCGACGACGTGGTCTCCAGTCTCGCCAACGGGGAGATCGACGGCGACCCGATCGGCACCGACGAGATGTTCGGGATGTGCCTCATCGTTTACCTGGCGGGCAACACCACCACGAGTTCTCTCGTGTCCAACGGCCTGTACCTTCTTGCCCAACACCCCGGGCAGCAGGCCGGGCTGGCGAAGGCGCCCGAGGCGGTCCCGGACGCCGTGGAGGAGCTGTTGCGCTACGAGTCGCCCGTGCAGTGGACGTCCCGAGTGACCACCCGCGACGTCGAACTGCACGGACGGGTGGTGCCTGCGGGCAGCCGGGTGATGATGCTGCTGGGCGCGGCGCACCGCGACCCCCGGGTGTTCGAGGATCCGGACACGTTCGACGTGTTCCGGCGCCCGCGGCGCCATCTCGGCTTCGGCGACGGCGTGCATCGCTGCGTGGGGGCGCCGCTCGCCCGCCTGGAGGGGCGCGTGGCCCTCGAAGTGATCTTCGAGCGGGTGCCTCACTTCCGTCTCGCCGGCGACGTGGAACGGCTGCACATCTCCACCGAGCGCGGCCTGGCGCGCCTGCCGCTGGCAGTGTGAGCGTGGCGTCTCCACTCGTCATCCCGGCGTCTCCACTCGTCATCCCGGCGTCTCCACTCGTCATCCCGGCGTCTCCACTCGTCATCCCGGCGTCTCCACTCGTCATCCCGGCGTCTCCACTCGTCATCCCGGCGTCTCCACTCGTCATCCCGGCGTCTCCACTCGTCATCCCGGCGCAGGCCGGGATCCAGTCGGCAGCGGCCACGCCTGCGCCCACCGCGGCCTTCCCGGCGCACGCCCAGGTGCGCGGATGAGCACTCCAGGAGGCGCCATGGGAGCCGGCGGCAACGGCAAGATCCGCCTCAGCCGGCTGCGGAAGCGCATCGCGCAGAACGTCGCCGAGTCGCGCCGCACCGCGGCGCACGTCTGGACGTCGGTGGAGGTGGACCACGAGGCGCTCGAGCAGGTGCGGCGCCGGCACCGGACAGCGTTCCGGGAGCGGGAGGGCTTCTCGCTCACGTACCTGCCGTTCGTCGCCACCGCGACGATCGACGCCCTGGCGGCCTTCCCCGAGGTGAACAGCCTCTTCGACTTCTCCGAGGGGTCGCAGACACCGAACGACCACGTGAACCTCGGCATCGCCGTTGACCTCGACCGCGCCGGTCTCATCGTGGTGGTGGTGCCCGACGCCGGGAGCCTCGCACTGGAGGAGCTGGCGCGGCGGATCAACGACATGGCCGCCAGAGCCCGCGCCGGACGCCTCGGGGCCGCCGACGTTGGCGGGTCCACGTTCACGATCACCAACCCAGGGTCGTTCGGCTCGTATATGTCGGCTCCCATCATCAACACCCCCAACGTGGGCATCTTGGCGACCGACGGCGTGGCGAAGCGGCCGACCGCTCTGACGCTCCCCGATGGCACCGACACCGTGGCCGTGCGCCACGTCGGTCATCTGGGCCTGTCCTGGGACCACCGGGCGTTCGACGGCTCCACAGCCGCCCTGTTCCTCGGCCGGATCCGGTCGAACATCGAGACGTGGGACTGGGAGGATTATCTGGGCGGCGACGAGGTAGCGGGGGTTGACGAGTGAGGCTCGCGGGCAAAGTGGCTGTGGTCACAGGAGCCGCGCGCGGGCTCGGCGAGACGGTCGCCCGACGGTTCGCGGCTGAGGGCGCAAAGCTGGTCATCGCCGACATCGATGGCGCCGGTGCGCACGCGGTGGCCACATCGATCGTGGCGGGTGGAGGCGCCGCTATTGCCCACGAGATGGACGTCACCGTCGCCGCGGACGCGCGGGCGATGATCGAAGCGGCGGTCTCCGCCTTCGGCTCGCTCGACGTGCTGGTCAACAACGCGGCGGTCTTCGGCGCCACCAGCCACGTCCTCGAGATCGACGAGGCTGACTGGGATCGCACCATGCAGGTGAACCTGAAGGGCACGTTCCTCTGTTCCCAGGCGGCGATCCGCCGGATGCGAGAGCAGCCCGCCGGCGGGAGCATCGTGTTCGTGTCGTCGCTGTCGGGCGTGCTGGCCAACGAGAACCAGGCCGACTACAACGCCTCCAAGCACGGGGTCATCGGGCTGGCGCGCTGCATTGCCCAGGACTGCCGGGACTGGGGTATCCGCGCCAACGTGGTCGCCCCCACGGGCATGGTCGGCACCGAGATGATGGCCAGGAACGACCCGGTCAACGTGGCGCCGTACGCCGCGCAGACCGCCTTCGCCCGCCTGGCGACCACCGACGAGGTGGCGAGCGCGGTTCTCTTCCTGGCCGGCGACGAGTCGTCGTTCATCACGGGCACGGTGCTGATGGTGGACGGCGGGGTGCATGCCATGCAGCCATCGGCGCGGCAACTCAGCGAAGGAGCGGCGCGCTTCATCGCCCGCGAGGGTTGACGGAGGGCGAGGGGCGGTGAGCGGTCCCGGCGTGGTGGACTGCCACCACCACCTGTGGGATCTCGGCGAGCACGGCTTCGAACTGATCCGCCGCTACCGCCGCTGGCGGCGCACGCGCCACAGCCTGCGGGATCTCGCCGAGCACCGTTACGAGTGGCTGCACGCCGTTCCTCCGCTCGAGACGTTCCTCGGCGACTACTCATCGATTCAGAGCGACTACCTCATCGAGGACTACCTGGCCGACGCTCGCCCGGCCGGGATCGTCAAGTCGGTGCACGTGCAGTGCGAGTTCGACGACGCAGACCCTGTCGGCGAGACCGAGTGGCTGCAGGGC
This sequence comes from Acidimicrobiales bacterium, assembly GCA_965220035.1. Taxonomy (GTDB): domain Bacteria; phylum Actinomycetota; class Acidimicrobiia; order Acidimicrobiales; family CATQHL01; genus VXNF01. The sequence goes on from CBDCPC010000001.1 coordinate 1,641,675, forward strand.
CTCGCCGACGAGGGTGGCTTCCCGCACGGCATCGTGGGGTTCGTCAACCTGGCCGCCCCCGACGCCGCTGAGTTGCTGGATGCCCACGCCCGTTTCGCCAACTTCCGCGGCGTGCGCCAGAACCTCAACTTCGACGCCGGCGACCCGCGCCGTTGCTTCGCGGATCGGGGGGACTATCTCGCCGATCCCGACTGGCGCCGGGGCTTCTCGCTGCTGGCGCCGCGCGGGCTGTCGTTCGACCTGCAGATCCTGCCGTCGCAGATGGGCGAGGCGTACGACGCACTCGCCGCGTGTCCCGAGACGGCCGTGGTTCTGGACCACGTGGGGCTGCCTCTGGACCGCACGCCCGACGCCATGGATGTGTGGCGCAGGGGCCTGCGGCGCCTGGCGTCGCTGCCGACCGTGGCGGTCAAGCTGTCGGGGTTCGGCATGATGGACCGGGCTCCCCGTAGCGAGTCGATCAGGCCCGTCGTGCTCGAGGTGATCGACATTTTCGGTGTCGAGCGCTGCATGTTCGCCAGCAATTTCCCCGTGGACAGCCTGGGCGGCTCCCTCGCCGACTTCTTCGACGTCTACCGTTCGGTGGTCGCCGACTGCAGCGTCGACGAGCAGACCGCCCTGTTTGCCGGGAACGCCGAGCGCTTCTACCGCATCTGAGCGAGCCGATCACCGAGGAGCACGCCGTGAACGACGAACCCGGCCACGAGACCCCACCCGGCACCGATCTCCCACGTCATTCCGGCGGAGGCCGGAATCCACTGTCCAGCGGCTCCACCGGCGCTGCCGACGTTGGCCTCCGGCCGTTGAGGCTCGGGATCTGCCTGTGGAACCAGGCCCTCGAGTGGTCCGATGTTCTGGAGACAGCCCGCCTCGCTGACGAACTCGGCTACGACCATCTGTGGATCTGGGACCATCTCCTGTCGATCTACGGAGAACCCGACCAGCCGGTGTTCGAGGCCTGGTCGACCCTGGCGGCACTCGCCGCCTCCACCGAGCGATTGCAGCTCGGACCGTTGGTGACGGCCAACATGTTCCGTTCGCCGGCGCTGCTGGCCAAGATCGTCACCACGGTCGATCACATCAGCGGCGGCAGGGTCATCCTCGGCATCGGCGGCGGCTGGTTCGAGGAGGAGCACCGGGCACACGCCATCGACTTCGGAAGCGGGTTCGGCGAGCGCCTCGACCGGCTCGACGAGGCCGTCGGCGTCATCCGGGCGCTGTTCGCCGGCGAGGAGGTCACGTCCGACGGGCCGTACTACCCCGTGCAGCGCCTTCGTCACGCACCCCCGCCTGTGCGGGGGAGCGTGCCGGTTCTCGTCGGGGGCCGCGGCAAGCGCAAGACTCTGCGCACGGTGGCCCGTTACGCCGACATCTGGAATTCCTACGGCACTCCTGCCGAACTGGTCGAGCACGACGACGTGCTGCGCGCCCATTGTGCTGACGTCGGGCGCGACCAGAGCGAGATCGAGCGGTCGGTGCAGGCCAAGGTCATCGTGCGCGACAGCCGCGCCGACGCCGAGGCCGCCTTCGCCCGGATGCTGGCGCGGAACAAGAGCATCTGGGGCGGGTTCGGTCGGCAGGGCGAACCGGACAGGGTCAACCGCCATGTCTTTCCCGACCCCGACTCGGCGATATGGCTGGGAAGCCCCGGCGATGTGGCCGAACTGATCGCGGGGTACCGGGCTGTCGGGTTCGGCACCGTCATCGCCGAGATCCCCGCTCCCTACGACCGTGAGACCATCGAGCGGCTGGTGGGGGAGGTCGCCCCGATGGTCGACGCTGACCGGTGGGGTCGGTGAGCCGCATGCGGAGCCGGGTCGGGGGCCCCGCGAGGATGGCGATCGGTCGAAGGATCCGCTCCAACCGGTGGTCGGCGTGACTGCCGGTGCGCTGGTCGTCTCGACGGGACCTGTTCCCGAGGCCGTGCACCGGGTGCTGGGGGGCGTCGCCCGGGTCGTGGTGACAGACGGCAGCGCCGCGGCGCTGCTGGCGCGTGCCCCTGAGGTTGACGGGTTCATTGTGCGGGGCGACGGCCATTTGCCGGCGTCGACTATCGAGGCGGCGCCGCGGCTGCAGGTGATCGGGCGCAGCGGTGTCGGGGTGGACAACGTGGACGTGGCCGCTGCCACACGCCGCGGCATCCCGGTCGTCGTCACGCCCGATGCCGGCTCCATTGCTGTCGCGGAAGGCGCGTTCGCCCTGCTTCTGGCGCTGGCCAAGCGACTCCGCGAGCTCGACGGACTGGTCCGTTCGGGGCGGTTCGCCGAGCGGGATAGGACCGTGGTGGCCGAGTTCGCCGGCGCCACGCTCGGGGTTGTGGGCATGGGCCGCATCGGCAGGCGCGCGGCGGCTCTGGGTACGGCGTTCGGTATGTGCGTCCTGGCTGCCGATCCGGTCCTGGGTGACGAGCGGCTATCCGAGTTGGGCACCGAACCGGTCACCCTTCCGGAGCTCTTCGACCGGGCCGATCACATCGCGCTGCACGCCCCGCTGGTACCCGGGACCCGCGGGATGATCACCGCGGATCTCCTGATGAGCGCCGGCCCGGGTGCCTTCCTCGTGAACCTGGCAAGGGGCGGCCTCATCGAGTCGCTCGATGCCCTCGTTGCGGCGCTCGACGCAGGTGCTCTGGCAGGGGTTGGGCTCGACGTGTTCGATCCCGAGCCGCCCGACCTGAGCCATCGCCTCTTCAGCGACCCGAGGGTGCTGCTCTCGCCGCATGCGCTCGGCCTTTCGGACAAGTCTCGAGAGCGCATCTTCGGCGACATGGCCCGGGGCGTGAGGGCGGTGCTGGAGGGTCGGCGTCCGGCGGCGGTCGCCAACCCCGAGGTGTACGACCCGGGAGCGGGGACGCGCCGGTGACGAGGACAGCATCGGACGGGAGTCCGTGGCGGCGGTCCGGCGAGTGGCGCTTCGGACAACGTTCCTTGTCATTCCGGCGGAGGCCGGAATCCAGCTCGGGCGGTTGCCGCCGCTCTTGCCGTGAGTGATTCAGCAGCTTCCTCAAGGCATGGGAGGGCACGATGAATCGATTGGAAGGAAAATGTGCGGTGGTGACGGGCGCCGGGCGGGGCCTCGGGGCCTCGGTGGCCGAGCTGTTCGCTCGGGAGGGCGCCCGGGTCGTGGTCTCCGACGTCGACGGCACATCCGCGCACGGCACGGCGCGGCGGATTGTGGACGCGGGCGGCGAGGCGGTCGGGCTGCATGCCGACGTCACCTCCGCCGCCGATGCCGAGCGACTGATGCAGACCGCGGTGGAACGCTTCGGCGGGCTCGATGTGCTCGTCAACAACGCCGGGATCGCCAGCGCCGGCAGCGTGTGCGAGGTGACCCCCGAGGAGTGGGACCGCGTCATGGCGATCAACCTCAAGGGGTCCTACCTCTGCTCGCGGTTCGCAGTGGCGCACATGGCCCGCTCGGGGGGCGGGTCCATCGTCTGCATCTCCTCGGCCTCGGGCGTCATCGGCCAGCAGGCGCAGGTGGCGTACAACGTGTCCAAGCACGGGGTCATCGGTCTGGTGCGCTGTATGGCTCTCGACCACGCCGCGGACGGGATCCGCGTGAACGCCGTTTGTCCGGGCGTGATGCGCACCCCGATGCTGGATGCCCTGAGCGCCGAGCAACTCGAGGCACTGGAGAAGATGCATCCGCTGGGGCGGGTCGCCGGACCGGCGGAGATTGCCCAGGCCGTGCTGCACCTCGCCGGCGAGGAGTCCTCTTTCACTACTGGCGCCGTGTTCCTGGTCGACGGCGGTCTCACGGCGATGTAGACACCGGAGTTGGCGCTGCCGCCGTCATTCCGGCGGAGGCCGGAATCCACGGGTGAGCGGATCCAGCGGCGTGTGCCGCCGATTGCTCAGCAGCCTCCCGGATGCGGCCATTATGCTCTCCCCCGGAGGGGCGCGGCACTTCGGGCCACCGGTCGCGGAGTGCGCAACGAAACAATCACAAGGAGTGGGGGCGCATGAAGGTCAAGACGTTCGACCACATGGCCGTGACGGTCAGCGACACGGAGCGGGCGCTGGAGTTCTACGTGGGCAAGCTGGGGCTGCGCCTGGCGGAGAATCACCAACTCGAGGGCGACAAGGTGGACGAGGCCAACGGCCTGCAGGGGGCCCGCGCCCAGTCGACGCGGCTGCTGGCGCCGGAGAGCCCCGACGTGCTCATCGACCTGCTCGAGTACTACGTGCCCGAGGGTCAGACGCACATCACGCCGATGGGCTCTGTTGGCTCCTGCCACTTCGCCCTCGTCGTGGACGACCTGCCCGGCGCCGTGGAGGAGCTCGAGGCGAAGGGAGTTCCGTTCATCTCCGGGCCGGTCAACTTCGCATTGACCGAAGGCTCGGTCAGCGTCTGCTTCTGCACCGATCCCGACGGCAACTACGTCGAGTTGATGGAGGAGTACGAGCATTAGCTCGCCGTATCGACTGGCATCGTCAACGGGGGCATTGTGACGTGACCGTGCTGCCGGACACCGTCCTCAGGACCTGGCTGGAGCAGATGGTCCTCATCCGCCTGGCCGAGGACAAGGTCATGGAGATCTACATGCAGGGCCTCGTGCCCGGCACCGTGCATCTCTGCCAGGGCCAGGAGGCCGCCTCGGTGGGGGCGATCGGCGCGCTGGCGGCCGACGACTGGCTGCTCTGCACCTACCGCGGCCACCATCACGCCCTGGCCCGCGGCATGGATCTCGAGGCGTTCTTCGCCGAGATCATGGGTCGGGATTCCGGTGCCTGCGGGGGCATGGGGGGATCCAGCTTCGTCACCGACGCCTCCCTGGGGATGATCGGCTCGCCGGCCATCATCGGAGCGGGCATCCCCGTGGCGACCGGCGCCGGCATGACCGCCCGCCTGCGCGGTGAGGACCGCATCGCCATGTGCTTCTTCGGCGACGGGGCGTGCAACATCGGTGCCTTCCACGAGGCCCTGAACATGGCGCAGCTCTGGCGCTCGCAGGTGGTGTTCCTGATCGAGAACAACCAGTACGGCGAGTACACGCCCTTCCGGGACTCCACGGCGCTGCCACCGGAGGCGCCCATCGCCCACCGGGCTACGGCATACGGCATGGCGCATGCCGTGGTCGACGGTCAGGACGCTGTTGCCGTGCACGACATGGTGGCGCAGGCTCGGGCGCGGGCGGTGGCCGGCGACGGGCCGACGCTGATAGAGGCGCAGACCTACCGGTACCGCGGCCACTCCCGTACCGATCCCGGTGCCTACCGGCCGCCGGGCGAGCTGGACGCCTGGAGGGAGCGCGACCCCATCGGCATCCTGGCGGCCCGCCTCGGTGCTGCCGACGAGGTCGACGAGATCCACGAGCGGGTGCAACGGGAGGTCGACGAGGCAGCGGATCGGGCTGCCGAAGGGCCCTGGCCCACCCTCGAGCAGGCCCGGAGCTATGTCTTTGCCGACTGAGCCCGTGCCGGCGGTGGCCCCCGATGGGGCCGTGGTGATGACCTACCGCGAGGCCATCAGGACTGCGCTCGACGACGCCATGGCCGCTGACGACACGGTCCTGCTGCTCGGCGAGGACATCGCCAAGGCCGGCGGACCGTTCAAAACCACGGTGGGGCTGTACGAGAAGTACGGCGCCGATCGGGTCTTCGACACCCCGATCGCCGAGAACGGCTTCTGCGGCATCGCGCTCGGCATGGCGCTCACCGGGCTGCGCCCGGTGGTGGAGATCATGTTCAGCGACTTCCTCCCCACCGCCTTCGACGCCATCGCCATGGAGATGCCCCGCTGGCGCTTCATGTCCGGGGGGCAGACCTCGGCGCCGATCACCGTGCGCGCCAGCGGTGGCGGGGGCGGGCGGTTCGGTGCCCAGACCTCCAGCACCGGCGAGTCCTGGTTCCTGCAGTTCTACGGCCTGCAGGTGGCCGTCGCCGGCTCACCGCAGGGCGCCTACGGGCTGCTGCGCGCCGCCATCGCCCACAACAACCCGGTCGTGGTGTTCGACCACAAGGCCATGCATCTCCGCAAGGGCCCTGTGGTGCGCGGCGACGGCGCTGTGGCCGAGATCGGCCGGGCGGTGACGGTTCGCCCGGGTGCCGATGTGACGGTCGTGGCGTCGCTGCTGATGGTCCACCGCTCGCTCGAGGCGGCCGGGGTGCTCGCGGCCGAGGGAATCGATGTGGAGGTGATCGACATCTCCTGGCTGCGGCCGCTCGACGTCGAGACCGTGGCGGCGAGCGTGGCTCGGACGGGGCGGCTCGTGATCGCCGAGGAGCAGTACCACGACGGCGGTTGGGGGTCGGCTGTCATCTCCCGCCTCGCCACTGCGGGCGCGCCCATGGCGGTGCCGCCGGTGGCCGTGAGCATGCCCGAGATCCTCATCTCACACAGCCCGCCACTGGAGGACAGCATGATCCCCGGCGTCGAGCGGATCGCCGATGCCGTCCGCTCGGTGTGCCGTTGATGCGGGTCGCGATCCACATGCCCAAGCTGGGTTACGACATGACCGAGGGGCGCATCGAGTCGTGGCTGGTGGAGGTGGATGGTGCGGTCCGGCGCGGCGAAGCCCTCGCCGAGATCGAGACCGACAAGATCGTTATCGAGATGGAGGCGCTGGCCAGCGGCACCCTCGTGGAGATCGTGCATCACGCCGGCGAGGACATGATCCCCGTCGGCAAGGTCATCGGCTACCTCGACGACGGCAGCTGACCGCCGGTCCGCCCGCACCGCAGCCGCCACCCGCCGCGAGCCCACCCGCATCTGACGACCCGCCGGGAGCCGGATGAGAGCGGAGAGACGGGTGCCGACCCCGGCGGTCGTCGTGGCGGTGAGCACCCTGTCGACCGGGTTCGGCTCCATCGTGGCGTTCGCGCCGGGCTACATCGCCACCGCCCTCAGAGCCGACCTGGGCCTGGACCGCTGGCAGGTCGGCCTCGTGATCACCGTGCACTTCATCTGCACCGCGCTGGCATCGATGGTCTCGGGGCGCTTGACCGACCGTTGGGGCGCGCGCCTGGCCTCCGTGGTGTCGCTGCTCCTCGTGGCGCTCGCTGCCGGTCTGGCCGCCGTCGTGGGGACCTATGCCGTTCTCTACGTGGCTGCGGTCCTGGGCGGGATCGGCTACGCCCTCGTCAACGTGGCCACGACCGTGGCTGTGGCGAGCGTCGTGACCCCCCGGCGGCGCACGGTGGCCCTTGCCGCCCGGACCGCCGGCGTTCCCGCGGTCGGTGGGATCAGCGCCGCCGCCGGCCCCTGGATCGCGAACCGCTGGAGCTGGGAGTGGGTCCTCGGTGGACTGGGTGCCGCGGCTGCCGTCGTGGCTCTTGCCGCCGCCTGGGTCCTGCCCGACGACCACCCGGGCCGCTCCGACGCGGTCGAACACCGCCTGCCCCGGCGCTTCGGCTGGTTCCCGGTGGCCGCGTTCCTGCTGATCTTCGGCTCCCAACCCATGTACTCCTGGTCGGTGCCGTTCCTGGAAGAGTCGCTCGGTGCCGCCCCGGCCCTGTCCGGGGTGCTGGTGGGGATGGCCACGACCATCGGCGCCGCGGTGATGATCGTCAGCGGGTTGGCGGTCGATCGGGCCGGCCCGTCCCGGCGCATCTCTCTGGCCGTGACGTTCGCGCTCGCCACCGGCGCCTCCAGTGCGCTGATTCTCGCCGGTGGAACGCTCGGGGTCGGGGTCGCGGTTCTGGGAGTGGTCGCGGGGATCTCCATGCAGCTGGCCTGTATCGGCACCATGCAGGCCGCCTTCGTGGATCGCGCCGGCCCGGCGGTCGCCCGGGCCACGGCGGTGACCATGACCGGCTACTACGCAGGCGCCGTCGCTGCCCCGACCACATTCGGAGCGGTCGTCGACACCATTGACTCCTACAGCTGGGCCTGGTTCATCGGCTGCATGCTGCTCGCCGGAGCGGCAGCGGCCTTCCGCCTCGCCGGACGGATCCCTCTCGGCGAGCGCTAGTCGAGCGCTGAGTTCGGGTTGGATCGATTCGGACGCTGCGTAGGCGCGCCGGAAGCCGTCCAGGACTCGCCAGGGTTCGTTTGGGGTGCGCGCCGGTGAGCGAGCAGAAGGGCCAGCGACCGCTCGCTGCGGCGTCGGACAGCGTTGTCGCCATGGCGCTGGGTTCGGCGGAGTGCCCGCTCAGGGCTCCCGGCCCGGCGAGGTGAGGATGCGGCCGCCAAACGGTGCCGGGGCGTGGAAGCGGCCATCGGCGTAGACGAGTTCGCCGTGCATCCAGACGGCGTCTATTCCCTCCGGTGCGATCAGCGGTTCGGTGAAGCTGTTGCGCTCCTGCACCGTCTGCCAGTCGAAGAGCACGAGGGAGGCGTCGACGCCCGGCTGCAGTACCGGGTCGTCCAGCCCCAGGAACCGGCACGGCAGCGTGCTCATCCGGTAGACGATCTCCTGTAGCGGGATTCCCATCTCGCGGGCCATGCGCAATGCCTTCGGGAACGATCCGATGGAGCGGGGATGTGGCTTCTGGCCGGGGCCCGGCATGAGGCCGTCGGTGCAGATGGCCATGCTGGGCCGGCGGAAGAACCGCTCCACGGTGGCGTCGTTGCCGTAGTGGGTGATGATGGTGATCTCGCCCCGGTTGGCCACGAAGAAGTCGATGACCGCCTCGTGGGCGGCGAAGGACGTAAGGTCCCGGTGACCTGCAGCCCTCGCCACGTCCCCGAGTCGCTTGCCGAGGAACTCGTCCCCGACGCCGCTGCGGACGCCGGCGATCTGCACACCGTCCAGACCGCCGCAGAAATCCACGAAGTTGTCCCAGCTCGTCGTATCCCCGCGGATGCGCTCGTAGGCGTCCCGACGGGCCGCAGGGTCGCCGAGGCGGGCGAGGTACTCCTCCCGGAGGCCGGCGCGAATCTCCGGCGGGAAGATGGCGTCACCGGTGGTGCTGCCGGCGGGATAGGGGTACATGTTCTCCATCGTGGGGATGAAGTCGGCGGTCTCGTCGATGAGGGCGATCAGATCGTTGTACTTGTCCCAGTTGCGCCGTCCCGCGATCTTGCTGTGCTCGTTGCAGTAGCCGCCCCCACCCTCGAAAGCGGGGATGAGCACCTCGTTCAGTGCGGCCACGATCTCGTCGCTCTCCGAGCGCAGGTGCGGGAACAGCGCCCCCGGCTTGACGTCGTTGAAGGCCGACACGAGCAGCGTCAGTTCGCGCCGGTCGCAGTACACCGCCGGGTTGTAGACGAGCCCGGTGGACAGCCCCAGCGTCAGTGGCGCCTCCCGGCGGACCACCTCGCACATGTCCCGCAGTTCCTGGTTGTCGGCCACCCGGGCGAGGTTGCCCATGACCATGCGGCGCACGGCGCTGTGCCCGAGGTGGATGCCCATGTCGGTGACCGAGCGCCCGCGGTGCCAGGCGAGGAACTCCGCCACCGTGGACCACGTCCAGGATGCGCCGATGGAGCCGTCGAGGGGCGTCAACTGGGCGGCGTACTCGTCGCGCTGGGCGGGCAGCACCGGTGCGGGCGACAGGCCGTCTGACCCGCAGATCCGTTTGGTGACGCCGCCCCGCAGCGCCATCTCGCAGGTGACCGGGATGCCATGCTCGCCGACGCGGGTGCCGCCGAGGGCGCCGTGGTTGTGCGTGTCCACGAACCCGGGCGCCAGGACCCGTCCCCGTCCCTCGATGACCCGGTCAGCCCCGCCGGCGCCGCTCGGCGCCACGTCGCCGAGTTGCACGATGCGGTCGCCGTCGATCAGCACGTCGCCCTCGAACGGCGCGGTCCGCCCGTCGCCGTTCACGATCACAACATCGGTGAGGAGTTGGCGAACGGCCATCACCGCACGGTACCGGCCATCCCGCTGTGGGCGAGGGTGCGTCCCGGACAGGGCGACGGGGAGTCGTCGGCCCGAGGTTCGGTTGAGCGGCAATTGCAGGTCCATCGGTGCCTTCGCACCAATGGGGAGTGCTGACTCGGCCGGTCGGCCTGTCCTGAGCGCGATCTTGCGGCTCCCCACGACGACTGGCCGATGATGCCGGGACGCGGCGACCTTAGGCTGGACGTGTGCGAGCACTGGTGCAGCGGGTCGCGCAGGCTCGCGTGCGGGTGGACGGCCACGTGGTCGGCGAGATCGGTCCGGGGCTGTGCTGCCTGGTCGGGGCGACCCACGGCGACGACCGCGACAGCGCGGTGAAGCTGGCCGCCAAGGTCTGGCACCTGCGGATCTTCGCTGACGAGAACGGTCACATGAACCGGTCGGTGGCCGAGGTCGGCGGCGAGGTTTTGGTGGTCAGCCAGTTCACCCTCTACGGCGACACCCGCAAGGGTCGCCGGCCGTCGTTCGTCGCGGCCGCCGCCCCCGGCGAAGCGGCCCGGCTTATCGACGAAATGGTCACCGAGCTGCGGCGTCTGGGTGCAACCGTGGCGACCGGCTCCTTCGGATCCGCAATGGCGGTCGAACTGATCAACGACGGCCCCGTAACCCTGATGATCGAGGTCTGAGCGGACTATCAACTGCCACCGGGCCGGCCGGGGTGATCCGGGGGAGGGGTTGTTGCTGCGGTCATCGGTGGCTTCGCCCTGTGGCGCCACGCCGATACCGAACTGGCCGTCAATGCGGGTCAGCCGCTCGCGGCTCCCCACGCCTCGTAGTGAGATGGCCAAGCCCCGTGGCCAGTCGCGTGAGGCTCGCGCCCGTGTCCCGCTTGTGCTCGGCCAACCCGTCGCTCAGCCGGTCGATGCGTGTGGTGACCTCGTCGAGCCTCTCCCAGTTGGATCGCTTGATGAGTCCTGCTCGATGTAGTCGATTCTCGCGCAGTCAGGAATTCGTGTTCGATGCAAGTAGAGGTGAGGGGGACCCGTTTGTGAGTCCAGGTGTTATGGGTGTCCGGGTTGGTGTTGGTGCGGAGTGGGAGTTTGCGGTGGCGGATCGCCAGTACAGGGTGTTGTTGGCGCTGTGGTGCCTGCGGTCTTCTTGCCCCTACGATCGTCACTTGTCGTGGCTGGGCACGAGTTGCCCGAGCCCGAAGTGACTCCCGTAGCCGAATGCGAGCGGTCCTCGCACCTCCACCGGGAACGAGATCTCGATGAAAGCACCGGCTGTGTCGTGCTGGCGCTCGCCACGCCGGGAACGAAACCGGTGGAAGTGCAGCGGTGAACGCGGCGTACCGGCGATGCGGATCGCGGGCAGTTCGGATATCGCGACATCGTTGGTGTCAATCTGGAGACGTGCGTCAAATTGGCGGCGCGCGAGGAGGCGGCGCAGCTCTCCCGCGTGGCCGGCAGGCCCGAGATGCCCGGGCGCGATGAACGGGGTCGCGCTTCGCCATATGCGCGCGGTGGTGAAAATCGGAGCGGCGTTGGCGAAGTCTTCCGGCCGCGCAAATCCTTCCAAGGCCAGCGACCATTCTTCCGCGAGCGGGTGCCCTGCGGATCCGGCGGGCGACCCGTTGCGCGGAGTCCATAGGCGTTGTATTCGCTGGAGTCGATGCTGCATCTCCAGAGAGAGCCCCGCCGCGACGAACACGGACACATGGTCGATCATTCCGTCGCCGTCGGCGTCCTCCGGCAGCCAGAAGGCGTGGGGGTGCGTTGGGTCAGAGATCGGCTTGCCGTCGCTGTCTCGTCCGGAGATTTGCCACGGCGCGGCCGGTAGCTTTCGGCCGTCGGGGGCTGTGGTCCAGCCGAATCGTGAGAGAGCGGCGAGACGCATGAGTTCGCCGACTTTGACGGTGTCGAACACTGTCGGCCGCGGCCGCCCGACGAGCAGGTACCTCGCCACTGTCGGCAACGGTGCAGACTGCTGCGTAACGGCATGTGCCCGCCTCGCTGGCCGGACTCTCGGCACAGCATCGTCGTCGAGTGTGTACGGCACGCTGCGCGACGCCGGTGGCCTGTTCCAGCGGCACTCCTTGTAGTCGGCGGTCTCCAACATGAGCGCATCGAGGAGACGTTCGGGGAGCGTACTTACTCCGCCAGGGGTGTGGAACGCCGTCATTGCGGCGCCTGCGATGGATCGTCCTGCCGCCGCTTTGCCGCGTTTCTCTTGGATTTGTCCGGACTGTTCGGCGATGAGGCGTTGTCGCTGAGCCGCATAGGTGTCCGGCGGCAACGCCGCGAGCATCTCGATCGGCTGCTCCACGTCGTTGGGTTGCGCCGGCACGCAGTTGGGTTCGCCCGTCCAGTCGGCGATGGTGGTGCATTCCACCCAACTCTCCGAACGCCCGAGGTAGGAGAGCCCGCCGGCGAGTGCGCTCGCCAGGTCGTACAGGCCGGGCGCTAGCGTCATATCGGGCCAGGTCGCGACGAGCGTCGCACCGTCGGGCAGCCGAATGAACGCGTCGAAGATCAGCGTCGTCGTCTCCTGTTTCCCCTTCCTGATGGGCATGTAGTGGCGTGTGTGCGCGTGGATGCCGCCTCGCGGTACCGAGTACACGGGCAACGTGCCTGCGAGAGTGTCGATCAACGCGGCCAGATCCGCATCGCCAGCCTGCTGGCTCCGGTCTGTGCGCCAGTAGGCGGCGATCATGGCGCGGAGGATGCGCCAAGGCTCCGGAGGCCAGTCGACGGCGCCTTCGTTGACGCGCCGCCCCCAAGGGGTGCCGTGGTACCGGTTGGCGGGGAAAGTGAACTCGAGCGCGAACACGGTGTCAGCGCTTGTAGGTGACCGTTCGGACGGGGGTGCCCCCGAAGTGCCCGGCAGATGTCGCCTCGGAGATCAGCGCCGGGAGAGTCGATTCGATGTCGCTGAGCTCCGGAAGGTCGAAAGTCTGCGGGCGCGTAACCGTCACGCTCAGACAGTCCAGATCGCAAGCGGTGCGCAGGCGCAGGCCGTCGGTGAGGAACCGGCGGATCTTGTACAGGGCCACCACGACGAGCAGGTGTTCCACGATCGACGGCAGGCCGAATGACCGAAGCAGCCGCAGGTCGAGGCTGAAGTACCCGGTAATGCTGGTGGCGACCCATTCGTCGCGGGCGAAAGGAACGTTGCCGAACCCCTTGCTCGTGTCGCCGCTCGGGTTCACCTCATCGTTCTTGACGCCTCCGCTGGCTGCGAGCGTCGCTTGGCGCGCCTCGATGAATGCGGAGAGCGCACGCTCGAGGCGGAGCCGGCCGCCGGCGAGGCTGCTCTTCGCCAAGAAGACGCCGTGCAGGAGCGCGTTGGCGTCGTACTCGAGGAGGACACGAGCAAGATCTCGCGGGCTAACCCGACCGATCGTCATCGACGCCAGTCGCTCGGTGAGCGCATTGTGGACGCTCTTGTCGGGCCCCTCGAGAATGTACGGTGAGTTGAGCCGGTGCGCCTCCAGAACGGAGTTCGTCAGCGACAAGCCGTCCTGGTCGATGACTCTCACGACCGGCAGGCCTTGCAGTGGAGGCACCCAATCGTCGGCGACTTCGTCCCAGCAGACCGCCTCAAGCCGGTTGGCCATGGATTGGGCACTCTCCACGAGCACCATCTGGCCGTCTCCATTGGGGGATTCGTAGACAGCGTGGCCGAGGTTGGGGAACCCGGTTGGCTGGAACCGGTCGCCCTGGGTGGGGGTGAGTTCGGCCTCGATCAGGAGTCGGGGCGCTCCGGTGAGGGGGGAGATGTCAATTGTCATGGGTGGATCCTCCGTCGTCGTGAGTGGCGGTTTCTGAAATGGTGCCGGGGTAGGCGCTGCGCAGAACGCCGCGGACGCCTTGGTCCGAGATCGGTATCAGCATTGCGGCGGCGATGCGGTCGCCGCGGAGCCCGGCACCGACACACCGCCCTCCGCGGAGTTCGCTGCGTCCACCAGCCCGAGCCGCGTCATACAGCGAGCGGAGACCGGAACTGCCGGCGCGTCGCAGCGCCGCACTCACGGCCATATTGGTGGCGTTGGCGCCTCGCCCGGTCGCGGTCGAGAGCACACGCAGCAACGTCGGCGGCACGGGCAACTGCACTCCAGGGGGAAGGACACCGACCCGCCGGAGAGCCGCATCCGGCGTGAAGATCGGTTTGATCGCGTCATAGGCGAACGGAGTTCTCAGCGATAGGTCTTCGTCGCTGTTCGGCGCGTGTTGCAGTCGACGGACAGCCTGAGCCCAGATAACGCCCTGGAAGATGGTGGCACATCGGGAATCGTCGAATGGGCCGAGAATGAATCGGGCGACGTCCCGCAGGGGTACTGTGGTGGGCGCATCCAGGCCTTTGCCGTCGCCGTCCCCTTCGGCGATCAGGAGACGCCGTTGCAGGACAGCGATCATGTCGCGCGTGAGATCCCGCCCCGTCCACACGACCTTCTCTCCCGAGTCCCCCGGCAGCCAGTAGCGGGAAGAGCCGGGCCAAGTGCGACCGGAGTGATCGTCAATGCGCACAGGCGCAATGTGGGCGAGGATCGGCACCGCCGCGGGCTTCTGATCGCGGGAATCGTTTTCGTCGCCGGTATCCGGTGTAGCCACAGTAGGCACGGCGCCAGCGATCGACGCGATGGCCGTAGCGACCCTGAACTCCGGGGATGCGTCGTCGGCCATGTGCAACCAGCGGCTACTCAGCGTCGGCGGGGGCAGAATGCGCTCTCGCTGTCCGGGACTGTGCGTGGCGATGCTGGCGAGGTTCCCGACGGCCGCGAGGGCGCGTTGTACTTCGTCGGGCCCCGCCGCCGTGTCAGCGAGGTCGAAGATCGCGTCCTCGATGCGTTTGACTGCTCGACGGAGAGAGGCGGGGGCTTCCTTGTCTCTGGCGTGGCGCCGTACCCGGGCGAGCCATCCTCCACCGTCGAGGTCGGCGACGAGTTCAGCCGTTTCCGCGCGCCGCACCGGCTGGCGCTGTAAGGGGGTGGCAATGTAGGCCTTCCCGGCACGTTTGTGGAACGCGAATCGCTGGAACGCGTCAATACCTCGGTTCACTCCGAGCGTGGCGACAGAGCGAGCGAAGTCGCAGGCGTCGCTCGCGGTCTGGCCGCGCAGCACGGCGCGTCCTTCGGCGAAGAGTGCCGACAGTTCGCAGTAACGAGCCGGTTGGGACCACAGTGGCGCCCAGAACTCGTCGCGCGCATCTTCGGTGTCGGTTTCCGCGACCCCCGGAGCGCCGGCGCCTACCGCGCGTACGACGAACGGAAAACTTCCGGCGGCTTGGATCGTCGCCTCGTGGCGGCGAGTGGCGGACCCGGCGAATGCGACGGCGCCTTCGAGCAGGAGCACGAAGTCCCACGGGTTCATCGCGCTGTCCCCCTCAAACCCCACGGAGGAATTCGGCCCGCCGGCCGCGCCTGGGGAGAACTGCCCGGGTGACTTCTTGCTGAGTAACTGTCGTGTCGTGTCACCGAACAGGCTGGCACGACACAACTCCTCCGTAGCGGCCGCGGGCAATCCGGTGCTGGCGTCGAACAACCCGACGGGTCGGTTCGCGGAGACGAGCCGTTGGAGGAAGTTTCTGGTGAAGTCGAGGCGGCCGTCGTTGCCGCCGGTGCCGAGAAGTTTCGGGTATGAGAGGTTGTCATCTAAGGAGAGCGTGAGCGCCGCATCCAGCCAAGCCAAGGAGCCCTCAGGCAGAGTTGCGCGAAGCGATTCCACGAGCGCCGATTTCTGCGCCCGTGACGGTTTCTCGGTTAGCCCGCTGTCCCGGACAACGCCAGCAGCAATGCGGAGCGCCCCAGCAATGTGCGTGAACCGTTCGGCAACGTTATTAGCAACCAGGGGCTCGTAGCCGCCCTTGTTGTCCTTGGGATAGAACCCGCTGTCGCTGTTCCACGGAGCGATGATCGGCGTCGGCGCATAGTCATGACAGAAGAATCGCACCAGTTCGTCGCGATCGAGGGTCGTGGTGAGGCAGAAACGGTCGGCGACCCACCGCCCCCTCGCCCCAGCATCGGCGGGGAGGCCGGACCTGTGGGATAAGTCGCCCGATAGGAGCCGCAACACTCCGATTGCTTTCAAATAGGAGGAAAGCGGCGTGGGCGCGCAACCCGCGAGCAGCAGATCAGAGGGCATCGTCGTAGACCCCTTGCCGTTCGTTCGCCGAAGCACGCCAGTCCGCGACCCTGAGTATTGTTTCCAGCCAGGCGAGCCGGAACGGCCCGTATTCGGCCAGCAGATCGTGGGTGCGTTCGGTCCAACTCTGCCTTGTCTGTGGCGATTCGCCGAGTTCCATCACCGAGAGGGTGAGTTGTCCGCCTCGCCACGCCTCCCCGCCTCCGAGGTCGAAGGCCGGCAACTCGTCGTCCTCGTGGATCCCGCGTGCGAAGCGCACATCCTGACTATTGCCTCCCGCCGGTTGGCGCTCCTTCGGCAGAGCCCGCAGCGACATGCGTACCTTGCCGTGGTGCGCGGCGACAAGGTAGGCGACGAGGTCTCCATCGCGGTGCCAGTCGGTGCTCGCCAAGAACGCCAGCGCGGAGGCGAGTTCGTGGCGGAAGTACGGCCGACTGTGGCGAAGTTTGCTCTTCACGGTCTTCGCCAACGGCTCGCTGCCCGCGGCGGCGTCGTCGGGTAGACCTCGACGCATGGTGTCCTGGAACACCTCGTGGATCTTGCCGAGGTCGTGCCAGCGGGCCGCCCGGAGCAATGCTGCCTCCTCCGGTCCTGCTATGCCGAGTTGCTCGCAGAGCGTCTCAGCCTCTTTCTCTACGTGCGCGAGATGATTCGCCAGCGTGACGCACCGCGCCCCCTCGCTGAGCGGATCAGCGCCGTGGAGGTCGGATTCCCCGCTGTGGGCACTCCGAGTGAGGCGACTCCCGGTGTGATCGTCGCTTGCCCCGGTGCTGTCGAGCGGTTCCGGACGGTGCCGGATTTTGCCGGTGAACCCTGAATCGGCGCTGTAACCACCCGCGGCCACATCCGCCAGCAACGTCATGCCCGGCCACAGGCGGCGCTCAGTGAAATGCGTCCAGCCTGACGCGGCAAGCCCGTTCTCGCCGCGGGCCTGCGGGTCGCTGACGAACAGCAACCGCCTCTGCCCGGCTTTCTCCTCCTTGCGGACTGCCTTCAGCCAGTCTGAGGCAGCACGGATGGGTGCACAGCAGAGTTCCTCGGGGGTCGGCCGCAGCGGTCCGTCTCCGACTGCACTGAGGTCACGCCAGAAGACGCGGATGTCAACATCGTCGCCGTCACGGATGTACGCGGACACATCCACATCGAACCCCGTGAGGTCGGGGTCGGTGTTGAACAGGTCGTAGAGGTCCTTGCGGCGTAGCACTCTCCGTGAGGGTTGGAGTTCGGTCACCGGCGGCAAACATGCCGGTGCCGCGTCGACCAGCGTCTCCAAGCGAGCGCGAGCGTCCTCCAAGTCCTCCGCCCGGTAGGGCAAGGCGATGGCGTCACGGTCGGATCCCTCGATGTCACCGAGCAGGTCGACCCAGCGGATGTCGGCGGCAGGAAGTTCGGCATATCTGTTGGCGCGCCCGAAGCGCTGTACCAGGGACGGCCACGGCGCAAGTTCGGTGATGAGCAGCGCCGCAGAAATGTCGACTCCGGCCTCCACCGCCTGCGTCGCCACGACGATTCTGTCGGCACCGGACGTGCCGCCAGCGACCCGCAAGGCCTCGCGGCGCTCCGTCGGTCGGAAGCGTCCGTGCAGCAAGACGATGGTCGTCGCGCCCTTCTCCTGGGCGGCTACCGCCTTGACCAGCCGGGAGTGCAGCTCCTGCGCCCGCTGCACCCGGTTGAGAAGCACCAGGGTCAGCGTTCCCGGCGTGTGATCATCCAGCACCAAGTTGGTCAGTTCGTCCAAATAGGCGCGCTCGTCGCTCGTGGACGCGGAGCGGGGCCGGGGAGGGGCAGCGCTGAGCCGCTTCGGTGCATGCAACAGGCGTCGTGTCCGATCGTCGTGTTCCATGAGAGACTTCATGGGCATGACCGCCTCCCCGGTCGGGGCAGGGAAGTCGACGGTCTGCAACCACCTGGGGTCGAGAGTCGCCGAGACCCAGAGACTTTGCGCCCTTACCGGCGCTGGGTGACAGTCGTTGCGCGGGGTGGATTCGTCTCGTCGAAACGCCTCGAGTTGGGCCGATGTCGCGCGGCCGGCTCCCATGAGTTGCACCTCGTCGAACACCCACAGCGCGTCGTGATGCAACAGGGCGAATTCCATTGGCCAGATTGCCCGTCCGGAGGCGTATCCCCGCATGAGCGCACGGCTGAGGAGCATGTCCTGGGTGCCGACAATGACAGCTGTACGCTCCGGTGTCTCAAGCCAGGGTGCCGCCTTGGCGCCACCCATGAGAATATTCACGTCGCCGGGCCCGGGAAGGGCCACATGGTCACCACACCGGTCGTGGATGTTCTGGCACCACATCGAGATCGCGCCCGCCGTCTGTTCGACGAGAGCGCGTGTCGGCAGGCACCACACGAGGCGCCGCGGCGTTCCGGGTACCTGCAGGCGATGCACCATCCAGCCGAGCACAACAGCGGCTGTCTTCCCCGCACCCGTCGGGGCGGACAGGACTTCCGGCCACGCACGCGTCGCCAGTTCACGTTGCCACAGGTATGGACGACCATCGCGCCCGAGAGCAGCTGCGTACAGGATGTCGACCGCGCCATCTCTGAGTTCGTGTCCGGTCAAGGGTGGTTGATTCGACATCTCAGGAGCCAAGCCTCTTGCTCAAGTTCGGGGCGATCTGCACTATGGGGACAGCCAGTTCGATCGGTTGGTGCACGGTTCCGATCATGATGACCACTGCCAGAACGAGCAAGCCGATTGATCGATCAGCATGCCAAGATCACCGCAGGTTTTGCGTGAACGCGCGGAATTTTCTGGGCGCTGATTTGGAATCCGGTGATGACCTGTGCAGCGATCGCTCGCCAGGTCAGCCGACTGGTCGCCTTCAGCGGCGGCTGTGGCCCCTACCCCCGGCGAGCGTGAAGCGCTCCCCAGCGGCGAACCGGCGACGACCGGGGCTGTGCTGCTGGAGGTCCCGGGCTGGTGCGGGACCGGACGACTCGAGAAGTCGGGCCGAGGTGTTCGCTTGAGGCCGCGTGGGTTGATCTGGCCGTCGGGGCGTGGCCTGCCGCAAATCCTTGGAGATGACTGACCAGACCATCGAGGCGCGGGCGCTGGCTCTGCGCCCCAACGAGTGCTTCCATACGCGGCGTCGACGCAGGCGCTGCCATCGGTGCCGAATACCTCGATCCTGACCGCCGGGGCCAACACGTCCCGCCGCCCAGCGGTCAGCGACCGCTGGGCGGCGAGCCACTGGGAGGAGACGCGAAGCATCGGCGTCCACGTCCGCTACTCGATGATCGAATTGCCCCAACGCAACACCTGCTACTCGAGACCGGTCATGATGTTGGTAGCTACGACCCCGTGGCGAACATCGCCGGGCGCCTCGAATGTGATCGCGGAGGGTTCGGATCGCGTATGAATCAGCGATCGAGTGGGTGGTCGATTTGAGTTCGACTTCCACGTCCGCGACAGTCTGGAGATGATTCGGACCGTTCCCGAGTCCTTGATGGCCGAGTCAGCCCAACCGGCCGCAGAGTTCTCCGAGCCCCTAGAAGTACCGGAACTCATTCCGGCCAGGATGCTGAATGAGTTCATCTATTGCCCGCGGCTGTTCTACTTGGAGTGGGTGAGCGTTCTCTGGGCTCCCAATCCCGATACGGCGGCGGGACGCTTCACTCATCGCGTCGTGGATCGCGGCGGCGGCGCCGCACCAGAGCCCGAGGACGATGTTCTTACTGAGGCCCGTGCGGTGGCGGTGTCGTCGGAGCGGTTGGGCCTCACGGCTGTGATCGACTTGATTGAGGGGGAAAACGGCAAGGTTCGTCCCTTGGACTACAAGCGCGGGAGCGTGCCGGACATCGCCTTCCAAGCGTGGGACACTGATCGCGCTCAACTGTGTGTGGCCGGACTGTTGCTGCGAGAGGAGGGGTACGAATGCGATGAGGGGGTCATCTACTATGCCCAGAGCCGTAGGCGGATCTATGTCGAGTTCGACGAAGAACTGATCTCTGACACTCTCCGCGCTCTCGACGAACTGCGGGAGGTAGCCGCGAGGAGCGAGTCTCCGCCTCCTCTGGTGGACAGCCCGAAGTGTCCCCGGTGCTCGCTCGTGGGTATATGCCTTCCCGATGAGGTAAATCTGCTCTCCGGGCGTTCGAGTCACACACCTAGACGACTCGTGCCGCGTGACCTGCAGTCCCGTCCTCTCTATGTGACCGAGCAGGGTGCCTGGATCAAGAAGAAGGGTGGTCGTCTGGAGGTGAAGGTCGGGGACGATATCGCCAGTTCGTTGCGACTGATCGACATATCACAGCTCTGCCTTTTCGGGAACGTGCAGGTATCTTCTCAGGCTGTGCGGGAACTGTTGACGCGGGACATTCCAGTGTGTTGGTTCAACTATGGGGGAATGTTCATCGGGATGGCCACCGGGTTGTCGTCCAAGCATGTCGAGTTGCGGCGCCGTCAGGTAATCAACGCCTACGGGGGGAATGTGAGAATTGCCTCTGCAGTCATTAGTGCCAAGATCGCTAACTCCCGGACGATGTTGCGCCGAAACGCAAAGAAGTCGGTGGACAAGCGCGTGATGGACTCCCTGAAGTCGTTGATGCAGAAGGCTGAGTCGTGTGAGTCGATACCGGAACTCCTAGGGATTGAAGGTGCGGCAGCAAGAGACTACTTTATGAACCTACCGTCAATGTTGAATGCTCCAGAGGCACTCCCGGGTCGTGAATTCAGTTTCCAGGGCAGGAATCGCAGACCACCACGCGATGCGGTGAACTGCCTGCTATCGTTTGTCTACTCACTCCTCACGAAAGAGGTTACAGCAACAACGTTTGCAATCGGTTTCGACCCTTATTTGGGATTCTTCCACCGCCCGAGATTCGGTCGTCCGGCGCTTGCGCTTGATCTCGCAGAGGAGTTCAGGCCGCTGGTTGCTGACTCGACAGTGCTGACGTTGATCAACAATGGAGAGATCAAGCCCAGCCACTTCGTCGCTCGGGCTGGGGGTGTCAGCTTGACATCGGACGGGCGCAAGAAAGTGTTCAGGGCATACGAAAGGCGACTTGAAATAGAGGTTGCGCACCCCGAGTTTGGATACCGGATCACTTATCGCCGCGTGATCGAAGTCCAAGCCCGATTGCTGGCCGCTTTGTTTTTGGGCGAGATCCCCCGGTATAAGCCGTTCGTAACACGTTAGCGAGTCGTCGCGAAGGAGAGAGAGTCATGGCGCGACAGCGGTACTTGATTGGATACGACATCTGTGAGCCGAAACGACTCCGAAATGTTCACAAGGTGATGTGCAGCTACGGTGATCCGCTTCAGTACTCTGTATTCGTGTGCGACTTGGATGGTGTTGAACGACTGGATATGCAACAGGACCTCGCTGCTATCATCCATCACAATGAGGACAGTGTTCTGATTGTCGACTTAGGGCCTGCCCGGACACGGGGTGAAGAGTGCTTCACGTTCATGGGCGTCCAGCCAGTGCTTCCGTCCGGCGAAGCGGCTATCGTCTGAACGCTGCGAGGGGTCCGGTGGCTGATATTCTCGTGGGCAGCCCTCGAAACAGGCTCTGGCCTGGGATTTCGGGCAGTAGATCCTTGACAATCGACGCTATCCTCCTGTATCCCTCTGGGAGCGCTCGAATCACCGAGAGTATCCCCAGGTCAAACCCCCTTTTCTAAGGGAGCGATTCGGCGGCATGCGCATGCCGCCCCTCATTGAAGCCGCAGCTCGCCGCTCGCGACGAGGTCCAGCACGCCGATATTCGGCGGCATGCGCATGCCGCCCCTCATTGAAGCTAGCCACCTTCGCTCCGGCACGGCTCCCCGTCGACCATTCGGCGGCATGCGCATGCCGCCCCTCATTGAAGCGGCACGGCGGCGATGTTCTGTCTCCGCCATTTTGCCAATTCGGCGGCATGCGCATGCCGCCCCTCATTGAAGCGCCGGCGCGGCGGCCGGCGGGCGAGACCCCCGCGCTATTCGGCGGCATGCGCATGCCGCCCCTCATTGAAGCGTCAACGCCGGAATCAATCAGCCGCAGAACCGGATGATTCGGCGGCATGCGCATGCCGCCCCTCATTGAAGCTCGAGATGGCGGAGTGCTCATGCGAGCACGACCTGCGCATTCGGCGGCATGCGCATGCCGCCCCTCATTGAAGCGAGCGCGGTGTCTGGAAGGTGGCGTACCGTCATGGCAATTCGGCGGCATGCGCATGCCGCCCCTCATTGAAGCCGCACAGTGCCCGCGATGGTCAGCGCCGCGTGGTGGCATTCGGCGGCATGCGCATGCCGCCCCTCATTGAAGCGAAGACGGCATGTTCTGGAATTTCCAGGAACTCGCAGATTCGGCGGCATGCGCATGCCGCCCCTCATTGAAGCGTAGCCGTGGGGGGTGGGGGACATGCGCTGCCAGTCATTCGGCGGCATGCGCATGCCGCCCCTCATTGAAGCGGCTCGCAGCCACGGAATTTTCGCAGAGCTCTCCTGATTCGGCGGCATGCGCATGCCGCCCCTCATTGAAGCGCGCTCGGCCACGTCGACGACTACAGCGACGCGGTCATTCGGCGGCATGCGCATGCCGCCCCTCATTGAAGCGCGGCGATCACGGCCTTGGCGAGGTCGCACTCGACGATTCGGCGGCATGCGCATGCCGCCCCTCATTGAAGCAGAATCAACACCGTGCACAAACCGGCCATGAACAAATTCGGCGGCATGCGCATGCCGCCCCTCATTGAAGCGAGGAGTGAGAGGCCGAGGGTCTCGTCGTCGTCGTGATTCGGCGGCATGCGCATGCCGCCCCTCATTGAAGCTCGAGGGCCCAGATCGTCGTGCCGTCGGTCGTGACTATTCGGCGGCATGCGCATGCCGCCCCTCATTGAAGCACTCTCGGTGTCGCCGCGGTTGTCGCCGCGATCAGCGATTCGGCGGCATGCGCATGCCGCCCCTCATTGAAGCGCAGTCACCTCGATAGAGTTGCCGTTCGTGAACTCCAATTCGGCGGCATGCGCATGCCGCCCCTCATTGAAGCGCCAGCAGGGAGGCCGGGGGGCCACCCCTACTGGTCATTCGGCGGCATGCGCATGCCGCCCCTCATTGCAGTGACGATCTGGACGAATTCGATCTGCTTTGACGGGGATTCGGTGACATCGGCATGTGATGCCGATCGGCGAGATTTCCCGGAGTTGATCGGCGAATCCCCACTCGAGATTGCAATGGTGTCAATGCAGTTGTGGGGGGTTGGCGGGTGCAGGCTTGCTGAGTTTGGAAGCGGTGGCCGCTGCCAGTGAGGTTGGATTCAAGTCGGCGATTTGGTGGAATGCGGCGCTCGGGACGCCCGCCCGTGCCCAGCGCGTCAGTCCTCGGTCTCGGCGCGAGGATCCACTACCGGCACGAGCCGTGTCCGCTGTGCCCAGGCGACGATCCGTTGGTCCGTCGTGGCGAGGCGCATCCCTGCCAGCATGGCCGTGGCGACGATCAGCTGGTCGGCCGGATCGTTGTGATATCCGCTGTTCATCAGCAGGACCGATTCGACGGCGATGTCTCCGTCGATCGGGATCTCCCTGAGACCGGATCGCAGTCGCTCGCGGCGCCAGACGCCGGGATGGCATCCCAGGTCGATGCGCCCGTGGTGGTGGAGGCGGGTGGTCTCGACGAACGTCACCGCGGACACGGCGACTCCGCTGCCGACGAGACCGGATTCGACCTCCTCCTTGAAGGATTCGGCGATGTCCCCACTGTCGACGGCGAGCCGGAGCAGGACGTTGGTGTCCAGCAGGAGGCTCACCGCTGGAGCGGATGATCAGGCATCGCGATCGACGACGTGTCCAGGATCGCCCAGCATTTCCCAGTCGTCGGCGGGAATGGCCGGATCGCCGTCGATGTCCGCAATGATCTGCAGTTGGCCCTGGCAGGATCCGACCAATCTCGGTCGCTCTGCGCGGAACGGGCTGACCAGTACGACCGGCCGCCGGTGCTTGGTCACGACGATCTCGGTTCCGGTTTCCTGCACCTCGTCCATGAGGCGCAGGCAGTTCGTCTTGAACTCGCCGGCGGGCACCGTGCGTTCGCTCGAGTTGATGGGTGAGATCGCCATGCCGCAATTGTAGTCACAAATATCTGACCAAAAGTCCGCTGCGCGGTCGTGATAGGGGGCGAGCGGATTGGATTCAAGCTCGTGGGGAGGGGAGATCACAGCAACGAGAGGCCGAGTCATGGCGACCTTAGGCTGGATCTGTGCAAGCACTGGTGCAGCGGGCCGCGCAGGCTCACGTGCGGGTGGACGGCCGAGTCGTCGGCGAGATCGGTCCGGGACTGTGCTGCCTGGTCGGGGTTACCCACGGCGACGATCGCAACACTGCCGTGAAGCTGGCGGCCAAGCTCTGGCACCTGCGGATATTCGCCGACGAGAACGGTCACATGAACCGGTCGGTGGCCGATACCGGCGGCGAAGTTCTGCTCGTCAGCCAGTTCACCCTCTACGGCGACACTCGCAAAGGCCGCTGACCGTCGTTCGTCGCCGCTGCCGCACCCGACGAAGCGGCCCGGTTGATCGACGACCTGGTTGCCGAACTGCGGCGCCTGGGCGCAACCGTGGCCACCGGCTCGTTCAGTTCCGACATGGCGGTAGAGCTGATCAACGACGGCCCCGTCACCCTGATGGTCGAGATCTGACCCGGTTGCCTGCCCCATCGTGCGAGCTGGGAAGAGCCCGCTCCGGATCGCGTCGTTGCCGTCGGCTACTCCGCGGCGACGAGGACCTCGGTGCGCCCCTTGACCTGACCGAAGCTCTCGGCGAGGTTGATGACGGCAGTGGTGAGTTGGTCGATCCGCGTGTCGAGTTGTTCCGACGAACTGCTGATCTCCTTGCGGAGGGCGGTTGCGCCGTCGGCCATCTCCTTGCGGAGGGCGGTTGCGCCGTCGGCCATCTCCTTGCGGAGGGCGGTTGCGCCGTCGGCCATCTCCTTGCGGAGCGCGGCGGTTTGGGCGTTCATGTCCTTGCGGAGCGCGGCGAACCCGTCGTTCATGTCCTTGCGGAGGGCGGCGATCTCGGCGCTCATGTCGGTGCGGAGGCTCGCGTTGTCGGCGCGCAGGTCCTTGATGTCGGCGCGGCGCGTGCGGTCGAGATAGAGCATGACCGTCAGGATGAGGGCGAGGATGCCGAGGATTGCAGGATCCATAGTAGGCCTTTCGGGATCGTAGCCGGTGGGGGTGGCAGCGGGATACTGCGCCGCGCCCGCGTGCAGGCAACACCGGCGGGTGGCCGAAGACCATTGCGTCGAATGGAGGCTGGAAAGAAATGGAATATACCAGCAAATAATGAGATGTAAACTTGGGGCCCTGTCCAACAGAATCGGGTGCGGTCCGGTCATTACAGTGGATCCACACGGCTGGGACAGGAACCCGGCCCGGCGATCGGCCGCCGGTGACAACAGGAGGGGGAGACGATGAGCGCGTGGACGTTGGAGGGGATCAAGCTGCCCGGCTACGAGGGGCGGGTGGCCGTGGTGACCGGTGCGGCTCGCAACATCGGGCGGGCGATTGCCGAGGCGATGCGAGGTCAGGGCGCGCAGGTGGCGCTGCTGGACATGGACTGGGAGGGCGAGGACATGCCCGACGACCCGGGGATGCTGACGCTCGACTGCGATGTCGCCGACGAGGCCGCGGTAGATGCGGCGATCAGTGAGGTGGAGGCCACGTTCGGGGCCCCCTCGATCCTCGTGAACAACGCCGGGGTCCTCGGACCCGCCGGGGTTCCGAATACCAGCCTGGAGGAATGGCAGCGGGTCTTCGACGTCAACTCCACGGGGGCGTTCCTGTGCATCCGCCGGGTACTGCCGGCCATGCGGGAGGCCCGCTACGGCCGCATCATCAACATCGGCTCCAACTCCGGGAAGATGGGCAGCCTCTCGGGCGTCACGGCCTACGCCGCCTCCAAGGGCGCCGTGCACACCCTGGCGCGGGCGGTTGCGCCTGAAGTGGCCAGGGAGGGCATCACGGTCAACGCCCTGGCGCCGTCCATGATCCACAGCCGCATGACCGAGCGGCCCAATATGGACCAGTACGCCAAATTGGTGCTCGTCGGGCGGATGGGAACCCCGAGCGACGTGGCGTACGCCGCCCTGTTCCTGGGGAGTTCCGCCGCGTCGTTCATCACCGCCGAGGTGATGGACGTGAACGGCGGCTACTACATCGACTGAGTCTCCGGCTCCCGGCGCCGGAACGTGACGCTCATGCGGGGAGGCGCCACGGCCATCTTGGGAACGCTGTGCTCCCAGTGGTGCTGGCAGTCGCCGCCCATCACCAGCAGATCGCCCGACGCCGGCTTGAAGGCACGGGAGCGCCCCCCACCGCGCGGTCGCGGCAGGAAGCGGCGTGGTCCGCCGAGTGAGACGATGGCCACGATGGGCTGCCGGTGGATCCGCCCGACCCGATCGCTGTGCCACGCCACCGAGTCCTGCCCGTGGCGGTAGTAGTTCACCCAGACCGAGTCCAGCCGCTCGTCGTAGTGGGCGTCGAGTGCCGCGGCCATGGCGTCGAGGATGGCGGGGGTGCCGGTACCTCCCAGCTCGCAGACGGCACTGAGCCGAGGCTCGTCCACCAGGCGGTCGTACATGCGGCGACGGCCGCAGCGCCAGGGCAAGAGCTCGGCCAGGTCGACGAGCAGCGTGTCGGCTCCCCGTAGCCATCCCGCCGCGACATCCAGCCAATTCGTCTCGTCGAGCCAGTGGCGGGCGATGCGAGCCCCGCCATTGACCGAGGATTCACCGCCGGCGAGGAGGCTGGGTTGATACTCGCCGAGTCCGGCCATTGCGCCAATCTATACATACATGTGTTTGTGTTCAAGCAAAGAAAATCTCACGAGCGGCCGGGAAGTTGTCAACCTTCGGGGGGTGCAAACCGTCTGTATGGGCATGAGGAACGAATTTCACCCGCAGACCTCACGAACCGGAGCGACGCAGCACGCGCTGCACTGCACCTGCAGCCCGATCCGCTGGTCCTCACCGGTTCTGAGCGACATCGACACGGCTGAGTTGCCGTGCCTGGCGTTCGCCCCGAACCCGGTGTCCGAGGTGAACCCGGCCGAGCCCCGGCGCACCCACCAGGTGTCGACGTGGGACTGGAGCCGGGCAGGCAGCCGCCACCAGCGGCGCCCCAACGCCGCCTGACGCCACCCGGCGCAACCGAACGCGGCGGCCGGTCATCACGGTCGCCGGAACTGACAACTGATCTCCCCCCCAAGCCCCCGGCCCCGGATACCTCCTCCGGGGCCGGTTCATTTTTCGAGCCGGTCCCGGCGAGGGGTGGCCACTCGCCGCCGCGTGCGAGACTTGGCGCCGCCAACATCGCAGAGCCCCTCGGAGGATCACCATGACGAACGCCCGGCAACTGGCCAACGAGGCTGCGGCGCAGATCGGCGACCGCCTCGGCGAGGGCTTCGAAGCCGCCGTCGTGCTCGGCACCGGCTGGGACGATGCCGTGGCCGAGTTGGGCGACACCGAGGCGCAGATCCCGACCACGAATCTGGCGGGGTTCCCGGCCTCCCGCGTGGAAGGCCACGGCGGCACCGTGGCTGCGGTGGCGGCCGGCGATCGGCGCGTGCTGGTGTTCCGGGGGCGGGTCCATCTCTACGAGGGGAACTCCGCTGCCGCCGTCACCCACGGCGTGCGCACCGCGGCGGCCGCCGGCTGCGGCGTGGCGGTGCTGACCAATGCGGCCGGAGGGCTCCGAGCGCACTACCGCGTCGGCGGGCCGGTGCTCATCTCCGACCACCTGAACCTCACGGGTACCTCACCGGTGGCGGGGACCGAGTGGGGCACCGACCGCTTCGTCAATCTTGTCGACGCCTACTCGCCTCGCCTCCGCGCCCTGGCCGCCGAGGTCGACCCCGAGGTGCCCGAGGGGGTGTACGCGGGCCTGCGCGGCCCCCATTTCGAGACACCGGCCGAGATCGAGATGTTGCGGATCATGGGGGCCGACCTGGTGGGAATGTCCACGGTGCTGGAGTCCATCGCGGCGCGCCACTGCGGTCTCGAGGTGCTCGGTGTGTCGCTCGTGACCAACCTGGCCGCGGGGATGACCGACGAGGGCCCCAGCCATCAGGAGGTACTCGAAGCGGGAGCCGCCTCCGGTGTACGGGTGGGCCGGCTACTGCGCGGCGTGATCGACCGCCTCTGACGAGGCAACTCGGCTCGTGCTGTCAAGGTCCGTTAGGCGGATCGACGCTCTGGCGCCGGCGTGGATTCGGGCCTTCGCCGGAATGACGAACGAGGGGTGGAGTGATGGTTGAGGCACCCCTCGTCGTTGGGAGGTAAGCATGTACCGGACTCCGGTCCTGGGCGGGAACCCATGGGCGAAACCACCGGGATGTCGATGACTGACGCCGCCGGGCTGCGGGCGGCCGTTGCGGCGTGGCTGGAGGCCGATCCCGATCCGCGCACGCGGGCCGAGTTGGTCGACCTGCTGGCGGCGGCCGAGACCGATCCGGCGGCCGAGGAGGAGTTGCGCCGCCGCTTCGACGGTCGTTTGCGGTTCGGCACCGCCGGGCTGCGGGCGCCGCTGGGCGCCGGGCCGGCGTGCATGAACCGGGTCGTCGTCCGCTGCGCCACCGCGGCGGTCATGGCCACGCTCCCGCCCCGAGCGCGGGTGATCGTGGCGCACGACGCCCGCAGGAACTCCGACGTGTTCGCAGCCGACGCAACCGCCCTGGTGGCCGCCGCCGGGGGAGAGGCGTTGCTGCTGGGCGAGGCGCCCACCCCCGTGGCGGCGCACGCCGTCGTGGACCGGACGGCGCACGCCGGCATCGTGATCACCGCCAGCCACAACCCGCCCGGCGACAACGGCTACAAGCTCTACGGGGCCGACGGCGTGCAGATCGTGCCGCCCGTCGACGCCGAGGTGGAGGCGCACATGGCGGCCGCTCCGCTCCCACCCCGCCAACTCCCGCCGCCGTCGGGTGCCGGGGTGGTACGCCGCGTCGGCTCCGAAGCGACCGAGCGTTACCTGGCGGCGATCACCCGGCGCCTGCAGCAGCCGCCTCCGGGGGAGATGTCCAACGCTCCGCAATCAGCCGAGCCGCCGCCGGCCAACTCCGATCGTCATTCCGGCGGAGGCCGGAATCCACTACCCAGCGGCCCGACCTGCGTTGATGAGCCCCGCCCAGCGGCAGCCACCCCGCTGCGTGTGGTGTACAC
Source organism: Acidimicrobiales bacterium (assembly GCA_965220035.1). Classification (GTDB taxonomy): domain Bacteria; phylum Actinomycetota; class Acidimicrobiia; order Acidimicrobiales; family CATQHL01; genus VXNF01. The sequence goes on from CBDCPC010000001.1 coordinate 1,670,684, forward strand.
GCCCCTGCACGGCGTCGGGGCGCCGGTGCTGCTGGCGCTGTTCGACCGTTTGGCGTTGCCCGCACCGATGGTGGTGGCCTCCCAGGCCGCCCCCGACGGCGACTTCCCGACCGTGGCCTTCCCGAACCCCGAGGAGCCAGGGGCACTGGACGCTGCCTACTCCTTCGCCACCGAGCAGGGCGCCGACCTGGTGATCGCCAACGACCCCGACGCCGACCGCCTCGCTGTCGCCGTACCCGCTGCAACAGCCGAGCGAGGGTGGGGGACGCCGGGGTCGGGGCCGGATCGATTACGCAGGCGAGAGCCGGACACGGCACCGGCGGCCCCCGTCCGGGCAGCGGGCGACCCAGACGACCATCCTGCCTGGCGCCGGCTGACCGGCGACGAGCTGGGCGTGTTGCTGGCCGACTGCCTGCTGCGCCGTCGTACCGCCACCGGCGACGACGAGCCGGTGCTGCTGGCGGCAAGCGTGGTCTCCTCACAGATGCTGCGAGCGATGGCGGCCGACGCCGGCGTGGCCTACGCCGAGACCCTGACGGGATTCAAGTGGATCGCCCGGGCGGCCCACGGCCGAGCGGAGCGGCTGCTGTTCGGTTACGAGGAGGCGCTGGGCTACGCCGCCTGCGACGAGGTGCGCGACAAGGACGGCATCAGCGCGGCGGCCCTGCTGGTACAGCTCGTGGCCGAGCTTCGTGCCGGAGGCTCGTCGCTCAGCGAACGTCTCGACGATCTGGCGCGCCAGTACGGCGTGTACGCCACCGGCCAGTTGACGGTTCGGTTCCCATCCGCCGACGCCGCCGTAGGTCCGGCCGCGGCCACCGGACGTCTCCGCCAACACCTACCATCCGACCTGGCCGGCCGGCCGGTGACCTCCGTGACCGATTACCTGGCGACCCCGGCCCGGGGGCCGGCAGCGCGCAGCGGCGTGGCCGGGGAGTGGATTCCGGCCTCTGCCGGAATGACGGTGGGCGGCACTCCGGACGCGACGCAGCCGGCGACCGACATGCTGGTCTTCGGTCTGGGGAGCGGCGACCGGGTCATCGTTCGCCCCAGCGGCACCGAACCCAAGCTGAAGGCGTACATCGAGACGGTGGAGCGCGTAGGCGGCGGTGATCTCGCCACAGCCCGCCGTCGCGCTCACGATCGACTCGGCCGGATCGCCGAGGCGGTACGACCGCTCGTGACCGCCTGAGCATCCCCGCCCTGGCTCGGGTCAGGACTGCACTCGCCGGGAGAACACACTTCGGCTGTGAGTGCGAAGGCTCATCTATAGGAGGGTCCCAGAACATGGGACAGTGCGCCGGCCCAGGCGGGGATCACTCGTCAGGATGAGTCACAGGTGGTGTGAGGAACTCGCAGCGAGGGCCCGTGGCCCGGGCCAGTCGCCTATCGAAGGTGGCGAGAGGCGCTTCGAGTTTCTCGGCGAGGGCGACGTAACAGGCGTCGTACGCCGTGATGTTCGAACGGAGTTCCCAAACCCGTTCGGCGACCAGCGCGTAGTCGAACAACGCAACCCGCAGTGCCAGGAGATCCTGATGAGCCAGCGAGGCCAGTTCAGTTGAGAGGCGGCCCGCGAGGAGGGCACGCCGCAGGACGTGGGCAGCTTCGACGGGCATCAGATGAGGTGCCGCAAGATCGTCGGAAGCGAGGATTCTCTCGGCCCAGGCACCCTGGAGGGTGTCCTCTGCGAGGCCCGCCACGACGATCGATGCGTCGACGACGAGCGTCACCGTCGCCCGGCGTCGCGGAACTCGAGAATGTCGTCGATGGTGAGGGTGCCGCCGCCGCGTTGCTTGCGCTCTCGTACGGCCGCGAAGAGAGCTGTCTGGTCGGGGTAGTCCGCCAGCTTGATCAACTCCTGGCGCAGGTACTCTTGCAGGGACTTCCCGCTGTGCGCCGCCCGGGACGCGAGTTCGTTGCGGGTGTCCTGCGGGACGTCTCTGATGGTGATCGAAGGCATGCATGCATTCTACAGCTATCAGCAGCAAAATGCATGTTCCAGTCACCGGCCCGCCTCCTGAAGATCCTCCGCGACGCCACCCCTGACAGCGGGGCCGGGGCGACCCCGGCACACCCACCTCGGCGAGTTCTGCGCCGACGACCTCACCACGTTCGACCGCGACATGGCCCACCTCACCGACATACGCTTCGGCGGCGTCCGCCTCTGATCGCCGGCGACACGGCCAAGTGGACGGGCTTGATTTCGACGGCCAACTTCAAGCCGTGCGCCTCTGATGTACTCGGCGGAGGCAGCTCAGTAGTCCTCAATCGTCGGAGTGGCCAACTCTCCCAAGTGGTCTACCCGAGCAAGACCTGTGGGGTCTGGCGATCGAGCCACAACTCAGGCCGTACGGTCCAAGGCCAGTTGACTCGGTGAGTCGAGGGCGTCGCACCCTCTTGACGGAGTGCTCGAAGTAGACCGGGTCGATCTCGCGGCCCACACTGTTGCGGCTCCAGGCCGCTGCTGCGGCAGCGGTCGTGCCGGTGCCCAGGAATGGGTTGTAGACCGTGTCTCCGACGAACGAGAACATGCGGATCAGACGCTCGGCCAGGCTGCGGGGGAAAGGCGCTGGGTGGTCCCGTGTCGATGCGCCGGTGATGCGCCAGATCTGCTGGAACCATTCCGCATGGTCCTCGGCTGGAAGGATGGACAGGAGCCTTGTGGCCAGCTCGGGCTTGCGGTATCCGCCGGGCTTGCGCTGCAGCAGGATGTACTCGATGTCGTTCTTGATGACGCCATTCGGCTCGTAGGGCTTGCCATAGAATCCGCCGGCGCCCATCTCGTATTTCGCGTTGGCGATCTTGTGCCAGATGATCGGCGCGAGGTTGTCGAATCCGAGCAGGCGGCAGCGCTCTTGGATGCTGGCATGCAGCGGGAACACCAGATGCCGTCCGAACGCCTTGCGCGACACGTTGACGTCCCCGACGACGACCACCATCCGTCCGCCGGGGACGAGGGCGCGATGGACGCGGCGCCACACCTCGTCGAGTTTGTCCAAGAACTCCTCATAGTCCTCAACCTGGCCCAGTTGGCCGGCTTGATCGTTGTATTCCTTGAGAGTCCAGTAGGGAGGAGAGGTGACCACGAGTTCGACACTGTCGGGCGCAAGCTCCAAGCGTCGGCTGTCCCCAAGGTGGATCAAGTGGGCGCTCGGGAGGTTCTGGACAGCCCGAGTGATCACCGCGCACGCGTCCGGTTCTTTCGCAATTGTCGGGAACCCTCGCTGGGGCTCGGCAGTGACACGCTCGAGAAGCGGCGGGGGTGCCGCCGCCACGACCGCCGCCGGGTTGGTCGGCGAGCCCAACTCGATCCGCTGCCGGGCTGGGCGCTCTGGTTCGACCCCGCTGATGCTCATCAGCACACTGTTACTCAAGGGCCGTTCCCCTAGTCTTCCAGGACTCGCTTCAGGCCTAGTGCCACGGTAGTCCAACCTCCTAGGACCGATTGTTCATCCATTTACAATGCGTTTCGATATAATATCTTATGTTTGCAGTGCGACAACGCATATTCTGGCGCCAAGCGGCGGTTTGGGCGCTACCGCTCGCTGTCCCGTGAGCGGCCGGGTTGTGGGCCGTCGGCCGGGTCTTCGAGGGCTTCGACGGCGGTCTCCCAGCGGGCGAGGAGGGTTGCCGCCCGTTCGGCGGCCGCTTCGTGGGCCGTGGCGAGGGCACGGACCTCCTCGGGGCGGCTGTAGATCTCGGGGTCGCTGAGCTGCTGCAACAGAGCAGCCACGTCTGCGTCGGCTCTTGCGCAGTCTCGCTCCAGCCTGGCGATGCGGCGCTGCAACCCGTCGGCTTGCTGCCTCCGGCGGGCGCCGGCTTTCCGTCGCTCGCTGCGGGCGTTGCCGGTGCGGTTGCCGGGAGGCTCGGTTCCGCCGCTAGCGGGCGGGCTCAGCAAGAGCGACTCGTCCACGCCGTGGTGCCACGTGGCCCTCCCGTTGCGCACCTCGATGAGGGCGTCGGCGGTGGAGCGGATCAGGTGGCGGTCGTGGGTGACGAGAAGCACCGTGCCGGGGTAGGCGGTCAGGGCGTCCTCCAGTACATCGCAGCTCGGCAGGTCGAGATGGTTGGTGGGCTCGTCGAGAACGATGAGGTTGACCGGCTCGACCATCGTGCGGGCCAGCGCCAGGCGCGTGCGCTCCCCGCCGGACAGTTCGCCGACGCGCCGGTCGGCCGCGTCGCCGGGGAAGCCGAAGGCACCGAGCATCGAGCGCACGTTGCGCTTGCCGAAGTCGATGCCGTGCGAGAACACCTCGATGGCCCGCTTGGTCTCGTCGAGTTCGTCGGCCTGGTGCTGCTCGAAGGCGGCAATCTTCACGTTTGTGCCCAGGTGCGCTTCGCCGCTGCTGGGGGCGAGTTCGCCGAGGACGAGGCGCAGCAGCGTGGTCTTGCCGGCGCCGTTCGGGCCGACGAGGGCGACCGTCTGGCCCCGTTCAACCGCCAGAGTCACGTCCGAGATGACCGGTTCGGGGTCGTCGTCGTAGCCCACGGTGGCGTCGGTGAGTTCGATCACAACCCGACCCGACCGGGGTGGTTCCTCGAAAGCGAACCGGGCGACGAGTTCGCTCCGGCTCGGCGCGGCGATGCGGTCCAGCTTCTCGAGGGTCTTCACCCGGCTCTGCACCTGACGGGCCTTGGTGGCCTTGTAGCGGAAGCGTTCGATGAACCGCTCCACCCGGGCCACCTCGCGTGCCTGCCGGGTGGCGGCGGCCTCGATGCGGGCCAGGCGCTCCTCCCGGGCGACCACGAACTCTGCGAACCCTCCGACGTAGGCCGTGGCGGTTCCCTCGGCCAGTTCGATCACGCGGTTGGCGACGGCATCGATGAAGTCGCGGTCGTGGCTCACGAACAGCAGCGCGCCCGGCCAGGCCGCCAGCCGTTGCTCCAGCCATGCCGCCGAGTCGATGTCGAGGTGGTTGGTGGGCTCGTCGAGGATCAGGACGTCGGGCCGGGCGACCAGCAGCCGGGCGAGCGCCACCCGCATCCGCCAGCCCCCGGAGAGTTCCCGCACCGGGCGCCCGGCATCGGTGGGGGCGAAGCCGAGCCCGGCCAGTACCTTGCCGACCTCGGCCTCCAATGCGTACCCCCCGAGCTGCTCGAACCGGCCCTGCGTCTCGCCGTAGCGGGCCAGGACGGCCTCGTCGTCCTCGGCGGGCGCGGCGAGCCGGCGCTCCAGGTCGGCGAGTTGCTCTGCAAGACGGGCGATGGGTCCCGCTCTGGCCAGGACCTGCTCGTGCACGGTGCCGTCGGCCGAGGTGCTGAGGTCCTGGGGCAGGTAGCCGATCTCGGTATCTCGGGGTCGGATGACGGTGCCCTCGTCGGGTTCGCCGGTCCCGACAAGGATCTCCAGCAGTGTCGTCTTGCCGGTGCCGTTGCCGCCCACCAGCGCCACCCGCCGCCCAGCGGCGAGCTGCACGGAGACGTCGGCGAACAACCGCCGGATGCCGTAGGACTTGGACAGTCCAGAAGCGGCGAGCATCGTCGCAGGCTAGGGGTGTGCTGAGTAGTTCTTCCGCACAGCCGGTCTGGCTGCTGGACCATGGATCCCGGCCTCCGCCGGGATGACGCGAACGTCGGTCCGCGGCATTACTCAGCAGTCTCCCAGGGACGGCTCCGGGTGTCAGACGTTCTTGCCGAGGGTGGTGGCGGGGCTGGGGGTCTGGCCCTGCAGGGCGCGGCGGCGGGCGAAGAGCTCCTCGGCGGCGGCCTGCGCCCGCTCGGCGACGGCGGCCACGTCCACCGAGACGACCTCGCCGCCGGCCACCAGGTGACGTCCCTGCACCCACACGTCGCTCACGTCGTGCGCCGAGGCGGAGAACACCAGGTGTGCCGGGGCGTTGAAGTCCTCGCCACCCAGGAGCGGCACGAAATGCAGGCTGCGCAGGTCCACCAGCACGATGTCGGCGTCCTTGCCCTCCTCCAGAGTGCCCGTCACGTCGCCGAGCCCCAGCGCCTCGGCCCCCGAGCGCGTGGCCATGTCCAGGATGTCCCACGGATCGCCCACCGTGGGATCCAGCGTGGACACCTTCGCCAGCAGCGAGGCGAACTTCATCTCCTCGAGCATGTCGAGGTTGTTGTTCTCCTTCTCGCCGTCGGTGCCGAGCGCCACTGTCACGCCCTGGCTGCGGTAGAAGCCCACCCGGGCCGGACCCGAGGAGATCTTCATGTTCGAGCACGGGCAGTGGGTGACCGCCGTCCCGGTCTCGGCCAGGATCCGCACCTCCCGGTCGTCCAGCCACACGCCGTGGGCGATGACCGTGGACGGGCCCAGGATGCCCCGCTGGTAGAACTCCTCGATGGGGCGCCGGCCGAACTGCCGCAGGCACTCCTGCACCTCCCAGATGGACTCCGAGGAGTGGGTGTGGATGCCCGTGCCGAACTCAGCGGCGAGGGCGGCGGCGCCGCGGAACATGTCGGCGGAGCAGTAGAAGATGTGCTCGAGGCCCACCCAACTGCGCACTCTGCCCCCGGCGGCGCTGAGATGGGTCTCCAGCAGGCGCCGGTTGGTCTCCAACGTCTCGAAGTAGTCGTACAGGTCAGCGGTGTACGGAGCCAGCGTGGCCCGGATGCCGATCGCCTCGGCAGCCCGTGCCGAGCCCTCCATGTACCGCCACATGTCGAGCACCGAGGTGGTGCCGCCGCGCAGCCCCTCGGTGTAGGCCATCCAGGAAGCCGCCTCGGCGATCTCCGGAGTGAGGGCCCGGTGCGCCGGGTCGATGTGGTTCTCCAACCATTCCCACAGCGCCAGCGACTCGGCGGTGCCACGCAGCAGGCCCGAATGCAGGTGGCAGTTGTGCAGACCCGGGATCACGGCGTGCCGGTCGGCGTCGATGGTGTTGAGGTGCGCCGCGGCGGGGTGGCGGTCCACTTCCTCGACGCTGCCGACGGCGGCGATCCTGCCGTCGAGCACCAGTACCGAGCCTGGGTCGTGGTATTCGTGCCGTCCCTCCATCGGCAGCACGATGCCCCCGCTGATGAGGAAGGATCGGTCGGGGTCCGGAGTGGCGGCCATGTTTGCTCCTTGCTGCGGGACGGTTCGATTCGGTTCCGGCGGGACGATTGCGGTGGTGTTGCGAGATTGGCGGCGCGGGTTGCAGCCGGCGGTTGGGGGGTCGGGGTCTACCGGTCGGGCACGTAGTTGAAGCCCAGAGACTTGGGCATGCGCGCCCGGCGGGCGCCGATGACCAGGATGATCAGCGCTACGAGGAACGGGATCGTCTGCAGCGCCTCGGTCGGCACGCTGTCCGAGACGATGTTGCGCAGGTTCGTGCCGAGGGCGTCGGCGAGCCCGAAGGCGAACGAGCCGACCGCCACGCCCCACGCCGACCAGCGCACCATGATGATGACGATCAGGGCGATGAACCCCCGCCCGGCGGTGATTCCCGGCTCGAACACGCCCACCAGCGCCGTGGTGATGGCGGCACCGCCGAGTCCGGCGAGCAGGCCCGAGATCAAGGTGGCGATCGAGCGCACCCGGATCACGTCGACGCCCCGGGCGAAGGCCGCATCCGGATCCTCGCCCACTGCTCGCACCTCCAAGCCGAACACCGTTCGCTGAGCCACCCACCACACGACCGGCACCATCCCGAGGGCCAGCCACGTCATCCAGCTGTTGGACAGGAAGGCCTCACCCAGGAACGGGATGTCCGACAGGCCGGGGATGTGGATCTCGCCCAGGATGTTCACCCGACGCCGCTCGCCACCCAGCGGGGTGGTGAGACGGAAGATGTATCCGGTGAGGCCGACCCCCAGGATCGTGAGCCCGAAGCCGACCACGACCTGGTTGGCGTTGAGGCGGACGCACAGCCACACCATCAGCAGCGCCAGTGCCGCGCCGGCCAACGCGCCGGCCAGGAGGCCCACGACGATGCCTGACTCGACCGTCACGTACAGCGACGCGAGGGCGCCGATGATCATGAATCCCTCCAGGCCGATGTTCAGCACGCCGGCCCGCTGGGCGATGGTCTCGCCCAGGGAGGCGAAGATGAGCGGCGTGGCCAGCCGCATGCCGCCGGAGAAGGTGGCGGTCCAGAACGTCAGCTCGGCCAGCTTGCCCACGTCAGGACTCCTCCGACCCCTCGCGGCCGCCGCCGACCCCGGCTGTGCCGCTACGACCCCAGGCCGCCATGACACCCACCGACTCGCTGACCGAGCGCACCACGCGGCGGGCGATGGCGGCGATCTGTGGGGCGTACCGGACCGCGAACCCCAGCAGGATCAGCGCCTGGATGACGTCGCTCAGCGAGGCGGGGATGCCCTCGACGGACTGCATGTGCAACCCGCCCGCCTGCAGCGCCCCCACCAGTAGTGCCGCCGCCAGGATGCCCAGGGGTCGAGCCCCACCCAGCATCGCCACCACCAGACCGAAGAAGCCGATCTCCTCGGCGATGTCCACGAACAGCCGCTGCAGCAGCCCCGCCGCCTGCAGCCACCCCGCCAGCCCCGCCAGAGCCCCCGAGATGAGCAGCGAGTTGAGGATGATGCGCCGCCCGCTGATACCGAGGCTGTGCGCCAGGCGAGGGTTCTCGCCGAACAGGTCGTAGCGGTAGCCCATCGTCGAGCGTGTCCACAAGCCGAACAGCAGAACCATCACCACTACTGCCAGCACGCCGGCGTGCAGCCGGGTGCTTGCAACGAGATCGCCGAGAGCGGCATTCTCCGCGAAGGGCTCGGACTTCGGCGTGATGGCACGCGGTTCCTTGAGGGGTCCGTTCAGCAGATACGTCAGCAGCAGGAAGGCGAACTCGTTGAACAGCAGCGTGGACAGGATCTCGTTGACGTTCAGGTGGGCTCGCAGCAGGGCCGGAATCACCACCCACACCATCCCGAACACCGCGCCCCCGACGGCCGCCAGCGGGATCGCGGCAGCCGACGGGGCGTCCTGCAGCAGGAACCCCGTCACGAGAGCGCCGATGCTGCCGGCGATGAGCTGACCCTGCGCGCCAATGGTGATGACGCCCGCGCGGAGGGCCACCGCAGCACCGAGGCCGACGATCGCCAGCGGTGCGGCCCGCGCCAGCGTCTCGCCGATGGCGAACCAGTCGCCGAAGCTGCCCGCCAGGATCGCGCCGTAGGCGGCGAGCGGGTTCTGCCCCGATCCCGCCAGGATGGCCGCGCCGAGCGCCAGGGCGATCACCACCGCCAGGATGCTGGTGCCCAGGCCGATGGTGGCCTTCTCGAACGCCGTGTCGGCGCGCAGCGGTCCGGGGCCGTCGCCGCCGCCGACCGTTCCTCCTGTTCCGGCGCCGGGCGTGCCCCCCGCGGTCACGCTCACGAGTCGCCCTCCGGCCGGGTGGTCGGGTCCCAGTCGAGGCCCGCCATGACGGCGCCCAGGCGGGCCGATGTCATCTCCTCCACGCCGAAGCGGTCGGTCACCCGGCCGCCGCTGAGAACGACGACGCGCTGGGAGAGGTCGGCCACCTCGTCGAGATCGGCCGAGATGATGACGACCGCTCCGCCCCGCGCCGCGGCGTCGAAGCAGCGGTCGCGGATCGCCCGGCCGGCGTGAGGGTCGAGGCCCTTGGTCGGACCTGCCGCCACCAGCACGGCCGGATCCCGTTCCAACTCGCGCGCCGCCATGAGCTTCTGCTGGTTGCCTCCCGACAGCGTCGCAGCCTTCAGCGCCGGCTCCGGCGGTCGCACGTCGAAGCGCTGAGCCAGAGCGCGGGCGTGGCGCCGTATTGCCGCCCGCATCCGCACACCGAAGCGCGCGAACTCGGCGTCGGACACCCGCCGCGCGATCAGGTTGTCAGCCACGGAGAAGTCGGCGGCCAGCCCGGCGCTGCGGTCCTCCGGCAGGAGCGCGATCCCGGCGCCAATGGCGGCCGCCGGTGAGCCGGCCACGTCGATCCCGTCGACACGCACCTCCCCCTCGTCGGGGCGTATCTGCCCGGTTAGCACCGAAGCCAACTCCTCCTGGCCGTTGCCCGCAACGCCGACCACTCCGACGATCTCCCCGGCCCGCACCCGCAGCGACACGTCGCGCAGGCCGGGGCCGTGCTCGGCGGCGAAGCGCAAACCCTGGGCCTCCAGCCGCACATCGCCGAGTTCGAGGTCGGGTCGGCGGACCTCGAGCAGCGAGATGTCGCCCACCATCAACTCGGCGATGCGGCGCAGGTCGGCGCCGGCGGTGTCCTCGCCGGCGGTCACGACCCGACCCTGACGCAGCACGGTGAGACGGTCGGCCAACTCGGCCAACTCCGGCAGCCGGTGCGAGATGTAGATGATGGGTGTGCCCTCGTCCCGCAGGCGCAGGCAGAGTTCGATGAGGGCCTCGGTCTCCAGGGGCCCGAGCGCCGAACTCGGTTCGTCGAGGATCAGCAGCCGGGCGCCCCAGGCAAGGCTGATGAGGATCTCGGCCTGCTGGCGCACGGCCAGCGGCAGGCCGTCCACGAGCTGGTCCGCGGGAACCGCCAGGTCGAGTTCTCCGGCCAGCCGCTCCACCTCGGCGCGGGCGGCCCGGGCGTTGAACGGCCGCGGCCACGGCCGCCATCCACCGGCGAGGCCTGCTTCACGGCCATCCGCCTCCGTTTCAGCGTCGGCTGCCGGTGCCCCTGATTGGGCCCGCCCCACCAGCTGGCGGGGGCGGCCCAATTCGATGTTCTGCGCCACGGTAAGGCCGCGCACCAGCGAGAGTTGCTGGCGCACGTGCGCCACGCCTGCGGCCGAGCCGTCGGAGCGACGCCGGGGGTTGTAGGGCTCACCGAACAGCCGAAGGGTGCCACTGTCGGGTCGCAGGGCTCCGGCCACGATCTTGGCGAGGGTCGTCTTGCCGGCGCCGTTCTCGCCGACGAGCGCGTGGATCTCGCCGGCTCGCAGATCGAAGTCCACCCGGTCGAGCGCCTGCGTGGCGCCGAAGCTCCGCGACACCCCGACCGCCTCGAACGCGACGGCCGGCGCGACACCCGGAGGGCTTGCCATTCCGGTCCCGGCCTGAGTCGTCATTCCGGCGGAGGCCGGAATCCACGCTGCCGCGGATCCAGCCGTTCCTTCAGGCTCGGCCCCACTGAGCCTCCGGTCCGGTTGGCGCGACGGCGCGAGTCGCCGCTCATGTCGGCGGTGGGAGCGCGGCGCGGGCGGCAGCGGCCACCTCTGCCTCGTCGACACTGACGCAGCGGCCGTCCTGCACGACGACCTCTCCGGCGGCGATCACCAGGTCGGCGCGGTCGGACAGGCCGGTCAGCACCAGCCCGATGACAGGGTCGTGCACGCCGACGCGATCCACGGTGGTGATGTCCCAGGCGGCAAGGTCGGCGCCCGCGCCCGGCGCCACGGTGCCCAGCGCCGAGCGGCTCAGGCAGCGGGCCGAGCCACGGGTGGACATGGCCAGCAACTCGCGAGCGCTCAACCAGCGCTCGGGATCCGGGCTGTACTGACGGTGCGACAGGGCCGCCAGTCGCATGTCGCCCATCTGGTTGCCGCCGTCGTTCGAGGCCGAGCCGGTGGTGCCGAACCCCACCGTGCAGCCCCCGTCGAGCCACCACCGCACCGGCGCCGGGCGGAACCCCATGCGCAGGTCGGGAGCGATGAGGTGCACGATCCCCACGCCGGCGGCGGCGTACTCGGGTATCTCGCCGCGGGGGGCGTCCATCATGTGTGCCAGCCACACCTTGTCGTTGTGCCAGCCCGCCTCGCCGATGACCTGCCAGGGGGATCTCCCGTAGCGCCGGCGGCAGAACTGGGTGTCCACACCCTCGTAGAGGTGGGTGTGCAGGCCCACCCCCGGGTGCTCCGCCGCCATCTCGGCGAAGGCGGCGAACAGCTCGAGGCGGTCGACGTGCGGTCCGCAGGGGGCCAGGTCGATGCGGATGCGGGCCAGCGGGTCGGGGTCGTGGTACTTCTCGATCAACTCGAGGCTGTGGCGCAGCACCTCGTCGACGCTCTGGCAGGCCGCGTCGGGCGCCTCCCCGCCCGCGCTGCGGGCGTACGTCATGGTGCCCCGTCCGGCGTTCAGGCGGATGCCCACCTCCTGCGCCACTTCGATTGTGGCCTCGATGTAGGGCGCCGTCACCCCGCCGGGGAAGAAGTAGTGCTGGTCGGCAACGGTCGTCACCCCGCAGAGCAGTGACTCCACCATGCCGGCCCTGGCCATCGTGGCGATCGTCTCGGGCGCGAAATGGCCGTCGCGCCACCACTGCATGCAGAGCCGCCCGAGGCCCTTCAACCACTCCGGGAGCAGGGTCCGCTCGAGTTCGGGGATGCAACGCAGACCCACCTGGTAGAGGTGCTGGTGGGCGTTGACGAGACCCGGCAGCACGAGCAGCCGGGAGGCGTCGATGACGGTCTCTCCGGCCTGCGGCTCGAGGTCGCCGATCTCGGCGATGCGGCCGTCGGCGACGCGGACATCGACGTCGCGCAACTCGCGGTCGTCGGCGTCGAAGGTGAGGAGATACGCGATGTCAGTCAGCAGCAGCCCGGGCACGGGCGTCAGTCTGGCAAAATCGGCGGGACCGCGGGAGGAATGATCGTGACACCGTGTACTCGGAGGCTCCCAGCCCCTCACTGCCCGCCCTCGCGCATGGACGATGTTGCGGTCGCACGCGGTACGACGACCGGCGGGAGCCCGGCCGCCGGGCACTGGAACGACAGACGCTGAGTACCTTCTCCCGTCCCCGCCCGCCGGCGGTGGTCGTCGGCGCCTGCACGCTGTCGATCGCGGTCAACTCGGCTTACGGCTACGTGCCGGGGTTCGTGGCCACGTCCCTGCGGGCCGATCTGGGCGTCGGGCGCTGGTACGTCGGGTTGCTGGTGAGCCTCTACTTCGGGTGCGCGGGCTTGGCGTCGCTGACGGCGGGTCGCGTCTGCGACCGCGTCGGCGCGCGTCTGGCCGTGGTCGCCGGGATGACGCTGGTGGTGCTGGCCTCCGGGGTGGGTGCCGGTCTCGGTGGCTACGCCCCGTTGCCCGCCGCCGGTGTGCTGGCGGGGTTCGGGTACGCCCTCAACAACGTCGGGACGAACGTCGCCGTCGCCGGTGCCGTGAGCCGCCGTCGCCGCACCGTCTCTCTGGCGACGCGGAGCTCCGGCATCCTCCTGATGAGCGCTGTGAGCGCAGCCGTCGCTCCGGTCGTTGCCAGTCGCTGGGGTTGGGAGTGGGTGTTCGGCGGCCTGGGTGTCGGCGGTGGGGTGATGGCAGTTGTGGCGCTGGGAGTCCTACCGGGCGACAGGGGTGAGCCGCTCCAGTTGCTGGAGCGCCGCTCGCACAGCCTGCCGAAAGGGTTCGTCTGGTTCCCGGTTGCGGCGTTCTGCCTGATCGCGGGCGCCCAACCGCTGCTCTCGTGGACCGTGCCGTACGCGGAGGAGTCGCTGGGCCTGTCGTCGGCATGGGCGGGCATCCTCGTCGGAGCCTCCTCGGCGGTGGGTGCCGTGGCCATGGTTGCCACGGGTGTGGGTGCTGACCGGCTGGGGTCGCAGCGGCGCATGCGCCTGCTGGTGGTGCTGGTGGCAGGGACCGGTGTCTCGTGCCTGCTGCTCGCCGCTGGCGATGTGCTCGGCCTGGGTGTGGCCATGGTGGGCGTCCTCGGGGGGATCGTCCTGCAATTCGCCAGCATCGGCACGATGCACGCCACCGTCGTGGACCGGGCGGGACCCGCTGTCGCCCGCGCCACCGCCGCCACCATGACCGGCTACTACCTGGGTGCGCTCGTCTCGCCGGTGGCGTTCGGGGCGTTCGTGGACAGGGTCGGCTCGTACGAGTGGGCGTGGCTCATCCTTGGCATCGTGCTGGGGGGTTCCGCCGTGGCCTTCCGCCTCGCCGGACGGATCGCACCAGTGGATTGAGAGTCGCCGCTGCCTCCCGGTGGCGCGTCGCCCGGAGACTGCTGAGTAATGCTCCACGATTTTTCACCTGTCATTCCGGCGAAGGCCGGAATCCAGGATCCAGCGGATCTGCCGGCGCTCGCCGTCCCGTCGGGTTGGTCCGCACGAGCGGATCGGGTCTCGGGGCGCGGGACTAGCCTTCGGTCGACCATGAGCAACGCGGTTGAACCCTCCGCGTCGGGGTGGCCGGGAGTCCGCCGCACCGAACGCGACGCGCCACCGACGGAGGTCGCGAACGTCCCGGACGCTCGGGTCGCCCATCGCCCGGCCGACCCCCTGAGGACACGCCGGTGAGTGCTCGGTTCGTCGGCCGCAGCATCCCGCGGGTCAACGACGAGACCATGCTGCGCGGCTCGGCGCGCTACGTGGCCGACCTGGCGGGCGCGATGGGGGGCGTGCGACACGCCGCTGTCATCCGCAGCACGGTGGCTCACGGGATCCTGGAGGGCTTGGAGGTCGGCGACCTACCGCCCGGTGCCCACCTGATCGGGCCCGAGGAACTGCGGACCCGGGCGAAGGGCGGCTTCCCCGTGCTGTGGCATCTGGCCGAGCAGAACCAGACGTCCACGCCGCTGCTGGACGACCGGGTGCGCTACGCGGGCCAGCCGGTCGGCGTGGTCGTCGCCGGCAGTGCCGCTGCCGCCGCCGACGCCGCCGAGACGATCCTGCCGCTCATCGGGGAACTGCCGGCGGTGATCGACCCGCTCGAGGCGCTCTCCTCCGGGGCGCCTCGCCTGTGGGACGGCGTGGAGGGCAACCTGCTGGCTGCGTGCACGGCCGGCGACAGCGCCGAGCACACCGAGGCGGTCTTCGCCGGCGCCGACCGGCGGCTTCGCACCCGGCTGGGGATCGGGCGGCTCAGCGGGGCACCCATGGAGGGCCGGGGCGTGCTGGCCTACACCGAGCCGACCGGCAAGCTGGTCGTGCACACGTCCACGCAGGTGCCGCACGGGGTGCGCGACGTCATCTGTGCGGTGCTGGGTGTTCCCCAGCATCGGGTGCGCGTGGTGGGGCCCGACGTGGGCGGTGGGTTCGGTCTCAAGGACCACCTCTACGAGGACGAGATGATGGTGATCATCGCCGCGCTCACGCTGGGACGCCCCGTGCTGTGGACCGAGACCCGGACCGAATCACTCCTGGCGACCACGCACGCGCGGGGCGAGATCTGCGAGGTGGAGGTGGCGTTCGACGACGACGGCACGCTGCGCGGCCTCCGTGTCGACGCGGTGCGCAGTGCCGGTGCCCAGTGCAGCATCTTCTCCGGAGGGCCGCTGTTCGTGGCCCTCGGTATGGCACCGGGGCCCTACACCTGGGACGCCGTGCGGGGCACCGGGCGCCTCGTGGCCACCAACACGATGCCGACGGGCGCGTACCGGGGGTTCGGCCAGACCCAGGCGACCCTCTTCGGCGAGCGGGCAGTGGAACTGGTGGCCCGCGCGTTGGGCCGTCACCCGGCCGACGTGCGGGAGCAGAACATGATCCGCCCCGAGTCCCAGCCCTACACCACCCGCACGCACGTCACGTACGACAACGGCGACTACGCCGCCCCCCTCCGCCGCGCCCGCGAGTTGATCGAGGAGCGGGCGGGCGCCGAACCGCCACCGCCGGGTCACGGGCCGCTGCGCGGTGTCGGCTACGCCTCCCACGTGCAGTTGGCAGGCGTCGGGCCCAGCTTCCTCAACGAGATCCTGGGACTGCGCATCGGCGGCTACGAGAGCGCCGTGGTGCGCATGGAACCCGACGCCGCCGTGCGCCTCTACACCGGCGTGTCGCCCCACGGCCAGGGTCTGGAGACCACCCTGGCGCAGTTGCTGGCCGACGAGTTGGGTGTCGACGTCGCCGACGTGGAGGTGATTCACAGCGACACCGACGTCACCCCCTACTCGGCCTACGGAACAGCCGCCTCCCGCTCGATCGCGCTGGGCGGGGGCTCCGCGCTGGTCGCCGCCCGCGAGCTGGCCGGGCGGATACGGGCCATCGCCGCCGACATGCTGGAGGCCAACCCCGCCGACCTGACGCTCGGCGGCGGGCGGGTCACCGTGGCCGGCACAGCTGCCTCCGTGCCGCTGGCCGAGGTGGCCGCGGCGGCCCACCGGGGATTCCGGCTGCCCGACGGCCAAGCCCCGGGCCTCACTGCCTCGTACATCTACGACCCGCCAAGCCCCACGTTCTCCTTCGCCACCCACGCCTGTGCCGTGGCCGTCGATCCCGAGTTGGGGGGTGTCGAGATCACGGACTACGTCGTGGTGCTGGACTGCGGCACCGTTGTGAACCCGGTGATCGTCCGCGGGCAGATCCACGGCGGAGCCGCCCAGGGCATCGGTGCCGCGCTCAGCGAGGAGATCGTCTACGACGCCGACGGCCAGCCCCGCACCACGACGCTCGCCGACTACCTCGTGCCCACGCCCGACACGCTCCCGGACTTCACCGTGGAGCATCTCGAGACGCCCAGCCCCTACACGCCCGGCGGCATGAAGGGGATGGGAGAGGGCGGCACCAACGCCGCCTTCTCCTGCGTGATCAACGCCGTGCTGGACGCAATATCCGGCGCCGGCACCATGCCCGAAGCCACCCTCGCAACGCCGCTGTCGCCTCAGCGCATCTGGCAGGCTCTGCGGCCCAACGGCTGAACTGCCCACCCCGCGCTCGTGTGTCGAGGGGCGGGCCCCGGCGCCGGCTCAGGAGCCGGCGGACGTGTCCTCGCGAAGCCCGAGGTGACCCTCGACGCGAGCCAGGCGCTCGCACACGACGGCGAGGCGCTCGCACACTCCGGCGAGGCGCTCGCGCACTCCGGTGAGTTGGTCGCGCACTTCGGCGAGTTCGCCGCGCAGCCCGACGAGGTCCTGGCGAATCCAGATCAGCACGAGTGTCAGGAGGCCGAGGATCGGGCCGAGGATCGCCGCGTCCATGTCGTCAGCCTAAACCAGTGCAGCCGGTGGCAGCGCAGCGGTCTCGCAACGGCCGCGCACGCTGCAGCGACGCCGCCATCCTGGACCACCCCCAAGCCCTGTCGTATGTCTCTGGGTGCATTGGATTCATGATTATATCATGAAACGATACAGATATGACACCGCTTTCTCCGATCTGATCAGCGTCGTGCCGGGGACGGGCCGCTCACGATCCTCAGCGTGATCAATGCCGTCCTGGACGCACTATCCGCCGCTGGCTCCATGCGCTGAGCCACCCTCGCCACGCTCGCCACCCCGCTCTCGTCCCAGCGCATCTGGCAGGCCCTGCAACCTGCCGGCTGACGCCCCGCGCCGGCCGTCACTGGCGAGCTGAGGAGGCCCACCGTCCCGTGGTCGTGACTACGTTGCCGACGGTGGTGAAGCAGCCGTCGTAGCCGGCCTCGGCTGCTGTGGTCGGAAGTTGAGCGCCCGCTCCAGATTAGACAGATATTCCGCGAAGGCGCGCCGCCCGCTCGCCGTTGATTGGACCCAGGTCCGCGGCTTGGAGCCTTGGAATTCCTTCGCAATTTCCACGTAGCCCGCCTGCTGGAGCTTGCGCAGGTGGATGGTCAGATTTCCACCCGTGAGGGCGAGGGTCTCCTGGATGAATCCGTAAGCCAGCCGGTCTGCCTCCGGGACGGAGACGAGCACGGTCATGATGCGCAGCCGGGTTGCCTGATGGATTGTCTCATTGAGGACGATCGCCTCGCCGGTGGGAGAGGCGGCGGCGCTCACCAGCTGTGCCTCTTCTTGGCGATCCGGGCGAGTGCGAGTGCGGCCACAGCCAGCAGCGTCGCTCCCGAGACGGCCGGCGCGATGTCACCCGCGGCGTAGAACGGGATGTAGAACGCAGCGGCGTAACCCGCGCCCGCCGCCGCGATCAGGGGGCGGTGCATGATTCCGAAGAGGATGTGGCCGAGTACCACGACGCCGACGGCGACGAGCGCGATGCTCTCGCCTCTCTCGGCGATGTCTACGTTCCACAACCCAGCGGCCCCTGGAATGAGGAACGCAGCGGCGACCACGGTGAGCCAGAACAGGAATACCCGGATTCCGGCGCTGCGCGCGGCCTCTCCGGCTCCGGTGCGTCGGCCCGCTCGGTGCCCGATGATGGAACTGGCCACCATGCCGCACGCGCCAAGCCCACCCCATAGCGGCCCCGGGAACCATGGGACGCGCTCGACAAAGTCCGTTGCCAGCGTGGTAATGGCGTACTGGGAGAGATAGCCAACCCCAGCGATCGCGGCCCAGAGTAGGAGGATCGTCGTGCTCCCCGCGACGTACATGGACCTCCGGGCATCGTCGACCGTGGTGTGGATGGACGCCCAACTCTCACTGTCGGTGAGGCTTCTCGCGTCCGAATCCAGTGTCTGCATCTGTCTGCCTCCCGTGATCGAGTATAGTTTGTAATATAAACTAGTTTGTGTCACATAGCAAGCGCGGCTGCGCGCCAGTGGTCGGGAAGCGGCCCGCCTAGACCTGGCGCATCAGCGGGTTCAGGGCGAGTGCGTGTATGTAACGGCGTGGCAGGCGGCGAGGTAGGCGTAGGTGATGGCGCGGGCGTTGGCGAGACCGCCGACATAGCCGGGCTGCTCGACGTGGGCGGCGGCGTTGCCCGTGGCGTACAGCCCCGGAACGGCGGAGCGGTCCTCGCGCAGCACCTGCGCGTCGCTGTCGATCAGCAGGCCCGTTGAGTAGATGCCCGTACCCAGCAGCTTGAGGGGGAGCCCCCAGAACGGCGGCTCGCGCAGCGAGCCGAGGTTGGGATTGGGCGACTGGTTGGGATCCCCGGCCCGCAGGCGGCTGTAGGGGAGCGTGCCCCGGCCGAACGCGGGGTCGTCCCCTCCCTCAGCGCTCTCGTTGAACGTGGCGACCTGCGCCAAGAGCCCGTCGGGATCGATGCCGAGCACGGCAGCAAGATCGTCGAGCCGCGGCGCCTGCGCCAGATTGGCGGGCCACTCGGTGGCGTCACCGAGCCGGTAGCGCGTCCGGTAGCGGTTGTCCCCGACGAGGTAACAGGGGTAGTTGGGGAACCGCCCCGTGGCGTCGCGTTCCTTCACCGCGCGTAGGAGGAACCCGTAGAAGCTCTCGTCGCCGAAGCGCCTGCCGTCCCGGTTCACCACGATGGCGTGCGGCAGCCCGAGCGCCCGTGACAGCTCGCGGTGCAACGGCACATCGGTCCCGGGATGGCGCTCGGTCGGGCTCTCGTAGCCGAAGATCGTGAACGCCTGCCCGGCGCGTACCCGGGCGGCTCCTGTGGTCTCGACGAGAGCGAGGGCGTCGCCATCGAGCACGGGCGGGGAAGCCTCGAAGATCTCCGGCAGGCCCTCCACCTCGGCCGCGTACGGGGCGTTGCCGTAGCTGCCCGAGGCGATCAGGACGCCGCGCCGGGCGACGATTTCCAGGCGCGAGCTGCCCTTGTCGACGACAGCACCGGATACCCGGTCGCCTGTCTGGATCAACTCGACGCAGCGCGCCCCGAGCAGGATCGGCACTCCCCGCTGCACCAGGGCTGCGGCGGCGAAGCCGGCGGACAGCCCCGGCCCCCACGTCCAGAAGTCGCTCTCGCGGCGCTGGCGGTGCAGGTCGGCGAGAACGTCACCCGCAACCAGATCCCCACCGGCCCGGCGCACCTCGTCGTGGGTCAAACCGAGCAGACGGAAGTGGGGCGAACTGCGGCACAGGTCCCGCCACGGCCCCAGCCTGTCGCCCTCGACGGTTACTTCGAGGATGCGGCCGCCCGGCTTGGATCCCGGGGCGTCGGGATGGTACTGGTCGCCGAGCCCGGTGGTCTGGAACCGCACGCCGAGGCCACTGAAGTACTCCACGGCCTCGGGGGCGCGCCGGACGAACGTGTCCAGCAGTTCGTCGTCGAACGTGGCGGCGTCACGTGCGACCCAACGCAGATACGTGGTGGTCTCGTCCGCGCTGTCCTCGAGGCCGGCGCGTCGCTGGAGGTGGTTGTTGCCGACCCAGACCACGCCGCCGCTGTAGGCGGCGACACCTCCGATGAGCGGCGACTTCTCCACGACGAGCACTTGCAGTCCGGCGTCGGCTGCGCGCAGAGCGGCGGCGAGCCCGCCGAGCCCGCCCCCGATGCACAGCAAGTCGCATTCGCGGCCCATGACGTGTACTCCGATCGGCGACGCAGGACCGATGTCCCGCCGCGGGTGGGGGGAACATGCTCCCTCGGCCCGACGCCCATCCTCCGGCGCTAGTCAGGGGACCGTACCATTGGCCGATGGCTCCGACTCCAGCGTCGGCGACCGCGACCGGGCGCCTGGCCGGCTTCCTCGTGGGCATGCGGACCGAACGACTGCCCGGAGATGTGGGACACCAGACTCGCCGGCTGTTGCTGAACGCGGCGGCCGCGTCGGTTGCCGGTCACGATCATCCCGCCATCGAGCGGCTGCGGGAGTGGGCGATCGATGGCGCCGCAGGTGGCGCGGCCCGCCTGCTCTGGCACGGGGACCGGACCAGCGGCGACCGGGCCGCCCTGGTGAACGGGGCGATGCTCGAGGTGCTGGACTTCAACGAGACCCACATCGAGGCGTTCGTGCACCCCACGGCGCCAGTGTGGCCGGCTGTGCAGGCGGCGGCCGAGTTGTCGGGTGCCTCGCTGGCCGATGCGCTCACGGCGATGGCCCTTGGCATCGAGGTCGAGTTGGCGGTGGCGACGATGCTGATGGCCGCGCACTACGAGCGGGGATTCAATCCGGCGGTTGCCGCGGGCGCCGTTGGAGCCGCGGCGGGCTGCTCGGTGATCCTGG
Source organism: Acidimicrobiales bacterium (assembly GCA_965220035.1). Classification (GTDB taxonomy): domain Bacteria; phylum Actinomycetota; class Acidimicrobiia; order Acidimicrobiales; family CATQHL01; genus VXNF01. Next base: position 1,691,217 of record CBDCPC010000001.1, read on the forward strand.
GCTTGGATGTCGAACGCACGGCCAACGCGCTGGGCCTCACCGCGCTCGGCGGCGCCGGTCCGCTGGAGGCTCTCGGAACCGACGTCCATCCCTACCGCATCGGCGACGCCGCCCGCAGCGGGTTCGTGGCCGCCGCCCTGGCGCGGCGGGGCTTCACCGCTCCGCTCACGGCAATCGACGGCGAGCACGGCCTGCTGGCGACGGTCGCCGAGCGCGATCCGGCAAGGATCGAGAGTGCCCTGGGGTCTCTCGGCGACGACTGGCGGATATGCGGCCCCATCGCCTTCAAGCGCTATCCCACCGAGACGATCAGCCAGGCCCCCCTGGACTGCGCATTGAATCTCCGGGGGCGCACGCCGCCGGAGAGGCGTTCACAGGTCGCCTCGATGACGTTCGCGGTCGCCCCGCTCGTCGCCGACGTGAACCGCAGCCGGCGCGAACGGTTCGCCACGCCCGCCGACGACCAGCAGGCCCGCTTCGACGGGAGCTACTGCGCCGCCGCCGCGTGGTGCCGCGGACGCTTCACGGTCGAGGAGCTGGGTGCCGGAACGCGCTCCGACCCTGCTGTGCTGGCGCTGCGCGACAAGGTCAGGTTCGTGGCCGATGAAGGCAGGCGCATGGAGAGCACGTCGCTCGAGGTGACCTTCGCCGACGGCACCACCGAGCACGCCGCAACCGAAGCGTTCAACGGATCGACCGCGAACCCGCTGAGCGACGAGGACCTTACGGCCAAGCTGACCGGCAGCGCCACCGGCGTCATCGACACCGGCCGAATCAACGCCATCAGCGCGGCGATCGTCGGTGACAGCCTCGACGTCGCGGTGCCCGACTTTGTAGCTCGGCTTGTGCTCTGAGAGCTGCCTCGCGTGGACCCACAGGGGTGTTTCTGGGTGCGTCGGGTCTCACGAGCAGTCATGGTTGCGGCGGCTGAACCACGCGAATTGGGGAGGTCCTCAACCCACCGATCGCGGACCGCGGCCCGAAATCATCCGACGAGTTCGACAACTCCACCACTCGTCGCCGGACGTTGCCCGCCGGGTAGGGCTGCTGTTACCGTCGTTCGCATGTCAGCAGAAGATTGGGAAAAGATTCCCGGCTACGAGTGCCGCGCGTATCGTCGTGTGAAAGAGACAAGAATCCCATGGTGTGCCAATTGTGAAGCGGTCGGTACTGAGGACTTGTCCATCTTCTATGTTGCGCTCGACGGTGCCGGTGGTGTTTCCTTGATCTGCTCGGACTGTGTCGATCGAGTCGGGGCGCAGCCTGCATACCGAATTGTCCGTACCGCGCCAGACGATCCGCCCCCAACTGAGCGAGCCACGACTCAACGGCATTGTCGGCAACGTCGCGATCTGTGGTCCTGCCGACACTTTCGCGTTCACCCGTAGGCTCCAGCGACTCGCTCTCGGACTTCGTGCGGTAACGAGAGGTCGAGAAGCGACGCTCCACAAGCCATCGGCTCATCGATCGCTCCAGTTGGGGGCGTCCAGTCAGGTGGTGGGCTTTCGGGGTTGAGCCGCGCCGCCTAGCGGCACGAGGGTGGGCAGCGCTGGGTGCGGAGTGCCGCAGCCTTGTCTCACGCCTGGTACAAACTGGGGAATCATGGCGGAGGCTCTTCAAGTCGCAACACATGCCACGGCTGCGTCGTTGGCGGTCCGTACCGAGGCGCGACGTGTCGCGGAGGCCTCCGGCCGCTCCGTGGCGCAGCGATCCGCGCTTGGACAGTTCTTCACCCCGGCGCCGATTGCGTCGCTGCTCGTGGGCATGTTCGATCCGCCGGAGGGTCCGGTGCGGGTGCTTGACCCCGGCGCTGGCGTGGGTTCGCTGACGGCGGCGCTTGTCGATCGGTCGGTGGTCGAGAGCTGGGCTGTCGGCTTGGACGTGACGGCGGTGGAGGTCGACGGGGACTTGCTTGGAGCGCTCACCGAGACTCTGCACGAGTGCACGCAGGTCTCGTCGTCGATCACTGCGCGGGCGGTGCGGGCGGACTTCGTGGAGTGGGCCTGCCGGAGGCTAGAGGGGGGACTCTTCGCTCCATACGACGGGGGATTCGATCTGGCGATCCTGAACCCGCCGTACCAGAAGCTTGCCACGTCGTCGGCGGTGCGGCGGATGCTGTCGCGTGCGGGAATTGAGGTCACGAATCTGTATGCCGCGTTCGTCGCTCTCGCTCTCGGGCTTCTCAACCCGGGCGGTCAGCTGGTGGCGATCACCCCCAGGAGCTTCTGCAACGGCCCGTATTTCCGCGCGTTCAGACGAGAACTGCTCGAGAATTCGGCGTTGCGCCGGGTTCATCTCTTCGAGGCACGCAACAAGGCGTTCCGTGACACGGGCGTGTTGCAGGAGAATGTGGTCGTTCACCTCGTCAAGGGCGCGCCACAGGCGGCGGTGACTATCTCAACGAGTCCCGGATCGGGGGAGGAGGACGTCCACGAGGAACGGGTGCCCTTCGCGCGCGTCGTTCGTCCCGACGATCCGGACGCATTCATTCGCATCATCTCGGGCGATCCAGCTGTCGCAGCCGCAACGCGAATGGCAGGGCTTGAGTGCTCCCTGTCCGGTGCGGGTGCCGCGGTGTCGACAGGCAGGGTCGTGGATTTCCGAGTGCCGAGCATCTACGCGAGTCGGTTGAGGACGGCACGGTGCCGCTGCTCTATCCCCACCACCTCCGGGCGGGGCGCGTACGGCTAGAGGAGCTACGCCGCAAGAAGCTGGCGGCGATCGCTGTCAACAGCATGACGCAGAAGATGCTTCTGCCGGCGGGCAACTACGTGCTGGTCAAGCGATTCTCCTCCAAGGAGGAGCGCCGAAGGATCGTGGCCGCTGTGCTCGAGATTGACGACCTCGGATCCGCTGAGGTGGCCGTGGAGAACCACGTCAACGTTTTCCATCGCGACGGAACTGGGTTGCCTCTCGACCTTGCCTGGGGAATCGCTGCGTATCTGAACACGACGGCAGTGGACATGTTCTTCAGGCAGTTCAACGGGCATACGCAGGTGAATGCGACCGATCTGCGGTCATTGAACTACCCGACGATGGGACAGCTTGAAACTCTTGGGGCCGCAGCCAGGGAGACCGAACACACGCAAGCTGCCATCGACGCTCTGTTTGACCGCTACGTGCCGGCTTCGGCGGAGGATCAGTAATGGCCACCGTCGAGGAGGCCATTGATGTCTTGAGCCAACTCCAGTTCCCGAGACAGCAGCGGAATGAGCGTTCCGCTCTCACACTCTTGGCACTGCTTGATCTCACTCCGGACAAGGACTGGAGTGAGGCCGGAGATCCCATGCGAGGGATCACGCAGCTGATGGATTCCATGGCCGAGCACTACGGAAAGCAATACGCGCCGAACACGCGTGAGACCGTGAGGCGCCAGACGGTTCACCAATTTCTCGCAGTCGGGCTCGTCGTGTTAAATCCTGACGAGCCGGACCGACCGACCAATAGCGCCAAGACCGTCTACCAGGTCAGTCCGCCGTCGCTCCGCCTCCTGCGGGCGTACGGGACAGCGGACTGGGCCGTCGAGTTGATCAACTATCAGCACCGGATTGAGTCGCTGACAGAGCGGTACGCCCTTGAGCGGGACCTCCAGCGAATTCCCGTGACGCTGCCGGACGGGCAGCAGGTCAGTCTGTCGCCCGGCGGGCAGAACGAACTGGTAGCGAGAATCGTGGAGGACTTCTGCCCCATCTTCACGCCTGGTGGTCTGGTCCTGTACATCGGCGACGCGGACGAGAAGTTCGCGAATCACAACGCAGCAGGGCTAGCGGAGCTGGGGATCAGTCTCGATGAGCACGGCAAGATGCCCGACCTGGTCGTCCACGACGTGCTCCGGGACTGGCTCGTGCTCATCGAAGCCGTCACCAGCCACGGACCGGTCAACCCGAAGCGCCGGGAAGAGCTTCGAGATCTGTTCTCGGCCTCCTCCGCTGGTCTCGTGTTCGTGACGGCATTTGAGAACCGGCACACCCTTGCGAAGTACGTGACTGACATCTCGTGGGAGGGCCAGTTCCATCGGTCGGTGCACGGTTCCGGTCATGATGACCGGTGCCAGTACGAGCAGTGAACCAGAGGTGCCCCGGAAGCAGTTCAGAGGTGGTGGTCTCGCCGCGTTCGAAGGCATCGGACCTGGACTCTCGAGACGGATTGTCTAGCTGGCCAGCGGCCGACCCTTGCGGGTTCCCCACGCTGACGCCGACTCGTCAGCCCGCTGAGAGTCGCCCCGCGGTCTCGTCCATCCGCTGTCTGAGTTCTTCGACGGTGAGGGTCTGGCCCTTGGGTCTGTGAAGCATCGCGTGACAATTCGGGCACACCGGAACGAGGTCCTCCAGCGGATTGACCACATGGCTGTCGTGGTCCGCGATCTCTGACAGGGGCGTCTTGTGGTGAACGTGCATGAACTCCCGGCCGACGTCGCCGTAGCGCTCCTCGAATCTCAGATCGCACACCTGGCACTCGTAGCCGAAGTGTCCGAGGCACAGACTCCGTGCAACGGGATCGCGCTCGTATCGGTTGACCATGACTCGGGACTTGGCACCCTCGGGGATCTCGTGGTCGCCCTCGGACTCGACACCGGCCTCGTCGCCCGATAGGGCCGGTGGCCGGCGGCCGCGAGGTCCGGGATCCTTCCCGTGGGTGGCGATTCGCAGGATGCGTCGGGCAGCGTCGTCAGCCTGGGGTTGGAATACGGTCCTCCCCCTCGTCTTTATTGACGACCGGAGGTCGGTCTCGACGTCTGACTCCGGCACGCGTGTGCCAGCCACTCAACGGCCCGTCGAAGTCGGGCGCCATCGGGCCGGTCCGGGTCGTGGACCACCGGGCCAGCCACCTTCGAGATTGCGATCCACGCGTCTGCTGTTGCGTACTGTCTCAGCGGCAAGACGACAAGATCGCCGACCTGAATCCCGTCGCGGAAGCGGAGGATCTCCTGGCGGGCGCGTCGTCTCGTTTTCTCGGGATGTTCGTCACCGAAGCGCTGATCGAAGATCCGATCCAGAGCGTCGCGGTCTGCGGATCCAACGGCGTCAGCATCGGTAAGCCAGTCGCCCCACCCGATCGTCACGACGCTCTCTTCGAGGTTGTGCACCACTGTCTCGCCCTCGCGTCCACCGCGCACGACCCATACCCCGACATCCGAAGACCCGCCGATGGAGACGGGACTGCTATGGCTAGCGCTCATGACACGCTCTGCCGAAACACATCTTGCCGATATTCCAGGTTACCGACGCATGTCAGCGCGATCTGGTTGACGGGTTGACGATTTCGGGTATTCTGGAGTTGCTATGAGGATTGAGTCCGACGTCGTCGATCTGTTGGGTCGGTTGCTGGCTCGTCGTACCGACCCTGGTCGCGGCCATGTGATTCTGAGCGAGGCGGAGTACGACGAACGGCTGCGCCGGGTTCTTGCGTCGTGGACTGCTGCCGACAGTGTCTCCGAGGGCCGCACTACCGAAGCCGCCCTGCGGATGATACGCAATCGACTGGTCTACGGTCAGATCGAGACGAGCAACTACGACCGCCTGCTTGAAGCCCTCACCGTGGAACTCGAGCCAGGAATCCGCAGATCCCCCGGAGCGGTATTCGAGGAGGCGATGCGCGAGCTTCGCCTGCGCCGCGACGATGATGTCGGGCTGTCGGCCGCGGCGTCCGTGGCCGACAGTTTCGTCGAGGAGTTGGCTGCCGACGCTGCGATGTTGGGAAAGCTCGACGATGAAGAGGCGGTGCGACTCGGTCGCCGAGCGGCAACGCAGGTGTTGGCGGCGGCACGGTGGTCTCGGATCGTCGGCGATCGGCTCGACACCACCCAGGTCTCACGGCTGCTCGGTATCACCCGCCAGGCGTTGGCCAAGCGCCAGAGCACCGGATCGCTTCTCGGTCTCCCCGGCGACGGCACCACCTGGTACCCGACCTGGCAGTTCGATACAAACGAAGCACGCATCCGTCCAGAGGTGCGTGACCTCATAGGTGCCTTCCGGGACCGCCTCGATGACGTCGATCCGCTCGCCATCGCTGCGTGGGCCGCCACACCGCAGGACGAGGACCTTGCTGGCGAGACACCGGCCCAATGGCTGCGTGCCGGTCGTGATCCGGATCAACTACGCGACGCTGCGGAGCGGGCCGCCTCTCGATTGAGCCGATGATCGACTGGGTGCCTTCCCCTGTCGGCGGATCGGCACCGCAACAACACTGTTCCGCATCCACGAGCACCAACTCCACCCGGCCTGGTTCAGCAACGACGGATTGGAGTATTACTCGGCGCTTGCTGCGTGGCGGCCTCGCGATCCCATGTTGCCGCGGTGATGCCCTGCGCCCGAAGCTCGACTTTGCGGACCTTCTCCGTGGGCGTCTTCGGAAGCTCGCTGACTACCTCGACGTAGCGGGGGAGCATGAAGCGGGGTAGGCGGGGCGACAGGTACTCGATCAACTCTTGCGCGTCGACGGTCCTGCCGGGGCGGGGCACGACGACGATCTTGACCTCGTCCTCGCCCCACTCCGACGGGACGGCAACGGCGGCCGACTCCAGGACACCCGGATGCTCGTTGACCACGACCTCCACCTCGGCGGAGGAGATGTTCTCGCCGCGGCGCCGGATGGTGTCCTTGATGCGGTCGAGGAAGTAGTAGTTGCCGTCGGTGTCGTAGCGGAAGGCGTCGCCGGTGTGCAGCCAGAGGTTCCGCCAGGCTGCCGTCGTCGCCTCGGGCATGTCGAGGTAGCCGGCCATCAGCGTCCATGGCTCGTCGGCCCGCACGATCAACTCGCCCACGCGGCCGGGCCCGACGTCCTCGTCGTCAGTGTCGACGACGCGTACCTGGTAGCCGGGCCGCACCCTCCCGCAGCTCTCCAGGTTCGCGAGCGTCCAACCGTCGGAGTGGATGGGGACGCTGATCTCGGTCATGTTGAAAGCGGTGGAGACCCGCACCCCGAACCGCTCCTTGAAGTCGTCGAGTTCGGGGATCAACGGGACCATCACGACGGTGTGCAGTGGCGTGTCGGCGTCGTCGGGCCGCGGCGGCTGGCGGTGGATGAAGTTGGCCATCGCCCCCAGCAGGAGCGTCGTGGTGCAGCGGTAGCGCCGGATGTCGTCCCAGAACGCCGCGGTGTTGAACGACGGGCGCATGACGACCCGACCGCCCACCAGCGCGAACGTGTAGACGGGGCCCTTGCCGCTGATGTGGAACAGGGGGAAGGGGAGGTAGTAGGCGTCGTCCGGGCCGAAGTCGCCGGTGAAGATGCTGGTGGACGCCGTGGCGTGCAGCTGCGCCCACGGCACCAGCACGCCCTTGGACGGCCCCGTGGTGCCCGACGTGTACATGACCGTGGCGATGTCGGCCGGACCGGGCCCGTCGAGATCCTCCGCCGGGGACGCTCCGGCGAGGAACTCCCGCCGCCCAATGACCCTGAACGGCAGGTCCCCCTTCACGTCGTCGCTGTCATGGACGACCACGGTCTGTAGGTCCGGGAGGTCGGTGGCGACGTCGCCGAGGTGCTCCAGGTACTCAGCGGCCGTGACCAGGAGATTCGAACGCGAGTGCTCCAGCACGTAGCGCAGCATCCGGCCCACGTAGGCGGTGTTGACGGGCACCTCCCAGGCGCGCAGCCAGGCGAGGCCCAGCCAGGCACTCACGGCGTCGATGCCGGTGGGCAGCATCACCGCCACCCGGTCGCCGGGTTCGACCCCGAAGCGGCGGTAGGCGTCCGCCCAGGTGAGCGTGTAGCGGTGCAACTCGGCGTAGGCGATCGAGCGGCCGTCGACCTCCTCGAGAAACGTGCGGTCGGCATGCTCGGCGGCGCGCGCGGCCAGCAGGTGCGGCAGGACGAGATCGCGTGCGAGCATCAGCGCTCCCGCCCCGAGAAGCGAGCCAATCGATCCGCCTGCAGCGCTCGCGGGGCCGCTGGAGAGTGGGTTCCGGCCCCGGACCGAGTCGGGGGCCGGCTCTTCGCCGAGACGACGAGCGGGACGCTTGGCAGCATTACTCCGCGGTCTCCGGCGCGGTCCGGCGGGCTGCATTGATGGCACCACCCTGGCGCACGATCCCGGCTTGGCGTTGGGAGAGGTCGTGGCGGACGTCGAAGCGGCGACCGCTGGTGGCGTCCAGCACGCTGCCGGTTCCCTCGTCCAGCAAACCGAGCGGATCCTCGACGACCAGAACGTGCCCAACCTGGACGCTCCCGTAGTCAACGGCATCGGTGAAGGTGAGGGGCAGCACCCCGAACAGGACCAGGTTCTCGTGGTGGATGCGGGCGTAGTCAACGGCGACGATCACACGCAGCCTGAGCGACCGTGGCGCCAGTGCGGCCTGCTCCCGGCTAGAGCCCTGGCCGTAGTTCCGCCCGCCGATCACGGCGTGGTCTCCGGTGGCGCGGGCGCGCTCGGGGTAGGCGGGGTCGACGCCCTCGAAGGCGAAATCGCTCATCCGTTCCACGTTCGACCAGTGCGGCATCACGCGCGGCCCGGCGGGCAGGATCTCGTCGGTGGAGACGTCGTCGCCCATCTTCAACAGCACCGGTAACGCCAGTCGCTCCGGAAGAGGGTCGAAGTGCGGGAGGGCTGGGTGGTTCGGCCCCTTGGCCAGCGGGACCTGCCGAGCCTGCTCCGCCGGCAGCGGCGGCACCAGTAGATCGTGGTTGGTGACCCACTCGGCCGGCTCGCCGGCGGCGGGTGGCGTCGGCCCGAGCGTCCGGGGATCGGTGATGACACCGGTCAGGGCCGACGCGGCCGCGGTCTCGGGGCTCACCAGGTACACCTGATCGTCCTCGGTGCCCGAGCGGCCGGGGAAGTTCCGCGGAACGGTGCGCAGGCTGATCCTGCCGGGGGCCGGCGCCTGGCCCATGCCCGGACAACCGTTGCACCCGGCCTGGTGCAGGCGCGCCCCGGACCGCAGGAGGGTGGTGACGTGGCCGGCGGTGGCCAGATTGCCCAACGCTTCGCGGCTGGCCGGGTTGACATCGAACGACACGCGGTCGTGCACCGTCCGCCCGGCGACGATCCCGGCGGCGACGGCCAGGTCGCGGAACGAGGGGTTGGCCGATGACCCGATGTATGCCTGGTGGATCTCCGCGCCGGCGACCTCGGCCACCGGCACGACGTTGCCCGGACTCGGCGGCAGTGCCACGAGGGGCTCGACGGTGCTGAGGTCCAGTTCGCTGGAGTGGTCGAAGGCCGCGTCGGTGTCCGCTGCGAGGTGCTGCCAGTCGCTTCCGCGGCCCTGGCGGGTGAGATAGCGACGGACCTCGCCGTCGGATTCGAAGAGCGAGGTCACCGCCCCCATCTCGGCGCCCATGTGGGCGATCACGTGGCGATCCCAGACCGACAGCGCGGCCACCCCGGATCCGTGGTACTCGATCAACCGGCCCGATGCCCCGTCGGTGCCGTAACGCCGCAGCATCTCCAGGATCACGTCCTTGGCGCTCACCCAGGGTTGCAGTTCACCGTCGAGGCGGACACCCCAGATCTCGGGCATCGTCAGGTACAGGGGCTCGCCGGCGAGGACCAGCGCCACCGTCAGGCCACCGGCGCCGATGGCCAGCATGCCGAGCGCTCCCGCGGCACAGGTATGGCTGTCGGAGCCGAGCAGGCAGGTGCCGGGGCGGCCGAACGACTGCTGGTGCACGGCGTGACAGATCCCGTTGCCGGCCCTGCTGAACCACAACCCGAGCCGCTCACAGGCGCTGCGCATCATCAGGTGGTCCTCGGAGTTGTAGCGGTCCGCCTGCAGCAGCAGGTGATCGACGTAGCCGACGGCGAGATCGACTCGCTCACGGTCGACGCCCATGGCCTCCAACTCGAGCGCGATCAGCGGCCCCACCGAGTCGTCGATGAACACCTGGTCAGCCTTGAGCGCTATCTCCGAGCCGGCAAGCGCGTCGCCCGCCACGAGGTGCGACTCGATGAGCCGCCGAGCGAGCGGTCGTCCCACGGGCACGCCCTCACCGCCCTGGTAGGCGGTATCTCTCCTCGAACTCGGGATCCCGCGTGGAACGAACCTGCCGCTCCGCCTCCCGGTCGAGCAACTCCTCGAACCCGAGTCGTAGCCCGTCGTTGAGGTTCTGCTTCATGGCGACGAGCGCCCGCGGAGTCGCCGCGGCGACGCGCTCGGCCTGCCACCGAGCGTGGGGGAGCAGGTCAGCATCGTCGGTCACTGCGGAGACCAGGCCGATGCGTTGCGCCTCGGCGGCGTCGATGACGTCCGACAGCAGGTAAAGCTCGCGTGCCTTGGCGGGCCCCACGATCCGGCTGAGCGTCCACGTGCCGCCGAAATCGCCGGAGAGGCCGACTTTGGCGAATCCCGTCGTGAAGCGTGTGGACGTGCCCGCGTAGCGCAGGTCGCAGGCGCATGCGAGCGCCATCGCACCCCCGACGCACGGTCCGTTGATCGCCGCGATCGTCACGGCGCGCATCTCGTGCAGCAGCCGCGCCGACTCCATGAGACGCCGCAGCAGGGCCGTGTCGGCCTCGATGCCAACCCCCCAGGGATCGTCGGGGTCATCGCGGTCGCCGCCCGCAGAGAACGCCCGGCCCGCGCCGGTGAGAATGACGACTCTGACAGACGTGTCCCGGCTGACCCGTTGCAGGGTGTCGAGCAGTGCCCCCAGCAGCCCGGTGCTGAGGGCGTTGAGCTTGGCGGGTCGGTTGAGCGTCACCTCGGCGATGCCGCCGGACTGCTCCACCAGGACCAGGTCAGCCACCATGGACGGCTCCGGGATTGCCGGTAACGCCGTCGCTGCTGCGGCTGCCGGCATCGTCTACTGCGGCTTCCTCGGAGTGTGCGGAGCAATCGATGGTAGGCACAGCCGGGGTCGCGGCGCTGTGGATCCCGGCCTGCGCCGGGATGACGGGAGTGGGGGCGGGGATGACGGGAGTGGGGGCGGGGATGACGGGAGTGGGGGCGGGGATGACGGGAGTGGGGGCCGCGATGACGGGAGTGGGGGCGGGGATGACGGGAGTGGGGGCCGCGATGACGGGAGTGGGGGCCGCGATGACGGGAGTGGGGGCGGGGATGACGGGAGTGGGGGCCCGCGGCATTACTCAGCAACCTCCTCGTTGTCGAGCCCCCCGCGCCGAACCCTCAGTTCGGCGGTCGCGGCCTCGTCCACCTCCAGATCAGCGTTCACGGCGACCCCATAGTCAAGCGTTGCCGCTTCCGCCGAGACGAGGCCGCTGCGAACGTCCGCCAGCACGGCCTCGGTCGGGCGTTCGTGCGGATCGCCCAACCCGCCGGCGCCGGCCGTGATGAAGGCCAGCCGGTCACCGGCCCCGACGGCCACGACGTCGCATTTTGAGGGCAACTCCTCCGTCGCACCACCGGCCCGGAACAGCGTCTTGCGGCTGAGCGCACCGGGCTGCCCACCTGCCCAGCCCCACGGCCTGCTCTGCCAGCGGTCGTCCTGGATGGTGATCTCGCCGTCGGCGTCGAAGCGGTACACCTTCTCCACTCCGTTGCCGCCGCGGTGGCGCCCGGGGCCGCCGCTGTCGGGGATCGAGCGGTAGGTCTCCACCATCACCGGGAAGTAGCTCTCGATGTACTCGGTGGGGATGTTGGTGAACAGCGGCCACCAGGAGTGGCCGTCCAGCCCGTCGCCGGCCGGCCGCCCCGGTAACCCGCCGTAGCTGATCTCGCCCAGCTGGAAGTACTCGCCGCGGGCGTCGTGGCCGCTGTAGGTGAGCGCCGGGCTGGAGCCGTAGCCGGCACCGGCGGCGAACTCGGGAGCGCACTTCGCCAGCACCCCCTGAATCACGTCGAAGTGCCGGGCGAGCGTGATGTTCAGCAGCCCGAGCGGGGCGGGGAACTCCGGGCTGACCAGCGAGCCGGGCTCCAGGATCACCTCGAGGAGGTCGTGGAAGCCCTCGTTGAACGAGATCTCGGGGTCGAAGGCCATGATGAGGTAGATCCCGACGAACATCTTGAAGAGCCCGTCGTGGGTGGCGAGGTTGATCGGTCCGGGCGCCTGGGGGTCGGTGCCCGTCCAGTCGAAGAACGCCGTCTCGCCCTCCCGCCACACGGTCAGCTTCATCTCGAACGGGCCGTTGCCCTGGCCGTCGTCGTCCACCACGTCGACGAAGCTCACCGGTTCGGTGGGGATGTGGCGCACGATGATGGCGGCCATGGCGTCGCGGGTGCGTCGCAGCAGGGCGTCGCAGGCCCGACGGTAGACGTCGGTCCCGAAACGAGCGCAGAGGTCCTGTACGCGTGCGGCGGCGGTGCGGCACGCGGCCACGAGGGCCATCAGGTCGGCCTCGTTCATCTCGGGGGTGCGCGAGTTGTTGAGGATGATCTTGAGGACGTCGGTGTTCAGCCGATCCTCGGCGAAGAGCTTGACCGGCGGTATGCGGATGCCCTCGTCCCAGATAGAGGTGGCCGTGGCGGCCATGCTGCCGGGCACCGTGCCGCCGCAGTCCAGCACGTGTCCGAACATCGAGGCGTAGCCGACGCGCTCGCCCTCGTAGTCGATGGGAGACAGCACCAACCAGTCCGGCGTGTGCTGGATGGCGCCGCCGCAGAGGTAGGGGTCGCTCTGGAGGATGACGTCGCCCGTGCGGATCTCGTCGTCGAAGGTTTCCAGCAGCAGCGGCACGTAGGAACCGAACTGGCCCACGAGCATGTTCCCGGCGGCGTCGGTCACGAGCGGGAACTCGTCGTGCTGCTCCCTGATGATGGGCGACATCGCCGACTGCAGGACGACGGCGTCCATCTCCTCGCGGATGTTCAACAGCGCGCTCTCGATGATCTCGAGGGTTGCGAGGTCCACGGCGGGGGCCGGGCCGGTCATCGCCGGTCCTCCGGCATGATCAGCACGTTCAGCCAGGCGTCGGTGGCGGCCACATGGCCCGGGTGGACGAACGTCGTGGTGTCCGTCTGCACGATGATTGCCGGTCCCGCGACAACATCCCCCGGCCGGAGCCGGTCGCGCTGGTACACCCCTGCTTCAGCCCACTGCCCCTGCTGGTAGACCTGCTCGGAGGAGGTCCGTGCGCCGCTGCCGTCCCCGGCGGCGGTGGGCAGCGGTTCCCGTACGGTTGCCGGGGCCGGGCCGTGCGCCTCGATTCGGGCGTTCACGATCTCGATCGGCGCCTCCGGGACGAACCTGTACAGCCGGTTGTGCTCGTCACGGAACCTGCCCCCCAGCGCCTCAACATCGATGCCGCCCTCGTCGTCGAGCATCACGTCGACCTCGATCTCGTAGCCCTGGCGGAGGAACCGGAGGTCGCAGGAACAGGTCAGCGTCCCGTCGCGCAGGCCCTGGGCCGCCAGCCATGCCGTTGCCCGATCGGCGAGTTCTCCGAAGGCCTTCGCCACATCGCGGTCGTCGCCGGCTCGGAGTTCCCGGATCAGCGTCCGGCTGAACGTGTTGCGGTGGCCGACCGTGTGGAAGCCGTAGGCCGACAGCACCCCCGGCGCCGGCGGGACCAGCACGGGGAAGCAGCCGAGGAGTGAGGCGAGGGCGTTCCCGTGCAGGGGTCCGGCGCCACCGAAGGCGACGAGCGTGTAGTCGCGGGGATCGAGGCCGCGCTCGACGGACATGATGCGCAGCGCCCCGGCCATCTTCTCGTTGGTGATGTCCACGATGGCCCCGGCGGTCTCGTGCGCGGTCAGCCCGATGCCCGAGCCGAGCCCCCGCAGTGCTCGCTCCGCGGCGTCGCGATCGAGGGTGATCTCGCCGCCCAGCAGGCCGGCTGGCAGGCGGCCCAGAACGAGGTTGGCGTCGGTGACGGTCGGCTGGTTGCCGCCCCGGCCGTAGCAGACCGGTCCCGGCTCGGCGCCCGCCGATGCGGGTCCGACGCGGAGGCCGCGCAGTAACTCCGGCACGAAGGCGATGGAGCCGCCGCCCGCGCCGATGCTGCGCACGTCCACGCTTGGTGAGCGGACGGGGAGGTCGCCGACGGTGGTGTCGCGGGCGATCAGTGCCTCGCCCGCGGTGCACACGGACACGTCCGTGGAGGTGCCGCCCATGTCGAGGGTCAAGATGTCGTCGAAGCCCGCGGTGGTGGCGATCGCCAGCGCGCCGGCGACGCCGCCCGACGGCCCCGACACGATGGTCTCGACCGGTCGGGAGGCCGCGGCGTCGCTCGACATGAGCCCGCCGTCGGAGCGGACGATGTTGACGGCGCAGTCGAGGCCCTCGGCCCGCAACCTGGAGCCGAAGTCCGCCAGCGAGCGCGAGACCGACGGCGAGATGTAGGTGTTGACGACCGCCGTCATGGCGCGTTCGTACTCGCGGTACTCCGGGAGCACCTCGTGCGACAGCGTGACCTGCATGCCCGGCGAAACCTCGGTGGCGATGGCACGGGCACGCAGTTCGTGCGCCACGTTGGCGTAGCTGTGCAGGAACACCACGGCGATCGCCTCGACCCCGCGGCGCGCCAGGTCCTCGATGGCCGAGCGGGCGATGTCGTCGTCGAGCGGGATCTCGACGGTGCCGTCGGGCCGTACTCGTTCGGGCACCTCCCGGGTCAGTTCGAGCGGCACCAGTGGGTCGGGTTTCACCCAGTTGAGCCAGCCGACGAGCGGTCCCGGGGTCTGCGAGCGGGCCAGGTGCAGGATCTGCCCGAACCCCTGTGTCGTCAGCAGGCCGATGGTGGCGCCCTGCCGGGTGAGAAGCACGTTGAGGGCGGCGGTGGAGCCGTAGTGCAGCGCAACGATGTCGCCGCTCTCCACCCCGCTGTCGGCGCAGACTCGGGCGATGCCCGCCGGCACGGCGTGGGTCGGATCGGCCGCCGACGGCGTCTTGGCGATCCACGTACGCCCGCTGGCGGTGTCGGTCAGAACCAGATCGGTGAACGTGCCGCCCGCGTCGATGGCGAGTGCCAGGCTCACGGGATCAGTCGCTCCTGCCCGGGCCGCCGGGCAGTGGATTCCGGCCCCGGACCGGGGTCCGGGGCAGGCTCTTCGCCGGAATGACGGGAGTGCGCGGGTGCCGGTGAGAGGGTCATGGCTCGGTCGGGTCCCAGGGCGGGGAGCGCGGCCAGCACGTCGTCGAGGTCCATCACGTCGCCGTACTTGGCGTCGATGTCGAACAGGTTGGCCTCGTGCGGCTCGGCGGCGATGTCCGCCACGCACTGGCGGGGGATGATCGTCCGGAATCCGTGCTGCATGGCGTCGATCGCCGAGGCGCGTACGCATCCGCTGGTGGTGCATCCGGCGAGGATCACCGTGTCCACCGCGGCGCACGTCAGGTAGGAGGCCACGGTGGTCCCGAAGAAGGCGCTGGCGAACTGTTTCACCACGACCGGTTCGTCCGGTCGGCGCCCGAGGCGCTCATCGAGTTCGATCATGTGGCTGTCGAGCCGGGCGTGCTCGAGGGTCGGGCACTTCTGGATGAACCTGCCGGCGTCGCGGTGCGGGTTCTCGTAGCCGACCACCGTGTAGGCGATCGGTATCCCGTGGGCGCGGGCCGCCGTCAAGAGGCTCGCCGTGGCGGCGATGGCGTCGG
The DNA here is from genome assembly GCA_965220035.1 of Acidimicrobiales bacterium. GTDB lineage: Bacteria > Actinomycetota > Acidimicrobiia > Acidimicrobiales > CATQHL01 > VXNF01. The sequence continues at coordinate 1,706,646 of CBDCPC010000001.1, forward strand.
AGAAATCACCCGCACCGGGCACCGAGGGGTCGACGAAGCAGCGCTGGAAGTCCACGACCAGGACAGCGGCGCGCTCGCCGAGGCCAACCCTGCCGCCGAGTTCGGCTGCCTCGTAGATCCGGTGCTTGTCCTGCATTCCGGCCCGAATCTTCTCATTCCTCGGCGGCGGCGTAGCGATGCTCCGCGGCGCGCCAGTCGCTGAGCCCCACGAACTCGTTGAAGTCGTCGAACCCGGTGAGCAGGTCCTCCAGCTCGTCGGGCGAGTCGATCCCGGCCAGGCGTTCGAAGAAGCCGGCAGCGGCTCGATGCGTGGCGAGTACCACGTCGGCGAAGAGGATCCAGGCGAATCCCAACCCCTCCAGCCAACTGCGCGACACGTGCGGCGTTGCGCCCTGGTACGCCCAGTTGAAGAGCTGCGGGATCGGGATCTCGTCTGCGATCCGGCTGATCTCGGCTGCCGACTGCGGGGCCTCGACGAACAGAACGTCGGCGCCCGCCTCTGCGTAGGCGTGCGCACGCTCGATGGCGGCGTCGAGCCCTTCGACGGCCCGCGCATCGGTGCGGGCGATGATCACGAAGTCCGGATCGCTCCGTACGTCGACGGCGGCGGCGATCTTGGCCACCATCTCGCCGGTCGGGATCACCTCTTTGCCGGCCATGTGACCGCAGCGCTTGGGTGTGACCTGATCCTCGATGTGCAGCCCGGCTGCTCCCGCCGATTCGAAGGCCCGGACGGTCCGCGAGACGTTCAGGGGATTGCCGTATCCGGTGTCGGCATCGGCGATCACGGGGCGCTGGGTGGCGTCGCAGATGCGGCGGGTCGTCTCGACCATCTCCGTCATGGTCACCAGGCCGATGTCGGGTGCGCCGGTGAGCGCCGCCGCGGCGCCGAAGCCGGTGACGTGCAGGATCTCGAACCCGGCGGCCTCGGCCAGCCGGGCGGTCAGCGCGTCGTAGGCGCTGACCACCAGCCTGCTGCGGCCGTCGCGCAGGGTGCTGCGCAGCGCGGCGGCCGTCATGTGTCCGTCCGGGCGAATCCGCTCAGATCGCCCGCCCGGGGGGCGCCCCCGTCATGGTGTGACGTCCTGCAGGTAGAGGGCGCCGAGCGGGTTGGGTGCGATCCCGCTGAAGCCGCCGAGGTGCACCCAGGGCAGCACCGTTTCCACCAGAGGCACGTAGGGAACCTCCGCAGCCAGCAGCGCCTGCATCTCCGCCATCAGGGCGTCACGAGCCGGCCCCAGCGGCTCGGCCACGATCTGGCCGAGGAGCGCATCAACGGCCTCGCTGGCGTAGCCCTCGAGGCGCACCGACATCGGGCCGACGGCCAGCAGCAGGAAGTAGGCGACGTCATTCACCAGCGGCCGGGTGCCGAAGAGCCACGCCTCGAGTTCGCCGCCGCGGGTTGCGGTGTTGAAGTCTGCCGGCGAGGCGATGAGGTCGATGCTGACACCGATTCCCACGTCGCGCAGCTGATCCTGGATCAGCACGGCGACCTGCTCGGCGTAGGGTCCTGGACCCGAACTGGGGTTGATCGACAGCGTGAAGTCGAACCCGTCGGCCAGACCGGCCTCGGCGAGCAGCGCCCGCGCCGCGTCCGGGTCGTAGCGGGCTGCGACGTCGGCCGGAGGATCGGGCTGCGGGATGGCCGTGGAGATCGGGTAGAGGCCGGGGTTGCCGAGCCCGGCGTAGGCGCCGGCGATGAGGGCGTCGCGGTCGAGCGCCAGGGAGATGGCTTGGCGCACGCGCACATCGTCGAACGGGGCGAAGCGGGTGTTGAGCGACAGCTTGTCGAGGTTCACGTCCAACCCGGCGATGGGCTCGATGCCGTCCCCGGCGGCGTTCACCACGCTCTGGAACAGGTCGAACGTCAGGCCGCCCACGAAGTCCACCTCGCCGGCGCCGACCAGCAGCATCCGGCTGCCGGCGTCGGGCACGGCCCGCATCACCACGTTCTCGACGGCGACGCTGTCGGCACCCCAGTAGTTCGGGTTCTTGGTGAGCCGGATCTCCTCACCCGGAACCATGCTTTCCACCTGGTAGGCGCCGTAGCTGGCCGAGTTGGTGGCCATCCACTCTGTCGCCCACGGATCCTCGTCGGTGGCGTGACTCTGCGCCTCGACGCTGTCGAGGATGCCCATGCCGTACCAGGTGAGCACCGGCAGCGTGAGCGAGTTGGCAGCCGGGGCCACGAGCCGGAACGTCTGCCCGTCGATGACCTCGATGGGGTTCTCGCGGTCGATGCCGCCGACGCTCAGCAGGAACGGCGTGATGAAGTCCGTTTCCAGGCCGCGCTGGAAGGTCCACAGCACGTCGGTGGAGGTCGCGTAGTTGCCGTACGGGCTGAGCGCCTCGCGGAGGGTGAACACGTAGCTGCCGCTGTCCTCCTGGGTCCACGACTCGGCGAGTTCGCCCTGGAGATCGGCGGGTCCCTGCAGCGCCGTCGCGCCGTCGGCCAGCGCCACGTAGCGGACGAGGGTGCTCACGACGCTCTGGGTCGTCTCGCCGGTGGGCCGGCCCTGATAGACGGCGGGGTCGACGTTCGACGGGACCGCCGGGAAGATCATCGTGAACGTGACCGGCTCGGGCTCGGCCGGTGGTGGCGGTGGCGGTGGCTCGGGGGCCGGCGGCGGCGCGGCCGCTGCGGCCTCGGCCTCTGCGGCTGCCTGCTCCGCTGCGGTCCGAGCCTGCTCTGCCTCGGCCTGCGCGGCTGCCGCTTCAGCCTGGGCGGCGGCCGCCTCGGCCTGCGCGTTGGCCGCCTCAGCTTGAGCGGAAGCGGCTGCGTCCTTGGCTTCCGCGAGCGCTGCTTCTGCGGCCGCGACCGCATCCTCGTTGCCTTCGGCGGTGGCCCGGGCCACTTCGGCGGCGGCGATCGCTTCCTCCGCTCGAGCCGCCGCTGCCGCGGCCGAGGCGTCTGCCGCGGCAGCCGCGGCGTCGGCGGCGGAGGCCGCGCTGTTCGCTGCAGACGCTTCTGAGCGAGCCGCCTGCGCCTCGCTCATGGCGGTGCCCGCGGTGGCAGATGCCGCGGCGGCTTCGTCCCCACCGCCATCGCCGCACGCCGTGGCAAGCAGTGCGATCGCGGCTGCGAGCGTGACCAGTCGGTAACCGAAGTTCCGTCGTCTCATCGTGCAATCCCCCTCTGGACGATTCGAAACGCCGGACACCTTAGGCCCTCCGGGATGCCGAGGGGGAATCCCGTTTGTCTCGCAGCCCGGCAGCCCCGATGTCCTCTCGTCGTTCCGGTCGCTGGAACCGAGTGTCCAGCGATCCTGCTCGCAGTGGCCCTCACTCCTCCGGGCCGCTCAGGAAATCCTCGTAGAGAGCGGCCACACCGGCGACGTCGTCGGGAAGGGCATCCCAGCGGGCGTCGGGCACCAGGCTCGCTGCCTCGGGGCTGTGGGCCTGCAGCGGGTCGTCGGGATGCGCAGCGATCAGCGTCTGCACCTGGATGCGTGGCAGACGGTCGGCGGTCGGGTAGGCCAGTGCCGCCCGGTACGGCAGGTGGTAGGTGTCGAGACGCTTGGCCACCTCGACGAAGGCGCGGTGGAAGGAAGCCAACTCCACCATCGGCACCCAGCGGATGCCGGGACGGCTGCGCCGGAACCACGGCCAGTAGGTCGTGAACGAGCGGCGGAAGTGCCACGCCGACAGCAGGTGTGTGCCGTCCCACGCCGGGTCGAACTCCGGGAGGTAGTTGGCCAGCAGTTCCTCGCGCGGCAACAGGTCGGGCCGGTCGCCGTCGTCGAACATCGTGACGCCCTCGAGGATCAGGCGGCGAACCCGAGGATTGGAGAGCGCCACCTCCGTGGCGATCAGCGCGCCGGTGTGCGTGCCATAGAGGTCGAACTCGCCCGGAGCCAGTCCGGCTAGCGCCTCGCCCACGATGGCCGCGAAGTCGGCGACGGCGAACGGACCGGCACCATCGGGAGGGTCGGAGTCACCGTTGCCGGCGGTGTCGATCGCGATCACCGGCCGGTTCGCGGCCAGCTCCCGCATCAGCGGCTCCAGCAGGGCCGACGAGGTCGGGGAGGCGTGGAGCATCACGAGGGGGCGCCCCGCGCCAGGGATGCGTCGCACCAGCAGTTGGCCGTGCCGCGTTGTCACGTAGCTCCGGTTGACCGTGCCGGTCACGAAGGCCGGCTCCCCGCCCTCGAGTGACCGATCGGCGTCTTTTCCGGCGCCGATCAGCGAGCGCAGCAGATGCTCCCGCGCCGCCGCTGGTGAGTCGATCGCCTGCCTGTGCGCCACGACCCGCCCAGACGGGTCGGCGCCGAACTCCGGCCGCAGGTCGATCACCTCGCCGCGCTCCCGCGGCGCCGGAATGCGGGCGCTGCCGGGCGTGACGGGGTCGCCCGCTGCGGTCACCAGCGTGCAAGGAATGTCGATGTGGTCCAGCGAGAGTGCAGCCGAGCGGGCGAACGCGGCTCGAAGCCCCGTCTCGATTCCCGCCCCGGCCCGGAGCACGTCAACGGCGCGGCGGTGCAACACCGCGGGAGCCGGCTCGTCGACATCGAGTCGTGTCGCGGCTGACGGCTGGTACCAGGGCGCAAAGAGCGACTGCTCGCGGCACCACCACCAGATGGCGGCGATGTGGGTGCCGTCCCAGGACGGGGTGAAGGTCGGGCAGAACCTTCTCCTCAAGTCCTCTCGCTGAGCGTCCTCGAGCAGCGGGAGCCCGTCGAGGACCACGTTCGCTATCCGACCGGGGTGACGGATCGCCACGTCGAGGGCCACCTGTGCTCCGGTGTGCACTCCGTAGAGGTGGCACCGGTCGATGCCCAGGGCGCCGAGGTTGGCAGCCACGGCGTCGGCGTAGTCGGCGAGGGTGGGGGACCCCCCCAGGGCGTGGGAGTTCCCGTGGCCGGGGAGATCCATGACGACCACCGTGAAGTCGTCGGCCAATGCCTCTGCCAGAGGGGCGAGCGATCCCGCCGACCATGGGAACGCGGGGAGAAGTACGGCTACCGGCCCGGAACCGGAGCACAGGTAGTGCACCTCCCGGCCCGCCACGTCGACGAAGTGCCGGGGGAGGTCGTCGGGGTGCGACGAGGTCCCCTCCGTCACGCGAACGCCGGGGGTGGCTCGTAGCCGCCGACCACTTCGGCGAGACGCCGGGCGAAGTCAATCGTGCTGCGATCCCCCAGGTAGGGGCCGACGATCTGGATGCCGACCGGGAGGCCGTCGGCTGCCTGTCCCACCGGTGCAACCGTGGCCGGTAGGCCCGCCATGCTGGCCATGCCCGGCCAGATGATCTGGTCCCAGTAGTCGCGGGCCTCGCCGTTGACGGTGATCGTCCGGTGGTTGATGTTGGAGTGGTCGTGACCGATGGCGGTCGTCGGCACTGTGGGACACAGCAGGATGTCGCAGTCGCCGAAGAACTCCCGCCAGCGCTCCCGGTGGCGTGCGCGGTCCTCGGTCGCGGCGAGCCAGTCGCGGTGGCGCTGCGTGCCGTCGCGCAGGTAGCGGGCCCCCCGCCGGTCGTCGTCGGCCTCCAGCTCCCCCGCCTTCGCGAGCAGAGTCCCGAAGACCCGGTTCGCCAGCCCCGCCGCGGTGGCCCCGTAGAGCAGGCGCTGGTAGGTGCGATGGGCATCGGCGAGCGCGAAGTCGGGCCGTCGGGCGCCGTCGATGTTTGCGCCGGCCCGGGCAAGAGCGTCGGTGGCATCACTCAGGACGGTGCCCACCGTGCTGTCGATGGGGCACGCTGGATCGTCCAGCCACACGGCCACCCGGTACTCGCCCAACGATCGCCCCCGCGGCGGCGGGAGTTCCAGGCGCCAGGCGGCGTCGTCGGCCTCGTCGGGGCCGGCGAGCACGTCGAGTGCCAGCTCCAGATCCTCCGCGGCCCGCCCGAGCGGCCCCACGACGGCCAGGTCCACCGGGCTCAGAGCGCCCGGCGGCGGTGGGATGTGCCCGCGGGTCGGGATGATGCCGAAGCTGGACTTGTGCCCGTAGATACCGCAGTAGTGGGCCGGGTTGCGCACCGAACCACCGATGTCGCTGCCGAGTTCCAGCGAGGTGAGCCCGGCCGCAAGCGCCGCGGCGGACCCGCCCGACGACCCGCCCGGTGAACGGTCGGTCGCCCACGGGTTGTTGGTCGTCCCGAACACGGCGTTCTCGCTCTGAGCATCCCCGCCGAACAGCGGGCAGTTCGTCTTGCCGAACACGATGGCCCCGGCCGCCTTGAGCCGGGAAACAGCAGTGGCGTCCCGGGAGGGCACGTGCCCGGTCAGCCAGGGAGCCCCGGCCGTGGTGCGCAGCCCCTCGGTCTCGATAGTGTCCTTGATCGTGATCGGCAGGCCGTGCAGCGGCCCGCCCGGCTCGCCCCTGACGAGGGCGTCATCGGCCTCGCCGGCCAACCGGCGCGCCCGCTCGACATCCAGCGTCACGACCGCGTTCACCGCAGGGTTCGCTTCCTCGACGCGGCGCAGATACAAGTCCAGTAAGTCCCGGCTCGACACCTCGCCCCCCCGCAACGCCCCGACCAGACGGCTCGCCCCGTCGCGCGCCCACTCGACCATCGCCTAACCCTATGCGGACGCCCCGCAGAAGTCGCCATCAACGCCTCTAGATCCCACGGGAGGGACGACGATGCCACGCGATACGCTGACACTGCTGCGCTCCAGACAGCCCGCCCGAGGCTGCGTCACGCGAGACGCACATGCGTGATGCTCACGGTGTGCAACGTAAAGACCGGGAGGCGTGCGCCATGGACAGCATCACCGTGAGGAACTATCGATGTTTTGGGGTGCAGCAGACTGCCCGCCTGGCACCGCTCACGCTGTTCGTGGGGGAGAACAGCAGCGGCAAGACAACACTGGCGGCCATGATCCGGGCGTTGTGGGACGTTGCCTACGCCGAACGGGTTCCAGATTTCAAGGAAGCGCCGTACGACCTCGGAAGCTTTGACGAGATCGTCCATCATCGTGGCGCGCGTGGCGGTCGCGCTGAGAAGTTCGAGGCTGCTTTCGAATTCTCCGACCACTCCGAGGATGATTCAGCGCCCTACAAGGTGGAAGTAACCTTCGGCCCCAAGTGGGGAGCGCCCGTACCGATTCGAAAGCGTATATCACGGAATGCTCACTGGGTTGAGCTAAGCGTAGATGACGAAGGTCGTCTCGATATTTACTTTGGCACGCCACGCGGTATTTGGAGACATGATGATCCCAAGACCAACGTGCTTCTCGGCCGCAATGGTGGTGCTGATCCTCAGTTAGCGCTCAACATGCTCTGGTTCGTCTTCTTGGAGGAGCGACCGCTGGTAGTCGAACAAGTGGATGGGGCGCCCGACATCGCGGATGAAGACAAGGAGCAACTCAGAAAGGTACTCCTTGAATCTCCGCTCATGTCGCCGTTCGATTCTCGCTCCGATCCCTCACGCAGGCCATTTGCGAGCGCTCCCACTCGGTCACATCCACGGCGAACCTATGATCCGGCCAGCGTGATATCCGACGCCGAAGGTGACTACGTGCCAATGTACTTGGCTCAGCTGTCGCTTCGTGATCCCGGTGCCTGGGCGCAACTCAAGTCGCGGCTCGAGGGTTTTGGACAGATGGCAGGTCTGTTCGATGAGATCAGGGTGCGCCACTTGGGTAAGACTGCCGTTGATCCCTTCCAGATCCAGGTACGCAGGTTCGGCAAGCCGCTCAAGGGTCCGCTACGCAACCTGGCTGACGTAGGTTACGGCGTCAGCCAGGTATTGCCGCTGATCGCCGAGCTGCTACGAGACGACGGTCCCGGAATGATGCTGTTACAGCAGCCGGAGATACATCTTCACCCCAGTGCTGAGGCAGCGCTCGGAAGCTTGCTGTGCAGTATTATTGCTTCTGAGAAAAGACGAGACCGACAGTTGATCGTCGAGACCCACAGCGATTCCATCATTGACCGTGTAAGTATGGCTGTGAGAGATCAGATCTCGGGGTTGAATCCAGAGGACGTATCGATTGTGTACTTCGAGCGATGTGGACTTGAAGTACACCTTCACTCCATCGAATTGGACGATCTTGGTAATCTGCGGAACCCTCCCACTGGCTATCGACAGTTCTTCATTGACGAATCTGTACGATTCCTCGGAGCTTGAGGTATGTGTGCAATTGTCGACGCCAATGTTCGAGATGAAGTATTCAAGGGCCACGAGCCTGATGCCACTGATGCAGGCGCGAAGTTCTTTGAGTGGATCAAGTCTGGCAAAGGCCAAATCGTTGTAGGTGGTACGAAACTCCTTGATGAGCTATTCGGAACTGCCAGTAGACGACAACGGGAATTGTTCGCAAGCTTGAGACGTAGCGGAGGTGTGAAGGAATTCAGTAAGGAAGCGATTGACAAGAGAGCGGCGGAGTTACGTAGAGAAAATATGTGTCAATCCGATGATCATCATATCATCGCGTTGGCTCAGGTGAGTCGCGCTCGCTTGCTCTATTCGAACGATGAAGCACTTCGGCAAGACTTCGGTGACAATAGCCTGCTCAGAAAACCATCAGGTAGGATCTACTCGACAAAGCTGAGCAAAACCTTCACAGATGCTTACCGCGGCCTACTTGAGAATCGGGAGTTGTGTAAGCGGACCTGACGATACGTCGGCATGTCGGCTGGATCCGACGGGCGTCTATACGGAGGCGCGCGCCTCGCAATTATCGAAGACCTCCTCAGCGCCACGCCTCGCAACCTGCACCACTGGCACTCAGCCCACGGCGTCTATTCTGCCGTCTATCGCAACCACCTTTCCGAAGGGAGCCACCCGATGGCTCGAACGCTGCTCACCGTGCTCACCGCCTCAGCGCTCATCGGTGCGCTCGCCTCGCTGGTCGGCGCGGAGAGCCACACCGAAGTCCTGCGAATCGCGGCGCGCCGCGTCGAGGGCGGCTACGTAGAGTTCGCCCTCATCGAGGAGGATGGGTCGTTCTGGTATCCGCCGGCGCGGTTCCTGGACTATCGGGAAGCGGAGATCGATGTGTGGTATCGGTCGTCGCCATACGAGGTCACGCCAACCGTGGCCGTCGCCCCACCCCCGCCGACGACTCGAGCCCCTGAACCGCCGCCGCCACCAACCACAACCACGACAACACGAACGGTAAGGAATCCGTGGCTCTACCGCCGTGCCGACGATGGGAGCACCATCGCCCGCACTCCGGGCTCCGACTCCTATCTCGTCATGGCCTGCGATCGATCCAGCGACATTCCCCGCTTCGAGGTATATCTGGAACCGATTCATAGCTGGGGCTTCTGGGGTGCCTACGCTGGCTCATTCACGGTCGTTTACAGATTCTGGCACTACGAAGGCGGTTGGCCAGAGCCGTTGAGAACCGTCGTCGATCGTCAGGCCCGAGAGTTCGGATGGCGACTGGATGAACACACCCAACGCCTCCATGTCGAGAACTCGGTGCGGTTGGCGGAACTGTTGGTCCGCTACGGCGATGTCAGCGCGTTCGATGTGACGATCACTATGTATCGTGACGACGACACCGTGATCCGCAGCTACAAGTGGCAATACGTGATTGAGAGCGTCGACAAGGCGTTTGAGTTCGCTCGCTGCGACTAGTTTCCCGTCCCCCCCACCAAAGGAGACAAACCCATGGTCGGGCTACAACACCATATCCTCACGACCCTGCGAGAACACAATAGAACCAACTCAATAGGACTACGAGCCTGCGATATCGCGGACCAACTCGCAGAAACCCTATCCCCATGCCCCACTACTGACGAAGTACTCACCTCTTTGTGGGAACTAGAAATCCAAGACCCCCCGTTGGTTCGCGCTGAGCAGGTGAGCTACGTGATTGATGGCTACTACAAGCTTTGCCAGAATTGGACCGTCCACCCACGATCCATGTAGTGAGCATGCACCCAATCAATCTGCTCTTGCCGGGGCATCGGACCGTCCCAATCCTCTAGCGACGTCCATGCCGTAGGCCTACGGCCATCGACCATAGGATGCGACGCTTAGAACGCGGGCAAGTACTTGTCTTCGAGAAGGAATGGCATCGTAACTGTGAGGACGCGAGTCACAAGAGTCTTCTAAGTCATCGGGTTCTCCTTCCAGCTAGTAGTCCCTCTAGTTCCCCGTCTCCCTTCAACACAAGGAGGACTACGCCATGACCGAACCAATCATCACGTCACCATGCTCGGGTTCATCACGGTGCTCTCGATCAATGGTTAGCGGACCTCGGATCTAGCCGCACCGCTACGACTCCCCGCCGAGTCCACGAGGCGTGAAGCTCGCAACCAGCCGGATCCCCTTCCGGCGGTGCTGTTCGCTCGGCTCGCCGTCGATGTCGAGCATGAAGGTCGCGGGCTCGCGGCGGCGCTGCTCAAGCACATCCTGCTCAAGGTTCGCGAGGTCGCTTCGCACACCGGGGTCCGCGTCGCTCTGGTGCACGCCGTGAGCGAGAACGCCGCGGGCTTCACCTCCGCTACGGCTTCGAGCCGTCGCCGGTCGACGACTCACCCTCATGCTCCTCGTGAACGACATCACGGCCTGACGCCTGCACGCGGAGAACCTCTCGGGGATGTCCCACTAGCGTGGCGCCCGTGACAGAGGCGGTGTTGGCAGAGCAGGGCGAGATCTGGACTCCGCTGCAAATCGGGGCCACGACGGTCAAGAATCGGATCATGCTGTCGCCGCACCGGCAGGCCTACGGCGACGACAACCAGCCCACCGACCGCATGATCGCCTACTACGTGGAGCGCGCCAAGGGCGGGGTGGCCCTCGTCGACGGCGAGTCCACTTCGGTCAGCCGGCGCCTGGCCCGCGCCAGCGCCGAGTCCGGCCCGTCGGGCTGGCGCCTCACCGCCTACGAGGAGCGGGTCATACCGGCCTTCGCCCGGCTCGCCGAGGCGCTGCACGCCCACGGCTGCAAGATCTTCATGGAGTTCAGTACCTTCGGCGTGAACCAGGGCGCCCGCATCGACTTCGACGACTGGTACCCGGTGCGCGGTCCCTCCCGGGTGCCGTCACCGGGCGGCACCGAGATCCCCTGGGAGATGGACCAGACCTACATCGACGAGTTGGTCGAGGACTACGGCCGCTCGGCGGCCAACATGCAGAAGGCGGGAATCGACGGCGTCGAGGTGCACGCTGCGCACGGCTATCTGCCGATGCAGTTCCTGAGCCCGGCGTTCAACAAGCGCACCGACCGCTACGGCGGCTCGTCCCGGCGCAACGCGCAGCTCCTCGTCGAGATCGGCGAGGGCATCCGCAAGCAGGTGGGCGGCGACTACACGGTCGGGATGCGGCTCTCCTTCGACGAGTACATCGGCGACGCCGGGGTCACGCCCGAGTTGGCCGAGGAGCATCTCGACATCTTCGCCGGCACCGGCTTCTTCGACTTCTTCAGCATCTCCAGCGGCAGCTACCACAGCTTCCACTACGCGGTGCCGGCCATGGGGTCGGTGCCGCAGGCGTTCCTCACCGACTACGGCCGGCGCGCCAAGCAGGTCGTCGGCAAACGGGCGAAGATCTTCCTGGCCGGGCGCATCCTGGATCTGGCGACCGCCGAGCGGGTGATCACTTCCGGCGCCGCCGACATGGTGGCGATGGTGCGCGCCCACATGGCGGACCCGTTCCTGATCCGCAAGACCCGCGAGGGCCGGGAGCAGGAGATCGTGCGGTGTGTGGGCGCCAACGAGTGTCTCGCCACCGGTTTCCGCGGGCGGCGAATGCACTGCGTGATGAACCCGGCGGTGGGCCGGGAGGAGCGATGGGGTGAGGGCACGCTGCAGCCCGCGACCGAATCCAAGCGTGTCGCCGTGGTCGGTGGTGGGCCGGCGGGGCTGAAGGTGGCCGGCGTGGCGGCCCTGCGGGGACATCACGTCACGCTGTTCGAGGAGAGCGCCGAGGTCGGCGGGCATCTGGATCTGCTCAAGCGCCTTCCCACCCGCGGGGACTGGCAGAAGATGATCGACAATTTGATGACGATTGTGGCGGCGAACGAGGTGGAGCTGCGGCTCGGTGCCGCTGCGACCATCGGCGGACTCGACGCGGGGCGGTTCGACGAGATCGTGTGTGCCACCGGCTCAGTGTGGGACAACAGCGGTCTCTCAGGAGGGCGGGCCGACCGCGCCGGCATCCCGGGCGCGGACGCCGAGAGCGTCGTGGACGTGGCCACCGCCGTCCGCCGGGCGCTCGGTGACCCGGCCGCGCTGGGCGGCAAGGTTTTGATACTCGACGACTGCGGCGCCTACCTCCCGCTCGGGTTGGCGGAGATCCTGGGCGCGGCCGGAGTCGAAGTCGAGGTGATCAGCCGGTTCGCCGTCATCGGCCAGCACCTCACCGAGACGCTGGAACTCCCGTGGATGTTGCCCCGCCTGGCCGCCGCCGGGGTGACGCTCACGCCGAACCACTTCGTCGAGGCGATCCGCGGCCGGCAGGTCGAGGTCTACACGACCTGGAACAAGCGAACCCGGGTCGTGGACGACGTCGACACGGTTGTCCTGGCGATGCTGCGCAACCCCCGCGACGAGCTGTACCAGGAGCTGGTAACGGCCGGCACCGTCCCGGCGCATCGCATCGGCGACGCAGTGTCGCCGCGCACGACCTCGGATGCCACCTACGAGGGCGAGAAGCTCGGCCGAGAGCTCTGACATGGCCGAGTTCGAACTGATCTGGCGGCCACTGCGGATCGGAGCCACCACGGTGCGGCACCGCATCATGGTTGCCCCGCACGGGCAGGCCTACGGGGAGAACCACCAGCCGAGCGATCGCATGGTCGCCTACTTCGCCGAGCGCGCCCGGGGAGGCGCCGCGCTGGTTGGCGTGGAGGCCACCTCCGCCAGCCGGCATCTCAGCGGCGCGCAGCCCGGAGGGGCGACCTCGGGCTGGCGGCTCACCGCCTGGGAGCGGCGCACGATCCCCGCCTACGCCCGCCTGGCCGAGGCGGTGCACGAACACGACTGCCGGATCTTCGTGCAGCTCAGCACCGGCGGCGTGAACGACGTGGGACGGGCCTGGATCGACAACTGGCATCCGGTGAGGGGTCCCTCGCGTGTGCCGTCGCCGATCATGAACGAGACGCCGGTCGCTCTGAGCAGCACCGACATCGACGAATTGACGTACGACTACGGGCAGTCGGCGGCGAATCTGCAGGAGGCCGGCATCGACGGCGTGGAGATCCACGCGGCCCACGGCTACCTGGGGATGCAGTTCATCAGCCCGGCCTTCAACAAGCGCACCGATGCCTACGGCGGGTCGGTGGCCAACCGCTGCCGGTTCTCCATCGAGGCCGCCGAAGCCATCCGCAGTCGCGTCGGGGATGGCATGACCGTGGGAATGCGGCTCTCGTTCGACGAGTTCATCGGTGATACCGGCGTCACCCCCGAACTGGCCGAGGAGTGCCTCGACGTCCTCGCCGCCACCGGGCTGTTCGACTACTTCAGCATCTCGTGTGGGAGTTGGTATTCCCTGCACCGCACCGTCCCACCGATGGGTTCGGCGCCCGAGGCGTTTCTCGTCCCCTACGGCAAGCGGGCCAAGCGCGTCGTCGGCGACCGGGCCAAGGTCTTCCTGGCAGGCCGCGTGCTGGATCTCGACACCGCCCAGCGGGTGCTCGCCGACGGCGCCGCCGACATGGTGGCGATGGTGCGCGCCCACCTCGCCGACCCGTTCCTGGTACAGAAGACCCGGGAGGGTCGTGTACGCGAGATCGTGCGCTGCGCCGGCACCAACGAGTGCATGGCGGCTCCCGCCAAGGGTCGCCAGGTCACCTGCGTGGTCAACCCGTCGGCTGGCCGGGAGCGCGTCTGGGGAGAGGGCACGCTGCAGCCGGCCACCGAGCCGAAACGCATCACGGTTGTCGGCGCCGGACCCGCAGGGATGCGCGTGGCAGGAGTGGCGGCGAAACGGGGCCACGATGTCACCCTGGTCGAGAGCGCGCCGCGGCTGGGCGGCCACCTGGATCTACTGCGGCGCCTACCCACGAGAGGCAACTGGCAGAAGGTCATCGACGATCTGGTGGTCGTTCTGGAATTGAACGGCGTGGAGATCCGGCCTGGCGTGACCGCAACCGCCGCGGAACTGGCTGCTGAGCGGCCCGATGTGGTGATCTGTGCCACCGGTTCCACGTGGGACCGCACCGGGTTCTCGGCAGGTCGACCGGACCGCGAGACGATGCCGGGAGCCGGTCAGGACCACGTGATGGACGTGGCGACCGCCGCCTGGGCGGCCCTTGGTGATCCGGCAGTGCTCGGAGCGAGGGTGCTTATCCTCGACGACACGGGCTCCTACCTGCCGCTCGGCCTGGCGGAACTCCTCGGCGAGGGAGGTGTCGAGGTCGAGGTATTGAGTCGCTTCCCAGTGATCGGTGACCAAATTGCCGGCACGCAGGATCTGCCCTGGCTGCTCCCACGTCTTGGGGCGCTGGACGTGCGACTGTCTCCCAACCACTTCATCGAAGCGATCCACAGGAGCGGTGTCGACGTCTACGAGACACTCACGCGGCGGACCCGCTGGCTGGAAGCGGTCGACACTGTCGTGCTCTCGATGCTGCGCAGCCCCCAGGACGCCATGTTCCGGGCGCTGCAGCACAGTGCCACCCTCCCCACCCATTGCATCGGCGACGCGGTCGCCCCTCGCTCGGTCGCCGAAGCCATCTACGAGGGCGAGAAACTCGGCCGGGCCCTGTAGTTCGTTCTGCCTGCAGCAGGGGATGGCACGTGCATCGAACCGTCCTGGCGGTCCTGGATGCTCGGCCCATTGGTTTCCACCGTTAGCCGGTCGGATCGCCGCCGGTGCGTGTTATTGCAAATTGATGGTTCCAATAATTGCATGATGTTGGTCACATAAATTGCAAGATACTGATGAAGATCCTTGCATAGTGTTGGCAACAGGCGATACTCTGGCACTGTGGAATACCGGGCCAGGATCGTCGACGGACTCCTCGCTGCCCGGTTGCGAGCGGTTCCGACGGTTGTCATCGAGGGAGCACGCGGATCGGGCAAGACGGCTACTGCACGGCAGCAGGCCCGCAGCGAGGTGCGATTCGACGTGGACAGCCATGCTCGCGCGCTGGCTGAGATCGACCCCGCAGCCGTCGTCGAGGGCGCCGAGCCGAGGCTCCTCGACGAGTGGCAGCACTCGCCGGCGGTATGGAATCATGTTCGCCGGGCCAGCGACGAGGGCCGCCGACCGGGGCGGTTCATTCTCACCGGGTCGGCTGTTCCCGCCGACGACGCCACGCGACACACCGGTGCCGGGCGCATCTCGAGGATCCGGCTTCGGCCTATGACGCTGTTCGAGACGGGTCGCTCCAACGGCATCGTTTCGCTGCGGGACCTGCTGTCGTCAAGCAGCGTCGCGGGCCGTGCCCGCGAGGTGCGCCTGTCCGATTTGACCGAGGATCTGTGCCGTGGAGGCTGGCCCGCCAACATCGAGGCCGGGATCGTCGCTGCCCAGCAGTACGTGCGGGACTACCTCGACGAAATCCATCGCACCGATGTCGACCATTCGGGTGGCCGCAGGCGCGATCCGGTCGGGATGCGACGACTTTTGCGGTCGCTGGCGCGCAACACCGCTACCGAAGCCTCGCAGTCGACGCTGGCGTCCGACGCGGGCGGCGAGCGGCCGCTGCACCGCGACACGGTCCGCGGCTACATCGATGCCCTCGAGCGGGTGTTCGTGATCGAGGATCAGCTGGCATGGTCGGCTCGGCTGCGATCCCGGTCACGGCTCCGGCGGGCAAGCAAGCGCCACTTCGTCGATCCGTCCCTGGCGGTGGCGGCGCTGCGAGCGAGCCCGCAGCGCCTCGAGCGGGATCTGGAGCTTCTCGGGCTGCTGTTCGAGTCGCTCGTGGTCCGCGACCTGCGGGTGTATGCGGACGCGCACGACGGCGACGTCTTCCACTACCGCGACAACACCGGGCTGGAGGTGGATGCAGTGGTGGAGACCGCTGCTGGGCAATGGCTTGCCGCGGAGGTGAAGCTCGGCGGGGACAAGGCCATCGAGGTCGCAGCCCGCAACCTGCTCAGGTTGCGCGACAGGGTCGACACCGCCGTAGCCGGGGAGCCGGCCAAGCTGATCGTCGTCACCGCCGTCGGCGGCTACTGCTACGACCGTCCCGACGGCGTGGCCGTCGTCCCCATAACCGCGTTCGGTCCCTGAGCCAGGGTCGACCGATGGGGCCCTCTGAGCAGAGCGATCCATCCCGCCGGCAGGGCGCGAACCGATGTGCCCGAATGATCTTACGGTGCTGCCAAATAGTCGGGTATGGGTAATATGGGCGCGTGAAGACGACGCTGGATATCCAAGACCAGTTGCTGGCACGGGACAAGCGCCATGCGCGGTCCACTGGTCGCCCATTGCGGGCGGTGGTCGAGGACGGACTGCGACTAGTCCTGTCGGCGTCGGCGAGCAACGAGTTGCTCGATTGCCGTACCGGTGACCCGAACGGCTCCGACCCGCTGGAGCGCTACACTTGGCCGGAGTTGCGGGCGTTGATCTACACGGCGTGAGCCGCGAGACGGTCCGCCGCTGGGCGGCGCCGTGACCGCCGAGCGCTGCTGGGACGTGTGCCTCACAACGCGCATCGCGTGCGTGTTGATTCTCAACGCGACCTGTGTTCCGCCCGGCCGCTACCGGCGGCACGTCCGGCGCGCCGCCGCCGCCCGCTACTGGATTGCGAGGGCAGACGGCCTCAGAGCTGCCTACGAGCAGCGTCCCGACCGCGCAACCCCCGGCGACGCCTGGACCGCGTACCGGGCGGTCCGCAGCGCCCGCCCGCTGGAGACCCGTGTGCGGGACCGCCCGGCGTACTACACCCTGCGCGCTGCTCGCAGCCTCGCCTGGCGGGCCCGCCGGGCGGCGCTCCGGGAAGGCGCGACGCCGGTGATCGAGCGCATTGCCGAGCAGGCGCTGCTCCGGGCGGCGTTCTACGGGGACTTCACGAGGCAGCGGGGCGCCGATCTCGGGGCGCAGGTGCGGGCGATTCACTCCGCCCTCACTGCCGGCGAAGTCACCCCGGAGTCGGCCCTCGAGTCCGCCCTCGACGCCGCCGAGGCTCTGATGTGAGCAGCCCCGAGACGCCGCCGTGAGTGTCCGCTCCCCGCGGTCTTGGGCGCTGGTCGCGATCGTCGCCGCAGCTGTCGCCGGAGGCATCGCCGCCGCCGCTGTTAGCTGCGGTGTCGGCAATGGCGAGAGTCCCGCCGCGACCACGCCGGCGACCGGCTCCGCTGCGCCAGCCAGCACTCTGGCCCCGAACACAGCGCCCACTACGACCACGTGGTGCACGCTCCGAGAAGCGCAGGAATACGTGGAAGGGTCGATCGTGTGGTTTCCCCGACTGACGACCTCGACCACCGAGGTGCGCCCGTTCACGGATGCGGAACTTCACGCAGGTCTCATCGGCTTGTTCGCAGATCTCGACTTGGTCACGGCCAACGTGGCAGCAGCGCTCGACGCGGCCGCCGACGTGGTTGCCGAAGAGGCTTCCTGGATCGCGGTAGCGGACCGTATGGGCATACCGATAGTTCCCCGCGAGGTCGTTACCGCGGCGGTGGACGCCGCCGCTGAGGCCATGCACCGATTCGATTTGTACCGAGGGTTGCCAGGCAGAGCCGCGAGCATTGCGACGGAGGCGACGGAGGACGGCCTTCCGGGCGCGGCCGCCGCCCAAGCGTGGGCCGAGACGGTGAACGCGGCGGATCGGTTGATCCTCAATGCCAACGCGACCATACGGGTCGCCTACTACGAGGGCAGCCCAGCAGCGTTGCTTCGACTCGCGGACACGTTCCGCGCTCACGCGGACGCCCTCACCGGCTCGCACGCGATAGCCCGCGCGCTGATGGAGCAAGGCTGGAGCGACCGGTGGCAGATGTGCTAGATGAGCTGTTCCAAGGGGTCAGTCCAAGTCGTCCCATAGGAGTCCTGGGTGAGCCTCCCCGGGTTTCACGGCGCTTCGGTCTTGAGCGGGGAGTGACGGTGGCGAGTGGCTCCCTGACTACTTTTGCTTCGTTTGCAAAACGGCAGTACTGCTTCGTTTGCATCTTTTGCAGATTGGTCAGTGAGGGCGGTAGGCTGATCGTCGAGACAGGGCGAGATTGGGGAGGCGGCAGTGGCGATCGTGCGGTGCCCCAACCCCTTCCACCCGACCTTCGGTCGTCCGCCGCACACCCTCGCGGGTCGCGACGAGGCCATGCGACGCTGTTGCGCCGCCATGTCCGCCGGCCCGGACCATCCGGACTACTCCATGCTGCTCAAGGGTCCCCGCGGTTCGGGCAAGACCGTCCTGCTCGCAGCGATGCGGGACGCGGCCGAGCAGAACGGCCTGGCCACGGTCAGGGTCACGGCCAAGCCCGAGCCGACCTTCGCCGATGCCCTCATCGAGCAGATGACGTCCGACTCCGACGCCGGGCGCCGCCGTGTGTCCTCTGCACAGATCAGCGTCCTGGGCACCGGCGCGGGTGTCTCCCTCCGAGCCCCCGAGTCCAGGGAGTTGTCGGTCCACACCAGGATGCTCCACGCCATGGAACACCTGGCCGAAAGGGCGCAGCGCAACGCCAAGGGTGCCCTCATCACCATCGACGAGTTCCACAACGCCAACATCGCCGCCCTGCGCGACTTCGCGCACGCCCTCCAGGACGTCGCCAAGATCGACGGCAAGCCCGTCATGTTCGTGGGTGCGGGCCTTTCCTCCATGGAGGAGACGGCCCTGGCCGACCCGGGCATGACGTTCTTCCAGCGCGTCGCCAGAACCCAGCTGGATCCGCTCAGCCCCGAGGAATCCGCGGAAGCCCTGCGGGCGCCGATCGAGGCGGCGGGCGGCACGATCGGCGACGAGGCCCTCACCGCAGCTGCCGGGGCCACGTCGGGGTACCCGTTCATGGTGCAGCTCGTCGGGTACCACGCGTGGGAACGCTGCGCCGACCCCGGTGGCGCCATCACGCCCGGCGATGTCCGGGCAGCCATCGGTGCCGCGACCAGCGACATGGAGGTCCAGGTGTTCGCCCCCATAGTCAGAGACCTTTCGGACACCGACCGCCTGGTCCTCGAGGCGATGAGCGCCTTCGACATCCCCGAGATCAAGCTCAGCGACCTTGCCCGGGCCACCGGCAGGATGTCGAACTATCTCAGCGTCTACATCGAGCGTCTCCGCGAGGCCGGGGTGATCGACCGACCCGCACGGGGACGTGTGCGTTTCGTGCACACGACGATGCGCGGCTGGCTTCGCCGGCAGCGCATTGAGCGTGGCACGGCGGTGGGTGGCTTCGGGCCCCCGGAGACAACCATCACCGTCAAGGAACGCATCATCGAGACCTGCCGCTCGAACCCCGAAGCGACCCACGCTGCCATCGCCGCGCGCGTCGGCACCAGCCCGGACTACGTGGGACGCGTCCGCAGAGCCGCCCGGACGGGCACGGCCGGTGTGTGAGTGCCGTCCCGCCTCAGGTCGGTGTCTCGGGTGTGCCGCCCACGTCGCAGAACGTGGCGACCCAGTGGCCCGGGCCGACCTCCCGCAGGGGTGGGTTCTCGGTGGCGCAGCGCGGGTCGCCGCGGTAGCCGCAGCGGCTGTAGAAGAAGCAGCCTGCTGGCAATTCGGTGGGGCTGGGGATGTCGCCGGTCAGCGAGATGTGGGCCGGCTGCTCAGTGGGGTCGGCCGACAGGGCCGCCGACAGCAGCGCCTCGGTGTAGGGGTGGCGGGGAGAGTCCAACACGGCGGCTTTGGGGCCCGTCTCCACGACCTGCCCGAGGTACATGACCGCCACGCGGTCGGAGAAGAAGTCGACTGTTCCGATGTCGTGGGAGATGAAAAGGTACGCAAGGCCCAACTCTTCCTGCAGGTCCGCCAGCAGTTCGAGGATCCCGGCCTGCACCGACAGGTCGAGTGACGAAGTGGGTTCGTCGAGGACGACGAACTTGGGGCCGGTGACGATGGCTCGGGCCACACCGACCCGCTGCTGCTGGCCGCCGCTGAGCTCGCTGGGACGGCGGTCGAAGAGCGCTGGATCAAGGATGACGCGCCGCATGGTGTCGGTGACCCGCTCCCGGCGCTCGGCAGGGGTCAGGGAACGCTCGTGGATGACCAGTGGCTCCTCGATCGTGTGTCCCACGCTCATGAGCGGATCCAGCGACTGGAACGGCTCCTGGAACACGATCGTCATGTCTCGTCGCGCCGCCTGCAGAGCCTTGCGGTCGAGTTGTTGCAGGTGCATCCCATCGACGACGACGGTGCCCTCGTCGGGTTGGAGGAGCCCGAGCGCCAACCGCCCGACAGTGGACTTGCCCGAACCGCTCTCGCCGATCAGAGCCAGTGTCTCGCCCGCCGCGACGTGCAGGTCGACGCCGTTGACGGCGTGGACCCGATCGCGGCCCCGCCGGAACGTCTTGCGCACCCCGCTGAGAGTGACGAGGGACATCACTGGCTCCCCGCGGAGGAACCGGGTGCAAGGGGGCTTGCGAGCTGTGCGGCGTCCTTGTCGTAGTGGACGGCCGCCCAATGTCCCGGCCCGATCTCGCGGAGTTGCGGTGCCTCGGTGGCGCACCGCGGATCGGCCCGGTACGGGCAGCGGTCGTAGAAGAAGCAGCCCGGCGGCAGCTGCAGCAGGGTCGGTACGGTGCCCTGCGCGCTCACGAGGCGCTCGCCGCGGCGAGGAACCGCGGCGAGGAGCGACTCCGTGTAGGGATGGGCCGGGTCCTTCAGCACCGTCCGCACCGGACCCGCTTCGACAACCTGCCCGGCGTACATCACGAGCACGCGGCTGCAGTACTGCGCCACGACGCCCACGTCATGGGTGACCAGCAGCATCGAGCGCCCCTCGGTCTCGGCCAGGTCGCGGATCAGGTCGAGGATCTGGCGCTGGATCGTCAGGTCGAGTCCTGTGGTCGGCTCGTCGGCCACCACCAGGCGGGGGTTCAGAACCATGGCGAGGGCGATCACGACCCGCTGCGCCATGCCGCCGCTCAACTCGTGGGCGTAACCCCGCAGCACCCGCTCCGGGTCGGCGATCCCCACGGAGTTCAGCATCGCCAGCGCCGTCCGGCGGATCTCGGCCCGCCCGCCGCGGCGGTGCGCCCGGATGACGTTGCGGAACTGGCGCTCGATCCGCAGCACCGGGTTGAGGGCGCCGAACGGGTTCTGCGGCACGAACCCGATGCTGGAACCCCTGATCCGGCGGAGCTGCCGGGGCCGGAGACCGACGAGGTCGGCGCCGTCGAGGCGCACCTCCCCTGCCGTGACGCGCCCCGGTGACTTCAGCAGGCCGATAATCGCCCGCACGGTGGCGGACTTGCCGCAGCCCGTTTCGCCGACCAGGCCGACCGTCTCCCCCTCGCCGATTGAGAAGGAGACACCGTTCACGGCGTACACCGTGCGCCGCCGGCTACGGAACTCCACGTGCAGGTCGCTCACGTCGAGCAGCGGAGTTGCGCCGCCGGTTGCCGCAGAGGCCATGGCGGTCAATCCTCCGACCGCCCGATGAGGCGGTGCACGCCGTCGGCCACCACGTTGAACGCAACGATCGTCACGAACACCATTGCGCCCGGGAAGAACGAGGCCCACCACTGGCCGGTGGCGATGTTCTGCGAACCCACCCTGATCATCACGCCCCAAGAGGCGTCGGGAGGAGCGATGCCGATGCCGAGGAAGCTGAGCCCGGCGATCACGATGATGGCGTGGGCCGCGGCCAGCGACGCTTGGGCGAGGACGATGCCCATCGTGTTGGGCATCACGTGGCGAACCATGACGCGGCTGCGGCTGGCGCCGATAGCCGTGGCGGCCTCGATGAAGCGGCCCTCCCGCAGGACGAGCGCCTCGCTGCGCACAAGCCGGATGAAGCGCGGCACGTTGACGAGGGCGATGGCGAAGACGATGTTGCGCAGGCTGTTGCCGGTGAGCGCCACGATGGCGAACGCCAGCACGAGCAGCGGGAACGACTGGAACATGTCGAGACCGCGCATGATCCGCTCGGACCAGCGGGACTTGTTGCTCGCCGCCAAGCCCACGGGAATGCCGACGGCGATCGACAGCAGCGTCCCGGCGAGCGCGATGGGCAGGTCGAGCCGGGCCGAGGCGAACACGCGGGAGAACACGTCGAAGCCGAACCTGTCGGTCCCGAACCAGAACTCGCCGTCGGGCGACTGCAGCGTGTTCTGCGGATTGGGTTGGATCGGATCGTGCGGCAGTGGCGCGAAGAATCCGGCGAGGAGGATCAAACCGATGACGGCGCACCCGATCGTGAGTCCCTTGTGCGCGAGGGCGCCCTTGGCAACAGACCGGAGCGCGCTGGCGATGGGGCTGCCTCCCGAGGTCGTGGGGGATCGTCCCGACGTGGCCCTGCGCAGGGCGAGGCGTGCCCTACTCATAGGAGACCCTCGGGTCCAGGGCGACGACGAGCAGATCCAGGATCAGGTACACGAGCAGCGTCAGCAGGCCCACCACCAGGATGAACCCCTGAATGGCGGGCACGTCCAGCTTCAGCATCGCCTCGATCGCCCACTGCCCGAGGCCGCCCCAGGCGAACACCGTCTCAACGATGGCGGCCCCGCCGAACAGGGCGGCGAAGAGGATGCCGACGTAGGTGACGACCGGCGTGCGGGCCTCGCGGAAGGCATAGCCGATGACCCGCAACTCCGACAGCCCGCACGCCCGGGCGAACTCCACCTGATCGGAATTGAGCGCCCGGCTCAGCACTGCCCTGGTCGTCTTGGCGAAGTGCGATGAGTAGAACAACCCGAGCGTGACGACCGGCAGCATGGCGTGGTGGAACGCGGTCCGTAGGAGTCCCCAGTCGCGGGCGATGAGTGTGTCGAGGATCACAGCGCCCGTCACCCGCTCGGGCGGGCGGTCCAGCAGCCCGATCCGCCCCACGGGTGGGGGCGCCCAGCCGATGATGTAGAAGACCAGGTAGATCAGCAGAAGGCCCAGGAAGAAGTCCGGGATCGACTGGGTGATCGTGACGCTGAGCCGCGAGAGGCTGTCGGGCCAGCGTCGCCGGAAGTAGGCGCTGAGCGTGCCCAGCAGCATGCCGTAGAGGACGGCGCCGAGCAGCCCCAGGACCACCAGTTCGAGCGTGTCCGGGAAGCGTTGGGCGATCTCATCCCACACGGGCCGCTTCGTGAAGAACGACGTGCCCAGGCTTCGCTCTGTGAACAGTTCGCCGATGTAGTCGGTATAGCGCTCGGGGACCGGCTTGTCCGTGCCGAGGTCGGCGCGGATCTCGGCGACATGCTCGTCGGAGGCGAAGTCGCCGGCGATTACCAGCGCCGGGTCGCCCGGCGTGAGGTTGACCAGTCCGAACGCCAGCGTGATGACGATGAACACAGCCACGGGGATGAAGAGGAGGCGCTTGGCCAGCGCTCCCGTTCGATATCTCACGTGCCACTCACCAAGGGGCGCGTCCCAGGTGGTCGATGGCAGACGCAGCCGGAGCCGTCGGACCATGGATTCCGGCCTCCGCCGGAATGACGGTCGACGGGATCCGGCGCATCACTGAGCAGTCTCGTGGGCCGACCCCGGCGCCACTGATCCGAGTGCCGGGGTCGACTCTGTATGGACCGCTGTGGTCGTCACTCGAAGTGACGTCCGCTCAGTTCTTGGCCAGTTCCTCCGGGATGATCCTGCGGAAGATGTCCATGCGGAACGACTCCACGCCGGGGCCGAGCGAGATCGGGTTCACGAGCTCGATCAGCGGGACCCAGGGCACCTCGTCGATGAGGATCTGATGCGCCTCGAGCACCATCGCGTCGCGCTCTGGTCCGTACGGCGTGAATGCCATGATGTCGATGAGTTCGTCGATGCGGGCATTGCTGTAGCCGTGGGCGTTCTCGAATGCCTTCGTCGTGTGATGCACCAGCAGCCAGGCGAACTGCGGGTCGCTGATGCCCGGGGTCTGCGACGAGAGCCAGGCCTGGAGCTGACCCTCCGACAGCTTCGTCTGGAAGTCGGCGGAGGACGCCATGACCTCGATGCTCATGTCGATCCCCACATCCGCGAGCTGGTCCTTCATGAGGACGGCCAGGTCCTCCGAGAACGGCCCGGGGCGGACCGGGTTGATCGTCAGGGTGAACGCCAAGCCGTCGCCGTAGCCGGCCTCGGCGAGCAGCGCCCTAGCCCCGTCCGGGTCGTAGGTCGCCGGGTCGCCCGGCGCAGGCGGCTGGGGCACCTCGCTCAGCACCTGGTAGAGGGCCTCCTTGGCTGAGCCCTGCATCGGACCCTGCACCAGGGCGGTCCGGTCGATCGCCGAGGAGATGGCCTGGCGCACCCGCACGTCGGCGAATGGCTCGAAGCCCGAGTTCAACACCAGCGGCACCGTGGTGTTGCCTTTCGCCGGGATGGCCTGCAGCTCGCCGCCCACGCTGGCGAACTGCGCCAGCGTCAGCTTGTCGGCGAAGTCCACCTCGCCGGCCTGCAGGAGTTGCAGCCGGCCCGCCGCGTCCGGGATGGCCCGGACGACGATCAGATCGATGTCGGGCGCCGAGCCCCACCAGTTGGGGTTGGGCACGAGGCGCAACTCCTCGCCCGGCGTGATCGAGTCGAGCCGGTAGGAGCCGAAGCTCGCCGAGTTGGTCGACAGCCATGCGGCGCCCCACGGGTCCTCGTCGGTGGCGTTCGACAACACCTCGACACTGTCCAGCGGCCCCATCTGACCGTAGGTGAGAACTGCTAGGGAGTACGGGTTGTTGGTGTCGAGCACCACGAGGTCGAACGTCCGGTCGTCGACCACCCGGATCGGCTCCTCGAGGTTGATACCGCCGCCCCAACTCAGGAGGAACCGGCCGACGCCGTCCAGAGCGATGATCCGGTCGAAGGTCCAGCGGACGTCCTCGGAGGTGATGGTGTTGCCGTACGGGCTGACCGCGTCGTCGCGCAGCACGAAGCGGTAACCGTCGTCGATCTGCGTGACCGACTCGGCGACGTACGGCTCCACGTCGGCGGGGCTCGGCCAGGTGGTGGTGCCCGCGTCGGGCTTCACGTACTGCAGCAAGGTGCCGGCGAACATCGGACCGAGTTCGGTGCTCGGCTTGCCCTCCAGGACCGCTGGATCGGCATTTGACGGCGTGGCCGCCACCGCCATGACGAACACCTCAGGCTCGTCGACCGGTGCGGGAGCCGGGGGCGGCGGGGGAGGTTGTGCTGCCGCGGCCTCTGCTTCGGCGGCTGCCTGCTCCGCCGCAGCGCGGGCCTCTTCTGCGTCAGCCTGAGCGGACGCGGCCTCGGCTTGGGCGGCCGCCGCCTCCTCCTGGGCTGCCGCCGCCTCCGCTTGGGCGGCTGCCACGGCCTCCTGAGCAGCTGCGAGGGCGGCTTCCGCGTCGGCAACGGCCTCCTGGTTCCCCGCAGCTGTGGCCTGGGCGAGGTCGGCGGCGGCTATCGCTTCCTCCGCCACTGCTGCTGCGGCCTCGGCGGCAGCGGTTGCGGCTCCGGCAGCGGCGTTTGCCGCGGCGGCCTCTGCACCGGCGGCGGACGCCTCGGCGCGGGCCGCCGTCGCTTCGGCGTTTGCCGTCGAGGCGTCAGAGCGAGCCCCTTCGGCCTGCGAGAGGGCGCCTGCGGCGGCGTCAGCGACCGCTGAGTCGCTGTCGTCGTCAGCGGCGCAGGCCGTCGCGAGGAGCAGCAGTGCGCCCAGCGCGAGGGACGCACGCAGAAGTCGGGAACGGAACATGATGCAGCCTCCTAGGTGGCTGGTGTTTTTCTCGGCGTTTGGGGTGTTGTGGTCTGGTAGAATTACAGGTGTGTGGTTCGGTGTTGTGGGGAGGTTGGTGTTGTGACGGTTGGTGTTGAGCCGTGTCAGGCTGATTTGTTCAAGGGGACGCGGTTTGTGGGCGAGCGGGTGGGTCCTGGTTCGATTTTTGCGGTGTTGTTCGGTGAGGGTGCCCGGTTGTTTCCCGAGGGGATGTTCGATGATTTGTTCTCGTCGCGGGGGCGGCGCAGTGTGCCGCCTCGGGTGGTGGCGACGGTGATGGTGTTGCAGCGCTGGTTCGGTTTGTCGGACCGTGAGGCGGTGGCGGCGTTCGAGTTCGATGCGCGTTGGCGTTACGCGTGCGGGGGTTTGGACGTCGACGGCGGCGGGTTCTCCCATACGGTGTTGGTGGGGATGCGGGCCCGGTTGGCGGCGTCGGGTGCGCCGCGGCGGATCTTCGACGCGACCCTCGAGGTGGCGCGCTCGGCGGGGGCGCTGTCTCAGCGGCGGGTGCTGGACTCCGCGCCGATCTACGACGCGGTCGCGACCCAGGACACCGTCACGATGCTGCGCGCCGCGATCCGCGGCGTGTTCGAGGCCGCGGATCGCGATCTGGGGGCCATTGTGCGGGGCGCCGTCGCCGGCGGCGACTATGCGTCGCGGTCCAAGCCGGCGTGCGACTGGGACGACGCGGCGGCGCGGGAGGCCCTCGTGGCGACCATCGCCGGCGACGCCGTGGCGGTGCTCGAAGCCCTCGAGGGTCGCGCGCTGAGCGTCGAAGTCGCGCAGGGCGGGGAGTTGTTGGCCGCCGTTGTGGGCCAGGACCTCTGCGAGGACCCCGAGGGGCGCCTGGTGATCGCGCGGCGCGTGGCGCGGGACCGGATCATCTCGGTGGTGGACCGCGACGCCCGCCACGGCCACAAAACCGCAGCACGAGGCTTCGACGGCTACAAGGGCCACATCGCCACGGACCCCGACTCCGAGCTGATCACCGCCACCGCGGTCACCGCCGCCAACGCCCCCGACGCCCGACCCGCCCCCGAACTCATCGCCGACCTGCTCACCGCCGACACCGCCGCCGCCGCCGCCGCCGCCGACACCACCACCACCGACACCACCACCACCGACACCACCGGCACTGCCGGCGACGCCGGGGAGGTTGTGGAGGACTTCGCGGGCAGGCCCACCGTCTACGGCGACTGCGCCTACGGCAGCGGCGACTTCCAGAGCCTCCTCGGCGAGCACCGCATCAACTCCAAGTGCCGCACCCAAGCGCCGCAGGCGCCCGCGGGACGCTTCACCAAGGACCGCTTCAGCGTCGACCTGGCCGCCGCGACGGTCACCTGCCCCGCCGAGGTCACCGTCGCCATCAACTACCGCCCCGACGGCGCCGGCACCGCCCGCTTCGGCGCCGACTGCGCCGACTGCGAACTCCGCGGCGACTGCACCGACGCCAAAGCCGGCAGAACCATACGCATCGGCGCACACGAAACCGCCCTCGCCGCGTCCCGAGCGCGCCAACAGAACCCGGCCTGGCGCGACGACTACCGCGCCACCCGCCCCAAAGTCGAACGCAAACTCGCGCACCTCATGCGCCGACACCACGGCGGCCGCCACGCCCGCGTGCGCGGCCAACCCAAAGTCGACGCCGACTTCAACCTCCTCGCCGCAGCCGCCAACATCGCCCGCCTCGGCGCGCTCGGACTGCACACCCGCGCCACCCACTGGGCACTCACCTGAACCCCCACCCACCCCCAACACCCCAACCACACCCGCCGGGAACACATCACCAGTATGAGTGCGAAGAGCCACCAGACAACAACCCATTCCACACCAGCCACCTAGGGGATTGCCAGATCTTGCGGATAGAGGAAACCGGTCGGGTTGGGCCGGGCACCTTGCAGGTCCTCGCGGAACACCCACGGGATGATGGTCTCCACGAGCGGCACGAACGGGAACTCCGTCGCCAGGATGATCCGGGCCTCGTCGATGAACACGTCCCGGTCCGGTCCGGGATCCTCCGCCAGGATCAAGTCCGAGAGTTCGTCGACCCGGTCGTTGGCGTAGCCCTCGTATCCCAGCCCGTCGGCTGCGAAACCGTTGGATGTGAACAGCAGCGGGATCGTGTAGGCGGGTTCGCTGAGAATCGGGCGCACCGAGTACAGCCACGCCTCCATCTCGCCGCCGCTGACTGCCCCGTTGAAGTCGGCCGGCGAGGCGATCGTCTCGATCGTGGCGTCGAGGCCCACCTCGCGCAGTTGCGATGCGATGATGACGGCGACGGCTTCGGCGTGGGGACCGGGCCGTGTCGGGTTGATGGTCAGGGTGAAGGAGAACCCGTCCGGGTACCCGGCCTGCGCCAGCAGACTCCTGGCCAGATCCGGGTCGTACCGGGCCCCGGCGGTGAGGGGCAGGGGATCGGGCTGAGGGATGGCCGACGACAGCGGGTAACGCCCGGGGACGCCGAACCCGCCGTAGGCCCCGGCGATGAGGGCCTCGCGGTCGATGGCCAGCGAGACGGCCTCGCGCACGATGGGGTCGTCGAAGGGCGGGAACCGGTTGTTCAGCGAGAGCTCGTCGAGGTTCGTGTCCCGCGCGTCCTCGTATGCCAGGGCGTACTCGTCGCCGCTGGCGACGCTGGCGAAGAGGTCGAAGGTGAGATCGGCCACGAAGTCGGCATCGCCGCTGCCGATCAGGAGCAGCCGGTTGCCGGCGTCGGGGATGGATCGCATGATGATCCGGTCGATGTCCACAGCGTCGGCGTTCCAGTAGTTCGGGTTCTTCACCAAGCGCACTTCCTCGCCGGGAGCGAAACTCTCGACCTGGTACGGCCCAAAGGTGGACGAGTTCGCTGCCAGCCAATCCGCGGCCCATGGGTCGTCGTCGGTGGCGTTGGCCTGCGCTTCGACGCTGTCGAGAATGCCGAGCGCGTAGTAGGTCAGCACGGGCACCGTGAGGATGTTGCGGCCCGTGACGTTGAGCGTGAACGTCCGATCGTCGATCACGGTGATGGGCCCTTCCCGGTCGATGCTCGACAAGAACATCAGGAAGCGCGCTATGCCGTCGAGGGCGATCATGCGGTCGAACGACCACGCCACGTCAGCGGACGTCACGGTGTTGCCGTGCGGGCTCATCGCCTCGCGCAGCGTGAAGGTGACGCTTCCGTCCTCGTTGACCTCGAACGACTCGGCCAGCTCTCCCATCACGTCTGCTGGGCTGTGCAGACTCAGCCCGGGTGAAGGCTCGTGCGTGTAGCGCACCAGCGTGCTCACGACACCTTGTGCCGTCACGAGACTGGGCCGTCCCTGGAGGACCGCCGGATCCACGTTCGTCACCAGTCCCGAAAGCGCCATCGTGAGGTTCTTCTCCGCCGGCGGCTCGGGCGGAGGCGGCGGCTCGGGAGCGACGGGAGGAGGCGCCGCTGCTGCGGACTCGGCCTCAGCGGCCGCCTGTTCCGCCGCGGCTCGGGCCTGCTCGGCCTCGGCTTGCGCGGCGGCGGCTTCGGCCTGGGCGGCCGCCGCATCTTCCTGGGCACTGGCAGCCTCGGCCTGAGCGGAAGCTGCCGCCTCCTGTGCCTCCGCCAGCGCCGCTTCCGCGGCCGCGACGGCGCTCTCGTTCCCTTCGGCCGTG
Organism: Acidimicrobiales bacterium; assembly: GCA_965220035.1. Lineage (GTDB taxonomy): Bacteria > Actinomycetota > Acidimicrobiia > Acidimicrobiales > CATQHL01 > VXNF01. Next base: position 1,735,866 of record CBDCPC010000001.1, read on the forward strand.
GCTCGGGCCAACTCGGCGGCGGCGATCGCTTCCTCCGCTCGAGCTGCTGCAGCTTCGGCCGCGGCGTCTGCTGCGGCAGCGGACGCGTCGGCGGCGGATGCCGCGCTGTTCGCCGCCGAGGCTTCGGAGCGAGCCGCCTGAGCCTCGGCCAGGGCGTCCCCCGCTGCGGCGGACGCCGCCGCAGCTTCGTCAGCCCCGCCATCGGCACACCCGGCGGCGACGAGCAGGAACGCACCGATCAGGAGCGACGTACGGATGATTCTGGAACGGCTCATAGTTGACCTCCTAGACGATGAGAGCACCGGACGGCCTTCGAGCTTCCCCCGGGGCAAGAATCCCCCCGCCGTCCGGCACAAGCCCGCACTATACCCCTGGGCACACTCCCGCTGCCGAGCCCGATTCTCACTCGGCCGGATGCCAACCACGTCGTTGCGGCGCAGGCCGGAACCCGGAGTCCGGCGGGATGTGTTGCGTCAGTTCTCTACGCGCTTGCCTGAGCGGCCGGTGCGCCGCCCGGATGCACGTGCGTGATGTCCAGCGGGCCCGACAACATGCTGAGAACGATGTGGCCCTCCGACCGGGCCGGGCCGTGCACGGTGCCCGGCGGCAGGCAGAAGTAGGCCGGGGCCCGCAGTTCCACGTCACCGTTGTGGTAGGTGCCCTCCAGGATGAACCCCTCCTGCAGCACGCGGTGGACCTCCGGAGCGTCGGTGGTCCAGCCCGGCGGGGCCTTGACGAGCACGGTGCTGGCCCCGGTCTCGGCGTCGACGCTGAGGATCTTCACCAGCAGGCCCGTCGGAACGGCCTCGCCGGTCTCGTTCCACAGGCTCTCGGCGGGTTCCCAGTCCACCTCGTCCAGATTGATGCCCATCACGACCGGTCGGCTCATGACAGCGCTCCCTTCCCGCGCTCCGAGAGACTCCGGCGCGGCATCTCGTGTTCTGATTCTTCCCGAAGCGGCTGCTTCTGTGCTGGCGACCCGAGGGTTCGCTGCCCCTCGACCGATCCGCCGGCCCCGGTGACGGGAGCAGTGGCCCCGCCCGTGACGCACACCCCTGCCGGACCGATCACCTCGAGCGACAGCGTCGCCCGACCGTCCTCCAGCCCGGTAACCGTGCCCACCACCTCGTAGTGCTCACCGGGGCGGACGGGTGCCACGAACCGCACGTTCAGCAGTTCGCCACCCTGTAGCCACGACACGCCCGCCCACTGCAGCAGCGACTCGCACAGCCACGTCAGAGCCAGATGGCCGTGTGCGATGGTCCCGCCGAAGCGGGTGGCGGCGGCGAAGGTGGGGTCGGTGTGCAGGGGGTTGTAGTCGCCGGAGATGTCCGCCCAGGAATCGATGATCTCCTGCGTCATGCGTTTGTGCAGGACGGGGAGCCGGTCTCCGGACCGCACGTCTACTTCGGCCATATCGCGGTGACCCTCACGATGCCGCACACCTCCCCGGACGACGCGGCGCGGGCCGTGGAGGTGATGGTGACGAAGCGGCGACCCTTGCGCTCCCAGCGGCGGGTGACCTCGGCCTGCACGCGAAGGGTGTCGCCGACGGCCACCGGTCGTTGGAAGATCATGTCCTGGCCTGCCAGGATCCCGCCCGGTGGCATCCGCCTGCCCTGAAGGTACGCCTGGCGTCCCCAGATACCTGCCAGGCCGGGAGGCGCCACGGGCGAATCGAGACCGAGCGCGTGGGCGGTTTCGGTGTCGCTGTAAGCAGGGTTGCTGTCGCCGGTGGCTGCGACGAACGCCGCCACCAATTCAGACGTGACCTGGTAGCGCAATTCGGGGAACCGCGCGCCTTCCACCAGGTCCGCGTAGACGAGTTCGGGTAGGTCGGTCACTGCATCCTGCCACCGAAGTGGTGATCGTCGCCGACGAGCGCGGCCGGAGAGGGGTCGCCGCGGTGGTCAGCCAACGGATCCCGCCAACTCGTCACGAAACTGTGGGGCGGCGACGGCCATCAGCGCCTCGGCCCGCTCTCGAGTCGACAGGCCGGCCAGGTCAGCCACGCCGTGCTCGGTGACCACAAACTGGGTGAAGTGGCGGGGGATCGCCACCGGAGTACCCGGATCGAGCTGGGCCACGATCCGTGACACGTCGCCCGGTCGGTTCGTGGAGGGCATGGCGATGATCGTCCTGCCCCCGGGGGAGAGCCAGGCGCCCTGGGCGAAGTCGTACCCGCCGCCCACGCCGCTGAGCTGTGCGCCGCCGAGGTGCTCGACATTGGCCTGACCCGCCAGATCAACCTGCACCGCCGAGTTGACCGACACGAAGCTCTCGAAGCTCGCGATGTGCGCCGGGTCGAGGATGGTGTCGAACGGGTGCATCTCGAGAGCGGGGTTGTCGTGGGCATAGTCGAACAGCGTCGTCGTGCCCATCAACTCGGCGCACAGGGCGGCGGGTGCCCCGTCGCCCCCTGCCAACTTCCCGGCGGCGTCGAGCGCGACGATGGCGTCGATGCCCATGCCGTAGATGCGCAGGTCGGAGATGTCCGACGCACACAGGTTCTGCAGCAACGCTTCCGGAATGGCTCCGATGCCCGCCTGCAGCGTGGCGGCCGGTGGGATCAGCGCGGCGAGGCGATCCCCGATGGCGGCGGCGGTCGCGCCGATTACCGGCTGCGGGTGCTCGCCGAGCGGCTCGTCCACCTCGACGAGCCAGTCGATTCCCGACACGTGCAGTGACGCCTCCCCGGCGACGCGGGGCATGCGCGGGTTCACCTGGGCAATCACTGTTGGCGCCAGGCGCGCCAGGGTGAGCGGGTAGCTGGTCGACGTGCCGAGGCTGCATCGACCGTCGCCGTCGGGTGGGGAGACGTGCACCACCACCACGTCGAGGGGGAGGCGCCCCGAGCGAAACAGGCGGGTCACCTGCGAGCCGCGGATGGGCAGGAACCGCACTCGGCCGTCGCGGACGGCGTCGCGCACGGGTGGCATCACGTGCCAGGTGGTGTAGCGGATGCCGTCGTGCAGGAAGGCGTAGTCCGAGAGGAGCATCCCGCTGTAGACGTCGAGGCCTCGCAGCCGCTCCGCCTGCCGCCCGATCTCACGCTCGACTGCGTTCGCCCCGCCGGCGCCGGGCGGTAGCACCACCGCCGATGTCGGTTCGAGCGTGCCGACCGCTTCGGAGATGGAGACCCAGCGGCCCTCGCGGCGCCCCGCGTTCGTCATGCCTCCGTTTCCCTACTCACGCCGTCTCACCTGTGCGTCACACCACCCGAGCACTTGTCATTCCGGCGAAGAGCCTGTCCCGGACTCGATCCGGGGCCGGAATCCACTTCTCAGCCGCGGCGTTCGCCTACACCCGTCGCACGAGTGGGCTGCAGAACGAGAGCGTGGCCTGCTCCACGAAGCCGCGGTCCAGCAGGGCGTACTGCGGGATCGCCGTGATGGGCAGGAAGATCAGCCACATGAACGGGTTCGCCAGCCCGCAGCCCAATTCGTGGGCGGCGGCGATCAGCCGGTCCTCTGCCTCGGTCATCTCGGCGGGGGAGATGTCGCTCATGATCCCCGCCAGGGGCAGCGGCAACTCCGCCAGGACGTCATCGCCGCGGGCCACCACTTGGCCGCCGTTCAGTTCGATGACCCGGTTGATTGCTGTGGCCATCGAGGCCGTGTCGGCACCGAGGCACACCACGTTCTCGTCATCGGGCGACAGCGACGTGGCGAGCGCTCCGTCAGTCAGGCTGAAGCCCGACATGAACGCGGTGGAACGCGAGCCGGTGTTGTTGTAGCGCTCCAGCACCGACACGTAGCTCACGTCGATGGCGGGGTTGGCCAGCACCACGCCATCGCGGATCTCCAACTCGACGTCCCGGCGCAGTCGCAGCGGAATCTCAGGAGGTACGAACATGGAGATGGCCTCCACCTGGCCGTCTTCCATGTCGGTACGGAACAGCAGGTCATCGGGCTCCACCGGCGTCATCGAGAACGTGCGCAGCAACTCCGGCGGCCGCTCCGGCAGCGTCAACTCCACCTGTAACTCACCGCCGGCCGCCACGAGTTCGCCGCCGCAGTACACCGCCGACACCTCGAAGGCCTCCAGGTCCTCCACCAGCAGGATGTCGGCGTAGCGGCCCGGCGCCACGGCACCCACCTGGTCGTCCACCCTCAGAGCGTCGGCGGCGTTGATGGTGACCATCTGGATGGCCGTCACCGGGTCGACACCCTCGGCGATGGCTCGCCGCACGATGTGATCCATGTGCCCCAAGCGCACCAGGGTGGACGTGTCGGTGTCGTCGGAGCAGAGGCTCACCCGCCGGGTCGGCAGCCCGGCCTCGGTGACCGCCTTGATGCAGTCGGCGAGGTTGTGGGCCATCGTGGCCTCGCGCAACAGGCAGTACAGGCCGTTGCGCAGCTTGTCGATGGTTTCCTCGGCCGAGAAGCACTCGTGGTCGTCGCGGACGCCGCAGTTGGCGTAGGCGCCGAGCGCCAGGCCGGTGACGAACGGGGCGTGGCCGTGCACGGGCAGCTTGTGCTCCTCGCAGAGTCCGATGGAGGTGATCACGTCGCTGTCGCCGGCGCGGATGAAGTCGAAGGTCGTCTCGGCGATGCCGTTGGCCTCGTCCCACTGCATGGCCACCCGGTGGTCGTCGGGCCCCACGCTGGCACCGAGGGTGCCCTCGGGGATCGTGTAGGGGATCTTGGATGGCGGCGGGTTGAAGATGCGAAGAGGCAGCGTCGCCGCCTCGTCGAGCATGTAGCGGATGCCGTCGATGCCTTTCACCGGCGCGATTTGATCGAACGCGGTGCAGACCGACGTGGTGCCGCGCGGCAGCACCGCCGTGGCGAATCCGGTGATGGACAGCTTCGTGACCTCGGTGTGCACGTGCGGGTCGATGAGGCCTGGCACGATGTGCATGCCCGAGGCGTCGATGATCTCGGTGTCGTCACCGATCGTCTCGCTCACGTCGCCGATGGCGGCGATCCGGTCCCCGGCGACGGCCACACCCGCCTCGTACACCTCGGCGGTGAACACGTTGACGAGTTTCCCGCCGGAGAAGACCTTGTCGGCGGGGCGGCGTCCGAGCCCGATATCGATGGCTCGCTGGTCGAACATGACGGACCTCCATGGTGTGAAATGCGAAAGTCCCGGCTCCCGCCCTAGTCGACCCGCCGATGGCGGATCCTCGGCCTGGCCCTCCGGGACTTACGTCTTCGGCACGGAGCAGCACCGCACCGCACCATCAGTATTGTCAAATGTCGACCAGCGTTCAACTGTCATCCCATCTGCCACCACACGTCGAACCGCCTCTCGCGCCATCCCGGCACAGGCCAGGATCCGCGCTCCAGTGGCCGCGCGGGCAACGCCGGCCGGCCGCCGACAGGGCTAGTGGAAGGCGAGGTATTCGCGCAGCTCCCAGTCGGTGACGGCGCGGGCGTAGCGGGCCCACTCGGCACGCTTCATGGCGACGAAGTGGTCGGTGATCTCCCTGCCGACCGCGTCGTAGAGCGGCTCGTCGGCCTCGAGAGCATCGAGGGCGAGGGACAGGTTCTCCGGGCAGCAGCGCTCGGTGTTGGCGGTCTCCAGCGAGTCACCGGTCTCCACCGGCGGCGGGGCTGCCCCGGCTTCGATCCCCAGCCGGGCCGCGGACATCATCGCTGCTGCGGCCAGGTACACGTTGGCCGCTCCATCGGGCAGCCGGTGCTCGATGCGGCTGGCGGCGCCGCGGCCCGACGGCACGCGCACAGCCACCGAGCGGTGGTCGTAACCCCAGTTGGCCCAGTAGCCGGCCAACTCGCCGGGCTTGAGGCGCTTGTAGGCGTTCACGGTCGGCGCGCACAGGGCGGTCAGCGCCTCGTGGTGGGCGAGCACTCCGGCTATCGCCTGCCTCGCCATGTCCGACAGACCGTCGTCGCTCGCCGGGTCGTCGAAGAGGTTCCGCCCGTCGTCGCCGGTGATGCTGAGGTGGAAGTGGGTGCCGTTGCCGCCGCGGTCCTGGAAGGGCCTTCCCAGGAACGTCAGCAGCAGCCCGTGGCGCAGCGCCACCTCCCGGCACAGTTGCTTCAGCAGGAAGGCGCGGTCGAGCGCATCCAGGGCGTCGCCGTAACCGACCACCAGTTCGAACTGCGGGTTGTCGTACTCGCTGCCCATCGTCTCGATGCCGAGGCCGCAAACCTCGGCAGCGGCCATGATGTCGTCGAAGAGTCCGACGGGGTCCACGACGGTGCCGGTGCCGTAGCAGTAGGCCCCTGGCGTGTCCCAGGGCGCCCAGCCACCGGATCCGTCGGGTTGCAGCACATACGCCTCCAACTCCACGCCGATCTTGGGGGTGCCGCCCGTGACCGTGGCCAGAGCGTCGATGGCGTGCTGGGCAGCCAGGCGGCTCGAGATCGCCAGGGGTTGGCCGAGACGCTCGAGGTCGGCGATCACCACGCCTGTGCCCTCGTCCCAACTGGGGCGCACCGCGTCGAGAGAGTACAGAGCGTTGAGGTCACCCATGCCCTCCAGGACCTCCGCTCCGGGCGCCGGGATGAGGTCGCGGTCGTAGCCGACGCCGAAGATGGTGACCGAGAAGCCCACCTCGCCGGTCGTGGCGGCGGCGGGGACGTACTTGCCCCGGGCAAAGCCGAACTGGTCGGCGAACAGGACCCGGATTCTGTGCATTCCCTCTGGCAGCATCTCTCGATCAGACCTCCCGGTGGTGGACTGGTGACGCCGTCGTGCGGGTTCCTCTCGGTGTGCGAGCGCCAGTCGAGCAGGTCGCGACAGCGGCGGATGGTCGGCCGGCCGATCCGTCCCGTACGGCCGGCGATTGGCGATAGTAGCCTCCCTCATTGGTCGCATCGGATGCGGCCGCGGCGAGGGGCGTCGACGTTGTCATTGGCCGACGGCGCGGCACACCGGGGTGTACGTGGCGTCCGTCGGTGGGTTCCCGGATGAGTCTCACGCACCACTACGGAGGGAAGAACATCATGATGAAGCCATCGAACAAGCAGTCTTGGCATGGCAGGCGGAAGGGGTGGCGCTTTACCGGGCTGCTCATGGCGCTGCTGGCCGCGTCGCTGGTGGCAGCCGCCTGCGCCGGCGATGACAGTTCCGAGGAGTCCGATGCGGCACTCGCAGCTGCCCAGGGCGCCAGCTCCGCCGCCGGCACAGCGAGTGCCGAGGCTCAGGCTGCCGCAGCGGCGGCAGATGCGGCCCAGGCTGCCGCCGAGGCGGCCCAGGCTGCCGCCGAGTTGGCGCAGGCCACGGCCGAGGGCAACGAGGCCGCTGTCGCCGCGGCCGAGGCGCAACTCGCTGACGCCCAGGCTGCGGCCGAGGCCGCGAGGGACGAAGCGGCTGCAGCACAGGCCGAGGCGGACGAGGCCCGCCAAGCGGCCACCGCGGCCGCTGAACAGGCTGCTGCTGCACAGGCCGCCCCGGCTCCCGAGCCGCCACCGGCTCCCGAGCCGGCACCGGCGCCTGCCGAGGACGACGGGCTGCGCGTGGCGCTCCTGCTGCCGGGCATCAAGAACGACAACTCCTTCAGTCAGGCGGCGGCCGAGGGCCTCCTCGACGCCGTCGCGGCGGACGGCAACATCGCCGAATACCAGATCCTGGAGGAGATCATCGAGCCGACCGACTCGCTGCCCGCTCTCAGGGGCTTCGCCAGCCGGGGCTTCGACCTGATCATCGGCCACGGCATCGAGTACGTGGACCCGATCATGGAACTCTATTCGGAGTTCCCCGACGTGGACTTCGCCATGACCGGCGGCGTGCTCGTGGAGGGCGCCGACCCGCAGGAGAACGTCGTGGACTGGCTCTACAACGTGCAGGACATGGCCTACCCCAACGGCATCGTGGCCGCGAACGCCCTCATCGGCGACACCATCGGCATCGTGGGCGGGCCCGAGTTCGACTTCGTGAAGGTCATGCACATCTCCTTCCAGCAGGCGGTGGCGTCGGTCAACCCGGAGATCCAATTCCTCGAGGGCTTCGCGGGCGATTTCGTGAACGTGCAGAAGGCCGCCGAGGTGGCCACATCGCTTATCGACCAGGGCGCCGACATGATCTACTGCTCCGGTGACGGCATCTGCATCGGTGCCGCCCAGTCGGCCTCCGCGGCCGGCGTGCCGATCTTCGTCGGCTTCGGTTCGCAGCACGAGACCGCGCCGGATGTTTACGTCGGCGCCACGGTGATCCGCATGAGCGAGTTGTTCCAGACGTACTTCGACACCGTGCGTGACGGCACGTTCGGCAATGCCTTCTACCCCGGCAGCCTCCAGAACGGCGGCATCGAGGTGCTGCCCATCAACACCGACGCCACCGTTGACACCGCCGTCAGCCTCGATGAGTTGCAGCAGATCCTCGACGATTTCGTGGCATCCGTGGAGTCCGGCGAGTTCCAGATCCCGTTCCCGTTCTAGCGGGTAGCCACCGGACCGAACAGATCTGAGCCCCCGCCCGTCCGGGCGGGGGCATCGGATACGGCGGTTCGCACGGAGGATCCGGCAGCGGCCCTGCGCCTGCAAGCAGCGGTACGATCCGGGCGAGTGGCGCTGTGAGCGCGCCAAACGGGAGGTCGGCGATGCCACGACGAACTGCGGCGGCTGTGGAGATCGTCGACGTCGCCGCGCGGGATGGGCTGCAGAGCGATGCCGCGATGGTCTCGACTGCGGCGAAGGTGGAGTTGATCGGTCGGCTCGTCGACGCGGGTGTCAAGCGCTTGGAGGCCGCGAGCTTCGTCAACCCCAAGCGTGTTCCACAGATGGCCGACGCCGAGGCTGTGATGGCTGCGCTCCCGCGGTCCGACGATGTGACCTACATCGGTCTCGTCATGAACCGCCGGGGGCTCGACCGGGCGCTGGCCGCCGGTGTGGACGAGATCAACGCCGTGGTGGTCTGCTCGGACACGTTCTGCGAACGTAACCAGGGCACGACCACCGCAGGCGCGGTGGCACTCTGGGAGGAACTCGCTGAGGGTGCCCGCGCCTGCGGGATCTCTGCCGGGGTCACGCTCTCGGCCGCGTTCGGTTGTCCTTATGAGGGCGACATGCCCGCCGAGCGCCTTGCGGCGGTTGCCGCGGAAGTGGTTCGGAGCAACCCGGCGGAGATCGCCATCGCCGACAGCATCGGCGTGGCGGTTCCGGCGGACGTGACCGAGCGGGTGGCGGCAGTGCGGGAGGCGGTGGGTGACAGCGTCCGCCTGCGGGCGCACTTCCACAACACCCGCAACACGGGCTACGCCAACGCGCTGGCCGCGGTCGACGCCGGGGTGGAGGTGCTCGACGCCAGCCTGGGCGGGATCGGCGGCTGCCCGTTCGCGCCGAATGCCACGGGCAACATCGCCACCGAGGACCTCGTGTACCTGCTGGACCGCACGGGCGTCAGCACGGGCGTCTCGCTGGAGGCGCTGTGCGAGTCCGCTCTGTGGCTCGAACAGCTACTGGACCACTCGGTACCCGGCTATCTCTCCAAGGCCGGCGGCTTCCCTGCGGGTACCGGCGCCTGATTGGCCCCGGCGTGTGCGGGGCAGCGGCAGCAGACCAGGACCGGTAGGAACGTCTGGGTGAACGTGTCGATGAGGCCCCTCTCCGTGAGGCCGTAGTCGGGCACGCCGGCGAGGCCGACGAACGACAGGATCATGAACGGAGACGAGATGCCGCAGCCGAGTGACCGGGCAGCAGCCGTGACATGGGCCAGACCGTCGTACACGTCCTCCCAGGGGCGGTCGCTCATGCAGCCGCCGTAGGGGAGCGGCAGCGAGGCCAGGACCTCGCCCTCAGCCACCGCCACGTAGCCGCCGTCGATGGCCTCGAGGGAGCGGGCGGCGTGCGCCAACTCGTCGTCCGCCGTGCCCAGCACGACCAGGTTCTGGTTCTCGCAGTTCGTGGTGATGCCGATGGCACCCCGGCGCAGTCCGAATCCGCGCACGAAGCCCATGGCCAGCGTGTGGGTGGCGTGGTGGCGGTCCACGACGGCGATCTTGGCGATGTCGATTGCGGGATCGGCCGCCACGGACGCCTCCACCACCGTCAACTCGGCCTTGAAGGCCCGCTTGAAGTAGCCGTCGTACATCTCCATGGCCCGCACCACGGCCACGAACTGTTGCGCCCCTGTGCTCTGCACGTCAGTCGTCTGGTTCGGTAGCTGTCCGGGCGGCGCCGCCGGTGGCGCTCCGGCGGCCTCGGAATGGCCGCCTACTCCCCCGGCACCATCGCCCTCATGTGGCTCAGGCTTCTCGACTTCGGCACCCTCCGTTTCGACGCGGAAGCTGTACGGGCCGAGGGCGGGGTGCAGGCGGACGGTTCCTCGGCAGGACGCGGGCAGTTCGTCGTCGTTGGTGAACGTGGCGTTGCCGCCGCGGCCGGCGACTTGGCCGCCGACGAGCACCAGGCGCGGGCGGACCTCCTCCAGGTCTTCCAGCAGCATCAGGTCGGCCAGACGGGTGGGCGCGATGGAGCCGAGTAGATGGTCGAGGCGGTAGGAGCGGGCCGCGTTGAACGTGGCCATGCGGTAGGCGTCGATGGGTTCGACGCCGCAGTCGATGGCGGTGCGCACGTGGTGGTCGATGTGGCCACCGTCTGCCAGGTCGCCCACGTGACGGTCGTCGGCGCAGAAGGTGAACTGGTCGAACCCGCCGGCGACCCTCTCAGGATCGGCGAACAATGGCCGGACGTTGTCGTTCATCGAACCCGACATGACGGTGATGCCGATGCCGAGGCGCAACCGCTCGATCACCTCGTCGGGTTCGAAGGCGTTGTGGTCGTCGAAGATGCCCGCCGCGGCGTACGTCCACAATGGCTCCTCGGAGATGCGGGCCGTGTGGCCGGTGATGCGCCGCCCGGCGGCGAGCGCCCGGTGCGACTTGCGGGCCGCCGAGTCCTCCAGGTCGAACGGGTTGCTCTCGCCGAGTGTGACGGCGAGCGGGTCGCTCAGGCGCGCCAGGATCTCGGTCTCGGGCACCTCGCCGCCGCCGAGTTCCAGCTCGGGCGAGCGCGGCACCTTGTGCGACACCTGCCGGAAGACGCGCAGCGGGGTGCCGGTCGCAGCGGCGATGTCCATGCCCGCGGGTCCCAGCACGTTGGCCAGGCAGTTGGGGTCGGCCAGCACGGTGGTGGTTCCCCGTGGCACGACCAGGCGGGCGAGCTCGCCGGGCGTCAGCAGCGTGTACTCGATGTGCAGGTGCGTGTCGATGAATCCGGGCGACACCCAGCAGTCACCGGCGTCGATCTCGGTGGCCGCCGCCAGGCGTCCCGGTGGGGTGACGGCGGCTATGTGCGATCCGCAGATCAGCACGTCGCGGCGCAACATCTCGCGGCCGTGCAACGACAGCACTGTCCCGTCGCGCAGCGCCAGGTCCGCGGGTTCGGCCCCGGATGCCACCCGCTGCAGGCGCAGCAACTGCTCGGGTGTCGCCACGAGGTGGGCGCCGATGAACTCGACGTCGGTCATGGACCGTCACTGTACGTGGCCGGTGCGGGGCGCCCGGCAGGTGTTCCGGCGCGGGGCGGTTCATCGAGCCTGCCGGCGCCGGCCGGCCATACCGGCGTGGCGAGTTCGGCCGTCCATACACTGGCCATCGATGCCACCATCCGTCGGGACCTCCGGAGCGCGCCCGCCGCTGATCGGGCTGCCGGGACGGCGACGGGCCGCCGGTGGCGTGACGGGCATGCTGGCGTCGATGTCGCACCTGGAGTTGGAGGTCTACTTCCGGGACTACGCCCGGCGGGTGGCCGAGGCGGGCGGGTTGCCGGTGCTGCTGTCCCTCGACACGGACCCGGCTCGGATCGTCGAGCACCTCGACGGGATCGTGCTGCCGGGAGGCACCGACGTGGACCCCGCCCTGTACGGCGCCGAACCGGCCACCGGTCTGATGGACCCCGAACCGGCCCGCGACGCCCAGGAACTGGCACTGCTCGACGCCGCGGCTGCGGCAGAGTTGCCGGTCCTGGCCATCTGCCGCGGCCTGCAGGTCGTGAACGTGTGGCGGGGCGGGACCCTGCACCAGCACGTTCCCGAACACGGCCGCTTCGAGGAGCCGCCCGACAAACTCCAGCACGAGGTGACCGTCGTGGCGGGCTCCGCTCTGGCGGAGGTCTACGGCCCGTCGGTGATGGTGAACTCGCTGCACCACCAGACCGTCGATCGTCTCGGAGAAGGCCTGGAGGTCACCGCCGAGGCTCCCGACGGCACCGTCGAGGGACTCGAATGCACCGACGCCCCCGTCGTGGCCGTCCAGTGGCACCCCGAACTCATGGCCGAGCCCGACCCCATCTTCGACTGGTTCGTCGCCCGCACCGCGCCCGCCTGAGTGCGGCCGGACTCCCCGCGGCCGGGAGTTGCTAGGCCAGGCCGAACTGGCGGTCGCCGGCGTCGCCGAGGCCGGGGACGATGAACGCCACCTCGTTGAGGTGGCTGTCCACCGCGGCAGTGAAGATGTCGGCGTCGAATCCCTTGGCCCGGAACGACTCGATGCCCTCCGGGGCGGCGAGCACGCACACCACGGTGATCGACCCGGCGTTGGAGTCCACGAGCAGGTTGCAGGTGTGGATGAGTGAACCGCCGGTGGCCAGCATGGGGTCGAGCACCAGGACGGGGTGGCCGCCCAGGTCGTCGGGAACGGTGTTGACGTAGGCGTCGGGCAGGAGGGTTTCCTCGTTGCGCTTGGCTCCGACGAACCCCACGCGGGCGTTCGGCAACAGTTGCAGCGTGGCGTCCAGCATCCCCAGCCCGGCCCGCAGCACCGGCACCACGAGCGGCGGGTCGGTGATCTGCACGCCGACCGACGGTGCCATCGGAGTGTCGATCTGCACGGCCGCGATTGCCTGCCCGCGCAGCGCCTCGTAGACGAGGAAGGTGGAGAGTTCCGAGAGGTTCCGCCGGAACCCGGCACGTTTGGTTTCCTGGCGGCGGAGGCGGGTCAGCCTCTCGGCGACGAGGGGATGATCGACGATGGTGACGTTCACGGTGTCCAGCATGCCCGATGACGGCGTGGCGAGCGAGCGATTCGACGAAGAAGGCCATCGTGCAGGGCGCTTCGGTCGTACGGGCGGTGCTCGGTCCGTTGCCGCAGCCTCCTGTGCTCCGGCATCAGACGACGACTGTCGGAATCTGGGTCGCGGGCTCTAGTGTCAGCCACGTGAACACGGTGGCAACGCGCGCGTCACCCGCCGAGGCCGCGGGGCGTGTCGACGGCAGTGGGTTGCCGGCCGAACGGCTTGTCGGCATCCCGATCACGCCCACCGACGCCGTCGGTCTTGCCGAGCGGGCCGCCTCCCTGGCCACGCGGTCCATCAAGACGACCGCCAAGCAGGCAGCGCTCACCCTGGCGGTGCGCTGCATGGACCTCACCACACTCGAGGGCGCCGACACGCCCGGCAAAGCGCTGTCGCTCTGCGCCAAGGCGTTGCATCCCGAACCGACCGACCCCAGCGTGCCCCCGGTGGCTGCGGTGTGCGTGTACCCCGAGTTGGTCGGCGTGGCAGCCGCGGCCCTGGCGGGGACACCGGTGCTCGTGGCCAGCGTGGCCGGGTCGTTCCCCGCCGGCCTCGGCCCGCTCAGCGTGCGCCTGGCGGAGATCGCCGGCGCCGTCGACGCCGGTGCCGACGAGATCGACATCGTGCTCAACCGGTCGGCGTTCCTCGCCGGGCACTACCGGCAGGCGTACGACGAGGTGGCGGCCTCGAAGGAGGCAGCCGGTTCGGCGCACCTCAAGGTCATCCTGGAGACCGGTGAGTTGGGCTCGTACGACGCCGTGCGCAAGGCGTCCATGCTGGCGATGGCCGCCGGCGCCGACTTCATCAAGACCTCCACCGGGAAGATCGGCACGTCGGCCACCCTGCCGGTGGCCCTGTGCATGGCCGAGGCCATCAGGGATTTCGCCGACGGCGGCGGCCGCGCCGTCGGCCTGAAGGTGGCCGGAGGCATCCGCACCGCCAAGCAGTCCTGGCAGTACCTGGTCGTCATCGCCGAGACGCTGGGGGAGCGGTGGCTGCACCCCGACCTGTTCCGTATCGGTGCCTCGAGCCTGCTGAACGACGTGCTGCTCCAGCTCGACCGGCTGGGCACGGGCCGCTACCCGCGCCCGGACAAGACGGTGGTGTGAGGCGGTGAGCGAGACCGGGGAGCACCTCCCCGCCACGGCTACGGGCGGCGCGCCGGATCTCCGCACCGCTGAGGTGCCCGAGAGGGTCGAGGGCGGCCCGGCGGCGTTCGGACCCGACTGCTACGCCCCGGCGCCGGAGTCCACCGACCTCGTGCGCATCTCCGACGAGTACGGGCTGTTCATCGGCGGCGACATGGTGCCTGCCCGCAGCGAGCGGATGGCGCCCACCGTCAACCCGGCCACCGGCGAGACGCTGGCCACGTTCTCCGTCGGCGGGCCGGCCGACGTCGACAGGGCGGTGGTCGCCGCCCGTGACGCGTACGAGTCACACTGGCGCGACGCCCCGGGCCGGGTCCGGGCCCGCTACCTGTACCGGATCGCCCGGCTGCTGCAGGAGCGCTCGCGGGAGTTCGCCGTGCTGGAGACGCTCGATGGCGGCAAGCCCATCAAGGAGTCCCGCGACGTCGACATCCCCCTGGCGGCTGCGCACTTCTTCCATCACGCCGGCTGGGCCGACAAGCTGGACTACGCCTTCGCCGGCGCCACGGCCTCCCCCGTGGGCGTCGTGGGGCAGGTCATCCCGTGGAACTTCCCGCTGCTGATGGCCGCCTGGAAGCTGGCTCCGGCGCTCGCCGCCGGCAACACGGTCGTGCTCAAGCCGGCCGAGACCACCCCGCTCAGCGCCCTGCTGCTCACCGAGGTGCTGCGTGACGCCGATCTGCCCCCGGGCGTGGTCAACATCGTCACGGGTGACGGCGCGACGGGTGCCGCCGTCGTCGCCCACGCCGGGGTCGACAAGGTGGCGTTCACCGGGTCCACGGCCGTCGGCAAGGAGATCCAGCGCACGCTCGCCGGCACCGGGCGGCGCCTGACGCTTGAACTCGGCGGTAAGGCGGCGAACATCATCTTCGAGGACGCCGCGCTGGACCAGGTCACTGAGGGCATCGTCAACGGCATCTACTTCAACCAGGGGCAGGTGTGCTGTGCCGGATCGCGCCTGCTGGTGCAGGAGAGTGTGGCCGACGTGGTCACGTCCAAGCTCCGCCGGCGGATGGACACCCTCCGGGTGGGTAATCCGCTGGACAAGAACACCGACATCGGCGCCATCAACTCGGCGGCGCAACTGCACAGGATCACCGAACTCGTGGAATCGGGTGTGCAGCAGGGAGCCGAGTTGTACCAGCCCTCCTGCACGCTGCCGGAGCGGGGCTGGTACTTCCGCCCCACGCTCTTCTGCGACGTGTCGCCGGCGCACCGCATTGCCCGGGAGGAGATCTTCGGCCCGGTGCTGTCGGTGCTGACGTTCCGCACGGCTGATGAGGCGGTCGAGAAGGCCAACAACACGCCCTACGGCCTGTCCGCCGGCATCTGGACCGAGAAGGGTTCCCGCATCCTGTGGATGGCCGAGCGGATGCAGGCCGGCGTCGTGTGGGCCAACACCTTCAACCGGTTCGATCCGGCCAGCCCGTTCGGCGGCTACCGCGAGAGCGGCTTCGGTCGCGAGGGCGGCCGCCAGGGGCTGCTGCCCTACGTGGACTTGCAGGGGAGGGCCTCGTGAGCGCCGCCGACAGCCGGCTTGAGGTCCGCAAGACCTACAAGATGTACGTGGGCGGGCATTTCGTGCGCTCCGAGTCGGGCCGGTCCTACCCGGTGCGCTCGGCGGCCGGTGACCTGCTGGCCCACGCGGTGGCCGGATCCCGCAAGGACGTGCGCGACGCCGTGCGGTCGGCGCGGGGCGCGCAGGGAGCCTGGGCGGCACGCACCGCCTACAACCGGGGCCAGATCCTCTACCGGGTTGCGGAGGTCATGGACAGCCGGCGTGGCGAGTTGACCGGTGATCTCGCCCGGGCCGCCTCCGGCGGGGACGCGGGCGCCGATCCCCCCGATGAGGTGGATGCAGCCGTCGATCGCTGGGTCTGGTACGCCGGATGGTGCGACAAGTACCCGCAGGTCCTGGGCGGGGCGAACCCCGTGGCCGGCCCCTACTTCAACTTCACGATCCCCGAGCCGATGGGGGTCGTCGGCCTCGCTGCGCCCGACGAGGCGCCGCTGCTGGGAATCGTGTCGCGCCTCGCCCCGATCCTTGTGCCCGGCAACACCGCCGTGGTGCTGGCGGGCGAGCTTTCCCCGCTGGCGGCGGTCACCCTGGCGGAGATCCTGGCCACCAGCGACGTGCCCGCCGGCGTGGTCAACATCCTGACCGGGCACCGCAGCGCGCTGGTGCGGGCGCTGGCGGCTCACGGTGACCTGGACTGCATCGACCTGACCGGTTGCGAGGCAACCGTCGGCGTGCCCGGCGCGAGCGCCGACGCCGGTACTGCCGGCGGTGCGAGCGGTCTTGCCGCGGAGGCCGAGCGGCTGGCCGCCGACACGGTGACCCGCGTTGTGCGCGCCGGCGCTGCCGAGCGCCGTTGGCTCAGCGAGTCGGCGCAGAGCCTCTACGCCATCTCCGCCTTCTGCGAGTACAAGACGGTGTGGCACCCCAAGGGTCGCTGAGGCGGGCGACACCGGCAGTGAAGATCCTTCCCTCCCTGCGATTCGTGGGGCTCGGGCGATGAGCGACAGTGCCCGCTTCGTGCTGGGCGTCGACCTCGACGGGGTGTGCGGCGATTACATCGGCTCGTTCCGGCGGATCGTGGCCGAGCGCAAGGGTGTGCCCGAGCACTCGCTCACGACCGAAGTGTCCTGGGGCTGCAGCGAATGGGGCATCGGTGGCGCGGAGGAGTTCGACCAGCTACACCGCTACGCGGTCCTCGAACGCGGTCTTCTGCGTCACATGGACCTCATCCCGGGCGCCGCTGACGCCCTGTGGCGGCTCTCGGACGCCGGCGTGTGGATTCGCATCGTCACCCACCGGCTCTACGTCAACTGGGGTCACGCCGTGGCCGCGGGGGACACCGCCGAGTGGCTGGACGACGCCCGCATCCCTTACCGCGACCTCTGCTTCATCGCCGCCAAGTCCTCCGTCGACGCCGACGCCTTCGTCGAGGACGCTCCACACAACATCGAGGACCTCCGCGCCGGCGGGCACACGGTGATCGTGTTCGACCAGCCCTACAACCGCCACCTACCCGGGCCGCGCGCGACCGGTTGGGCCGAGGTCGAGGAACTCGTGCGCGACCTCGTCGTGGAGCGCACCGGCAGCTTCCCCATGCAACTCCCCGGCTTCGACCCGGGCACCGACCGCCTCGCCCGCCGCCTCTACCGCCACCCAGCGCCCGCCGAGGAGACCTCCGACTAATGCAGCGAAGCGCCCCTCCCGTCGTTCCGGCGGAGGCCGGAACTCATGTCGCAGCGGCTCCGCAGGCGCTGCGAGCGGATGACTCGGCACACGCCTAGATTCGGCCAATGCTTACTCGGCTGCTCATCCGCAACTTCAAGAAGTTCGACGAGGTAGAGGTCGACCTCGCAAGTCCGGTGCTGTTCATCGGCCCCAACAACTCGGGCAAGACCTCAGCCATGCAGGCGCTGACGCTCTGGAGCGTGGGATTGAAGCGCTGGAACGAGAAGCGCTCCGGCGCTACGACACCTGCCAGGCGACCTGGTGTCTCAATCAGTCGCCGCGACCTGCTGGCCGTTCCCACGCCCTCTGCCAATCTTCTCTGGCGCGATCTGCACCTGCGCGATGTCCGCAAGGTAGGCGGCAGGCAGCAGACACGGAATGTTCGCATCGAGATCATTGTTGATGGCATCGCGGAACGTGACCCTGACGAGGATCAGGGAGGCGCCCCCGACACCACCGAATTCGGGGAGTGGAGTTTCGGGCTGGAGTTCGACTACGCCAACGAGGAGTTGTTCTACTGCCGACCGCTTCGTATCACCGAGGGCGCCGCGCCGGAGCGCATGCCCGTCCCGGACGCAGCGGGGAAAGTCCGCGTGGCGTTCCTTCCGCCGATGTCCGGACTGGCGGCGACGGAGACGCGTCTCGACGGTGGCGCGGTCGACGTAAGGATCGGTGAGGGGCGAACGGCGGAAGTACTACGCAACCTCTGCTACCGAATCAGCGAGGACGACTCCAACGGTTGGAATGAATTGATCGAGCAGATCTCTCTGCTCTTCGGCGTGGATCTTGACCTGCCGCGCTACAACGTTGAGCGCGGCGAGATCACGATGAGCTACCGAGAGCGGCGAGGTGTGACGCTCGATCTGTCCTCAGCGGGACGGGGACTGCAACAGACTTTGCTGATACTCGCGTACATGTACGCCAACCCAGGGGCCGTCCTTCTGCTCGACGAGCCGGATGCCCATCTCGAGATCCTGCGCCAGCGACAGATCTACGAGCGAATCACTAGCGCCGCTCGCAGTAGCGGCAGCCAAGTGATCGCCGCCAGCCATTCCGAGGTTCTTCTGAACGAGGCTGCTGGCAACGACAGCGTTGTTGCGTTTGTCGGGCGGCCGCACCGGATTGACAACCGTCGCGACGAAATCCTCAAGTCCCTCCGGGAGATCGGGTTCGAGCAGTACTACCAAGCGGAGCAGACGGGTTGGGTGCTGTATCTCGAGGGATCGACGGACGTAGCGATTCTCCGGTCGTTCGCGCGGAGAATCGGCCATGGGGCAGCCTCCAAGGCGCTGGAACAACCATTCGTGCGCTACGTCAACAACGTCGCAAAAGCGGTCCCACCGCACTTCAACGGGCTCCGAGAAGCGCTCCCCGACCTCGGGGGCATCGCTCTGTTCGACCGGCTCGACGGCGGACCCCCGGATCTCGATCCCGTTGAGTGTCTGATGTGGAGTCGGAACGAGATCGAGAACTACTTGTGCACGTCGGCAGCGCTGGAGGCCTACGCCGCGGCGCTGGGACGCGAACTATCGCTCGGGCCTCTCTTTACCGAAGCCGAGGCTCAGAGGCACGTGATTGCCATGGAGGAGGCCATCGCCGAGATCGAAACAGCTCTCTCCACGCTCGGGAAGGGCTCGCCCTGGGGCTCTGAGGTGAAGGCGAGCGACGATGTCCTCGTGCCGATCTTCGAGCGCTACTTCGGAAAGCTCGGCCTCTGGAACCGGATGCCCAAGAAGCATCTACACGAGTTGGTGGAGCACGTCCCCATCGAGGAGATCGACGACGATGTGCACCGGACGCTCGACGCCATCGCCGACGTGGCCGCCCGAGCCGAGGCCAAGCACGGCAGCGATGGTTGAGTCGCAGGGCGCGACCCTGCGGGCGCTCGTGACCGCACCGCTGCGCGGGCCGGGGTTCGACGCCCTGAAGCGGATGGCCGACGTGGTCTACGAGCCGTGGCTGGCGTACGTCCCGATCCGCCTGTACGACCCGCCCCGATTGGCGCAGCGGCTGGCGGACGTGGGTGCCGATCTGCTGATCTGCGAAGCCGACTTCTGCTCCGGTCCCGTCATGGAACTGCCGCTGCGGGCCATCGTGGCCACCCGCGGCGCGCCCTCCAACGTGGACGTGACCGCGGCGACCGCCGCCGGCATCCCCGTCCTGCACACGCCTGGCCGCAACGCGGAGGCGGTGGCCGAACTGACGGTGGCTCTTCTCTTCGCCGTGAACCGCCGGATCATCCCCGCGGATCGCGACGTGCGCACCGGGCGGGTGTTCACCGACACGCTGCCCTACCAGCGCTACCGGTCCGACCTCCTGGCGGGTCGGACGTTCGGAATCGTCGGCCTCGGCGCGGTCGGCCGGGCTGTGCGCCGGCGGATGGCGGGGCTGGGCCTGGACGTGATCGCCCACGACCCCTTCGTCGACGAGGCGCGCCACAGCTTCGATGAGATTCTCGCCGCCGCCGACATCGTCTCGATACACGCTCCGCCCAGCGCCGAGACCGCCCACATGATGAGCGCCCCACAGTTCGCCGCCATGCGGTCCGGGTCCGTGTACCTGAACACCGCCCGGGCGGTGCTGCACGACATGGACGCTCTCGTGGCGGCGCTGGAGTCCGGTCACCTCGGTGGCTGCGGGTTGGATCACTTCGACGGCGAGCAGCTGCCCGACGGCCATCCGCTGATCGCACGGGACGACGTGGTGCTGACGCCGCACATCGGAGGCGCCAGCCACCACACCGAGCAGGTACAGGCGTCCATGGTTGCCGCCGACCTGCAGCGCCTGCTCGCCGGCGACCGGCCCGAACACATCATCAACCCGGAGGTCCTGCCGTGAACGCCACCGACGCCGCCGGCAGCGAGGCGCGCCGGTCCACCGCTGCGGGCGTGCTGGTGACCGCGAAGGCCATGTATGCCAAGGGGCTCGTGGAGGGCACCGCGGGCAACGTCTCGGGACGCGTCGGCGACGGCACGTTCTGCCTCACCCCTTCCTCGCTGGGCTACGAGTCGATGAGGGCGGAGGATCTCATCTTCGTGCAAGCCGATGGCACCGTCGTGGCCGGCGACGGCCATCCGTCCAGCGAGAAGGCCCTTCACCTTGCCTGCTACCGCCGCTGGGCCGAGGTGGGCGGTGTGGTCCACTGCCATCCCCTTTACGCCTCCATGTTCGCCGTCGCCCGCCAGAGGATTCCGGCCTCCATCGAGGAGGTCGTGGTCTACATCGGCGGCGACGTGGAGGTTTGCGACTACCACCTCACCGGCAGCGACGAACTCGGCGAGGCGGTGGCGACATCACTCGGCGAGCGCAGCGCAGTGCTGATGGCCAATCACGGGCTGGTGACGGTGGGGAGGGACCCCGCCGACGCTCTGCACGCCGCGCTCGTGGTGGAGCGCACGGCACATATCGTCTGGGGCGCCCGCCTGCTCGGCACCCCTGACACGGTGCCCGAGAAGGTCAATCAGGACTTCGCCGGTGTCTACCGCTGGGTACGGGAATCCATGTGGACGGGCGGGAGTTGAGCGGTGCGACCGACCGCTGCGCGAGCTGAAGGTGCTCACCCACGTGCAGGCCCTGTCGCTGGCCTGGCCGGCGGCACACGCTGATCACCTCGAGCCCATCGCCGAGCCGGTCCCGATCGAGATCAACAACGACGTCGCCCGCCGACTCCTCCGCGGCTACGCCCCCCGGACAGCGGAATCACCGAGGCCACGCCAAGAACCGACCTGGCCCAACCGACCTGGCCCAAAAAGATGGGCAGCGGGCCGGCGAAGAAGGGCCGGCCCGCTACCCAGGGCGGTGATGGTGGATCACGACGTTACTCGCTGACGATCCTGCCCGCAAGGCCTCGTGGTTGATCGGGGCCACCGGGCGCGACCGGCCACGTCCTCAGGCGTGCGAGACTTCGCCACGAGGCGGCGGACCGGACACGGCGAGTGCTGAAACCGGCCCGCAGGCAACTGAGACAGGGGAGACCGATGGCACTGTTCGGCAGGGAAAAGACGCGGATGCCGACCCCGGAGGAGATGCTGCCGGGCCGCTCGCGGCCGATGCCGGTCGCGGCGACACACACCGTGCTGCGCACGCCCATGCAGCCGCCCTTCCCGCCGCAGATGCAGAGTCTGATCGTGGGGATGGGCTGCTTCTGGGGCGCCGAGCGCCTGTTCTGGCAGGCGGAGGGCGTGCACACCACGGCCGCCGGCTACGCCGGCGGCGGCACCCCCAATCCGACCTACGAGGAGGTGTGCTCGGGGCGGACCGGGCACAACGAGGTTGTCCTGGTTGTGTTCGACCCGGAGGCGACCGGCCTCGATTCCATGCTCCGGATCTTCTGGGAGAACCATGATCCCACCCAGGGCATGCGTCAGGGCAACGACGTGGGAACCCAGTACCGATCGGGAATCTACGTCAACGCTGACGCCCAGAGGCCGGCCGGCGAGCGTTCGAGGGAGCGGTACGCCGACGTGCTCGCTGCCGCCGGGTACGGCCCGATCACGACCGAGATCATCCCGGCCCCGCCCTTCTACTACGCCGAGGACTACCACCAGCAGTACCTGGCCAAGAACCCCTGGGGTTACTGCGGTATCGGCGGCACCGGCATGGCCCTGCCCGGTCAGGCGCAGGCGCCGCACTGCGGTGGCGCTCCTGTCGCCGGGGCGGAGGCGGCCGCGCGTTGAGCGGCGCTCGCCGAGCGGGTTCCGGCGCGGCGGCGGCCCGGTGACAGCGGTCGTGCTCGACGGCGAGCGTCTCGCCGGCGAGATCCGCGACGGGTTGCGCGGGCGCGTCGAGGCACTGCGCCGGCGCGGGGTGACGCCCGGACTGGGAACGGTGCTGGTCGGCGACGACGGCCCTTCGGCCAACTACGTGGCCATGAAGCACCGGGACTGCGCCGAACTCGGGATGGAGTCGTACCACGAGCACCTGCCTGCCGGTGCCTCCGGTGCCGACGTCGACGCCACCGTCGACCGGTTCAACGCCGACGGAGCCGTGCACGCCTACCTCATGCAGTATCCGTTCCCAGCCCATCTCGACTACGAGGCCGCCCTGTTGCGGGTGGATCCGCGCAAGGACGTGGACGGCCTGCACCCCGTCAACCTCGGCAAGCTCGTGCAGGGCATCGAAGCGCCGATGGCCTGCACGCCGGCAGGCATCCAGCACATGCTCGAGGCCTATGGCATACCGATCAAGGGGGCACACATCGTGATCGTCGGCCGCGGGCTGACCATCGGGCGGCCGCTCGCCAACCTGCTGACGCTGAAACGTCCGGGTGCCAACGCTGCCGTGACCGTGGTCCACACCGGCGTCGCCGACCTCGCGGCACACACCCGCCGGGCGGACATCCTGGTCGCAGCCGCAGGCGCGCCCGGCCTCATCACCGCCGACATGGTCAAGCCCGGTGCCGCGGTCGTCGCGGCCGGGGTCTCGTTCGAGGGACGACGGCTGCTGTCGGACGTGGACGACGGCGTGGCCGAGGTTGCGGGCTGGCTCTCGCCCCGGATCGGCGGCGTCGGACCCATGACCCGCGCCATGCTCTTGCGCAACACCGTGGCCGCCGCTGAGGCCGCCGCCGGCTGACGGCACCGCCCGAGACCCCCGGCGTCGCCGCGCGACGATCCCCCTAGGCTTCACGCCCATGGGAGAGTTGACCGGAGATTCATCCGCGGGCAGGATCACCATTGGCGCCGACGGCGTCCTGCAGGTGCCGGACGTGCCGATCATCCCGTATGTCGAGGGCGACGGCACGGGCACCGACATCTGGCCCGCGGCCCGGGCCGTCCTCGATGCGGCCGCCGCGAGGCACGGGCGGCGAGTCGAGTGGATGGAGGTGCTGGCCGGCGAGAAGGCTTTCAACGAGACCGGTGAGTGGCTGCCGGAAGAGACGGTGGACACCTTCCGGGACTACCTGATCGGCATCAAGGGTCCCCTCACCACACCGATCGGCGGCGGCTTCCGCAGCCTGAACGTGGCGATCCGCCAACTGCTCGACCTGTACGTCTGCCTGCGTCCGGTGCGCTGGTTCCGGGGCGTCCCGTCACCGGTGCGCAACCCTGAGCTGGTGGACATGGTCATCTTCCGGGAGAACACCGAGGACATCTACGCCGGGATCGAGGCCGAGGCCGGCTCCCCCGAGGCCGACCGGATCCGGCAGATGGTGCGGGAGGTCTTCGGCCGGGAGCTGCGTGCCGACAGCGGGATCGGCATCAAGCCCGTCTCGCGGACCGGTTCACAGCGCCTCCAGCGCGCCGCACTCAACTATGCGGTGGCTCGCAAGCGTTCCCGGGTCACGCTCGTCCACAAGGGCAACATCATGAAGTACACCGAGGGCGCCTTCCGCAACTGGGGCTACGAGCTGGTTCGGGAGGAGTTCGCCGACGTGGCGGTGGGCTGGGACGATTGCGGGGGCGATCCCGGCGGGCGGATCCTCGTCAGCGATGCGATCGCCGACATCGCGTTGCAGCAAGTGTTGACCCGCCCTGCCGAGTTCGACGTGATCGCCACGATGAATCTCAACGGCGACTACCTGTCGGACGCCCTGGCGGCGCAGGTCGGAGGGATCGGCATCGCTCCGGGCGGCAACATCAACTACGTGACCGGCCACGGCGTGTTCGAGGCGACGCACGGCACCGCTCCCAAGTACGCCGGGCAGGACAAGGTCAACCCCTCATCGGTGCTGCTCTCCGGCGTGATGATGTTCGAGCATCTGGGCTGGAACGCCGCGGCCGACGCCATCGTTGCCGCGATGGAGGAGACCATCGCCTCGCGGATCGTGACCTACGACTTCGCCCGGCTCATGGAGGGTGCCACCGAGGTGCGCTGCTCGGAGTTCGCCCAGGCGATCATCGACAGGCTCTGACGGCGACGACGGGGAGCAACATGAGCGAAACCGGAACGCGGATGCCCGCGCCCGTTCGGGTGGCCGTCACCGGCGCCGCCGGCCAGATCGGCTACAGCCTGGTCTTCCGCATCGCCTCCGGGCAGCTCTTGGGGCCCGACCAGCCGATCATCTTGCAGATGCTGGAGATCCCGCCGGCCATGGGTGCCCTCGAGGGCGTGGCCATGGAACTGGACGACTGCGCTTTCGGCCTGCTGGCCGGCATGGAACTGAGTGACGAGCCCGGGACGGCGTTCTCGGGGGCCTCGGTGGCGCTGCTGGTGGGTAGCCGCCCTCGCGCCAAGGGCATGGAGCGCAAGGACCTTCTGGAGGCCAACGGCGGCATCTTCACCCGCCAGGGTGCGGCCCTGGCGGCCAACGCGGCGGAGGACATCCGCGTTCTCGTCGTGGGCAACCCCGCCAACACCAACTGCCTCATCGCCCAGCGCAACGCGCCGGGTGTCCCGCCGGAACGGTTCACCGCCATGACGCGGCTGGACCACAACCGCGCCATCGCCCAGCTGGCGAGCCGGGCCGACAAGGTTCTGAAACACAAGCTTCGAGCGGCAGGCATGCAACAGGATCCGCCCACGGTCGTCGTACCCGGATCGCAGGTCGCAGTGTCCGACATCCGCTGCATGACGATCTGGGGCAACCACTCGGCCACGCAGTATCCCGACGTGTTCAACTGCCGGATCGGCGACCGCCCGGCACACGAAGTCGTGGACGATCAGCAGTGGCTGGAGGACGCCTTCATCCCCACCGTCCAGCAGCGCGGAGCCGCCATCATCGAGGCGCGGGGCGCATCCTCGGCGGCCTCGGCGGCCAACGCAGCCATCGACCACGTCAGGGACTGGGCCTCGGGCACCTCCGACGGCGACTGGGTGAGCGTCGCCCTGCCGTCGGACGGCAGCTACGGCGTGCCGGCGGGGCTCATCAGCTCGTTCCCGTGCACGAGTGACGGCAACCGTTGGCAGATCGTCGAGGGTTTGGCGCACAACGCCTTCAGCCGCGGCCGGATCGACGCCTCGGTGGCCGAACTGGCGATCGAGCGGGACACCGTCGCCGCCCTCGGTCTCCTCGACTGAACCGCCGGCCCGGCGACCCCGTGCCGGGCGAGGATCAGAACTCGGTGATCGCCCGCAGGCCGCCCAGCGCCGCGTGCATGCGCTCGAGCGACGAGCGGTAGTCCACGAGAGCCTTGGTGTCGCCGGTGACGACGACGCGACCCATCAAGAACTCCACGTGGGCGTCCAGGTCGCCGGTTGCGATCCCGCGGGCGACCTCGTAGCTCTGCTGGTAGGTGACCGTGGCGTCGTCGGCGGCGCCGGGCAGTGCCTCCGCCCCGTTCGCGCCGAGACGCACCCGGAAGGTGGTCGTGTCCCCGCCCGCGTGGTCGACGACCTGCTGGATGACCAGCGGCGGACCCCCCTCGGTGGTGACGTCGGCCGCATGCAGTGCTTCGCTCAGCGCCGCCACCCACGCGGCGCTGAGGAAGCGCACCACGGACCGGTCGGGTGGCGGCGGGGTCGCCGGCGCTCGGCTCAGGAGGCCGCCAGGGTCGAGGCTACGAATTCCCAGTTCACGAGCTTCTCGATCCAGCGGTCCACGTAGGCCGGGCGGGCGTTGCGGTAGTCCAGGTAGTAGGCGTGCTCCCAGACGTCGATGGTGAGCAGCGGGGTCCGGCCGTGGCGCTGCGGGAGGTCGGCGTTGGCCGTCGTCATGACCTCGAGGCGGTCACCGCCGGTCACGAGCCACACCCAGCCCGAGCCGAAGTGGCCGCAGGCGGCGTCGGCGAACTGCTTGCGGAACCCGTCGGCCGAGCCGAAGCTCTCCTCGATGGCGGCCAGAAGATCACCGGTCGGGTCGCCGCCGCCCTCGGGGTGCATGGACTCCCAGTAGAAGGTGTGGTTCCAGACCTGTGCCGCGTTGTTGAACAACCCGCCCGAGGTCGAGGTGATGAGGTCCTCCAGCGGGGTTCCCTCGGCGGCGGTCCCCGCGACCAGCCGGTTCACGTTGGCCACGTACCCGGCGTGGTGCTTGCCGTAGTGCAGCGCGACAGTGTCGGCGCTGATGTGCGGGGCGAGCGCGTCCTCGGGGTAGGGGAGCGCGGGGAGGTGCAGAGTCGTCGATGTACTCACGTGGGGCCTCCGGATAGGGGCGCTGCAGGGCAGCCGCCCGTGGTCATGTCTGTCAGGGTGCTTCCAGTAAACCCGGTTTCTCCCCCGTTGCTGCGGCCGAGCGGTCCGCCAACCGCGAGACGGCGAGCGCCAGCGCGAACGCCACGGCGGCCGACACCGCCGGCCACAGCGCCTCGTTGCCCCGCGGCCAGGCAAGGTCGGTGCCGCTGATCACCTCGCCGGGCCCTCCGAGGAGCCCCACGCCGTTCGGCCACGGCCACAGCACGCGCAGCGAACCCAGCATCAGCCCGACCATTGCCGCCATGACGGCGTCGTGATGGCGGTCGAGGAGCCTGCTGAGCAGCGAGGCGAACGCCAGCGCTCCCACCGCCACGCCCGCGGCGATCAGCCCGACGGGGGTCCAGTCGCGGTGGCTCAGCGCGTCGATGAAGGGCGCGTACAGGCCGACGATCAGCAGGACGAACGCGCCGGACACTCCGGGCAGGATCATGGCGCACACCCCCAGCACGCCGCCTCCGACCCAAACCAGCGGAGCCGGTTCCGCGATGGGTGTGGCGCTGAGCCCGAAGACCCAGCCGCCGCCGACGGCCACAATCCCGCAGAGCACGACGAGGGTGGCCCGCCAGGCGCGCACCTGCCGGGCGGCGACCAGCACCGCGGCGCAGACCAGCCCTGCGAAGGCTCCGGCCGTGGATTCGGGGCGATGGGTCAGCAGCCAGTCGATGCCACTCGCAAGCGTCGCCAACGCGATGCCGGCGCCCGCGCCGATGGACACGACGAGCACCCAGTCGATCCGACGAAGGTGGCCCGCCGCGCCCCGCAGGTCGCCACGCAGCGCGCTGCCGAGCACCCCGGCGGCGGTCCGCACGGCACGCAGCAGGCGCTCGTAGACGCCGAGCAACACTGCCACCGTGCTCCCGGAGACGCCAGGCACGAGATCGGCCGTCCCGATGCAGAAGCCCCGGGAGACGTGCGGCGCCAGCCGGAGGGAGCGGTGGAGGATCTCGTCGGCCATCGCCTGGATCGCCAGGAAGCCCCGCAAGCCGTACTCGCCCAGACGGGGGACCCTCAGCCGGCGGTGGCGCCCCACCGATCTGCGCGCCACGCTCGTCGACCCGTCCGACGCGCCTCAGCGCTGGCCGGCGAGCTTGCGGTTCTTCAGCTTGGCTCTGACGTAGTCGCGATTGGTCCAGGCGATGAAGTCGATGGAGATCTCCTTCGGGCAGGCTTCCTCGCACTCCCCGTGATTGGTGCAACTCCCGAAGAACTGCTCCATGGTCTCCACCATTGCCTCGGTCCGCGCCCAGCGCTCGGGTTGGCCCTGCGGGAGCAGGTTCAGATGCTGCACCTTCGCCGACGTGAACAGTTGGGCTGCGCTGTTCGGGCAGGCCGCCACGCAGGCACCGCAGCCGATGCAGGCCGCCGCGTCGAAGGCGGTATCGGCTGCCTCCTTCGGAACCGGGACCAGGTTGGCATCGGGGGCGGCACCCGTGTTGACGGAGATGTAGCCACCGCCGGCGATGATCCCGTCGAGGGCCGTGCGGTCCACGGCAAGGTCGCGGATCACCGGGAACGCCCCGGCACGCCACGGTTCGATCGTGATGAGATCACCGTCGGCGAACTGCCTCATGTGGAGTTGGCAGGTGGCCGTGCCCTTCTGCGGGCCGTGGGCGCGACCGTTGATCATCAGACCGCAGGTTCCGCAGATTCCCTCGCGGCAGTCGGACTCGAAGACGATCGGCTCGTGGCCGTCGAGTGTGAGTCGCTCGTTGAGGACGTCCAGCATCTCCAGGAAAGAGGCGTCAGGGCTGATGCCGGTGGCCTCGTAGATCGCGAAGCGCCCGGCATCCTCGGGGCCGTCCTGGCGCCACACCCGGAGCGTCAGATTCAGCGTCCCCGCCTCGCCGGACGCGTGGGGCTGCGCCGCCTCGGGCGCCGCCGGGGTGATCTCCGCCGGACTCACTTGTACGACCTCGTGGTTGGTGTCACGGCATCGAACTCCAACTCCTCACGATGGCGAGCCGGCTCGTCGCCAGGTCCCGCCCATTCCCACGCCGCCACGTGCCTGAAGCGTTCGTCGTCCCGGCGGGCCTCGCCTTCGGTGTCCTGGTGCTCCTCGCGGAAATGCCCGCCGCACGACTCCTCGCGCTCGAGCGCGTCGCGAGCCAGCAACTCGGCGAGTTCGAAGAAGTCGTCCACCCTTCCCGCCTTCTCGAGGGACTGATTGAGCGTGCCGGCCGACCCCGGCACGCGCACGTCGGCGTGGAACTCCTCGCGCAGCGCGGGGATCTCCGCCAGCGCCTTCTGGAGCCCGGCGGCGTTGCGTGCCATGCCGCAGTAGTCCCACACGATGCGCCCGAGTTCCCGGTGGAACCAGTCCACGGTGCGTGATCCGCGGGCGGCGGTCCAGCGGGCTGTGCGCTCGTTGACATCCGCCAGAACGGCGGCGAACGCAGGATGCTCGGTTCCCGGCCCCGCCTTGCCCAGCCGGCCCGCCAGGTAGTCGCCGACGGTGTACGGAACGATGAAGTAGCCATCGGCCAGGCCCTGCATCAGAGCCGAGGCCCCGAGACGGTTCGCACCGTGGTCGGAGAAGTTGGCCTCGCCGGCCACGAAGAGCCCCGGCACGTTGCTCATCAGGTTGTAGTCCACCCACAGGCCGCCCATCGTGTAGTGGACCGCCGGGTAGATCCGCATGGGCACGCGGTAGGGATCCTCGCCGGTGATGCGCTCGTACATGTCGAACAGGTTGCCGTACTTGGCGCGGACCACGTCGGCTCCGTCACGCGCCAGCACCCCGGAGAAGTCCAGGTAGACGCCGTTGCGGAGCGGGCCGACGCCCCGACCGGCATCCACCACCGCCTTGGAGTTGCGCGACGCCACGTCCCGAGGCACGAGGTTGCCGAAGGCGGCGTACTTCTCCTCGAGGTAGTAGTCGCGTTCGGCCTCGGGGATGTCCTCCGGTGCCCGCGAGTCGTCGAACGCCCGCGGCACCCAGATGCGCCCGTCGTTGCGCAGCGACTCCGACATGAGCGTCAACTTGGACTGGAAGTCGTCGCCGGCGGGGATGCAGGTTGGGTGGATCTGCGTGTAGCACGGGTTGGCGAAGAGGGCGCCGCGCCGGTGCGCCCGCCAGGCGGCGGTGACGTTGCACATCATGGCGTTCGTGGAGAGGTAGTAGACGTTGCTGTAGCCGCCGGTCGCCAGGATGACGGCGTCGCCGGCGTGGGCAGTCATCTCGCCCGACAGCAGATCCCGCACGACGATGCCCACCGCCCGACCCTCGGCGACGACCAGATCCAGCATCTCGGCTCGGTTGTGAAGGTCGACCGTGCCTGCCGCCACTTGCCGCATCAGTGCCGAATAGGCCCCGAGCAGGAGCTGCTGGCCGGTCTGGCCCCTGGCGTAGAAGGTGCGCGACACCTGCGCCCCGCCGAAGGAGCGGTTGTCGAGGAGACCTCCGTACTCCCGGGCGAAGGGCACCCCCGATGCGACGCACTGGTCGATGATGGAAACCGACACCTCGGCGAGGCGGTAGACGTTGGCCTCGCGACTGCGGTAGTCGCCGCCCTTGACGGTGTCGTAGAAGAGCCGGAAGACGCTGTCGCCGTCGTTCTTGTAGTTCTTGGCGGCATTGATGCCGCCCTGCGCGGCGATGGAGTGCGCCCGGCGTGGGGAGTCGTGGTACGTGAAGGCCTTGACCCTGTAGCCCAACTCGCCGAGCGAGGCCGCGGCGGACGCACCGGCCAGGCCCGTTCCCACCACGATGACGGTGAAGCGGCGCTTATTGTTGGGGTTGACGAGGCGCAGGGAGAACTTGTGGTTCGTCCAGGCGTCCTCGATCGGCCCCTCGGGCAGGCGTGCATCCAGACTGCCGATCATCCCGCACCGCCTGCTGCGCCGAGGGCTTCGCCGCCGGCGTCGACGTGCTCGATGCTCTCGCGCACGACCGAGCGCCCGCCGTCGTCGATGACGCCGGACTGGACGAGGATCGGGAAGCTGAGATTGCCGACGAGGATCACCGCAGCGAATGCCTGGGCGAACCTGCGACGCAGCGGGTTCCAGCGCGGGCTGTTGATCCCGAGACTCTGGAACATGCTCCAGGCGCCGTGGTAGATGTGCACCGCCAGGGCCACGTTGGCGACGATGTACCAGATGGCCACAGGCAGGCTGGACAGGCTTGCCACGACGTTGTGGTAGGGGTCACCGCGCACGTAGTCGGGATTGAAGTGCCCCCAGGTCAGGTCGGCAAGGTGGTAGACGACGAAAAGCCCGACGAGGGGTCCCGTCCAGCGCATCGTGCGCGAGGCGTAGCCGGCGGCGATGTAGTCCCGACCTCCGGCGTAGCGGCTGTCGGCCGCTCGGCTCATCCGGGTCAGGCTGTACGCCGAGTGAATGTGGAGACCGAAGGCGCCGATGAGGCCGAGGCGCATCGCCCACAGCACCCAGGTGCGGGGGATGACCTCCGTGCCGAGATCCCGCAGGGTTTTGGCGTACTCGTGCGTCTCCCAGGCACCCTCGTAGAGGTGCAGATTGCCGAGCATGTGCACCAGCACGAACCCCAGCAGGGCGATCCCGGTGAGCGCCATGACCCACTTCTTGCCCACTGCCGACTGGTAGAGATTCAGCGGCCACGGGAGTTCGTGTCGTCCCGAACCGGCGCGACGGGCGACGGCGGGCTTCGTGGCGGTCGTCGTGGGGGTGGTCGAACTCAGCGTCGTCGCTCCTCGGTGCGGGGCGCAGGGGCACGCGGGTCCGGGGGCTCCGGGGGCCGGGGCAGGGCTCCGGTGGCCGTTACGTTACCGGCGAGCGATCCGTTCCCCGGGAAACACCCGAAATAATCCGCCTCCCGCACTTGATTTTGGCTTGAACGCCGGGCATACTTGCGGTTACACGCTTGTAATTACACAGGTGTGAATAGCCCTGTGGAAATCACAGGACCAGCAGGTTCTCGAGCGGTTGTCACCGGCGACCCGGTCCGGGGAGCGCTCCCGGATTCGAGATACCGACGATCGGGAAGGATGTCCGGATGTTCGAGCAGGAATCGCACCTCCAAGACCCCTGGAAGCAGTTCGCCAACTGCCTCGGAGTGGATCCCGATCTCTTCTTCCCCGAGCGGGGAGCGTCCACCAAGGAGGCCAAGCGGGTCTGCAGCGCATGTGTCGTGCGTCAGGAGTGCCTCGAATACGCCCTCGAGAACGGCGAGAAGTTCGGAATCTGGGGTGGAATGAGCGAACGCGAGCGCCGGCGCGTACGCCGCGAGCGCGCACTGGCCCGGCGCCAGGAGAGCAGTTCCGCCACAGCCTGACGACGCCCCGCTTCTCATCTCCCGACTCGCCATATTTTCCCACTGCTGACCCCGGAGCCGAGTACCGATCGGGTAACCTGAAGTCGTGGCAGTCATCGGAACGACCGAGTTGATCATCATCCTGGTGATCGTTCTGGTGATCTTCGGGGGCGCCAAGCTGCCGAAGCTGGCGCGGTCCCTGGGCCAGGCCCAGAAGGAATTCCGCAAGAACGCCGACGAAGCCGACGAACTTGAGGAGTCCGCCCCGGGCGGTTCCCCCGACACCAAGGGCAAGGACAGCTAGAACCCTCCACGGGAGTACTGGCCGGTCCCGACCCGCGACCAGATTCGAGCCCGTGTCTTCAGGCGCCGCGGATGTCCGTCATTGAGCGCTGCGCGAGGTGAACTTTGCCGCCGGAGGCTGTCAGGCGACGGCTGCAGGCCTCTCGGTGACCGCCCGCTTCAACCTCTCCTGCTGGCGTTGGTTTTGCAGGCGCCGGCGCTGCCGTTCGGAGGCGCCGCCCCAGACACCGTGAGAGATGTGATGGGCGAGGGCGTACTCGAGGCAGTCCTCGATCACCGGGCAGCTCGCGCAGATCTTCTGCGCGCGTAGGACACCCACCCCGTCGGAGGGGAAGAACACCGCCGGCGGTTCGCCGACGCATTGCGCCCGCTTCATCCAACCCGTGCTCGGCATCGTTGACGGCACGATGGGTGTGTCCATTGGTCACAGTAAGCGTCGATGCTGCCTAAAGCCCTCGTAAAGGGCATATGGGCGCCCGCGCCGGAGCGCGCGGTCGGGCCGCCGGATTCGGCTGCAAAGACACCTGGCGGTAACCTTGGGGCGCGGGTTGCTTCGCTGTGGATCCGCCGACGAGCCGGGAGGAGCGTCCCATGACAAGCATCGCGCCGGAGTACGAACAGGAACTCCCGCCGCCGATCGGACACGTCAAGATCATCTACGGCGGCCCGGTGGCTCCGCACTGGGACTTCCGCTCGGACTTCGGCGACCGGCAACTCATCGAGGACTTCCGGATGCGCGCCCAGGCGCGGCTGCTGCTGTTGCCACGCGACGACCCGCAGTTCCGCCGCAACAGGGAGCGAATCAACCGGGATGCCGTGCGCCAGAATCTCCTGCTCGAGTGGGATCTGGGCTACGACGAGGACGAACTGGACGCCTACGGCGAGCCTTGATGGAGGAGGGGCTGTGACCGTCGTCGTGTCCGTCGACCCAGGGGCGGCCCATCCGCGGACGGCCGCCCTCGCTTCGGCGGCCGGCGGTGCAGGCGACGTAGCCACCCCCAGCGGGCGCTACCTCAATCGCGAACACTCCTGGCTCGACTTCAACGCCCGCGTTCTGCGGCTTGCGAGCGACCAGGACATCCCGCTGCTCGAGCGGCTCCGCTTCTGTGTCATCGCGGCGGGGAACCTGGATGAGTTCTTCCAGGTGAGGGTGGCGAGCCTCAAGGCCCGAGTCGCCGACGGCCGGCTGGAGCGCTCCTTCGACGGGCTGACGCCACAGGCTCAGCTCGTGGGGATCCGCTCCCAGGTCGAGGAATTGCAGAGAAGCCTCGAGGCGGCTCTTCTCGAGGACGTCCTCCCTGCCCTCGCTGCGGAGGGAATCAGCGTTGTCGACTGGAGCGATCTCGACCTCGACGATCGAAAATTCCTCGAGGGCGAGTTCGCCGACCGGATCTACCCCATCCTGACGCCGCTGGCGGTGGACCCCGGGCACCCGTTCCCGTACATCTCGAACCTCTCGACGAGCCTCGGTGTGCGCCTGATCGACCCCAACGGCGAACGGCAACGCTTCGCTCGCATCAAGGTTCCCTTCACGTACGGGAGGTTGCTGAGCCTGCCCGATGGCGAGCGCTTCGTGCCGATCGAGCAGGTCATCGCCGCGCATCTCGACGCGCTCTTCCCGGGCATGGAGACCATCGAGCACGCCTGCTTCCGGGTCACGCGCAATGCTGATCTGTCGGTCGACGAGCAGGAGGCCGAGGATCTACTGACAGCGGTCGAGGCCGAGTTGCAGCGACGCCGGTTCCGTGCGGTGGTCCGCCTGGAAATGGGTTCGTCGGCCTCGGTGGCCATCTGCGACCTCTTGATGGACGAACTCGACGTGCTGCCCAGCGATGTCTATGCGGGCGATGTTCTCCTGCACGTGGCCGGCTTGGTACAGCTCTGCAATCTGGAGCGGCCCGATCTGCGCTGGCAGACGCGTCACCAGCTGGTTCCGGCACCGCTGCGGCCTCGCAGCGACGGCACACCTGACTTCTTCGCCGCGATCGGTGCCGGGGACGTGCTGGCGCACCACCCCTACGACTCGTTCGGCGGGTCGGTGCAGGAGTTCATCCACCAGGCGGCGGAGGATCCCCACGTTCTGGCGATCAAGATAACCCTCTACCGAACCGACGGCGACGGCGAGATCGTCGAGGCGCTCGTATCCGCTGCCGAGCGCGGCAAGCAGGTGGCGGTGGTCGTGGAGTTGAAGGCCCGGTTCGATGAGCAGGCCAACATCGGTTGGGCTCGCCAGTTGGAGAACGCCGGCGTGCACGTGGCCTACGGGTTGGTGGGGCTGAAGGTGCATGCCAAGGCGTGCCTGGTGGTCCGCGCCGAGCCTGACGGCATCAAGCGGTACTGCCACGTCGGCACCGGCAACTACAACTCCCTCACGGCCCGCCTCTACGAGGATCTGGGTCTGCTGACCGCGGACGAGCACATCGGCGCCGACCTGTCGCACCTGTTCAACCGTCTCACCGGCTTCGGCCGCGGGTTCACCTACGAGGAACTCGTCGTCGCGCCGGAGGCCGTACGGTCACACATCGCCGATCTGATCGCGGCGGAGGCGGCGCACGGAACAGAGGGCCGCATCGTGCTCAAGCTGAACAGCCTCGTGGATGCCGAGATGATCGACGCTCTGTACACAGCCTCGGCGGGCGGCGCGCGAGTAGATCTCCTGATTCGCGGGATCTGCTGCCTGCGACCGGGTGTAGAAGGACTGTCGGAGACCATAAGCGTTCGATCCGTCCTGGGCCGCTACCTCGAGCACTCGCGCATCTTCTGCTTCGGCAACGCCAACGGCCCTGGACACCCCAGCTACCTCCTCGGCTCGGCCGATCTCATGCCCCGCAACCTGAACCGCCGCATCGAGGCCCTTGTTCCCGTGAACGATCCGCGGCTGCAGGCGCGGATGCAGCACATCCTCGACGTCAGTCTCGACGAGCGAGCCCGCGCCTGGACGCTTCGCCCCGATGGCAGTTGGTCGCCACCGCGCCCCGGCACCGTTTCGCCGCACGACACCCTGCACGACACCCTGCACGACAGCCCAGCGGCTTCCGTCCTCTGATCAGCCGGCGCCTCCTGTGCCGCGCCTGTCATTCCGAGTTCACCTTCCGTTCACGTTTCTTTCGACCTGCGGATTTCTTGCCTCGTTACGTTGCACACGTCTCTCGGCGACTGGAAGAGGAAGACGTGACAACAACGAGCACGGGTTGGAAGTGGTTCGGTGCAGTCCTCTGCGCGGTCGCGCTGTTCGCGGCTGCGTGTGGCGGCGACGACGGTGATGATGGTGACACCACCGGGGCAGCGCCTGCTCCCGCTGCGGACAGCGCCGGCAGCGACGGCGGCGGTGACGACGAGGGTGGTTTCGGTCTCCATGACGATTCGGACACGCCGTCGAACGCCGGTGAGGACTCGGGTGGCGACGCTTCGTCCGACGACAGCGCCCCGGCTGCTGTGGCGCCGGCTCCGACGGACGTGTCGGGTTCGGTGACGATTTCGGGTTCGTCGACGGTGGAGCCGATCTCGGTGCGTGTGGCGGAGTTGTTCCGTGACGTGGCGCCGAATGTGAACGTGACGGTGGATGGTCCGGGGACCGGTGACGGTTTCAAGCTGTTCTGCGCCGGTGAGACCGACATCTCCGACGCGTCTCGCAGGATCAAGGACGCCGAGGCCACGGCGTGCGCCGAGGCGGGCATCAACTGGATCGAGCTCCGGGTCGGCATCGATGGCATCGCCGTCATGACCCACCCGGACAACGATGCCGTGGACTGCTTGAACTTCGAGGATCTCTACGCCATCGTGGGTCCCGAGTCCCAGGGATTCTCCAGCTGGAGCGACGCGGGTGCGCTTGCCTCCCACCTGGGTTCTTCGACCTCGTTCCCCGACCTCGCCCTGGACATCACGGCGCCGGGCGCCGAGTCGGGTACCTATGACAGCTTCATCGAGATCGTGCTGGAGGGCATCGGCGACGCTCGCGCCGAGGCCGGCGTCATCGGCGAGGACGATGCGGCGACGACCCGTCCGGACTACGTGTCGGCGGGCGATGACAATGTGATCATCCAGGGCATCGAGGGCGCCCGGGGCAGCTTCGGTTGGGTCGGATTCGCCTACGTCGTCGACGCCGGCGTGAAGCTGCTGGACGTGGACGGCGGCGATGGCTGCGTGGCCGCCACGCCGGACACGATCGCCGGCGGTGAGTACCCGGTATCCCGGTCGCTGTACATCTACATCAACGCCGAGCGGGCCGCCGCCGGCGACGCCGTGAGCGTGTACGTGGACTTCTACATGAGCGAGACCGGGTTGGTGCAGGCCGTCAGCGACGTCGGTTACGTCGTCCTGACCGACGATGCCCGCAGCGCCACCGCTGCCAACTGGGCCGGCCGGATCATCGGCGGCTGATCGGCTGAATCGCTCGGACCCGAGCACCGGCTGCGACGGTTCGCCGTGAACGCTCCCGGACGGACCCGGCCCACCCGTTGACGCTTGGTAGGTTCGACCAATGACCGACATCGCGTTGCCTCTCGGCGGTCGGCGCAGCGTGCCCCTGGCTGTGGCGGCCCTGCGGGGAATTCCCTTCTCGGCGATGGTGGTGCTCTCAGGGTTGGTCCTGGTTCTCGTCTCGGCGTTCATGCCCTGGGCAGTGCGCGGCGCTTCCGGACAGACCGCGAACGCCTTCGAGGCCAACCTTCCGTGGCTGCTGGGCGGCACCGATCTGGCCCAGCAGACGGCCGGCTCGTTCGGTAACGGCTGGATCCTCATCGGGATCGTGGTCGTCTGCCTGGTCGCGGTGTACCCGCTGTTCGCCGGCCGCCGTATCGTGGCCATGCCGCTGGCGGCGGTCGGCGCCGTCAGCACGCTCTACGTCTACTTCACCTCGTATCGCTTCGACAACCAGTTCTCCAAGATCGAGGGGCTCGTGGTCGACATGGGCAGCGGCTGGTGGCTGGCCCTCGTCGGCTCGCTACTGGTCACCGCGGGAGGGGTGCTTGCCCGGATCGGTGCCGGTACCTACGGGCAAGCAGCAGCCGTCGCGGGTCCGGTCACTCTGGAAGCGCTGTCCGGCAGCCGTGACCGGCGCGATCGAGAGTCGGCAGTGCGGATGATCATGCTGGTGACCGCTCTCGCCTCGGTCATCATCTCGGGTCTGATCATCCTGTCGCTGATCCGGGACGCCCTCACGTTCATGATTCACATCGAGTGGGCGTCGGTGTGGTCGAGCGGCTGGTTCCCTCGCCGGGGCTTCTACGACATCAAGACCCTGATCGTTTCGACCGGCCTGGTCGTCGGTGTGTCCACGCTCATCGCCACACCTGTCGGCCTCGGTGCGGCCGTCTACCTCTCGGAGTACGCCAAGCCCCGGACGCGACGCTGGATGAAGCCCACGCTGGAGATTCTCGCGGGCATTCCCAGTGTCGTCTTCGGGTTCTTCGCCCTGCAATGGATCTCCCCCAACATCATCCAGAACCTCGACAGCTGGTTCGGGCAGGAGGCACGGCTCGGCAACCTTGCCGCCGCCGGCGTCGGGGTGGGGATCCTCAGCGTGCCACTGATGGCCTCCATCTCCGAGGACGCCATGAAGTCGGTGCCCAACTCGTTGCGCGAGGCCTCAGCCGGCCTCGGGTCGCGCAAGGTGACGACGACGCTGCGGATCATCCTGCCGGCAGCCATCTCGGGTCTCGTGGCGGCGTTCATCGTGACCACCTCCCGCGCGGTCGGCGAGACCATGGTGGTCTTCATCGCCGGGGGCGGCGGTGACACGGCCGTCTACACGCACAACGTCTTCGACGGCAGCCTCACGATGACCGCTGCGATGGCCTCCCTCGCGTCGGGTACCGACAGCGTCGTTGGCGAGGGCCTGACGTTCGAATCCCTCTATTTCGTGGGCCTGATGCTGTTCGTGCTGACGCTGGGCATGAACCTCATCGCCGACCGCATCGTGCGGCGGTTCCAGAACAAGTACTGACGGGGAAGCCATGCGACTCGGACGCGTCTTCGACGACAGAACCCGCAAGGCCGTCACATCGGACGTGTACAAGCGCTCGCGGGACGTCCGCGGCGGCGTCTTCCGCATCCTGCTGCAGATCGCATTGCTCGTGGCGCTGCTCGTCCTGGCGGTGCTGCTGATCGACACGGTCTCCGATGGCTGGTCGGTTCTCAGCAACCGGCTCGGCGAGTTCCTGGGCGGAGGCCTGCGCTCGCAGTCGGAGGATCCCGAACTCGGCGTGTTCCAGGGCATCCGAGGCTCGCTCTGGATCGCGGTGTTCGTGATCGTGCTCTCCTTCCCGCTGGGGATCGGCGCAGCCATTTACCTCGAGGAATATGCGCCCAAGTCGCGGCTCACGAGCTTCATCGAGTTGAACATCCGCAATCTCGCCGGCGTGCCTTCGGTGGTCTACGGCTTGCTGGGGCTCGCAATCTTCGTGCGGGGTCTGGAGGACCTCACCGGCGGGAAATCCGTCACCGCTGCAGGAATCACCCTGGCGGTACTCGTTTTGCCGATCGTCATCATCACCGCGTCCGAGGCCATTCGGGCGGTGCCCCAGGCGCTCCGTGAGGCCGGCTACGGCGCCGGCGCCACCAAGTGGGAGGTCATCCGCACCCAGATTCTCCCGTACGCGGCTCCCGGCATCCTCACCGGCACGTTGCTGTCGCTCTCGCGGGCCATCGGTGAGGCGGCACCACTGATTCTCGTCGGCGCAGTGACAGGGTTCCTGGGTGGCCAGTCAGGCCTCGTCGACATCACCCAGCTGCAGGAGCGATTCACCGCCATGCCCATCGTCATCACCCGGTGGGTGCAGCAGTCAGGACGGGACGGAGGCTTCGCCACTGCCGCGGCGGCCGCAATCGTGGTAATGCTGGTAGTGGTACTGCTCCTGAACTCCGCGGCGATATTCCTGCGGAATCATTTCGAGAAGAAGAGGTAACTCCCCGGTGCGACCGGAGCCGAACCCCGACCGCGAAGGTGGAGACGGATGACCGCAGTGACAGATGCAGCAGATGTGGCCATCTACGGTGATGGCGCCGCGCCCGGCCACGACAGCACATCCGCCACCCCGCAGACGTCGGCATCCCCACCGTCGGTAGCCTCGGAGCCCGAGGGTCAGCCGTTTCCCCCCGAGATCGTCTTCCGGGTCGAGGACCTGAACTGCTACTACGGCTCGGACCGCGCCGTGCGCGACGTGACGATGGACATCGTCGAACGGGAGATCACGGCGATGATCGGGCCCTCGGGTTGCGGCAAGACGACGGTGCTGCGCTGCTTCAACCGCATGAACGACCTCATCGAGGGGGCGCGAGCCGAGGGCACGCTGCTGTTCCGGGGTGTCGATCTGTATGACCCGCGGGTCGATCCCGTCGAGGTGCGTCGCCGCGTCGGCATGGTGTTCCAGAAGCCGAACCCGTTCCCGAAGTCCATCTTCGACAACGTGGCATACGGCCCGCGCATAGCGCGCGCTGCCTCCAAGAGCGAACTCCCCGAGGTCGTGGAGGCATCACTACGCCAGGCGGCGCTGTTCGACGAGGTCAAGGACAGACTCAAGGACTCGGCCATGGGTCTCTCGGGCGGCCAACAGCAGCGCCTCTGCATCGCTCGGGCCATCGCCACCAGCCCCGACGTCCTGCTGATGGATGAGCCCTGCTCGGCTCTGGACCCGATTTCCACGGCGCACATCGAGGAGCTCATGCACACCCTCAAGGAGGAGTACACGATCATCATCGTGACGCACAACATGCAGCAGGCCGCCCGCATCTCCGACCGCACCGCGTTCATTACCGCCGAGGTGGATCCGGAGTCGCAATCCCGGTACGGGCTGCTCGTGGAGTTCGACCAGACCGAGAAGATCTTCTCCAACCCCAGCGACGAGCGCACGGAGAACTACGTGACCGGCCGCTTCGGCTGAGACGACCCGCTCAACAACCGAAACGCCGGCCCGCACGCTAAGGAGGTGCCGCCATGATCGAAAGTCTCCGCAAGCCCTTCTCGGACGAACTCGACGAGATCCGGGTCGAACTCATCCGGATGGCCGGTCTCGTCATCGAAGCCATCCCGCGCTGCACCGAGGCGCTGCTCTCGAGCGATCTCGTGACCGCGCAGGAGATCATCGACGCCGACGACGTCCTGGACGAAGCTTCGCTGGCCCTCGAACACCATTGCCACCAGCTGCTCGCCCTCCAGCAGCCCATGGCGGGTGATCTCCGATCGATCATGGCTGCCCTGACGATCAACTACGAAGTCGAGCGTTCGGGCGATCTGGTGGAGAACATCGCCAAGGCGATGAGACGCATGTACGGCACCGATTTCGGCCCTCGACTGCGCGGCGTGATCACGCAGATGAGCGAGGAGGCCACCCGCCTGATGCGGTTCGCGGTGGACGCGTACGCTGACGGCAACTCGGGTCTGGCGGCCGCGCTGGACGACATCGACGACCGCTTGGACCGACTGAACCACCAGTGCCTCGCGATGATCGTGGGCGAGGAGGGCCGGGAGATGGGTGACCTCGTCTCGGGGGTGCAATTGGCTCTGATCGCTCGGTACTACGAGAGGATCGGGGACCACGCGGTCAATATCGGCGAGCGCGTCCGGTACATGGTGGACGGTTGGCGGCCTGGGCAGTCCGATGAGGTGATGGACGAAGAGCTGTCAGAGGCCGGTCCTGCGACGTCAGCCGGCTAGCCGATGCGCGTCCTGGTCACCAACGACGATGGTATCGAAGCTTCCGGGCTGGCAGCGCTGGCACGCCGCGCGGTCGACGCCGGCCACGACGTCTCCATCCTGGCGCCGCGCTACGAGATGAGCGGTGCCGGGGCTTCCATGGGCTCTCTGGCACTGCACCAGCCGATCGAGGTTCGCCGCTGGACGCTGCCGTCGCTGGAGGGAGTTCCTGCACACGCGGCAGAGGCGACACCGGCGGCATGCGCCATCCTGAGTCGCCTCGGTGCCGTCGGGGAACCTCCCGACCTGGTTCTGTCGGGTATCAACGCCGGCTTCAACGTCGGGCGCTCCGCATTGCACTCGGGAACCGTTGGGGCGGCTCTCGCCGCCGCCGCCTGGGGTGCCAAGGGGCTGGCTGTCAGTACGTCGGCCAACGACGGCTATGTGCACTGGGATACAGCGGCATCCGTGGCGCTCGATCTCGCCGGATGGTTCATGACCGACGATGAGATACGCGCTCTGAACGTCAATGTGCCGAACACGCCGCGCGCCGCCCTGCGAGGCGTGCGATGGGCGTCGCTGGCTCCGGTCGGCGCGATCCGGAGCGCCATCACGGGCGTCGAGGAGGCCGCCGATGGTGCGGGTTTCCGGGTGTTCACGGCCCACGAGGTCACCGATCCGGCGGCGGCGCCGCAGGACTCGGACCGAGCCCTCGTGGCCGGGGGCTGGGTGACGCTGACCGGCTTGGGTGGACTCGCCGAGCAGATCCCCGCCGGCGAATCAAGCGTCGCGCGGCGATTCGACAGCCTGCTGCAAGGGGGAGTCGATGGCACCGAACGGGCTCTGCCGGACGCGGCGTGGGCCGCACCGGAGTTGCAATGACAGTCGCGATCGTGCTCCTGGCCGTGGCGCTCGCGGTCGTCACCGCGATCTGCGGCACGGTTCTGGTCCGCTATGGCCGCGCCCAGCGGTCGGCTCGGCGGTTTCCGAACGCCTCTCCCCGGGCGCCGCAGGCTCGGGGGGAGCGGGAGAACAGCGTGGCGAGCCTCGTGCGGGCGACTGAGGCCGCGCCGCTCCGGGCGGCGAGCGCCGGGGACCTCGGCGGCGCCATCGACGCTCTGACCGATCGGCTGCGTGACCTCGAAGGATCCGGAGAACTCCGAGCCGACTGGATGCGGCGTCTCGGGGAGGTCATCACGCGGATGGCCGAGGGTGTGGTGATCTCCGACGCCGACGGTCGGGTGGTCTTTCGCGACGGCACCGACCTGGCGGCGGTTTCCGCCCGGCACGGTCACGCCCTCCTGGATGCCGCCTTGAGCCGCGTGCTGCGTCAGGCCTGCGAAGGTATGACGGTCCGGGAGGAGGTGCGCCTCTACGGACCCCCCCAGCGCGTCTTCATGCTCAGCGCATCACCGATGGCGGGGGGAGGCCTGGCGCTCATCGAGGACATCACCGAGCGGGAGCGGGTCGAGACGATGCGCCGCGACTTCGTCTCGAACATCAGCCACGAGTTGCGGACTCCTGTCGGGGCGATCAGTCTCCTGGCCGAAACCATCGTGGATCTGCTGTCCGAGGGCGTCGACGTCACGGGCGCGGTCGCGATCGGTGCCGAGGATCACGCAACCGTGGTGGGTCTCGCCGATCGGATGGTGTCCGAAGCCGAGCGGATGACGCGCGCCATCGACGATCTGGCCGAGCTCAGCCGGGTGGAGCGCGACGCCGACGGCGAGCGGAGCGTTCTGGCGCTGCAGGACGTCGTGAACGCTGTCATCGAGCGTCTCACCAACGCGGCCGAGCAGTGCGGGATCGTCGTGACGGTCGCCGCGCCCAGCGAGCCGGTCCTCATCTGCGCCGATCGGCGTCAGATCGCCTCAGCCGTCCACAACCTGCTGGACAACGCGCTCAAGTACTCACCAGCGGGGACATCGGTCAGCGTGCGGGTCCGCCGCCGGGACACCTCGGCCGAACTCTCCGTGCGGGACACGGGGGTCGGAATTCCCCAGGGCGACCTGCCCCGGATCTTCGAACGGTTCTACCGGGTCGACCGTTCGCGCACGTCGGCATCGGGAGGGATCGGCCTCGGGCTGGCGATCGTCCGTCATGTCGCGATCAACCATGGCGGGGACGTCGAGGTGCAGTCGATGGAGGGTGAGGGCAGCACGTTCACGCTGCGGTTGCCACTGGTGGCCGGAGTTGGCGACTCCGAGCCGGCAGCTCCGTTCGCTGCCGGCTCGCCGGTCGGTGAGTCGAGTAGGACACCCGCCGACATGCGCTCGCAGGGTCTGAGGAGGTCCCCGTGAGCCGCTCCGCACGCGTCCTGGTTGTCGAAGACGAGGCGTCCTTCGTCGAGGCACTGAGCGCGGGGCTGCGGCGGGAAGGATTTGCTCTCGACATCGCTCGAGACGGGCGCGAGGCGCTGGATCGCTTCAAGGCGTGCAGGCCCGACGTGGTTCTGCTCGATGTGATGCTTCCGCGGCTGTCGGGCCTGGACGTGTGCCGTGAGATCCGCAGCATCTCCAACGTTCCGATCATCATGGTCTCGGCCAAGGGTGAGGAGATCGACATGG
This sequence comes from Acidimicrobiales bacterium, assembly GCA_965220035.1. Taxonomy (GTDB): domain Bacteria; phylum Actinomycetota; class Acidimicrobiia; order Acidimicrobiales; family CATQHL01; genus VXNF01. Next base: position 1,778,982 of record CBDCPC010000001.1, read on the forward strand.
TGGTGGGTCTGGAGGTCGGGGCCGACGACTACGTTCCCAAGCCCTACCGGTTCCGCGAGCTCGTGGCGCGGATCCGCGCCGTGTTGCGCCGGGCGCAAGTGCAGGCCGGCTTCGCCGACGCCGTCCGCGCGGACTCCGATCGGCCCGTCGAGGTCGGCGACGTGCTGATCGATCCGCAGGGCCACGAGGTGCGGGTCAGGGGTGAGACCGTGCGGCTGCCCCTGAAGGAGTTCGATCTCTTGTGGGTGCTGATCTCGAACGCGGGGCGGGTCGTGACCCGCGACGATCTCATCGACCAGGTCTGGGGAATGGACTACGTCGGCGACACGAAGACCCTCGATGCGCACATCCGGAGGCTCCGGCGCAAGGTCGAGATCGAACCGTCCAATCCGCAGCGGATCGTGACCGTCCGGGGCGTTGGGTACAAGTACGCTGAGCCCGCCACCTCCGCGACGGGGACGGGAGGCGGCTAGGGAGGAAGCCATGTCCACGGCCGGCGGCTGGTCCCCGGTACGCGAGCCGCGCTACCCCCGCTCGCCGGATACCGGGGGGTCCCGTACGGTGACCGCCTTCGTGCGCCTGGCACGGGTGCACGCCCTCTCCGCCGCAGGCGACGCCATGATCGCCGTGGCGCTGGCCGACTCGCTGTTCTTCTCCGTCGATCCCGGCGCTGCCCGGTCCAAGGTGCTGCTCTACCTCTTCCTCACGCTGACACCGTTCGCCATCGTGGCACCCCTCATCGGGCCCGCCGTCGACCGCGCACCGGGCGGGCGGCGCCTGCTCATCGTGCTGCTCAACGCCGGTCGCGCCATAACGGCCTTCTTCATGATCGGCAAAGTTGACTCGAATCTGCTCTTCGGGCTGGCCTTCGCCGTCCTGGTCCTCGGCAAGGGCTACGCCGTCGCGAAGGCGTCCGTCGTTCCCGTCACGGCGAGAACCGAGACGGAGTTGGTCAACCGCAACTCCCGGCTGGCGGTTCTCAGCGGTGTTGCGGGCCTCGCCGGCGGTGTCCCGGCCTGGCTGATCCAGCGTTATGCCGGCTCCGACTGGGTCATGGGTGTTGCGACCGCCGTCTTCCTGGGCTCGTGCGCGCTCTCCTTCCGCCTGCCGCGTGCCGACGTGGAGCGCAGGGCCGCCGCTCCCGGTGGCGCCGAGGTGAGTGAGATCCGGGGATTCGGGATCCGCCTGGCCGCCTCGGGAACCGCAGTGCTGCGGGGCGTGCTCGGGTTCATGACATTCCTGGTGGCGTTCGGGCTACGCGACGACGCTCTCTGGCAGGTGTACCTCGTCGGGGCCTTCGCCGTCGTCGGCATGTTGGGTGGGTCTGCGATGGCGGCCCGCATGCGTGAAGGGGCACGCGAGGAATCGATCCTGCAGTTGATGCTTCTGTTGCCGGCGGCGGTCTGCCTGTTGGCGATCTGGGACGGCGGCCTGAAGGGGGCCGTCGTGGTGGCGCTGGTGGTGGGTCTTGCTGCCTCGGCCGGCAAGGTGGTGTTCGACTCAGTCGTGCAGCGTGATGCCCCGAAGGCGGACTACGGCCGGAGTTTCGGACGGTTCGAGACCCGGTTCCAGCTTTCCTGGGTGGTCGGTTCGGCCCTGGCCATCATCCCGATGCCGTTGTGGACCGGGTTCATGCTGATCACCCTGGCTCTCTCGGCTGCTTGGGTCCTACATCTGATCGGTGCGAAGAACGTCCGTCGCGGGGAGCCGCCGCCCAGCCTGCCGCGCCACCTGCCGATGCGCCGGTCCCGGAGGACCTTCCGTGGCGCTCAGCGCGGGCCGGGATCCCGGGGGCCGGGATCGGAGCCCGATTCGCCGGGGCTCTCGTAGACCTCCAGACGAGCCAGCCACAGTCCAGGGGCCTCGACCTCGTTCGGCGTCGGCCAGTTCTCGGCCGCCTGCCACAGGCGTCCGAGTCCCTCGGTACCCGCCCGCTCGGCCACACCCCGCACGAAGCGCGCCCCGCGAGCCGACGCCTCCGGTCCGATGTCGACCCCCAGGAACCGGCCCAACTCTCGGGCCTCGCCCGGGGGAGCGAGGCGGCGGCGCCGGAACGCTTCCCGGACGGGACTTCCGGAGCCGAGCATCTGGGCGCAAGCCCGGTCGCTGGTGGTGTCGACGTAACCCGTCAGCACGGCAAGGAAGTCCGCCAGATCGTCGGCGAGAGCCTCCTGACGCTCCGAACGCGTTGCACCCAGCAGCATCTCCGGGCTCGTCAGCAGCGCGGGCATCTCGGTCATGGCCTGGGTGGGATCCAGGTCTCCGAGCTTCTCCTGCAACGATTCGGCGATCTTCTCGGGGTTGATCTCGAAGCCGCCGGCGAAGAGCCGCAGGAGATCGGTCAGCCGTTGGTGGACGGACGGGACGCTGAGGACCGCGTTGCAGATGAGGGAGTGGACGCAGACCCACAGGCAGGTGTCGTCGCGCGGCAGGCTCCAGGCCTCCGCGAAGGCGCCGATATTGGGCTCGACCAGAAGGAGCCGGTCGCTGCGGACGCGGGGCAGCGCGACGTCATGGGTCCCGAGGGCCACCCGCGCCAGCCGCCCCGTCAGCGAGCCGGCGGTCATGTCCGCCAGGAGCGGTGCGAGCGGTTCCATCAGGCGTCGCAGCAGAGCCTCCGGGCTGCCGCCCGGCGACGACTCGGGGTCGGCCCTATCCCGCCCGGCGGTGAGCCCCTCCTGAAGCTGCTGGAAGAGCGGCCGCCAGTCGCGCAGGGTGTGGTGTGCCCAACCGCTCCGGTTCACGACCGAGACCTCGATCGCTCGGCGGTCGGAGGTGATCGGGAGACCGGTTGCCGCCTCCGCCGCAAGCTGAGCAATGCCGGCCAACTCGGTGAAGGCGATCCGATCGGCGGGTGCGGTGTTGGCCTCGTCGCCTCCGTCGGAGGCCACCGCCACGGCGAGTTGTTCGGCCGCTTGACGGCTGACCGCAGGGGAGCGGAGCAACCTGGTCAGATCCCCGATGAGGGGCCAGCCGCCGAGCGGGTCCTCCCCGCCGCCGGGCTCGGCGGGGTCGTCGCCGAGTGGTGGATCGGCCGGTGGCATGCCTGCATCGTAGATGGGGGTCGACGCCGTTACCTTGGAGTCTCCAGATGAGTCACGCCACACCAACCGCCGGCGGGCGCCGCCAGTCGCGACCCCCCGAGCCGCAGCCGCGGCCGCTCGCCGTGGCCATCACCGGGGTGGCCGGCTCGATCGGCTCGCGACTTGCGGCCCTCCTGACGTCCCGCACCGGGGAGGTCCGGGTCGTCGGCGTCGATGTGCAACCTATGCAGTCAGGATTGGGTGCCGATCTCCGGCAGGGCGATCTCCGTACCGACGACGTGGCGGCGATGCTCGAGGGGGTCGATGTCGTCGCCCACCTCGTCTCGGCGTTCGATCCTCGCCGCGACGGGCTGGAGTCGGCGAGCCTCGACATCGAGATCGTGCGCCGCCTTCTGGCCGCGGCGTCGGAGGCAGAGGTGACCGGCGTTGTCCTGATGTCCAGTGCGATGGTCTACGGCGCCTGGCCCAACAACCCGGTCCCGCTGGGCGAGGACGCGCTGTTGCGACCCAACCCCGGATTCTCCTTTGCAGCACACAAGGCAGAAGTCGAACGGCTGGCCGCCGAGTGGCACGTGGAGAATCCGGGTGTGCGGCTCGTGATTCTCCGACCCGTGACCGCAGTCGCACCGGGCGAGAGCAGTTGGGCGGCGCGGATCCTGCGCTCGGCTGTGACGGTGGCCGCGGGTGATGACGATCCTCCTGTGCAGTTCATGCATCTCGACGACCTCGCCGCTGCGGTGGAGTTGGCGGTCCTGGGCGACCTGTCCGGTGCGTACAACGTCGCGCCGGACGGCCACGTCTCGGGGACCGACGCACGGCGGCTGAGCGGCACCGTGCCCTGGCTGCGCGTCCCGCCGCAGGTGGCGTCCTGGCTGGCACGTTTCCGATGGCGCTGGCGCTTGGCCCCCACGCCGCCCGGCGTCGTTCCCTACACGCGGTTCCCGTGGGTTGTGTCGAACGCTCGCCTGCGCGCCGCCGGTTGGGTGCCGCGGCACAGCAACGAGGAGTGCTACGTCGACGCGCACCATGCCAAGCCGTGGGCCATCACGACCTCGTCGGTGCTGCAGCGCCGGTCGCTGGCGGTGCTGGTCGCCGCGGGCGCGATCGGTCTGGGAATTGCGATAGGCGTGATGGCCAGAGCGCGCCGCGCCGCGCGACTCCAGATTCCCTGAGCGCACCACCCGGCGGGGCCACCATCAGCCGGCGTGGCCCGCCCCGCCACCGCCGAGAACTCCGATCCGGATGGCATGAATCGATGTGGGCGCGCTGGGAATTATCCTTTGTCCGTGCAATCGCCAGAGGGTGATACGTGGGTCGGCCTCCTCGGCACGCCGCTGCCACTGGATGCGGCGATCGCCTGGGCGAACCGGCCGCACTGCGGTGCCGTCGTCATGTTCTCCGGCAACGCTCGCGACAACTCACCGGATCGTCGCGACGTCTACGAGTTGACGTACGAGGCCTACGAGATCGAAGCGGAGCGCCGCCTTGGGGCGGTGGCGCGTCAGGCGCGCGAGTTGTGGCCCGATGTGGCGCGTCTGGCACTCCTCCACCGGGTCGGTACGCTGGCGATCGGGGAGGCAGCGGTCGTCGTCGTGGCCTCCGCGCCGCATCGCCAGGAGGCTTTCGGTGCGGCCCGCTTCTGTATCGACGCGTTGAAGGCCACCGTCCCGATATGGAAACGCGAGAAGTGGTCGGGAGGCGAGAGCTGGGGGAGGGAGGCCCAACACTTGTCGGAGATAGAGGAGTACGTACAGCGGGCGAACCCGCTGTAGGAAGGCGAGAGAGGCTGCAAGTGGCTGGTGTGATCTTCCTCTTCGTGGCGGTCGGCGTGTGCGTGGTCGGCTTCCTGGTGCTCTGGCTGCGGCACCGGGATCGCACGACGTTCACGTCGAGCATGGACCGCTTCGACGCCGAGATGTCGGCGCTCCGGCCTCCCCCCCGCAGCGGGCGCCACCGGCGCCGGCACCGGTAGCTCACCATGGCACGCGCCCTTGCGATCGATCTGGGAACCGCCAACACGCTGGTCTATTCCCCCGGCCAGGACATCGTCTATCGCCAACCCACGGTCATCGCCCTGCACCGGCAGACCGGCGAGGTCCTTGCCATGGGCTCGGAGGCCTGGCGCATGATCGGCCGCACCCCGAGCTACATCGTTGCCCATCGGCCGCTGCGCAGCGGCGCCATCACGGACTTCGACATGACCGAGCAGATGATGCGCGCCATCTTCCACCAGGTGGGAGTGAACCGGTTCAACCGCCCGCGGGTGGTGATCTGTGTACCCTCAGCGCTCACGCTCGTCGAGATGCGGGCGGTGAAGCTGGCGGCACGCCGGGCCGGGGCAGGCAACGTCCTGCTGATGGAGCAGCCGATCGCCGCGGCTCTCGGCGCCAATCTGCCGATCGACAAGTCGGTGGGCAATCTGATCGTCGACATCGGTGGCGGGACGACGGAGTCGGGGCTGATCTCCCTGGGTGGCGTGGTCGCCCTCGAGGCCGAGCGTGTCGGATCGTTCGCCGTCGACGACGCCGTGCAGAGCTACCTCCGGGCCACGTACGACATCGCTGTCGGGGAGCAAACGGCGGAGAGGATCAAGGTCACCGTCGGCTCCGCACTCGACATCGGCCAGGACACCGAGATGCAGGTGCGTGGCCGGCGGGTCTCGATGAGCACGCCCGAAGTCATCACACTCAGCTCCGGTGAGATCCGCGACGCCATCGCCGGCCCGTTGCGGGCGATCCTCAACTCCATCCTGAACTGCGTGTCCAACACACCGCCCGAATTGGCCAACGACATCGCGCGCCGCGGGCTCTACCTGACGGGCGGGGGTGGTCTGCTCAGCGGGATCGACCAGCGGATCGCCAACGAGGCGGGCGTCCCGGTGCGACGCGTGGAAGCCCCCCTGGAGTGTGTGGTGCGCGGCGCAGGGCGGTCTCTGGAGGCGCTGGACCTGATGCGCGGGATGTTCGTGGACATCTCCGACGGGGAGTGACCCAGCGAAGATCCTCCGTCGTCGTTCCGGCAAAGGACCTGCAACGGGCTTGATCCGGGCCCGAACCCAGGTCCCGGCGGCGGCGAACTCCTAGCGAAGATCCTCCGCTGCCTGGCGCACCTGCCAGTCACGGTCCCCGGCTGCCCGTTCGAGGGCCTCGTCGACCGCTGGACCCGAGAACGCGGCCAGGGCCAGGACGGCGCGCCGGCGCACGGTGGCCCGGTCCCGGGTGGCGGCGAGGATGGCGGCGAGCCCCGCCTCGTCGCCGAGAGCTCCGAGCGCAGCCACCGCCGTCTCCCTGCACTGTGCCTCCGGATGACCGGTTGCCAACTCGCAGAGGCGCGACACGATGCCAGGTGCGGGCGACGGGCGCTCACCGCAGGCCCAGGCGGCGGCCTCGATCACGAGCGATTCGCTGTCGGAGAGCGCGCCACCGAGATCGACGTCCGTGCGGCCGGCGGCAAGTTCCGCGGCGCGGGCGCGAACCTCCGGTTCGGGGTCCGCCAAGGCCGAGTCCAGTGACGCGCCGTCGAGGACGCCGAGGCGGTCAAGTGCGCTCAGCGCCGCGCAGCGCACCCTGGCACTCGGGTCGTCCAGTCCCTTGCGAGCCGTGGTCTCGGTGCCATCGAATCCGCTGAGGGCCACGGCGCGGCGGCGCCGGAGCATCGCAGGGCCGGGCGGGGAGCGGCGCTCGGTCACGGACGGAAGTCGTCGCCGGTGGACAGGGAGGAACCGCCGCTCAGCCGATGAGGGCCTCGAGGGCGACGCCACCGACGAAGGCGACAAACCCAACCAGCGCGGCCAGCAGGACGCTGAGGATGCCGATGAGCGCCAGGAGCGCGAGGGCGGCCCCGAGCCGGTGCCACCAGCGGAACCCTGCTCCGGGCCCGTGGCGGGCGCGCTGCTGGCGGAAGGGGTCACGCCAGCGGAACCTCTCACCGGGATGTTGGCCGCCGCCCCGGTCGTGCGGTGGGTCCGCCCGCTCGCTGCGATGTGCACCCTCTAGCGTTGAAGCCGAGCCCGCAGGTCCGGTGGTGGCGAGGTGAGCGGTGGTCGGCGACAACACAGTGGACATCACGCTACCGAGCCGGTGGCGCCGATTCCGCCGTTGGCTGGCATGTCTGCGACGGGTAGGAGATGCGATCCGCGGTGGGGGACTCCGGTGGCGTCTCCGGGCGGTCCGATCCCGGATAGCGGCGCTTCGCCGGATGGGACTCCGGGGGCTTGCGGTCGGCTTCTGGCGTCTCATCCGAAGGAATCCTCGCAGGGCCATCTGGACCGCCGCGGTGCTGGGATTCGTCGTGGCGGCGTTGGGTGTCCTGACGTTCGTCTCCGTGCCCTACTACGCGCTGTACCCGGGCGATGTGTATTCAGCCACCGGCGCGGTCTCCTCGGAGAGCGAGGCCACGTACGAGCCCATGAGCCTCATCGGCTTTGTCACGGTGTCAGCTCAGCGGATGGACTCGCTGTGGCAGTGGGTGAGAGCGTACTTCGACCGATCCGCCACCCTTCAGCACGAGGACGTCTTCAACAGGGGGATGTCAACTCAGGAGCGCCGGAACACCGACGCTCGCCTGATGACCCGGTCACAGGATGTCTCGGTGTACGTGGCACTGCGCGAGTTGGGGTACGAACTTCCCGAGTCGCAAGTCGTCGTGATTGGGCTGGTGCCATGTATGCCCGCGGCCGAACATCTCGCCACCGGTGACGTGATCACCGCGGTCGGCGGTGAGGCAGTGACCACCGCTGCGGAGGTCTCGTCGTCCGTGCGAAGCCGCTCCGTGGGCGAGGTCGTGGAGTTCGGGATCAGGCGAGAGGATGAGACTGAGAGCGTCCTGATCGATATTCCGCTCGGATCCAGCGCCGACCCCTGCATCGACGCGGAGACGCGCACCTCGGCTGAGGACGAGCGTCCCCTCCTCGGCGTCCTGCTGTCGAACGACGTCGGTGATCTAGGAGTGGACATCACCTTTGCGACCGGCAACATCGCCGGTCCGTCGGCCGGCCTGGCGTTCTCACTGTCGGTCCTGGATCTCCTGACGCCGGGAGAACTCACCGAGCAATCCGTGGCGGTCACGGGGACCATCTCCCCGGACGGGACGGTGGGCAGCGTCGGAGGTATCGGTCAGAAGGTTCGGGCGGCGGAGCGCCGAAACTTCCGCCTGATGCTCGTACCGGAGGGGCAGTACGACGACGCGGTCGCGGCCGCCGGAGACGCGCTCGAGATCGTGGAGGTGTCCTCGATGGCCGAGGCTCTCGAGGCTGTGGCACCCAACTGGTCCCCACCGGAGGGCTGAGACGCCTCGGCCTCGCCGGTACTCGGCTGTCACCGGAGATCGCCTTACGATTGGCCCGGTGAGGAGTTCGAGGAAGCCGTCGTGACGTCGGGAGAGCCGTACGTGCCGTCCGGCGGATCGTTGAGTCCCGAGGAGGTGGCTCGAAGGGAGTTCGCGCCCGCCCGCAAGGGGTACGACCGCGCGGAGGTGCGCGCGTTTCTTGAGGCCGTGGCCTCGACGATCGAGACGGCGTCCGAGCGCATCGCCGACCTCGAGCGTCGCTTGGCACGCGCTGCTGTGGCTTCGGGGGAAGCAGCGGCGGAAGTCGACGACGCCCTGCTCGAGGCTGTATCGGCGGAGGTGTGGCGTGACGACGTACTGGCCGATCTGGATCGACGTCGCCGCGAGTTGAACGCCGAGGTGGTGCGATTGCGTGCGGGGCGGGATCGCCTCCGCGCCGACCTCGGTGAGGTGGTGAGCGATGTCGCTGAGCATCTTCGGCGTCTCGACGGCTCGCTGCAAGCCGCTCGGGCCGCGGGCGATCTCGAGGAACAGAGGATCCATTCCGAGCCTGCGCTGAGTGTCGAGGAGAGGCGCGCCGAGCTCGAGGCCGTACGGCTGGCGGGGTTCGTGGCGGTCGGATCACCGCCGGTCGAAGCCGTACCGGAGCAGCTGCCGGCCGGCGCCGACGACCTCCCGGTGACGGAGCCGACGAGTGAGCAGGAGCCGCAGCACGCTCGGAGGCCCGACCTCGAGGGGTCACCGCCGGACGGGGTCGACGCCGGCGAGGTTGACGCTCTCTTCGCTCGACTTCGCGCCGAGCGCACGGGAGCCCGGCTCGCCGGGCGCGAGGTTGGCGCCCAGCCGCACGCCGACGACTAGACGTATCTCCGGAGGCGCCGGCTCGGGCACCGTGACGCATCGATCCACCGGTCGGAGGGTCGAGCCGTCGGGCAAAGCGGGCCGTCGGCAGTAGGCTGCCGACCATGTCGATGTCAGGACCGAGGGCGCCGGGCGGCCCGCGCAGGCCCCCGACCCCGGTCCGATCCCGTCGCTTGCGGTGGGGCCTGTTCATTGCGATCGGTGCGGTCATCATCGTGCTGGTGTCGTTGCGCGGCGCCGCCAGCTTCTACACCGACTACCTCTGGTTCGACGCCCTCGCCCAGGCCGATGTCTGGCGAACGATCATCCTCTCCCGGATCGTTCTGGCGCTGATCTTCATCGCCGTTCTCTTCGTCCTGCTCTACGGCAACCTGACGATCGCCGACCGGATTGCGCCCGCCCAGCGCCCTCGCGGTCCGGAGGAGGACGTGCTTTCCCGCTATCACGCCTCGGCCGGGCAGCGTCCGCGCCTGGTGCGCCTCGGGGTGACGCTCTTGTTCGCCCTGCCGATCGGCGCCGGCGCCTCCGACCAGTGGGAGGAGTGGCTCCTCCTCACCAACAGCGTGAAATTCGGTATCCCCGACCCGATCGACGCGTTCTGGTTCGGGAACGACATCGGCTTCTACGTCTTCCAGTTGCCCTTCTACACGTACATCGTGAACTGGTTGTTCAACGTCGTTCTGCTCACGTTCTTCCTCACGGCCATCGCCCACTACATCAATGGGGGGATCCGCTTCCAGAAGCAGGGAGAGCGTGTCACCCCGCAGGTGAAGGCACACCTTTCGGTGCTGCTCGGGGCGTTGGCCCTCGTCAAGGCCGCCGACTATTTCCTGGGACGCTACGAACTGACGACGTCGACGTCAGGCGCCGTGGACGGCGCCACGTACACCGACTTGAACGCTCGGCTTCCTGTCCACTGGCTCCTCATCCTGATCTCGCTTCTCTCCTTCGTCCTGCTGATCGTGAACATCCGGCTCAAGGGCTGGGTACTTCCCACCCTGGCGGTCGGCCTCTGGGCGTTCGTGGCGATCGTGATGGGGGGCATCTACCCGCTCATCATCCAGCGCCTGCGGGTCGAGCCCGCCGAGTCCACGCAGGAGCGGGTCTACATCGAGCACAACATCGCGTCCACGCGCCGGGCCATGGGGCTCGACGACGTCCAGACGCGCGCGTTCAACTCGACCGGAGGCCTCAGCTTCGATGACGTCGCCCGGAACGAGGACATCATCGAGAACCTGCCGCTGCTCGATCCGTCGATCCTGCCGCAGACGTTCGAGAACCGCGAGGGCGAGCGGAACTACTACCACTTCTCCGAGGTGCTGGACATCGACCGGTACGAGATCGACGGCAAGCTGACGCCGGTCGTGCTCGGGGCGCGCCAGCTGAACCCGGGCAATCTCCCGCAGAACTCCTGGGAGGCCCGCACACTCACGTTCACCCACGGCTTCGGCGTGGCCCTCGCGCCTGCCAACACCGTGGAGGCGGGCCTGCCCGACTTCCGCATCGGCGGGCTCCCCGTGAACAACGAACTGGGCATCAACCTCGATGAGCCTCGGCTCTACTACAGCGAGGATCTCGATGGCTACGCCGTCGTCCGCACCGACCGCCAGGAGGTGGACGTTCCCACGAGTACCGGCGTGGAGGAGTCCTACAGCTACGAGGGCGAGGGCGGCGTGCTGATCGGCGGCTTCTTCCGGCAGGCTTCGTTCGCTCTGCGTTTCTGGGAGGTGGACCCGCTGCTCTCAGGATTCGTGAACGACGAGAGCAGGGTGATCTACGTCCGCGACGTGCGCGAGCGTGTCAAGAAGCTGGCGCCGTTCCTGCACATCGACAACGACCCGTACCCGGTGCTGGCCGAGGGACGGATCCAGTACATCGTCGACGCCTACACCACGACATCGAAGTATCCGTACGGCCAGCGTGCCGACACCGAGCAACTGGGGGACAAGAGCGGCCTCCGGCACCGGTTCAACTACGTGCGGAACTCGATCAAGGCCGTGGTGGACGGATTCGACGGAACGACGACCCTCTACGTCGTCGACCCCGATGATCCCATCCTGCAGGCCTACCGCAACGCCTTCCCGGGACTGTTCGAGGACTTCGACGCCATGCCGGCGGAGATCCGCGAGCACATCCGCTACCCGGAGGATCTGTTCCGTGTCCAGACCAACGTCTGGGCCCGCTACCAACTCGACGATCCTCAGGAGTTCTACGAGCAGGCCAAGGGGTGGTCCGTGGCCCAGGATCCGGGCGCCGTCACCGGTGTTCTGACCTCCCCGATCACCACGCCCGATGGGGTGGTGCAGCAGCCCTCGCGGGAGGCTCGCATCGACCCGTACTACCTGCTGACGCGCCTGCCGGACGAGGACGATCAGGATTTCGTCATCCTGCGCTCCTACGTGCCGGTCTCCACCGAGGACACCCGCCGGGAACTCACCGCCTTCATGGTCGGTAAGAGCGACCCCGACGAGTACGGGGAGCTGGTCGCCTACAAGGTCGAGCCGCTCGGCTTGACTGACGGGCCGGCCCTGGTCAACTCGAAGATCCAGAGCGATCCCAGCATTTCGCGGGTTGTGACGCTGCTGAACCAGCAGGGTTCGCGGGTGGAGTTCGGTGATCTTGTGCTCGTGCCGGTGGAGAACTCGATCCTCTATGTGCGCCCCCTGTACGTCGTGGCACAGAGCCCGCCGGTGCCCGAGCTGCAACAGGTCATCGCCGTGCTCGGCGAGCGGGTGGTCATGTGCCCCACCCTGAGCGAGGCGCTGCGCGGTCTGTTCGGCCTAACGCTGGTGTCGGACTCCCAGGACGCCTCGTCGTCGAGTTGCGTGGGGAACACAGCGGGACTGGCGGCGGAGACTGCTGCCGCAGCGCCAGCCCCGGCGCCCCCGGCCCCGGCGGAGCCCGCTCCCGCCCCGCCCGCTCCCGCCCCGCCCGAGCCAGCTCCCGCCCCGCCCCCGGCCGTGCTGCCGGGCGACGTTCCCGACGAGGTTGGTGCCCTGCTGGCGGAGGCCGTGGCCCTATTCGCCGAGGCCGACGAGGCGCTGCGCGAAGGTCGCCTCGACCTCTACCAGCAGCGCATCGACGAGGCCGAGGAACTCATCCGCCGCGCCAGCGAGGAACTCGGCGACTCGCTCTAACCGCGCCTGCAGAGTCTCCTCGTCCCGACTCTCGCGATATTCCGGCGGAGGGCCTTGCCCCGGACTCTGCTCGCCACTCAGTCATTCCGGCGGAGGCCGGCATCCATGGTCCGGGGGCAGCGTCCTGTACCAGTGATCGCGGTCGGGAACCGCCCCGGCGCCTCCCGCCTCTCAGGCGCGCTTAGCCGCTTCGGCGTCGCGGAGGACGCGCCGCAGGATCTTTCCTGAGATCGCCTTGGGGATGGCGTCGATGAACTCCAGTTCGCGGATCTGCTTGAAGCTGGCCACCTGGCCGGCGATGAAGTCCTGCAGTTCGCCTGCGGTGGCCTCGGCGCCCGGCTTCAGCACGACGAAGGCCTTGGGGATCTCGCCGGCCTCCTCGTCGGCCACCGGGATGACCGCCGCGTCCCCCACCGCCGGGTGCGAGAGCAGCAGCCCCTCCAACTCGGCGGGCGGCACCTGGAAACCCTTGTATTTGATGAGTTCCTTGAGCCGGTCGACGATGTAGAAGTCGCCGTCTTCGTCCATGTAGCCGATGTCGCCGGTGTGCAGCCAGCCGTCGTCGTCAATCGTGTCGGCGGTCGCCTGCGGGTTGTTGAGGTAGCCCTTCATGATGTGGGGGCCGCGCACCCAGATCTCGCCTGATTCGCCCTGCTCGACATCCTCGCCGGTGGACACGTCCACAACGCGGCACTCGCTGCTGGGCACCAACCCTCCGACCGAGCCGGGCTTGCCGGAGCCCTCGAGCGCCACGTGCGTTGCCGGGCTGGTCTCGGTCATGCCGTAGCCCTGGAGGATCTCGACGCCGATGCGGTCGGTCACCTCGTTGGCGAGTTCCTCGCTCAGTGGCGCCGCGCCCGAGACGATCGATTTGAGCTTGGACAGGTCGTACTTGTCCACCAAGGGATGCTTGGCCAGCGCCAGCACGATCGGTGGCACCAAATAGGCGCGGGTCACCCCGTGGTCCTGGACGACTTTCAGGAACTGCTCGAGGTCGAAGCGCGGCAGCGACACGGTGGTGGCGCCTACCCGCAGGTTGAAGTTGATGAGGATCTGCAGGCCGTAGAGGTGGAAGTAGGGCAGGACCGCGATGACCACGTCGTCGGAGTCGGCCGCGACGACGGAACCGCCCTGGACCAGGTTGGACACCAGGTTGTGATGGGTCAGCATCACGCCCTTGGGATTGCCGGTCGTGCCGCTGGAGTAGGGCAGGATGGCCACGGTGTCCGTCACGTCCACCGGGGCATGGCCCTCGTAGGCCTCGCCGCCGACAAGCGCGAAGGCGTCCAGGATGTCGTCGGCCGGGTCCGTCTCGCCGAGCACGATGATGCGCCCGATGCTGCTGCCTCCGGCCATCGCCTCGCGGGCCAGCGGTAGGAACAGCGGGATCGTGAACAGCCAGGTTGCGCCGGAGTCCTCGATCTGGTGGCGCAGCTCGCGAGCCGTGTAGGTGGGGTTGACTGTCGTGACGGTGCTACCGCAGACGAGCGTGCCGTGCAGGGCGATGGCGTACTCGGGGACGTTGGGGGCGAGGATCATCAGAACCTCGCCCGGCTGGAAGCCGTTCGCCACCAGCCCACCGGCGAACCGCTGGATCAACATCTGCAGGGTGCCGAAGTCGTAGGTCCGACCGGAGGGACCGTCGACCAGAGCGGCTTTGCCGGCGCGCCCGGCGGCGTTCTCGAAGATGTACGGGGTCACCGGAACATCGGGAATCGACACGTCGGGCAGGCGGCTCGTGATCACCATCGTCGGCCTCCAGAGTTCAAGGAAAGTCCAGCACTCGCCAGCCTAGAAGACCGCTGGGTATTGCCGCAGACCGCCTCCCGAGTCATTCCGGCGCAGGCCGGAATCCATCGGGCAGCGGTCCGGGCGGGGGCGGCCGGTGCCGAGTCCGGCTGTCGCCGACGCAATCGATCCGGCCTCGCCCCCGGCGTTCCCCGCCCTCACGGATGCGTGACTGCCCGGCGGGGCCACCGGTGGCCGTCGGCGGCGCGTCTGGCGAAATCGCGCCGGCGCCGTCCCCCGGCGTCCCCGCCTCCACTTGCGGCTGTCCGGGCGAGAGCCGCAAGTGCCGTTCAGTGTTCGGCGTCGCGCGCTGTGGCCGTTCTGGAGGCCGGGAAGGGCAGGCTTGCGGGGCCGGTTGGGGTCGACTCTGGTTTGGGTGGTCCGCGTCGGTGGCCGCTCATTGGGGGGCGGTCTTTGCGGGGGCGTTCGGGTTCGTGCCGGCGCGGCTTGGGGTGGCCGGCGGCCTGACCGGCGACGGCGGAAGGTTCGGCTCCCGGTGCGTGTGAGGTCGTCGGTGGGTGTCGGGTGTCGGGTGCGCGTTGGGTTGGCAGGTCGAGTCGGGTCGCCTGTCCTGCGCCTGTGGCGTCTGCCGGCCCGGCGCGTGCGTGGGTGTCGACCTGTGGTTGGAGGGTGAATCGGCCGTCGGCGTGTCGCACGACTTGTTCGCCGTGGCGGTGGACGCGGATGTGGTGGCAGCGCCAGCACAGTAGGCAGGTGTTCTCGAAGTTGGTCTCGCCGTCGTCGCACCAATGCTCGATGTGGTGGGCCTGGCAGATCTTCTCGTGGGCGCCGCAGCCGATGCAGCCGCCGTCGCGGACGACGAGGCGTTTGCGGAGGCGCTTGGAGACCTTGCGTTGTGAGCGGCCCAGCAGGACGTCGCCGGTGTGCTTGTTGAAAATGCCCGGCAGGATCTTGGCGTCACAGGCAATGGCGAGGGTCTCGGCGGCGGTGAGGCGGGTGCCGTCGGTCAGGCGGGCGTTGGTGATGCTCTCGTGGAGGAGGTCGTAGTCGGCGAGCACGATCAACTCGGCGCCCGCGGGCACGTCGGCGCCGTCGCTGTGACAGATGAGTTGTGCGAGCGCGTCGGCGAAGCGCTGCGGGTGCGTTGAGCGCTGGGCGGCGTCTTCTTGGCGGAACAATTCGTCGGCCTTGGCGACCAGCGCGGCGCGCACCTGCGCGCCGACCAGGGGGTCGAGTTGGGCGAACAGGTGGAACATGCCGTCGGACTGCTCGCTGATCGAAGCCCGCCGCCGTTGCCGCTGACGCTCGCGGCGCTCGTTCAACTCCTGTTCGCTGGTGCGCTCGTTGATGTGTTCCTTCAGCGTGCGCCGGAACCGATCCTCCGGCTCCCGCTCACAGGATCTCCTCCGCCTCCGCGTCTCCCTCCCGGCGGGCGATCTCAGCGACGAGGTCGGCCTCGAACGCGGCGAGCGACGCTCTCCCCCGCCCGACGAGGCGCAAACGCTCACGCAACTCAGCCAGGTCGACGCCCACCAGCGAGGCCGGGGAGTTCTGCCACTCGCATAGCACGGCCCACTCGCCCTTTCGATGTTCGCTCATCGGATCGCTGCCCATCGGTTCGTCACCCCCTCTTGCGGTTCTCCGGTTTGTCTCCGACCGGTCGCGTCGCCAGCCTGATCGCCACGTTTTGATTGCTTGTAGCCATATTAGCATATGGGTAAGACAGAAGACCAACATCTGTACGCAGTCACTGTGCAAGTGGGGCCCAAGTTCAGAAAACTGACGGGATCGGGCTCGGACGCCCCAACAAAACCGCAGGTCAGCGGGCTTTGCCTTCCCCACTTGGCCGCTACACGCAAGGCGCCCAAACCGGTGTGACCAATGTCACACCGGTTTCACCGGTGAGGTGGCCGTCAACTCTGCCCGGCGTTCTCCGAGGGGATGCCGAGTGATGGACCGCGCACGCCAGCGGATCCCCCGGAGCGTGGATTCCATCCCCGGATCAAGTCCCGGGCCGGCTCTCGGCCGGAATGACACTCATACTGTTCGGGTCCCCGGTTGGTGGGTCTGACTCGCCGGAATGACGGGGCAGGCGGCGGCCCCACGCACGAACCGTATTTGACCGCTGGGCACTGGATCCAGGCCCCGGATCGCGTCCGGAGCAGGCTCTCCGCGGGAATGACGGGCTTCGTGGCGTCGGTGACTGTCCGTCATGCCGTCAGAGCCGCGGGCATCGCGGTCGAGCTTGCCGCCGTGGCGCGATCGGCGATCCAGTCGGCCAGGGCATTCATGTGCCTGCCGACGTCGTCGGGTGTGCCGGACAGGTCGAGCGCATATGTGTGCAGCACCGTGCCCGTGTGCCGCACGCGGACGGACGAGATGGCGGCCGTGCCGACTGGGGCGGTTGTAACGGGTGCTGGCGCGCTGGTAGTGCTCGTTCCGAGAGACCAGCCGCTGCCGGCTCCGTCGGGCCGGTCGGCGTCGAGGCAGTAGATGAGCACGCCTTCGGGGAGGTCGAGCGCGGTGGTGTAGGCCAGCAGCTGGTAGTAGTCGGCGTTGCGACCGCCGGCGGAGTCGTCGGTGAGCTTGTACTTGATGTCCGCGACGAACTTGGCGGACCCCGCCGAGCCGAGGACCAGATCGGGCCGGATGGCCACGGCGCGCCCCTTGCCCAGATAGCTGCGGTGCTGATCCTTGACGTCGAGTCGCTCGCGGAGCGCCCGCCGCAGCCGCTCGGTCACGAACCGTTCGAAGAGGTGGTTCATGTCCACCATGAACGACGACGCCTGCGTCTCGCCGATGGCGTCTTGCAAAGTCAGGTTCTCCAGCACGAGCCGGGCCAGCCGCAGCGCCGGCTTGTAGTGCTCGTTGAGCCGGGTGAACACGACGCTCTCGTGATCGGTGGGATGGTGCCTGACGTCGCCCACGTCTTCAAGGGTCACGAGGTGCTGCATGAGCCGCCGTCGGTCGACCGGCTGCACCCCTGCGACGCGCAACGACCGCGACACGGCGGCCTTCATGTACGAGTTCTCGATCAGGTCCGCGGTGAAGTCGGTGAACCTGCAGGCGGTGGGGATGACGACGCCGGGCCGAGTGAGCTGGCGTTCCATGTCTATGCGGCCCCGCATGGCGACCAGCCGGTCGCGCCGCTCGCGATAGGAGTGGTAGAGCCCGCGGGCCAGCGTGGTCTCCGCCGCGCGGGCGAAGAACGAGACCAGAGCCGGCAGCAGGTCGCCGGTGGTCTCATAGCGGGTCGCTTCGTCGCGCCAGTCGCGCTCCCGCAACCCCACTTCGAGCAGCAGGAACAGGTTCCGCAGCGGGATCTTGGGCCGCACGAGCACCTGCAATCCGCCGACGTTGATCGACCCCACGTAGTTGTGCGCGGAGACCTGCCAGTGTCCCGAAGGCTCGCTCGGCTCGATCGATAGGTACTTCCCGTCCCCGACACGGTTCAGCGCGCCGGCCTGATCTCCGGTCAACGGCAGGATTTCGCTGCTGTGCTCGCGCAGCGTCAGCGTCCGGGCGACCCTCTCCTGGCGTCGAGGTTCAGATCGCCCCCCGACGTCCGCCCCTTCCGGCCGTGGGGACTGCGCCCGCGCGCCTACACCTTCCGACTGTCTCGCCATGTCGACCACCGCAGCCGTCGGAGCCGCCATCCGCTCGCCGACTACTGCGGGCTGGCCTCGGTGGCGGCGTCCTCGGAGCGCGTGTCGCCGGCCGCCTCCGCCGTGGTGTCGTCACTTGCAGGACCGGCGGGGGCACCCGGCGTTACGGCGGGACCAGAGCCGGCGTGATTCTCAGGCTGGGTCGACGGGCCATATCGATCCATCACCGCATCGAATCGGAACTCCTGGATCCTGTCGGGATCGCCGAAGAACTGGTCCTCGATGAAGGGCTCGATGTTGTACTCCCAGATGCGCCGCAGTCGCTCCCGCTGCTCGTCAGGAGCGGAGCCGTAGCCCTTCATGAAGTGGCTGGGACCGAGCAGCAGGTGGGAGCCTTCGAGGACATCTCTCAGTTCGCTGTTGACTGCGTCCACGAGCCGTCCCACCCAGACGGGCTGGCCCTCTCGATCCAGCCAACGACCGAGCAGGCCCTCCATCGGAGGGCGGTCCGGGAAGAACGGCACGAAGTGGAACCGCCGCCGCAGCGCCGCATCCACCAGTGCAATCGACCGATCGGCGGTGTTCATGGTGCCGATGAACCAGAGGTTCTTCGGGAGCGAGAAGGGCGTGTCGGGTCGGTTCAGCGTCTGCACGCTCTGGTCGCGGTACTCCAGCAGGAACAGCAGTTCACCGAGCACGCGGGGCAGGTTGCCCCGGTTGATCTCGTCGATGACCATCACGTAGCGCTGCTCCTCCGGCGCTTCGGACGCCCGCTTCGCCATGCGTGCGAGCGGGCCGGGCGTCAACTCGTAGCGGATGCCGCCGTCGCCGGTCCCGGCGGGCCGGTATCCCTCGAAGAAGTCCTCGTAGGACGTCGACGGGTGGAACTGCACCAGTGTTCGACACGACTCATCCGGAGCAAGCACCTTCGCGAGCTCCTGAGCCAGATAGGTCTTGCCCGTTCCCGGTGGCCCGTAGAGGATCACCTGGCCCTTGTCCTCGAGCAGTTCGACGATGTCCTCCAGAAAGCCAGGGCCGACCAGAAGCTTTCCTGCCAAAGCCACCAGATCCGGTCTGCCAGCGGGCTCCGGTCCGGGGCTTCCGTTCCCGGTTGTCCCTCCGTTGGAGAGGGGTGCCTGCTCCATCAGCCAGTAGAGGAATGTGGCCATGCCGTACAGGTCATCGCCGAAGTGTGGTGAGAGATGGGCCCGAAGTCTGTCGTTGGCGTCTACCACCCGCTGGCCGTGACTGGACCCCCGTGGCCCCGGCAAGCCCAGCCGCTGCAACATCGCGTCGCGGCCCTGATTGTAGGAGACAGCGATGGGGAGGAACGTTTGGGGATGACAGATGGCCAGCACCTTGGAGGTGGCCGCGTCTCCGAACTCATTCGTCTTGCGGGGACTGCTGCGATCTGTCAGCGCGTCATAGCGGATCGACAACTCATCCTCATCCCAGCACAGGTAACGAATGTGTTCGATCATCCGAGCGTATGAGGCATCATCCAAGGCTTCGATCCATGCCATCACCCCTCTGACGTCCGGGTACACATAGCGTGAATTACCTAACACTCCGTTGCTGGCCACGCCGGTTAGGTCGCGACGGCTGAGTGACTCGATGTTCTCTGGCTGCAGCTTCTCGACCCACTCTTCCCGCAGCCGCTTCTGCTCCTCGTGCTCTGGGGCCGGATAGCGCTTCTCCTGGCGGAATCGCTTCACCATCGCGGCCAATTCTCCGGCCGGTGCTGTACTCACGACGACTGCCTCCTGGGGTCGATACCGGGCGATCTGACTGGCTGTCGAACGGTTTCGCAGTCCGATTCAATCATGGTTCATATGTGTGACAGAGCTACGGCCCCGTCGGCCGCAGTCGTGGATTCCGGCGTTTGCCGGAAGGACAATCGGGGGTGGCGCTTGGTGGCGCCGCAACCCGGCGGAGGCTGACGCCGAGGCGGTCAGTACATCTGCAGGGCGCCGGAGACGTTGATCGTGGCCCCGGATACGAAGCGGGCGTGGTGTGACGCCAGGAACACCACTACCGGCGCGATCTCCGACGGATCGGCGATGCGGCCCAGGGGTGTGTCCTTGGTCATCGACTCCAGGACGGCAGGGTCGAGGTCGGTCAGCAGCATCGAGGTGGCGGCCTGGCCGGGGGAGACGACGTTGACGGTGATCTGGTGGGGGCCGTAGGTGCGGGCCATGCCCCGCGACATCGACACGATGCCGCCCTTGGAGGCGCAGTACGCGGTGGAGCCCCCGAAGCCGCCGCTCCACCAGCCCTGGGAGCTGAACAGGATCATGCGCCCGCCCACCCCGCCGGCGATCATGGCGTTCGCACACTTGCGGGCCATGAAGAACGAGGCCTTCAGGTTGGTGTCGATCTGGAAGTCCCAGTCGTCCTCGGTGACCTCGTCCATCGAGCTGCGGCGCCGCAGCACCGCCGCGAGGTGCGCCAGCACATAGAGGTTGCCGAGCTCGTCGACCGCCCGGTCCACGAGCGCGCCCTGGGCGTCGAGGTCGGTCAGGTCGCAGCCGGCGGCGATGTGGCCGTCACCCTCCATGCCAGCCACGACCTCATCCACGGCCGCCTGGTGGAGGTCGACAGCCATGACCCTGGCGCCCGCCGCGGCGAACATCTCAGCGGTGGGCCGCCCGATGCCCCCACCGGCGCCGGTCACGATCACGCCCTTGCCCTCCAGGCCTGATCCCAGATCCCAAGCCATGTTTCCTCCTTGTGTTCAGTGAGACGAGTCCTGGCGCCATCCCGCTCGAGGGGTGCGCTGAACGACCCATCCGCAGCCCGTACCGGACCGCTGGACCGTGGATTCCGGCCTTCGCCGGAATGACGGGATGGGTCGCCGCGGCGGCCTTCGCCGGAACGACGGCGAGGGGCTGCGCGGCACTGGTCGGCAAACTCCTAGCCCGGCTGGCCCATGTTCGGCCTCTGCACAGCGTCCTCCATTTTCTCGAGGCGGTAGAAGTCCACCACCTCCTCGATCACGTCGATGCCCAGTCCCGGCCCGGTGGGGGGGTAGCACCAGCCGTCGATGTGGTCGAAGGGCTCGGTCACGAGGTCGTGCTGCATGGGGTTGCGCAGCGGCTTGAACTCGAAGAGCGTGCAGGCTGAGCTGGAGAAGCTGACCGCCAGGCTGGCCGCGCTGACGATGGCTGACGACCAGGCGTGCGCGTTGGCCTGGCGGCGGTAGAACTCCACCCGCTCAGCCATCTTCTTGAAGCCGGTGATGCCCTCGGCTCGGCCGGGATCACAGCCGATGACATCCACGGTGCCGGTTTCCAGCAGCCGTTCGAAGCCCTGCAGGGTCCACTCCCGCTCCCCATACGCGATCAATGTGGAGGTCTTGTCGCGCAGTGTCCGGTAGCCCTCGGGGTCCCACGCCGCGAGGGGCTCCTCGATCCAGTTCAGGTTGTACTCGTCGAAGGCCTGACAGCGCCGCACCGCGGTGGTGACGTCCCAGCGGATCTTGATGCCCATGTCCACCATCAGCTGCTTGTCGGGGCCGATGGCCTCACGCATGGCCTTCACGTACGCCACGTCGCGGTCGTGCTCGTATCCCAGATAGGCGTCGCCCCGCTTGCCGAAGCCGGTCTTGATTCCCTGGAGGCCGGTCGAGAGCCACTCCAGCGTCTCCTCGGCCATGGCGGGGATCTCGGCGTCGTGGGCGTGGCAGGAGGCGATCGCCGGCAACGTGTCGTGCACCGGGCCACCCAGCAGCCTCGTCACGCTGGTGTCGAGCGCCTTGCCCTTCAGGTCCCAGATGGCGATGTCCAGCGCCGAGATGGCGAAGGAGGCGATGCCGCCCTCGTAGCCGTACCACCAGACGTGGTTCTTCATCGCTCGGTACAGGGCGTCGTTGGACACCGGGTCCTTGCCGATGAGCAACCGGGCGAGGCCCTCGATCACCGCCTTCGTGGCCATCGAGGCCTCGGGCCACATGGTGACGGACTCCCCCCAGCCGACCCGCCCGTCATCGGCGGTGAGCTTCACCAGGCACAGGTGCCGGTAGGCGTTGAAATCGTTGGGCTCCGGGTAGGTGACCGGGATCGGCTCAACGGCGACGATTTTCATGTTTCTGCTCCTTGCGGGTGCATGGTTCGGTTCCTGCGATCGGTTGCTGCAATCCCCCAAGGCGGACGGGCCGTCAACGGCTCCTGATCTGCGGCCAACTGGGGCGGCGCCCGCGGCTCGGCGGTGACGTTCCTGCCGCCCGATGGGCTACCACATCACCAGCCCGCCTGTGTGGTTGATGGCTTGACCGGTGATGTAGGCGCTGTCGGGCCCGAGCAGGAAGCTGATGAGACCGCTGATCTCCGCCGGCGTCGAGCCTCGCTTCAGGGGTACGACCTGGGTTCGCGCCTCGGAGAGCTCATCGGGGGTCATACCCCGCAACGGCGCCACCTCGGCGAGCACCTTGTCCTGCATGGGCGTATCGAGGAGGCCCGGGCAGATGGCGTTGACGCGCACCGGGATGGGCGCGAGGTCGTAGGCGAACGACCGGGTGACCGACAGGATCATGCACTTGGTGGCCGCGTACACGCCGGCCTCTGTGGTGTTCGTGAGCTTGCCCGATGACGAGGACAGGTTCACGATCGCCCCGCCGGGGACCATCGTCGGTCCGATGCCCTGGCAGAGGAAGAAGATCGACTCCACGTTGACCTGCACGAGCCACCGCCACTCCTCCACGGTGATGTCCCGGAGGTTCTTGAGCAGGATGATCCCGGCGGAGTTGACCAGCCCGTCGCAGCCCGCGGAGGCCTCGATCACCGTCCGGCGCCCCTCAGGATCGGCCAGGTCGGCCACCAGGGTGTCGGCGCCGAGCGGCTCGATCTCCGCCAGCTTCTCGCCGTTGATGTCGATGCCCAGAACCGAGTGACCCTCGCCGAGGAACCTCTCGACGCACCCGCGCCCGACCCCCTGCGCCGCGCCCGTGACGACGATCCTTCGCTGCCTCCCGTCACCGTTGCTCGACATGGTTCTCAACTCTCCCGTCCGCCCCGGATCCCGTCACTCGGCGGGGTGCCCGCGTGCCCGCGCATGATTGCACAGGCCGGATGTCCGTGCACCCGGAGGACCGCTCGGCCCGGCGGCACCCCGGCAACCGGCTGAGTGAGGCGATTGCATCCGCCGAGCCCGTGCTGCGCCATGGCTCCCGGCCAGGAAATTGTCCACGGCTAGGCTCCCGGCGGTTCCCATTGGCAGGGCAGGGGCTCAATGACACATCTCACGTGGTCGGACGACATCAGGAAGCGGGTTCGCACGGGGGACTGGGCCGATCAGAGCGTCAGCACCGTCACGAAGGTCAACGAGGCCATCGTCGAGGGACGCAGCGAGATGGCGGCGCAACTCATCGACTACTTCATGGAGGAGGCGAAGGTCGTCCAGTTCGTCTACGACACCTGGACACCCGGGTTCCTGGAGTGGCTGGAGCAGTCGGGCTACGGCGAGGCGGAACTGGCGGCGGCCGTCGAGGATCTCCGCGTGGAGTTGGCCATGCCTGACGGAACTCCGTTCGACGGTGACGCCGTCTGGTTGGAGTTGGGGGCGCAGGCCGGCCACCTCACGCATGCCGTGCGCGCCGAGCTGATCGACGCCGAGCAGGCGCTGGCGGACTTCGACGCCCTGCGGGTGGCGTGGCGGCGCCTCCACGATCGCTGGGCTGACTTCCTGTCGGGGATCCTGGCGTTGACGGCCGAGCGCTTCGGTGAGGCGGCGCTGGAGGACATCTACCGCCACGCTCTGGAGCCCTACATCCAGGAGCGCTACATGGCGTTCGACCTGCGCGAGAAGGACTACGCCGACACGCTGTTCCGCAACCTCTACACGTCGTTCGAGGCGATGCGGAGCCACCTCGTCGGACCGGACCGCATGGGGGACATCGACTTCACCGAGCACGAGGATCGCTGGGTGTTCAGCTTCGACCCGTGCGGTTCCGGCGGCCGCCAGGTCCGGGGGATCGACGTGGAGGAGTCGCCGCCCGACCCGCAGCGCGCGCTGCGATTCGGAGTGACGAAGGAGGAACACGACTGGGCCTGGAACAGCAAGGGCGTCTGCTATTACTGCGCCCACTGCTGCTTCACCCTCGAGATGCTCCCCGCCGAACGCTGGGGCCACCCGGTGCGCGTCGTCGACCCGCCCCTCTACCCCGGCGACACCGCGGGCGAGAACCCCAAGCCCTGCACCTGGACCGTCTACAAGACGGTCGAAGCCATCCCCGAAGAGGCCTACGTCCGCATAGGCCGCACGAAGCCGCCCGCGCCGTAGGCCCGCCCGGCATCACCTGCGGACAACCCTCCTGAACCGCCGGCCGATGGGTTCGGCCTCCGCCGGCACGACGTGATGCGGTCTGACTCGCCTCAGTCGGACCGGTAGACGTCCCGGCGGTGGCCGACCCGGAGAATCACGACCTCGCGGCGGTCATCGTCGATCCGGTAGACGACGCGGTAGGTCCCCCGGCGGACGCTCCACAGTCCGTCCAACTCGTTGCGCAGCGCCACACCGAGTTGCCGGGGGTTGTCCAGCAGCGGCCCGGTTATCAGCTCGACGACCGCTGCGGCCACGGACTCCGGGAGTTGTTCCGCGATGGTCCTGGCTGCAGGCTGGGCGACGACGATCTGGTACGGCTCACCTGCGGTCAAGGCCTGAGCGCCCTGACCGCGTCGACGCCGCGCACCACATCGCCCTCGGCGTGGGCGCGATGCGCCTCGGCGAGTTCCCGGAGAGCGTCGCTGTCGCCGAGGATCGCCAGGGTCTCCTCGAGCGACTCGAGGTCCTCAGGGCTCATCAGCACCGCCGCCGGCGAGCCGTTGCGCGTCACGACGACCCGCTCGTGGTGCACAAGCACCCGCTCGACGAACTCCGAGAACCGATCTCTCACGACCCGCAGCGATTCAGTCGTCATGGCCACAATTGTGCCACATCGGCTGCACATCGACACCCAGGCAGCCGATCGTGCCGCAAACCCATCGCCGGTAGACCACCCGAACCCCGTCGTCCGGTGGGGCAGTGGGATGCTTAGGATTCCCTCGTTACATCATGATCGAGGGGCGAGGTGTCAGACGTGGCTTCAGGTGGTGGCGGTGCAGGTGTCGGAAACGCGTGGTTCCTCGGCGCGTCGTTCGGCGGAGTCGACGACCAGTCTGAGCGCTTCGTTCGAGAGGGCGTCTGGGAGCACGGCTATACGGATCGCTACATCGAGGAGGTGAAGTCGATCCAGCCTGGCGACCGGGTCGCCCTGAAGTCGGCGTACACGAGGAAGCACGGTCTTCCGTTCGACAACCGCGGGAACTTCGTGGCGGTGATGGCGATAAAGGCCACCGGAACCGTCAGAGACAACCCCGGGGACGGGCGCAGCCTCCTCGTCGAGTGGACACGGGTCGATCCTCCCCGCGAGTGGTACTTCTTCACGAACATGCGCACCATGTGGAAGGTCGTGTCCGGAATACGG
Organism: Acidimicrobiales bacterium; assembly: GCA_965220035.1. Taxonomy (GTDB): domain Bacteria; phylum Actinomycetota; class Acidimicrobiia; order Acidimicrobiales; family CATQHL01; genus VXNF01. The sequence continues at coordinate 1,804,123 of CBDCPC010000001.1, forward strand.
TGGGGCGAGGAGCTACTCAGATTCGCGTTCGAGGCCGAACCCCAGGACATCGACGGATTCCGCAACCGTCCATTCTGGGCGGACAGGTACGGTGATCGGCCACAGGATGCCGATCGGTTTGCCTGGTCCACCTTCTACACATCGTTCGCCGATCAACTCCTTTCCTACCGCGATGACCGTGAGCCTCTGATCTCGGCGATTCGCGAGTTGTCCAAGCTCCAGGTTCCGCTAAAGGTGGAGGATCGATTCTCCGATGGTTCGTCCGGCCTCCTCCGAGACATCTGTCCCTTCACCACCTTCGGTCTATTCAATCGCGGCATAACCGATCACAATCGCCGGAGAATCGCAAGATTCCTGGCCGATGTGATCGGCGTCACGGCACCGGTGCCGGAGTCTTTCGAGGGAATTCCCGTATTGAGCAACTTCAGTTCGTGGTTCTTCCCCTATGCCAACACGCGCGCCGCGGACCACATCGATTTCCTTTGGCGAGTATTTTCCGACGCACTCGAATATGCGGATAGCGGCGACTCAACCAGTCGGCAACGATTCGCGGAATCACTTGACGCGGCTTTCGCTCCGCCCTACGTCGGATCGATGTTGACAATCGGACTTTACTGGGTGAGGCCTTGGCACTATCCGACGCTGGATGGGCCTTCATCCTCTTTCATCGCCAGCGAGATGGATATCGACTTTGATAAGCGCAGGCTCGATGGCGTGGCTTATCTCTCCTTGGGGGAGAGGCTCGAAGCAGTGTTCATGGACGAAGGTTCGGATGTTCATTCCTTCCCCGAGCTGTCGGCAGCCGGCTTCACCCGCGCGCGGGCGCCGGCGGAGGAACCAGAAGGACCGGAGGGAATCGATGAGGGCGAAGAGCCCGAGGACGAAGGGCAGACCAAGCCGGAGGACTGCACGCTGTACTCGGTCGACGACATAGTTGGCGACGGGTGTTTCCTCGAGGCGGCTCGGCTCGAGACGATGCTCGAACGACTGCGGGACAAGAAGAATCTCATCCTGCAGGGGCCACCGGGTACAGGGAAGACGTGGTTGGCCAAGCGGCTGGCGTACGCGCTGATCGGACGCAAGTCGGAGAGCCGGGTCCGGCCGTTCCAGTTCCACCCGAACCTCTCCTACGAGGACTTCGTGCGCGGCTGGCGCCCGGAGGAGGGCGGAGGGCTGCAACTCGTGGACGGGCCTTTCCTCGAGGCGGTCGAGGACGCCGCGGGCGACCCGGACGACGCCTACGTGCTCGTCGTCGAGGAGATCAACCGGGGCAATCCCGCCCAGATCTTCGGCGAGATGCTCACACTGCTCGAGGCTGACAAGCGCAAGCCTGCCGAGGCAATCGCGCTGAGTTACCCCCGGCCCTCCGGCGAGCGCGTTCACATCCCGCCGAATCTCTATGTCATCGGCACCATGAACGTGGCCGACCGTTCCCTGGCTCTCGTGGACTTCGCCCTGCGCCGGCGGTTCGCGTTCGTGGACCTCGAACCGACGCTCGGAGAGGTGTGGCGGAAGTGGGTGAGCGAGCAGTGCCGGATCGAGGAGGCGTTCCTGCGGGACATCGAGACCCGCCTGAACGCGTTGAACGCTGCCATCGCCGACGATGCCGTCCTCGGTGCGCACTTCCGGGTCGGCCACAGCGTGGTCACGCCGCCACCCGGCGTGGAGATCCCCGATCCGCAGCAGTGGTTCAGGCAGGTCGTGGAGACCGAGATCGCGCCTCTGCTGGCGGAGTACTGGTTCGACGATCCGAAGAGGGCCGAGGCCGAGGGGGCGAATCTGCTCCGAGGCCTGACACCGTGAGCGACTCGGCCGGCGGCGGTGCCCTCGTCGGCAGGATCCCGGTGCGCAACGTCTGGCTGCTGATGCTGTACGCCTCCCGGCTGTTCCGTGAGATCCCCGGCAGTCGACGGTATGCCGCCGAGGAGAATCCCGACGACATTCCGGACCTCGTGGCGAAGATCCTGGTCCACGCGGTTCAGCGTCGCCTGCGCCGCAATCTGAGTTACGAGCTTCGGCGCCGGCAGGCCGACCTCACCCGGGTCCGGGGGCGGATGGACCTTCTGCGCACCGAGCGCCGCAGCCTGCTTCAGCGCGGCAGGATCGCATGCACGTTCGACGAGTTGACCACCGACACGCCACGCAACCGATTCGTCAGGGCGGCCCTCCGGGAACTCACCAGGACCGTCCACAACGAGGAGTTGGTGCGGCACTGCCGCAGCGGCGCCGCGGCGCTCGAACGGGCCGGCGTTGGCAGCGAGCCGTCGTCGATTCAATACCGGAACCGGACCACGACATCGGAGGCGACCGGTCGAACCAACGCCGAGGACCGGCAGATGCTGGCGGCGGCCCAACTCGCCTTCCGGCTGAGGCTGCCGACGGAGGACCCGGGAAGGGTCCACATGTCCTCACCGGATCGGGACGACGTTCGGGCCCGGACCCTCTTCGAGGCAGCGGTCGGTGGCTTCTACGAGACCGTCCTCTCTTCTCGCGGCTGGAGGGTCGCGACGAGTTCTCCAATCGATTGGCAGGTCAAGGATCCGACACCCGGAGTGGGTGAGATCCTGCCGTCGATGAAACGGGACATCGTCCTGGAGACACCCTCCACAGGAACTGAACGGACGCGCTCGCGGCTCGTCATCGATACGAAGTTCAAACACATCCTGAGCCCTACCCAATATGCGGACGCCAAGCTGCGGAGCGGCGACATCTACCAGATGTACGCCTACCTGCGATCCCAGGAACGCAGTGACGATCTTCCGTCGCTGAACGCGTCGGGGCTGCTGTTGCATCCCTCGGTCGAGCAGGATGTCGACGAGTGGGCGACCATACAGGGCCACCGGATCCGCTTCGCGACAGTGGACCTGGCCGCGGACAGCCTGGCCATCCGGCACCGGCTGCTGACGCTGGTCGGAGTCGCACAGTCGCCCTCCACCGAGACCGACATCCGCATCGGCCGTTCGGACCCGCCGATCGACTGATTCTCATTGTCCCAGCGACTGCGCCTATCGCTGATGTGTGTGCGGATTCGGGGGCCGAAGCCCCTTGTCGTGGTTTACGCGGCAGAGGGGCTCGGTGATTGCCAGAGGGTGCTGATGGGGAGCGCCCAGACGCGGCGATCAATGCGGTAGGGAACCTCTCCGGCATAGAGCACGGCTCCGAAACGGAACGATTCGTCGAGGCGGTCCCGGAGCCAGACGAGGTGTCTGGCGTCTTCTCGGCGCACACTTGAGGCCGACTTGACCTCGAGGCCGACGACTGTGCCGCGCCGTTCGAGCAGGAGGTCCACCTCGCGCCCGTCTCGATTGCGGTAATGGAAGAGTTCGGTGCGATCCGACGCCGTCTCGGCGTGCGCGAGCAGTTCGGTGGCCACGAACGACTCGAACAGTTGACCTGCGAGATTGCCGTCGCGCGCCAACACGGAGGCGTCGGCGTTCAGGAGGTGCGCGGCCAGCCCGGGGTCGGTCAGATGGATGCGGGGTGCCCGCGTGAGCCGGCGGAGCCGGTTGCTGTGCCACGCGGGCAACAGCGCCAGGATCGAGAGGTCGGCCAGCAGTCGCAGATGACTGTCGGCGGTGGCGCTCGACACGCCGGCGTCTCGGGCGACGGCGTCCTTGTTGAGTAGGCGAGCGGACCGGGCGGCACAGGACGCCAGCACTTCCCGCATGATGCGTGGCCTTGGATTCGAGCCGGCGATCAGCGGGGCATCCCGTTCTGCCAGCTGATCGGCGTATGCGTCGAACCAGCGTGCCCGGCGCGACCCCCGATGAGGGAGCACGGCGGGGAAGCGTCCCGCCACGATTCGCTCGATGTAGTCGGATCGCCCCAGGTCCGACCGGCCGAAGTCGGGAGGGTCGTCGGAGAAGAAGGCGTCGACGGGGTTGTAGTGGTTGTCGTTCGCGAGTTCGGATTGGGTGAGGCCGTACATCCGTACCCGAATCAGTCGTCCGGTGCCGGGCCATGTGGCCGCGCCGGAGGCGGCCCGTGCCGAACCCGTCACGATGAAGCGACCCGGTGTCTGCCCGCTGTTGGCATCGACCGACCGCTTCAACGCGGCGAGGATTCCCGGAGCCTCCTGCCACTCGTCGATGACGACGGTCCCCGACACAGTGGCCAGGAGAGCGTCGGGGTCGTCCAGCGCGGACCGCCTCATCCCCTCCTCGGAGAGGTCCACTACGGTGTCGCCGAGTCGCCCGGCCGAGGTGGACTTGCCGGCCCCACGTGGACCGGTGAGCATGATGGCGGGAAAGTAGGGCAGCAGTTGGGTTGCCAGCAGTTGCTCGATGACCCGCGGGTAGAGGTGCCGCACGCCTCCGAGCGTATCCCGACCTGGGGGAAATTGGGACTTTTGACGAAGAAAAACTTTGCCAATTGCCGCAATATGATTTGATGATTTGCCGTGGGGCCGCGGCGGGGACGGGCTCGCAGCAATCAGTCGCAATCAGTCGATGAGGAAGCCGCCGTTGATGTCCATGACCTCGCCGGTGATGAATCCCGCCTCCTCGCTGGCCAGGAACACCACTGCGGCCGCTAGGTGCGCGGCGTCGACGTGGAGGACTCGCCCCCCGATCCGCAACGAGCGATCCGTTTCGGCGTCACCAGCGAGGAGTACGACTGGTCCTGGAACAGCAAGGGGGTCTGCTACTACTGCGCCCACTGCTGCTTCACGCTGGAGATGCTGCCCGCCGAGCGCTGGGGCCATCCCGTGCGCCGCGTCGACCCGCCCCTGTTCCCCGACGACACCGTCGGCGAGAACCCCAAACCCTGCACCTGGACGGTCTGCAAGACCATCGAGGCCATCCCCGAGGACACCTACACCCGAATAGGTCGCAAGAAGCCCCCAACGCCCTGACTCGGGGCACCGCCCCCTGCCAGCCCGCAGCCGGCGTCGTTCGCTCGCCTCCGGCAACACCGACCCGACCCTCGAACCGAGATCCCGACGGCTGAGCGACAGCATCGAGTCGCAACATTGGGGGCGGTGTTCGTGTGTCCCGTCGGTGTCCGGGAGAGGCGGTGGGGCGTTTGCCGGGGTTCGCCGATTGTTGTAGACACTCCGAAGATTGACGAGAGAGAAGATTCTCGGCGGTGTGAAGGAGTGCTGCGATGAGCGTTGAGGCCACACGGTCGGGGTTCGGTTCTCGGGCGGTTGCATTTGCCTCGTCGAGTCGGGGGGGGTGTCCCTGTCTTGTTGTCAAGTCTTTCTAGGCGGCTTGGGGCAGGTCTTGGGGTTGGGGTGGTTGGTAGGGGGTTTGGGTTTTGAGCATGGCGAGGATGATGTTGCAGCGGCGTCGGGCGACGCAGACGACCGCGGCGTTGTGGCGTTTGCCTTCTGAGCGTTTGCGCTGGTAGTAGGCGCGTGCGTCGGGGTCGTGTTGGGCGGCGACAAAGGCTGCGGTGAACAGGGCGTTTTTGAGGCGGTGGTTGCCGCCTCGGGGTTTGCGGGACGCAGCGCTGCGCCCTGATTGCCAGTCCACGGGTGCGAGCCCGGCGTAGGAGGCGAGGCGGCCGCCGTCGGCGAAGCGGTGGGGGTCGCCGATCTCAGCGAGGGTCCGGGCTCCGGTCCGCGGGCCGAACCCGCACAGGCTGGCGAGGACTTTTCCCAGCGGGTGGGCCATGAAGGCGTCCTCGATGTCGCTGGCGAGTTGGTCGCGGCGAGCGCAGATGCGGTCCAGGTCGGCGGCGAGTTCGCAGATGGTGTCGCCCCAGGCGGCCTCTGCGACCACGGTGAGGGTCTGCGCATCGAGGGCGGCCCAGATCGCTTCGGTGAGGCGTTGAGCGGCTCTGGGGGAGCGTTTGGCGATGCGGGCGCGCACTCGTGCCCGCCCGGCGGACCTGAGCGCGGTGGGGGTGCCCCAGCGCGCCAGGGCGTCGCGTGCGCCGCCGCTGGAGGCCACCTTGTCGCCGACGGCTCGCTCCAGGGCGGGCGAGATGGCCACCAGGGCGTCTCTGAGGCGGTTGGCGGCTCTGGTGGCGTCCGCGGCGAGGTCGGCGTCTCGGCCGTTGAGGATCCGCAGGCGCGCCAAGAGTTCGTCGCTGGGCGCCGTCCACGTCAAGCGGTCGGCGTTGCGGCGGGCGTAGTCGGCGAGCACCGCGGCGTCTTTGGGGTCGGTCTTGGCCGCGCCGGCGTAGAGGTCCGCGGCGCGCCGCATCGCCAGGCCGGTCACATAGGCCACCGGGACCTCTCGGCGAGCGGTGGCCTCCAACAGCAGCGACGCCGCCGAGCTGGTCGTGTCGATCACCAAAGCGACCGCACCGTGAGCGGCGGCGTCGTCGATGAGCCGGCCGATCGCCGCCTCGTCGTTGCGCACGCCGCGGGCGAGCACCTCGGCGCCGCCTGCGGTCACCGCGCAGGCGTAGTGATCACCCTTGGCGATGTCGACGCCGACGAACACCTCGATGTCGACGCAGTCGGGTTCTTCCATGGCGGGCTCCTCGGGTCCGGGGGCATTCTCAATCGGATGCTCCCGGTGCCTGCGCCTCAACCACTTTACGTCCAGCCCCGAAGGCATGTCCCTGTCAGAGGTCCCAGGACACCCGACCGCGGCGGGCGGCAACACCCCCCGGGCCATCGAACTGACAGGGGGCTACAGCCCTACCCGCCGCGGCGAGCAACCAGCCCCGACACTGCCACGCCAGAGCCACCCAACAAGGTAAAGGGGGGCGTTGGGCGCGCCCGGACATAGAGGCATGGTGCAGGGTCGCTGTCCGGTGGGCGAGTGATCGCGCCGGCGGTGATCGTCGTCGCAGGGCCGGGTCCGCGTTCGTGGCGGTGGCGCTGATCGCGTCCGCTGTGGCGCTGGCAGAGGAGACGGCTGTCGCCCAGCAGTCAGAGCAGTCCCAGGCGTGTGTGCGCGAGTTGGGGGCTTTGGATGCGGGTTCGTCGCCGTTGTCGGCGTCGGGGACTATTGCGGTGGACGCGTCGTGTGTGTCGGCGCAGCGGGATCCCGCTGGGACGTCGGGGACGTTTTATGCGCGGCGTCATGTGTTCACGTTGGATGCGGCGGCGACGGTGTCGGTGCGTGTGGATGACAGGAGTGACGACTTGCGGACCTATGTGGTGTTGTTGGAGGGTCGCAGCGCCGATGGGTCCGGCACCGTGGTGGGTCGCGGCGCCGCTTCTGGAGCTCGCCATCCCTTCGGGCCGGGGGCCGCGGAGCTGCGTCACTTGTTGGTGGCGGCGGGGACGTACACGATCGAGGCGACGACCTACGATTCAGGCGCGACGGGGGGTTATTCGCTGCGTGGAGCGGTGGGCGGCGGATAGCTGTGTGCGCGAGTTGGGGACCCTGGATGCGTCGGGGGCGCCGGCGGTGGTGTCGGCGGGGGGGATCATCGCCCGGGACGCGTCGTGTGTGTCGGCGCAGCGGGATCCCGCTGGGACGTCGGGGACGTTTTATGCGCGGCGTCATGTGTTCACGTTGGATGCGGCGGCGACGGTGTCGGTGCGTGTGGATGACAGGAGTGACGACTTGCGGACCTATGTGGTGTTGTTGGAGGGTCGCAGCGCCGATGGGTCCGGCACCGTGGTGGGTCGCGGCGCCGCTTCTGGAGCTCGCCATCCCTTCGGGCCGGGGGCCGCGGAGCTGCGTCACTTGTTGGTGGCGGCGGGGACGTACACGATCGAGGCGACGACCTACGATTCAGGCGCGACGGGGGGTTATTCGCTGCGCGTGGAGCGGTGGGCGGCGGATAGCTGTGTGCGCGAGTTGGGGACCCTGGATGCGTCGGGGGCGCCGGCGGTGGTGTCGGCGGGGGGGATCATCGCCCGGGACGCGTCGTGTGTGTCGGCGCAGCGGGATCCCGCTGGGACGTCGGGGACGTTTTATGCGCGGCGTCATGTGTTCACGTTGGATGCGGCGGCGACGGTGTCGGTGCGTGTGGATGACAGGAGTGACGACTTGCGGACCTATGTGGTGTTGTTGGAGGGTCGCAGCGCCGATGGGTCCGGCACCGTGGTGGGTCGCGGCGCCGCTTCTGGAGCTCGCCATCCCTTCGGGCCGGGGGCCGCGGAGCTGCGTCACTTGTTGGTGGCGGCGGGGACGTACACGATCGAGGCGACGACCTACGATTCAGGCGCGACGGGGGGTTATTCGCTGCGCGTGGAGCGGTGGGCGGCGGATAGCTGTGTGCGCGAGTTGGGGACCCTGGATGCGTCGGGGGCGCCGGCGGTGGTGTCGGCGGGGGGGATCATCGCCCGGGACGCGTCGTGTGTGTCGGCGCAGCGGGATCCCGCTGGGACGTCGGGGACGTTTTATGCGCGGCGTCATGTGTTCACGTTGGATGCGGCGGCGACGGTGTCGGTGCGTGTGGATGACAGGAGTGACGACTTGCGGACCTATGTGGTGTTGTTGGAGGGTCGCAGCGCCGATGGGTCCGGCACCGTGGTGGGTCGCGGCGCCGCTTCTGGAGCTCGCCATCCCTTCGGGCCGGGGGCCGCGGAGCTGCGTCACTTGTTGGTGGCGGCGGGGACGTACACGATCGAGGCGACGACCTACGATTCAGGCGCGACGGGGGGTTATTCGCTGCGCGTGGAGCGGTGGGCGGCGGATAGCTGTGTGCGCGAGTTGGGGACCCTGGATGCGTCGGGGGCGCCGGCGGTGGTGTCGGCGGGGGGGATCATCGCCCGGGACGCGTCGTGTGTGTCGGCGCAGCGGGATCCCGCTGGGACGTCGGGGACGTTTTATGCGCGGCGTCATGTGTTCACGTTGGATGCGGCGGCGACGGTGTCGGTGCGTGTGGATGACAGGAGTGACGACTTGCGGACCTATGTGGTGTTGTTGGAGGGTCGCAGCGCCGATGGGTCCGGCACCGTGGTGGGTCGCGGCGCCGCTTCTGGAGCTCGCCATCCCTTCGGGCCGGGGGCCGCGGAGCTGCGTCACTTGTTGGTGGCGGCGGGGACGTACACGATCGAGGCGACGACCTACGATTCAGGCGCGACGGGGGGTTATTCGCTGCGCGTGGAGCGGTGGGCGGCGGATAGCTGTGTGCGCGAGTTGGGGACCCTGGATGCGTCGGGGGCGCCGGCGGTGGTGTCGGCGGGGGGGATCATCGCCCGGGACGCGTCGTGTGTGTCGGCGCAGCGGGATCCCGCTGGGACGTCGGGGACGTTTTATGCGCGGCGTCATGTGTTCACGTTGGATGCGGCGGCGACGGTGTCGGTGCGTGTGGATGACACGAGTGACGACTTGCGGACCTATGTGGTGTTGTTGGAGGGTCGCAGCGCCGATGGGTCCGGCACCGTGGTGGGTCGCGGCGCCGCTTCTGGAGTTCGCCATCCCTTCGGGCCGGGGGCCGCGGAGCTGCGTCACTTGTTGGTGGCGGCGGGGACGTACACGATCGAGGCGACGACCTACGATTCAGGCGCGACGGGGGGTTATTCGCTGCGCGTGGAGCGGTGGGCGGCGGATAGCTGTGTGCGCGAGTTGGGGACCCTGGATGCGTCGGGGGCGCCGGCGGTGGTGTCGGCGGGGGGGATCATCGCCCGGGACGCGTCGTGTGTGTCGGCGCAGCGGGATCCCGCTGGGACGTCGGGGACGTTTTATGCGCGGCGTCATGTGTTCACGTTGGATGCGGCGGCGACGGTGTCGGTGCGTGTGGATGACACGAGTGACGACTTGCGGACCTATGTGGTGTTGTTGGAGGGTCGCAGCGCCGATGGGTCCGGCACCGTGGTGGCTCAAGCCGCCAGCGGCGTCAGCCGCCACGGCACGGCGTTGACCGCGGATCTGCCGCATCTGTTGTTGGCGGCGGGGACGTACACGATCGAAGCGACCACGACTTCGTCGGCGACCACAGGGGGTTATTCGCTGCGCGTGGAGCGGTGGGCGGCGGATAGCTGTGTGCGCGAGTTGGGGACCCTGGATGCGTCGGGGGCGCCGGCGGTGGTGTCGGCGGGGGGGATCATCGCCCGGGACGCGTCGTGTGTGTCGGCGCAGCGGGATCCCGCTGGGACGTCGGGGACGTTTTATGCGCGGCGTCATGTGTTCACGTTGGATGCGGCGGCGACGGTGTCGGTGCGTGTGGATGACACGAGTGACAACTTGCGGACCTATGTGGTGTTGTTGGAGGGTCGCAGCGCCGATGGGTCCGGCACCGTGGTGGCTCAAGCCGCCAGCGGCGTCAGCCGCCACGGCACGGCGTTGACCGCGGATCTGCCGCATCTGTTGTTGGCGGCGGGGACGTACACGATCGAAGCGACCACGACTTCGTCGGCGACCACAGGGGGTTATTCGCTGCGCGTGGAGCGGGCTCCGGCCCGCGAGTTGGTGGGCGCGGTGCTTGTCGGTGGGACCGCCGTCGAGTTGATCTTCGATGCGGCTCTTGACGAGACCTCGGTCCCGGCGGTCGATGCGTTCTCGGTGACCGTCGGGGGTGTGGGCCGCACGGTGACCGCGGTGAGCGTGCTGGGCCGGGTGGTGACGCTCGCCTTGGCATCGGCGGTCTTGTCGACGCAGGACGTCACGGTGTCGTACACGGTGCCCACCGCCGTCGGCGCTGCACGTATCGAGAGTTCCGACGGTGCTGCGGCGGTTGGATTCACGGATCACCCTGTCGGTGTCCGTCCAGAGGCGCCGGATGTCGAGGTGACGCCGGGCGCGACCGACTTGACGGTCGCGTGGGATGCGGTCGCGGGTGTGACCGCGTTCGACATCGAGTACCGGATGGACGACGAGGCGACGTGGCAGTCCGTCCGTACGGGGATCCGGGAGAGTTTCACGATCGGCGGCCTCCAGGCGCCGGCGTTGTACTGTGGGCGGGTGCGGGGCGTGAAGACCGCCGGCGGCCAGGACGGTACGACGCTGTACGCGACGGACTGGTCCACGCCCGCGCCGGGGATCGTCGGCGACTGGACACCGCCCAGCCTCCGCGTCATCCCCGACCACCAAGCCCTGATCGTCACATGGGATCATCTACCTGTCGCCACGGCCTTCGAGGTGGAGTCTTGGCCCTTGGGCATGATCGATCAGCGCACCGCGGCTCGAGCAGTGCGCAGCGACGATGGTTGGTTCGCCCGCATCGGCGACCTCGACAACGATGTTCCCTATGGGATAGCGGTCCGATCGGTCCGGCGCGCCGTGCTCGCCACCGACTCATCGTCGGGGGTCGATGAGACTCTCAGGAGTACACCGGTGACGGCTAGCGCGAGGCCGGGGGGCTTCTCGGTGGGGAGCGTGGAGCCTGGGTTCGTGACGAGCGGCGCGACCGCGACGGTCTCGGTGCGGCTCGTGGACGCAGACGGTCGACCGTTCGCGGGCGCCCGGATGGGTGCCGAACTCAGCGCCGGTCCGACCTTCGACGCCGATACGGCAACAGTTGTGGCATGTGACGGCGGGTGCGTGACCGACGGTGACGGGTACTTGACTCTCGTCTATGAGGTCGCGTCTCTCCGCGGTGCGCAGCGGCGCGACAACATCGACCAGGTCCGCGTCTACTGGGACACCGACAGCGACGGGCGCTTCGACGCGGGAACCGATCCCCTCGCAACCGCGTCGGTTCACCTGTTCCGCCCGGTCAACTACGTTGCCCTCGGCGACTCGTACTCCGCCGGCGAGAACGGGCGTACGGGCACAGATGGCGAATTTGCCGAGATCCCGGACGTGAGCTCCTACCTGAACGACAAACCATCGGACCATGAGTGTCGGCGTTGGAGTTTGGCGTTTTCGCAGGTGCTGGATCTGGCTGTGTATCCGGTGATGGGCGATGTGGCGGTGTCGACGTTCGCTTGTACGGGGGCGATTTCCTACAACGTGTTCCGCCCGGATGATGTTGAGCAGGTGCCGGGTGATCCGCATACGTCCGATGCGTTCACGGACCGGCCGTCGATGTCTGGGGATGTGCCGACGAAGCATTTGGGTGTTGATGCGTCGCTCGGCGAGGTGAACGCGAACTGGGAGCCGCGCCAGGTGGTGTCGCTGAACCGGGTTGATGATGTTCTGGGCGTGGACATGGTGACGATCACGATCGGCGGGAACGATTTGAGGTTCTCCGAGGCGCTTCGGACGTGTGTGCTGGGCACTTGTGACGACGACTTTTTCGGCGGGGCGGCTGCTCGGCGGTCGATCTTTGGGCAGGTCGGTGAGCGGATCCGTGACGTGTTGCGAGAAGTGAAGAGAGCCACGGCCGATGGATCCATCGGTGACCGGGAGGCGACGGTGTTCGTGTTGGGGTATCCGTACTTGACGCCATCTCCCTCGACAACGGGATGCGTGGGTCTGACGGCGGGTCCGGCCCTGGACAAGGGCGAGAACTACTACCATCTCGTGAATTTCGCTCTGGACAGGATCTTGTTGACGGCCGATTTCGAGAAGTGGGAGATCGACACGGACGAGCAGGCGTATCTGCGGGTGCTCGCGGACGCTTTGAATTTTGAGATCCGTTTGGCGGCCGCCCGCGAGCGTGTCCACTATGTGGATGTCGCCGCCGCGTTCGACGGCCACGACGCTTGTGGGGAGGAGGCGTGGCTGAACGGAGTCGTGGAGGCCGATGGCTTCAAGGCGGTGTCGGACAGGTCGTTCCACCCGAACGCGGCCGGCCACGAGGCGTACGCGAGTGTGTTGGGCGCCTACATTGAGCGCGCGGTGCGCGACGTGCGGTCGGATCCGGACAGGCTCGAACGGGCGCATCTCACCGCTGCGGGCCTTCCGGTTAACCCGAACACGGTCCTAGCCTCCGGCGACGGCGACGCTGCGGGCTCGTCGGATCCTCCGGTGGCAGCGCGGGCGACTGCCGAGACCGGCGAGTCGTCTGAGAAGGCGGCTGTGACGCCGCCGGAGAGGACGAGTCTGCGCGTCCAGCGGGCTTCGACTGCCGCGACGTGCGGGTTGTTCAGCCCTGGCGAGCAGGTCACGCTCGTTGCTGAGGGGTTCGCGCCCGGTTCGGCGGTGCGCCTGGCGGTGTTCGGCGTCTCGGCGACGGGTACCGGCTTGTCGCCGGCGGCGATCCCCGCCACCACCGCCGACGCCGACGGCCGCGTCGAGGTGTCCTGGACGGTGCCGTCGGCGCCGGAGGCGGCGACCGATGCGATACCGCGGGGATTCGTCGTCACCGCGACCGGTACCCGCCCGGGCGGAGCGACGCTCGTCGCCGGCACGCTGCGCCCGATCGTGGCCTATCCCGGCACGGCGCCCTGTGCTGTTGACGATTCGGCGGCGACGACGGTGGGGCGCGCTGCGCGGGTCGCGGTGTTGGCGAACGACACAGCGCCGACCGGGGGGTCGCTTACCGCGGCGTCGGTGCGCCTGGAGTCGGTGCACAACGCGGACGTCGTCGTGAACACCACCGATGGTTCATTGACCTATACGCCCGATGCGGGCTTCGTGGGCACCGACACGTTTGGCTACTGGGTGTATGACAACTGGGGTATCGGCGTGCGCGCCGAGGTGACCGTCGTGGTGAGCGCGGGTTGCACGATCACCGGCACTGCCGGCGTGACCGACATCGTCGGCACCGACGGCGATGATGTGATCTGCGTGCCCGACCCCGACGACCCGACAGCGTTCCACATCATCGACGCCAAAGGCGGCGACGACGTCATCCTCGGCGGAGACGGCATCGACTGGATCGACGGCGGACCCGGCGCCGACACGATCTACGCCCGCCGCGGCGCCGACCGCATCAACGCCGGCGCCGGTGTGGACACGATCCACAGCGGACGGGGTTTCGACATGATCCACAGTCGCGACCTCGCCGACGCGATCCACGACGACCCCGACGACGATATGGACGGATACGACCTCGTCCTCGTGCCGGCGGCGGTTTCTGCGCCGAGCGCCCCGGTCCTGGTCGGCGACGCAGCGTACGCGGCGACCGGCGAGACGCTGCTCATCGACGTGTTGGGCAACGACTTCGACCCCGACTCCGACCTAGACGACGCCACGTTGACGATCATCCAGGCACCCATCTCAGGCGCCGCGGAGGTTCTCACCACTGCTGATCTGAGCGCGCACATCTCTTACACCGCGTCTGGCGCCGCGGGCGCCGACATGTTCACCTACCAGGTCTGCGACCGTCGGGGCGCGTGTTCGACCGCGGTCGTGACCGTCACCGTTGGCACGGACCATTGCACGATCACCGGCACCGCCGACGATGACACGCTGTCCGGCACGCCCGGCGCCGACATCATCTGCGGTCTCGCAGGGAACGATGTGATCTACGGCCTCGGCGGCGACGACGTCCTCATCGGCGGCCCCGGCGACGACACGCTGTACGGCGGCGACGAGACCCGCATTGGCGCTGGCGACGGCGACGATGTCCTGTTCGGCGGTCCCGGCGACGACATGCTCCATGGCGGCAACGGCACCGACATCCTGTGGGGTGGCGCCGGTGCGGACACTCTGGAGGGCGACAGGCGAAACGACGTCTTGGTCGGCGGCGCCGGTGCGGACAGCCTCGTCGGCGGCGGTGAGGACGATGTGCTGTGGGGCGGGCCCGGCGACGACACGCTGGTCGGTCACGCCCACAACGACATCCTCCACGGCGGACTTGGCGACGACACACTTTCCGGCGGCAGCGGCGCCGACACGCTGTGGGGCGACGCGGGTGATGACGATCTGACCGGCGGCGCCGGCGGCGATGTTCTTCACGGCGGCGCGGGCGACGATATCGGGCACGGCAACACCCAGAGCGATACCCTCTGGGGCGGGCCCGGTGATGACACGCTGCGCGGGGGCGGAGGTGACGACGAGGTTCACGGCGGCGCCGGCGGTGACAGTCTGCGCGGCGACGCGGGCGATGACACGTTGTTCGGCGGCTGGGGCGACGACACCGTCGACGGCGGTGATGGGACGGACTATCTCGGTGGCGGCGACGGCGCCGACGGCTGTCGCCGCGGCGAGGTCACGGCGCGGTGCGAGAGCTAGCTCCTGGAGGGGTTGGTGTGACGCTGAGGGTCGGCTCGGTCGCCGCGCGGCCGCGGATTCTTGAGCCCGCACGGGTGGTTGTGGTGCTGGTTGTGGTGTGTTCGGTGTTGGTGGGGTGTGGGGATTCTGTTGAGGTTGTGGAGGCGCCGGCGGTGCCGTTCACAGCGGTTGCGGTGGGTGAGTCCCATGCGTGCGCGTTGCGTGTGGACGGGCGGGTGGCGTGTTGGGGCGCGAACGAGTACGGCCAGGCCGAAGCGCCCGGCGGGGCGTTCACTGCGGTCGCCGCTGCGGGGGATCGGTCCTGTGGGTTGCGTGCCGACGGCACGGTGGCGTGTTGGGGGTTGTATGCGGCGACGCCGAACGGCGCGTTCGCGGCGGTGGCTGTCGGCGCGGAGTCGTCGTGCGGGTTGCGCCCCGGCGGGTCGCTGCTGTGTTGGTTGGGCGTCGTCGACGATGACGGCAACGTTGACGCGTGGACGGTCGACGGCGGCCCGTTCGGGGCGGTCTCGGTGGGCGCCGGCCAGTTCTGTGCCCTGGGCGCTGACGGCGTCTTGGCATGTCGCGGCGCCGCTGTGCCCGCGTTGCGTTCCCCGCCTGAAGGCACCTATAGCGCCGTTTCAGCGGGTGCGGGCGTGTCCTGTGGCGTGTTCGACGGCGGCCGTGTCGAGTGCTGGGGAGGGCCCGGCAACGACATCACCGGACCCGGCGGGACTTTCCGCACTGTCGCCGCCGGCGAGCTTCACGCCTGCGGGCTTCGCGCCGACGACACGCTCGACTGCTGGGCCGTCCACCCGTGGGGGCGAGCCCTCACCAAGACACCTGGAGGCGAGTTCAGCGCCGTGGCGGTGGGGCGCCAGTTCTCCTGCGCTGTGGCCACCAACGGCGCCATTGCTTGTTGGGGATACAACCCCCTCCTCGACGACGACGGCGAATCCCGCTACGACTTTGAGCCGGGTCCGACGGCGGTGCCGGACGGGGAGTTCACCGCGGTGAGTTCGGCGACGGGCTCCTGCGCGGTGAGCGTTGATGGCACGGTCGCGTGCTGGGGGTCGGACGATTTCAGGGACTACGACGTCCCCGACGGCGAATTCCTCGCCGTCGCCGCGGGCAGCAGGTTTTCTTGCGGGCTGCGAGCCGATCGCACGATCGAGTGCTGGGGTGGCGACGAGGCGCCGGCCGGCCCGCCGAGCGGTCCGTTCCGCGACGCGGCAATCGGCGCTCAGCGCGCCTGTGGGGTGCGCGAGGGCGGCGCCTTGTCGTGCTGGGGCTCGCGCGCTCTGAGTCGGCCTGAGGAGCCGCCACCGTCGGGGCAGTTCCGCGCTGTAACCGTCGGTGGCAACAACTCGTGCGCGGTGCGCGCTGATAACACGGTGAGTTGCTGGGGCCTCAACGACTATCGCCAATCCGAGGCGCCGCCGGGAGGTTTCCGCGCCGTCACTGCCGGCCAGCGTTACGCGTGCGGCCTGCGGTCCGACGCCACGCTGGCCTGCTGGGGCCATGACCGGAACCGAATGACCGACGCGCCGGCGGGAAAGTTCACGGCGGTGAGTGCCGGCGATTATCACACCTGCGCGCTGCGCGTTGATCGCACCATCGTCTGTTGGGGCTTGAGCAGCGGCGGGAGAACCGACGCGCCCGAGGGCGAGTTCCAAGCGGTGAGCGCCGGCGTGGAGCATTCCTGTGGCATCCGGACCGACGGCGGTCTGGTCTGCTGGGGCGGCGCCACAGCCGCGTTCGACACTCCAGACGGGGTGCGCTGGACCAACACCGTCCAGTGACAGCGTCGTCCGGTTCACGATGGGTTTGTTGTACCCGCCACCGATCGCGAGCCGTGGATTGGATCGACGGCGGCCCCGGTGACGACACGATCTACGCCCGCCGCGGCGCCGACCGCATCAACGTCGGCGCAGGCGTCGATGAGATCCACAGCGGCCGCGGCTTCGACACCATCCGCAGCGACGACCTCGCCGACGCGATCCACGACGACCCCGACGACGACATCGAGGGCTACGAACTCGTCCTCGCCCCGGGGGGCGCCGAAGCCCACGGCCCCCGGTGGTGACTGGCGACGACGCTTTCGCGGCGACGGGCGAGACGTTGGCAGTCGACGTGTTGGGCAATGACTTCGACCCCGACGATGACCTCGACGCCGCCACGCTGACAATCACACTGGCGCTCACTTCGGGCACGGCGCAAGCCGTGACCTCGACCGATCTTGGCGCCCATGTCACCTATACGGCCGCCGGTGCCGCCGGCATCGACATGTTCACCTACCAGGTCTGCGACCGTCGGGGCGCGTGTTCGACTTCTACCACTTTGGTATAACATCAGGTCGTGGATCTGAACATCAAGGACCTCGACGCCGACGTCGGTGAGCGGCTGCGGCAACAGGCCGCGGCCGCGGGACTGTCGATGCAGCAGTACCTGCGCAACGAGTTGACTCGCATTGCCTCGCGCCGGTCACCGGCGGAATTCGTCCGGGGGCACGAACCGATGAGCCGTTCGGAGTTCGAGGCGATCCGGCGCCGGCTTCGCACCATCGATGCCGCAGAGCATCGTCTGTGACGCCGGCGGTGTGCTCGCCGCCTCGGGCGCCCTTGCCGGGGAGGTTCCGGCCGGCGCCGAGTTCCTGGCGCTCGACTGGTCGGCGGTGACGGTCGGGCGCTTCCTGGCGGCCCGTCACGAGGGTGACGATGAGAGGATCGAGGCGGAGATCGGGTTGGCGCTGGCGGTCGTGGAGGAGTGGTTCCCGGTGCGAACCATCGTGGCGACGAGTCTCGGCCGTGCCGGACTGGACGCCGTGGATGCCCTGGACTCGTGGTCGGCGCTCGTCCTGGCCGAGCATCTGGGGCTGCCGCTGTTCACGGCGTCCGACGAGGTGTCCAGCGACCGGATCGAAGTCCACCGGCCCTGGTAGCCGGGTCGTCGCCCCGGCCGGGCGACGATGATCCGGTAGGGCCATCTCCTGCTGGACTGATGAGGACGTGGAGTGCCGCCACACCTGTAGCCCAGCATCTTCGATAACTGTTGGTCAGAGATGCCAAAAACTGTAGGATGATCTCTCCGGATACTGTAGGATCCATCGACGGAGGTCCGACGGTGGACCGGGAGGTCACATGTCAGAGACGCTCACACCCGCCGGCTACCGGCGGCGGGTGACGGACGGCGCGGTGTCGCGGGCCCTCGCTGCGATGCCCGCCGTCGTCATCGAGGGCCCCAAGGGGTGCGGCAAGACATGGACGGGGCGCAGCTTCGCCCGCAGTGAGGTGCTGTTCGATCGGGACCTCAACGCCCGCAGGTCGGTGTCGTTGGTGCCCGGTTTGGTGCTGGAGGGCGAAGGGCCTCGCCTACTCGACGAGTGGCAACTGGCACCGGAGGTCTGGAACCAGGTCCGCCACGCCGCCGACGAGGGGCACCACACCGGGCGGTTCATCCTCACCGGCTCCGCTGTCCCCCCGGACGACATCACCCGGCACTCCGGGGCGGGGCGCGTTGCCCGGGTGCGGATGAGACCCATGTCGCTGCTCGAGACCGGGGAGTCCACCGGTGACGTGTCGTTGGGAGCGCTGCTGGAGGGGGCACCGGTGGCGGCCCGCCGCCCGGAGGCGGATTTCAGGGACATGCTCGACGCGCTCTGCCGGGGCGGCTGGCCTCGTCTGCTGGGCCGGTCCGTGCCGGACGCGCAGCTCTTCCTGGACGGCTACATCGCGGATCTCTGCCGGACCGACGTCAGCGCGGTGGACGGGGTGGCACGCGACCCGACCGGGGTGGCCAGGTTGATCGCCTCCATCGCACGCAACGTGGCCACCACAGCGTCGTTCTCCAGGCTCGCTGCCGAGACCGCGGGCGACCGGCCCCTCAACCGCACCACGGCCACCGAATACCTGCGATCCCTGGAGCGACTGTTCATCGTGGAGGACGCTCCCGCATGGCGCTCGCACCTGCGGTCCAGGGCCACGCTGCACAGCTCGCCCAAGCGACACTTCGTGGACCCCTCGCTGGCCGTCGCGGCCCTGGCTGCCGGCCCCCGGCTTCTGCTGGGCGACCTGGAGGCGCTGGGGTTCTTGTTCGAGTCGCTGGTCGTGCGCGATCTGCGCATCTACGGCGGGGCCGGCGGAGCCTCGGTCTACCACTACCGCGACAGCGACACGCTGGAAGTCGATGCCATCGTCGAAGCACGCGACGGGCGCTGGGTGGCTGCGGAGGTGAAGCTCGGCGCAGACGAGGGCATCGAAAGAGCCGCCCGGTCGCTGCTGCGCCTGCGCGACAAGGTGGACGCCTCGCGCATGCGCAAGCCGTCCAAGCTGCTGATCATCACCGCCACCGGCTACGGCTACGAACGTCCCGATGACACCACCGTCGTCCCCCTCACCGCGCTCGGCCCCTAGTGTCCTGAGCGATTAGTTCGTTTGGTATTCGGAGGATTGCTGCAGCGAGCTGGCCTGCGCAAATGCGAATAGCGGGGCCATCGAAACGCCAGCGAACTTCCGACTCGGGACACTAGCCGGGGACACCCTCAGTGTGAGAGTCCCTGAGGGTTGAGGCAGGGTGTTCCGGCGGGCAGAACTCAGTCGATCAAGAAGCCGCCGTTGATGTCCATCACCTCGCCGGTGATGAACCCCGCCTCCTCACTCGCCAGGAACACGACCGCGGCGGCGATGTCCGCCGGCTCGCCGAGGCGTCCGACCGGGATGCGGCCCGCGAGGTCGGCGATGCCGGCCACCATGGCGGTGTTGATCAGTGCGGGGGCGAGCGCGTTGGAGGTGATGCCGTCGGCGGCGTACTCGGTGGCGATGGATTTGGCGAGCGCCATGATGGCCGCCTTGGAGGCGCCGTAAGCGGCCGTCTCCTTGGCCCCGCCGGTCTTGCCGGCGCTGGAGCCCAGGGCGATGAGCCGCCCGTAGCGCTGGGCTCGCATGCCGGGTAGGGCTCGCCTGGCGCACAGGAATGCACCGGTGGTGTTGACCGCCATCATCTGGTTCCAGGCGTCGAGGGTGGTCTCGGCCAGCGGTCGGATCCAGAAAATCCCGGCGTTGTTCACGAGGATGGAGACCGTCCCCCAGGTCTCCTCGACGGTCGTGAAGGCGGCGTCCACCGACACCTCGTCGGTCACGTCGCAATGGACGAACATGCTGCAGTCGCCGCCGTCGAGGGCCGGGTCGGGCTCGTTCAGGTCGAGGTACGCGGTGCAGGCACCTCTGGCTGCCAGGGCGTCGGCCACAGCGCGGCCGATGCCTCTGCCGGCTCCGGTGACCACCGCCACCCGTCCCTCGAATCCGCCGAACGCGGGGCCCACCGCGCCGCCGGTGACTGCAGTTCTTGCGCTGTCTGGGGTCATGTGTACCGTCCGGGACTGCCTGAGGATCAGGGGCACGTTATCTCCGGTTGTTCGGCCACCGCCTACTGTGTGCCGCCGGGGATCAGGCGGCCGTCCGGTCCCGGGGAACTGGAGCCGGTGTCACCGCGGTGCCGGCAGGCGAGACGGGAGGTCCACTCATGGGCGGTTCGGGCAAGGTGCGGGTCGGTGTCATCGGTGCCGGTTCGTGGGCGGTGAGCAATCACATTCCGGTGCTGGCGGGGCGCGATGACGTCGAACTCGTCTCGGTGGTGCGCAAGGGGCCCGAGGCTCTGCGCTACGTCCAGGAGCGCTTCGGCTTCGCCCACGCCAGTGAGGACTACCGCGACGCCCTCGCCCAGGATCTGGATGCCGTCGTCGTGGCCGGTCCGTCGGGCCTCCATCACGAGCACGCCAAGGCGGCGCTGGAAGCCGGCGCCAACGTGCTGTGCGAGAAGCCCGTCACCATCCAGCCTGGCGACGCCTGGGACCTGCACGAGACCGCGCAGCGCGTCGGGCGTCACCTGGTGATCTCGTTCGGCTGGAACTACGGACCGCTGGGCATCGAGGCCAAGCGGATCATGGTCTCCGACGGCGGTGTCGGCGATGTCGAGCACGTCATGGTGCAAATGGCCTCCGGCACGCGTGAGCTGTTGAGAGCAACCGGGGGATACGAGGGTTCCGCCGAGGACATGATGCCCGACTGGGACACCTGGACCGACCCGGCGCTGTCCGGCGGCGGCTACGCGCCCGCCCAGCTCAGCCACGCCATGGGGATGGCCCTGTGGCTGACGGGCGACCGTGCCGCCCAGGTCTTCGGGTTCATGAACAACGTGGGCGCCCGCGTGGACCTGCACGACGCCATTGCCATCCGCTACGCCTCCGGCGCCACCGGCACGCTGAGCGGCGCCAGCTGCCCGGGCCCGGCCAACGCCATCGACGCGCCCGACGAGAACTGGCCGCGCCATCAACTGCTGGTGCGCATCTACGGCGGCAAGGGGCAGTTGATCCTGGATTTCGAGCGCGACTTCCTGTGGCACTACCACGACGAGGCCGGCGACAACAAGGTGGACCTGCCGCCGTCCGCCGGCCTCTACACCTGCGACGGGCCGCCGAACACGCTCGTGGACCTGACGCTGGGCACCGATGTCCCGAACCGCTCGCCCGGCGAGTTGGGGGCGCGGACGGTGGAGGTGGTGCACGGCGCCTACGAGAGCGTGCGGAGCGGTATGCCGGCGTCGGTAGCAGGTGTCGAAGGCTGAGATGCCCGAAGGGGTCGACCGGAAGGACTGATCGTTGCGCCTCGGACTCGACAGCTACTCCTACCACCGCTACTTCGGCGAGTTGCGCGCCGGCGAGGAGGATCCGGGTATCCGCTGGAGCCACGAGGATTTCATGCGCCGGGCCGGCGAGTTGGGCCTCGACGGGGTGAGCGTCGAGACCTGCTACCTCCCCATGGACGACCCGACTCTGGCGGAGCGTCTGGTGGAACAGGCGAGCGGGCACGGCCTGGATCTGGTGCTGGCCTGGGGTCATCCGGGCGGGCTCTACATGGGAACCTCGCCGGAGCGCCAGCGTGACATGCTCGACACGTTGCCGATTGCCGCAGCCGCAGGGTGCAAGTTGGTGCGCAGCGTCGTCGGGACTTTCACGGACTGGGGCCTGGAGCCGGAGGGTCCCGTCTTGGAGCGCGTCGTGCCGCTGGTGGCCGAAGGATGCGAGCGGGCGGCCGATCTGGGCATGGAACTCGCTCTCGAGACACATTGCGACCTAACTCTCGACGCGCTCTGCGAGTTGCTGGAGCGGGTCGGGCGCGATGACCTCGGCGTGGTCCTGGACACCGCCAACCTGGTGCGCATCGGCGAGGATCTCTGTGCCGGGACGCGCCGCTTGGCGCCGTTCACGAAGATGCTGCACGTCAAGGACCTGCTGCTGGCCGACGCGGACTTTGGCAATCCAGGTGGCTGGTGGCCGTGCTGCGCGCTCGGCGAGGGGGACTTGGACCTGGACGGTGCTCTGGATGAGTTGCACGCTGCTGGCTTCGACGGTCTTGCGTGCGTGGAGGTCGGCACATTGCCGGCCGGTTCCGACGAGGACGAACTGGTGGCTCGCAGCGTGGACTGGCTGCGTGAGGCCGTTGCGCAGGGCGCGGCCGCCTCCTGGGAGACTGCTGAGTAATCCTGCAGCCCAACACTCTCGTCGTTCCGGCGGACGCCGAAGTTCACTGTCCAGTCGCCCCGCTTGGGCCGCCGGTGCTTTCTGTGTGCAATTGTGCCGCCCTGGACAGCAATATTGCGCACAGAAGGTACCCCGGCAAGACCGCCGCCGACGATCGGCCCGAACCCGCGGAAGGCCCTGAACAGCGGGTGCTGTCCCGACGCCATTGGGGCGATTCGAGTTGGGGACTTGTCCGCGGTCGCGGCTAGCCTCGCAGCGATCTTGCGACAGAGGAGCATGCCGTGGCACGAATGCGCATGAACCAGGCCATCGCGGCCGCCATCGCCGACGAGATGCGGGAGAACCCCGACGTGATCACGTTCGGCGAGGACGTGGCCGTTGCCGGCGGACCCTTCAAGACCTCCGACGGGCTGTTGGAGGAGTTCGGCCCGCTGCGGGTGCGCGACACGCCGATCGCGGAGATGGGCTTCATGGGTGCAGCGGTGGGAGCTGCCGCCACAGGTCTCCGACCCGTTGCGGAGATCATGTTCGTCGAGTTCCTGGGTGTTGCTCTCGACCAGTTGGTCACCGAGGCCGCCAAGTTCAACTACCTCTCGGGCGGCACGGTCAGAGTGCCGATGGTCATGCGTGCCTCTGTCGGCGCTGGTCTGGGCTTCGGCTGCCAGCACTCGCAGGTCATGGAGTCGTGGATGGTCGGTGCGCCCGGCCTGAAGATCGTGGCACTGTCGGGTCCCGGGAATGCCTACGGTCTGATCAGGGCCGCCATCCGGGACGACAACCCTGTCGCCGTGCTGGAGCCCCGGATCCTCTATGCCGTGCGAGGCGACGTGACGACCGGTGTCGAGGGGATCATCCCGCTCGGGCAGGCGGCGACGGTGGCGAGCGGTGACGACATCACCCTCGTGTCTCTCGGCTCGACTGTCCGTACCTGCCTGGCCGCCGCGTCGGCTGCTGAGGACTGGACGGCCGACGTCCTGGATCTCCAGACCCTGCAGCCCTGGGACGTCGAGGCAGTGCTGGAGTCCGTCCGCCGCACTGGCCGCCTGGCGGTGGTGGAGGAGTGCCCCTACTCGGGGGGTTGGGGTGCGGACATCGTCTCCACGGCGGTGTCCGAGGCGTTCGGCGCTCTGAGCGCCCCGCCCATCCGGATCACGGCGCCCGACGTGCACGTGCCGTTCGGGAAGGAACTGGAACAGCGCTACCTGCCGAGCGCCGAGTACGTGGTCGCGCAGGTGGGCGAGTTGCTGAGCACCGGCGAGAGCCCGCCGCACTGGTGGGAGCGAGACGGGGCGCTCGTCTAGGACACACGGGAACGGACGCGTGGGAAGGGTGAAGCGATGAGCAGTGAAGTGCTGGCGCGCCGGGAGGCCTTGCGCGCCGACCGCAGGGAGCGCTACGAGCGGATGGTGGAGATCAGGACGCTCGAGGACAAGGTGCGCGAACTATTCGCCGAGGGCCTCGTGCACGGCACGACCCACACCTGCCAGGGGCAGGAGGCCGTCTCGGTGGGCATCGCCTCGGCGCTGCGGCCCAGTGACACGGTGTGTTGCACCTACCGCGGTCACGGCATGGGCATGGCTCTCGGCCTGACACCGCTGGCGGTCTGCGGCGAGATCATGGGCCGCGACGTGGGCTCCATCGGCGGCGTGGGCGGATCCATGCACCTCTGCGACACCTCGGTCGGTCTGCTGCCCACCTTCGCCATTGTGGGGGCGGGTATTCCCGTGGCCGCCGGTGCGGCCCTGACGGCGCAGGTGCGCGGCACCGACGACGTGGCGGTTGCCGTGTTCGGCGACGGGGCTGCAAACATCGGCGCTTTCCACGAGGGCATCAACATTGCGGCCATCTGGAAGCTGCCGGTGATCTTCATCTGCGAGAACAACCAGTACGGCGAGTACAGCCCCATCGCTGCGACCACCCCGATCGCCAACATCGCCGACCGGGCGGTGTCGTACGGGATTCCCGGCGTGGTGGTGGACGGGCAGGATCCCGACAAGGTGTGCGACGCTGTCGAGACGGCGGCGGCGCGCGCACGCGCCGGCGACGGGCCGAGCCTGCTGGAGATGAAGACCTACCGCTACGGGGGCCACTCCCGCTCCGACACCGCTCCCTACCGTCCGGCCGGCGAGTTGGAGAAGTGGTTCGAGCGGGATCCCATCAACACATTCGGCGCTCGCCTCGTTGCCGAGGGCCTGCTGGCCGAAGGCGACATCGACGAGATCGCCGCACGCGCCGTCGAGCGAGTGGACGCGGCTGTCGCCGAGGCAACGGCAGCGGCCCGGCCCGGCGTCGCGAGCATGTTCGAGAATGTCCTGATCTGAGGGGGGAGAGGCGACCATGCGCCAGATCGTGAAGCTTCCCAAGCTCGGCGACACCGCCAACGAGGTGCTTGTGCTGGAGTGGCACGTCGGCCCCGGTGACAGTGTGGCTCCGGGCGACGTGCTGATGCGGGTGGAAACCGACAAGGTGGAGGCCGACGTTCCGTCGCCCGTAGCGGGCACGGTTGCCGAACTGCGTGTCGATGTCGAGGACGAGGTGGAGGTCGGCGCCGCGCTCTGCGTGATCGAATCCGTCTGAGTGCCCGATTCGCGGCGCCCCGCGTCGGGCTGGGGTGCCCTTAGCGAAGATCGAAGGGAGAGCGCGTGAAGATCGAGCGCATTGAGGTCATTCCTCTCGTCGTGCCCTTGGCGCAGACGTTCTGGGGCTCCAACTACTCCATGTCGGAGCGGGCCACGCTCATCACCCGCGTCTACACCGACGAGGGCATCGTGGGGGAGATCTACAACGGTGACGAGGTGCACACCCAGCACGAGATCGCCCGCATCATCACCGAGGAGTTGCAGCCCATGCTGGTCGGCCACGACCCGCTGCTCGTGGAGCGCTGCTGGAAGGCGATGGAGCCGCTCACGTTCGACATTCTGCGAGATCGCAAGCTGGTCATCATGGCCATCGCCTGCGTGGACAGTGCCCTCTGGGACGTGGTCGGCAAGGCGGCGAACATGCCGCTGTACCGCCTCTGGGGCGGCTACCGCGACGCCATGCCGATCGTGGCCATCGGGGGCTACCACGGCCGCTCGGACGACGAGTTGGCCGCCGAGATGAGTTACTACCGCGACATCGGTCTCGCCGGCTGCAAGACGAAGGTGGGCGGCCAGGCGCCGGAACTGGACGCGCACCGCTTCAAAGTGATGCAGGAGGCCGGCGGCGACGACTTCATCCTGATGGCCGACGCCAACGGCGGCTACACCGTCGCCGAGGCCATCCATTTCGTGCGTCTCGTGGGAGCGGAGAGCCTCCGCTGGTTCGAGGAGCCGGTGCGCTGGTTCAACGACGCCCGGGGTATGCGCGACGTGCGCTTCATGGCGGGGGTGCCGGTGGCCGCCGGCCAGAGCGAGATGTCACGCAAGGGTGCAGGCGAGCTGATGGCCACCGGCGCCATCGACGTGTGCAACTTCGACGCCTCCTGGAGTGGCGGACCGACGGAGTGGCGCCGCGTCGCCGGCATGGCAGCCGTCTACGGCGTCGAGGTGGGCCACCACGAGGAACCGCAGATCTCCGCCCACATGCTGGCCTCCATCCCCCACGGCACCTACGTCGAGGTATTCCACCCCGACCGGGATCCCCTGTTCTGGAACCTCATGGCCAACCGCCCCGAGATCAGCAACGGCATGTACCCGGTGCCGCAGGGACCGGGCTGGGGAATCGAACTCGACGCCGACTACGTCGAGCGTTACCGCGACGACCGCTGAGTAGCGGGACGGGTCGTTCAGCGGACCCGCTCTCCGGTCATTCCGGCGGATTCGTCATTCCGGCGGAGGCCGGAATCCACTTCCTGACGGCTCGGTCGTGAGCGGCGGCTCACTTGGGGAGAGGTTTCCCGCAGCCGTGCCGGTCAGTCGAGGTGCCAGACCTCGTCCGCGTAGTAGAGGTTGCCGTCGGAGTCGGTGAGGCTCACGATGACCTCCTCGAACCACTTGGACCAGCGGGCGTTGATCTCCGAGTCGGCGATCTTGGCGAAGGCGGTGTCCAGGTCGGGATGGCACTCGACATAGGCGATGACCTGGGTGCCGCGGCGGAACAGCGTGTAGTTCTTGAACCCGGAGTTCTCGATCAACTCCACCAGTTCGGGCCAGATCTCGTCGTGGCGACGCTTGTACTCGTCCTCGGCGCCCTCGTAGATCTCGAAGGTGAAGCACACTCGCTGCATTTGTCCTCCTGGGGTGGTCGTGCCCGGCGCGCACCGGCTGACGGCGCCGCGCCAGAACCTAACACCGGTGCAGTGGCGGATCGCTGGTTGTGGCCACCGGTTGGAGGCCTCTGGGCCCCTCCACCGTCGGTTTGAAAGAATGGGGCCGTCGACTACCATCACGACGCGCTCACTCAGGAGTGGCGCAGGGCGCGCGGGCAGCCCGATTCGTCGGTTGCCATCGTGACTACCACGTTCGAGAACATCCCGAAACCAAGGGGGCTCCCAACAATGAAATCACTTCGACGACTGCTCGCACTGGCCTTCGTGATGGCCCTGATCGCCTCCGCATGCGGAGGCGACGACGGTGACGACGGCGCCGCCGACGCTGCTGCCCAGCAGGCGATTGCGGCCGCTGAGGCTGAGGCTGAGGCTGCGCAGGCCGAGGCCGAGTCCGCACGGCAGGATGCTGCGGCTGCGCAGGCCGAAGCAGAAGCCGCCCGCGCCGAGGCTTCGGCCGCCACCGCTGAGGCGGAGGCCGCCCGCGCCGAGGCCGAGGCCGCCGCCAGCGGTGACGCGGCTGCGCAGGCCGCCGCAGAGGCCGCCCGCGCCGAGGCCGAGGCTGCCCGCTCCGATGCGGACGCCGCCCGCACCCAGGCCGAGAGGGCTCAGGACGAGGCTGAGGCGGCCGAGGCCGCCGCGGCAGCAGCCGAGCGGCCCGTCTACAAGGTCGGCTACATCTCCCTCGGTGATCAGGTTCCGTTCGTGAAGCTGGTCTCCGACGGCATCAAGGAGGAGGCCGCGCGACAGAACGTCGAGTTGCTGTTCTGCGACTCCGAGATCGACGCCGGCAAGGCGCTGGAGTGCGCCCAGACCTTCGCTGTCCAGGGCGTCGAGGGCCTGCTGAACTTCCAAGTCTTCCAGGACTCCAGCCCGGAGATCTGCGCCGCCCTGCCGGAGGGCATTCCCGTCATCGCCATCGACATCATCCAGCCCCCGTGCCAGATCTCCTTCATGGGCGCCAACAACGGCTACGCCGGCTGGCTCGGCGGCAGCGCCATGGGCGAGTACTTCAAGGAGAACTTCGACTGCGACTACACGGCGTATATCTCGCTGGAGTCCACCGCCGCCGGCGCGGCCAACCGGGACCGCATGGGCGGCTACCGGTTGGGCTTCGAGGAGCACTGCCCGATCATCAACGAGCGGGTCATGGACGGTGCCGACCGCACCGACCCGGCGCTCGAGCAGTTGACCGATCTGCTGCCGGCGCTGCCCGGCGACCGCATCGCGGTGGTGGCCATCAACGAGGACGGCATCATCGGTGCCATCGCCGCGGCCCGCACGCTCGGGCGTGACGGCGACCTCTATTTCTCCGGCCAGGGAACCGACCCGAGCATCTGGTGCGAAGTCCAGAACAACCCGAACTACATCGCTTCGGTGGCGTACTTCCCCGAGCGGTACGGCACGATCCTTCTCCCGGCGATCATCAACGCCATCGAGGGCAACAGCATCGCCGGCCAGTTGTTCACGCCGCACCAGCAGATCACCTCGGAGAACATCGACGACTACTACACAGTCAGCGGCTGCTGACAGACGGCTGACCGGTACCGCCGCGAGAGACCGGACCGGATGGCGACTGCCCCGGAGCCGATCCTCGCGGCGCGAGGCATACGCAAGTCGTTCGGAGGCGTCGAGGTCCTGCATGGCGTGGACCTCGACGCCTCCGGCGGCTCCGTGCTGGCGCTGCTCGGTGAGAACGGCGCCGGCAAGTCGACCCTCGTCAAGATCGCCTCGGGCGTCTACACGGCCGACTCGGGAACGATCCAGGTCGGGGGAGGCAGCTACTCCAGCCTGACATCTCGGGAGGCCCGCGATCTGGGGATCGCCATCATCTCCCAGGAGTTCCAGGACGCCGCCACCTTGTCGGTGGCGGAGAACATCTCCATGGGCAGCCTCCCCGCCTCGCGAGGATTCATCCGCTGGGGGGAGGTGCGGCGCCGAGCCAAGGAGATCCTCTCGGCGCTGGAGGTGGACATCGACCCTGACCGGATCGTGGGGGACCTGCGCCTCGGGGAGCGCCAGATCATCGAGATCGCCCGGGCCCTCAGCCGTGAGGCGAAGGTTCTCATCCTGGACGAGCCCACAGCAGCCCTCAGCTTCCACGAGGCGGAGGTGCTGTTCGAGTTCGTGCGGCGCCTACGGGCCGACGGCGTGGCGCTCGTCTACATCACGCACCGCCTTGACGAGGTCGAGCGGATCTCCGACCGGGTGCAGGTGCTGCGCGACGGGTCCACGGCGCTCGAAGCGCCGACCAGCGAGGTGGACCGCAGGTCGATGGTCGAGGCCATGATCGGTCGGCGAGCCAGCGAGTTGGGACGTCCCCAACCGGTCAGCAACGGTGAGGACGACGATCCCGTGCTGCAGTGGTCCGGTGCCGGCTCCCTGGACTACTTCGATGACGTCAACCTGGAGGTCGGTGCGCACGAGGTGGTGGCCCTCTACGGCAAGCTCGGGTCGGGCGCCAGCGAGGTGGCCGAGACGGCGTTCGGGCTGCGGTCGATCGACCGCGGCGTGCTGCAGATTGGCAAGGGTGATGTCGACGCGCCCGAGAGCCCCATCGGCGCCGTGAACACGGGCGTCGGCTACCTGCCCGCCGAACGCAAGACCGCCGGGGGATTCATGGTTCGCCCGGTGGCCGAGAACGTGGCCGTGGCGTCCTGGCACCGGCTCGCCAAGTACGGATTCTGGATCCGCAAGGCAACCGAGGCCGAGGCGTACCAGCGCTGGCACGAGAAGCTGTCGATTCGCTCCCGCAACGACCCTCAGCAGATCATGGGCACCCTGTCGGGTGGCAACCAGCAGAAGGTCCTGCTGGCTCGGTGGCTGGAAAACCGCTCCGACGTCCTGGTGCTCGTGGAGCCCACCCGCGGCGTGGATGTCGGTGCCCGGGAGGACATCTACCATGCGCTGCGCGATCTGGCCGCCGGAGGTGTGGGTGTGCTGGTGGTGACCTCCGACTACGAGGAGGCCTTCCAGGTCGCCGACCGGGTCTACGTCATGACCAGGGGAGCCATCGTGGCCGAGTTGCAGGGCGACGAAATCACAACCGGCGCCCTTCTCGAGCTTGCAGGTGGCTGAGACCACGCGCCCCGTCGACCGACATCGACTGACCGATACGTATTACTGCCGGAGGACTCGTGGCTGACGAATACAGGAACGGGGAGAGCCACAGCGCTCCCGGAGAGTCGGCCGGCGACCAAGACGAACACACGATTCCAACGACCGCCTCGCTCTTCGGTGGCCGCAGACGTGAGAGCGTCGGGCAAGCCGCCGGACGTGTGGCGCGGATCATGGCTACCCGGCCGAAACTCGGCAAAGTCCAGGAGTCGCTGGCCCTCATCCTGGTGCTGGCAGCCCTGGTGATCTTCTTCGGCGTCAAGGCGGAGTTCTTCTTCACGTACGACAACATCGTCAACATCCTCCAGACGATGGCACCGATTGGGATCATCGCCATGCCCGCCACGCTGCTCCTCGTTGCGGGGCAGGTGGATCTCTCGGTGGGGTCCGGGGCGGGAATCGTCGGGATGATGGCCGCCATCTCCCAGACGGCCACCGACTCCACCATCACCTCCTACGGCCTCGGCCTTGGGCTCGCCGAGGCGCTGCTGATCGCCATTGCGACCATGTTCGTGGTCGGCGGCATGAACAGCTTCTTCGTGACCGGCCTGGGGCTCAACTCGATCATCACGACGCTGGGCACCCTGGCCGTCTGGCGTGGTCTCACGAAGGTGCTGGGTGAGGGGCAGACGGTTCGCATGAACGGTTTCTCCGCCCTGGGGATCTCGCGCCCTCTCTGGAACATCCCCCTCGGGGTGTTCATCTTCGCCGGGGTGGTGATCCTGTTCGTGGTCATGTTGCGCTACACCACCTACGGCCGGGCGCTCTACGCCATCGGGGCCAGTCCCGAGGCGGCCCGTCTCGCCGGCATCAGGGTGCGGCGCTACATCACCTACGGATTCCTGCTCTCGGGTCTCATGATCGGGTTGGCCGGGCTCATTCGCCTCTCGCAGGTCGGCTCGCAGTCGATCAATACCGGCCTGGGCTGGGAGCTGCAGGTCCTGACCGCCGTCATTCTCGGCGGGGCCAGCCTCTCGGGAGGCAGCGGCACCATCCTCGGTACGGTTCTGGCCCTGTTGGTCATTGGCGTGCTGCGCAACGGTCTCATCCAGCTCAACGTGCAGACGTTCTGGATCGAGGTGGCCCAGGGTGCGCTGCTGCTCAGCGCCGTCACTGTCGACCGGATCCGCGTCCGCTTCGCCAGCGCCGACACGTAACGGGTATCGTCGCAGCCCGACGCGCCGTCTTCCCATCGCTCCCGCAGGAGGTTCCCTATGAGCAGCGATCTGGCCTTCGTGGACTCCCACATCCACTACTGGGACCGTCCTCACCCCCCGCTGGAGTGGGTGTGGCTGGAGGACGACTTCGTTCACCCGCAACTGGGCGACATCCGGCCGCTGAAGGACATGAGGCGCTACACCCCCGACGAGTACCTCGCCGACATCGAGGGCTGCGGGGTCACCAAGGCGGTGCACGTGCAGGCCGCCATCGGCACGGCCGACCCGGTGGAGGAGACCCGCTGGCTGTCGGAGATGGCCGAGGCCACGGGCTGGCCGCACGGCATCACCGGCGACGCCCGCATGCAGAGCCCCGACGTGGAGGGCACCATCGAGCGCCACTGCGAGTACCCGCTGATGCGGGGGCTACGGGACTTCGCCCAGGGCGACTACCTGGTGGATTCCGACTTCCACCGCGGCTACGCCCTGCTGGAGAAGTACAACCTGGTCTACGACCTGGACTGCACGTGGGAGAACATGGGCAAGGCCGGCGCTCTCGCCAAGAAGTTCCCCGACATCGTGATGGTCCTCGACCACGCCGGCTTCCCGCAGGCCCTCGACGACGAGTACTTCGCCAACTGGCGGGCCGGCATGGCCACCATCGCCGAGGCCGAGAACTGCGTCATCAAGATCTCCGGGCTGGGGATGGGCCACCAGATGGAGGGCATCGACTGGACCACCGAGTCGATCCGCCCGTGGGTGCTGGGCTGCATTGAGGCCTTCGGCGTGGAACGCTCCTTCTTCGGCACCAACTGGCCCGTGGACAGGATGTACTCCAGCTACGCCGCTGTCGTTGAGGCCTACCGCGAGATCATCTCGGACTTCAGCCGCGACGAGCAGGAGGCCCTGTTCTCCCGCAACGCCGAGCGGGTGTACCGCATCTGAGCAAGGCTGCCAACCGAGCGATAGCCCTTGAGCAGTCGCTCCTGCGGGAATGTGCGCGCTTGCTGTCGGCGAGGTAGCGGGCCACCCCGCGGCGTTCGGGGTGAGGAGAAGCCGCGCCCCCGCGGTTGTCGTGCGGGATGGTCGTGAGTCCGACGGAGACAGCGCGAGTGCCGTACTACGGGCCGAGGGAGGTGATGGGCACCACGCAGATGCTGTCGGGGCGCTCGTAGCCGTAGCCGCCGGCGGTGATGACGATGAGTCTGGCGGGGTCACCGGTCCTGGCCCGGTCGACCTTGGCTCGAAGCCGGCGCAACGCCCGGGCGCCCTTCTCGATCGCTTCGGGGCCGCCGAGCTTGACTTCCGCGGCGACCCACCTGCCGTCGCGGTGCTCGACGATCAGATCGACCTCGAGGTTGTGGCTGTCGCGGTAATGAGACAGCGAGCACCGGTTGGCGCGGGCATAGACCTGCAAATCGCGGATCACCATCGACTCGAAGAGTCGACCGGCGAACCTCAGGTCGCGCATCAGGCGGTCGACGTCGGCCCCCACGGCGGCAGCCGTCAGCGAGGGATCGGCCAGGTGGATCTTCGGAGCCCGGCGTGCCTGCGCTCGCGAAGCCAGGTGGGGCCGCCAGGCGGGCACCTCCTCGACCACGAACAGCCGCGCCAGTGCGGCCAGATAGCCGGCGACCGTGCGGCGCTCCAATGGCGTGTCCTCGACGGTTGTCGCCGTGTCCATGGCGAGCGTCGTGTGCCTTACCTCGGTGGCCACGTTGCGCGCAAGGGACGCGAGCAGCCTCGACACCCGCACCGGGTCGCGGTCGGTGCCCTCAACCCTCGACACATCGGTACGGCTGATCTCGTCCAGGTAGGCTCGGGCGGCGTCGGTCGCCGCGGCGGCCGGCGCGTTACGCGTCCGGGGCCATCCGCCTCGGCACGCCAGCGCCAGCACGTCGCCGAGAGTGAGACCCCCGTCGGTCGCAGCGCACCCGTCGCCGTCGAAGAGCCCACGCAGCGACACGCTGCCGTCCGACTCGCCGCTCTCGTGCAGGCTCATGGGCCGCATCCGGACCCTCGTGATGCGGCCGGCGCCGGAGTGTCGCGTGATGTCGTCGGGCGGGTCGGCAGAGCCGGTGAGGATGAATTGGCCGGCAAGGCCGCGGGCGTCACAGGCGCGCCGCATCGGGTTCCACACGCCGGGGGCCAGCTGCCACTCGTCCAGGAGCAGCGGAGGGGCCCTGTCGAGAATCGACGCCGGCGCCATCCCGGCGGCCAGCGCCGCTCCGACCCTCTCGTCCAGATACACGGCGCTGTTGGCGAACCGGCGCCCGGTCCACGTCTTGCCGCACGCCCGAGGCCCCTCCACCACGACCGCCGGCATCGTCGCCAGTGCCGTCCGCATCTCGTCATCCACGACCCGCGGTGAGTACCCCTCCGGGGTGAGATCGTCAGGTTCCGTCACGTCGCTCCTGTTCGGCCCCTCCGCTTGTCGAGCGGCCTAATCCGCCAGTAAACTGGCTGTCTGTGCGCCACTATAGTGGCGTAAATAGCGTTGATGAGTGCTTCGCGACTGGCGGGTCGGCATGGCCACCATCGCCGAGGCCGAGAACTGCGTCATCAAGATCTCCGGGCTGGGGATGGGCCACCAGATGGAGGGCATCAACTGGACGACCGAGTCGATCCGCCCGTGGGTGCTGGGCTGCATCGAGGCGTTCGGCACCGAGCGTTCCTTCTTCGGCACCAACTGGCCGGTGGACAGGATGTACTCCAGCTACGCCGCCGTTGTCGAGGCCTACCGCGAGATCCTCGCCGACTTCAGCCGCGACGAGCAGGAGGCCCTGCTCTCCCGCAACGCCGAGAGGGTCTACCGCATCTGAGCGACGCTGCGGGGACCATCAACCGACTGGGGCTGACGCTCCTGATTTAGCGCGGGTCTTCGCCGGCGAGTTGGTAGTGGCGCTCGGTGGGGAGGGGTGCGCCGTCGTTGCCGTCGGGCGGGCCATCGCGGAAGGTCCCGAACCACTTGTCGAGGGGAATCGTGTTCTCGCCGTAGTTGCCCTCGAAGTACCGGTGATGCAGCCAGTGGAAGTAGTCGCCCACCGGCAGCCTGCCCTTCACGGTTTTGCCGTGGAAGCCGGTGTGGCCGTGGGCGGGTGCGAGCGCGGTCTCGAAGATGTTGAACATCATGTGGACCGGGTGCGACGCCACCACGAAGTGGATGAGCACTGTGCTCAGGTAGATGATGTGCTCGACGGGATGCATGGCCATGCCCGACCACGGCCCGGGGTTGGTGTTCTTGTGGTGCAGGTAGTGGGCGCTCCGGTAGAGCGGCGGGCAGTGGAGCAACCGGTGCGTGAAGTAGAAGTGGATCTTGCGCCAGAACACCACGACCACGAAGAGCAGGACGAAGAGAACCGGATTGTCCGACCACGAGAGATACGGCACCCAGCCGTGCGCATAGCCGTAGAGGAGCAGCACCTCCCAAGCGGTCCAGATGGTGACGCCGCTGACGCAACTCCAGAAGACGTTGTCGCGAACCTGTGAGCGGAACAGGAAGAGGCGTTTGCCCACGAAGAGCCATCGCTGATCGTGCTTCCGATCTGTTCCCTGCAGCTTGAGGGTGTAGAGGACAAGGTGCAATCCACCGGCGATGAGCCACAGGAATGCCATGTTCCGCAGGAAGATCGTCGCGATCCAACCGAACTCGAGGTTGCGGGCCTGCTCGAGATCCGGCGCCAGCCACGCCCACGAGGCGAAGGCCAGGCCGAGCCAAATGAGCCGCCACGGCCAGAGGAAGCCACCCCACGTGAAGAGGTATTTCGCGACCGCCTTGGGCTTAGGGGGCCAGACGAAAATGGGCGCGAACTCCGGTGGTTCTTCCGGCTTCCAGTCGAGGTAGCGCTCGGAGAGGGGACGCGTGCTGGTCGACATGGATCCACCTCCCGTCTCGTCGTCGGTCACTTTCCTCACCGGAAATGTGCCTGATCAGCGCCCACGATCGTACCCTGCTCGTCCCAGAGTGTCCACGGTTCGGCGCCTGCCGTGGCCGGCGCCGGCGGTGGACCGCCTCGACTCAAGACACTGCCGCCGGCGCCGCGGGCCGCACCGAGGCCGGCCCCGCGACGGAATCACCGCGAGCACACGATCCCGCGCCCCGAGCCGGTTTGCGACAGTCTGGGTGATCCGCTACCCTGCACTAAACATCAGATGTTTGGCCCGCTTGAAGCCAGTCCTGCCACGAATCGGGTCATTCACGCACTGGGATGTGTGATGAACGAACCGATGGCCGTAACGATCGTCGACGCATCGGTACACGATGTCCGCTTTCCCACTTCGGATGACCTTGCCGGCTCCGACGCCATGCACGCGTCACCGGACTACTCGACCTCCTACGTGCGGCTCAACACCGATGTGGATGGCCTCTGCGGCTACGGGTCCACCTTCACGATCGGCCGAGGTGCCGACATCGTCACCCGTATGGTCGCCCAACTCGCGGACGACCTCGTCGGGCGGCGGATCGATGACATGGTCGCCTTCATGGCCGAGCTGCTCGCCGACCTGACGCAGGACGGTTCGCTGCGCTGGCTCGGTCCCGAGAAAGGGGTCATCCACCTGGCGGCGGCGGCGGTGCTCAACGCTGTCTGGGACCTCTGGGCCAGGGCGCGCCACGTGCCCCTGTGGCGGCTCTTGGTGGAACTCGAGCCCGAGGAACTCGTGGACTGTCTGACCCTTCGCCATCTCGGAGACGTGCTCACCGGCGCCGAGGCCGCCACGATGCTACGCAGGCGCCGTCGAGATCGCGGCGAGCGGATCGAACACCTGCGCCGGCACGGGTATCCCGCGTACATATCCTCGGTCGGCTGGTTGGGCTACAGCGACAGCCGGGTCCGACAACTCGTCTCCGAAGCGCTGGACGAGGGGTGGAACGCATTCAAGCTCAAGGTTGGCGCGGATCTCGACGACGATCTGCGGCGCACGCGGATGGTACGCGAACTCATCGGCAACGACCGCCATCTGATGGCGGATGCCAACCAGGTATGGGAGGTTCACGAGGCAATCGAGTGGATCAACGCTCTCCACGAGGCCGATCTCCACTGGATCGAGGAGCCGACCAACCCCGACGACATCCGGGGGCACGCCGCCATCGCGCGGGCGGTGGCGCCGGTCCGGGTTGCAACCGGGGAGCACGCCCACAATCGCGTGATGTTCAAGCAATTCCTCGCCGGTGGAGCCATGGGCGTGTGCCAGATCGACATGTGTCGTCTGGCGAGCGTCAACGAGAACGTCGCCGTCCTGCTCATGGCCGACAAGTTCGGCATCCCCGTCTGCCCGCACGCCGGCGGGGTGGGACTGTGCGAATTCGTGCAGCACGTGGCCATTTTCGACTATGTCGCCGTCAGTGGCACCCTCGAGAACCGCTGGGTGGAGTACGTCGACCACCTGCACGAGATGTTCGTATCCCCGGTTCGCATACGCAACGGGGCGTACCAGCTCCCGGAGGACCCGGGGATGGGCGCGGAGATGTTCGCCGAGGCGATCGCCGACTACGAGTATCCGACGGGCACCGTCTGGCGCGCCCGAACTCGAGCGAGGTAGGAGACTGCTGGGTAATGCCGCGGACCACCTGTGGCGTCGTTCCGGCGGAGGCCGGAACACGCCGTCCAGCGGTCCGATCTGCGTCTCTCGCTGTTTGCCCGGCACACTCCGACAGGCTCGTCGGGACGACCGGCTCGGCGAGCCCGCGATCCGCGGCCTCAGGCTCCGCGGCCTCAGGTATCGGACCCCGTCGCGCTCGCGGCATCCTGGGCGGCGGCGAACTCTTGGTGCAGCCAGTGCTCGACATTGGCGACGTGAGAGGTTGCCGCCGCGGCCGCCAGGGCGGGCTCGCCGGCCTTGATGTGCCGGAAGATGTCCTCGTGCTCGTCACTGGAGCGGGCCAGGATGCCCGCCACGTTGCGTCCCCGCATGAGGCGAGCCCGTTGCGTCTGCGCGGAACACACCCTGCAGAGCATCTGCAGTGACTCGTTGCCGGAGGCGGCCGCGATCAGGTCGTGGAAGCGTATGTCCTGCATCACGAAGCGATCGCTGTCCCGCTCGGACCGGAGTTCGATCAGGTGCGCCTCCAACTCCGCCAACTGCTCATCACTGATCCGCGACGCCGCCATCGCCGCGGCTGCCGACTCCAGAACACGACGAATCTCGAAGATCTCCAGTGCGGTCCTCTCGTTGGCCACCTTGCCGAGCACACCGAGCCCACCCAGCAGGTCGGCGCCGTCCAGGTTGGTTACGTACGTCCCGTCGCCGACTCGAACGTCGAGAATGCCGAGATGCGCCAGGACACGGACGGCCTCCCGCAATGAGCCACGCGACACCTCCATCAGAGCGGCCAACTCGCTCTCGGGCGGGAGACGCGTCGTGGGCGTGAACTTGCCCTCGACGATGAGGCCCACGATCCCGTCGATGGTTCGCTCGGTCGCCGAGCGCCCGTCCTCGGGCCGCGGCGGGGCCACCGTAACATCAGATGTCTGCGGAGCCACCGCGCTAGTGTACTGCGCGTCCGGGACAATCTCGGAGGCCCGATGAGCACAGCGAAACCCACCCGCGTCGCGCAGATCGTCCGGCTCCGCGCCGAGCATCGCCACACCTACCTCGATCTGCACCGCCGCGTCCCGCCCGAGGTGCTGGCCACCATCGACGGCTGCAACATGTCCAACTACTCCATATTCGAGATCGACGGACTTGTTCTCGCCTACTTCGAGTACACCGGCGACGACCGCGATGCGGACAGCCCACGGATGAGGGCCGATCCCGCCACCCGGCGCTGGTGGGAACTCACCGATCCCTGCCAGGAGCCCCTCGCCGGGCACCACGGTCCGAGGCCACGGGCGGACATGACGGAGATCTTCCACTACGACTGAGGAGGGTCGATGAGACGGAGCGGCGGGCACCGCCTCGGCAGAGCCCAGGTCCATCTGGACTTCCACACCGCAGGACAGATCGTCGACGTGGGACGGCACTTCGACGGCGGCGAGTTCGCCGAACGGCTGCGGGGCGCCGGCGTCGACCACGTCAACCTCTTCGCCAAGTGCCACCACGGCTGGTCGTACTACCCGACCGATCTCGGCCGCCCGCACCCGGGGCTGGCCTTCGACCTGCTCGGCGCCCAGGTCGAGGCCTGCCGGGACGCCGGCCTCGCCGTCGGCGCGTACTTCACCGTCGGGTGGTCGGCCGCAGACCTGGACCGGCATCCGGACTGGGTGGCGACCCGTGCGGACGGCACGCCGCAGTCCATCAACGTTGACCATGACGCGGCTCCCGACGACCCCCGGCCGCCGAATTCCTGGATCTACCTGTGCCCGTCGGGCGGCTATCTCGACCTCATGGTCGCACAGGTTCGCGAGATCGCGGACCGGTACGCCCCTGACGGGTTCTTTTTCGACATCTGTGCAGGAGTGCCCTGCTTCTGCAGCCGCTGCCGGGCGGCCATGGTCGCCGAGGTGGTCAACTCCGGCGACGCCGATGCGGTCCGGGCGTTCAACCGGCGCCGCTGGGAACTCGCCCTGTCGGCGCTACGCGGCGCGGCGCGGATCGATACGGACGGCCGCTGGGGGTTCTTCAACGGCACGACGGTGCTTCACGACGACGCCCACCACGTCGGCGCCGTCACCTCCGGGCTCGCCTCGTTCAACACGCACCAGGCGCTCGAGGATCTCCCCACCACCTGGGGCGGCTACGACAAGCTGCCGCTTCGCGCCAGGTACTTCCATGGCTCTGGCGCCGATCTCGTCGCCATCAGCGGGAAGTTCCACAGCAGTTGGGGCGAGTTCGGCGGGTACAAGTCCCGGCGCGCCCTCGAGTACGAGTCACGATGGATGATCGCCAACGGAGCCCGTTGCAACTTCGGCGACCAGCTCCACCCCGACGGGCGCCTCGACGGCCAGACCTACGACCTTCTGGGAGCGGTCTACGGGGCTGTGGACGCTCTGGGAGAGTACATCGACGGAGCCCGCCCGGACTCCAATCTGGCCGTCTGCCTCAGCGAGAGCGAGGACGACGATCAGGGCGTTGCCCGGGCTCTGCTGGAGGCACACAGGGAGTTCGTGGTTGCATCCCCGGCGCAGCTGGATCCCCGCCGCCACGAGGCCGCGGTCGTGGCCGGGACGCTCCCGAGCGGGGCGCAGCGCCACCTCGCTCGCTTCGGTGCCGGTGGCGGGCGCATCCTCATGCTGGGTGACGCCCTGATGGGTTGGCCGGAGGATCTGCTCGCGGCGACATTCGGGGTCGGCGATGCCCGGAAGGTTCCCGCCGACGGGGACTACAGCTCCTTGTGCGGCGAACTCGCATCGCTGGGCACCGGACTCGCCTACAACTACGAGCCCGGCGTGCGATACCGGTCGGACCCTGACGCCGAGATCCTGGCGCGAATCCACGACGCCCTCTTCGACCGCAGCTACGGGCGGTACTGCTCGCACCGGAACGCGCCGCCGCGAACCTGCCACAGCGGCCACGCTGCCGTGCACAGGTTCGGGGTGCACCTGGTGGCGGCGCACGCGCTGGGCCGCCTCTACCTGCGGCACGGCGCGGAGACACACCGCAGCCTGCTGTGGGCACTGCTCGACGCCGTCAACCCCCGGGCCACGATCGAGGTCTCGGGACTCCCTCCGGGAGGCCGCGTGGCCGTGATGCACCAGCCCCATCGCGCCAGGACGCTCCTGCACGCGCTCTACGCCCCCCCGGTGCAGCGCGGCGAGGCGGTGATCGTCGACGACGTGGTTCCCCTCGCCGGGGTGACCGCGAGGCTGCGTCTGGGTCGCAACGTCGAGGCGGCGACGCACGCGGGCGACCCGGTGCCGCTCATGCGCCACGGCGACGGCTCCATCTCGATCACGCTCCCGACGATCCGGATGCACACGGTGGTGGTCCTCGCTCACCCGACCGGTGGCAGCTGAGGGCGGCGTGCCTCCCGCACCATCAGCGTTGGTGACAATGATCTGACAATACTGCCCTCCCTGACGGGAACGACTGGCAGTTACTTGCTTTTTTGCAGTAAACATCTGATGAATAGTTTGACGCCGGACCTCGCGGCGGCTACCGTCGCCGTGAGGGGGACACATGGCGAAGCTGACCCTGGACGGACTGACGAAGATCTACGGCGGCGGGCTGAAGGCCGTCAACGACGTCACACTGACCGTCAACGAGGGGGAGTTCCTGGTGCTGCTGGGCCCCTCGGGCTGCGGCAAGTCGACGCTGCTGCGGATGATCGCGGGCTTGGAGACCATCACAGCGGGTGATCTCACCATCGATGGCCGCACGGTCCGGGGCGTCCACCCCCGCGAGCGCGACATCGCCATGGTGTTCCAGAACTACGCGCTCTACCCGCACATGACGGTTCGCAAGAACCTGGCGTACCCGCTGAAGCTGCAGAAGGTGCCGAAGCCCGAGCGCGACGCCAAGGTGAGACAGGTGGCGGAACTGCTGGAGATCGAGGGCGAACTCGACCGCCGACCCGGTTCCCTCTCCGGCGGGCAGCGGCAGCGTGTGGCGATGGGCCGCGCCCTGGTGCGCGAGCCATCGGTGTTCCTCATGGACGAGCCGTTGTCGAACCTCGACGCCCGGCTGCGGGCGCAGATGCGCAGCGAGATCGCCGCGCTCCAGCGCAGGCTCGGCATCACCACTGTCTACGTCACCCACGACCAGGTGGAGGCCATGACGATGGCCGATCGCATCGTGGTCCTGAACGAGGGTCGGGTGCAGCAGATCGGGCCACCGACGGAGGTCTACGAGCATCCCGCCAACCTCTTCGTGGCCGGGTTCATCGGGTCGCCGCCGATGAATTTCTTTGCCGCTCGACGAACGAGGTTCGGTATCGCGGTCGGCGACCGCGAGATGGCGGTGAGTGGTGACCTGAACACCGACGGCGGCGTCGACGCCATCCTCGGCGTCCGTCCGGAGGACGTCCGGCTCGGAGAGGCGGGTGCCGACGCCCTGCCGATCGACGGCACGGTCGTCGCCGTCGAGACGTTGGGCGCGGAGACGCTCTGCCATGTCGAGACCGGCCTCAGCGGTGTCGCCGTCGAGGCGGGCCGCGTGGCGGCGGAGGGCGGCGGCGGAGGCGCGTTCCTGATGCGGGCGCCCGGCAATCGTGCCGACCTGGCGGGCCTCACGGTACGACTGCGAGTAGACGTCGCCGCGCTGCGGGTGTTCGACCCTCGAACCGGACGTGCCGCCGCCAGTACGTCCTCCGGCCGGATCCCCCGCGAGCCGACGCCTCGCCCATGACCGTACCCAGCGGTTCCGCGACCGGGACGACGCCGACTTCTCCACATCGTCAGCACCACGAGCAGCCGAGCAGACAATCGGCAACGAAAGAGAGGAACCATCCGATGAGCAAGATGAGACCGACCGGACTGCTGGCCCTCCTCCTGGCACTCGCCATGGTGGCCGCGGCGTGCGGCGGCGACGACTCCACCGAGTCGCCCGCCCCGCCCGAACCTGCGCCGGCGCCGAGCGCGGAGGCCGGCCCGGCACCGGCGCCCCCCGAGCCCGAACCACCGCCGCCGCCCGGCCCCGCGGAGGAGCCGCCGCCCCCACCGCCGCCTGAGCCCGACCCGCCTCCCGAGCCCGCGGAACCCGTCACGTTGCAGATGTGGACCTGGTTCCCGTCCGAGGACACCATGCAGCGGGTGATCTCGGACTTCGAGGCGAAGAACCCTGGCATCGAGGTGGAACTCACCCTGTTCGAGTCGACCGCTTACCAGGACCGTCTCCCGCTGGCGCTGAGCGCGGGCGACACCATCGACGTGGCCGCGATCCAAACGTCGACGATGGTGAACGTGGTTCGCGGCGATCTGGATCCGCTGGAGGCGCTGTTCGATCAGCACGCCTCGGCGCCGCTGGCGGACCATCTCGTACCGGCCGCCCTGGCCCAGACGCGGGTGCTCGCCGAGGACGGTGAGATCTACATCGCGCCACTCGGATTCCTCGGCTCGGCCGCCGCCTACTACAACGTCGACCTGCTGGACGAACTCGGCCTCGAGGTGCCGCGCACCCGCGCCGATCTGGCGGCCATGGTGCAGAGCATCGAGTCGCAGCGGCCCGACCTGCTGCCGATCTCGTTCACCGGCGCCAACTGGTTCCTTGACGAGATTGCCCTCACGGTCACCGAGCAGATCTCGCCGGGATTCTTCAACAGTGTCCGCTACGACGCCGGCGGGGCCTGGAACACTCCCGTCTACGCCCAGGCGTTCGAAGCCGTCACCTCGGCGTTCGACGAGGGCATCTTCAGCCACGATGTGCTCGACCTGGACTACGGCCGGTCCGTGGAACTCTTCTACTCGGGTGAGGCGGTCATGTTCCTGCAGGGCACATGGGAGTCGGGCATCCTCTCCGAGCCGTTCCGCGCCAACAACGGCATCGACATGCCCAACGTGACGGCCTCGCCGCTGCCGCTGTTGGTGCCCGACGGGGAGCACTCGATCCGGGCCTTCATCGAGGTCGGGCTCGCTGTGCCCGCTCACTCCGAGCACAAGGCCGAAGCCGTTCGCTTCATCGAGTTCATGGCCGCGGGCGACGGCGTGGACCAGTGGGTCATCGATCTCTTCGCGTCGCCGGCGCGCATCGGCTACACGGTGCCGTCCAGCGTCTTCAGCACCGACCTGGCCGCTGAGGGGTACGCGGAGCTGTCGGCCGTCCTGTCGGCCCCCGGCAGCGACCGGAACAACGTGTCGGACTTCTCCGCCGCGGCCGGCGACGCCATGATCGACACGATCATCAGCGGCACCCCCGTCGCGGAGCAGGTGGAGTTCCTGCAGTCGGAGTGGGAGAGCGGGCGGTACTCCAACATCAACTAGCCGGTTCCCCCCAGCCGGCGACCGCCGAGGAGGCCCGTCCCGTCGCGACCGCGAGGGGACGGGCCTCCCGCAATACGGTTGGGCGTCGATGAGCGACGGAGGAGACGGGCCCGGAACCCCGATCGGCGCACCCGCAGGTGTCGGACGCGCGCGCCGCGGTGGAACGCGCACGCCGCGGCCACCGGAGAGCCGTTCGCAGGACCGGACGCGGCCACCCACCCGCAAGCCGGGCCTGGCTGGATTCGTCATTTTCTTCGGGCCGCTGATCGCCTTCTACGCCGTCTTCTACTTCTTCAGCGTGGTCTTCCTCGTCCGCACCAGCTTTCAGGACGTCTCACTCTCGCTGCGCAACGCCGCGCAGGTCGGCTGGGACAACTACCGGCT
The DNA here is from genome assembly GCA_965220035.1 of Acidimicrobiales bacterium. Taxonomy (GTDB): domain Bacteria; phylum Actinomycetota; class Acidimicrobiia; order Acidimicrobiales; family CATQHL01; genus VXNF01. The sequence continues at coordinate 1,847,193 of CBDCPC010000001.1, forward strand.
ACTGCTGGAAGATCCCCGATTCGTCGAGGCGTTGAAGAACAACTTCGTCTTCGCCGGGGCCTCGATCGCCGGGGCCGTGACGGTCGGCTTCTTCATCGCCGTGGCACTCTGGGCGGGGGTGCGGGGCAGGGCGGCGTTCTACGCCGCCTTCCTGCTCCCGTCGCTGATGCCGATCGCGCTGGTGGCGTCGGTATTCCGCACCATGCTGGAATCGCGGTTCGGTGCTGTGAACGAGTTCCTGCGCGACGTCGGGCTGGAATCCCTGGCGCAGCGCTGGCTCGTCAACCCGGACCTGGCCTACGGCGTCGTCATCATCATGTTCGTGTATCTGATCGGGCTGCCGATCCTCTACTACACCGCCAACCTTGCTGTCATCAACACGTCGCTGCTGGAATCGGCCGTGCTGGACGGGGCCGGGCCCCTGCGGCTGATGTACGGGATCCTCTTCCCGATCATGAAGAGCACCCACAAGACCGTCACGCTCTCGACCGTGCTGATCTCCTTCCGGGCCTTCGACATCGTGTTCTTCTCCACCGGGGGCGGACCGGCCGGGCGAACGGAGATCACGGGCACGTACGTCTACAACTTCACGACCAGCGGCACGAACGTCGGATTCGCCTCCGCTGCGGCTGTGGTCGTCCTGCTGATCTCGCTGATCGTCTCCGCTGTGCAACTCCGCATCTACCGCCACGAGGGGAGACCCCGATGAGAGGCCGGGCGCGCCGCCGTGCCGACGACGCCGACAGGGCCGACCGTCTCTTCCGGCCGCGACTCGACCGCGGGATCATGGTGACGCTCCTGGTCGTGATGGGGGTCTTCTGGATCGTGCCGGCCGTCGCCGCACTGGACCGGGCGCTGGTCTTCAACGGCTGGAGAAACTTCGCCGACGTGATCTTCGGCGACATCGGCGGCATCACGCTGTGGCGGACGTACGCCAACTCGTTCGCCATCGCCCTGATTCACGCCGGCGCGGTGTTGGTGGTGTCGAGCCTCGCGGGCTACGGATTCGCCAAGTTCGAGTTCCGGGGCAAGGAGATCATGTACTACACCACCCTGGTGTTCCTGGCGGTGCCCGCCACGTCGATCCTCGTCCCTCTCTTCTACATCACCCGGGGGCTCGATCTGCGGGACACTTTCCTGGGGGTGGCTCTCCCGGAGGCGGCACTGACGCTCCCCTTCGGGGTGCTGCTGATGCGCAACTTCGCCGAGACGATCTCCGACACATTCATCGAGGCGGCGGCGATGGACGGTGCGGGTCACTTCCGGATCTACCGTGACGTGTTCCTGCCGCTCAGCAGGCCCGCGCTGTTGAGCCTCGGGACGCTCTCGGTGATGTGGTCGCTGCAGGACTTCCTGTTCCCGTCACTGTTCTTCACCGACAAGAAGATGACCACCGCCGCGCAGGCGGTGTTGCGATTCAAGGAATACCTGGGCGCCACGCCCGACGACATCGGCCGGTACAACGCCAGCCTCGTGCTGCTCGCCGTACCGGCGCTCATCGTCGTGATCGGGGGCTTGCGTTTCATCACCAGCGGTCTCACCGCCGGAGGCGTCAAGGAGTAGCAGCGGCGGTTTGAGAGAGTTGGTCACCGGGTCAGCCGGCCACGGACCGTCCTCAGCCCTCGACCCCCACAACCGCCGATCGCTCGTCAGGAGACCTGGACGCAGCCGACGCCGAGGTAGCGGGCCACGGTGGCGACGTCTCCGCCGAGGTGGCCGGGGCTGGCGGAGCTGTGGTGGTTGACGCCGGCGGCGGCCCAGGCCCGCCAGGACTCGGCCACGCCGGCGTCGCCGGCGAAGCGGAACACGCCGCCCACCGTGGGATTCTGGGGGAGTGAGCGGTCGGTGATGTGGCCCTCGGCCACGATGAAGCGGTAGCCGCTGGGCTCGTCGGCGTGGGGCGTGAAGCCGATCAGCGAGGCGCGTCCGGGCGGCAGCTCGAACCACATGCAGGCACCGGTCAGCGGGTCATCCGCGTACCACGGGTTGGGCTGCAGGCGTGGCCGCTTGCCGGCCGGGCACCAGGCCAGGTCGTGCTCGCCCGAGTTGGCGATGGCCACTTCGTCGGTGTCGAAGTCGATGACCTCCACCTCGTGGTACAGAGCCGCACCGCCGAGGCGCTTGCCCACGAGCATGGCAATTGCGGTGAGCACGTCGCCGGCGCACGTCCAGGGGATGCCACGGGAGGTCTCCCGGCCCAGGCCGTAGCAGGGCGTGACGCCGACCTCGGCGCTGAAGCGCAGTTCGGGGACGTGGCAGTTCATGGCCCCCGCGGCCGCACCCAGTTCGTCGTCCAGTTCCTCCAGAGCGGCCGCGCCGGCCAGTGAGCGCTGCCCGGCGCGGTCCCAGTCGATCGCCACCTCGGCGGTGCCGGCTACTTCCCGCTGGAGGCGCCCGACAGTGGTGTCATCCACCTTGCACCAGCGCCGGCGCAACTCGCCCGGCTCCACGTCCACGAACGTGATTCCGGTTGCGCGCCGCAGCGCCTCCGGGTCGGCGTCGACGCAGACGTAGCCGGGCGGGGGTTGACCGACGCGGGCGATCCGTGCCCGGCGGAGACTGCTCGCTGTGGCGGCGGTGTGAACCGCTCGGCCAAGTCGGCTGTGGCAGGCGGCATCGTCCAGCGTCCCGACGACGATCTCGTGCGGGCGCCCCGAACGGGCCAGCATGTTGGTGAGCTGAGGCGTACCCACGGCGGTGCCGGCCGAGGTGATGTCGGAGGCGTCGAAGCCCGCCCTGATGTTGCGCGAGCGCTGCACCGACCACACCACCACCGGCACGTCGCCGAAGCGGTCCAGGAACCCCAGACCGTGTGTCGGGGGTGCCGCCATGCAGATCACCATGACGATCACGTCGAGATCCACGTCGACGCCGTCGGCCAGCTCCGCTGCCGTTTCCGGCGAGTCCAGCAGACCCTCGCAGATCACCTGCAACCTGCCGCCGGCCTCGTCGTTCGGCTCGCCGGAGCGCGTTCGGCGGTCGCCGAGCGCTGCGGTGGCCTCCGCCAGCAGTGCAAGACGGTCCTCCCGCAGGGCCGGCCCCCCGGCGCTGGCCTCCCAGAATGTCCAGTAGGGCGAGACGACCGCAGCGCGCACGGGCGGAGGTGGGCTCAGGGCCTGTCGTTCCGTCACTCGGGCGACTGCCGAGGGGACTCGTTGAGATTCGGAGTCTTGGGACACGAGTTGGACACCCTCGTCTGATCCGGGCCGGTTCCGCCGCAAGACTCTACGCACAGGCACTCACCGAACACGTTCCTCGACGCCTCAGGCAGCAGGCTTCGAAAACCCCGTGTAAGGCGTCAGCACGCCTCTCGACTGACGAATGCACCGGCGGCCCGGCCCCCCAGCAGGTGATGGTGCGGTCGGTGCGCAGCGCACAGGCGTAGCGGAAGTCGCCCGCGATGTCGGTGTAGGTGCCTGCGGGAGCATCGACGGTCCACGACCCAGAGGAGCCCCAGCAGGTGACGGTCCCGCCGCGGCGGAGTGCACAGGTTCGGTTGTCCCCGGCGGCGATGGTGGTGTAGGTGCCGGCGGGCGGGTCGGACCGGCTGTATGCGACGTATCCCCAGCAGGTGATGGTGCCGTCGGTTCGTAGCGCGCAGGAATGGGTGTTGCCGGCATCGATGGCCGTGTAGGTGCCGTCGGGTGCGTCGGCTTGGCCGTGTGCGTTGTTGCCCCAGCAGGTGATGGTGCCGTCGGTGCGTACAGCGCAGGAGTGGTCCCAGCCGGCGCTGATGGCCGTGTAGGTGCCGTCGGGCGCGTCGGCCTGGCCGGTGTAGTCCCGATGGCCCGAGAGGTTGACGACAACTGTGTTGTTGCCCCAGCAGGTGATGGTGCGGTCGGTGCGTAGAGCGCAGGAGTGGTCCCAGCCGGCGCTGATGGCCGTGTAGGTCTCGTCGGGCGCGTCGGCTTGGCCGTATGTGTTGCTGCCCCAGCAGGTGATGGTGCCGTCGGTTCGTAGTGCGCAGGAATGGGTGCCCCCGGCGGCGATGGCGATGTAGGTGCCGTCGGGTGGGTCGGCCTCGGTGCTCCACGGGTAGCCCCAGCAGGTGATGGCCCGGTCGGTGCGTAGCGCGCAAGTGTGATCGTCGCCGGTGGCGATAGCGGTGTAGCCGGATGTAGGTGTGGCTGTAGGAGGCTCAAGCGAATCGAGGCCATGAGCCCTCGCCGAGTCGTCGCCGGATGTCTTCGATATGCCGCCGGGCGGCTCGGCTTGGCGGAACGCGTTGTTGCCCCAGCAGTCGATGGTGCCGTCGGGGCGCAGTGCGCAGGTGTGGTGGTCGCCGGCATCGATGGTCGTGTAAGTGCCGGCGGGCGGCTCGGCTTGGCGGAACGCGTTGTTGCCCCAGCAGTCGATGGTGCCGTCGGGGCGCAGTGCGCAGGTGTGGTGGTCGCCGGCATCGATGGTCGTGTAGGTGCCGGCGGGCGGGTCGGTCTGGCCGTGTGCGTTGTTGCCCCAGCAGTCGATGGTGCCGTCGGGGTGCAACGCGCACGTATGCGTCGTGGCAGCGGCGATGTGGGTGTAGGTGCCGTCGGGCGGCTCGGCTTGGCGGAACGCGTTGTTGCCCCAGCAGTTGGTGGTGCCGTCGGGGCGCAGTGCGCAGGTGTGGTGGTCGCCGGCATCGATGGTCGTGTAGGTGCCGGCGGGCGGGTCGGTCTGGCCGTGTGCGTTGTTGCCCCAGCAGTCGATGGTGCCGTCGGGGCGTAGCGCGCAAGTATGCGTGGTGCCGGCGGTGATGTGGGTGTAGGTGCCGTCAGGCGGCTCGCGTCCCGCGTTGCCCCAGCAGGTGATTGTGGCGTCGGTGCGCAGTGCGCAGGCGTGTGAATCGCCGGCGGTGATGGTGGTGTGATTTCCGTCGACTGGGGCGGGTCGACTCCATGAGGTATTGCCCCAGCAGGTGATGGTGCCGTCGGTGCGCAGCGCGCAGGTGTGGTCGCTGCCGGCGCCGATGGCGGAAAAGACGGTCGTGTTCGATATGTCGTCTCTGGGCGTCTCGGACTGACCGTGTTCGTTGTTGCCCCAGCAGCTCACGGTGCCGGCACTGCTCAGGACGCAGGTGTGCCAGGCGCCGGCATCGATGGTCGTGTAGGTGCCGTCGGGCGGGGTGGCTTGGCCGTGTGCGTTGTTTCCCCAGCAGGTGATTGTGCCGCCGGCGCGCAGTGCGCAGGTGTGCCGGGCGCCGGCGGTTATGTGGGTGTAGGTGCCGTCGGGCGGGGTGGCTTGGCCGTCTTCGTCGTAGCCCCAGCAGGTGATCGTGCGATCGGCGCGAAGGGCGCAGGCGTGGTGTGCGCCGGCGGTGATGTGCGTGTGGGTGCCGTCGGGCGAGTTGGTCTGTCCGACCCGATTGTTGCCCCAGCAGGTGATTTTGCCGTCGGTGCGCAGTGCGCAGGTGTGGTAGTCGCCGGCGGTTATGTGGGTGTAGGTGCCGTCGGGCGGGGTGGCTTGGCCGTCTTCGTCGTAGCCCCAGCAGGTGATCGTGCGATCGGGGCGTAGTGCACAATTGTGACGGCGACCTGCGGCGATGCCGGTATAGGTGCCGCCGGGCGGGTCGGTTCTCCCGTCGTGGTGAGCGCCCCAGCAGGTGATGGTGCCGGCGGTGCGCAGTGCGCAGGAGTGCTGGGCGCCTGCCGCGATGGCGGTGTGGGTGCCGGGGTGCGGATCGGCCTGCCCGCGTTCGTTGTTGCCCCAGCAGGTGATGACGCCGTCGTCGCGCAGAGCGCAGGAGTGTTCCATGCCCGCCGTGATGGCGTTGTACACGATCGTGCTGGTGTCCGTGAGCAGGTCGGCGGCCGAGTCTTCGCTCTCGACGGTTGCGTTGGTCACTGCGGGCGGATCGCGGTCGAGGGTGAAACTGTCGCCCCAGCACCGGAGTCCGCCGTCGGTGGGTAACGCGCACGCGTGTGCGTCGCCGGCGCTGATGGCGACGTACGTGCCTGCGGGTGGATTGGGCTCGCTGAAGCGGTCGTCTTCGGACGCACGGATCGGACCGGAGCAGGCAATGGTGCGGTCGGTCCGCAGCGCGCACGTGTAGAAAGAGCCGGCGCTGATGGTCGTGTAGATGCCCTCGGGCAGGTCGGTTTCCCCGCCGCTGCCTCGACCCCAGCAGGTGACGGTCCCGTCGTGGCGAAGTGCGCAGGAGTGTTGGGAGCCGGCGGTGACGGCGATGTAGATGCCCTCGGGCGCGTTGGTCTGGTCGTACTCGTTTTCTCCCCAGCAGGTGATGGTCCCGTCGTGGCGAAGTGCGCAGGAGTGTTGGGAGCCGGCGGTGACGGCGGTATAGGTCCCGTCGGGCGGGACGGCTATGCCGCCTCTGACGTCGCCCCAGCAGGCGATGGTGCCGTTGGCGCGCAGTGCGCAGGAATGCCCGAATCCGGCGGCTATGGCTGTGTAGCGGTCTGCGGGTGGGGTGGCCTGGCCGAAGTAGTTGTCGCCCCAGCAGGCGACGGTGCCGTCATTGCGCAGCGCGCACGTGTGTCGGGCGCCGGCGGTGATGGCTGTGTAGCGGTCTGCGGGTGGGGTGGCTTGGCCGAAGTAGTTGTCGCCCCAGCAGGAGATGGTGCCGTCGTTGCGCAGTACACAGGTGTGATCGGAGCCGGCGGTGATGGCGTTGTAGATGCCTTCGGGCGGGTTGGTCCCGCCGTACTCTTCGCTGCCCCAGCAGGTGATGGTGCCGTCGTTGCGTCGTTCGCAGGTATGGGAATCGCCGGCGGTGACGGCACCGTGGCTGGTCGTGCTCGGTGTGGTGTCGGGGCTTGTCGTGTCGCCGGTGTCGGGGCTTGTGGTGTTGTCTGCGGGGAGGGGGGCGGTCGGCGCTGGTTGGGTGCAGGCGACGGAGAGCAGCGCCAGCAGCGCGACATGGACCAGTCGCGCCCGACCGCGCTCGCACAAGGTGCTGCGCCGCCTGCCGCCGAGACGGATTTCATCTCGTCGTTGCCACGAGGCTGCGGGAGGGGATACAACTCGCCTGACTGGCAGTCCTCCGGGCTTCTCTTCCATGCGCTTTCAACACTCGCTTGTTGCCACGCGCCTGTGGGAAGGAGCGGTGGTTGTGGAGCGCGCCGGCCGCGACGCCTACCCGTCTCGCATTCTTGTTCCGGCTCCCTTCCCCGTAGCCGGTACCGCGCGGGACGCTATGACACAGCCGATGCACGAGCAATCCCTCTGAGGCCTCGGCGAGCATCTCTCGAGATTCGGCGTCAGCCCGCCCGGGTTCGCGGCGGTTGGGTATAGTCGCCGGGCACGTTGGCGCCGGCCGGTGGGTCGGGCGCGGGAACAGGGAAGCCGAGGAGGCCCACACATGGGAACAGGGGAGACGACAAGGATCGAGTTCTCCGAGATCCTTGGTCGGCGGACACGCATCGGTTCGTGGCAGGATCAGACGATCGGCACTTACCGCAAGATCGGCGACGCCATCAGGGAGGGCGATTGGGACCACGCCGCCGACCTGGCCGACTACTTCGTGGACGAGGCGAATGTCTGCTTCACCCTCTACCGGCAGTGGGTGAACGACCTGCGAGGCTTCCTCAGTGACAACGGCATGGACGCCGACGAGTTGGCCGCCACCGACGCCGACGTGCAGTCCAAGCTCACCACGCCGGAGGGGAAGCGCTGGAACGCCCACCGGCACTGGGATTCGTTCCGCGTCCATCAGCGCAACCTGCTCAAGCACATCTACCGCGCCGAGACCGATGATGCCCTCGAGACGCTGGACGTCATGAAGGACGTGTGGCGCCAGACGCACGACCGCGACGTGGACCACACCTACGGGCTGATGTCGGCCATCCAGGACCACCACGGCGCGCGAGGCATCGCCGACATGTACGAGCGGGTGCTGCTGCCACTGTTCTCCTGGCGCTACCAGAAGTTCGACATCGACTCCCACCCGTGGGACGAGGCGCTGGAGACCCTGCTGACGGTGTCCTGTGAGGCCATGCGCGGCCACCTCGTGGGGCCCGAGCGGACCGGCGACATGGAGATGATCGAGGAGGAGGATCGATGGATCATCCGCTTCGATCCCTGCGGCTCCGGTCAGCGGATCATCAGGGGCGACTGGGAGGAGGACACCCCGGCGCGCGTGGAGCCCCCGTACAACTGGGCGGTCTCCGAGGAGCCCGCCTCCTGGAACCACTACACCAAGGGCATCTGCCTCTACTGCGCGCACTGCATCGTGCTGAACGAGGAGATGCCGATGGACCGCTTCGGTTATCCGACCAGGGTCATCGATCCGCCCGTCTACCCGGACACGAACCGTGATCCCGAGGTGCGCCAGAAGTGCCAGTGGTCGATGTTCAAGGATCCCACGACGGTGCCGGAGGAGTTCTACGAGCGCGTCGGGCGCAAGAAGCCCGACGTGTTCGGCTCGTCGCACTTCGACGCCGGCGACCTGCCCGACGCCGGGGCGCTGGGCCTGCCCGGCATCGGCTGAGGACGGCGTCGTGCAGGCCGCGGTCCTGCACCGCTACAACACGCCGCTGGAGATCGTCGAGCGGCCCGACCTGAAGCCCCGCCCCGGGTGGATTCTCGTGGACGTCCGGGGCTGTGGTGTCTGCGGCAGCGACGTCTTCCTGCGCAAGGGCGGATTCAACTCGACGCTGCCGATCGTGCCCGGCCACGAGGCCTCCGGCGTGGTCCGGGAACTTGGCGAGGGCGTGGATGCCTCGGTGGCGCCGCCCGGCACGCCAGTGGCGCTCTACTACATCGAGCACTGCGGGTCGTGCCGGATGTGCCGAGTTGGCAGGGTCAACATGTGCCTCAGCGTGCGTCGCATGGGTGTGGAGTACGACGGTGCGTTCGCCTCGCAGGTGCTGGTGCCCGAGCGCAACGTCATTCCCGTCCAGCCCAGCGACGACCCGGCGGCGGTGGCCGTGCTCACCGACGCCGTGGCCACGCCGTACCACGGGCTCGTGCGCATCGGCAAGGTGCGGGCCGGCGAGACGGTGGTGGTGTTCGGTGTGGGCGGCATCGGTTCCAACGCCGTACAGATCGCGGCACACCTCGGTTGCACGGTGATCGCCGTCAGCCGGTCCGACACGAAGCTCGAGCTCGCCGAGCGGCTCGGGGCGCATCACGTGGTGCGCGGCGGTGACGATGCGCCGCAGCAGGTGCGGGCGCTGTGCGGGCCGGGTGGCCCGGAGGTGGTGGTGCAGACGGTGGGTTCCGGGGTTGTGGACCGCCAAGCCATCGACACGTCCGGGATCGGCTCCCGCGTGGTGCTGATCGGTACGACCATCGAGGGGTTCACGCTGCGCGCCACCGACCTCGTGTGGCGCGAGGCGAGCGTGTGGGGATCTCGGGGCTACACCCCCGACGACATCCGCGATGTCCTCGAACTGCACCGCGCCGGCGCGGTCACAACGGACCACCTGCTGTCGCACCGGCGCCCGCTGGCCGAGGCCAACGAGGCCTTGGAGGATCTGCAGGCCGGGCGGGTCCTGCGCTCGGTGCTGACGTTCGGCGAGGGCTGGTAGAGGTGCCGCCAGGACAACTGGTGGCCCAAACAAGGGAGGCAATCGATGCCACTGGATCCGCAGGCTGTAACAGTCCTGAGTGCCATGGAGGAGGGCGGCTTCCGGCTATCCCCGGACATGACCCCCACCGAGATGCGCAACTTCACCATCCAGTCGCAGCAGGCGAACGAGCCCGCAGAGGTGGGGCGCGTCGACGATCGGGTCATCACAGGCCCCGACGGGAACGACCTGCCGCTGCGGATCTACTGGCCGCACGGCGCCGGCGCCGACGGGAACCCCCTCGGCGTGGTGGTGTACTTCCACGGCGGCGGGTGGGTGCTCTGCGACTTGGAGACCCACGATCCGCAGGTCCGCTCCATGGTGAACCGCACCGGGTTGGTGTACGTGTCGGTGGAGTACCGGCTGGCGCCGGAGAACCCTTACCCGGCGGCACCGGAGGACTGCTACGCGGCGACGTGCTGGGTGGTGACCAACGCCGCCGAACTGGGTGTGGATCCTTCCCGCCTGGCGGTGGCGGGGGACTCGGCCGGCGGCAACCTGGCAGCGGTGACGGCCTTGCTGGCACGTGACAGGGGCGGCCCGGAGATCGCCTTCCAGCTTCTCGTCTATCCGTGCTGCGACATGGATCCCGACGCCTGGTGGTCGATGGCCGCCAACGCCGACGGGCCACTTCTCACACGGGCGATCATGGTGTGGTTCTACGATCACTACACCGGTGATGCCGACCGGACCGATCCGTACATGTCGCCCGTGCACGCGGCGAGTCATGCCGATCTGCCGCCGGGCCTGATCATCACCGCCGAGTACGACCCGCTGTGCGATGAGGCGGAGGCCTACGCGGCGAAGCTGGCGGCGGCCGGTTGCGACGTCACCTGCTCGCGCTACGACGGCATGTTCCACGGCTTCTTCGGGTTCGACGCGGAGATGGACAGCGGCGCACAAGCCCAAGCGGAGGCAGCGGCGGCACTGCGCGCGGCGCTCGGAGGTTAGGGGTTCAGCCGTCGCGGGTCGTTGTTGGGGGCTCCGGCTGCTTCGAAGTACATCTCGTAGATCGCCGGCCAGTCCTTGCCGGTGATCAGGAACGTCTCGGTGCCGGGGTCCCAAGCGATCCCGTTCAGCACCGCGTTGGGGTCGTCGGGCCGGGGCAGCCCGATGTCCGAGGCGTCGGCGAGGGCTAGCACCCGGCCGGTCACAAGGTCGATCTGCACGATCAGGTCGGTCTGCCAGACGTTCGCGTAGACCCGGTCGCGGATCTGCTCGTCGCGAAAGCACTCCAACTCGTTCAGGGAGGGCAACTCCTCGCCCTCGAGGGTGACGAGCACCGGGTCGCCGACCCGCTCGAAGGTCACGGGATCGCGGAAGTGCAACTCGGCGCTGCCGTCGCTCATGACCAGGACACGTCCGTTGTAGCAAAGGCCCCATCCCTGGCCCTCGTACTCGAAGCGCTGCTCCTCGGACAGGTTCTCGGGGTCCCACACGAGGGCGACGCCGTCCTGCCAGGTCAGCTGGTAGATGCGGCCATCGACGAACGTCAGCCCCTCAGCGAACACGTCCTCGGTGATCGTGTGGAGCCGCAGCACCTCACCGGTGTTGCGGTCCAGTTCCCGCAGCGTGCTGGACCGATCGGCTCGCGCCCCGGTGCTCTCGTAGAGACGGCCATCGGAGATCTCCAGTCCCTGTGTGAACGCCGCCGTGTCATGACTCAACTCGCCGATCACGATGATCTGCAGGAGCTGCGGCTCGTCGGAGTTCGTGTCCGGCTCTTCGTCCGCGGTCTCACTCGCCGCACCATCATCGTCGCTGGGTTCCCCCTCGGTGACCGGTGCGTCCGCTGCGGGTGGCTGCACAGTTGCCGCTCCGTCGTCCTCGGCGCTCGGGGGTGGCGCGGCGACCGCCGTGGTCGGCGCGGCAGACGTCGGCGTCAGAGCGGCGGGCGCGTCCAGCCCTTCGCTCGTGGGGGGCAGCAGCGGTGTCCGGGGCGCCAGATGCGGCTCGTCGGCTTCGAAGTACCCGCAGCCTGTCGCCGCCGCGACCAGGAGCAGCAACGTCGACGCGAGCGCCGGCCAGCGGCCCCCCGGAGTCACCGTTGTCTGCCGGGTTCGTGCGGGTCGGGTCATAGTGCTTCCTCGGTCGCCGAGTGTGCTGGGCCGGGGGATCGATCCGGCCCGAGGGGAGGGTTCCACTCGGGCTATCACCACTCCGGCGGCAGCGTGTTCGCCGCAATGGCCAAGCTACCGGCAGCCGGCGTCCCGGCCGGTGACAATCGAACCTCCGATGGCCTCCGTTCAGCCGACGATGGGAATGCGCTGGCCCGAACCGGTAGCGGTCGGTCCGGGCGTCGTGCTCGGCGAAGCGGCAGGCTCGACTCGCGCTCGCGTCGCGAGGTCTGCCGCAGCGTTGGGGATCCGTTCGCCGCCGCCGCCGACCACGTCCGCTCGGTCGTGCCCGGAGGGAATCCCGCCGTTATCCAACCGGCGGCCCGAGCTGCCGGCTCTCAATTCGACGGCTCGGCGCCTGGGTCGGACGGTGGTGTGAAGGTGGGGAAGTCGCCTCCCGCGATCCAGGTGTCGTAGGCCGGCTTGCGGGCAATGTCCACGAGTTCAACCCAGAGGCCGCTCTGGAGGCGGTGATAGCTGAATCCCGCGGGTCGGCCGTCCGGCGCGGCCGCGGTGGCTCCGCAGGGATAGCCCGCGGCTTCCAGTCGGGCGGCGTCCGCTGCCACGTCCGCGGACCAGAAACCCAGATGGTGGAGGCCGGCCAGCGACGGGTCCCAGACGGTTCCGGGGAAGGCCTCGAGGATCTCGTAGTGCGGTGGGCCCTCGACGGAGTAGGTGAGCCGGAATTCCACCTCGGTCACGCCGTCGGGCTGGCGCAGATCGAAACGGCGCCGCATGGGTTTGGCCCAGGTCAGGCCGCACACCGCGCCGAGCTCTGCACACGTGGCGTCGAAGTCCCGTGCCACGATGCCCCAGTGATAGAAGCCGTCTGTCGGCAGGAGTCCTGTAGGGGCCGGTTGGCGGTGGTCGGTGTCCATGTCTTCGTCGGGGAGCCTACGCCGCGAGAACCCGGACCGTCAGGTGCGGGGCAGGAGCGAACGAGTTCGTGGGGACTTCCAGCGGACCGAAGAGCAGCAGGTGACGGGGTCTGGCACGCGGCTCCGGCGACGCGCTGCGCGCTGTGTCCACGGGTGGCGGTGAGCCGCGTGAGGGAAACGCACTGATCGGCGAAGAGGTACATGTGGGCGTGCGGCATCATTACGCCCTTGGACAGGCCCGTTGTCCCTGACGTGAAGAAGACCGATCCCAGGTCGGGGTGGCGCACCTGCGGCAATTCGGCCGCGGCGGCGGTGGGGCGGACTCAGCGAGCGTCTCGCGGGGGGAACTGCGGCCTGCGCTTCTCCAGGAAGGCGGCAGCCCCCTCGAGGTGGCCGGCGTGCCTCCGGAGCGTAGGCCGCGCCGGGCGAGCGCGGGCCGGTCGTTCGACACGGTGCACAACCGGTCCGGCGAGACTATTATCTACCAACCGATTATTTTATAAGTGCGCCGAACCGGCGAGCCCCGCCCGATACGCTGCGTCCGCTAAGAAGCCGCGGCACCACAGTGGCGGGAACGACGAGGCCAACCAAGGAGAAGGCCTGATCAGGACGATCTTCGAACTGCCGCAGCTGTATCAAGACATCAAGGCCGAGGCACGAGTGGTGGCGGATGAGGTCGCCCCGTTCGCCGCCGAAGCCGACGAGTGCTCGGAGGTGCACGGCCCCACCCTGGCGATCCTGCGGGCCAGCCGACTGTGCGAGTTGATGGTCCCCTCCGCCTACGGGGGGCGCTTCGAGTCGGTGGATCCCCTCGCGGTGTGCGTGGCAAGGGAGGCGTGCATGAAGGCCTCGGCACATCTCGACGCCCTCCTGGCGCTGCAGGGCATCGGCAGCTATGCCATCGCCCTCGGCGGCAGCGAGACGCAGCGTCGGGTGTGGCTGCCGCGGGTGGCGTCGGGCGAGTGCCTGGCGGCGATCGCCCTGACGGAGCCCGAGGCCGGCTCGGACCTCAAGGCGGTCACGACGACCCTGCGCCCGGTCGAACCGGGCGGCCACGAGTTCGTGCTCTCGGGACGCAAGTCGTTCATCTCGAACGCTCCGGTGGCGGGCTTCTTCACGACGCTCGTGCGCGAGCCGGCGCCCGACGGCGAGGACGAGGACATCTACTCGATGGTGCTCGTGCCCGCCGACGGCGAGGGTGTCCGGGTCTCGCCGACGCCCGAACTCATGGCGCCCCATGTTCTCGGCGAGGTCGAATTCACCGATGTGGCCCTGACCGCGGACCATCGACTCGGGCCTGCGGGCAAGGGGTTCGCCCACGTGTTCGCCACGCTGTCGGTCTTTCGCTCGTCGGTGGCGGGCGCGGCCGTCGGGCTCATGGAGGGGGCGCTGGAGATTGCCGCCCGCCATGCCGCCGAGCGTCATCAGTTCGGTCGCCCGCTGGTTCGCCTGGGAGCGGTGGCGAATCTGCTGGCCGACTGCTGGGCCGACCTCGAATCCTCTCGCCTGCTTGCCTACCAGTCTGCGGAGCGGGCGCGCCTGGACCCGGCCATGACACTGGACTACTCGTCGCTGGCCAAGCTGGCGGCGACCGAGGCGGCTGCGAGGGTGGTCGACCGCTGCGTGCAGGTGCTGGGTCGCTGGGGGCTCGTGAAGGGATCCCGGATCGAGCAGTACTACCGCCAGGCCCGGCCGATGCGCATCTACGAGGGGACGAGCGAGGTTCTTCGTCTGGGAATCGCCAACCGCCTGTGCCGCGATGTCCTCGAGCGCGGCGCTCACGAGTGAGGACGAGCAACCGCGCATGGATCTACAGCTGACGGGCACCGTCGCCATCGTGACGGGAGCGAGTCGCGGACTCGGCAGAGCCGCCGCGGCTGCCCTGGTGGCCGAGGGGGCGCGGGTGGTGGCGGTTGCCCGCTCCAAGGACGCCCTCGACGATCTTGCCGCGGGAGCCGACGGGCGGATCCATCCCGTGCGCTGCGACATGCGCGACGCCGGCGAGGTGGCTGCCCTCGTGGATGTGGCGCTCTAGCGCTTCGACCGGCTGGACTGCGTGGTCAACAACGCCGGCATCGCGCCGGCCGGTGCTTTCCTGGATCAGGGTCCGGCCGTGCTGTCCGACGTGGTGGCGGTGAATGTGCTGGCGCCTGCCGTCCTCTCCCAGGCGGTGGGGCGTCACTTCGTCGCCGGCTCGGTGGGTGGCTCGATCATCAACGTTGGTTCCACCTCCAGCCTCTAGGGCAAACCCCTGCTCGCGGCCTACAGCGCCTCGAAGGGTGCGTTGGCCCGGCTCACGGAGGCCCTGGCGGCCGAATGGGCCCGCTACGGCATCAGGGTGAACATGATCGCGCCCGGCGCCTTCGCCACCGAGGCCCAGGCGCAGGTGCTGGCCGACGAGAAGATGCTCGCCGCCCGCCTGCGGAAGATCCCGCTGCGTCGCATGGGCGAGCCCGCCGAACTCGGGCCGCTGGTGTGCTACCTGGCGTCGCCGCTTGCGGCATTCGTCACCGGATCGTGTTTCGTGATCGACGGCGGTGAGGTGGCCAAGCTCTGAGCAGCCCACTTGTCGCGGTGCCCTGAGCCGGGCGCCCCGGTCGTCGGTTCCCGTTCCCCGAGGAGGTCCCATGACAGTCCGCACCACGGCCGTTGCCGGAGCCGACCGTTCTGTGCTGGGTAGTGCCGCCCTGGCAAGCGGCCAGATCGATGCGGTGTCGCCGAAGTTCGCCGAGGGCCTTGCCCGCGTGCGCGAAGTCACCGATACCGACGGGGCCTGCCCCGCCTGGGCCAAAGCCCTCTACATGGCGGCGGCCGCGGCGGTCAAGGGCCACCGGGACATGCTTATGGCGCAGATGGAGCGATCGCGCGACCTGGGCCTGGACCTCGACGTGGCTCGCGGCGCCGCCCTCACCGTGCTCATCTCCCGCGGCGAGGCGGTCTACGCCACCTTCAACGCGGCCATCGACGAGGTCTTCGGTGAGACCATGGATCCCCCCGCCGGCGACGACGCCGAGTTCCCGCTGGATCGCCAGGCCTGCCTCGACTACTTCGAGGACTACTTCGGATTCGTTCCCGACTACGTGGAACTCATGGCCGGCGACGCCCCCCGCGCTCTGGAGGGCTACGTGCTGATGCGGGAGTGGTCGCTCGCCGAGAACATCCTGGATGCGGGCCATGCCGAACTGCTGCTGTGCACGATCAACGCGGCGGAGTTCTCCGCACGGTTCGTGAACGTGCACGCCAACGGTGCCCGCCGAGCCGGGTGCAGCGAGGCCCAGATCACCGAATCGGTCGTGTGCGCCATCCCGGTGGCAGGGGTCGCCGCGTGGCTTCCGGGCGCAGACGGCATCATGGAGGGCCGGTCGTGAACCGTGCCGATGGCCTGATCGACGTGCACGGCCACATCGTGCTCGAGGGCTCGATGGGCCGGGCCGGCGCCTGCGGTCCCGAGATCGGCTACCACCCCGACGGGAGTCCCTGGTTCCGTGTCGGCAACTACCAACTCGACGGCGTTGCCTACCGGGGGTCGCTGTTCATCGAGGTGGACATGCGCCTCGCCGCCATGGATGCTGCCGGGATCAGGGTCCAGGCAGTGTCACCGAACCCCCTCACGTACCTGCACTTCATCGACGCAGCGGCGGCGGTGGACTTCTGCCGGGCCCACAACGACGGCCTGGCCGAGGTGGTGGCCGACCACCCGGATCGCTTCGTCGGTCTCGGCGCCCTGCCCATGCAGGACATCGAGGCGGCCTGCGCCGAACTGCACCGCATCGTCGGCGAACTGGGGCTGCTCGCCGGGTACGTGGGCACCGACTTCGGGACGCCACTGGATGCGCCCGCCATGGACGGTCTGTACGAGACCTGTGTGGAACTCGACGTTCCGCTGTTCCTGCACCCCACCCAGTCGGGCATCGACGGTCCGCTGCTCGACGAGCGCCTGCGGCGCTGGGACCTGGACCTGGTGCTGGAGTACTCCCTCGAGGAGGCGCTGGCGGCGGCCACACTGATCTTCGGAGGGGTCGTGCGCCGCTACCCGACGCTGGACGTCTGCATCAGCCACGGCGGCGGATCCCTGGCCCTCGCCCTGTCGAAGCTGCGGAAGCTGGCCGAGCGGCGCCCCACCTCGCCGGAGTGGTTGAAGCCCGCCGGCGTCTTCGACGAGCAACTCGAGCGCCTCTGGTTCGACTGCCACGTGACCGGCGCTGGTGAGTTCGCCTTCGTTGCGGACACGCTGGGCACGGATCGGCTCGTCTACGGCACCAACTTCGGCGGATGGGACCGCGGCTCCGGCCCGGATGTGGACGGACTCGCGCCGACCCTGAACGGCAACGCCGTGCGGCTTCTGCGGCTCGACGGGCGAGCGCCTCACCTGGTCCGGTAGCCCGCGAGGTCGCCGCCTCGCGGTGATCCGATGGCAGAATCGATACCCGCTTCGCCGGGTGCGGCGGATCCGTCGCCGCCCTGTGGCGCCCCAGACACCCGACCGATGCAGCACCAACCGAGCAAGGAGTTCGACATGGTCACCGAGGCGCCTCTCCTGGCGAACGAGGCCGATCAGCCGACCGGGCGCCCAGTACCACAACGCCGTGCTGCTCGGCGCCGATCGCTGAGGCCGGCTCGGCGGCCGGCTAGGCGCGCTGGTTGAAGCGGCGCTGCAGGTACTCCGAGACGATCCGCACCTTCTGCATCGTCGGGGTGCCGCCGGCGATGGCCCAGCCGTGCGCGTCGCGCAGGCGGCGCTCGATGCCGTACTCCTCGCTGTAGCCGTAGCCCCCGTGCAACTGGACGGCCACGTCGGCCACCTTCTTGGCCATCTCGTTGGAGAAGCACTTGGCCAGCGACGCTTCCAGCGTCCGCGGAGCGCCCCGTCCGGCGCGTGCGGCCGCCCGGTAGATGAGCAGTCGCGCCGCCTCGACCTGCAGGATGATCTCGGCCAGAGCGGTTTGCACCGTCTGGAACTCGATGATCTCCTTGCCGAACTGGCGCCGTTCGGTGACGTAGGCGGCGCAGAGGTCGAGACATGCCTGGCCGATGGCCAGGCTCATCGTGGCGTTGCCGAGGCGTTCTATGGAGAACGCCGTGAACAGGCGCCCGAAGCCCCCCGCCCCGATGACGAGGTTCTCGGCCGGCACCGCCACGTCGTCGAAGAACATGTCCGCCGACGGGATCCCCCTGAACCCCATGAGGCGCTCCTGGGGGCCGAACGTCAGTCCGTCGCTGTCGCGATCCACTACCAGAGCTCCGATGGAGCGGGCACCGCGCTCCTCGTTCAGCCGCACGTACACCAGGTACTGCTCGGCATGCCCGGCTCCGGAGCACCAGCGCTTCATGCCGTTGATCACGTAATGGTCACCGCGGAGGGTCGCCGCGGTGGTCATGTCCGTGGCGGCCGACCCGGCGTCGGGCTCGGAGATCGTGATCGCCATCGTCGCCTCGCCGGCGGCGATGGGGGGTAGCAGGCGCTCCTTCTGTTCGGGCGTGCCGAAGAGGTCGATGACCCGAGCGGGCCCGGTGTTGGCCTCGAACACCGGGAACGCCGCCGTCGGAGCGGCCTTGGCAAGCTCTTCGATGACGACGAGAGAATCGAGCAGATCGGCCCCGCCACCCCCGTACTCCGGCGGCAGACCCATACCCATGTAGCCCAGTTCGGCCAGGCGGCGGCGCTCGGCGTTGGGGAACGGGGTGCGGTCGACATCCCAGACGGCGGCCTGTGGCGCGTAGCGGTCGGCGGCGAGCGCCGCGACGGTCTCCCGCAGCGCCTCCTGCGTGAGGCTCAGATCGGTCATGCCCGGATGGTGCGATCGAGGTCCCACATCTCGTGGACCGGGCAGCCCGTGGCGTCGGTGTCCATGGTCGTGGTCCGGGGGGAGGTGGTCGTGCTCATGATCGGCGCCTCATGGTAGGGAGTACATCAGAAGTCGGCATCGTCGAGGGCAACCGTCTGGTGGATGATGAGTCCACCGGCGACGGTGAAGGTGTCGCGCCCGGACGTGCCGTCGGCAGGTCCCCCGGCGATGCGCCAGCGCACCGAGACGCGGCCGCCGCTCTCGGTGGTTCGCTCGCCGAAACACACCTCGCCACCTCCGAGCCGCCCGGGCACGGACGTGAAGTACTCGGCGATCACCGCCGCACCCGCATAGGACGCGGCGTGGCGAACGAGTACCGCGTCGGCGGCGTAGTCGGCTGCCATCGCCGCGGGGTCCCCTGTCAGCACGGCGGCGAGGTGGTCCTCGACGACCTGGCGGGTGCTCCGCCCGGCGGGCTTAGTCATGGGTGACCCCGAGGCCCAGCCCGCCGTCGACCACCAGCACCTCACCGGTGGTCCACTCGGCCCGCGCCAGGTACTCGAAGGCCTCGGCGATCTCCGCGGCGGTCCCGATGCGTCCGAGGGCG
Organism: Acidimicrobiales bacterium; assembly: GCA_965220035.1. GTDB lineage: Bacteria > Actinomycetota > Acidimicrobiia > Acidimicrobiales > CATQHL01 > VXNF01. The sequence goes on from CBDCPC010000001.1 coordinate 1,866,087, forward strand.
TGGGCGCCCGCCATGGCCTGCAGCCGGGCGGCCGCCTGCGCGTCGTCGAAGAGCCCGGCACGCTGGTTGATCTCGGTCAGAACGGCGCCCGGTCGAACGCAGCCAACCCTGATTCCCTGCGGTCCGAGTTCGGCCGCCAGTACGCCGGTGAGCGTCTCGATGGCGCCCTTCGTGGCCGCGTACGGTGCGACGCCGGGGAAGCTGCGCCTGGTGTGCACCGAACCGACGAACAGGACACAGCCCTGCGTGCGGCGCAGGTGTGGAACCGCCAGGCCGCACAGCATCATGCCGGCGACGACGTTGGTGTGGAACAGCTCGAGCAGCCGGTCCTCCTCGAGCGTCTCGACCGGACCGCGATACATGTCTCTCGCGTTGGAGAGGAGCACGTCCAGGCGCCCGCCGCCGTGACTCACGGCGGCCTCGAGCATGCGCTCGCGGTCGGTGGCACGCGTCACGTCGCCCGCCACCGCGCGGCAGCGCTCGCCGAGGCGCTCCGCCACAGCGTCGACCTTGGCCGCGCGCCTTCCGGTGATGGTCACCGATGCGCCGGCGCGCACGAAGTGTTCGGCGGTGCCCTCGCCGATGCCCGAGCCGCCTCCCGTGATGAGCGCCGACATGCCCTCGATGGGTCTCATCAAGCCGCCCCCCGACCCGGTGTCCGCGCCTCGTCGCCCACCCCGTCGACGCGGCGCGGCCGCGGGAGGTGCGACAGGATAGACATGGTGACGCCGCCGTCCACGAGCAGAGTCTGGCCCGTCACGTAGTCGGCGTCGTCGGAGGCGAGCCACAGCACCGCCCGGGCGATGTCCGTCGTGGTGCCGAGACGGCCGCTGGGCACGGCCATCTCGCGCTCGGCCCGGAGTTCGGGGTCGGCGTTGATGGGTGCCGACATGCCGCCGTCGATCAGCCCCGGCGCCACGCAGTTCACGCGGATGCCGAACCTCGACCACTCCAGCGCCATCTGTTGCGTCAACATGATGATGCCTGCCTTCGTCGAGGCGTAGGCACCGGCGTTGGGGCCGGGCACGATGCCGTTCATGGAGGCCACGTTCACGATCCGCCCGCCTCCGGCGGTGGCCATACGCCGCGCCGCCGCCCGGCCGCACAGGAACGTGCCGACGAGGTTCACGTCCACGACCGCCCGGAAGTTCTCCGCGTCCTGTTCCAGCAGCGGCCCGAAGCGCACGATGCCGGCGTTGTTGACGAGGATCTCAGGTGGGCCGAACGCGTCGAGAGCCGCCTCGATCTGTGCCTCGTCGCTCACTGACGCATCCAGGGCCACCGCACCCGCGATCTCGGCGGCGGTGCGCTGCGCGCCGGGACCGTCCACGTCGAGGGCGCCCACTCGATAGCCGGCAGCTGCTGCGGCTCTGGCGATCTCTGCGCCGATTCCCGCAGCTGCACCGGTGACGACAAGGGAGCGCTGTGGAGAGTTCATGTCTGGGACTCCCGAGTGAAGGTGATGGGGTCGGAGAACACGCGCCGACGACGGGTGTGCCGATCCGCGACGGGCGGGTTGTCGGGGTCAGGGCGACCGCCGTGGGCAAGGGTTGCGGCGACCATCACCGCAGCGCTGCCGTAGAGGTCGTCCGCTTCCGGCGCGCCGGTGAGGGTGCCCTGCATGTCAGGACTCGACGTCGACGCCCGCAGCGCCGGTCGCTCCGGCCCTGTCGCCGAGATCGCCGGCCAGCCGGCGTGCCGCCGCGGAGGGGGCGAGACGGCCCGCCGTAACCTCGGCGAACAGTTTCTCGGCCGGCCCCGAGGGGTTTTCGGCCAACGCGTCGACCCACCGGTGGAGGTGCCGGCGGACCTCCCGGCGGCGTGACGCGACCGGTGGTCGGCATCGCCGGAGACCTCGCGGACGTGGCGGCGATGGTCCAGCACGTGCTTCCAGAGTTCGTCGGCTCCGTCGCCCTCGGTGGCCACCGTGAGCGTCACCGGCGGTCGCCATCCGGCGCGGTGTCCCAGGTCGAGCATGTACTCGAGATCGCGTCTGGCATCGGCGGCGCCGGTCCGGTCGGCCTTGTTGACGACGAAGATGTCGGCCATCTCCAGCAGCCCGGCCTTGTTGGCCTGCACGGCGTCGCCCCAGCCGGGGCTGACAGCCACGATCGTCGTGTCGGCGGTCCTGGCGATGTCGACCTCCACCTGCCCGATGCCCACGGTCTCCACGATGATCAGATCGTGGCCGGTGGCGTCGAGCAGCCGTACAGCCGCCAGCGCTGCAAGTGCCAGCCCGCCCGATTGCCCCCGGCTCGCCATGGACCGGACGAACGGGCCGCCTGGGTCGGCCGCACTACCTATGCGCACCCTGTCGCCCAGGATGGCGCCCCCGGTCAGCGGCGAAGAAGGGTCGACGGCCAGAATCGCCACACGCCGCCCGTCGGAGGCCGCGGCCCGCGCCAGGCAGTCGGTGAGCGTGGACTTTCCCACGCCCGGCGCGCCTGTGATGCCCACGACGTGAGCGCTTCCTGCGAGAGGCCAGGCGGCGACGGCCACCGCGTCGGCGCGTTCCCCGCCCCGCTCGGCGTACGTCAGCAGCCTTCCCAGCGCCCGGCGATCACCGCCGCAGGCGCGCTCGAACAGATCGGCGACGTCGCTGAGGCTCCCGGCCGGTGGCGGCGCAGCCGGTTCGGGCGGGGAGGGTGCGGCCGGGTCCGGCGTCATACGCGGCGGGCGGCCGCTGCCCGCACCGTCCGGGCGACTTCGGTTGCAGAGGCTCCTGGGCCGAGCACGGCGAACACCCCGGCCTCCTGCAGAGGCCCGAGGTCCACCTCGGGCACGATCCCCCCCACGACGACGTGGACGTCCATCCCGGCGGCGCGCACGGCCTCGACCATGCGGGGAGCCAGGGTCATGTGCCCGCCGTTGTGGATCGACAGGCCGATCACGTCGGCGTCCTCCTGCTCGACGGCGCGCACGACCGATTCCGTCGTCTGGCGCAGTCCCAGATAGATGACCTCGAGCCCGGCGTCGCGCAGCATCCGGGCGACGACCTTCAGGCCCCGGTCGTGGCCGTCGAGGCCGAGCTTGGCCAGGACCACCCTCGCCGGCGGGTCGTGCTCGCCGCGGGTGCCGGCACCGGTGGCGGTCATATGACCGCGGGCTCGGTGTAGGTGCCGAAGACGCCTTCGAGAGCGGAGACGATCTCGCCCTCGGTGACCTCGACGCGTACGCAGTCGATGATCGGCTCCATCAGGTTGACCGTGGGGTCGACCGCGCCGGCTGCCAACTTCTCGAGGGCGTCCACGACGGCCGCGTCGTCCCGCGGGCGGCGCGGAACTTGCCGATCTCCTCGAAGAAATCGAGGTGGCTGTTGAAGAAGAACGAGAGGCGCCCGGCGAAGTCGTCCACGTCCAGCCCGGCGGCCATCGCCGCCTCCACGTAGGCGAAGCCGTTGGCGAGGGTGAACGCCAACTCCTGCGCCGCGGTGGAGCCCGCCTCGCGGATGTGGTAGCCGCTGATCGAGATGGGGTGCCAGCGCGGCATCTCCGCGGAGGTGAAGCGGATGAGGTCGGTCACGAGCCGCACCGAGGGCCGCGGCGGGAAGATGTACTCCTTCTGCGCCTGGTACTCCTTCAGGATGTCGTTCTGGATCGTGCCGCTGAGGCGGCTCCTGTGGGTGCCGCCGCGCTCGCCGGTGACGACGTACATCGCCATCAGGATGTTGGCGGGGCCGTTGATGGTCATCGACGTGCTGACGTCGCCGAGGTCGATTCCTGCGAAGAGGTCCTCCATGTCGGCGATGGTGTCGACCGCCACGCCGGCCCGGCCCACCTCGCCGACCGCCCACGGGTGGTCCGAGTCGCGGCCCATGAGCGTGGGCATGTCGAAGGCTGTCGACAATCCGGTGCCCCCGGCCGCCAGCAGATTCTTGAAGCGCCGGTTGGTGTCGGCGGCGGTGCCCATTCCGGCGAAGAGTCGCATCGTCCACAGGCGCGACCGGTACATCGACGGGTAGATGCCCCGCGTGTAGGGGTACTGGCCGGGGTAGGGGGGATCGCCGTGGACTCCGGCGAGCGGGATTCCGGACATGGTCTCGAAGGTGCCGTCGCGCAGCGGGGCGGCCTCATAGGCGGCCCGCCACTTCGCCTCGGCCTCGGTGCGCGGTGAGTCCTCGTCGCCGTACGGCTCGACCCCTTCGGCGGGATGGCTGTCGGGGATACTCATGGCTGCCTCTGGGTAGGGCGGCCGGCCCGCCCGAGGTGTGCCCAACCGCTCCCGGCACAGTATCCGCGGACCGGTTGCGCCTGCCCCTCGGGAATCCTGTCCGGCGAGCGCGCCGCTGTGTACGGTGTGGTTCTCGCCTACAATCCAGCGCCGATCTGCCAACCCAACAGTTGTTTGAGGAGTGGGCCAATGCCGGACGGCAACGTCGAAATCTCCAAGCCTTCCAAGCGCCGCCGGCAGGAGGTCATGGACGTTGCTGCCCGCATCTTCAGCGAGAAGGGCTACGAGGCGACCTCGATCCAGGAGATCGCCGAGGAAGTGGGGATCCTCAAGGGCAGCCTCTACTACTACATCGACACGAAGGAGGATCTCCTCTTCGGCGTCATCAAGGCGGCCTACGACGCGGCCTTGGGCGTGATCAAGGAGTTGGAGCAGCGTGACGGCAGCGCCCTCGAACTCATCGAGGCCCTCGTCCGCCGGCACGCCGAGGTCTTCGCCGCCACCCGCTTGCAGTCCTCGGTCTTCTTCAGGGAGTTCCGAGCGCTCTCCGAAGAGCGCCAGAAGACGATCCGCGAGGCGGCGGACGTCTACAACAGGTTCGTCGTGTCGCAGATACGTCGTGGGCAGCGGTCCGGCGAGATCAAGTCCGAGATCAACCCGCGGCTCGCCGCGATCGGCATCATCGGCATGATGAACTCGATGGCGTTCTGGTACAGGCCTGAGGGCCCGGCCACTGTCGCGCAGATCGGCGCGGAGTTCTCCCGGCTGGTGATCGGCGGCCTGCAGGTCTGAGAACGTCCCGCCTCGGGGCGCTGCCCGGCCGGCGACGCGCTGGTGGGGTTCGCGGAACGGAGGGGGACCGGCGGCGGTGGGCCGCGTTCAGGCGCCGCCGGCTGGTGTCGTGAGTGGTTGGTTCGTTCAGCATTGTGCTTCGCTTGGTCGTGCCGTCCGTGACGGTCTGGGGGCGTCATCTCCTTCTGTGCGCGAAAAAGCCGCCCTGAACGGCAATTTTGCGCCGAGAAGGCGACTACGACATCCTCGCGACCCTCGCCACATATCTCCAACGAATTAACGACTCCGGACGCTAGGCGCCGCTGACCGGTTCGGTGCGGATCGTGACCGAGCGGATCTTGGCGTCGCCCTTCGGCTGCTCGCCCCGGCGCGGCAGCGCCGCGAATGCGTGCACGGCATCCATGCCGGCGGTTACCTGGCCGAAGATGGTGTAGCTGTGGGGCAGGCTCACGCTCGCCAGGCAGATGAAGAACTGGGAGCCGTTGGTGTTGGGACCGGCGTTGGCCATCGCAAGCGTCCCCTCGCGGTACTGCCCGCGACCCTCGAGTTCGTCGGCGAACCGGTAGCCGGGTCCGCCCCGCCCCGTGCCGGTGGGATCGCCCGCCTGCACGACGAATCCGGGGACGACCCGGTGAACCGGGCAGTCGTCGTAGTAACCCTCCCGCGCCAGGAAGACGAAGTTGTTGACGGCCATCGGGGAGCGCTCGGCCTGGAGATCCAGTGCGATCCGGCCGCAACTCGTGTCGAGGGCGGCGGAGTAGCGGAGCCCGGGGTCGAGATTCATGGGAGGGGGTTCTGACCACTGCACGGGGCGACTCTACCGGCACGAGGGCTGCGGCCCGTGGTCGGCGTCGATCCCGAGCGCCCCGGGGACGGGTGCGTGAGGCAAGCCCGCCTAGTGTGGTCACGTGACGGAGGCGGCTGAGCGGGCGCACGCAGGGCCCGACCGTGCCGGCGCTCCCCCGTCGGGGGACCGGCCGCCGCGGGTCACCGAGCAAGACCCTGCGACCGGTCGGGACGTCCGGGACATCCAGCGGCGCAGCCTGTGGGTGCTGATGGCCACGGTGGCAGTAGGTGGCGCCGGCACCGGCGGTGCCTTCAGCATCGTGACCGTGCTCGCCGAGGAGATCACCGGCAGCGCGACGCTCAGCGGCATCGCCGCCGCGGGCATGACCACCGGAGCGGCGCTCGCGGCAGTGCCGCTGGCGAAGCTCATGGCCCGCAGCGGGCGCCGGGTGGGGCTGCGCTCGGGCTACCTGCTGGCTCTAGCCGGAGCGCTCCTGATGCTGGTTGCCACTGCGGTCGACGTGTACGCACTGGTCGTTGTCGGGATGGTTGCTGTTGGCACCGGGAGTGCCTGCGGCCTGGCCGCCCGGTTCGCTGTCATCGATCTTGCGACGCCGGCCGATCGGGCCCGCACTATCGGGTTGCTGGTCGGCGCCACCACGGCGGGTGCCATCGCCGGACCGACGCTTGCGACAGGCCCTGCGACAACCGTTGCCGCCGCTTTGGGTTTGGAGGATCTGGCCGGCCCGTTCCTGTTCGCCGCCTTCGCCTTCGCAATGGCCACGCTGATCCTGGATCGGGGCCTGCATCCCGATCCGCTCCTTGTTGCCAGACGTCTCGGAGGCGGTGCCGAAGCCGCCCGAGGCCGCGGCGGTCTGGTTCGATCGCTCGGTCTGATCGCGCAGTTGCCCCCCGCCCGCCTGGCGACGGCGGCGATGATGGTGGGGCAGGGGGTCATGGTGTCGACGATGGTCATGACGCCGCTGCACATGACCGACGGCGACCAGAGTCTGCGCGTCATCGGATTCGTCATCTCGACGCACATCGTTGGGATGTACGCCCTCTCGCCCCTCGTGGGCTGGGCGACCGGGCGCATCGGTCCGACACCCATGATCGTGGCCGGCGGCGTCATCAGTTTCCTGGGTGCGGAGATATCGGCGCACACGCCGCCCGCGGTTGCCTGGGGCATGTTCGTCGGCATGTTCGGTGTGGGGCTCGGCTGGAACTGCTGCCTTGTGGCGGGCACGGCCCTGTTCAGCGCGGCCGTGGCGGCCGAGGACCGCGTGCCGGTGCAGGGTGCGGCCGATCTGCTGATGAGCGCCTCCGGGGGCATCGGGGGTATCGCCGGCGGTGCCATCGTGGCGTGGCAGGACTTTCAGTTCCTGAGCCACTACAGCGGCCTGTTCGGCGCCGTTCTGGCCGGTGTGGCAACGCTGGCGTACTTCGGGAACACCCCAGGGATCTCCCGGCGGGCGACGCCGATCTGACCGAATAAGGCAGGGAGGCGTGCGGAGATCCCTGCGGGCGGTCGTGGCCGCTCTGGTCTACCCGCGTGGCTGAGCGGCTGTTCGACGACTCGGGGCAGTCTCCGTGAGCTACTTCGCCCAGGCGCTGATCAACGGCATCGCCCTCGGGGGCATGTACACGATCCTGGTGCTGGGTTTCTCGGTCATCTGGGGCGTGATGGGTGCCATCAACCTCGCGCACGGTGAGTTTCGTGATGGTCGGGGCGTATCTCGCCTGGGTGGCCAACGACGTCTGGGACGTCGACCCGTTCGTCTCGGCGCCGGCGGTGTTCGTGGCCTACTTCGGCGATCCCGGTAGCGACGAGGAGGAGCGGACTCTGTGACAGACCGCTCTGCCGACGCGGTCGGCCAACCGATTCTGGAGGTGCGCGACGTGCGTGCCGGCTATTTCGCCGGCCACGACATCATCCTGGGCGTCGACCTGGAGGTGGGCAGGGCGGAGGTCGCCTGCGTGATCGGGCCCAACGGTGCCGGCAAGTCCACGGTGTTCAAGGCGTTGTACGGCCTGGTGCCGGTGCGCTCGGGGCGGGTGCTCCTTGACGGGCGCGACATCACGGACATCACGCCGCAGGACGCCCGCCAGGGCCTCGAAGCCAGCGACCGCGGCCACGTCATCGAGATGGGCCGCATCAGCCACCAGGGTTTCGCGGCCGACCTGCTGGCCGACCCCAAGGTCCGCAGGGCCTCCCTCGGCGCCCGCTGACGTCGCTTCACAGTCGAGTCGCCAGGGCCTGATAGGCGGCTCAGCCTGGATCCACCGATGGGGGTTGGGTTCGAGGGCGAGGGGGTCCACCGAGTGACTCTCTGACCTGGGCAAATAGCTGTGAACACAAGCGACTGCCGGTACAGATCGGGAGGCACTTCCTGTGAGTGGCCCATCCCGCCGGATTGACCGGTTCGGGGTGGTCCTCGTCACCTCCGGAACTTGGGCGAGAAACTTGGGCTATACGACGAAAAAGATGCCCAAGATGATCTGCGATCGGTGGATTCAGGCTTGGAGCGGCTATGTCGATCTCACGGCTGAGCAGGCGCGGTCGCAGTGGGGGCGGATCCTGCGTCGGCAGCCGAAGTCTCGTCAGGAGCCGTTCACGCCGGTGGAGGCGATCCTGTGCTATGGGCTGTTCTTCGTGGTCGACCCCCACCGCTACGGGGGCGGACGAATGGATCAGGCTTCGGCGATCGTTCACGAGTTGGCCCGGCTGTTCGTGCGGCCGTCGGGGTCGATCACCATCAAGATGAAGAACCTGGACGGTTCCATGAAGAATGCCGGCGCGCACGAGTGGCGGTTCTTCGCGGAGATGGCGGCTGACAGCAGCCGGTTCCCCGCGCTCTACAACCGGGTGGTGCGGGCGGCCCGGGACATGGGAATCGGCCCCGCGACCCTGCCGGACTTCCTGACGCTGAACGGCGTGGACGACTTCGATCTACTCGGCCAGGAGGAGCTACTGGGTCAGCGCACATTCGACACCGTGGTCGAGGTGCAGGCCGCCAAGAGGCGAGTCCGACTCCTCGCCGGTGAGGCTGAGACCGTGCGGATGGCGGAGCAGGCCGTGCGCATGGGCCAGCACCGGTTCGCGGCCTCGGTGCTGGAGAACTACGGGCACAGCTGTGCGTTCTGCGGTTTCGCGCCCCGGTCCCTGCCGAAGCACAAGTTGCTGGTGGCCTAGCACATCAAGCCGTGGGCCGATTCCGACGACCGGGAGCGTCTGGACCCGAGAAACGGACTGGCGGCCTGTCCCACGCACGACGCCGCGTTCGACACGGGGCTCATCACGGTCAACGGCCGGCTTCGTGTCCATCGGGCGCCGCCGCTGGAGGCAAGTTCCCGAGTCGACCCGGGCGTCGAGCGCTACTTCGGCAAGGCCCTGCGCCCCACACTCGTGGTACCCGACGGAGCGCATCCGCCCGGCGACATCTACCTCACCTGGCACCGGGAGCACATCTACAGAGGCAATTTCGCCAGCTGACGGAGCCAGCCGGGCACTTCCGTGCCAGTGTGCCGAGGAGGTGTGACAGTCGCCTGACCGACCGCACTCCGGGCGGTTCGTGCGCTTCGACGTGCCACAGGCGGGTCTGCGGGGCGCCTCGGCGCGCGGAGCTTCAGGGGGCGAGGTCGGTTATCGGGACGACGGAGACGCCGTCGGGGCGGTCGTAGGCGTACCCGGTGGCCGTCACCACCAGCAGACGCGAGGGTTCCCCGATCCAGCGGTCGTCCACCCTGTCGCGGAGGGTGAGCAGGGCCTCGGCTCCGGCTTCCACGAGCCGTTCGCCACCGAGCTTGACCTCCACGGCCATCCACGCCCCGTCACGGCGTTGCACCACGGCGTCGACTTCGAGGCCGCTGTCGTCCTTGTAGTAGGAGATCGGGCTGCACCCGCCTGCTTCGGCATAGACCCGCAGATCGCGCACCACCAGTGTCTCGAACAGGATCCCCAGGGACCGGCTGTCCGCCGCGAAGCGAGCGGCGCTGCCCTCGATGGCCGCGACCATTAGCGCGGGATCGGCGAGGTAGCGGTCTACGGGTCTGCGTTGCGGGGTCCGGCTCCGCAGATGAGGTGCCCATGCCAGGGATTCCTCGACCACGAACAGGCGCAGGAGGGCATTCAGGTACGCGCCGACCGTCCGGCCGTCCATGGGGTGCTCGGAGTCGACTGTATCAATATCGAGGCTTCTGATGTATCAATATCGAGGATTCTGATGTATCAATATCGAGAGTTCTGATGTATCAATATCGAGGTGACCGATGCGCCGTCCTTCGCGACGGTGTAGCGGATGTACGGACGATGGCGGTGGCCAGATGGGCCGGATCTAGCCCAGGACGTTGATCGGTGCGTTGTCGTCGAGGGGGCGGTTGCGACTGAAGGTGGCGAGGTCGATGGGTAGGCCGAAGTGTGGGCCCTCGATGATGAGGGGATCGGCGTCGTGGTCCCTGCCGGCCTCGACCTCGATGATCAACTCGGCCATGCAGTGGGCGGCGATGGCGGCGTTCTTGAACTGGTTGCCGCTGGTGCCGATCGCCACGTAGAAGCCGCCCAGATCGGTCCGGTCGTAGATCGGCAGCCAGTCCTCGGTGACGTCGTAGACGCCGACGGTCCCACGGTGCTCGTGCGGTAGGCGGAGGTCCCTGATTCGCCGGGCGCCCCGCAGCACGTGCGTCTCGAACTCCTCTCGGGTGGTCGTCGGTGAGACGGCGTCGGGATCATCGACCCACCCGAGTTCGTCGCACGCCGCCTCGACGCTGCCGATCAGGATGTTGTTGGGGCGCTCGGGGCGGAGGTAAAACCCGCAGTCGAGATCACCCATCACACAACCCGCATCGTCGAAGCCCAGCCGATCAGGTGCGGGGACCACGTACACCTCGCGGCGCATCGGACGGGTGGAGATCGTCGTGCTGCTGTCGAGACCCGCCATGCGGTTGATGATCGAGGAGTGCGGCCCCGCCACGTTCACGACGACGGGGGCCAGAACCTCGGTTCCGTCGTCGAGCGCGACGCCCGCAACCCGGCCACCCGACCGGAGCAGGCCGACGACGGTCCTGCCGTAGAGGAACGTCCCGCCGGCCGTGGTCGCCGCGTCGGCCAGGTTCCGTGCCGCCAGCATCGGGTCGGTGACGTAGCCCCCCTCGGGCATCCAGATGGCGCCGTCGATGAATCCGGCCGGCTCGGCCCAGAACCGCTCGTCGTCCATCCGGGTCGGCGGGCCGAACCGGCGGGCATCGAGGTATGGGAATCGGCGCTCCAACTCGTGGCGGTCGAGGTCCTCGTAGGGCACCCCCAAGGCGTCGAAGTGCTCGACGGCCCGTGGGTGGTTCGAACCCGGAACCTTGAGTAGCAGCATCCCGCACTGCACGAACTCCGGCACCGGCGCCCCGGCAGGCGCACCGACGTGTTCCTGCCACCCCAGCCAGTAGTGCACCCCCTCGACGGACATGGCCACCCCGGCCCGGGTGGAGTAGTTGAAGCGAACGACCGCGCTGGAGGCGCTGGTGGAGCCCTGGCCGGCGCCCGGCAGCCGCTCGACGCTGACCGTCACCAGGCCGCGCCGCGATAGCTCGTAGGCAACACCCGCGCCGATCACACCGGCACCGATGATCACAGCGTCAGCGTCGCGGCAGGTCATCGGGCGCGTCGCCTATTCGTGCCGCGTACCGGCGTGCGGGAGTGCATCGCCTCTCTCCTCGCGAGTTGGAGATCGAGCAAGGGGCTCGACGCGCCGCGCGGCGGCGCCGGGTGGCAGGGATCGTACGGCGCAGCCGTCCGGCCGGGCGAGTCGGATTGGCCCGGCGGCAGGGTCGCAGTCGCTGCGGTGGTGCCGGAAGGTGCTGGCGGTGTCACAGCCTCTCGGCATTCTGCTCGGGCAGGGAACCGCAGGCTAAGTTACAACCGTGTAGTGAGGGGACATGGAGCAGTTGCGACTCGTGGACCAAGAAGAAGAACAGTCCCGTACGATGCACCGGCTGGTGCTGGGTGACGCCCGCCGGATGACCGACGTTGCCGACGACTCGGTGGCGCTGGTGGTCACGTCCCCGCCGTACTGGACTCTCAAGAAGTATCCCGACCATCCCGATCAGCTGGGCGACATCGGCGACTTCGAGTTGTTCGGGAAAGAGTTGGCGCGCACGTGGGACGAGTGTTTCCGGGTGCTTGTCCCCGGTGGGCGTCTCTGCGTCAACGTCGGCGACGTGACGCTGTCCCGGCGCCGCCATGGCCGGCACCGAGTGTTGCCGCTGCACGCGAACATCCTCGCTCATGCCCAGGATTGCGGGTTCGACATGCTGACGCCGATCTTCTGGTGGAAGCGTACGAACCTGACCACCGAGATCGCCGGCGACACGTACTTTCTGGGCAAGCCCTACGAGCCAAACGGCATCATCAAGAGCGAGATCGAGTACATCCTGCTACTGCGCAAGCCGGGCGCCTACCGGAAGCCGACGATGCGCCAGCGAGAACTGTCGCGTATCGCCAAGGAGGACTACCACGCCTGGTACCGGGCCGTGTGGGACGACATCGGCGGTGCCTCGTCGCCTGGCCATCCGGCACCATTCCCCATCGAGTTGCCGAACCGACTGATCCGGATGTTCTCCTTCGTCGGCGACACGGTGCTGGACCCGTTCGTCGGTTCGGGCACGACGTGCATGGCGGCGGCGCAGACGGGGCGTCATTCCGTCGGCTACGACGTCGAGCCGTCCTACCTGGATCTCGCCGAACGGCGACTGCACCGTGCCAAACTGCGTCCGGCGACCGCTGTCGAACGGATCTCGAGCGCCGGCCGCGAATTGCTCTAACCGCGATGTCGGCGCCCGCAGCGTTCATCGAGCATCTCCGGAATGCGGGGTACCACCCGAGGTCGAACAAGCACTCCAACGCGTTGGGTGAGGCGATCGTTCCCGATCTCATCGGGAACTGTCCGAGGATGGCGGAACAGGCTGCAGCGGGATACCTCGTCTATTGGCTGAACTTCAAACTCATCTACGCGCAGTCCAAGTGGAATGTCGATTTGGTTCTCGGCACGCCACCTCCCGGCACGCCGCCTCCGGAGGACTCATCGATTCGGCGATCCAAGCCGGCGACTGTGCAAGTGGCGCTGGAATTCAAGAGTGTCATGACCGAGCACAAGAAGGCAGTGCACAACCGAAAGAGAGACTTCGAGGCGCACCACGATCACGTGCACCGCTACTCCGAGGGGGCGATCGCCGGAGGGGTGATGGTCGTCAACGCTGCACCGACCTTCAAGTCGCCTCTGAAGCCGGATGTGACAGTGCACAAGGACCCGGCCGGCCTGGTCGAGCATTGCGTCGGCCAGATGCGCAATGTCAGCATGCGTTCTGGGCCGGTCGGACACGGTTTGGAAGCGTCGGCGGTTCTCGTTGTGAACATGGACAACCTGAACCTCCAGAGCACGGACTACGTCGTGGCTGCGCCGACACCTGCGATCGGGGATCCTCTCCACTACGACGCATTCGTGCAGCGGATCTGCGCCGCTTATACCGAGCGGTTCTGACGGCGCTCGCCCGCGTTGGCGGCTGAGGGTGTCGCAGGGGGTCCCTACAGTTGCGGGCGTGGCAGTTGTGGTGCGGGTGACGCCGTACGGTGCGCCGGCTCTGGAGGCGTTGTGCGAGGTGGTGGAGACCGCGCGCCGTGAGGCGGGGCACTTCCTGGCGCCGGTGACCGTCGTGGTGGGGGAGCACCGCCTGGCCATCGTGACGCGGCGGGCGCTGGCCCGGCGGGGGCTCATCGGGGTGGACTGCGTGACGCTGCGGGAGCTGGCTGAGCGGCTGACCGGCGAGGTGCTGGCGGCCCAGGGGCGGCGGCCCGCCTCGGCGGCGGTGCTGGCGGCCGCCGTGCGGCAGGTGCTGCAAACGCCTGCCGCAGGGGTGTTCGGGGAGGTGAGCGACCACCTCGCCACCGAACGCGCCCTCGTCGATGCGCATCGCACATTGCGCGATCTCAACGAGCGCGAGCTGGGCGCGCTGGCGAAGTCCTCGGCGCGGGCCGCCGATGTCGTGGCCATCAGCCGGCAGGTGCAGCGGCGGCTGGTGGCCGGCGGCTTCCACGACGAACGCGATCTGCTGACCGAGGCCACGCGGCTGCTCGGCGGTGGGAAGCAATCTGTGGCCGCGGAGTCGGCGGACCCACGGGAGCGAATGTGGCGCGGGGCGATTGGCCCGGCCGCCGGGTCGTCGGCGCAGAGCGACTCGCCCGGGGCGGTCGACGTCGCCGGGTTGGGCCGGGTTGTGCTGTACCTGCCGCAGCGGTTGGGCTCGGCGGCGCTCGATCTGCTGGTTGCGTTGACCTCGGCCGCCGGTGGGTTCACAGCCCTGGCCGGCAGCTGCGGCGACACCGATGGCGACGCCCCGGTGGCCGCCGACGTGCGCCATCTTGCGGGTCCCGCAGCCTGGCAGCCTGCCGCTGTCCCGCCGCCCACGCCGACCCGCATCATCGCCGTGCCCGATGCCGACGAGGAGGTGCGCACCGCGCTGCGGGGGGTGGTCGAGGCGATGCGCCGCGGGGTGCCGCTGGAGCGGATGGCAGTGCTGTACGGGCGCAACGATCCCTATGCCCGCCTGCTGGTGGACCAGTTGCAGGCGGCGGGGTTGCCCTTCAGCGGTCCGTCGGCGCGGCCGCTGACCGAGAGCGTGCTCGGCCGGTTCCTGCTGGGGTTGCTCGGCCTGCCCGCACGCCGCTACAGCCGCCACGACGTCATGGCCTGGCTGGCGGCGGCACCGATCCGCTCGGCGCTGGAGGTCGGGGGGGACGGGCGTTGGCGGCCGGTGCCGGTGGCGGCCTGGGAGCGGATCAGCCGACGCGCCGGGGTGATCGACGGAGCCGGGGAGTGGGGTCGGCGGCTCGAGGACTACTGCGCCAACCGGCGGTCGGAGATGGACCGGCTCGGCGAGGACAGCGACTGGCGGCGCGCCCACATCGAGCGCGACCTCGCCACCGCCGACAGCCTGCGCCTCTTCATGACCGACGTTCTGGCTCGTGGCGAGGCGGCGAGCGGGCTGAGGTCGTGGCGGAGGCTCGCCCAATGGGCCGAGAGATCGGTCCGGGACCTCGTGGGCGGCGCCGAGTGGCGCGAGGGCAGTTGGCCGCCGCACGAGCGCGCTGCCGCAGAGCGCGTCGAGGCCTCCCTCGAGCGTCTCGGCGGCCTGGATCGCGTCGACCCCCGGCCCGATCTGCCGCGGTTCCGCCGCGCCTTGGAGGCCGAACTCGCGACCGGCAGGGGCCGGCAGGGACGCACGGGTCACGGTCTGCTGACCGGACCGGTCGGCGCCGCGCTCGGCGTGGACCTGGAATGCGTCTGGGTGCTCGGGATGGCGGAGGGCGTGTTCCCCGGCCAGGCGGTCGAGGACACGCTGCTCAGTGAGACCGAGCGGGCCGCGGTTCCCGATGCGTTGCTGTCGCCTCCGGCTCGCCTGGCCGACGATCACCGCCGGTTCCTGGCTGCGCTGGCCGGGTCGTCGGGCGAGCGCACGCTCGTCTACCCGCGCGGTGATCTGCGTCGCACCTCGGACCGGCTGCCGTCGCGGTGGCTGCTGGCGTCGGCACAGGGGCTACAGCCCGCCGGCGCCGACGGGTCGGACCTGCTCCTCGGTGCCGGGGACCTGGCGAAGCTGCCCGACGGCATCTTCAGCGACGTGCCCTCGCCCACCGCCGCCCTCCGGGCGTGCGCGTTCCCGCCCACGTTCCAGGAGTACGACCTTCGCCTGCTGCTCGATCACCGCGACAACGGGGGCTCGCTGGGCGAGCATCCGCTCGCCGCCCCCGGCGAGCCGCTCGAGCCTGCAGTGACGATGCTGACCGAACGGCGAAGCACCGCGTTCACGCGCTTCGACGGGAACCTCGCAGGGTGCGACATCGCCGACCCGGCGGGCGGCGGGCCGGCCATCTCGGCCACGCAGCTGGAGGCGTGGGCGACCTGCCCTCATGGCTACTTCATGCGCTACATGCTCGGCGTCGAGCCCGTGGATCAGCCGGAACGGGAGTTGCGGATCTCGCCGCTGGAGCGCGGCGATCTCATCCATACGATTCTGGACCGGTTCTTCAGCCAGATCCTGGCCGCCGGTGCGCCGGATCCTATGCACGGCTGGGGGATCGACGAGCGCCGCCGCTTCGCCGAGATCGCCGAGGAGGCGTTCGCCGAGCGCGAGGGGCAGGGGCGCGTCGGTCAGCGGATCTTCTGGGACCCGGAGAGCAGCAGGATCCGCCGCGAGTTGCTGGCATTCCTCGACGTCGAGGAGGAGTGGCGCCGTACCGAGCGCTGCGTGCCGTGGGCGAGCGAGAAGGGCTTCGGCATGCCGCCCCGGCGGCGTGAGGAGGAGTCCCTGCCTCCGGTGGAGATCCCGTTGGGTGACGGCCGCACGATCCGCCTGCGCGGCGCGGTCGACCGCATCGACATGACCGGTACGGGCGTCTTGGTGGTGATCGACTACAAGACGGGCCGCAGCAACCTCTACCAGCGGCTCGGCGAGGCACCGTGGGCGATCTATGCGGGGGCGGGCCGCAAGGGTGGTCCGAAGCGTGAGGCCCTGCCGCGGCTGCAACTCCCGCTGTACGCCCAGGCGGCGCGGCAGATGACCGGCGCGGGGGCCGATGTGATCGCCGGGTACTGGTTCGTCACCGCAAGCGAAGACTTCCGCTGGTTGCCGCTGCGGCTGGACGACTTGGTCGAAGCCGAGACGCAGTGGACGCTGGCGAGCATCTGCGACGGGATCGCCGGCGGTGTCTTCCCCGCCTACCCGCGCCCGCGGGGCCACCCGTCGCACTGCGACTACTGCGACGCCGATCGGCACCGGGCAGGCGAGCTTGCGGCGGAAGTCCTCCGCAAGGCCCAGAGCCTCGAGATGATCGGTTGGCTCCGGGTGGGGGCGAGGGAGCTCTTGCCGATCGAGGAGAACCGACGCCTCCTCAGCGGGCCACCCGCCGGCGATCAGGTGGAGCACGATCCGGAGGATCACTCGTGAGCCGGCCCGTGCCTGCAGGCGACGACCCCGGTCCCGGCACGAGCGTCGGTGGCGGCAGCGACGGCGACGACCGCGCCCGGAAGGCCGCGGGCGAGGATCTGACTCGCGACCTCTTCCTCGAGGCCGGCGCGGGAACCGGCAAGACAACGGCGCTGGTGGCGCGGATCATGGCGCTGGTGCGCAGCGGCGTGGCGCTGTCCAACATCGCCGCCATCACCTTCACGGAGAAGGCCGCCGCCGAATTGCGCGAGCGTCTGCGGCGGGATCTCGTCACGGCGAGCCGCCGGGCCTCCGAGGGGGAGGCGGAGATCCTGCGCCGTGCCCTGGACGATCTGGACGGCGCGGCGGTCTGCACGCTGCACTCGCTCGCGCAGCGGATCCTGCGCGAACACACCACCGAGGCCGGCCTGCCGCCCCGGCTGGAGATGCTCGACGAGATCGGCGCCGACATGGAGTTCGCCGAGGGCTGGGAGCGGTTCGTGGAGGAGGTGCTGGCCGATCCGGAGATGGAGCGGGCGCTGGTGCTGGGAGATGCCCTGGGGATGCAGGTGGCGAACCTGCGGGCCGTGGCCCGAGGCATGGCCGACAACTGGGATCTGGCCGCCGAGCACATCCCCGCGCTCGACCAGCTGCCCGAGGTGCCACCGCTGGAGTTCGCCGATCTGATCGCGCCGATGCGCGAACTCGCCGGTGAGAGCCACTGGTGCCAGGTCCCGCTCGATCGGCTCTCCGAGGCGGTTCCCGACGAGCCGGACGCCCTCTGCGAAGTCCTCCTGCATCTCGACCGGTTGGCCGATCGCCTCGAGGCAGCCGGCGATCTGGAGGCCGCGGTGTTGCTCGAGGAGGTGGCCGGGGGGCGCGTGCCGCGAAGCCGCAAGGACAACTGGCACCCCTCCTTCGACAAGGAGGGCGTGCGTGAGCGCCTGAAGGAGTTACGTGCCGAGGCCGGAGCACGTCTCGATGTCGCGGGACGGGCGTGTTCGGCGCGGCTGCTCGCCCGCCTGGCGGGCTTCGTTCTGGCCGAGGCCGACCGGCGCCGTCGCCAGGGACGGCTCGTCTTCCACGACCTGTTGGTGCAGGCCCGGAACCTGCTGCGTCATCCCGACCGCGGTGCCGCCGTGCGCCGGGCGTTGCGCCAGCGCTACCAGCGGCTGCTCATCGACGAGTTCCAGGACACCGACCCCATCCAGGTGGAGCTGGCCCTGCTGATCGCCTGCGACGACCCGGGCGGGGCCGTCGGGTCGCCGTCCTGGCAGGACCTCGAGGGTGGCCACGGAGCGCTCTTCTTCGTGGGCGACCCGAAGCAGTCGCTGTACCGCTTCCGGCGGGCTGACATCGGGCTGTACCTGCAGGTGGCGAAGTGGGCCGGCTCCGCGGCCCGCGAGACGCTGAGCAGGAACTGGCGCTCGTCACCGGCGATCGTGGACTGGGTCAACGCCGTCTTCGACCGCCTCGTCCGGCCCGCCGACGGATCCCAACCCGACTACGTTCCCCTTCGGGCCGCCCGCCGGCCACTCGACGGCCACGCAGGAGCCCCGGTGGTCCTGCTGGGGACCGACAGCCTCGGCGCGGGCGAGTCGCGGGGCATTCCCGCCGAGCGGCTCCGCAACATCGAGTTCGCCGAGGTCGCCGCTCTTGTCACGCGAGCCGTCGGTGAGGGCTGGCCCGTACGCGCCGGCGCGGAGACGCGGCCCCTGCGGCTGAGCGACGTGTGCGTCCTGATCCCGGCGCGCACCGTGCTGGGCCCGCTCATCGGGGCGTTCGAGGCGGCCGGCGTGCCGTACCGCGTCGAGTCCTCCAGCCTGGTGTACGCCACCCGGGCGGAGACCGACCTCCTGGCCGTGCTGCGTGCCACCGACGACCCGTCGGACCATCTGGCGGTGGTGACGGCGCTGCGGTCGGCCGCCTTCGGCTTCGGGGACGACGACCTGTACAACTACCGGCAGCTGTGCGGCGGCGCCCACCGGCCCTGGGACTACCTGAGCCCGAGCCCGCAACCCGACCACCCGGTCGCCAAGGCGCTGGAGTGGATGCAAGAGCTGCACGAACAGCGGCTCTGGCGCAGCCCGGGAGAGATCGTGGACCGGGTGGTGCGGGAGCGCCGGCTGATGGAACTGGCTTTCGCGGAGGATCGTCACCGGGACACGTGGCGCCGCCTGCGGCGCGCCGCCGATCAGGCGCGGGCATTCTCGGATTCCACCGGTGGCACGCTGCGGGCATACCTCCGCTGGGTCGACATGCAGCGCGGCGAGGGGGCGCGAGTGGTCGAGGCGCTCGTTCCCGAGACCGACGACGACGCCGTGCGGATCATGACCGTCCACGCCGCCAAGGGGCTCGAGTTCCCGTTCGTGGTCGTGGCGGGATTCTCCGGCACGACCACGCCAACTCGGGGCAACCGGTCCTCCGAGCTGGCTTTCCCGCGCAGCGGGGGGGCATTCTGCAAGCTGGGAGGGCGCGTCAGGTCGTTCGGCAGCGACGGCGTGGCGAATTCCGAACAGCTTCACGAGTTCCACGAAGACATCCGCAAGCTGTACGTGGCCTGCACCCGGGCCGAGGACTACCTGGCGGTCTCGCTGTACCGCAGTGGCCGCAAGCCTCCGTCCTGGAAGAACCTGGCCGTCGAGGAGATCCTGCCGAAGATGACCCTTGCCGAGTTGCTGGCGCACACCGTCGCCGAGGTCGTGGATCCGCAGCCCACCGAGGTTGCGGTGGCTCCCCACCCGCTCACCGTGGCACTCGACGTATCCAGCGACGCCGATGAGCCGGGGGAGGAGGCGCCGGCTTCGTCCCCGCCGAGCTTCGTGTGGGCTCTGGATCTCGCCGGCTGGACCGCGGGCCGCCCGCTGGAGACGTTGCAGCCGGGCGCTTCGCCGTACGGCGCAGGTCCAACCGATGCGCCTGTGGTGCCCGGCAACCGTGATTCCGGCCGCAGGCACCTCGGCGTGGACCCGGTGCCGGCGACGACCTCGGGGGCGCCGGCTGCCGTCGTTCCGTCCCGCGACGAGTGGGAACGCGAGCATGCCGCTTTGTGGCACCGTGCCGCGCGCAGCACCCTGGTGGCTGCGAGCGGGGTGGCGACGGCGACCGGAAACGGAGCCGCAGCGCCCGGCGAGCCCCGAGGCCTTGGGGCCGAGCGCGCCGGCGTCGAGGACCACGAGCCCCCGGCGGAGCGAGGCGCGCTCGATCCCGGCCTCGACAAGGACGTGATCGACGAGGATGCGCCGGTGTGGCGCAGGGGCCGGTACGGCACGGCACTCGGCCGGGCGGTTCACGCCGTGCTCCAGACGGCGAGCTTCGATGCACCCGGCGAGGCGCTGGAGCCGTCGGCCGGCCGGTACGCCGCCGCGGAGGGCATCGATCATCTCGCCGACGACGTGGCCGCGCGGGCACGCAACGCCCTGGGCTCGTCGACCATCCGCGAGGCGGCCCGGCAGCGCCACTGGCGTGAGCTGTACGCCGGCGCCGAGGTCGAGGGCCGCTTCCTGGAAGGGTTCATCGACCTGCTGTACGAGGCGCCCGACGGCTCCTTCGTGGTGGTCGACTACAAGACCCACGCCTCCGACGAGCGCCCCGATCTGCACCAGAAGCCCGGCTACCGGCTGCAGATCGCCGCCTACGCCCTCATGATCGCCGAGTCCACCGGCCGGCCGGTCTCTCGCTGCGTCTTCGTCTTCCTCGGCCCCAACAGCGCCCATGAAGTGGAGGTCGAGGACCTACCCGAAGCCATCGCCGAAGTCCGCCAGGCTCTCGCCGCCGGCGGCAATGGCCACAACGGCGAGTCGGACCATCGATAGCGCTCCAGCTTGTGGCGATCGTGGCCTGGCACTGGGTCCGCAGAGCTGTGTGCTATAGTTTACACATGCGTCTACACATAGCCTTGGAGGATGAGTTGGTAGCCGCAGTCGACCGGCGGGTGGGTCCCCGGCAGCGCAGCGCGTTCATCGCCGATCTGATTCGCCGTGAGATCGAGGACGAAAGCCGCTGGGAGGACATCACTGCGGCTCTGGGGCAGGTGCCGGACACGGGCCACGAGTGGGACGACGACCCGGCCGAGTGGGTTCGTCGGCAGCGGCGCGGCGATACCCGCCGGTCGGGCTGACTCGGGGCCGGGAAAGGGATGGCCCGGCTCCTCCTGGATTCGACCGTCTTGATCGACGCGTTGCGTGGCCGACCGGCTGCGGCGCGCGCGGCGGGCCTTCGTCGGCAAGGTACCGAACCGTGGGTGTGTGTCATCTCGGTTGAGGAGATCTGGCGAGGTCTGTTCCCCCGCGAGGAAGCGGCGGCTCGGCGGCTGTTCCGGGGCCTCCGCCTGGCGCCACTCGGGAAGCCCGAGGGGATGCGGGCCGCGGAGTGGCGGCGGGAGTTCGCTCGCCAGGGCGTGACGCTGCACCAGGCGGACTGCCTGATAGCGGCGGCGGCGGTCGGTATCGGAGCGACGCTGGCGACTGCCAATACGGCGGACTTCCCCATGCCCGAACTCGCGGTCGAGAACTGGCCAACGGACTCGTGACCCGGGGCGGATGCCGGGCAGACAGTTGCCTCCGCTCCCGTGAAACTCGCACAGGTTCTACCGTGAATTACAGGAGAGTTCCACCGTGAGTTTTAGAATGATCTGTCGTGATTCTTGGGGTGGTGGTGCCGTGATTATCTGGGATCCGCGCCGCGGGGAGGACGCGCCGGAGGAGCGGGAGGGGACAGGTCGGTGGCGGTCGCCTGCGCGGTGCCGGCTGCCCGCCCTCAGCCGCCGCGCAGGGCGGCCTTCATGCGGCGGCGCTGCTCGATGAGGATGAACTCGGTGTAGCCGTTGGGCTGGCTGCGGCCCTCCATCACCAGCGCCAGCGCCGCCCGGTAGGGGATGCTGCGGGCCAGATCGATGCACATGGGCTGGTAGTCGGGGTCACCGGCATTCTGGGCGTCCACGACGGCGGCCATCCGTTCCATGGTGGCGTGCACCTGCTCAGCGCTCAGAAGGCCGTGGTGGAGCCAGTTGGCGATGTGCTGGGAGGAGATCCGCAAGGTCGCCCGATCTTCCATGAGTGCCACGTCGGCGATGTCGGGGACCTTCGAGCAGCCGACCCCCTGGCCCACCCAGCGAGCCACGTAGCCCAGGATGCCCTGGGCGTTGTTCTCCAGTTCCCGGGCCATCTCGGCGGGGGTCAGCTCCCGCCCGGGGTCGAGGGTTGCGAACTCCAGCATGTCCAGCGCCCGAGCAGGGGAGCGCTCGGCCAGCTCGCGCTGGCGGGCCGCCACGTCGACCTCCAGGTAGTGCAGGGCGTGCAGCGTGGCCGCCACCGGCGAGGGCACCCAGGCGGTGGAGGCCCCGGACCGGGGATGCCCGGTCTTCTCGGCCAGCATGGCCGCCATGTCGTCAGGGCGAGTCCACATGCCCTTGCCGATCTGCCCGTGGCCCACGAGGCCCGCCGCCAAGCCCACGTCCACGTTGACGTCCTCATAGGTCGTGAGCCAAGTGGCGGTCTTGATCTCCGCCTTGGGAATCATGGGCCCGGCCTCCATGGAGGTGTGGATGTCGTCGCCGGTGCGGTCCAGGAAGCCGGTGTTGATGAACATCACCCGCTCGGAGGCCGCGGCGATGCACGCCGCCAGGTTCAGCGAGGTGCGGCGCTCCTCGTCCATGATGCCGATCTTCAGGGTGCTGCGATCCATGCCGAGGATGTCCTCGACGCGGCTGAACAACTCGGAGGCCAGGGCGACCTCGTCGGGTCCGTGCATCTTGGGCTTGACGATGTACACGGAGCCGGTGGCGCTGTTGCGATGCGGCCCGCTGCCCGCCAGGTCGTGCAGCGCGCACCAGGCGGTGATGGCTGCGTCCAGCAGGGTCTCGATGATCGGTGCCCCGTCGAAACGCACGATGTCGGTCTCGATGTGCGGCCCGATGTTGCGCACCAGCATGATGCTGCGGCGCCGCAGCATCATGGGGTTGCCGTTGGCATCGAGGTAGGGGGAATCGGCCCGCAACTCGCGGGTGATGGTCCGGCCGCCCTTGCTGAACGAAGCCGACAGGTCCCCCTTCGTGAGCCCCAGCCAGTTGCCGTAGGCCAGTACCTTGTCGGCGGCATCCACGGTGGCGACGGAATCTTCGAGGTCCATGATCGTGGTGAGCGCCGCCTCGAGGTGGATGTCCGCCACCCCGGCGCGGTCGGTCGCCCCAACGGGATGATCGCGATCGATGATGATCTCGATACCGAGCCCGTTGCGCCGCAGCAGCACCGAGTCGGGGTCGTCCGGATCGCCGATGTAGCCGGCCAAGTGCGCGCCCGGCGCGAGTCCGGCGCCGGCTCCGTCGGCGAGTTCGACGACCAGGGCCCCCGCGGCCACCCGGTAGGCGACGGCGTCGGCGTGTGAGCCGGCTGTCAGCGGGACGTGGCGATCGAACAACTCGCGGGCATGGGCGATGACGCGGTCGCCGCGCACGGGGTTGTACGGGCCGTTGCGCCCTGCTCCGCCGTCGGTGGGGATCACGTCGGTGCCGTAGAGGGCGTCGTACAGGCTGCCCCAGCGGGCGTTCGCCGCGTTCAGGGCGTACCGGGCGTTGTCCACGGGCACCACGAGTTGAGGTCCGGCAACCTCGGCGATCTCCGGGTCCACGTTGGCCGTCGTGACCCGCACACCGTCCGGCTCGGGAGCCAGATAGCCGATGTCGCGCAGGAAGGCCTCGTAGGCGGCCCGGTCGTGAGGTTGGCCCCGGCGTGCGGTGTGCCAAGCGTCGATCTGTGCCTGAAGATCGTCGCGGGTCGCCAGGAGGGCTCGGGAGCGCGGGTCGAGGTCGTTCACGATGGCACCGAACGCATCCCAGAATCGATCCGGATCGATCCCGGTACCGGGCGAAAGATCAGTACGAACGAACTCCACGAGCGAGGCGGCCACCTCCAACCGACCGATCGTGATGTGTGGGTTTTCTGTCATGCCCTCACGTTAGGCGGAACGTCCGCGCAATCGGCGGGGGCGCGCAGACCCCAGGGCACTGAGTGCATCCGCCGTGCGTCACGAACTCCCGTGCCGTGGGACTTGCGGACCGGCGCCTCTACAAGACGACTGATAATAGAGTTTAAAGAAAGATCAACAATAGTTATTCCTCATATTTGTCGCTATTTGTGCCTTATTGGCGATTGATCCGAATATTATGCATAAGGTTCGGATCAATGGTTTGCCCGTCTCTCGAAGCAACGATCGAAGAGACCCGAAGCGGAGGTGTCCTTCCATGAGTCTTCTCTCGCCGCGACCAGTGCTGGATCCGTCGTCGGTCCGACTTTCCCCCGTACAGCCTCAGGCGCTGCCCAGTGGGGACGGCGCGCCGGAGCGGTTCGACGCCGACCTCGAGGCCACGAGCCGCTGGATGGCGGCACCCCGGTTCGCCGGGTTGACGCGGCTCTACTCGGCGCGCCAGGTGGTCGAGCAGCGGGGAGTGATCGACCAGGACTACACCGTCGCCCGGGTGGCGGCGGAGCGATTCCACGCGCACCTCCGGCAGCTGTTCGAGTCACGCCGCAGCATCACGACGTTCGGGCCGTACTCGCCGGGACAGGCGGTCGCCATGAAGCGGGCCGGAATCGAGGGCATCTACCTGGGCGGCTGGGCCACCTCCGCCAAGGGCTCGTTGCACGAGGATCCCGGCCCCGACCTGGCCGGCTACCCGCTCAGCATGGTTCCTGACGAGGCCGCTGGAATCGTGCGTGCCCTGCTGACCGCCGATCGCAACCAGAGCTTCGCCCGCTCGCGCATGACCCCGGCCGAGCGGGCCGAGGTGCCCGAGGTGGACTACTCGCCGTTCATCATCGCCGACGCCGACACCGGCCACGGCGGCGACCCTCACGTCCGGAACCTGATCCGGCGCTTCGTTGAGGCGGGGGTGCCGGGCTACCACATCGAGGATCAACGCCCGGGCAACAAGAAGTGCGGCCATCAGGGGGGCAAGGTGCTCGTGGGTTGTGACGAGCAGATCAAGCGACTGAATGCGGCCCGTTTCCAGCTCGACGTGATGGGCGTCGGGGGCATCATCGTGGCGCGCACCGACGCCGAGGCCGCCAGCCTGCTCGACAGCGCCGCCGACGAGCGCGACCAGCCGTTCGTCCTGGGCGTGACCCGGCGCGACCTGCCGTCCTACAAGGCCGCCTACCTCGCCCTGCTGCGGCGCCTCACCGAAGCCGGCGTGGAGGGCGCCAACGGCCACCTCCTGTACGCCCTGCCCGCGGGGCAGTACGCCCAGGCGGACGCCTGGCTGGACCGCTGCGGCGTCAGCGACACCATCGCGGCGGCCGTCGAGGCCTACCGGGCGTCGCCCGACCGGAGCGCCGGGGAGGTCGCCGACCGTGTTGGTGACGCTCTGGTGGAGGCGTGGCAGGCAGCGGCGGGGCTCTGCACCTACGCCGGGGCCGTGGCCGAGCAGATCACCTCCCGCATCGCCGAGGGCGGGCGCTTCGCCGTGAGCGTCGAGGAGTGGCTGGACTTCGCCCGCACCAGCGGGTGGGCCTGCGCCAGGGCGCGGGCCGCCGAGCTGGGCCTCGACGTCTACTGGGATCCCGAGCCGGCCCGCACGCCCGAGGGCTACTACCAGGTGCAGGGAGGGATCGGCTACGCGGTGGCGAAGTCGCTGGCCGCGGCGCCGTTCTGCGACATCCTGTGGATGGAGACCAAGACCGCCGACCTCGCCGACGCCAGGGAGTTCGCCGAGGCCATCCACGCCGTGTTCCCCGGCAAGATGCTGGCCTACAACCTGTCGCCGTCGTTCAACTGGGACACCACTTGCATGAGCGACGACGAGATGCGCGACTTCCCCACCGAGTTGGCCCGGCTGGGGTTCGTCTTCAACTTCATCACCTACGGGGGCCACCAGATCGACGGCATGGCCGGAGAGCAGTTTGCCACGTCCCTCTGCGAGGACGGGATGCTGGCTCTGGCGAAGCTGCAGCGGCGCCTGCGCCTCGTGGACTCGCCCTACCGGACACCGCAGACGCTCGTCGGTGGCCCGCGCATCGACGCGGCGCTCATGGCCTCGACCGGCCGCACTGCCACGACCCGGGCCATGGGCAAGGGGTCGACACAGTTCCAGCACCTGGCGCAGACCGAGGTGCCCACCCGTCTCTTGGAGGGCTGGCTGGAGCGCTGGGCCGCCCATCACGACCTTGGGATCAGCCCGCGGGTGCGGCTGCGCCCCTGGAAGGCGGGCTCGGAGATCCTCGAACTCGGCATCCTCGACGGCGGCCAGAAGCCGGCAGGCAAGCCGCTGGCCAACATCATCTTCACGGTGCTGCGCGACCGCCGGGGCCGGTCGATCCTGTCGGTCCGCGATCAGAACACGCTGGCGCCGGAGATGCGGCGCAAGCGCCTGATGACCCTGGTGCACCTGTTCCTGATCCTGCGGTACGAGGTCACGTCGGTCCACTACCTCACGCCCACCGACGACAACCGCTACCAGACGGTGCGGATGTGCCACCAGGGGCTGTTCGGTTCGGTCACCGACGAGGTGGGCGAGATCATCGTGGCCGACGTGGACGCCGCCACGGTGGCGACGCTGAACGGAGACCCCGAGGAGCTGGGCAAGCTGATCAGCCGAGCCCGACCCGGAAGCCCGGAGAACTGATCCGGCGGGCCCATTTCCCTTTGTTCGAGTGTCATTCCGGCGAAGGCCGGAATCCAGAGTCCAGCAGTTCCCGGTGAGCCAGCCGTCGACTGCTCGGCACACACCGAGCGGCGCTCGGAAGCCCGGTAGAGTGCCGCGGGTGAGTCGAGAACCCGCACGCGTCACGACCCGCCGGTCGTCCCGCGGCACCTCACGATGGGCGTCGTCGACCTCGACGAGGCGCCCAGCGAGATGCTTCTGCCGGACCCCCCGGCCCAGCGGATCCGCTACACGCTCATCTCCGTGGACGACCACCTCGTGGAGCCGCCGTGGCTATTCGAGGGTCGCCTGCCGCGGCGCTATGCCGACCTTGCCCCTCGGGTGGTCGAGCAGGGCGACGGCACGCAGGCCTGGGTCTTCGACGGCCAGGTGTACGAGCAACTCGGGCTCAACGCCCAGGTGGGTCGGGCCGACCGCGACGATGTGACCTTCGAGCCGGCGCGGTTCTCCGACATGCGCCGCGGCGCCTGGGACATCCACCAGCGCATCGGTGACATGGACCTCGGCGGCATCTGGGCGTCGGTCTGCTTCCCGTCGGTCATCACCGGCTTCTGCGGGCGGGTGTACTCCGACTGCTCCGACCCCGACCTGGGTCTCGCTGCGACCCGGGCGTTCAATGACTGGATCCACGAGGAGCGGTGGGGGACCTATCCCGAGCGGATCGTCCCCATGTGCATCACCTGGCTACGAGATCCCGTCGCTGCGGCGGCGGAGATCAGGCGCAATGCCGAGCGGGGATTCACGGCGGTCACGCTGCCGGAGAACCCGGCGCACATGGGTCCCGTCGATCCACGATCGTTGGTGGGATCCGCTGCTGGCAGCGTGCGAGGAGACCGAGACGGTCATCTGCCTCCACACCGGGTCGTGCTGCAGCATCAGCGACCCGTCCAGCATCGACGCGGTGGTGGCCCTCAACCGCGGTCACCTGATGATGGAGACCGACTACCCCCACGCCGACAGCACGTGGCCCGGCTGCCAGGACGCCCTCGAGGAGATGATCGGCCACCTACCCGCCGACGTCATCGCCGACATCTGTCACCGCAACGCCGCGGCCCTGTTCCGGCACGCCCTTCCCGCCGAGACGCTGCCGTAACGGCGCGCTGTGATCCGGAGCGCTGCGCTCTCAGAGCCGTGTGCGGATGACGTTCAGGGCGCTGCCGGCGCGGAACCACTCGATCTGGTCGGCGGAGAGGGTGTGGCTGGTGTCGAACGCCGCCGTCGAGCCGTCGGGGCGGGACACCTCCACCCGCACCGGCCGGCCCGGCGCCAGGTCGACAAGGCCCCGGATCGAGATGCGGTCGTCCTCGCCGATCGCGTCGTAGTCGGCGGGGTCGGCGAACGTGAGTGCCAGCACGCCCTGCTTCTTGAGGTTGGTCTCGGCGATGCGGGCGAAGGAGCGCACGATCACGGCGCTGCAGCCGCGGAAGCGAGGCTCCATGGCGGCGTGCTCACGGGAGGAGCCCTCGCCGTAGTTGGCGTCGCCGACGGCCACCCACGACCAGCCGGCCTCGTGGTAGCGCCGGGCGATCTCGGGGTACGGCCGGTGCTCGCCGTCGGTCTGGTCCTTGCCCTCGCCGACCGCCCCGCCGAAGGCGTTGACCGCCCCGGCGAAGAGGTTGCCGCTGATGTTCTCGAGGTGACCCCGGTAGCGCAGCCACGGTCCGGCGGCGGAGATGTGGTCGGTGGTGCACTTGCCTGCCGCCTTCACCAGCACCGGCAGGTTCTCGAAGTCCTGCCCGTCCCAGGCGTCAAACGACTGCAGCTCCTGCAGGCGCCTGCTGGTGGGCGAGATGCGCACGACGATGGCGGCGCGCTCGTCCTCCGACGGGGGTGCCACGAAGCCGGCCTCGCCGGGGTCGAAGCCGTCGGGCGGCAGCTCGGTGCCGATCGGCTCGGGCAGGCGCACCTCCTCGCCGTCGTCGTTGCGCAGCGTGTCGGTGAGCGGATCGAAGTCCACCCGACCGGCCAGCGCCAGGGCCACCACCACCTCCGGCGAGGTGACGAAAGCCAGCGTGGAGGCCAGGCCGTCGTTGCGCTTGGGGAAGTTGCGGTTGTAGCTGTTCACGATCACGTTGACGTCGCCCTCGGACACGTCGCTGCGCGACCACTGGCCGATGCACGGCCCGCAGGCGTTGGCCAGCACGGTGGCGCCCGCCTCCTCGAAGACGCCGAGCAACCCGTCGCGGGCGATGGTGGCGCGGATCTGCTCCGAGCCCGGAGTCACGAGCAGCGGCGCCCGCACCTTCAACCCGCGGGCCACCGCTCCGGAGACGATGCTGGCCGCCCGGGTGATGTCCTCGTAGGAGGAGTTGGTGCACGAGCCCACCAGCGCCGCGGAGATCTCCATCGGCCAGCCCTCGGCGGCCGCCTCGGCACCCAACTCGGACACCGGCCGTGCACGGTCGGGGGAGTGCGGACCGTTGATGTGCGGGGCCAGGCTCGACAGGTCGATCTCGACCACCGAGTCGTAGCAGCGCTCGGGGTCGGCGAGCACCCCGCCGTCGGGCCGCAGGTGCTCGGCGACGGCATCGGCGGCCGCCGCCACCTGCTCGCGCCCCGTCGCCTTCAGGTAGCGGGCCATCGACTCGTCGTAGGCGAACAGCGAGGTGGTGGCACCGATCTCGGCGCCCATGTTGCAGATCGTGGCCTTGCCGGTGGCGGAGATCGTCTCGGCCCCCGGGCCGAAGTACTCCACGACGGCACCTGTCCCGCCGGCCACGGTCAGCAGGTCGGCCACCTTCAGGATGACGTCCTTCGGCGCCGACCAGCCCGACAGGCGGCCGGTGAGGCGCACGCCGATGAACTTGGGCCAGCGCACGTTCCAACCGAACCCGGTCATGGCATCGACGGCGTCGGCGCCGCCCACCCCGACGGCCACCATGCCCAGCCCGCCGGCGTTGGGGGAGTGGCTGTCGGTGCCGATCATCATCCCGCCGGGGAAGGCGTAGTTCTCCAGCACGACCTGATGGATGATCCCCGAGCCCGGCTTCCAGAACCCGGCGCCGTAGCGGGCGCTTACCGACTCCAGGAAGTCGTACACCTCCTCGTGGTTCTCCAGCGCGGCCAGCAGGTCGCGGCGCGAGTCCACCCTGGCCTGGATGAGGTGATCGCAGTGCACGGTGGTGGGCACGGCCACCTCCGCCAGCCCGGCGGTCATGAACTGCAGCCAGGCCATCTGGGCGGTGGCGTCCTGCATGGCGACCCGGTCGGGGCGGAAGTCGACGTAGCTGCGGCCCCGTTCGGGCAGCGGGCCGGACGGATCGTCGAGATGGCCGATGAGGATCTTCTCGGCCGCCGTCAGCGGGCGGTCGGCACGGGGCCGGGCCGAGCGGATCGCCGCGGCCAGGCGGCCGTGGGCGGCTTCGATCAGGGAGATGGGAGTGCTGGCGTGAACGGCCATGACGTGTACCTCTCGGGGCGGGGGCTCGCCTCGTTTCTACCGCCCGCGCGGCCCGGCCCCACCGATTGTCATCCCGGCGTAGGCCGGGATCCAGGGGCATCCGGTGGTCGTCGATCCGAGATTCCGGCGTTCGCCGGAATGACGACTCCCGATGTAGGCCGGGATCGAGCGCAGCCACCGGTGGCAGCGGCGCCTGGCCGGCGCTCTCAGCGGGGCCAGCGACGCCTTCGCGGCTTGCTGCGGTGCGACAGCGCCCAGGCGCGCCGCCACGAGGCCGCGTCGGGGCCGGTCAGCGAGGGCGTCGTCCCGGCGTGGGCCCGCTGGCGTGCCTGCCACCAGTTCGTCGTGACCTCGTCGGCGAGTCCGGCCACGGCGGCCTCGATGCGCTTGCCGAGGGTCCGTATCCGCTCGCTGGGGTCGGGTCGGACCGGGTCGCCGAACACCACCAGCGTCCGCCCCGGCTTGGGCACGAAGCGTCCCTTCGGCAGGACGCCCCGGGTGCCGGCCAGGTAGACCGGCACGACGGGCACGTCGCAGCGGTGCGCCAGGTAGGCGGCCCCGCCGCGGAACGGCTGGCCCCAGCCGTCGGTGCTGCGCCCGCCCTCGGGGTACAGCAGGAGGCTCCAACCGCGACGGACAAGGGCGGCCACCTCCTGGGCCGAGTCGCGCCCCACCCGTGCCCGCTCCACGGGAACGGCGCCGATGAACAGTGCCGAGGCGACGCCCTTGGTGCGGGTCGGGAAGAAGTAGTCCGCCGCTGCGGCCACGATCAACGTGTGGCGCCACGGTTCGGGGATCGATGTCAGAAGCAGGGGAGTGTCGAGGTGGCTGCGGTGGTTGGCGGCGAAGATGACCGGCTCGCCGTCGAGTGCCGCGAGACGGTCGAGCCCCAGCCGGGTGGGCTGGGCGGCCGTGGCCACGACCGGGCGCCAGAGCAGCTCGATCAGCGAGGCGCGGACCATGCGGGCGGGCCAGCGGCGCGCCCAGTCGGTAGCGAAGGCGGCGCCGAGGGTTGCGGCGGTGTGGCTTGCCGGCGCCGAGAGGGGAGTCGTCGGGGCGCGCCACGGGAAATCCAGGCTCCGCGCTAGGCGGGGAAGCGGGTTGGTGCTCATGCGCCGGCCCACCGAGGGTCGCGGAACGTTCTGCGCCGCCGGGATCTGGATTCCGGCCTTCGCCGGAATGACGAGGGTGGCCGGGGTGAGGGGCAGCGATTGTTCGGCGTTCTCACGACACGTCGGCCATCACGAACGGTGGCAGGTGGAGGTGCGTGATGGTCGGGTGGCTGCCCACCACGTCGCCGGCGATCTCCAGGGCGTCGCTGAGGCTGGAGGCCGGGGCGAACCCCATGCGCCGCACGGCGGCCCGGTCGCCGCCCACGATGATGATCCGCCCCAGGTACTCGAGGGCGTGGGCACCCCAGTACCACATGTAGAAGGGGTGTACGCCGTGGTAGGCGTAGGAGGTGCGGTACAGGTGGCGGTACCAGTCGTCGGTGGCGTACTGCAGCTCGTAGCGGGCCTCGATCTCGGCGGGGTCGGTGGTGTCGGCCAGCACCTGCTCGAAGAAGTCGATGTAGCTGGGGTGGTGGACGGGGTGGAACTCCCACGGCGTGGGGTGCGCCATGATGACCACCCCGCCGGGGCGCACCAGCGGCCGCCCCCGGTAGAGGTTGAAGAAGTAGCCCAGCCCCAGGCACATGACCAGGATCGGGTTCATGATGGAGTTCACGTTGTAGGGGCAGATGTAGGGGAGTCCCATGGTCAGCACGTCGGTCTGGCCCTCGACCGCCACGAGCTGCTGGCGGTAGACGTTCTCCGTGGTGATCTTGTGAACGGCCTCCACCTCGCCGGCCTGCACCGATGTGATGGCGTAGGGCGCCCGCCAGGACTGGAACGCCCGGCGCCGAGCCGCCGGTGACATCACACCCAGGCCCGCCTGCATGGCCAGGAACGAGGCTCGGTCGCGGGCGGTCCACTCCCACTCCCGCTTCTGCAGCATCGACATCGAGCCGCTGGTGCCGAAGCTGTTGTTGTTCAGCGTGGTCTCGATCTGGAAGACACGGGGGCCGCTGTCGCGCAGCACCGCACCCTGGCGCCAGTTGGAGCGGTGAAGTTCGGAGTTGCGCTGATCCATGAACGACCGCGACTTCAACATCGTGGACACGTTGTGGTGGTGGCGAAGGCCCTGGTAGCCCGAAAGTCCGGTGGCGGTGCTCTTCCAGCCTCCGTCCATGGCCACGAGGTTGATGTTCACGTAGACGACGAGGTCGCTCTCGGCGGCCCGCCGGCTGATCTGCACCTCCTCGCCGTGGTCGGTCACTCCGATCACCACCATGCCGTCGGGATCCTCGGCATCGTGGTTGTAGAGCCGTCGCGACGGGGCGAAGGCGTCGTACACCCGGTCGCCGACGGCGTGGCGCAGTTCGGCCTCGGTCATCCGGCGGTGCAGCGCGAGGGCCGCCACGATGTGGACATCGTCGACGCCCGCGGCGGCGGCCATGTCCAGGGTGGTCTCGATCACCTGCTGGCGCACGTCGGGACGCTGCATGGGGGGAAGCGGCAGCGAGATGTCGTCGAAGGCGATGGTCAGCCGCATGCCGGGACGCAGCAGCGCGGGCAGCGGTTCGCTGTCGATGGGATGCTCGAGGGCGTGGCGGATGGCCCCGGCCGGGTCCGGCAGGCCTTCCAGTGGGCTGGGCGGGTAGACCACGCGCGAGCGCCCCGCCGGCAGGCGCTCGGTGCGGAAACCCTCGCCGTGGTGGAACAGGATCGGCGGGGTCGACCGCTCGACCTCCAGGACGAATCCCGGCCGGGGGGTGGGGGACGCGGTGCGGGGACTCATCGTCGCACGATCGGTTCGGCCAGGGGCAGTAGCTTGCGCGGCCCGCCGGGGGCCTGCTTGAAGTTCTCAATGAGCCAGCCGCGGCGCCGCGCCAGCGTCGCCAGCTTCGTCTCGGGATTCACTGCCACCGGGAAGCCCACCGCCTCGAGCATGGGCAGGTCACTGGTGGAGTCGGCGTAGGCGACCGATTCGGCGAGCGACAGATCCTCGCGTGCCGCATAGTCCAGCAACGCCTCGGCGCGACTCTCGCCGGTGGGCGGCACGGTGGCGAGCTGGCCGGTGTAGGTCGCTCCGCTGTGGGTGCGGGTGAGCGAGGCGCAGACGATGTCGTCGAACAGGGGGGCGAACGGAGCGATCACGAAGTCCAGAGCGCCCGTGATGAGCACGGTGCGATGGCCCAGCGCCCGATGGTGGCGCACCCGGCGGATGGCGGCGGGGAACGACTGTCGCAGCAGCAGGTCGCTGAACATCTCGAAGCTGTCGCCGGCCACCTGGTCGACGGGCGCGCCGGCGAAGCGGCGGTAGAAGTAGCGGAGGAAGTCGCTGCGGTCGTGACGGTCGAGGTCCAGCAGCTTCGGCGCCTCGGCGAGGGCGCGAGCCACCAGGCGGGCTCGGTCGGCCGTCGGCATCCGCTTGGTTGCCAGCCAACCCCACGACGCCACCACGTTCGATGCCACCAGAGTGTTCTCGAGGTCGAAGGCGGCCATGTGCCGCTGGGGGGACAGCACCTGCGCCCGCCGCCGGGTGTCGCGATCCGCGCCGGTACGGCTGCTGGGCACGGTCTTGAGACGACCCTGGGCGATCACCGAGGGCAGGTGAATCTCGGTCACGTACGTGTGCCAGTCGATCTGCCGCGGGTCGAAGTCGAAGTTCTCTCGATCGTCGGGTGTGAGGGACTCCCGCAGTGCCAGGAGCCTCTCGATCCCGAACGTGGCCTGGCACTCCACGTAGCCGCTGTACAGCTCGACGTAGCTGAGCGCCCGCTCGACCAGGGCGCGCTTCTCGGCGAACCCAGCGGCGATGCCCGCCTTCTCGCCCCGCACCGGTAGGGCGCTGAGAACCTTCTCGCCGACGAGCAAGGTGCGCCTGGCTCGGTCCAGGTGGCTCTGGACACGCTTGCGGCTGGGATACGACCAGCGCGGCGGGCTGATCGGCTGGTTGCGCTCGTCGTAGACCGGGTTCTCGCAGAACCAGGCGTGCGACCAGTCGTGCAGATCCGCGAAGCGGAACGGATTGACCGCACCGGACGCCACCTGCACCACCTTCGGCCGGCCGTCGGCGGCGGGGCCGTCGGCGGCCACGGCGCACACCGCCGCGGCCACCTGGTCGACGGGGATCACGTCGAGGGTGCCTTCGGGGGTGCCAGGGAAGTCCTGGAGCAGGCCGCGGGCGTACGAGATGATGATGGGCTCGGCCATGCGGAAGCCGCGGATCCAGCCGGGAAATGGCTCGGCGAGAGCGGACTCGATGATGGACGGCCGCACGATCGTCAAGGGGATGCTGCCGCGGGTCTCCACCAGCGCAGACTCGGCGAGGGCCTTGGTGAGGCCGTACGAGTCCGGGAACCCGAGGGAGGCCGACCGGGCGCGACCCACGTCCACCAACCGGGTCCGCACCCAGCGCTGGCGAATCTGCTCACGCTTGGCGCTCAGGGCGGCTGTGCCGGCTGCGCCGAGTTCGGCGTCCGCCTCCTTGGCGAACTCCTCGAGCCGCTCGGGTGTGCGGCTCTCGTCCTCGACGGAGTCGCGACTCCTTCGTACCGAGGCGGCCTCGGCGCGCCAGTCAACCGCTATGGCGAAGTGGCTCTCCGACAGGAGTTCCTCGGGGGCATGTCCCCGGCGATTGCCGGCCACGTACGCCGTGGATACCGAGACCAGATGGGGTGTCGTGCCGAGGTCGGCCAGCAACTCGACGAGGCGGATCGGCCCGAGCAGGTTGGTCTCCACAGCGAGGGTGAACGGGTTGTCGAAAGCGACGGCCGCGGCCGCGTGGATGACGATGTCGCAGCCCGCCAGCAAGTCTCGCCCCTCGGGGTCACACCCCAGACCGTCCATGCTCACGTCGGCTGCGACGGCTTGCAGGCGCTGGGCGGTCTCGGTGCGGAAGCCGTCGCTCCCGAGGGCCGCGCGGAGGCGGTCGAAGGCATCGTTGCGGAGGACCTCGCGCCGGATCCGCTCGGTGGCACCCCGGCGGCCCGGCCTGACCAGGAGGATCAACTCGCATTCGGGGACCGACCGCAGCAGCTTCTCCACCAGCGCGGTGCCCAGGAATCCGGTGGCGCCGGTGAGGGCGATGCGCTTTCCGGCCAATGCCTCGGGGATCATCCCCTTGTTTCTACCATGTGGTAGACGCATCTACCACTCGGTAAGGGGGAGTCGGGACGACGGGTGGTCAGGGCCGCTCTACCAGATGGTAGAGAATCGGGGGCTCAACTAGGGTGGTAACCGGTGGAGACGCGGGACCGGATCCTCGAGGCGTCGCTGGTGTCGTTCGGCGGCCGCGGGTACGACGCCGTCTCGCTCGATTCCATCGCCCGGGACAGCGGGATTCGCAAGCAGACGGTCCTGTACTACTTCGGTTCCAAGGACGCCCTCATGGAGGCGGTGATCGACCGGACGGTGTCCGATCTGACGGCTGCGCTCCTGCTCGCCGTCGAGGCTTCGCCTACGCCGACCGGGGACGATGGCGAGCCGCCCGACGCCTGGGCAGGAGTCGAAGCGGTGGTGCGGGAGGTGTTCCGGTTCGCCGTGCGTCGCCCCGAGATGCTTGGACTGCTGCGGGAGGTCACCCGGCTGGGTCCCCCGTGGATGGACCGCGTACGCGCCGGGTTCGAGCCTCTGGTGGAGCGTGCCCGCGCGTTCCTGGAGGCCGGCATGGACTCGGGACGGATCCGCCGCTGCGACCCCCGGCTATTGCTGGTGTCCACCTATTCCACGGTGATGGGCGTGGCCACCGAGGTGGAGGTGCTCCGCACCGTCGGCATCGAGCCCACCCTCCGCGACACCGTCGTGCGTCGCCGCGAACTCCTCCGCTTCCTCCGCTCGGCCCTCGTCGGCTGAGCATGTTGCGCGCCGGGCGCTTGACGGGTCAGGCGCGACGCGTCAGAGATCGTTGGGAATCGTCCGGTATTCGCCGACGGTGGTCATGGCGGCGCGGATCTGCGGACCGTCGTCTCCGATCCCGACGCAGAGTGGCGCAGCGAGGTGTTCAGCGGCGGCGACGGCCTCGGCGCCAAGATTCGACAAGCGGTGAGTGGCAGCCAGTTCGGCCATGCGGAAGGCGAGATCCCGCATTGGCACCATCTCGATCTCTTCCGGCAACACGATGAGTCGCCGCCCCAGAGCGCGGCGTAGTTCGGGGGGCCACGAGCCCGTCAGAGTCCCACCGGCGGCTGCGATGACGCTCTTGGACAGGCGCAGGAGGTACAGGTTCGTCGTTGCCGGTTCGTACTCGGCGAGCAACGCTTTGAACTCAAGGCCGATTCTGCCCGCGAGCAGGTCGCGTAGGAGATGGTCGTCGAGGACCGCTCGGGTCACGTGGTGGCGAGGTCGGGATCGTCGGCCAGTGACCGGACGTAGGCGGCATGGTCGTCGTGACTGAGCAGATCGTCGAGTAGCCGACCTGCCGTGCCCCGGGGCGCGGTCAGGACGCCGAAGCCGAGGTCCAGCACGTCAACCGGTCCTCCGTTATCGAGGCCCCAGCGACGGCGGGCCGCTGCGGGGAGGGACATCTGCCCCGACGATGACACCCGGAACTCCTGCAGATCGCTCATGCCCCGAGCGTACTTGGTATCGGCTGCCCTGCCACCAAGTACGGGAGTTCGTTGCTGGCGGCGGTCCGCGTTCGGTGCGGGTGTGGGTGGATCGGCGGTGGTGGCGGGCGAGGGTCAGGTGATCCAGTTCGGCGATCAGCGCAGGACCGTCGAGGCCGGAGACGGCCCAGAGCCGGGGACTCATGGAGATGGGGGTGAAGCCGGGCGTGGTATTGATATCGCTGACGATAAGGCCCCGATCGGGGGTTGCCAGAGGGTGCTGATGGGTAGCGCCCAGATGCGGTCGTCGATCCGGTAGGGGAGCTGCCCGCTGTACAGCACGGCGCCGTAGTGGAAGTCCGGGCCGAGGCGGTCACGCAGCCACAGGAGGTGCCTGGCGTCGTCGCGCCGCACGCTCGTTGCCGACTTGACCTCGACGCCGACGACGCGCCCGCGGCGTTCGAGGAGGAAATCGATCTCGCGCCCGTCACGGTTGCGATAGTGGAACAGGCCGGTTGCCGCGGAGGCGGTCTCGATGTGGGCGAGCAGTTCGGTTGCGACGAAGGTCTCGAAGAGTTGACCGGCCAGCGTGCCGTCCCGGGTCAGGCTCCCGGCGTCGGCGTCGAGCAGGTGGGCGGCGAGACCGGGGTCGGTGAGGTGGAGCCGCGGCGAGCGCGTGAGCCGGCGGATCCGGTTGCTGTGCCACGCCGGCACCAGTGCGACGATCGAGAGGTCCTGCAGGAGCCGCACGTGGCTGTCGGCGGTTGCCCTCGACACGTCGGCGTCCCGCGCCACTGCCTCCTTGTTGAGCTCCCGGCCGGTTCGTGCCGCGCACGAGCCCAGCACGCTGCGCAACAGTCGGGCTCTCGGCCAGCCCCCGGCGATCTGCGGGGCGTCGCGCTCGACGAGTTGCTCGGTGTAGGCGTCGAACCAGCGGGACAGGTTCCGGCCCGAGTACCGCAGTGCTGCCGGGAAGCGGCCCGACACGATCCGGTCGATGTAGCCCGCGCGGCTCACCTGCGAGGAGCCGAATGCGGGTGGATCGTCGTCGAACCACGTGTCGATGGGGTTGTAGCCGGCGTCGCGGGCCAGCTCGGACTGGGTCAGGCCGTACATGCGGACCCGGATCAGCCGGCCTGTGCCGGACCAGGTCGGACCACCGAGGGCCGCGCGGACCGATCCGGTCACGATGAAGCGGCCTGACGTGCGCGCCCGGTCGGCGTCGACTGCGCGCTTCACCGCCGCGAGGATCTCCGGCGCCTCCTGCCACTCGTCGACGACGACGGTCCCCGAGGCGGCGGCGAGCACGCCGTCGGGATCGTCCAGCGCGGCCTGCCTGGGGCCCGGCTCGGACAGGTCGATCACCGTGTCGGCCAGCCGACCCGCGGAGGTGGACTTGCCGGTGCCACGCGGCCCGATCAGGAAGACCGCCGGGAAGTTGGGCAGCAGGTCTTCTGCCAGCAGCCTCTCGACGATTCTGGGGTAGAGATCATCCACGGTCGGAGTCTACCTCCCGCACGGGAAATTAGGCATATTGCCGAAGATTTATTAGACGATTTTCCGCACTGTTGTTAGACGATTTGCCGTCAGACTATTGCGCGATCTGCCGGCTCGGGGCGGTGGACCGGCTCGTTGGGGATGACTCCCGGGCTCAGCGTTCCGTGCGGGTGTGGGCGGTTCGGCGGTTGTGACGGTCGAGGGCCAGCCGGACCAGTTCGGCGATGAGCGACGGACCGTCGAGGCCGGAGACGGCCCAGAGGCGGGGATACATGGAGATGGGGGTGAGGCCAGGCATGGTGTTGATCTCGCTGACGACGAGGCGCCGGTGACGGTCGGGGCGCGTCCATTGCCAATGGAGTCAACTCTGGCGACGCCCACGACGTAGAGCGCTCGATATCAGGCCTCGACGCGTTGAAGCGGCTCTGTATCTCCGGATGCTGGAGTGTCCTGTGTACTCTGTGAACAGCGCCCAGCGTTTCGCATCCCGAAGGAGCAGTCCGACGAGTACCACTGTTTCGATTCTTGAGCGGCCCGTGTACGGGGTCGGCGAGGCGGCCGGCCTTCTCGGCCTCGGCGTTGGTCGGGTGCACGCGTGGCTTGACGGGTACGAGCGGGGCGGCACGTTCTATGAGCCGGTGATCCGCCCTGACCGCACGGGCGACGAGATCGTCACCTGGGGTGAGTTCGTCGAACTCGGCTACCTGCGCGAGTACCGGCGCAAGGGAGTCCCGCTCCAGCGGCTGCGTCCGGTGATCGCGGCACTTCGCGGCGAGTATCGAACGCCGTACCCACTTGCGACGGCCAAGCCGTTCGTGCACGGGCGCGACCTCGTCCTGGTGCTACAACGCCAGAACGACCTCCCGCACCCGCTCGCAATTGTCGTCCAGTCCGGGCAGACGATTCTTCTCGCCGACGAGGCGGAGCGATTCTTCCGCAAGGTCGAGTTTGACTCCCAGGACGCCGCCTGCCGGC
Source organism: Acidimicrobiales bacterium (assembly GCA_965220035.1). Taxonomy (GTDB): domain Bacteria; phylum Actinomycetota; class Acidimicrobiia; order Acidimicrobiales; family CATQHL01; genus VXNF01. Next base: position 1,904,925 of record CBDCPC010000001.1, read on the forward strand.
TTTGCCCGGCGGGGCGTGCCTCGTCGGTCGTCATCGATCCGCTCATTCGCTTCGGCCGGCCATCTGTGCGGGGCGTGTCCACGGATCGGCTCTGGGAGTTGTACGACGCCGGCGAGCCACTAGGGGTCATCTCGGAGGGTTACGACCTGCCGGAGCACGAGGTCCGCGCCGCGGTGTCCTATGAGGAGCAACAGCGTTCGATAGCGGCGTGAAGCACGATGGCCGCCGAGTTCTTCGTTGACGAGAACGACTTGGCCCTGGGGAAAGCGTTGGCGGAGCGACATGACGGGATCGTCTTCCCCGGGCACCCGGATCTGCCGGACGTTCCGCGGGGAGTTCCCGACGACGCATGGCTACGGGTCGTGGGTGAGCAGAATCTCTGTGTGATCACCCGTGACCGCAGGATCCGCTACCGGCCGGTGGAGAAGCGCCTGTGGGTGAACAACCGTGTTCGCGGCTTCGTGCTGACCGGGCGTCGAAGTCAGTCAACCCAACACAGCCTCGAGATCGTCGAGAAACACTGGTCCCGACTCACCGGCTGTGCGCGAAGTGTGCCGGTTGGGCCCTGGATGTACGCCTTGACCGACGCCGGAATCCGACCGATCGATCTAGTGGATCGCCGCGACCAGCCGACTCGCGGGCCCGTCCGTCGCCGGTGATGCTCAGCGGGTGGTGCGGGTGTGGGCTGCCCGGCGGCGGTGGCGATCGAGCGCGAGCTGCACCAGCTCGGCGATGAGCGACGGGCCGTCGAGGCCGGAGACGGCCCAGAGGCGGGGGTACATGGAGATCGGGGTGAAACCGGGCATGGTGTTGATCTCGCTGACGATGAGGCGCCGCCCGGGCTCTCCGGCCTCGTCGTAGAGGAAGTCCACCCTTGCCAGGCCCTCAACCTGCAACGCCCGGGCGGTGGCCACGGCGAGGTGTTGCACCTCGTCGCTGACCTCGGCGGGGAGGTCAGCGGGCGCGTGCAACTCCGCCGCGTCGTTCAGGTACTTGTCGGCGTAGTCGTAGAAGTCGCCGCCGGGCACGATCTCGCCGGGTAGAGAAGCTCGGAGATGCTCGTTGCCGATTACCGATACTTCGATCTCCCGCCCGGGCACGAATTCCTCGACGATCAGTCGCTCGTCATAGGCGGCGGCCAGCGACAGCGCCTCGGCCACGTCCGTGGTATCGGCGGCCTTGGAGATGCCAATGGAGGAGCCCATGTTGGCCGGCTTCACGAACACCGGGCTGCCCAACTCGGCGAGCAGCGCGGCCGCGGTCTCGCCGGTCGAATCGCCGCTGCGAAGTTCCACGTGGCGAGCCACGGGCAATCCGGCGGCGGCCAGCAGTCGCTTCGAGACGGGCTTGTCCATACAGACCGCACTCGAGAGCACGCCCGGCCCCACGTAGGCCACGCCGGCCATCTCGCAGAGACCCTGGACCGTCCCATCCTCGCCGAAGGGACCGTGCAGGACGGGGAAGACGACGAGCGACTCGCCGGGTTGTTGCTCGAGCGCCAAGTCCACGGACGCTGCCGGGAGATCGTCGCCGACCGCCGGCAGGGATCCGCCGGAGTTGTCCGGGCCCTCCTGGGCGGCTGTGGGTTGGACCCAGTGGCCGCGGCGCGTGATGCCGATGAGATCCACGTCGAGTCCCGCTGCGGTGGCGCACTCGGTCACATAGCGGCCCGATACCCGAGACACGTCGTGTTCGGCCGACCGGCCGCCGTACAGGACGATCAGCCGGATGCGCTCGCTCACGATTGCCACGCTAGTGGTGCCGCCGAACGCGTCGATGAATCCGACCGATGCGGGGTCGGGTTGCGGCCCCGGCCGGCCGGCGCGATCCCGAGTCGGATCCGATCAGGGGTGTACGTTCGATCCGGTGCCGGGTCATGCTGCGAGGTGCCGGCGGGGCCGGCGAATCGAGAGGTCGGGAGAGGTCGTCCGCCGGGCAGCCGGCCACCGGCGGCCACTCCGGCTCGGCCGAGGCCGCTCGGTCGGGCCGGCACGACGTGGCGCACGCCAACGAACCCGGGTCCAACCATGAGGTTCGCCCTCTCGGACGTGGCCGGCATCGTCGGGGGTGAGTTGCTGGGTGCCGATGTGGCAGTCGAGGGCGTCTCAACCGACTCCCGTACGTTGACGGCGGGTGAACTCTTCGTCCCGCTCATCGCCGAACGGGACGGCCACGAGTTCATCGTTGCCGCCGTCGAGGCAGGCGCGGCCGCCTGCCTGGCGCGCCGGGACCGACTCGGCGACCTGCAGCCTCCGGGGGTGCCGCTCGTCGTGGTGACCGACACCGAGACCGCGCTGGGGGCATTGGGAGCGGCGGCGCGGGCACGCTACGGAGGCCGCGTAGTCGGCGTCACGGGATCGGTGGGGAAGACCTCGACGAAGGATCTGCTGGCCGCGGCTCTGGAAGGGGCGGGGGCGGTCCACGCGAGTCCCGCCTCGTTCAACAACGCCATCGGTGTTCCGCTGACCCTGCTGGGTGCCAGGGGGACCGAATGGGCGCTGGTCGCCGAGATCGGCACAAACGCACCGGGCGAGATAGCCGACCTGGCGGCGCTGGCACGCCCCGACGTGGGAGTGGTGACCGCGGTCGCCGCCGCGCACACGGCGGCGTTCGGAACAGTCGACGGCGTGGCCCGCGAGAAGGCGGAGTTGGTTGCGGCACTGCCGCCATCAGGTGCTGCCGTTCTGAATGCCGATGACCCGCGCGTGGCGGCGATGGCGGCTCGGACCGAGGCTCAGGTCGTCACGTACGGGTTCGACGGGGGCGACGTTCGGGCCGGCGGCGTCACTCTCGACAGCAGGCTCCGGGCCTCGTTTGAGTTGACGACGCCGTGGGGGCGAGCGCCGGTGCGCCTGCAGGTTGCGGGCCTGCACACTGCGCACAACGCCCTGGGCGCCGCGGCTGCGGCACTGGTGCTGGGCGTTGACATCGAGGCCGTGACCGATGGTCTCGGCCGGGCCGAACTGTCACCGTGGCGGATGGCGGTGGACACCGCTCCGTCCGGCGCGCTGGTGATCAACGACGCCTACAACGCCAATCCTGCATCGGCGGCCGCGGCGCTGCGCGCTCTTGCTGCGGCTCCCGCCCGGCGGCGTGTAGCGGTGCTGGGAGTCATGGCCGAGTTGGGAGACCGCCACGGCGCCGAGCATGTGGCGGTCGCCGCCCTGGCCGCCGAGTTGGGGATCGAACTCCTGCCCGTGAACGAAGGTGCCTACGGCACGTCGCCGGTGCCCGACGCCGCCGCGGCGCTCGCCGCGCTGGGGCCGCTGGGCCCGGGGGACGCCGTGCTCGTCAAGGGCAGCCGGGTGGCTGGTCTCGAAGCTCTCGCGGACGCACTTCTCGAGAGGGTTGAGATCGGCTAGCCGTACCGGGTGGGCCTTCACGCCGCGGAGTCTCATCATTGTGCAATCAACAACTTGATCACAAAGTGTGGATAAGTATCTGAAACATATAGAAATACTCTATAGCTCTGATCGGGATCCGAGCCTCCACCTATCGGTCCGGGGGGTGATGCCTCGAGCGGCACTCCGTAGAATCGAGCCATGGATGTTCCGGCGTTCGAGAGCATTCCCGTGGTCGACGTGGGAACCCTTACGAACGGGGCTCGGCCGTCCCCGGAACTGGCTGATGAGTTATGCCGCGTTGGCCATGAGGTCGGGTTCGTGCTCGTGGTCAACCACGGGATCTCCGACGCCCTGCACGACGCCACCTACGACATGATGCGGAGCTTCTTCAGTCTCCCGGCCGAGCACAAGACACTGATCGACAAGCGCACGTCGCGGCACTTCCGGGGCTGGGAGCCGGTCGGCTCGGAGTACACCAACAACCGACCCGACATCCGCGAGCAGATCGACTGCTGGACCGAATGGCCTTCGCTGGCCTCTGACACCGAGCCGGAGTACCTCCGCCTGCTGGGCCCCAACCAGTGGCTCCCCGACGACATCCTGGCCGGGCACGAGGCACTGAGCAATGAATGGTCCCGGCAACTGGGCGTGCTGGCCGGCCGCCTGCTGGGGGCGCTGTGGCAGGGTCTCGGGCTGCCCGCCGAGCATCTCGAGCGCTTCATCGGTGCGCAGCCCATGTCGCTCACCAAGTTCATCCACTATCCGGCCACGCCGCCCGGCGCGGCCGGAGTGAACGCCCACCATGACACCGGGTTCCTCACCGTCCTCTCCCCGGGATCCACCTCCGGTCTACAGGTGCAGAACCCGGCCGGAGACTGGATCGACGTGCCGCGAGTGCCGGGTTCGCTCGTGGTCAACCTCGGCGAGAGCCTGCAGGCCATGACCGGTAACTACCTCGTCGCCACCGCGCATCGGGTCATCTCCTCCGAGGAGCGGTACTCCACCGCCCACTTCTACGGACCGTCGCTGGAGGCGCAACTGGAATCGCTGCCGCTCGACGACCGGTTCGCCGAGGCGGTGGCGGCGAGTCCCCGCCACGCCCACGCCGGCTTCATGGCCCGCAAGGAGGAGACCGAGGCAGGAGTCGGTGACATGGCGAGCAACTACCGCCCGAGCACCTACGGCGAGCAGCTCTGGAATTACTTCGCCCGCAGCTACCCCGACAACGTCGCCCACCACTACGGCTGAAGCAGGGCCGAGCCGGGGGAAGGATGTCGTGTCCGGTGCGCCCTCGATGAGGTCATGGGGCCGGCGCGAAGTGGCCCGTGATCGCGCGCGGCTCTAGAATCCTGCTTCCCCCGGACCGTTAGCTCAGACTGGTAGAGCGCTCGCTTCACACGCGAGAGGTCACTGGTTCAAGTCCAGTACGGTCCACTCCGGCACCGCTTGGTGCCCGTCACCTCCCCGCGTCACTCAGCCCGGCGATGACGCGGCCAGGACTTCTCCACCGCCTCGCAGAACGCGGCCGGGCTCTCCAGGGGCGGGCAGTGACCACACTTGTCGAGCACGACGAACTCCGCGCCCCGCACGCCGGCGGCCTCCAGCGCCTCAGCGAGCGCCTCGGCGATGTCGAACAGCGTGGGCGAGGGGTTGGGCAGCGGCTCGGAGGCGCCGAAGCCCGGCAGCCAGACCCGGTGGAGGCCGAAGCGGGAGGCGAGACGCGGCGCCACCGTGTCGAAGGCGCGAGCATCGGTCAGCAGCGAGTGGACAAGCACCAGCGGCGGCCCTGACCCCTCGCTGTCAATCCGGATATGTGGCACGGCAGTGATTCTCGTGAGACGTTGCCGGTCCGCCGGCGTCAGCCGACGGGCATCAGCACCTTCAGCGAGTCGGCGCTCTGGACGCGCTCGAAGGCATGGGAGACGTCGGACATACCGATCCGGTCGCTGACGATCGGCTCAAGGTCCAGTACTCCTGTGGCGGCCAACTCGATGGCGCGGGCGTAGTCGTCGGCGATGGCAGCACGGGGGTTCCGGACGGTCAACTCCTTGAAATAGAGCTGGTAGTAGGGGAGACCGGTGCCGCCGCCGGTCACCGTGCCGAACACGAGGATCTCGCCGCCGATGCGCGCCGAGTCGATGGCGAGGGTGACCGTGGCCTCCGTTCCGACGGCCTCGACGGCCAGGTCGGCTCCTCTGCCGTCGGTGACGTTGGCGATGACCGCGGCGGCGTCGTCGGGCGCCGCGGTCGCCGTCGCCCCCATGGCGGCGGCCAGCTCTCGCTTGAAGGCCGAGCGGGTCACGCCGATGACCACTGCACCAGATGCCCGCAGCAACTGGGTGAAGATCAGGCCGCTCACACCGAGTCCGATGACGACGGCCACATCGCCGGGGAAGATCGGCGCAGCGCGCTGCGCGTGCACGCACGTGCCGGCCACCTGCACCATCGTTGCCGCGGATGCCCCGAGGTGCGCGGGTACCGAAAGCAGCCGGTTCGCCGGCGCCGACACGAATTCGGCGAAGACGCCGTCGGCGTCGCGCCCGAGCAGCCCCCCGCGCAGGCACAGGTTCGTCCGACCCTCGCGGCACAGCGCGCACGAGCCGCACGAGATGGCCGGATCGATCATGACCCGTTGCCCGGTGGCGACGCCAGTATCTCCGCCGTCGATGACCTCGCCGACCATCTCGTGGCCCATGACCCGCGGGTAGGTGACCGGAATACCGCCGGAGAGGATCTTGACGTCGGTGCCGCAGATGCCCACAGTGTCGACTCGCACGAGTGCCTCGGACCCTGCTGAAGGACCGCCGGGTTCAGCGACATCGGCGTAGGCCAACCGGCCGGGAGCGGTCACCTGTACGGCCTTCATTCCCTCCCCCGATTTGGCTGAGATCGCCGACGCAGTGGACAGTACAGTGTGCACCAGAGCCGTCTCATGCGCTACCGCAACCTGCACATGGCAATCGATGCCGCGCCCGATCTGCCGGCCTGCTACCCGGAGCCGATCTCTCAGCGATGAGCCTGCACGCCTGGGTCGTCGCCGGGGGTGAGCCACCCGATCCCGCACAGTTGGGGGAGTTGGCGCCGCCGCAGCTCATCGTGGCGGCCGACTCCGGCGCCGATGTCGCCCGCAGCCTGGGGTTGATCCCCGACGTGATCGTGGGCGACTTCGACTCGGTGACGGCGGCGGGGGCGGCCGCGGCCCGTGAGCGACGCCGGTTCCCGACCGACAAGGACGCCACGGACCTGGAGCTTGCTCTGGCCGAGGCGCGGGACAGGGGCGCGGAGAGCATCACTGTCGTGGGCGGTGCCGGCGGGCGACTCGACCACTTCCTGGCCAACGTGGCGGCGCTGGCCGGCCATGACCTGGCCTCAGTGCGCGTGGATGCCCTCATGGGTTCGGCCCGGCTCTGGGTCGTGCGTCGGCGGCAGACCATCAGTGGGACGCCGGGGGAGCTCGTGACGCTTCTGCCGTACGGCGGCCCGGCAACCGGGGTGCGGACGACCGGACTGCGCTGGGCGCTGGTGGGCGATACGTTGCGGCCCGGCTCAACCCGCGGGGTCAGCAACGTCTTCATCGCAACCGAGGCCACGGTCAGCGTCGAGAGTGGTGTCCTCGTGGCCGTCCGACCGTGACGGGCTGCGCTTGGCGTGGCGCGGTCTCGTGGACGTCTGCCCGAGGCGGCGCGGTCGTCGTTCGACGCGAAGTTCGCCGAGTCCCCCAACCGGTCGGGCTCTCTGCCGGACATAATGGGGGAAATCACTCTTGGAGGCGTCCATGGTCCTGACCGCAGACCAGATCGAGTCCTACGAGCGAGACGGCTACGTGGTCGTCCGCGACGTGCTGACGGAAGCCGAGATGGCCGGGGTGCGCGCCGCGGCCGACTACTTCGCCGAGCAGGCCTTGCATCTCACCGAGGACTCCGACGCCATCGAACTCGACGATGCGCCGCACCTGGCGGACGGACCGCCGCTGATCCGGCGTCTCAAGAGCCCGCATTCCCATCACGAGACCTTCGCGAAGGCGCTGGCCCACCCGAGCGTGCTGGACATCCTGGAGGATCTGCTGAGCCCTGACATCCGCTGGATTCACACGAAGCTGAACGCCAAGCACCCCGGCGGCGCGGGGATCGCAGAGTGGCACACCGATTGGGGTTACTACCCGCATACCAACGATTCGGTCCTCGAAGCGGGCATCGCCATCGACCCCTCCACCGCGGCCAGCGGCTGCATGCTCGTCGTGCCCGGCTCTCACACCGGTCCTGCCCTGGACCACAGCCAGAACGGGCGCTTCATCGGCGCGGTGAGGCCCGGCGCATTCGATCCGGACGATGTCGTGGCTGTGGAGGTCCTGCCCGGGGACGTCTCCTTCCACCACGTCCGCCTACTCCACGGCTCCGGACCCAACCGCACCGAGCACCAGCGGCGGCTGCTGCTGCACGGCTATGCCGCGGCGGACGCCTGGCCGCTCATGGCCCGCAGCCAGCCGTCGGATTGGCCGGAGTGGGACGACCGGATCCTGCGCGGCCGGCCCACGACCTACGCCCGCATGGAGCCGTGCCCTGTGGCGATCCCGCTCCCCGACCCTCCTCCGTTCGGGCTGTACAAGCTCCAGGCGCAGATCGAGGAGTCGCACTTCGCCGGGGAACCACGGTAGGGGAACGATCCGTTCCGTCGGCAGAGAGAACCCGGCCCGGGTCGCCGGCCGGCTCCATGAAGCGGACGCCGCGTGCCCGTGAGTGAGAGCGCCCTCCCACAGGGCATCTATGCCAAGGGCCCGTTCGCCGTCGACTGGGAGGAGCGCTACGACCTTCCTCGGTTGCGGCGCCAGCGGGTAGAGGCTGCGCAACGGGAGATCGTTGCGGCGGGAGCCGACGCCCTCATGGTGTGGAAGGACGAGAACGTCCGCTACCTCACCTCGTTGCGGGCGCAGCTGATCGCCGGCAAGACGATGGCGCTGAATGGCGCCCTGCTACTGCCGTCCGACGACCCCGTTCTGCTCTGCTCCGGGGGCGAGATCGACAAGGCGCGAGCGGGCATGCCGTGGATCGCCGAGGCGCACGCCATCCCGATCATGGAGCAGGCCGAGCTCGTGGACGGCTTCGTGCGCGACATCCTGCGGCCGATCCTGCGGGAGCGAGGTCTCGACAGCGGGCGGCTCGGGGTGGACGCGGCCAGCATCTCGTTCATCGATTCCATGCGCTTCCACCTGCCCGACCTCGAGCTCGTCGACGGCGACACCGTCATGCAACGGGCCCGGCTCATCAAGAGCGACGTGGAGATCGCCATCATCGCCGAGGCGTGCGCCATCGGTGACGCCGTCACGCAGCGCGCGTTGGACGAAACGCGCGCCGGGCGACGCGAGCTGGAAGTCGCCGGTGACGCCATGCAGACGCTCTTCCACCTCGGCGGCGAGATGGCCCACGTGATCACGCCGTTCGTGGCGTCCGGCGAGCACATGTCGCCGCCGCACCGCCTGGCCACCGACAAGCTGATGCGCAACAGCGATCTCTGCTTCATCGACATCGGCGCCATGTGGAACGGGTACTTCGCCGACATCGGCAGGACAACGATCATCGGCCGCCCCAACCATCGCCAGAAGGAGATCTACACCGCCGTCTATGCGGGGCTGATGGCCGGGATCGCCAAGATGCGTCCCGGCTTCACGACCGCCGACGCCTCCGATGCCATCGTCTCGGTGATCGCCCAGCACGGACTCGCTGACCACCTCTTCAGCCTGTTCATCGGCCATGGCATCGGGGTGGGGGCCAACGAACCCCCCTACATCGGCGAGAGTATGCCCGGTGCGACCACCCACGAGTTCCTCCCCGGCATGGTGTTCGCTGTCGAGCCCCTCGTGTGGGTACCGGGTGTGCCCGGCGGCGGCGGGGTGCGTATCGAGGACATGGTCCTTGTCACCGAGGATGAGCCGGTGGTGTTGTCCCGGGTGGAGTACGAGGAAAGGCTGCTGCTATGAGTGAACGGACCGATCCGGTGCGCCTCGGGGTCGTGGGGTTGGGCTGGTGGGGCGGCGAACTCGCCGATGCGGCCGCCCGCTCCGGTGCCGCGGAGATCGTTGCCTGCTACGCCCGCACACCCTCGGCGCGGGAGTCGTTCGCCGCCGAGCGGGGCTGCCGGCCGGCCGGTTCCTTTGCCGAGCTGGTGACAGCGGACGACATCGACGGGGTGATACTCGCCACGCCGCACAGCACCCACGCGGACCAGATCTGCGAGGCCGCGGCAGCGGGGAAGCACGTCCTCGTCGACAAGCCGTTCACGTTGAACGTGACCGATGGTCGGCGCGCCGTCGCCGCGGCGGCGGACGGGGGAACGGTCCTCATGGTCGGGCACCAGCGACGGCGCCTGGCCGCGATCCGCCGGATCCGCGCCCTGGTCGACGACGGGAGCCTCGGGGAACCACTGGTGGCCACGGCGGTCTTCACGGTGGGACGCGGCTTCCCGCCGAACTGGCGGTCGGCACCCGATGAGAGTCCCCTGGGAGGCATGACCGGGCTCGGCGTCCACATGATCGACTCGTTCCACTATCTGGTCGGCCCGATCCGGCGGGTCAGCGCGTTCAGCAACGGCGTCCTGCCCGGCGAGCCTCTCGACCACGCCACGGGGCTGTTGGTGGAGTTCGAGTCCGGAGCCGTCGGGACGTTGGTTACGTCCCACTACAACCCTTTCACCGAAGAACTCTCCGTCCTCGGTTCGGCGGCCTCGGCGTCCAGCCGGAATGAGGGGACCCGCCTGTTCGTGCAGGAGCGGGGCGAGATGCATCCCAGCGAAGTGCCCCTCGGAGCCACCGACCCCCTCGCCGAGCAGGTCGCCGAGTTCGCCGGCGCCATCAGAGGCTCGGGCCCGGTCGAGACGGACGGCGAGGTGGGCCTGGCAGTGATCGCCGTACTCGAGTCCGCCATGGCGTCCGTCGCACGCGGCGAGGCGGTGACCGTCGCCGAGTTCGCGGAGGACTAGCCCGATTGCCGCACCGGGGTTAACTCGTCATGACCTCGTTGACGCCCGCGCGAGTCTCCGCATCGGCTTGCCTCTCGAGTTCCGGTCCAACGGTCCGGCGGCGTGCGTGTCGCTAGCATCGCCCGCGTGGACGCCGGCTACACGCGGGTCGTCAATGGGCGTACCGTGCCTGCGGTCGGAGAATGGGTGATCGACGGGCTGCACACCTCGGTTGCCTTCGCCGCCCGGCACCTGCTGACGGCCATGCGCGGCCGATTCCGCGAGGTGTCGGGCACGATCACCATCGCGGAGGATCCGGCGGATTCGCGGACCGAGGTATGGATCGCCGCAGCGAGCATCGATACGTCGCATCCCAAGGCGGACGAGCATCTTCGCGGACCGAAGTTCCTCGACGTCGAGCGCTATCCGTTCCTGACATTCATCGGTGACGGATCTCGCGCTGCGGGTGACGACGCCTGGGAACTGCCGGGCGCGCTCACGGTCCGCGACGTCACGCTGCCTTTGCCGCTGGCCGTGCGCTTCCTGGGTGCTGTGCGCCACCCGTCCATGCCGCTGGCGAAGATATCCTTCGAGGCCACAGGCAGTCTGCGGCGCGACGATTTCGGTGTGGCAGGATTCCTTGACGTGCATGCACCTGGCATGCCCGACGTGCTGCTGGTGGGCCGCGAGGTGGACATCCGCCTCGACGTTGAGGCCGACCTGCGGCTAGACGACGGAGCCTGAGGAGAGGGGCGGAGCGGCGTGGAGTCCCGACCGGTCATACCCGCCGGTGTCGAGCAGATAACGGCCGCCTGGCTGCAGCAAGCGCTCGCGGCGGGGGGCATGGCCGGCGTTCCGGCGATCGAGCACATCAATGTCGAGCAGGTCGGCGTGGGCATCGGCCACGTCGGGGAATCGGTGCGCTGTCGCCTGAGTTATGCCGATGACGCCCCCGGGGCGCCGGAAACCGTTTTCGTCAAGATGCACTCCTCCCACCCGAGCACCGACAAGCTCGCCAGGCGGGTCCGGCTGTACAGGCGTGAGTGCGCCTTCTACCGCCTCCTCTCGCATCGCGCCCCGATCCGATCGCCGGTCCTCTACTACGGCGACTACGAACGTCGGAGCAACAGGCTCGTCCTCGTGCTCGAGGACCTCGGCGGTATGCAGCGAGTCGACGAGATCGACGGCGCCGACGCGGACCAGGCGAGGTGCGTCGTCCGGGCGATCGCCAGGTTTCACGCCTCCTCCTGGAACAGGACCCACGAGTCGCCGTACATCGACATCTTCAACTCGCTCGATCCGAAGTGGCGACCTCCGGTACAGCTCATCTATCTCGCCTCGCTGCGGCGCACGTTTGAAGTCTTCGGTGACCATTTCTCCAGCGACATGCGCCGGGTCACCGAGACCCTCGGCTGGAGGGCGGCGGACTACATGGGCGACCTCGCGGTCGGCCCCCGGGCCTTCGGTCACGGCGACTACCGGCTGGACAACATGTTCTTCGGCGCCGGTGATGACGACTTTGCCGTCATCGACTGGCAGGTCTGCGGAGGCAACAACCCTCTCGGTGACGTGGCCTACTTTCTGGGTGGCAGCCTCTCGATCGACGTTCGTCGCACGATCGAGCGTGAGGCGGTGGCCGAGTATCACGACATCGTGTGCCGGGCGGATGCCGGGGATTTCAGCGCCGAGGACTGCTGGCGGCTCTACCGCCAGAACATGCTCGTCCGCCTCATCACCCTCGTCGTCAGCATCGCGGGCCTCGACATCTCGAACGAGCGAAGCACCCGTCTGCTGGATCTCGGCCTGAACCGCACGTTGGCTGCCCTGGAGGATCTTGACGCGGAGGAGTTCCTCCCGTCCCGCCGCCGGCTCTTCGGTCCGTCGTGGGCCTTCTCGACGGCCTCCCGCTACGGCTACAAGGCGTCGAAGGTCCTGCGCAGATCCTGAACGCCCATCCGATCGGGCGCCGGGATCCTCTCTGCCCGCACTCAGTCCGCGGCGTGGGCCCACCAGCGGCCGCGGTGGTGCTCGAGTTCGAGGTCCATCGAGAAGCAGTCGCTCAGGTGTGAGTCCGTGAGCACGCCGTCGATGGGTCCGGCGGCGACCACCCGGCCCTGCCGTAGCAGCAGCACGTGGTCGAAACCGGTGGGGATCTCCTCGACGTGGTGGGTGACGAGCACGGTGGGCGGTGTGGTCGGATCCGCGCTCAGGGCGTCCAGGGTACGCACCAGTTCCTCCCGCCCGGCCAGGTCCAGCGCGGCGGTGGGCTCGTCCAGCAGCACCAGCCCGGGCTCGGTCATGAGGGTCCGGGCGATCTGCACCCGCTGGCGCTCGCCCGAGGAGAGCAGGCCGAACTGCTGCTCGCCGAGGTGGCCGCAGCCCATCAGCACCAGCAGGTCGGCCGCCCGCTGCCGGTCGGCGTCGTCGTAGCTGTGCCACCACGGCTCGAGGGCGCCGTGGCGGGCGGTCATGACCGCGTCCAGAGCGCTGATGGTCGGCCGGATCCGGTCGGAGAGCATGGCCGAGGCGTAGCCGACCCGGTGGCGCATGCGGCGCACGTCCACGCGGCCCAGGCGCCGGCCCAGAACCTCCACCGTGCCGTGCGTCGGGTGAAGGTAGAGAGCCGCCACCCTCAGCAGCGTCGACTTGCCCGCCCCGTTGGGGCCGAGCACCACCCAGCGCTGCCCCGGTTCGACGGTCCAGTTCACGGCGTCGAGCAGGGGACGGCGGTCACGGACGACGCCGACATCGGTTAGCCGCAGCGCGGGGGTCACCTCGGAGGTCATCGTGCTGCACCAGCCCCGCCGCCGCGGGCGGAGCGGGCGTTCTGTGCCGCCGCGTCTCCCGAGGCGTGCGCTTCCCAGGCGGCGTACATGGCTGCATAGAGCCCACCTGCCGCCACCAGTTCATCGTGGCTTCCGATCTCCGCGATCTGACCATCGTCCACCACGGCGATCCTGTCGGCCCGCATTGCCGTGGCGAGGCGGTGCGCCACGATGACGGCGGTGCGCCCTTCCAGGACGGCGTCCAGCGCTCGTTCGACCTGCGCCTCGGACCGGAGATCCAGGTTCGACGTGGCCTCGTCGAGGATGAGGACTCGGGGCCGCGCCAGGAACGCCCGCGCCAGCGCCAGCAGCTGGCGCTCGCCGGCCGACAGTGACGCTCCCCGCTCGTGGCACGGCGTGTCCAACCCGTCCGGGAGCGAGCCGATCAGCGAGTCCAGGCCGACCACCCGGCAGGCCTCCGCCACGTCGGCGTCGGTGGCGTCGGGACGGGCGAACTTGACATTCTCCCCGATCGTCCTGTTGAACAGGAACGGCTCCTGGGGCACCACCCCGAACTGGTGCCGCAGCGATTCCAGTTGCACGGTGCGCAGGTCCACACCGTCGATGCGGACCGTGCCCGCGTCGGGGTCGTAGAAGCGAACGGCCAGCTTGGCGATCGTGGATTTGCCGCCCCCGGTCGGTCCAACGATCGAAAGACTCCCTCCCGGGGGAACGTCCAGATCCACTCCGGTCAGCACCGGCTCACCGGGCCTGTAGGAGAACGACACCGCCTCGAAGGTGATCCGGCCCTCGATGGGACCGAGTGCCACCGCGTCGGACGCCTCCAGCACGTCGGGTGCCTGCTCGAGGAGTTCGCGCAACTTGGCGGTGGCCGACTGGCCCTGCTGGTACGCGTTGTAGAGGACCACGAGCTGCGCGATCGGGGCGAAGAAGGCCGTCAGGTACAGGGCGAAGGCGGTCAGTTCGCCGATCGTGAGGCGGCCGTCGATCGCCAGCCAACCTCCGACGCCGATCACGACAGCCTGTGCCACGATGCCGACGCCCTCTGCGGCCGCCGCGTAGATCGAAGACACTCGGGTCGTGTAGACGTTGGCGTCCTCGTGGTCGGTGACCACGTGCTGGTGCTGGGTGATGTTGCGGTGCCGGCGGTTGTAGGCGGTGATGGTACGGATGCCGGCGAGGCTCTCGGACAGATCGGCCAGCACTGCGGCGATCCGGTCGCGCACCCGGTTGTAGCCCGTCTCCGTGGCCCGGCGGAACCACAGCGACAGCACGACGGTGATGGGGACGACCACGCCCACGGTCAGGGCGGCGAGGGGCACGTTCAGGTAGAACAGGGCGCCCGTGATCACGGCCAGGGTCAGTCCGTGCACGACCATCATGACCAGACCCTCCTGCAGCAGCATCGTCAGGGCCTCGATGTCGCTGGTCATCCGCGACATCAGCACGCCGGCGCGCTCGGAGGTGTAGAAGTTCAGCGACATCCGCTGGAAATGGGTGAACACCCGAACCCGCAGCTCGTACATGAGCCGTTCCCCCAGCCGCCCGCCCAGGGACGTGCGGGCGCGGCTGGCGCCGATGTGGATCAGCACGACGGCGAAGAACACGGCGGCGACGATGCCGAGCACGCTGAAGCGGCCGCGCAGGACGCCCTCGTCGATGCCGATCTGGGTGAGCAGGGGACCGGCCTGGGTGGCGACGGCCTCCACCACGACGAGGGCCACGACCAGCAGTACTCGCGGCCGGTGCCGAGCGAGCATCGTGCGTAGGCGCAAGGGCGGCACTCCGGCCGGTGGGCGGTGCCCGAAGTCCACCTCGGGCTCGGGGTGGTCGGGTTCGGAATCTAAGATGTCGGCCGCCCGGTCGCTCATCTCGTCGGGGATACCGGCGAAGGGCAAGCCGGATGCCGCATTGGCCTGGGATGACGAGGGCGACTGCGCGCCGACGTAGGCGCCTCCGACGAAGACCATCAGTGCGACCCGCCGGCGGCGGCCCTTGCCTCGGCATCGGCAAGCACCTGCACGTACCGGGGCACCGACGCCATCAACTCGGCGTGGGTTCCGGTGGCGACGACCACGCCGCCCTCGGTGAACACGACCCGGTCGGCGAGGCTGATCGTGGAGAGTCGGTGGGCGATGATCAGCGTGGTGCGATCGGCCCGCCGGCGCCGTAGGGCGGCGCCGATGGCTTCCTCCACGTGCATGTCCACGGCACTCACGGCGTCGTCGAGGATCAGGACGCTCGGGTCCATCAGCAGTGCCCGGGCAAGGGCGATGCGCTGGCGCTGCCCGCCCGACAGCGTGTAGCCGCGCTCGCCCACGATCGTGTCGTACCCCTCGGGCAGAGCGGCGATCGTCTCATGGATCTGCGCCGCCCGCGCCGCCTGCATCACGTCGCCCAACGTGGCGTCGGGGCGGCCGAAGGCGATGTTCTCCCGCAGCGAGACCGAGAACAGGAAGGCCTCGTCGAACGCCACGGCGAGGTTGCGGCGCAGCGACGCCAACTCGAGGCTGCGCACGTCGATGCCGTCGAGGCGCACGGTCCCGCCCGCTGCGTCGTAGAAGCGGGCGGCGAGGCGTGCCACCGTGGACTTGCCGCACCCGGTGGGCCCCACGAGGGCCACCGTCTCACCGGGTTCGATCCGGAGGCTGAATCCCTCCAGGACGGGTCGAGCGGCGCGCCCGTCGGCGTTGGCGTAGCCGAACACCACGTCCTCGAGTTCCAGCCGACCCTCGGCCCGGTCCAGAGCGCGGGCGCCCGGCGGGTCCGTGATCTCCGGCGCTGTGTCCAGCACCTGGAAGATCCGCTCTGCGGACGCCGCGGCACGCTGGGACTGCATGATGAGGAAGCCGGCCATGCGGAACGGCAACTGCAGCATGATCACGTAGGCGTTGAAGGCGAACAGCGTGCCGATGGAGACCTGCCCGTCGATCGCCAGCCAGCCCCCGTACAGCAACACGAGCCCCATCGCCACCCGCGGTAGGGCCTCCAGGAGCGGGTTGTAGCGAGCCCGCACGTCGACGCTGGTCGCCGACGCCCACTGGAGGCGCCGGGCGGACCGGGCCAGCTTGGTGATTTCCGCCCGCTCGGCGGCGAACGACTTCACGACCCGGGTGCCGTTGACGTTCTCGTCGACGATCGTGGCCACCTCGGCGCTGCGCCCCTGGATGATCCACGACAGGGGGAGGAAGGTGTTGCGGTACCGGTTGCCAAGGAGCGTCGCGACGGGCAGCGTGGCGAGGGCCACGAAGGTCAGCGGCACGTGAATCGTGAGCATCAGAGCGAACGCCAGGCAGAAGGTGAGCATCGCCATCCCCGCCACGGGGGCGAAAGCGAAAAGGATCTGGATGGAGCGGATGTCGGTGTTGGCGCGGGAGATCACGTCACCGGAACTGGTCCGGTCGTAGAAGGAGAACGACAGCCGCGTGAGGTGGCGGTACAGGATCAAGCGCAACTCGCTGTCGAGGCGGAGGGAGAGCTTGAACAGCACGTGGCGGTACGTCCCACCGCAGAGAGCTCGAGCCAGCGCCAGCCCCGCCAGCACGAACACGAACGTCCGCAGGTCGCCGCCGCGGCCATCGGTGGCAGCGTCGATGGCCCACCGCGCCACGGCCGGCACGCCGACCTGAGCAGCCAGACCGACCAGCCCGCAGAGGGCGGCGACGGCGAGCAGGGGACGATGAACCGCCATGATCGGCCACAGGCGCCGCAGCCAACCCTTCGTGGTGTCGGGGTGGATGTAAGCGGCTCGAGTGATGGGACGGGATGCTACCGCCGAGCCTCCGGAGTGCCGGTGCGACGGCTCCCCGGGCCGTCGATGCGCCGGCGGTAGGCTGGACGACGATCAGGGTCGCACTCGGACTTCTCGCGGTCGTCGCGCTGATCGGCGCCAACGCCTTCTTCGTGGCAGCCGAGTTCTCCGCCGTCTCCGTGGAGCGGGGACCGCTCGAGGAGGCTGCGGGCGCCGGGCGCCGATCGCGACGGCGGTCGGCCCAGAGTCTGCTGAAGGTCACCGAACGGCTCACGTTCCACCTCTCGGCCGCGCAGCTGGGCATCACGGTGATGTCCCTGCTGCTGGGCTGGTTGGCCGAGCCGCTGATCGCCGAGTTGTTGCTGGGGGTGTTCGGCTCGGTGCTGTCGGAGGCCTCGGCTCATGCCGTCGCCGTGGCGGTGGCTCTGGCGCTTGCCACCGTCGTGCACCTCGTGGCGGGGGAGCAGTTGCCGAAGATGCTGGCCATCTCGCGGCCGCTGCCGACGGGGCTGCTCTGTGCCAGACCCCTGCGGTTCTACGGCTACCTCATGTGGCCCTTCGTGACTCTCTTCAACGGCACCGCCGACCGCATCGTGCGCCTCGCCGGCCTCGAACCCACTGCTGAGTTGCGTTCGGTGCGGACCCTGCGGGAACTCGAACACATCATCCGCTCGTCGGGCAGCAGCGGCGAACTCGATCCCGACGACGTCACGCTGCTGACACGCTCGATCCGCTTCGGAGCCAAGACCGCAGCCGACGCCCTGGTGCCACGGGTGGAGGTCATCACCGTGGGCCCCGACGACACGATGGCCGATCTGGTCGGTGTCTCGGTGGCCAGCGGGTTCTCGCGCTTTCCCGTCGCCGGCGCCGACCTCGACGACGTGTACGGCGTCGTCCACGTCAAGGCCGTGCATCAGGTGCCGCCCGCCGAGCGCCATCGTGTCACCGTCGCCGACGTGATGGGCGACGTGTGGGCGGTCCCCGAGAGCGCCGATCTGCGGAGCCTGCTCGGTGAATTGAGCCGCAGGCGCCAGTCCATGGCGGTGGTTGTGGACGAGCACGGCGGAACCGCCGGCATCATCACGGCGGAGGACATCGTCGAGGAGATCGTCGGCGAGATCGACGACGAGCACGATCCCGTGGCGGAGCTCACCCCGCCCGCGCCGCCCGGTGTGTGGCTCCTGGCGGGCGACCTGCGAGCCGACGCCACCGAGGAGGCGAGCGGGCTGCGTCTCCCTGATGGCCCCTACGAGACCCTCGCCGGATTCGTCCTCTCGCGTCTGGGCCGGATCCCGTCGGTGGGCGACTCGTTCTCGTGGGACGAGTGGAGCTTCGAGGTGGTCGAGATGGTGCGCCGGCGGATCGTGACCGTCCGGGTCGCCGGGCGCCGAGGGCGGCACACGTGACGGCCGCGGCGCTGCTGGTGGCGGTCGTCCTGCTGGCCGCCAACGCCTTCTTCACCGCGGTGGAGTTCGCCCTCGTGGCCGCCTCACGCAGCCGTCTGGAGGTGCTCGCGGAGTCGGGCAACCGGCGCGCCAGGGTGGCGGTGCGGGCGATGGGTGATCTGGGCATGCAACTTGCCGGCGCGCAGTTGGGCCTCACCATGACCGCCCTGGGCCTCGGCTACGTCGTCGAGCCGGCTGTCGCACGCCTGCTGGACCCTCTCCTGGGAGGGTTCGGCCATGGAGTCAGCGTGGCGGTGGCGATCGCCATCGTGGTCTTCGCCCACGTCCTGCTGGGCGAGATGGTTCCGAAGAACGCCGCGCTCTGCAACCCCGACGGTCTGGCGATGTGGCTGGCGCCGGCGCACCGCCTGTTCGTCGGGGCGTTCCGGCCGGTCATCCGTGCACTCGAATGGCTCGTGGCCGCGCTGGTTCGTCTCTGCGGCGTGGCGCCCGTCGACCGGACCTCCAGCGCTCGCACGCCTGCCGAACTCTCGGATCTTCTGGCGCGCTCGCGCACCGCTGGTCTGCTCAACGAGTTCGAGCACTCGCTGCTGGCGTCGGCACTCGCCCTGGGCGAGCGTTCGGTGTCGTCGATCATGGTGCCTCGCGAGCGAATCAGCTCGGTTCGGAGGGGTGCCAGCGTGGCTGAGGCGGAGCGAACGGTCGTGGCCAGCGGGCACTCGCGTCTGCTGCTGGGTGATACGGACCAACCCGACGGGTTCGTACACGCCAAGGATCTGCTGACGGTGCCGACCGAGCGCTGGGGGCAGGCACTTCCCGCCGAGTGCATCCGCCGGGCCCTGATGGTGCGCCACGACCTGCCGCTGGAGGATCTCCTGCGGTTGATGCGCCGGCACCGCGTCCACGTGGCGCTGGTGCGGGAGGGTCCCGTTACGGTGGGGCTCGTGACCCTCGAGGACGTGCTGGAGTTGCTCGTGGGTGACATCAGGGACGAGAGCGACGTTCTGTAAGGTTGAACGTCATGCGCCGGAGAGTGTTGTGGGCGCTGTCGATCGTTCTTTTTGTGAGTGTGAGTTCGGCATCGGTCGCTCAGAGCGAGTTGGAGCGAGTGCGTGACAGCGTCGACGCGTTGCAGGACGAGATCGACGCCTACCTCGAGCAACTCATCGAGACTCAGGCGCGCGCCGACGCCGCGGCAGCCCGTTACTGGGAAGCCGACCTGGCCCTCTACGAGCTGTCCACCGAGATCGCAAACCTGTCCGCGCGTGTGACCGAGATCGACGCCGAGGTGGCCGCGTTGCGCCAGCGCATGATCGAGATCGCCGTGCAGCGCTACATCGACTCGACCACACCCCCGTCGATCCTGGCCGGCGACGACATCAACCGTCAGGCCGTTGTAGACGCCCTCGCCCGTTTCGTCAGCGAGGGCTCACTCGACATCATCGACGACTACCGCAGAGCACGGGACGATCTGGAGCAGGCGCAGGCCGAACTCGCCGAGCGCGCCCGGCACCAGGAGGAGTTGATCGCGCAGGCCGCCGTCGCCGCAGCCGAGGTGCAGGCGGAGCTGAGCGCCATCGGCGACGTCTACCTGCTGATCGCCCCGCGGCTCTACGAGCAGGACAGGCTGCTGGACGAGCTCGAGGAGACCGAGCGCCGCCGGCTGGCGGAGGAACTGCGCCGCCGGCAGGCCGAGGAGGCGCGCCGCCTCGAGGCCGCGCGCGCCGCCGCGGCCGCGGCGGAGGAGGCGGCCCGGATCGCGGCGGCTGCTGCGCAGGAGGCAGCTCGGGTCGCCGGGGAGGAGGTCGCCCGGGCTGCGGCGGCGGCGGGCCCCGACGCCCCGCAGGGCGCGCCGACGGAGCCGGGTGACGGAGCGCTACCGCCCGTCGGGCCCGGTGACCCGACCGACGGGCCGGCGCCGGCAGCGGCCACTCCGGTCGCCGAACTCCCGGTACTGCGCGCGGCCAGCGGCTGGGTGTGCCCACTGCGCGGTCCCTTCAGCCACTTCGATGACTTCGGCGATCCGCGGCACTACGGCGGCTGGCACAAGGGCAACGACCTCATCTCGCCGGCGGGGACCCCGGTCCTCGCGGTCGAGAGCGGTCGTGTCGAGCACCGTGCCAACCGCATCGGCGGGAACTCGGCCTACCTCTTCGCAGACTCCGGCAACTACTACTACAACACGCACCTCTCGGCGTACGAGAACGTCGGTACCGGCTGGGTGCCGGCCGGCGCGGTGATCGGCTACGTGGGCGACTCCGGCAATGCCGCCGGGCTCCCGCACCTGCACTTCGAGTACCACCTCGGTGGGCGGGGAAACCACATCAACCCCTATCCCATCGTCCACGAAGCCTGCTTCTGAGCACCGCGCGGCGCCTGGGGTGAGCGGGTTTCCTCGCCTCTCAGGCCCACTCCCAAGTGGCGAGCATCGTTTCCACGTGAGCCGCGTAGCCCGCAGCGGCGCCGAGTGGTAGGCGGAAGACCGCAATTGTGGTCACCTCAGGCGCTGCGATAGCCACTTTGTGGGTCACCGTGTCGCTGCATTCGATGATGAATTCGGCCGCTGGTGCAGCACCCACCACTAGCAGGCGGGGTTGGCGAGCCCGTCCACCGAGGCTCTGTGCCAGTCTCCGCGACTCGGACTTCAGCGCGCGATCGTCGAAATCGAACCTCTCCGCAGTCGACCAGATGGACGCCTCCGGCCACGGGTCGGTCGTGCGGGGGGCGAACAGCACGATGCGATCGTCGCGCTGCGGTGACTGCGCGTCGAACTCGGCCCTCCACTGGAACCAGGGCCACGGGATCTCGAAGGAGAATCGCCCCTGGGGGTCGTGTACGAGCGTCTCGGTCTGTACGAGTTGTGTCGGCACCCGCTGCCTACTGGTACTGACCATGTCGCGATCACCCGTGCTCCAGGCTCCTCGGGGCGGCGCGCCGCCCAACCGCCGCTTCGTCGGTGAAAGCATAAGCTGGACTCGGATGACCCAGTTCGGCTTACTCGGTTACCAGTTCCAGCAGCCCGGTCCTTCGGACTGGGGTCCGGCCATCGACAATGTGCCGATCCCGACCAGGAATACCGACATCGCCCGCGCCCACGACGTCTGGCGCCGGCAGGTCGAATCCGAAATGGCCGCGCGCCTCGAGTCCGGACGGCTCTCGACCTGGTATCCGGTGGCTCTGCCGAGTCGATTGTCGATCGTCCCGCTGATCGGGGGCAACCCCGCGGTGGACTGGACCGAGGCCGTCGACGTGCTCGTCACCCAGGCGTTGGACCGCGGCGCGGAGGAAGTCCAGGTGGTCGATCTCACCCGGTACGACGTGTGGAAGAGGCAGCAGGAGGGGTCTCGAGCAGATGCGAGCAACGACGACCGGGTGAGCAGCTCGTCCTTGGCACCGGGCAGATCCTCCGTCGACGTGTTCGGTGGCCTGGGTCTCGATGATCTCATCGGACTCCTGGTGGACGCGCTTCGCGCCGCGGACGATCGGTCGGATCGAAACGCCGCGGCCATGCGCCAGGCTGCGTTGGGCGACGTGGCCCGGGAGCTGAACAGGATCGAGGTGACCCCCGAGTTGCTGAGTGATGCGGTCCGCTACGCGCTGTCGCTGGACCCCGGCGTGACCAGCCTCACCGACGACGAGATGAGTCGGCTCGACGATTTCCACCACCGTCACGTCCAGACCAGGCGAGGGCTCGCGGATGATCTCGACGGCCTCGAACTCATGCTGGCTTCAGTGAGCAGGTTTGCGCAGGCCGGTCCGCCCAGTTCGCACGGTTCGCTCGACTTCCGACCGGTGACCCTCCGCGGTGTCGAAGCGGGCTTGTCGGACGTGGACCACGAACTTGCACGCGACCTCCTGGCGGCGCGACTCGCTCGCGAGATGAACGATCCCGATCCCCGGACCGGCGCGGTGACGCTCCTGCTCGGCGCGGATCATCTCTCCGAGGCGACCCTTGCGGCGGTCACGTCGGCCGCCCTGCGGAACAACAGCCTGCTGTTCCTGTTCTACGAGAATTTCGCCGGCACCGCGCTCACCCAGATCGGCAGCGCCGGCGCGTCGATCGGTGGCTTCTTCCGCCTCGGCAACAACGAGCAGGCGCTGGCGGCTGCCGAGTTCATGGGCAAGGAGTACAGGTTCGAACTATCCGGGTACTCGCGCAACGAGAGCCGTTCGTTCGAGCACGGATGGTCGGAGAGCAGCGGGATCGACCGATCCACCTCGCAGTCGTGGCGGACGCTGCTGGTGTTCCTGAGGACGATGTCGGCGGGCATCTCCCGGTCGGAGTCCTCCACCACGTCGGGGGGTGATTCGCACTCCACAGGCAGCTCGACGGACATGCAGCGTGTCTACGAGTACCTGCTCGATCCGTCGGTGTTCAAGGCGCTGCCTCCGGCGTCGCTGATGGTGGTGAACACGGCGGACCGGACGGCGTTGCTCGTGTCGTGTGCTCGCGAGGTACACCGCTCCCGGCTGGTGTCACCGGACCGCTACTACGAACTGACCGCATGACTGCACCTCGACTTGCCGGCCAGGCGTGGAGGCGGTTGCGGTCGTGCCCGGCGCCCCACCGCGGGGAAGACGCGTTCGACGAGCTGGCGGTGTTGGCGTCCGCCTCCCACGACGCTCGTTTCATCGAGGCGTACCACCTCGGCGCCGACGTGGAGGTGCTCGTGGGCCGGTCCAGTCCCGATGGCGAGGTTGTCTGGGCTTCGGCCGGCGACCATCTTCCCGGCACCGGTCTGTTCCCCAGCGGTTCAGAGACGCAGAGCCTGCCCCGCGGCGAACTCGACACCCTCGTCGACTCACTCCAGTGGGACAGCGGCCGGATCGGTCTGTATGACACCAGGGAGCCCGACGGCAACTGGACCGCCGACCTCGAGGATCTTCTCCTCAATGCCGACCAGGGATCTCTGGCCTGGTACCTCCGTGCGACGCCGGTGCAGTTGGCGTCGGCCCAGGATGTCGCCGAACTCGGCCGCATCGCCAGCCAGGGATCGCGCGGCTCGACGGTGGATCGGCTGGCGGGCGAGCGCGCCGGCCGGATTCTTGAACTCCTCCAAGTGTCGGAGCCGACGGGCGTGTGGCGAGTGATGCTGTGGGCGGGTGCCCCGTCCAGGCGTCAGGCCGGGGCGCTCCTCGGTCAGCTCCTGGCCTCGTCGGGTGTCCGGAGGCTTCCCGTGGTGCTGGCCGGCGCGGCACAGGTGACCGATCTGGTGCCGACATGTGTCCTGGGTTCGCTCGGACGCAATCCCGCGGTGGAGATGCCGGGAATCAGAATGTGCCGATCGCCGCGGTGGGACATGACTCCCGAACGCGACGGCCCGATCCGGATCGGCCAGGTGGTGTCGCCCACGTCGCCGGCCCGCGGCGGCCCCGTCTCGGTGACCTCGGGGACGATCAATCGGCACGTGTTCGTGACCGGGGCAACCGGATCGGGCAAGTCGCAGACCGTCCGGCGGATCCTCGAGCAGCTCTCGGCGAGCGGCACGCCCTGGCTGGTCATCGAGCCGGCGAAGGCCGAGTATCACACGCTGGCCGGCACGGTCTCGGCGCCGGTCTCCCTGATCCGGCTCGGCGGGGAGCAGGGAACACCGCTGTCGCTCAATCCGCTCGAGCCGACCAGCCTCTCGACCGAGTCGGGTGAGGTCCGGACGTTCAACCTGGCGACGCACATCGCGCTCGTCCGGGGGCTGTTCGAGGCGTCCTTCGAGATCCAGGAGCCGTTCCCGCAGATCCTGGCGACGGCGCTGGACCGCGCCTACCGGGCCTATGGCTGGAGCACCCTTTCGGGTCGCCGGCGCGGTGAGAGGACCGCTCGCGCGGTGTATCCCACGCTCGGCGACCTGCGACGACATGCCCTCGCTGTGGTCGACGAGTTGGGTTACGGCAGGGAGGTTCGCGACAACGTGCGCGGCTTCGTGGAGGTCCGCATCAACGGCCTCCGCAACGGCGCGGCCGGCCGCTTCTTCGAGTCCGGTCATCCGATCGATCTGGCGGCCATGGCGCGGAGCAACGTGATCCTGCAGATCGAGGATCTCGGCAACGAGCGTGACCAGGCGTTCCTCATGGGCTCGGTGCTCATCCGCTGGATCGAGTTCCTGCGGATGTGCGGCGACAGCGGGGGAGTGCTGCGCCACGTCATGGTGATCGAGGAGGCCCATCGGCTGCTACGGGCGGCGGACGACACGAGGGCCTCCGCGATCGAGCAGTTCGCCAACATGCTCGCCGAGGTCCGTTCGTACGGTCAGGGAATGATCATCGCCGAGCAGATCCCCTCGAAGCTAATCCCCGACGCCATCAAGAACTCCGCGCTCAAGGTGGTTCACCGGCTCCCGGCCCAGGACGACCGCGACACCGTCGGCGCGACGATGAACCTCGATGCGGCCCAGTCCGCGGCGGTGGTTGCGCTGGCGCCGGGACAGGCGGTGCTGCACGCAGACGGGATGGACTACCCGGTCCCGGTCGCGGTGGACGGCCCTCTGCCGCCCACCGGAGAGTCTCGCTTGGAAGCGCTGGCCACATTCGCGCGAAGCGCGGCGTGCAGCGAGACGTGCCGCCGCGGCAAGCGCTGCAGCGGGGGCGAGTTGGAGGCTTCGTCGAGCCTGGCGGACGACAGAGCCTTCGGCGCCTGGGTCGAACTGGCCACGGTCGCCAGGTTGCTGGGTGAACCGCTGCCGGGGGTGGCCGGTGGCCACGTGGCCCGCTGGCAGCGGATGGCCCGGAGTCCCGAGCGGCTGCGCTGCGCGCTCGGCGTCGCCGGCGACCGCTCCGTGCGGGCGCGACTGACGCACCTGCTCGAATTCTATGATCCCGACGACCTGGCGCTGGAACTCGCTGAGACTCTCTTCGCGCTGCTGAGCGGTGAGGGTGACGCAGGGCCCGATATCCGGTTCCAGACCGCCGAGCTACGCTGGCGCGACGTGTACCTCACGCTGCGGGCATCTGCTGGGGGACCCGACGCGTCAGGCCCGCACCCCGAGACGGACACCTGGCGAGCGCGTGGGTTGGATCTCCGCGGAGAATCGGTGGCGGCCCAACTCGACGAACTCGTCGCCGTCCAGCGCGCCGATCAGACATCGCTGACCGGGAAACTCTGGGGCGAGCCGTCGATCCTGGCGGACATCCAGCAGTCCAGAGGCTCCCGATCGGTGTCCGAACTCGCCGCCTGGCTGGGGACCGAATCCCCGTGGATCGCCACCTGGTTCTCCGAGACGGACAACACGCCGCAGCCAGGGGGCACCGGGCGATGAGCAGGCTGGACTCGCGAGCGGAATCCGGCGATCTGCTGCACGAGGACATGTCGAAGCCGACGGGTTCGGGTGCGGACGGGGTGGCGATTCTGAGCGACATCGCCGACAGGCTGGCGGCGGAGGGCAAGTCGGTCGAGTCGGGTGCCGACGGTGGGGGTTCGTCGGGCGGGTTCTCGGTGCCCGAGAGGCACCGCGTGGTCCCGTCTCCGGACTCCGGGAACTCCCCGGACACGGGCGCAGAAGTGTCGCCGGGTTCGGGTGCGGACGGGGTGGCGATTCTGAGCGAGATCGGCAACCGAGAACCGGCCGCTGGGAATCAGCCGGCCGAGTCCGGCGCCGATGGCAAGGGGTCGTCGGAGGGGTTCTCGGTGCCCGAGCGCCATCGGGTGGTGCGGCCCCCGGAGTCCGCGAACACCCCCGACAGGGGCGACTCGCTCGACGATCTTGCGTATGGACAGGGGGGAAACATCCCGCCGGAGATGGTCCCCGAGGGCGTGTTCGTCCTCAGGGAGACGTCGCTTGTGGACGCGCCGCTCGTGGAACCGATTACCGAGACTTCTGGGTCTGCCGACGTTCGGCACTTCCTGAGTGACCAGGCGGCTCGACGCGCGGAGGGATTCGCCGAACAAGGGAATAACGACCTGGGATACGAGGGCACGTGCGGTCTGGCGTCGAACGCGGAGATGTTGTCGGACCTGACCGGCGAGAACTACACCGAGAAGAACGTGGTCCGGTACGCCGCCGCGAACGGGCTCTGCGTGACCGACTCCTCGGATCCCACCGAACTGGGCGGAACGACTGTCGAGACGTTGCAGGTACTCCAGCAGGATGCAGGCGTTCATTCCGTGAGTCTGAGGGACTGCGACCTCGACAGCCTGGCGCACTACGTCGACTCCGGCGACGGCGTGCTCGCCGCAGTGAAGGCCGCCGAGTACTGGCCGCCGGTCGGGATCTACGAGTCCGAGGGCGCCCGGTCGGCCGCCCTGGCACAGGCAGGAACCGACCACTTCGTCTGGGTCACGGGGGTCTCTCGCAATCCGGGCACGGGAGCGGTGACAGGGTTCTTCGTCAACGACACGGGGAGCGCCGACGGAGCCGGGCTGTTCGTCTCCAACGCGGAGATGGGACGCGCCTGGGAGCATCGGGGCGGTGAGGTCCTGGTGGCAACGAGGAGCACGACATGAGTTTCACGGAGCGCACGCACCTGGAGCGCCTCATCGACTGGTGTTCGGACACAGCGGTTCCGCTGGATCCCCAGCGCCTGCACAGACGATGGATGTCGCTGCTACTGCCCACCCGGCGATTCGGCTCCGACGCCTGGGTGGCGTTCCAGACGGCGAACGAGCCGCGCAACCCCAGCTTGGGCGGCTTCCGCTCCTGGGTTGTCTTCGACGCACGCGCGGTGCGGCTGCTGGCATACCTCGAGCCACCGATGGCCGAGACGTTCGGGGTGGTTGCGCCCTTCCCGAAGCCGTCCAGTGATCTCGACAAGGCGCTCCTCCCGGCTCTGGGCCGGGCAGGGGCGCAGTTCTTCGCCAATGGCGAGCCTGGCACCGACATCACTGTGGTGCGCGATGCCTTACGAGCGCTCGACGACGACTACACCGACGCTCTGCGGATCATCGCACCGGACTTCTTCGCTTGGGTCGGCTTGTAGACGACGGATCTCTCGCCTGACGCCACCCTGATCACTCTCCCAGCCGTACCCGGCGTGCATCAACGGGCGTGGATCCAGAGCGAGGAACCCGATCCAGGCACCTGCATGACATCGTGCCTCAGCCTGCCAGCGTGGGGGCCGGCTGGTCGGTCGGAGAGTCATCGCTGTGGCGTGCCCTGAACGACAGCACTGACCAGCACAGGGCAGATACCGCGGCCAATCCGTAGGCGATCGCTGACCAGCCCAAGAACGCTTCCGGGCTCGCTCCGAATCGAATGTCGAGGATGCTCTTTGCGATCGGTTGATCCGGCAGCCCGGCAAGGTACCAGTAGGCGATCGCTGCGAAGCCGAGGACCCCGCACAGTTCCGTTCTTCGCCGATACGGGTGCGACAGATCCATCGGTGTCGGCCGTTCCCTCAGCAGCACCATGTCTCCCAGCCGCAGCACCACCTCCCAGAGTGACACCAGCACCAGCCAGACCAACCATGCTGCCCAAGTCGCAAGCGTGATCGCGAGAGTGAGCGCGGTCCAAGCCCAGGTGTCTGCGATGACTGCACTGCCCGGGAATTCTGTGTGACGTGCATGCCCACGCGAGGAAGTAGGTGGGAGCATCCATTGTCTCAGCAGCACCAGTCCCAGCGCCCAGATAGGAACAACTGGAAGACGGCCGAACCCCCACAAGCCGATGGCCACAGGACTCGAGACGGACACCGCTGTGATCACGAACACCGTGGTGATCACGGCTGCGACTGCCCACCCGAACGCGCCGTGATGTGGCGAACGGGCTGCGAACCAGATCAACGCGAAGGCCATGCAGAACCCGATGAGCACGTGATCACCCGTGGAGAAGTAGGGCCAGAGGCTGAGCACGCTGATGTGTGGCAGGGTGGCCCCGGCGAGCCATTCGAAGACTCCGGCTGCGACGAACGCCAGCACGGACAACCAGCGTGAGACGCGCCCCAATCGTTCGAATCTTCTTGTCAGCCGTGTCCGTGCGGCCTGGTCCTCGTTCAGCCGTCGAATACGGTCCGCTTCGCCTGCCAGGAGCACGGTGGCGACGATGTCAGCGACACCGCGGTCGCGTCCGGTCGTCGAGAGATGGTCCTGGTACCACTCAGGTATGAACCGTCCTTGCGGGCCATCCGTTTGGCTCTTTCGATTGAACTCGGCGAGCAATCTCGGTTGCGCGATTCCCGCCAGCAGCAGCCGAGCCCACTCGTCGAGAGGTGGTACTACAACCCTGCTGTCCGCTGAGTGCACCTGGCTGATGATCTCCTCGGCGCGGCTCAGTTCTTGGCGCCACCGCCGGTCGATCTCGCCGAGGTTGGCGTGTTTGGGGCTTCGTCCCCAGGCTTCGAGGCTCTGCTGGCGGCGCAGATTCTCAACGAATTGGCGGTCGGACTCCGAGTCGCTGAGCGCGGCGGCAGCGAGCGTGGCCGGGGTGGGGGCGCGGTCGCCGATGCGGGCGTCGAGGTTGGGATCCAGCGCCGCGGCGAGTTCGATGATGGCGGTGTCGACGTTGTCGCGCCGTGGTGGTGTGGCTTGCCAGCGTCCGTCGAGTTCGCCCAGTGCCTCTGTGCCGAACACCCGGATCAACTCGTCCATGAACGGTTGTCGACGGCTCGAGATTCCGACGATCGCGGCGGCGAGCGACCAGTTCGCCAGGAGTTCCGCGGCGAGTCCGGACGGCTCTGTGAAGGCGCGCCGGTTGAACTCCAGGCCGCTCGCGGCGCGCTGGCCCTCCACCGCCACATCCGGGTTGTTGCCCCGGAGCCAGTTGCGGATCTCGTCAATCGACCAGCGCTTTGCGGGGTCGTAGCGGGTGAGGCCCCGGCACAATTGCTTGAGCCTGCCGTCGGGCAGCGACTCCACGAGGGGCGGCGGGATCCGCTTGTGGTGTTGATCCAGGATTGAGTGTTCGTGGAGACCGGCGTAGGGGGCGTCGCCGGTGGCCAGCATCGCCATGGTCAGTCCCAGAGCCCAGTAGTCGCGGGGCTCGCCGCCGATCTGCCGCATCGTCTCCGGCGCCTGGTAATTGATGGTGGCGTTGCGGTTCGTTGCGTAGTAGGTCTTGCTGTCGGCCACGACGGTCAGCCCGAAGTCGCCGAGAACGAGGTCGAGGGGAGCGTCGCGGCGGATCAGAATGTTCTCGGGCTTGATGTCGTGATGCGCCAACCCGACGGCGTGGAGAGCGGCGATGGCTTCGGAAATCTCGGTCAGGATGTGTCTGAGCGCTCCCTCAGTCGGTGGAGCGCTCAGGCTGCGGCGAAGCTCGACGAGGTTGCCTCCGGCGATGTGTTCTTGGACCTCGTACCAGCGCCCGTCGACCAGTTGGCCGACGTCAGCGAGTTCGACCACGTGGGCGCGGTCGACGGACCGGACGCGTCGCAACGCCTCGGGCCGCAGGCGAACGTTCTCGTGATACAGCTTCAGTATCCGGCGCGCGCCGGCGCGGGACTCGACCTCGAAGAGGGTCGCCTCGCCGCCCACGGGAGCAATCTGGCGGACAACTCGATACTCGCCGGCAAGCTCGCCGGGGAGCAGCGAAGCGTCGGCCCCCCTCGCCGGCCCGGCATGATGATCCTCGCGGTGCGTCGCACCTGCCCCACCGCCGCGGCTGACATCCTCACGATGTGTCGGGCCGGGTCCCGTGCCGGGGTCTGCATCCTCGTGATGCGTTGGACCGGGCCGCCCGTCCCAAGGCCGCTCACTCATCGCGCGGGAGGCGGTGTCGGCATTGGCGCTGCGGGCACGACACCGTGGTCCGGTTCACTCGCGGGATCCTCCGGCAGTTCGAGAAGGGCAAAGGAGATGTTGTCCGTGCCGCCTGCAGCGAGCGCCTGTTCCAGCAGCACGCGTGCCGCTTCATCCAGCGAGGCAACCATGGCGCGAGTCATGGCCTCGTGCTCGATCCCGTCGAACAGTCCATCGCTTGCGACGAGGACCCGTCCGGGTTCGGCTTGTTCGCAACTCACGTGAACGTCCACGGTCGTGTGGGAATGGAGACCTCCCAACGATTGCGTGATCGCACCCTGGGTCGCGCCCGGGCGGCGATCGTCGACGGAGGCCTGCATCAGGTGACCGCCGGCGGCAAGGTAGACCCGCGCGTCGCCGACGTTGAAGACGACCAGTTCGTCTCCGATGGCGGCGAGCCCGGCAATGGTCGCACCCATGCCGCTGAGCGCCGGGATGCGGGCCATCATGCCGTACACCTCGTCGTTGGCGGCTGAGACGAGCGCCTCGACATCGGCGGCCGTGCGGATCTGCTGATGGCCCGACGCCATCATGTCCGCCACGATCGCGGCGGCGACGCCGCCTGCCGGATGACCGCCCATTCCGTCGATCACGGCGAGAAGGCACCGGTGGCCGAGGCCGAGCGCGACGGGCTCCGCGACGCCGCTGGCCAGCACCACGCCGTCGACGACGATCCTGTCCTGATTCTCGACCCGGTGGAATCCGGGGTGGGTCACCGCGACGACTCTCACTGCTCGCCGGCCTCCACGGCAACCTCGAAGCGAACGGCGCTGGAGAACGACACGGTGTCGCCGGCGCGCAACTCGACCGGGAGGTTCGGGTCGATGCGACGATCGTTGTGGAAGGTGCCGTTCATCGAGTTGTGATCGATCACGTGCAGCCGACCGGAACTCGTGACGCGAAGGGAGGCGTGTCGCCGCGAGACGGTCATCTGCGCCTGGAGGTTGTCGGTGAGCGGTCCGACCTCCCGTCCGATCACGACCTCGGACTCCGCCATCACCCAGTCGCCCCAGGGGGTGCCGAGCCGGAACCGGCGCGCCGGCGCACGACGCTCCTGTGGCCCGCCGTCCACCGTGGCGGCGCAGGTTGGGCAGACGATCGCGCCCGGCTCCCGTTCCCGGTGGTCACAGGATCCGCCTGCCGCTGGCACATCCGGTTCCTCACGTTGGTCGCCTGAGCAGTCCGGTGGGGCGCTACTGCCCTCCTCCGGGGCCGGCTCGGTCGGTCTGGGGCTGTAGCAGACCGGGCAGAGAACGTCATGCGGCGCGAACTCGGCACCGCAACCGGATGTCGTGCAGGTCACGGTCGCCACGAGACACCGTCGAGTCGTATCCCCGACTTCGCGAGTCGGGACTCCACTGCTGCGAGAGTGTGCCGCTGCGGGATGCCAACGATGAACACCTGACCGGCCTCGACGGAGACCTGCACCTCGGCGCGGGCGCCCGCCAGCGCAGTGTCATAGCGGGCCGCAAGCCGCTCGTCGCGAGCGATCAGGCGCTGGTTTGCCGAGCCCCACCAGTGCGCGCCGGGCTCGGCCACGCGGTAGGGCCCCACGATCACGCCGTCGGCGAGCGAGAACGCCGCGGGGGATATCCGCCGTGCGTCCGGTTCGTCGTATCCGGTGTAGACGAGCACATCGGCGTTGGGAGCACCTCGGCGGTCGAGCCACCGCTTCACCGACCCCAGCACGTCCACCAGCGCGTCGGGCTGGTCGAACGGTTCGCCGCCGCTGACGGTCACCCCGTCGACGGGACCCGCCGGCCCCGCGGTGACGAGTGCGTCGATGCGGGCCAGCAGAGCCGATGTGGTGATGTGCTCGGCGGCGTCGAGCGACGGCCACGTGTCCCGTGACACGCATCCCGGACACCCGATCGAGCAGCCTTGCAGCCATATCCCGACCCTGCGGCCCGGTCCGAGCACACTCACCGGCCAGTGCACCCGGTTCACCGCCACGCCGGTCACGTGATCACCTCCGCCGGGCCGGGACGGCTACCCGCCTGCCCGGTGTCATTCCAGTACCACTTCCGGGACACCGGTGGAGGACACCGTCAGGTCGACGACCACCACCTCCGCCGGCTCCGTGGTGGAATCCGGCGACCTCTCGTGCGCGAACAGCGCCCGCGCCAGGGGGTTGACGTAGCGCGACTCCAGCACGTTGCCGATGCCGCGCCCGCCGAAGGACAGGTCGGCTTGGGTGAGTGCGTGGATCTGGTTGCGGGCTTGCGGCGACAGCACCACGATGATGTCGGCTGACTCCTCCACGCGCTCGGCGATCTTCTCGAGCATCAGGTCGGTGATCTCCACCGCCACGGGCTCTCGGATGAAGTCGAACACCACCAGGTTGTCGCCGACGCGGTTGAGGAGTTCGGGCCGGTTGATCTCCTCGGTGAAGTGGCGCCGGATCTCCTTGGTCACCTCGGCTTCGATCTCTTCGTGGGGGGTGCCCGGTGTGACAGTCGGGATGCGTCGCCCGGTTCCATCGTGCGCGGAACGGGTCATTCCGAGGTTCGAGGTGAACACGATGAGCGTGTCGGAGAAGTGAACCGTCGTTCCTCGCCCGTCGGTGAGGCGGCCATCGTCGAGCAGTTGCAGGAACTTGTCGAGGATCCGTGGGTGGGCCTTCTCGATCTCGTCGAAGAGCAGCAGCGAGTACGGACTCTGGCGCACGGCATTCGTGAGTTCGCCTCCGCCTTCGAAACCCACGTAACCCGGTGGCGCCCCGACCATCCGGTCGCCCGCGTGCTCGGAGGAGAACTCGCTCATGTCGAATCGCACATAGGCGTCGTCGGTGCCGAAGACGAGCTCGGTGAGGGCCTTTGCGAGTTCGGTCTTGCCGACCCCGGTCGGCCCGGCGAAGAACAGCACGCCTCGGGGACGGCTGGATCCTGCACCGGCCTGGGCTCCGGAGAGCCCCAGCGCTGCCCTTCGCAGGATGTCGGCCGCCTTGGTGACCGCCCCCGGTTGACCGAGGACCCTGGTCGACAGCGTCGCCTCGACGTCCTGCGTGCGCAGCCGCTGCGCCACAGCACCCCGTCGCCACGGGCTCTCGGCGGCCCCGAGCGTGTAGATGCGGACCGCGTCCTCGGCGTCGCTGTAGTCGATGTCCTGATCGTTGAGCAGGGTGGTGATGCCGAAGAGGCTTGCGGTCGCCATGCCCTCGGTCCTTCCGGCGATCTGCTCGGCTGCCTGGGCTCGGTCCGGACTCTGGCTCGCCCCGGTGAGCAGCGCTGCGGTCCTCTCGCGCTCGGCAAGCTCCGGCCAGGGCACAGGAATGGCCCGCATGCCCCAATTGCCGGCGGTGAGCCACGCCGGGAGGTCGTGCTCCCGCTCCACGATCCAGAACACCGGATTGAACAACGCACCCCGCTGGAGAGCCGCGTCGAAGTGCCGAGCCGCTCGGTGGGAGGACTTGAGACAGGACGAGAAAAAGGCGTGCTCGCGGGGCCCGAGGTTCTCCACGACGGCGGTGAGCCGGCTGGCGTAGTCGAGGGCCAGCCCCATCCTCGTGCCACCGCCGGCGGCGAACGAGCGCACTGCCTGGGCCAGGACGTCGAGGTCGTCGGCTCGTGCCGAGCGAAGATCGTCGCCGACGATGGCGCGCGCGTCGGCCCACGCCGCGTCCTGGTCGTCGGACAGGATCCGGTACCCGTCGACGATGTCGTGCACCAGCAGCGCATCGAAGCCCGCACGCCGCAACATCGCGGCGAGCGCCACGGCTATCGACTCGGCCGGCCACACCTCGACCTCTTGATGCTCGCCGGCCCCGCCGGTGGGCTCCTCGAGCCGAGCGGGCCTTTGCGCGTGGGCCGGCTCGCCCGGCTCGACAGGCTCGGGACCGTCGACTGGCTCGACCGGCAGGAGGTAGCGGTCGCGCACGTTGCCGGAGAGCACGAACTGCGGGTACACGGCCAGCAGCGCGTCGATCTCGCGCAGCCAGTCCGGCCACGCTCGATCGCCCTGCGATTCGCTCATCTCGTCCGTGACCGCTGCTGCGGCCGGGCGAGGCTCGCGGCAGAGGTACGGGCGTGCAGCGCCGACCGTGCCCCGCTGACGACCGCCATCGGCTCGTCTCCCGGCGAGACCTGGCTCACGAGTTCGAGGTCCACACCGCGGCGGTGCAACTCGGCGCTCACCCGCCCGAGGTCCTTGCAGAACTCCACCTCGGCATCCGCGTCGCGTCGCACGTCGGGCGCGCCCTCCCCCCGAACGACGCGCAGGTCGACCAGGCCGTCTCTCATGCGCACCCCGACCGCGTGGTCACCGGAGGAGCGGGAAGCGAAGTAGGTCTCTTCGCCGCCGACGACGTCGCTCGTGAACTCGCCTCCAACCTCGAAGCCGCACTCGCGGAACGCATCCTCGATGCTGGAGGCAACGAAGCGCCGCTCGTAGTCGGCCGAGGCCTCCTCACGCGCCCGTGCCACCGCCGCCACGTCGGACGCGAGCAGCGGAGTCTCGCCGGCGATCACGCGTCGCAGCAGGTCCTGCGAGGCGTCGACCTGCGCGCCCGCGAGGCCTTCCAGAGTCGCAAGCAGTCCTTCCGCGCGTCGGGCCGTTTCTGCACGATCCGCGATCCTCCGTTCCACCCGTTGGATCTCCGCTTTGACCCCGATCGCAGCGGACGAGAACTCGACGTCCGACGTACCCGTGAGAGTCAGCATTCTCTCGTCGATGAACGCACGCTCTTCACTCGATGCCCCCGCGGGGTACCTGTCAACCAGGGCGGCGATCACCGCGGATCGATCAACAACCTCGCCGGCAGGTTCCGAACACTCGGCGCTCGGCGAACTCCGCGACGTCTCTGCGCGCCTCGTGTCCTCCTCGGCGCGCCGGCGGATCGTCGCTGCGACATCTCCCGACGCGACAGCCGAGATTCTCCGGCGGAGGTCTTCCCGACGTTCATGCTGCTCGGCCCGCGCCAACTCCGCCTCGGCACGCGGCAGCACCGACTCGGCTTCCTCGTTCCAGGACTCCATCTGCTCGACGGATCCGCCGGTGGGGAAATCGCCCAGTCCGGCGGTGGACACGACTTGCAGCCCCTGCCCATGGCGAGCCGTGTTCGCCACCTGCAACGACTTGAGGCGGTCCACCAGGCCGTCGCTGCGAGTGCGCGCCGCATCGCGCCGGCGCTGCCTCGCGATTGCCGCGTGATCCACGCTGTAGCTGGCGCACTTCGGCCCACTCATCGCGCCGACGATACTAACGAGCACCGGCTTGCACGCACGCTGCACGTTCGCGACGGCTGTCGCGGTAACTGCGCCGTGCTCTCCCCTCCGTCCTGCCTCGAACGGGTAACGGTCTATGATCAGCGCTTCACGAGTTCTGGAGCCAGGGAGTGATGAGAATCCGTAGGAGTCGGCGGCGTCGGCGGTCGCGGTCTGCGTTGGCGGCGCGTCCCCGCTCGCTGCCATCCCGGCGGCGCGGGGCCGGTCGGCCGCAGCCTCCGGAGCTTCGGTCTCGGCCACAGCAAACCCCTCTGCCCCGCGCCCGGGACTCAGGGGGACGCCACGGGCCACCTCCGGAGTTCGGGGACCTCGGGGCACCGCGTTCCTCGCCGCAGTCCCCGCCGTTCGCGCCACAGCCCGCGATCGATCCCTCGGACTACGCGGGTCTGCCCTCGGGAGGCGCGGGTCGTCCGTCACCGGAGACTCCGGCACCCGCCGATGCGATTCTCGAGTTCGGGCCGTGGAGCAAGGGGCGAGCCTGGGCGCAGGCAGTGGGGCTCCTCGGGTTGTGTCTCGTGGTGGTCGTTGCGTGCTGGTTCTTCGGCGCGATCGGCTGGGGGTTCGCGATCCTGGGGTGTGGGCTGGCTCTGGCGCTACTCCTCACTCTCAGAACCGGGCTCGCCCGGGATCCCCAGGCAAGAGGCTATTTCCACCCCGAAGAAGGAATCTCCGATCGCCGTTGGTTGCGGTTGCAGCGCAGCCGTATCCGGCGGATCGGCTTGCGACTGCAATTGTTGCTGTCCTATGTTGCCGACTGGATTCTGACACTTCTCTGGCGCCAGATCCGCCGCCTCGTTCGTCGACGATCCCGCTAGGCCCAGGGAATAGGGAGTGTGGAAGAAGAGGAGACGCGGCGTGCTCAGCTGCATGTACTGTACGCGGACTTTTCCGAGCCGATCCGGTCCAGCGTGACCCGGCCGGCTCGACGGTAGGAGCAGGAGGATCATCACCATGGTTCAAGGAAAGGCCGGCCGCGAGGTCGATCGGCTGGGAACGGGATTCACTTGTCGCGCCGGCGCGAATCTGATACTGGCGGTATGCCTTGCCGCGGAGTGGATCGCCCTCTTGGCGTGGCGCCGTGACCGCCGTCCGGCGGATGAGGAATCCAAGAACGACAGTGGAAGCTCAGAGTCAGAGCATGACGGGTTTATCGAGAGAGGTGAGCAGAGCTTGGCTATGGCACTGCGCTTGTATGGTCCTGATCACGCTGGGACTCTGCTCAGACGGCGCTTTCTGGCTCTCGCAAAGCGCGCGGCACTGATGCACCACGGGGTTGGTACATATGCCCTCCATGGATTTCGATCCACTCCGGAGTTTGGAAAGGGAAGGCTTGAGGAAGCAATCGCCGAGATGGGGGAGGAACTCGCGACATTGGTTGCGGATCATCGTCGTGTATTGGGCCCTGACGACGAGGGCACTCTTGAGGCACTGGGACGCTGGACAGAATGGCGTTGTGAACTTGCAGAGAGTACGGAAGAGGGCGTAGCAGCGTTGCAGGAGTTACTGACGAGTCAACGGCGGGTACTCGGGCAGGATCATCCTGACACGATCGGCACCCTCGAGCGTCTGGCGTCGTTGCGCGAGACATCTGGAGACTTGGGTGAGGCGATCGGGGAATTGGAGGAGGTGCTAGCCTGTCAACAGCGCGTCTTGGGGAATGAGCATGAGGAAACGCTGAAGACTCGAGAGCGATTGGCGCAATGGCGGGAAGCATCTACAAACGCTAGTGCTGTAATTGTCAACCTCGAGCAAAAATGCGCTGAGTTTGTTCAGGACGCTGGGCCAGACGATGAGTTTGTGATCAATGCGGAGGGAGACTTAGCGTGGTCACGTGCCAGGGCGGGCCACGTAGAGGAGTCGATCCGAGAACTGGAGCTGTTGCTAACTGATAGGGCGCAGGTGCTCGGGATGCACCATATTGTGATTCTGACGACGCGCCGGAGGCTGGCATGGTTGCGTGGCCGGCCTACATCCGGCGCGCGGACCGGGAATGACCGAGCGGAAGATGACACAGACTACCGGATAAGCGGGGAAATCAACGAACAGTTGACGGAGCACCTCCGTCGGGGGAAAAGCGAGACTGAAGACAACAGTAAGCAGCATCAGCGCTGGACGAGTCAAATGGACCGAGTCCACGATCAAATACGGATGTTAGGAGAAGACCATCCTGAAGTTCGGCAAGCGAGGGCGGAGCTGGAAAACGATGAACAGTTGCTTCTCGCCGCAATGGCCGCGACACGGCGACGAGGCGACTGGCCGACGCATTGACCGAACATATCAGATTGGCGGGGGAGATGATGTCTCAGGTTGAAGAACTGAAGAAGACTATCGCCGATCGTCGCACGCGGTTTGGACCGGAGTCTCCGCAGGTGCTGGAGGCGTGCAATGAGCTGGCGAACGTGCGCCGCATGCGAGTAGATCTGCTGAGTGATCTCACACAACAGAATTCAAGTGCCGGTGAAGAGAAGTAATACGTCTCGCTGGTGCGGGTCGCTGCGTCATGTATTATTGAGGATCGCGGATCCGATGAAACCCGCGAAGTGTCGTTCGACGGCGTCCGCATGGGTGATTTGGTCCGAGGGTTCGGGGTTGCAGGGAGCGGGGTCTGCCGGACAGCCCGGGTCAAGGTCACGATCGCATGCCGGGTTTGATGCTACAGCAATGCCTCGCAACGGCTCGGGAAGGTCATATGGAACTTCATAGGAGTGGCGGCCGCGCCCGCCAAGGCGATGATTCGTACAGGATCCCAGAACTACGGCAAGCATTTGAGCGCGCCGGTTCGCTATCGTCCGACGGCGGTGTGACGGTAATCGATCGCTGCCATGGTCGTGAACTCGCCGAGCGCTGGGTGGGTTGGGCCATCTCCAATTACGATCGGAGTGCAGACTATCTCTGCCTTTCTCTTGGCCTTGTCTCGGACCTGGTGTTGGTAGAGGATCGGTTGAAGAGTGCACGTGCCCAGCTCTACGCGCACAGAGCTGACGTGACGAGGCTGCCGAAGCCACGTGTGCGGCGTGAGACCTCAAGACGCCTAGAGGAACTTGAGCAGCATGAGGTGCGGATAAGGGAAGTGCGATTCGATTCACGGAACGCTCACTCTGCGAAGTACCCATACATCGTTGTCGACTGTCCACCCGGGCAGATGTGGCAGATCAGGCAGCATGGACACGCTAGTTTCGGACACTGGATCGATAGTGACTTCACCCATCAACTCTCCACCGCCTTGCAACAGCTCAGACGTCTTTGTGGCAGCGATGGCCGTGGCCGAACTGGTGATGAATGTAAGCGACTTGTTGAGTCGTCCTATGTCACTGTAAGGATCACTCTTGCAGAGTTGGAAGCATATGCCTTATTGATGCGGAAGCGATGCGAGCCGGAGTTGAAAGAGCACGCTGCGGAAACTGTTCAGCGTGCTTGGGAGATGTGTTACGAGATTGACGAGCTTGCAACTCGTTACGAGTCCGAAGTAAGGAATCTGTTTGCTACCGCGCATAGATTCTCCGATGACCGGTGGGAGTCATGGTCCCCACCGGTTTCTGTAGAACCGGTGCTGTTGTATTGGTACGTGATTCCGCTGGGTGCGACAGCCGACGTGGCTGGTGATCACGAAGTGTTCGCGGCGGGAGAGATGCGTGAATACGGCGTGGTGGATGATTTTCGAGTATATCCGGGATTCCTGTGGACGTGCGATAGTGCGGACAAAGTCCGGACTGCCTCATCTGCTGCGCAGGCGTTGGTGCTGCGTCTGCTGGCGGCAGTGCCGCCGGGGAAGGCGAGGTTCACGTTCATTGATCCGTTGGGTTCGGGATCGAACGCCGCGCCATTCCTGGGACTGGCTGATTGGGACCCAAATCTGATCGACAGCAAGGCATGGTGTCTGAGTGGCGAAATTGCGTCGAAACTCGCCGAGTTGAATACCCACTTGGAGGTTGTGATTCAGCGCTACCTGGGAGGCCGGTTCGACTCGATAGAGGAGTACAATGCGGCTGCCGGAGAAGTGGCAGAGCCGTATCGATTCATAGTCATCTTCGATTTTCCGGCACAGTTCGACGAGCAGACCTTGCATCTGCTGGAACGCCTTGTCAAGAATGGGCCGCGCTGTGGCGTGTACGTGCTTCTGATACACAACCGGAACCAGGAACCTCCGTACGGTGCTGATCTCGATCCTATGCTCGCGGGTTTGTACGACATGCCTACAACGGTCAACCGAGCCGCTGTGCCGCGGAGAATTCCGCTACCGCTACTCAGATTTGGGGGTGATAACAACAGCGTCTATATTGATGCTGACTCATTGAAATATCGGGATCGAGCCAAGGGTCCTGTTTCGGACGAGACTCTCGGCCTCGTCCGAAGATTCCGAACATGGGAGACTCCCCCGAGCGACGATAGGTCTGGACATGATCAGGAGTCGGTGAGTTGGTTGCGCGTGGATGGCCTGTCGTTCGCGGATGCGCCGCCGGAGTTGCGGTTCGAGCGTGGGACTGAGTTCCCAGGGTTGTTCACGAGGGTGCTGACTGCGGTCGGTGAGCAGGGTCGGGGAGCAGACGAGGTGGTGGTGTCGGCGTTGCAGGTGCAGCAGTTGTTGGCTGACGCGATTGATGATGCGGCGCGGTCGGATCTGCCGCAGATGTTGAGGGTTGCGTCTCTCGATGATGTGGCGTCGTGGTGGACAGGGGTTTCTGCGGAGAGCCTGGCGGTGCCGATCGGCCGCTCCGGCGCCAAGGATGTCGCCATGTTCAAGGTGGATACGGCGATTCTCTCGGGTGGGTTGGTGATCGGGCGTCCCGGGTCGGGGAAGTCGACGCTGTTTCATTCGATCATCTGTGGTGCTGCTGTGTTGTACTCGCCCGAGGAGGTGGAGTTGTACCTGCTCGACTTCAAGCAGGGCGTGGAGTTCCTGGGATACGGCGAGATCGGTTTGCCGCACGCGCGGTGCGTGGCGGTGGAGTCCGAGCGCGAGTTCGGTGTGGCCATCCTCGAGTCGGTCGCCGAGGAACTCGAACGCCGTGCCAGGATGTTCAAGGAAGCCGGCCCGGGCATCAGCGACATCGGGGCGTGGAGATCGGCGACGGGTGCGGGGTTGTCGCGCATTCTCATCGTGATCGACGAATTCCAGGAACTTCTGAACCGCGCGGACAGGATCGCCGGCCGGTCGGCGGAACTGCTCGACAACCTCATCCGCCAAGGCCGGGCGTTCGGGATCCACCTGCTGCTGGGTTCCCAGTCGTTGTCGTCGATCGACGCAGCCGGCACCGGCATCACGTCGTTGTTGAGGCTGTTGCCGATCCGCGTGGTGTTGCCGTCGGACGCGTCCGACGCGGCGCTGGCGCTCGGCGACGGCAACGACGGCGCGCGGTACCTCACCCGCCAGGGTGAAGGCATTTACAACGCTGCCGGCGGGAACCCCGAACGCAACGTTCCGTTCCAGGGGACGTTCCTCAACTCCGATCAGCGTCACGCAGTCGTCGGCGCGGCGCGGGCCCGTGCCGACGCTGAAGGCTTCGAGCGCCTGCCGCGGGTGTTCAACGGCCAGGTGTCTGCCACAATCGACAGCGACCCGGCCGACTTCGTTGCCCGGGCCCGGTCAGGGGAGGACTCCCGGCTCTGGATCCCCGTGGGCGGTTCGCTCACGCTGGCGCCGGACATGAGCTTCGAGATCCGCCGCGAGGTCGGGTCCAACGTGGCGTTCATCTGCCGCGACGAAGACCTGGTCGAAGGCTTCGGCAGCGTGGCCGTGACGGCCCTCGCCGCCCAGCTGGCGCCCCGGGGCGGCGAGTTGCGGTTCGTGGACTGCACGCCCGTCGATTCCCCCACGGATCTCTGGCTGTCGCCCTTGCTGAGCACCGGGGTTGTCTCGGTGTCCAATCGCCGGGCGCTGCCGTCGGTCCTCGCCGAGGCGCGCAACCTCACGGACGAGAGAATCGACAATGACCGGACGGACGCCCCGCCGGTCGTGCTCGTGATCTGGGGCGTACACCGCGCCCGCGACCTCGACGGCGACGACGGCGGCTTTGGCATGGCCGGCTTCGGCGAGGAGAACACACCGGCCGCCGACCTCGAGCGCATCGTCCGCGACGGCCCCGAGTTCGGCGTGCACACGATCATCTGGGGCGACTCGCTGGCCTCGACCGGCCGGCGGCTCACCGCCAGGGTCCTGCGGGAGTTCTCCTGGCGCATCGCCGGCCGACTCAACGACGCCGACAGCGACCGCCTCGAAGTCAGAGCAACCGAGCTACGCCCCAAACAACTGGCATGCGCCAACATCGAAGAAGACCGGCACTGGAAACTTCGCGGCTACAGCCCACCCGACATCGGATGGATCGAGAGAGCCGCGTCGGTGATATAACGGAACTTCCACCAGACACGAGTTGAAGATCGACGCTCGGGCAAGCTTGCGTATGTCAGCAGGGTGCCGGCGATACGCAAGCAAGGGACGGGCACCCAAGGGAAGGTGAGCCAGACATGGCGGGACAGGTCGTGGTCAAGGACGTCGCTGCGTTGGATCGGTTCGCAGGGCAACTCAAGAAGTCCAGGACGGATCTCGAGCAGATCGCTCGCAATCTGAACAGTGCTCTGAGCACCGTGTCGTCGTCCTGGCAGGATCCCCAGCGAGAGAAGTGCGCCCAGGAGATCGGCGCCATCGTTCGAGCGATGCGAGGCTTCGCGCAAGCAGCCGAGACCCAGGTCAGCTACTGCCAACGGCTCGCGGCACAAATCCGTTCCATGCCGTGACCGGACTTCATCCTCGTGCGGCTCGCCTCTTTAGCCATGCTGAACGCCTCGCTGGGATCGCCGGAGGCTTGCGATTGTCCTGGAGTGCGCTCATCTCCGTGGTCAGCGGGCGTGTACACGAGCGGGGACGGTCTGAACACATCACGCCCTTGTCGTCGACTATTGACCGCGCCGCGCGCGAGATCGAGGTCACCGGCCGAGACATCTCACGGCTCCTCGCGCAACTCGATCGCCGATGAGCAATCCTGACGTCCAAGTCAGGTCTGTCGCAGCCCTCCGTGCTGAACGGGGCTCGATCAAGCAGCGGCTTGCTCACACCGAGGACGAGATCAGGCAGACCCTGGCAACCCTCGCCTCCATCACGGCGCATTGCGCCGAGATCACAGCCAGGCGCTACCGCGCCCTGGAAGCGTGCGAGGCCGACAAGGACAGGAACTGCTCCCGCGAGCGACGGGAGTACGAGACGGCTGCTCGGGTCCAGACCGGCGTCGACCGGCTCGCCGCCGAACTCACAACACGGCTGAACGGCCGTGCGCTATCCATCGCCGAGCGTGGACGGCTCATGGATGGGTGGCTGGCCAATCTGGCGGATCACATCGACAGAGTCGGTGCCCCTCCCGGCGACTCACAGTTGTCTCCTGCCCCTTCGGGGGGCGTCGGTGGCGGAACGACGGCCGGGGCGACCTCCGCGAACTCTGGGGAAACCGGAGCGCCGCCATCCCGAGGCGGCACAAACGTCATCGCAGGACTCGCTCTCGGTGACGGCGTCGAGCGGGTGCGACTGGACGGAGTATCGGTTCGCGAGGACCTATTCGAGGTGGAGCCGGCGAAGGGCGGAGCCTCCGAAGGTGACATGATCTGGGCCGCGGAGACGTTCCGGGACACCGTGATTCCCCACGCGGCGCGAGGCGGTACCCGCGACGAACTTGCGGAACTCGACGACGCCGAGGGCAGGGCGGGCAGCTTCCGGCAGCGAGGAGGGGCTTGGGACGTCTACCTCGGCAGCGACATGCCCCAGGTCGCGATGTCGCCGGACGGCACTGTGGTCGACGTGGGCAGCGGCCGCCACCGCATCCTCGCCGCCAAGAGGGCCGGGCTCTCGTGGTTGCCGATGCGGGTGCATCGCCTGACCGAGGAGCAGGCGCGAGCACACCGGCGGTCGTGAGGACGGAGACCCGCCAAACCCTGACGCACCCCACCCAGCGGTGGATCCAGGCTCAGGGATCCAGCGTCCCGGCCATCAGAGCGGCGAAGGCCTGCCGGGCGCCGGTGGTGGCGGGCCCGGGGCACGCCGGGAGCGGAACGCCGTCCACCGCCGAGATCGGGTGAACGTTGCGCGTCGTGGAGGTCAGGAATGCCTCGCGGGCGGCGGCGAGGGCCGGCAGCGGCAGGGTCTCCTCGGTGGCGTCGGTGATCTCGAGCGCCAGTTGGCGGGTGACGCCGGCCAGGCAGCCCGAGGAGAGCGGCGGCGTGAGCAGGCGTCCGTCCAGAACCACGAACACGTTGGTGCCCGTCCCCTCGCACAGCTCGCCACGGGTGTTGGCGAAGATC
The DNA here is from genome assembly GCA_965220035.1 of Acidimicrobiales bacterium. Lineage (GTDB taxonomy): Bacteria > Actinomycetota > Acidimicrobiia > Acidimicrobiales > CATQHL01 > VXNF01. Next base: position 1,948,330 of record CBDCPC010000001.1, read on the forward strand.
GCCTCGCCGGCCCCTGCGGCGTGCGCCCGCCGCAGCGCCACCACGTTCTCGGCGTAGGAGATGGTCTTCACGCCGGCGGCGGCGCCCCGCTCGTTGCGGGGCCACGGCACCGTCACGACCGCCACGTGGGGCGACCACGGCGGGGCCTCCTCGGCGGCCACGACGACGGTGGCCGGTCCCGCCGGCCGTGTCGAGGAGAACCCGCCCGGCCCGCTGGTGGCCGTGATCCGCAGCCGTCCCTCGGTGATGCCCGTTGCAGCCAGCACGTCCGAGACCGCCCTTCGCAACTCGGCGACGGCCGGGAGATCCAGTCCCAATGCCTCAGCCGAGCGCGACAGCCGTGCCAGGTGGCGGCCCAGGGCAAACGCCTGCCCGGCGGTGATCCGGACGCTCTCGAACACCCCGTCGCCCACCAGCAGCCCGTGATCACGCGGCGAGATCCGCGCTGCCGACTCCGGAACCACCTCACCGTTCAGCCAGACGACCGGCTCGCTCACGCGCCGCAGGCTAATCGTCGGTGGCGGCGTGGCACGGATCCGAGTCACCGCGTCGGGCGCCGCCGCGAGCCCGCCGGGTGCGCGCGGGCGGCCGGCGGGTCAGCCCGATACGTGGAAGGCCGGCTCGAGCCGCCGCCGCGAGCCCTGCGTGTCCATGCGGGATTCCGACCTGCGCCGTGGCGGTCCGCTCGGCCCCTCCCTCCCCACACGGACCGATGCCTGACGGGGCGTTTCAGTCGGCGCCCGAGGGCGCGGGGGCTGCCCGGCGCACTCCCGCCGGCAGGTCGTTCCAGCCCCAGCATTGGATCGTGCCGTCGGTGCGCAGCCCACACGTGTGCGTGGAGCCGGCGGTGACGGCGCTGAACCTGCCCGCCGGAACCTCGGTGACCGGTGATTCGGCCGGCCCCCAGCATTGGATCGTGCCGTCGATGCGCAGCCCACACGAGTGGAGCAGGCCTGCGGCGACCGAGGTGAAGTGCCCGTCGGGCGCGCTGGACTGTCCCTGGGCGTTGTCGCCCCAGCAGGCGATGGTCCGGTCGGTGCGGATCCCGCAGGAATGGAGTCCGCCGGATGCGATGTCCACGAATCTGCCATCCGGAGGATCAGCCTGGCCCTCCCAGTCGGAGCCCCAGCACAGGATCGTGTTGTCGGTGAGAATGCCGCAGGCATGGTTCGCGCCGGCCGCGACGACCGTGAAATCCTTCAAGAGGGGCGCGCCCGTCACTCTGGACCACTCGGAGCCCCAGCACTCGGCGACGTGTGCGAAATCGATGCGCACGCCGCACGTGTAGTAGTAGCCGGCGGATATGGCGCTGAGTGAGAAGCCACTCACGTCGCGCCCGCGTTCGTCCCCGAGGTCGGCGCCCCAGCATTCGACGCCGCCGCCGGAGCGGATCCCGCAGGAGTGTGACGCGCCGGCGGTGGCTGCGACGAATTGCCCCGGAGGTGCATCGGTTTTGCCGGACTCGTCGTGACCCCAGCATTCGACGGCGCCGTCGGTGCGCAGCGCGCACGAGTGGAGAGCGCCGGCGTCGACGGCACGGAACCGCCCGGGCGGCGCCTTATCGGGCTCGGTACCGTGCCATCCCCAGCAGGTGATGGTGCCGTCGCGGCGCAGACCGCACGACTCGATGGCACCGACGGAAATGAGCGTGAATTCCCCGCCGGGAGCGGTCGGGCGGTCCAGACCGTCGTTGCCCCAGCAGGTGACAGCGCCGTCGAGGCGCAGACCGCACGACCCGTACCAGCCGGCGGTGACGGCGCTGAACCGCCCGGTCGGCGCATCCGTCTGGCCCTGCTCGTTCCATCCCCAGCAGGCGATGGTGCCGTCGGCTCGCAGCCCGCAGGCATGACTCTGGCCGTGTGAGATGGCGGTGAACAACCCGTCGGGCTCCTGCGTCGGCTCGTGTCTGTAGTTGTCCCAGCAGGTCACCGTGCCGTCGAGGCGCAGGCCGCATGACGAGTACGAGCCCGTGCTCACACCCTGGAACGTCCCGCTCGGGGAACCCCGTTCCGACGATCCCCAGCACTCGCTCTCGCCGTCGGGGCGCAGCCCACATGTGTGCTCCCAGCCCGCTGTCACCGCGGAGAAAACGCCCGGGAGCGCCTCGGTCTGCCCCCGGTCGTTCCTTCCCCAGCATGCGACCGTGCCGTCGGTCCGGATGCCGCATGTATGGCCCTCACCGGCGCTCACGGCGCTGAACCGCCCCGCAGGCGCGTCTGCCTGCCCGAACTCGTTGGCACCCCAGCAGGCGACCGTGCTGTCGGTTCTCAACCCGCACGAATGCAATCCACCGCTGGACACGCTGGTGTACTGCGGCTCGAGGCCGGCCACGTCGTCGTCTCCGGAGGCGAGGGAGTCCTCGGCTCGCGGTACTCCGGGTGGCGTTGCGTCGCGGGCGGCGCCGGGGTCGAGTTGCGCGCCGCCGGGCTGCTCGGCTCCGGGGCTCACCCACGAAACGTCGTCCGGCATGTCGCTGGACGATTCCCCCCAGCACTCGATGGCGCCGTCGGCGCGCAGCCCGCAGGTATGTGAATCGCCCGCGGTGACCGCTGTGAACTCGCCGGCGGGCGCGCCGGCCTGCCCGTCGGCATTGCCGCCCCAGCAGCTGATGGTGCCGTCGGTGCGCAGCCCGCACGAGTGCCGGGCTCCGGTGGCGACCGCGCTGAACGTCTCGAACGGCACGAACGTTTGGCCGCTGCTGTTGTCGCCCCAGCACTCGGCGGTGCCGTCGCTGCGCAGCCCGCAGCTGTGCGACCCGCCTGCAGCGATGGCTCCGAACTCGCCGGGCGGGGCGTAGATCCTGCCGTGTGTGTCGTCGCCCCAGCAGGTTACGGTGCCGTCGCTGCGCAACCCGCAGGTGTGGCGCCTGCCGGCGCTGATGGAACCGAGTGATCCCTCCGGCGCTTCGGCCTGCCCGTCGGCATTGCTGCCCCAGCATTCGGCGGTGCCGTCGCTGCGCAGCCCGCAGCTGTGCGACCCACCGGCGGTGACGGCGCGGAATTGCCCGGCCAGCGCGTCGGCCTGGCCGGAGTAATTGGCGCCCCAGCATGAGATCATTCCGCCGGCCAGCAATCCACACGAGTGGCCGGCTCCGGTGTCCACGGCGCTGAACAGCCCGGCCGGCACGTCGGCCTGCCCGTCGGCATTGTCGCCCCAGCATTCGGCGGTACCGTCGCTTCGCAGCCCGCAGGTGTGCGACCCACCGGCGGTGACGGCGCTGAACGGCGCTCCCGATCCGGCGGCGAGTCCCTCATCCCCGGCCATGCCCTGGGCGCGACCGGCACTGCCGGCGGATGGCCACAGCACACCTTCGGGAGCGCCGATCCACGCGCCGGAGGGCACGAGAAGCCCTCCCCAGCATTCGATGGTTCCGTCGCTGCGCAGCCCGCAAGTGGATTGCCAGCCGGCGGCGATCGCCGTGAAGGTGCCGTCCGGCGCGCCGCTCGTTGCCCCCCAGCATTCGATGGTTCCGTCGCTGCGCAGCCCGCAAGTGGATTGCCAGCCGGCGGCGATCGCCGTGAAGGTGCCGTCCGGCGCGCCGCTCATCGTCCCCCAGCACTGGACCGTGCCGTCGGTGCGCAGCCCGCAGGAGTGATCCGTGCCGACGGCGACCGCGGTGAACTCGCCCGCGGGCGCCTCGGTCTGACCGTCGCTGTTCTCCCCCCAGCAGGCGACGGTCCCGTCGGCGTTCATGCTGCAGAAATGGGCACGGCCTGCGGCGATGGTGACGAACTGCCCGGGAGGCGGAGGTGACGGGTCTGCCGACTCGTCCGGCCAGAGGTCGTGGCAGCCGATCGAGCCGTCGCCGCCGAGCATGCACACGTTGAGCCCAACCACGGCGGTGTCGCGGACCGGTCGACCCAGCAGGGCGGCGAGTTCATCGAACAGGTCGGGAAGCTCCGAGCCGTCGAGTCCCCAGCAGGAGACGGCGCCGTCGGGGCGGGTTCCGCACGTATACGTCGTGCGGGCCGAGAGGTCGCTGAACTGCCCACCGGGGGCGCCCACGTTCGGGGCGCTGAGGCTGCCCCAGCAGGTGACCGTGCCGTCGGCGCGCAGGCCGCAGTAGTGCGATTTGCCGGCCGTGATGCTGCTGAACCGTCCCTCCGGGGCGACGACAAGCTCTGAGTCACTGCTCCCCCAGCACTCGACGGTGCCTCCGGTGCGGAGGCCGCAGGAATGTGCCGTGCCGGCGGCGACGGCCTCGAACCGGCCCAGTGGCGAGTCCGACTGTCCCTGCTCGTTCTCGCCCCAGCAAGTGACGGTGCCGTCGCTACGTAGCCCGCAGGAATGGCTGCCGCCGACGGCGACGGCGCTGAACTCGCCGTGCGCCGCGTTCGCCGCGAGACCCCAGCATTCGATGGTGCCGCCGCTGCGCACCGCGCACGAGCGGGCGTCGCGGGCGGACAGGTCGATGAACTCACCGTCCGGTGGCCCGGCTTGGTCGTACTTGTTGTCGCCCCAGCATTCGAGGGTGCCGTCACTGCGCAGGCCGCAGGAATGGCTGCCGCCGGCGGCCACGGCGCTGAACTCGCCGGGAGGCGGATCGGCCTGCCCCCAGCTGTTGTAACCCCAGCAGGCGATGGTTCGGTCGCTGCGCAATCCGCAGGAGTGGAGTCCTCCTGCGGACACGGCGACCAACTCACCGGCGGGCACCTCGGCCTGGTCGTACTTATTGTCGCCCCAGCATTCGAGGGTGCCGCCGGCGCGGACGGCGCACGAGTGCCGGCGACCGGCCGAGACGGCGCTGAACTCGCCCGGCGGCGCCTCGGCCTGCCCGGCGAGGTTCTCTCCCCAGCAGACCATGGTGCCGTCGGCGCGGAGGCCGCAGGCGTGGGTGCCACCGGCAGCGACGGCGCGGAACGCCCTGTCAGGCAGGGCGGGATCGCCGCTGTGGGGTTCGCCCGATAGGTCGTCGTCGGGTGCTGGGGCCACCTCGGCGGCGGGGCCGTCCGGGCCGGCTGTGCCAGCCTGCCCGACAGGGCGTTCCGAGCCGTCGCTGCCGGATGCCTCGTGCGCGCTGTCTGGCGTCGGCAGGGGTGCATCGTCCGCCGGAGGGGATTCCTCACCGGTCGTCGCGGTCGTCGCGGTCGCCGGCGCAGGATCCTCGCCGGGCCCTTCGGTCCGCTCGGCCGCGGTCCTGGGCGAGGGAGGGCCCGGTGCGGGCCGCTCGACGGGCTCTGCAGCTGGCTCGGCTTCAGTGGTGGCAGAGGGACCGGCCGGCGCGGGCTGTTCCCCGGGGACGGCTGCGCGTGCGGCTTGCGTGGCCGGGACCGCGCCGTCCTGCTCACCGGTGCTGCTACAGCCGACCGCGGCGCCGGCCAGCGTGACAACCACCGCGACAATGATCGCCTCCCGGGGCATTGACCTCCGCCGCCCGGCCGGAGCAACCGGGCGGGCGGCTGCCGCCACGACGGCGACCTGCGGCGTGACCCCAAGCGGTGGTCCGGCGACTTCTCTCAGTCTCATGTTCTCAGTCCCATGTCACGCCGGCCGGCGTGTCGTCAGAGGTAATTCGGGGCGATCGCCCGCAGGCGATGGTGCCGTCGGCGCGCAATCCGCAGGACTGGTCGCCGCCGGCGGTCACCGCGACGAACTCCCCCCGCGGCGCTTCGGCCGATCCGCGGAGATCGCGTCCCCAGCAGCTCACGCTGCCGTCGGTCCGCAGGCCGCACGAGTGCGACCATCCCGCGGCCACGGCGGTGAAGGTCCCGGTCGGCGCCTGCTCGGACCCCATGGTCCCCCAGCAGGCGATGGTGCCGTCGGTGCGCAGGCCGCAGGTGTGTCCGCGGCCAGCCGCCACGGCGCGGAACTGTCCGGCGGACGCCTCGGCCTCTCCCCGGAGGTTGCTGCCCCAGCAGGCGACCGTGCCGTCGGTCCGCACGCCGCACGAGTGGTCGTAGCCGGCGCTGACGGTGCTGAACCGATCCCCGGGGGCATCGGTCTGGCCGCTGCTGTTGTTGCCCCAGCAGGCGACGGTGCCGTCGGTGCGTAGCCCGCACGAATGATCCCCGCCCGTCGAGACGGTGCCGAACGGACCCTGCGGCAGATCGGTGGGCGCGTGCCGGTACTCGCCCCAGCATTCGACGGTGCCGTCGGTGCGCACGCCGCACGAGGCCTGGCTGCCCGCACTGACGGCATTGAACTCGCCGCGGGGCGCGTTGGATTCTCCCGCGCTGTAGCTGCCCCAACAAGTGATGGTGCGGTCGGCGCGCAGCCCGCAGCGGTGCTCCCAGCCGGCGGAGATGGCCGTGAACGGGCCGCGCTGCCCCTCGGAGACCCCGACCAGGCCGCCCCAGCACTCGATGGTTCCGTCCGGTCGCAGGCCGCAGGAGTGGTCGTCCCCGGCGGTCACCGACAGGAATCGCCCGGGCGGGGGATCGGCCTGCCCGTAGAGGTCTACGCCCCAGCATTCGACGGTGCCGTCGGTGCGCAGCCCACACGAGTGCCAGGCGCTGACGGTGACAGCGCTGAACGATCCCTCGAGACCATCGGCCTGCCCGGTGGTTCGGCCCCAGGCGTCGTCGTTGGCGCCCCAGCAGGCGACCGTGCCGTCGGTGCGCAGGGCGCAGCCGTGGCGACTACTGACGGCGACCGCACTGAACCCGCCTTCGCGTGGGTGGTCACCCGGGCCGCCCCAGCAGGCGAGAGTGCCGTCGACGCTCACCGCGCAGCGGGCGTCGATCGCGGTGAATTCACCGTGGGGAGGTTGACCGATCCAGGAAGTGTCGCCCCAGCAACCGATCGTGCCGTCGAGGCGGAGCCCGCAGGAGTGGTCGCTGCCGGTGGTGATGGTGCTGAACCGGGCGTGGGGTGGTCCGGTTCCGCCGGTCTCGCTGACCTCCGATTCGCCCCAGCAGGTGACGGTTCCGTCGGCCCGCAGGGCGCAGGACTGAGATCGCCCTGCGGAGATCGCGATGTACTGCCCGTCCGGCGGGGCGACCTGCCCGTAGTAGTTCCACCCCCAGCAGGCCACCGTGCCGTCGGTGCGCAGCGCGCACGAATTACGAGTCGCCCGCGGCGACGGCGGTGAACCGGTCACTCGCCGTGCCGGATTGCCCGCTGCGCGACCGCGAGGGGTCACCGCCGGGTGCGGCTTCGGTCTCACTCGATGCGGTGGTGCGAGCCCACGCCACGCCCTCGGGCATGTCGATCCCCGCGCCGAAGGAGCCACCCCAGCATTCCACGGTCCCGTCGGGGCGTAGATAGCACGAGTGCTGTCCCCCGGCACTGACAGCGCTGAACTGCCCGTCGCGCGCCGATGTGTTGCCTCCCCAGCATTCGACGGTTCCGTCGGTACGCACCCCGCATGACTGCCAGTCGCCCGTGCTGATGGCGCTGAAGCTGCCGTCGACCACGTATGAGTCGTCGCTCCAGCATTCGACCGTGCCGTTGGCGTGCAGGCCGCAGGCCTGTGACCGGCCCACGCTAACGGCGCTGAACTGCCCGTCCGGTGGGTCGACGCGCGCATACGGGTCGTTGGTGACGCTGCTCCAGCATTCGATGGTGTCGTCGGTGCGCACCCCGCACGACCCCCAGTCGCCCGCGCTGACGGCGCTGAACTGTCCTCTCGGAGGTACCGGTCCCGACTCGGCTCTGTCTCCCCAGCAGTCGATGGAGGTATCGACGCGAACCGCGCACGAGTGGGCAACGCCGGCGGACACGGCGCTGAACCTCCCGCTCGGCGCGTCTGCCTGCCCGCGTGAGTTGTCACCCCAGCAGGCGATGGTGCCGTCGGTGCGCAGCCCGCAGGAGTGCTCCGCGCCGTCGCTGACGGCATCGAACCGCCCGGCCGGTGCATCTGCCTGGCCCTGTCGATTGCTGCCCCAACAGGTGATGGTGCCGTCGGAGCGAACGCCGCACGAATGGTACGTGCCGGCGCCGATGGTGCTGAACTCGCCGCCGGGCGTGACATAGGACGACCCCCAGCAGGCGATGGTGCCGTCGGTGCGCAGCCCGCAGGTGTGCTGCCCGCCGGCGCTGACCGCGGTGAACTGCGCGTCCGGGGGCTGGTTGGTCCGTCCCCAGCAGGCGATGGTGCCGTCGGTGCGCAGCCCGCAGGTGTGGAGGAAGCCGGCGCTAATGGCGTTGAATCGCCCGTCCGGGGCCTCGGCCTGGCCCAACTCATTGCGTCCCCAGCACGTGACGCTTCCGTCGGTGCGCACTCCGCACGAATGGTCGCCGCCGGCGGTCACGGAGTCGAACTCACCGGTAGGCGACGTCGTCTCCCCGTCGGAGTCGTGGCCCCAGCAGGTGATGGTCTTGTCGGTGCCCACCGCGCACGAGTGCGAAGCCCCGGAGTCGACGACGTCGAAGCGCCCCTGTGGAGCCGCCGTCCGTCCATGGCCGTCATCGCCCCAGCAGGTGATGGTCCCTTCGGTGCGTAGCCCGCAGGAGTGAGCGGTGCCGGCGGTGACGGTGCTGAACCGGCCGCGCGGCGGGTTGGCGCGGCCGTCGACGTTGTAACCCCAGCAGCCGATCGTGCCGTCGGTGCGCACTCCACAGGAGTGAGCAGTGCCGGCGGTGACGGCGACGAAGAGCCTGTCCGGCGCGTCCGCTCTCCCGTGCCGTTTGGTTCCCCAGCACGTGACGGTGCCATCGGCGCGCAGCCCGCACGAGTGATCCCCACCCGCCGCCACGGCGCTGAACATTGTGCTCGCGACCGGCGCCGAGGGTCCGTCGTCCGGGGTGCGGGAGGCGGCCGGCGGCGCCCCGTTCGCTTCGGCACGACTCGTCAACGGCACCTCGATCTGGCCGGATGTGTTGAGTCCCCAGCATTCGATGGTGTTGTCGGTGCGGAGCCCGCAGGTGTGGAGGAAGCCGGCGCTGATGGCGTTGAACCGCCCGTGCCGGGCGGTCGCTTGCCCATCGGTGTTGAGTCCCCAGCATTCGATGGTGCTGTCGGCACGCAGTCCGCAGGTGTGGCCTCCGCCGGCGCTGATGGCGCTGAACTGCCCGTCTGGGGCGGTCGCTTGCCCGTAGTCGTTGAGTCCCCAGCATTCGATGGTGTTGTCGGCGCGTAGTCCGCAGGTGTGCTCACCGCCGGCGCTGATGGCGCTGAACCGGCCGTCCGGAGCGCCGTTTTGCCTGTTCAGGTTCGCTCCCCAGCATTCGATGGTGGTGTCGGCGCGGAGCCCGCAGGTGTGGACTCCACCGGCGCTGATGGCGCTGAACTGCCCGCCCGGAGCGCCGTCTTGCCCGTAGTCGTCGCTGCCCCAGCATTCGATGGTGTTGTCGGTGCGTAGTCCGCAGGTGTGGACTCCACCGGCGCTGATGGCGCTGAACTGCCCGCCCGGAGCGCCGATTTGCCCGTACTGGTTCCATCCCCAGCAATCGATGGTGCTGTCGGTGCGCAGCCCGCACGAGTGTTCGCCCCCGGCGGCGATGGCGCTGAACTGCCCGTCCGGAGCGCCGTCTTGCCCGTAGTCGTCGCTGCCCCAGCATTCGACGGTCTTGTCGGCGCGCAGCGCGCAGCTATGGACTCTGCCGGCCGAGACGGCGATGAACCACCCGACCTGCTTGTCGGCGGACTCGCTGCCGGCCACCGCCGGGTTCGTTGCTTGCACGGCGCTTTGCCCGTAGTCGTCGCTGCCCCAGCATTCGATGGTTCCGTCGGTACGCAGCCCGCACGCATGCAGCCCGCCGGCGTCGATCGCTGCGAACCCACCCTCGGGTGCGTCGACCTGCCGATCGCGGTTGGAGCCCCAGCAGATGACGACATTGTCAACGTGAAGTCCGCACGAGTGCCGTCCCCCGGCCGTGACAGCGCTGAACCGGCCACCCGGCGCGCTGACCTGGCCGTCGTACTTGTAGCCCCAGCATGCGACAGTGCCATCGGTGCGTAGCCCGCACGTATGCAGTCTGCCGGCTGCGACTGCGCTGAACCGACCGCTCGGCGTGTCGGTTAGCCCATACTGGTTCAGTCCCCAGCATTCGACGGTCTCGTCGGCGCGCAGGCCGCACGTGTGGACTCCGCCGGCGGTGACGGCGCTGAACTGCCCATGCGGGGCGTCGGTTTGACCGTAGTCGTTGTTCCCCCAGCACTCGATGGTGTCATCGGCGCGCAGGCCGCACGAATGCTCCTCGCCGGCGGCAACGGCGCTGAACTGCCTGTTCGAGGCGTCGGTCTGACCTTGGTACCCGTCGCCCCAGCAGGCGATTGTGTTGTCGGTGCGCAGCCCGCACGAATGCGCCTCGCCGGCGGTAACGGCGCTGAACAGCCCGTCCGGGGCGTCGGTTTGCCTGTAGTCGTTGTTTCCCCAGCAGTCGAGGGTGTTGTCGGTGCGCAGCCCGCACGAGTGTCCGCCCCCGGCGGCGACCGCCCTGAACGGCCCCTCCGGACTGTCGGCGGGTTCGCCGTCCTGCGCAGGCTCATCGCCGGCGTTGGTCGTCGGTTCGATCCGTGCGGTCGCGGCGCTGGCGTCGGGGATGTCGGTCTGTTCGGCTTGTGTGATCGTAACGCCGCCGTCGGGAATGTCGGTCTGCTCGGCTTGCGTGGTCGTGGTGCTGCCGTCCGGAGTGGGCTCGCCGCCGGGGGTGTCGGACCGTTCGTTGTCCGGTGTGGTCGCTCGCTCGGGCTGCGTGGTGGTGTCGCCGGCAGGAGCGGGCCCGTCATCGGCGCCGGCGGTTCGTTCGGATCGACTGGTTGCGGGGCTCCCGGCGTCATCGGGTGCGGGTACGCCGCCGGGCTCGTCGACTCTCTCGGCCGCCCGGGTGGTGGGAGAGGCAGCCTGCTCGGCGGGCGTGGCAACTCCTTCTGCTTGCGTGCCGGCCGGCGGTGTGGCGCCTTCGTCGAGAGCGCTGCACGCCGCGCCGGCGATGAGCGCTAGCAGGACGCCGGCGGTGGGGATCCAGTTGCGCGTTGATGCCCGCCCCGTCGGTGTGGCGAACCGCCGGCATGGAGAGGCGCCGGGTGCGGTGGGTCTCGACGCGATCGATGCGACAGCATCAGCAAACCGAATGTATCCAAGGATAGATCAGTATTGCGGAAACTTCCTGACGCGGAACTGTTCCGGACCGGCTCTCGTCGCGCAGTGAGGCGACGGCGGGATGTCTGGCCAACTCAGTGAGGGCCGTGGCAGTGTCGGCGTCCGCCGCTCGGGCGCTATCGCTCGCAGGCGGCGGTAGTGTGCCTGTCGCTATGGCGCGAGACTCCCGGATCCGCCGCTCCTCCCTGACCGACGCCGTCCGCAACATCGAGCGTGCGGCGCGGACCGGCGGCGGGGGCAACAGGTTGAGCCGCATCCTGCGGCCGAGCTTCCCTGCCCTGGTGGTGCTCATCATCGCTGCGGGCACGGCACTGGTGGCGTTCGCCTACACGACCCGCGACGTGCAGGCCCGCCCCGTGCAGAACGAGGATCACTGGCACTCGCCCTACGCCCTGTGGGATTGCGCCGAAGGTGACGAGGGGGCGTTTCTACGGCACTTCTCCAGCACCGACGACGGGCTCGGCATCCATTCCCACGACGACGCCATCATCCACATCCACCCGTACTTCGAGGCCGCCTCCGGCGAGAACGCCACCCTGGAGGACTTCATGACGGCCATGCGGGCGGAGATTTCCGACGACGCCATCACTCTCGACGACGGTCGGGTGCTCGGCGAGGACGTGACCTGTGGTGGGGAGCCGGCGATCATCCAGGTGCACCGCTGGGAATTCGCCAGCTCCGTTGACGAGGCGCCAAACGTGTTCACCAAGAATCTCACCGGCATCCGGTTCCGCAACAACGGTGAGGCGTGGGTGATCGCCCGCGCGCCCGAGGGTGCCGAACTCCCGCCGCCGGAGAGCGTCGCCTGGCTGGGGCAGATCGACCCGTTCGCCCTGCGTGCCGGTGAGGAGTCCACCCCCCTGGTGACCGAGCCGGCGGACGAGTGATCGGCCGGCGCGGGAGGACCGGGCCGACGATGCCACCGCCGAGCTGATCGCACACCGAAGCAGCCGAGGTGGAGCGTCCATGAGCGGAAGATCGGCCATCGTGCTCGCCGGTGGACTGGGGACACGGCTGCGGCCGCTCACCGACGTGCGACCCAAGCAGATGCTGCCCATCGTGGACCGTCCCATGATCGAGCACGTCGTGGGCAAGCTGGCGGCCGAGGGAGTGGACGATGTGGTGCTCGCGCTCGGTTACCGGCCCGACGCGTTCGGTGCGGCGTACCCCGCGGGCCGTTGCGGGGGCGCGGGCCTCCGCTACGCGACCGAGCCCGAGCCGCTGGGCACGGCCGGCGCGGTCCTGTTCGCGGCTCGGGAGGCGGCCGCCGGCAATGGGAACACCCGCGGGGGCGACCCGTTCTCCAAGACGTTCTGGGCCCTCAACGGCGACGTGCTGACCGACGTCGCGCTGAGCGACCTGCTGGCTCTGCATCGCGCGCGCCGCGCTGAGGCCACCATCCTGACGATCCCGATGGCCGATGTCTCGCGCTACGGGATGGTCGAGGCCGATGCCTCGGGTCGCGTGTCCCGCTTCGTCGAGAAGCCCGCCGCCGGCGACGCCACGAGCGGCTGGATCAACGCCGGCGTCTACGTGCTGGAGCCCTCGGTGCTGGCCCGGATCCCGTCCGGCCGGGCGGTCTCGATGGAGCGGGAGACGTTCCCGGCCGTGGCGGCCGACGGCGGCCTGTACACGTTGCGGTCCGATGCCTACTGGATAGATGCCGGGACGCCCCGCTCGTACCTGCAAGCCAATATCGACCTCGTCACGGGGCGCCGCGAGGTCGCCCTCGAGGCGGTGAGCCCGCAGGCCACCGTCGCCGAGGGTGCCCGCGTCGTCGACAGCGTCGTCATGGAGCGTGCCACCGTCGAGCCGGGCGCGCGGCTCACCGGTTCGGTTGTGCTACCCGGCGCGCGGATCGGCGCCGGTGCGGTGGTGGCGGACTCGGTTGTCGGTTTCGACACCAGCGTCGAGCCGGGCGCTCGGGTGCTCGGGTTCACGCTGCTCGGTGACGGAGCAACCGTGGCGGCCGGTGAGGAGTTGCGAGGCGGCCGCCACTCGGGCAGCCCGGCGGGCTGAGACCCCGCCGCTCAGCGGAAGAGATCGTCCGCGGCCGGACGCAGCAGGTCACGCCCGACGCGACCGTCTCCGAACCAGTCCTCCTGTGCGCCCCGGATGATGGCCGCCGGTATGCCACGGTCCTTGCCCATGACGAGTTCGGCGGCGGCGGCAAGTTCGTCCACGATGGCGACCTCTGTGACCTGCAGCTCGCGCCCGACGGCGTCGGACGAGCCGCGCAGGTCGAGCACCGCCAGGACGCCGGCGCAACCGATGGCCACGTCGGTCAGACCGCGGCGCCACGGGCGCCCGAACGTGTCCGACACGACGACTCCCACGACCCGCCCGCAAGCCGCCCGGATCCCGGCGCGAATGCGCCGCGCGGAGCGGTCAGGGTCACGGGGCAACAGCGCGGCCTGGCCCTCGGGGACGTTGGAGAAGTCGACGCCGGCGTTGGCGCAGACGAAGCCGTGGGGGGTCTCGGCGATGACGAGTTCGCCACGCCGGCGCAGGATGCGCACCGACTCGCTCTCGACGAGGCGCCTACGACCCTCGGTGTCGCCGTGAGCGACGGTCACGAGCTGTCCCTCGGCCTTGGACACCACCTTCTGGGTCACAACGACCACATCCCGGTCGCGCAGATCGACTGCTCCGGCGATGAGGGCGGCCAGGTCGTCGCCGGGCCGAACCTCTCCGAGTCCCGCGATGCCGAAGACGGTGAGGCTGTTCGCCGTCCTGCTCATCGGCTCCGGCTCACTGGCAGGCGAACGCTCGGAACCCGGCGGCGGCCAGCGCCGTCCGCGCCAGGACAGCCGCGTCCTCCGGGGTGTGCATGATCGTCGGCGTCACGATGCACCGCATTCCCTCGGCCTCCACAGCGTCTGCGAGGGGTGCGTCCTTGGAGTCGATGACGAGCGTCGCCGCCACGGGTGCGTAGAGCCGGGCGACACCGACGACCGACGTCTCGTGGCCCAGCTCGGCCATCAGACGGCCTGCGGGGCCCCTGAGCGCGGCGCCGGCCACGATCGGCGAGATCGCCACGGTGCGTTCCCGACGCTGCACCACGGCGCGCCGCACGTCGGACACCGCCAGCACGGGACCGATGGACACGATCGGGTTCGACGGCGCGATGACCACCGCGGCGGCGCCCGAGACGGCGTCGACGACGCCGGGTGCGGGACGAGCCCGCTCGGCGCCGGCGAACCGCACCGCGCTGACCGCGACCGCATGCCGCAGCCCGACGAAGTACTCCTGGAACCCGATTTCGGTCTGTGCGGTCTTCCGGGGCGAGCCCGAGTCGCGGTCGATCGTGACGCGTGTCCGCAGCCGATCGTCGGTGACGGGCAGGAGCCGCACCTCCACTCCCCAGCGAGCGGTCAACTCGGCGGTGACGACCGACAGGGGAGCGCCCTCGGCCAGGCGCTGCGTCCGGTACAGGTGTGTACCCAGGTCACGGTCGCCGAGCCCGAACCAACTCTGGCCGCCGAGGCGTCGCAGCGTCTCGAGGGCGTGCCACGAATCGTTCCGCAGTCCCCAACCCAACTCGGGGTTCAACTCGCCGGCCAGGCAGTACGTGATGGTGTCGAGGTCCGGGCTGATGTGCAGCCCGTGCAGCACGATGTCGTCGCCGCAGTTGACGACGGCGGTCACCGCCGGCGGCTCGCAGACCCTGACCAGCCCGCTGAGAAACCGGGCCGCGCCATACCCGCCGGCGAGAACCGTGACTTGGGGGGCCGACCCATCTCGCGGCGATATGGCCTTCCTGATCGATGCGCCGAGGATACCCTCGCACCCTAGTGGAATCCCCGCAGGGCACCGCTGTGCCGCCCGAGCGCCTCGGCAGGATCGGACCGGCTGTTCGCGCCATCGTCGTTGCCCACGAGCCGGGGGAGTGGTTCACCGAGTGCCTCCGGTCGCTGCGGGATCAGGACTACGCCGCGCTGTCGGTGACGGTGGTCGACGTCTCGGGTGAGCGCGATGGCGCCGACGGTGCGCCGCCGGAGGTGGTCGACCAGGTCGCCTCGGTGATGCCGGACGCGACCGTCATGACGGTTCCCGGCAACCCCGGTTTCGGTCCTGCCGTCAACTCGGCCGCCCGGTTGATCGTCGCGGGGGACGGGGAGGCCGAAGAGGACGGCGAACCGCCCGCCGATCCGGTCGCGGTGACCGGACCCTCGCCGAGCGCCGAGCCGCTCGCCGATGACGAGCCGGAAGGGGCGAACGCCGCGGCGTTCCTGCTGATCTGTCACGACGACGTCGTGCTGGCTCCTGATGTGGTGACGCGACTGGTTGAGGAGGCGGTGAGGCGACGAGCTGCAGTGGTGGGTCCCAAGCTCGTGGATTGGGACGATCCCAGGTTCCTGCAATACGTCGGCCTGTCGTCGGACCGCATGGGTGTGCCCGTGCCGCTCGTCACCGCAGGCGAGTACGACCAGGGCCAGCACGACGCGGTGACCGAGGTGCTCGCCGTCCCCAGCGCCTGCATGTTGATTCGCACCGAGGTCTTCGACCGACTCGGCGGCTTCGACGGCGCCATGACATACCACGGCGAGGACCTGGATATCGGCCGCCGGGTCAACTTGGACGGGGGGACGGTTCTCGTGGCGCCCGGCGCGAGCGTGCGCCATCGCGGGCGTCTCTGGGAGCGCCGGCTGCGCCGCGATCGCGACTTGCTCGCATACCGTCACCAGCTACGGTCGGTTCTGGTCTGCGGCAGCAGTTCACGGTTACCGGCCGACGTGTCGCTGATGCTGGGACTGACGGCGTTGGAGGCGGCTTTGTCCCTGCTTGCCGGACGCTTCCAGCGTGCCGCCGCGCTCCTGGGAGCCTGGTGGTGGAACCTGCTCGGGCTGGCGGAGATCCTGAACAGGCGCCGACTCGTCGGAAACTCGCCGGACGATGCCCGCGTCAACCGCTTGACGCGCCACGGGTACGTCTCGATACCGCGATTCGTGGACGGGTTGATGCGGGGCGATGCATCCGTCGAGGGAAGCGGCGTGCTCTGGGGTCGCCGCCGGCGTCTTGCGGATGCCGTGCGCAACACCTCGATACAGACCGCGGCGGTCGGCTGGGTGGTGATCATGGTGGTCTTCATCTTCGGTAGCCGCCATCTCCTCACCCGCGGTGTGCCGGTGGTCGGGGAGATCGCACTGCTGGGAGAGTCTCCGGCGGAGCTGTTCCGCGCCTGGTTCAGCAACTGGCGGGAGGCGGGGCTGGGGTCGGATGGTCCGGCCCGGACCGCCTACGGGATCCTCGGCGTGGCCGGGTCGGTGCTGGCGGGCGAGATGGGATTGACGCGCACCGTTCTGTTGCTGGGGCTCGTGCCCTTCGGGGCGGTTGGGCTCTGGCGCCTGCTGGCGCCGGCCGGCCGCCGGGTCCAGATCGTGGGCTTGGTGGCCTTCGTCGCCATGCCGCTGCCGTACAACGCCCTCGCCAACGGGGTCTGGAGTGCCCTCGCCGTGTACGGCACGCTGCCGTGGATCTGCCTGTGGCTGGCGAGGGTGGCCGGGCCGCCGTCGGCTTCGGACACCGCGCCGTCGAGCAGGTTCTGGCTTCCCATGGTGATGGTGGGCGTCCTGGTGGCGCTGCTGGGGGCGTTCGTGCCGGTGGCTCCCGTGATGCTGGTCATGCTCGTGGTGGCGCTGGTCGTCGGGGCCCTGCTTGCGGGTTCGACTCGCCGGCTCGTGCAACTGGTGGGCGCAGCGATCGGGGGACTCCTGGTGGGCTGGCTCCTCAACTGGCCCGCTGCGCCCACGTCGCTGGGGGACCTCTTGGGCAGCGGAGGCGCGCGACCCGATGCGGGGGGTGATCTGAGCGTTGCGGAGTTGCTGCGCTTCGCCACGGGCTCAGCGGCCGGAGGACGCCTGACCTGGGGGCTCCTGGTTGCGGCAGCGTTGGCGCTCGTCGTGACGAGGGGCAGTTGGTTCGTCTGGACCGTGCGGGCGTGGAGTCTCGTGTTGATGTCGGTGCTGCTGGCTCTCGCCGCCGAGCAGGGTTGGAGCCGCTGGGATCTGCCGCGGCCGGAGGTCCTGCTGGCGCCCGGAGCATTCGGCGTTGCGCTCGCCATCGCTCTCGGGGCCGCGGGGGTGTCTCAGGGCGGCACCTCCAAGCGCTTGCGGAAGCGGATGTTGGCCACTGTCGGGCTGGTGGCTCTGGTTGGCGGGAGCGTCCCCGTACTCGCGCTGACGCTCGACGGACGTTGGGGTATGCCCCGTGGAGACTTCAGGACACCGCTGGCGGTCGTGGAGGAGGAGTCCCGACTGGGTGCCTTCAGGATCATGTGGGTGGGCCATCCCGATGTGCTCCCACTCGGCGGGTGGGAACTGGACGATCGGCTCGTCTACGCCACGTCGGTGTCCGTGCCGCCGGACGTGGGTCTGCGGTGGCCGGGACGGCAGCCTCCGGCGGCCACCGGGTTGAGGACCGCCTGGCAGGATGCGATGGCCGGGCGGACGGACAGGATGGGCGAGCACTTGAGGGCTTTCGGCGTGCGTTACCTGGTCGTCATGGAGCGCATAGCCCCCGAGCCGTTCGGCGACCTCGTCGAGCCGGTGCCCGACTCGGTGCAGCGGCGCCTCGGTGCGCAGTTCGATCTCGAGCGGCAGGAGTCCCGCGGGGGCGTGGCCGTGTACCGGAACATCGCGTGGCGCCCGACGCGGACCCTCCTGGCGGGCGCCGGAGAGGTGACGCCCGAGAGAATCGCTGCCTCGACGAGCCTGGGGCTGCCCGAGTTCGATCCCCCGACGACCGCCAGAGGGTCGCTCCCGGCCGACTCGACGCTCTACCTGGCCGACGCGGCCGACGGCTGGGTTCTTCGCGTGGGCGACGCGAAGATCGAACCAACCCCGGCTCTCGGCTGGGCGCAGGCATTCAACACCGGAGCCGGAGGGGCGGCGGTGCTGCGCCACGAACCATCCGCATCGAACGTGACCCGCACCGTCCTGTGGGTTCTTGTCCTGGTCGTTATCGGGCTGGCGAGCCTTCGGCGCCGCCCGGTGGAGGCGCCCGCGGACGTCGCGCCCGAATCCGCTGAGGATCTGGCCATCACCCTGCTGTCCCGCGAGCGCGAGGAGCGCTGACGTGCGCTGGCCGGCGATCATCGCTCTGGCAGCCGCGCTGGCGGCGCTTGCGGTGGCCGACGGGCAGGCGCGCGACGAGGCCGACGCGGTGCCGCCGGCGGACGTGGCAATGGTGAGGTCGGGTTACAGCGGCGCGGGCGGCGGCAGCTGGTTCTGCGTCGGCGGGGTGGGCGGCGCGGGCAGGTCCCGCCAGGACCTTGTCATCGTGAACACCGCCGGGCACGAATTGCGCGGCGCCGTGCGCTTCTTCCCGGCGGTGCCGCTGGGCGGTCAGTCCCAGCAGTGGCCGGCGACACGCGTCGACGTTGTCGTGGGTCCGTATGCGCGGTTGGCCATCGATCCTGCCGCAACGGTCGCACAGGTCGCGGCGGAACTGGTCAATTTCGCGGAGGTGTTCGTAGCCGCAGAGGTGCGGCTGGACGGCGCCGGCGGCCTCGTGATGCAGGAGGTCGACCTCGACGGCGCCTCCGACATCAGCCCGTGCGCGACCTCGGCGTCGCCCGCGTGGTACTTCGCCACCTCCAGCACGAGACGCGACGCTCGCGTGCGTCTGTCGCTGTTGAATCCGTTCTCGGACGACGCGGTCGTGGACCTCACGTTCATCACCGACGAGGGTCGCCGTGAGCCCGTGGCATACCAGGGCCTCGTGGTGCCGGCGAACGCGCTGGCGGTGCTCGACCTCGGCAGTGAGGTGACACGCCGGCAGCAGGTGTCCTTCTCCGTGGTGGCCCGCAGCGGCAACCTGCTGGCAGCCGCACTGCAGAGCTTCAACGGCGACCTGGGGCTCTCGGGCGTGTCACTGCGTACCGGCGCCCCGCAGGCCGCCGACCAATGGCTGTTCCCGCTCGGGGTCGCGGGCGCCGATGCCGGGGCTGCCAACTCCTTCGTCGTCTACAACCCGGGCACCGCCGAGGCGAGGGTGGACCTGGCCGTCGAACTGGATGCCTCGCTGGGGGCGCGGGGCGTCCCGCCGTTCGAACTCACCGTCCCGCCCGGCCAGCGCATCGAAGTCGCCTTCTTCCCGCCGCTGACCGGTAAGGCGCATCCGCTCTCGGGGGTGTCCGTGTTGCAGGCGACGACCCGCGTCCTGCCCAGCGAGCGGTACTGGGTGAGCGTCCGCTCGTTCAACGGTGTCGCCGTTGTGGTGGAGCGGCTGCGCACTGCCGAGGCGGCCGAGCCGGTCGAGGTCTCGATCCTGGGCGGTCGCACCGCCGGCGCCACCCGCGGCGTGCTTCCCCTGACGGGGACGGGGAGTCGGCCGAGCATCGTGGCGCTCGTGAACCCCTCCCTGGAGACGATCAGTCGACTGTCGCTGGAGGTGCTCAGCGGGATCGGTTGGGTGCCGCTGCAAGGACTCCAGGATCTCGAGATACGCCCCCGCCAGCGGCTGTTACTGGATGTCTCGGCCCGCCTGGGGCCCGACACGCTGGCGCTGCGGTTCGAGGCCTCGGAGCCGCTCGTGGCGTCCTACGCCGGCCCGGCCGGCATCCGGGCCGTCGAAGCCATCCCCGAATTGGAGACCCTCTCCGAACTGGAACTGCTGCTGTTCTAGCCCCAACGCCTCAACGGGGTTCCGAGACATCGCATCCGCTGGGGAGCAATCGATGTGGCTCCCCGCCGGGCCGGTTCGCCGGAGACATCGGCTGTGACTAGTTTTCCTGCGTGGGCGGCCGCGAGCGCCCGCGACGATAGGCCGTCCGCACGAACCTGACTGCACCGGAAGGCAGGCCCATGACCGCATACCCCAAGCTCTTCTCCGAATGGAACGTCCGCCACACGACGGTTCCGAACCGCATCGTTTTCGCGCCGACCTGCCCGACGTGGGTGGCCGATCCTACCGAGGGCATCTTCACCGACCAGGCTGTGGCGTACTACGAGGAACGCGCCCGCTCGGGCCTCGGAATGATCATCATCGGTGGAACGATCATCCACAAGGAGGCCCTCTACTCCGAGTTGAACTTCCCCGGCCTGTGGGACGATGCCCAGATCGAGGGGCTCGCCCGTGTCGCCGAGGCCGTGCAGCGCCACGGCACGCGGCTCGTGACCCAGTTGCTGCACCCCGGCCTGCGGGCGATGAACATCATCAACAAGGACCCGGCCTACGACCTCGACGCCGAGTGGTGGCACGTGGCGCCGAGCCAGGTGCCACCGGGGGAGTATCCCAACGCCCCCATGCCCAAGGAGATCGAGCCCCACGAGATTGCCGAGATGATCGAGGCGTACGGCACCGCCGCCGAGCGGGCGTACGCCGCCGGATTGGACGGCGTGGAGTTCCACATGGCACACGGCTACCTGCCATGGCAGTTCCTCTCGCCGCTCTACAACCACCGGACCGACGGCTGGGGCGGCTCGTACGAGAACCGGATCCGCTTCTCGCTCGAGGCGCTGGCGAGGATCCGCGCTGCTGCCGGCGACGAGAAGATCGTGGGTTACCGCATCAACTCCGCCTCGTTCTGGCCCGGCGACCTGGAGATGGATGACGTCAAGCGAATCGTGGCGGACCTTGACGTGCGTGCCGACATCGACTACGTGAACATCTCCGCCGGCGTCCACCACTCGTTCATCCACACGCCGATGACCTACGAGCCCGGCTGGGAGCGCAGCTACACCAAGGCTGTCAAGGAGGTCACGACCAAGCCGGTCCTCCTCGTGGGACGGATCACCAACCCCGGGATCGCCGAGGAGATCCTGCAGGCCGACGAGGCGGACGCCATCCTGCTGGCCCGCCAGCTCTTCGCCGACGAGCACTGGGTGCAGAAGGTCCGCGAGGGCCGCGAAGAGGACATCCGCCGCTGCGTTGCCGCCAACTACTGCTGGCGCAGCGTCATCACCGGCGGGCGCGTGCAGTGCGTCTACAACCCTGTCGTGGGCCGGGAGCGCCAGTGGGGCGAGGGCAGCCTCACCACGGTGCCCGCGGGAAAGAAGGCCCTCGTCATCGGCGGCGGCCCGGCCGGTCTGGAGTACGCCCGGATTGCCGCCGCCCGGGGCCACGAGGTGGTCGTCGTGGAGCGGGAGGCCGAGACCGGCGGCCACGTGCGCTGGCACGCCCAACTGCCCAAGCGGTCGGAGTACGGGCAGATCGCGGTCTGGCTGGCGGCGCAGGCCGCCGGCAACGGCGCCGCCATCCGCACCGGTGAGAACGTGGACGAGGACAGCCTCGACGCGTTGCTCGCCGCCGAGGCGCCGGACCACGTGGTCGTGGCCACCGGCTCGCACTACCGGCGCGACGGTTGGCAGGGCCAGACGGCGCAGCCGCTGCCGGGTTGGGAGACCGGCAACTGCGTGAGCTGGGTGGACGTGGCGATGGGTGCCGTCGAGCCGTCGGGTTCGGTGATCGTCATCGACGACCTGCAGGACGCCATGGCCCCGCTCACGGCGGTGAAGTTGGCCAACGCCGGCTGCGACACCAAGCTCGTCACCCGCTGGCCGATGGTCGGCATGGAGACGATCCCCGAGGTGTACTACCTCTGGGTGCGCCAGCACCTCTACGAGGCTGGCGTCGAGGTGCTGCCGGATCTCTTCGTGAAGGAGATCAAGGGCGATTCCGTGGACTTCCTGAACGTGTACGTGACCGAGATCACAACGACGCTGCCCGCCGACTGGGTCGTGATGGCCACGGGCCGCCAGTCCGACAACGACCTGTACCACGCGCTGCGGCGCCGCGGGGTCAGCACCGAGATGATCGGCGACGCCATCGCCCCGCGCACCACCTACGAGGCCGTCTACGAAGGGCACCGCCAGGCTCGCAAACTCTGAGCCGCGCGGATTGCCCGGAGACCGCTGAGTAGCGCAGCGGACCACGTCCACCGTCAGTCCGGCGGAGGCCGGAATCCACGCCGCGAGATGCGTGTCGGCGTCGTTTCGGGTGGTCTCTCCGGTCAGTCCGGCGGAGGCCGGAATCCACGCCGCGAGTTGCGTGTCGGCGTCGTTTCCGGTGGTCTCTCCGGTCATTCCGGCGGAGGCCGGAATCCATTTTCCAGCGACCCGAGTTGCGTGTCCGGTGGACCGATCAGGGCACTACGAGGGCGCCTCGGCGAGGATGCGGCGGACCGAGGCGATGTCGGCGGCGGTCGGCGGTCCGAGAATCCAGGCCAGCACCGCGCCGGTGGCGTCGGCCACGAGGGTGAGCGGCACCGCATCCACGCTGTAGGTGTCGTGCAGGGAGCGATGGCGCGCCGCGTCGACCTCGACGAGCGCCACGTCAGGACCTGCAAGGGGGCCGAGTCGTTCCAGCGTGGACGCGCAGGTACGGCACGTGCGGTCCGTGAAAGTGGCCACGAGCCAGGTTCGCCCTGATGCGCCGACGCCGGCCCGCTCGAAGCTGCCGTGGTCGATCGTCGCCGGGACGTCCGGCGTGGCCAGCACCCCGCGCCAGCGCCCGCGCCGCCTGGCGGCGATGAGAGCCACCAGAGTGGCCACCGCGCCCAGGATCAACGCCAGGGGAGCAGTTCGCACCGGCTGTCAGGGCACCCGCTGGGCCGGGATCAGACCGCGGGTTCGTCCAGGCTCGAGGCCGCCGCCACCGCTGCGCCTCCGGTGGCGGCCACCGACCCGTTGGTCCGGGCCACGTCCACGAGCCGCACCACCTCACTGCCGGGGATGGTCTCGTGCTTGAGCAGCGCCTGCGCAACGAGGTCGAGCGCGTCGCGGTGCTCTCTCAGCAGCAGCCGGCAGCGCTGCTCCTGATCGCGGAGGATCCGCTCCACCTCCTCGTCGATGAGGCGTGCCGTCTCGTCGCTGTACTCGCGGGCGCTGACGATCTCCTCCCCCAGGAAGACCTCGTTGTGCGCACCCCAGGCCATGGGCCCGAGGCGGTCGCTCATGCCCCATTCGCGAACCATCTTGCGGGCCAGTTGTGTGGCGCCCACGAGGTCATCGTTGGCGCCGGTCGAGATCACGCCGAAGACCAACTCCTCGGCGATGCGCCCGCCCATGCGTACGACGAGGGAGTCCTCGATGTAGTTCTGGCGGTAGATGTGCCTCTCGTGCTCGGGGAGCTGCATGGTCACGCCGAGCGCCATGCCGCTGGGGATGACGGTCACCTTGTGCAACGGATCGGCGCTGGGCAGCGTGGCGGCGCACACGGCGTGCCCCGCCTCGTGGTAGGCCACGGCGGTCTTCTCGTCCTCGGAGAGGGCGAGTGATTCTCGCTTCTGACCGATGAGCACCCGATCGCGCGCCTGCTCGAAGTGAACCATCGAGATGGTGTCGTCGCCGGCGCGCACCGCCGCCAGGGCGGCCTCGTTGACGACGTTGGACAGGTCGGCACCGCTCATCCCGGGCGTCCCCCGGGCGATGAGCGACAGATCCAACCCGTCGTCCAGCCGCTTGCCCTTCACGTGCACCTCGAGGATCCGCACCCGATCCTCGAGTTCGGGCAGCGGCACCACCACCTGACGGTCGAACCGTCCCGGGCGCAGCAGGGCAGGGTCGAGAATGTCCGGGCGGTTGGTGGCGGCCATCATCACGATCCCCTCGGTGGCCTCGAACCCGTCCATCTCCGAGAGCATCTGGTTGAGGGTCTGCTCGCGCTCGTCGTGGCCGCCGCCGAGGCCGGCACCCCGCTTGCGGCCGATGGAGTCGATCTCGTCGATGAAGATGATGGCGCGCCCCATCTTGCGGGCATTGTTGAACAGATCGCGCACCCGGCTGGCGCCGACGCCCACGAACATCTCCATGAAGTCCGAACCGGTGACCGACAGGAAGGGCACCCCCGCCTCGCCGGCGA